>NZ_FMIR01000021.1 GCF_900095745.1 Microbacterium oxydans
GCGGTGTCCTACTCTCCCACAGGGTCCCCCCTGCAGTACCATCGGCGCTGTGAGGCTTAGCTTCCGGGTTCGGAATGTAACCGGGCGTTTCCCTCACGCTATGGCCGCCGAAACACTATTGATGTTTCAATCAAACACATAACAAAGTCATTGTTGTTATGCGGTTCTCGACCGTACATCGAGAACCACTCAGTGGACGCGTAGCACCAACAAACGGTGTGTTATCAAGTCATCGGCTTATTAGTACCAGTCAGCTGCATGCATTACTGCACTTACACATCTGGCCTATCAACCCAGTAGTCTGGCTGGGAGCCTCTCACCCGAAGGTATGGAAATCTCATCTTGAGGCCGGCTTCCCGCTTAGATGCTTTCAGCGGTTATCCATCCCGAACGTAGCTAATCAGCGGTGCTCCTGGCGGAACAACTGACACACCAGAGGTTCGTCCAACCCGGTCCTCTCGTACTAGGGTCAGATCCTCTCAAATTTCCTACGCGCGCAGCGGATAGGGACCGAACTGTCTCACGACGTTCTAAACCCAGCTCGCGTACCGCTTTAATGGGCGAACAGCCCAACCCTTGGGACCTACTCCAGCCCCAGGATGCGACGAGCCGACATCGAGGTGCCAAACCATGCCGTCGATATGGACTCTTGGGCAAGATCAGCCTGTTATCCCCGAGGTACCTTTTATCCGTTGAGCGACAGCGCTTCCACAAGCCACTGCCGGATCACTAGTCCCGACTTTCGTCCCTGCTCGACCTGTCAGTCTCACAGTCAAGCTCCCTTGTGCACTTACACTCGACACCTGATTGCCAACCAGGTTGAGGGAACCTTTGGGCGCCTCCGTTACTTTTTGGGAGGCAACCGCCCCAGTTAAACTACCCACCATGCACTGTCCCTGAACCGGATTACGGTTCGAAGTTAGATATCCAGAGTGACCAGAGTGGTATTTCAACAATGACTCCACACGAACTAGCGTCCATGCTTCAAAGTCTCCCACCTATCCTACACAAGCCACACCGAACACCAATACAAAGCTATAGTAAAGGTCACGGGGTCTTTCCGTCCTGCTGCGCGTAACGAGCATCTTTACTCGTAATGCAATTTCGCCGAGTTCGCGGTTGAGACAGTTGGGAAGTCGTTACGCCATTCGTGCAGGTCGGAACTTACCCGACAAGGAATTTCGCTACCTTAGGATGGTTATAGTTACCACCGCCGTTTACTGGGGCTTAAATTCTCAGCTTCGCCTTGCGGCTAACCGGTCCTCTTAACCTTCCAGCACCGGGCAGGCGTCAGTCCGTATACATCGTCTTGCGACTTGGCACGGACCTGTGTTTTTAGTAAACAGTCGCTACCCACTAGTCTCTGCGGCCTCCAAACGCTTTCGGGAGTAAATCCCTATACGCCGAAGGCCCCCCTTCTCCCGAAGTTACGGGGGCATTTTGCCGAGTTCCTTAACCACGATTCTCTCGATCTCCTTGGTATTCTCTACCTGACCACCTGAGTCGGTTTGGGGTACGGGCGGCTTGAACCTCGCGTCGATGCTTTTCTTGGCAGCATAGGATCACCCACTTTTTATCCGCATCGTGTCTCAGCCTATGTGAATCGCGGATTTGCCTACGACTCGGCCTACGCACTTGCACCAGGACTACCATCGCCTGGCTTGGGCTACCTTCCTGCGTCACACCTGTTAATACGCTAACCGCACCAGAATGGGGTCGTGCGCTAGGCCCAACGCGTCACCCCGAAGGGATCAGTCACTGGGATTCAGACACTTAGCACTACTGGATTAGCTTGGGCGGTTCTTCGCCGGTACGGGAATATCAACCCGTTGTCCATCGACTACGCCTGTCGGCCTCGCCTTAGGTCCCGACTTACCCAGGGAAGATTAGCTTGACCCTGGAACCCTTGGTCTTTCGGAGGACGTGTTTCTCACACGTCATTCGCTACTCATGCCTGCATTCTCACTCGTGTAGCCTCCACGGCTGGTTTACACCGCCGCTTCGCTGGCCACACGACGCTCTCCTACCCATCAACACGGCTGGACCACGAAGGCCTACCAATAATGTCAATGCCACAACTTCGGTGGCGTGCTTGAGCCCCGTTACATTGTCGGCGCGGAATCACTTGACCAGTGAGCTATTACGCACTCTTTCAAGGGTGGCTGCTTCTAAGCCAACCTCCTGGTTGTCAAGGCAACTCCACATCCTTTCCCACTTAGCACGCGCTTTGGGACCTTAGTTGGTGGTCTGGGTTGTTTCCCTCTCGACTATGAAGCTTATCCCCCACAGTCTCACTGCTGCGCTCTCACTTACCGGCATTCGGAGTTTGGCTGACGTCAGTAACCTTGTAGGGCCCATCGGCCATCCAGTAGCTCTACCTCCGGCAAGAAACACGCAACGCTGCACCTAAATGCATTTCGGAGAGAACCAGCTATCACGAAGTTTGATTGGCCTTTCACCCCTATCCACAGCTCATCCCCTCAGTTTTCAACCTAAGTGGGTTCGGTCCTCCACGACGTCTTACCGTCGCTTCAACCTGGCCATGGATAGATCACTTCGCTTCGGGTCTAGGACATGCGACTGAATCGCCCTATTCAGACTCGCTTTCGCTACGGCTACCCCACACGGGTTAACCTCGCCACATATCGCTAACTCGCAGGCTCATTCTTCAAAAGGCACGCTGTCACCCCTACTAAGGAGGCTCCAACGGTTTGTAAGCAAACGGTTTCAGGTACTATTTCACTCCCCTCCCGGGGTACTTTTCACCTTTCCCTCACGGTACTTGTCCGCTATCGGTCATCTGGGAGTATTTAGGCTTATCAGGTGGTCCTGACAGATTCACACGGGATTTCACGGGCCCCGTGCTACTTGGGATACTCTTCGCGCCAAGAGAAGCATTTCGACTACGGGGTTGTCACCCTCTATGACCGGCCTTTCAAGACCGTTCGTCTATACCTTCTTGTAACGCCGCCATCTCGGCAGAGATGACTGAAAAGTCCCACAACCCCCAACGTGCAACGCCTGCCGGCTATCACACACGCTAGGTTTAGCCTGTTCCGGTTTCGCTCGCCACTACTAACGGAATCGCGGTTGCTTTCTCTTCCTGTGGGTACTGAGATGTTTCACTTCCCCACGTTCCCTCTACCCGCCCTATATATTCAGGCGGGAGTCACTAGGTCGGCACGCCGCCCAGCGGGGTTTCCCCATTCGGACACCCTCGGATCAAAACTTGCTTATCAGTTCCCCGAGGCTTATCGCAGATTGCTACGTCCTTCTTCGGCTCCAGATGCCAAGGCATTCACCGTTTGCTCTTAAAGACTTGATAAATCACATGAGTTTGAATCAGAATCGACACCAGACCCCGAAAGGTCCGGCATGAAATTGACTAATGATCTTTAAGATCATCTTGTGCAACTGACCGAAGTCAGCTGCAAGATGCTCGCGTCCACTGTGTAGTTCTCAAAGTACGGGCGGTGCCCCAATCCACAACCCCACACGGGGGAAACAGAAAGAGGCCCAGAGTAACCGACTGTGCACTCGACCCAAAGGCCAGTGCGCATCCGGTCCCTCAGGACCCAACAGCGTGCAGGTGCGACATCCGCCACCCTCCCCGTTCCAACCAGATCCGAAGACCCGACGTACTAAAGAAGAACAACATCCTTCACACCATGTCAAATGTTCCACCCATGAGCTCCCAGCGAAGAACGTATGCCTTCGATCTGGGTTCTGGACTCCGAAGAGTCAGATGCTCCTTAGAAAGGAGGTGATCCAGCCGCACCTTCCGGTACGGCTACCTTGTTACGACTTAGTCCTAATTACCGATCCCACCTTCGACGGCTCCCTCCAAAAAGGTTAGGCCACCGGCTTCAGGTGTTACCGACTTTCATGACTTGACGGGCGGTGTGTACAAGACCCGGGAACGTATTCACCGCAGCGTTGCTGATCTGCGATTACTAGCGACTCCGACTTCATGAGGTCGAGTTGCAGACCTCAATCCGAACTGGGACCGGCTTTTTGGGATTCGCTCCACCTCGCGGTATTGCAGCCCTTTGTACCGGCCATTGTAGCATGCGTGAAGCCCAAGACATAAGGGGCATGATGATTTGACGTCATCCCCACCTTCCTCCGAGTTGACCCCGGCAGTATCCCATGAGTTCCCACCATTACGTGCTGGCAACATAGAACGAGGGTTGCGCTCGTTGCGGGACTTAACCCAACATCTCACGACACGAGCTGACGACAACCATGCACCACCTGTTTACGAGTGTCCAAAGAGTTGACCATTTCTGGCCCGTTCTCGTATATGTCAAGCCTTGGTAAGGTTCTTCGCGTTGCATCGAATTAATCCGCATGCTCCGCCGCTTGTGCGGGTCCCCGTCAATTCCTTTGAGTTTTAGCCTTGCGGCCGTACTCCCCAGGCGGGGAACTTAATGCGTTAGCTGCGTCACGGAATCCGTGGAATGGACCCCACAACTAGTTCCCAACGTTTACGGGGTGGACTACCAGGGTATCTAAGCCTGTTTGCTCCCCACCCTTTCGCTCCTCAGCGTCAGTTACGGCCCAGAGATCTGCCTTCGCCATCGGTGTTCCTCCTGATATCTGCGCATTCCACCGCTACACCAGGAATTCCAATCTCCCCTACCGCACTCTAGTCTGCCCGTACCCACTGCAGGCCGGAGGTTGAGCCTCCGGATTTCACAGCAGACGCGACAAACCGCCTACGAGCTCTTTACGCCCAATAATTCCGGATAACGCTTGCGCCCTACGTATTACCGCGGCTGCTGGCACGTAGTTAGCCGGCGCTTTTTCTGCAGGTACCGTCACTTTCGCTTCTTCCCTGCTAAAAGAGGTTTACAACCCGAAGGCCGTCGTCCCTCACGCGGCGTTGCTGCATCAGGCTTGCGCCCATTGTGCAATATTCCCCACTGCTGCCTCCCGTAGGAGTCTGGGCCGTGTCTCAGTCCCAGTGTGGCCGGTCACCCTCTCAGGCCGGCTACCCGTCGACGCCTTGGTGAGCCATTACCTCACCAACAAGCTGATAGGCCGCGAGCCCATCCCCAACCGAAATTCTTTCCAGACGCAGACCATGCGGTCACGTCACATATCCAGTATTAGACGCCGTTTCCAGCGCTTATCCCAGAGTCAGGGGCAGGTTGCTCACGTGTTACTCACCCGTTCGCCACTGATCCCACAGAGCAAGCTCCGTGTTCACCGTTCGACTTGCATGTGTTAAGCACGCCGCCAGCGTTCATCCTGAGCCAGGATCAAACTCTCCGTAAAAAAGAAATGCATACGACACCGGGAAAACGGTGACGCAGCGAGTTTGATGCTGACCAAAGAGACAAATTCATTGCTGACTTCATCCGTTGCCAACCCCACAAGGAGGTTGGTCTTTGATCCAAAGGAATTCTCACCCCCACCGAAGTGGAGACGAGGATAATTTGGCATTTGACAAGTGCACGCTGTTGAGTTCTCAAGGATCGGATGCTCCCACGACCCAGCCATCACAGCCAGGCCCGCAGGGCAACTTCTCTATCTTACC
>NZ_FMIR01000019.1 GCF_900095745.1 Microbacterium oxydans
TTGCGGGGGCGGGCGGCTGTGGGCATGCGTGTTCTCCTTCTTGCCGGGTGTGGATGCGGGGACGGGCGCATTCATGAATGACACTTTCTGCGTATCATTCGTGTATCGAGCATAGTTGATCCGTGGAGGAGGAGGACGAAGTGAACGAAGTCGAGAGCGGTCCGCCCCGCCGGAAACGAGGTCGTCCCACCGTCGATGAGCGCGTTCAGCGACGCGACGACATCATCGATGCCGCGGTCCGGCTTTTCGTCCGCGACGGGTTCGAGCAGGTGACGCTCGACGACATCGCCGCCGAGGCCCACGTGACGAAACGGACGATCTACGGATACATCGGGGATCGCACGGACATCTTCCTCGCCGCTGTCGAGCGTCTCCGCGAGCAGACCCTGCATCCGGGTCACCAGGTGGACGAGTCCCTCGCGCACGTGGCAGAAGGAGTCGTCCTGACTTTGCACTCAGACGAAGCAGTCGGCCTGCATCGGCTCATGATCGCGGAGGCTCGCCGATTCCCGGAACTCGCCCGGCGCTTCTACGAGGAAGGCCCGCAGAGCTACATCGCCGCGCTGCAGCGCCTGATGCCCGATCATGACCGCGCCCGCGCCGAGGCGCTGTTCGAGCTGCTGCTGGGGGAGCCCCACCGCCGGCGTCTGCTCGGTCTGCGCGACGCGCCCGATGCGGCAGCGGCACGTGCACAGGCGAAGGCTGCTCTGGCCGCCGTCGGACTCGCGTTCGGCGATCCGGACACGCGGGGCTGACCCCGCCGCCGCGGGGCCGACATCCATCGAACGGACGAGGCCGGCGGCTTTCGTACGCAATAGGCTCCGAGCATGGCGCTCGAGTCTCTCTTCCTCCGTCTCGACCGGATCGCGGGCGGGCGGCAGGCCGGCGTCGCGATCAGTGAGGCCGACCGCACTCACCCCAAGACCGTGCGAGCGTTCACGTGGATCCTCTGGCTTCTCGTCGTCGAACTCGTGATCGGGGTGGGGGCCGTCATCGTCGCGCTGCTGCTGGCGGTCGACGGGGAGTCCGTCTCGTTCGCCGTCTGGATGCGAACGCTGGTCGTCCTCGCGATGACCGCGACGCTGTTCTACTTCGCCTGGCGTGCGCAGCGCGGCTGGCGATGGGCCTATCAGCGCCTGAGACTGTTCGCGCAGATCTTTCCCGTCATCACGCTCGTGATGGCCGCCATCCCCGGCCTGTACCCGCTCTGGATGGTGTCCGAGCAGATCGTCTTCAGCCTGATCATGATCGGCATCGCCGACTTCCTCACGAGCGATCACATGCGCCGTACCTTTGCACGACCCCCGGCCGACGTCGGATAGCACGGCGGGGCGCGCGACGCCACTCCCTACCGCTGCCCTTCGGAGACCGGCATCCTCGACGGAGACGATTTCAGGGGAGGATCACGAATGGCCAGACTGGTTCGAGTCGCACCGGATGAGGACCCGGGATTCCGGCGTGTTCGCTCGGGGTCGGGGTTCCGCTATGTCGATCCTGCCGGCGAGACCGCACCGGAGGCGGATCGCGAGCGCATCAGCGATCTGGTCATCCCGCCCGCGTGGCACGACGTGTGGATCGCCGCGGATCCGCTCGCGCACATCCAGGCGGTGGGGATCGACGGCGCGGGGCGCAAGCAGTACCTCTACCACCCGCTGTGGCGCGTGAGCCGTGATCGCCGCAAGTTCGTGCGAGCGCTCGACCTCGCGGCCGCTCTGCCCAGCGCCAGAGCTCAGGTGACCAGGGCGCTCAAGGAAGAGGGACAGACCAAGGAGCGCGCTCTGGCGATCGCGTTCCGGCTGCTCGACGACGCGGCGCTCCGCATCGGCTCCGAGCGATACCTCGTGCGGCACGGCAGCCGTGGGCTCACGACCCTTCGCCGGCGCGACGTGCGCGTGTCCGGCAGCGACGTGGCGTTGTCCTTCCCCGCGAAGAGCGGCCGCACCGCCTCGATCGAGATCACCGACGAGTCGCTCGCCGACGCGCTGACCGATTTCGCCGCAGGGAAGTCGGGAGCCTTCCTTCTGGCCTATCGCCGCGGTCGTCGCCGCGTGCGCATCACTCCCGCCGAGGTCAACACGTACCTCCGCGAGGTGACGGGGGCGTCTTTCACGGCCAAGGACTTCCGTACCCTGCACGGGACCGTCATCGCGGCCGATGCACTCGCGCGGATCGGCGAGCTCGACCGTCGCAAAGATCGGGACCAGGCCGAGCGACTCGCCGTGCAGGCCGCCGCGACCGCGCTCGGGAACACGACGGCCGTCGCACGCGGCAGCTACATCGATCCGCGGGTCTTCCGCCAGTACGCACGGGGACGCACGCTGGACCTCTCGGTGACGCCCGAGACGGCCATCCGACGGCTCCTGGGTGGGCCGGAGATCTCGAAGAACGTCAACCGGCGAGCTGCAGCCAGACGACAGCGATGAGCATCGGGATGAGTGGTGTGGCCACTGCGGCGATCACTGGCCACCACCGTGCACGGGAGTCCACGGTCCGAGCGCGCTCGGTGAGAGTGTCGCCTTCGCGGCGGTAGGACTGCGGGTCGAGCGGTGCGGCGGCCTCATCGCGGTACAGCAGCGTCCGTCGTCCGAACCGATCGTGCAGCGCGGCGATCACGGTGAGGAACCCGCGGAGCTCGCTCTCGTCTGTGAGGTCGACGGCGGGGAGGTACAGGTGCAGTGTGCTGTCGACGATCTCCAGATCGAGGTCGGCGCTCTCATCGAGAAGGATCGCCATCAGATCAGGCGTGAGCACATACAGCGCGTCGGTCTCGTAACCGTGCGGGACGGACACCTCGAACACATCGCTGAAGTTGCCCTCCAACCGCAGCTGCGAGCGGCCGGTCGGTCGTCGCGGAAGCACACTGAGCGCTCCACCGCCCCGACGCGAGCGGAGCGTGATCCTCGGCGCTTCCGACGGGAGGGGGATACGCACGGCGCGCACGGTGTGCGTGGTCGCTCCCTCGCGGTCGCCGACGACGAAGATGCGCTCGACGCTGTCGAACGGGAGGCTGGTGTGGAGCGCATCGAGATGGTCCTGGGCGGTGCGGCTCCCACGGTCTATCTGCTCGTCGATGGATCCGCCCCAGATACGGTCGCCGATGTCTGCGCGGTACGTCCACCCGAGCGCCTGCGCGATGGCTTCGAGGTTCGCGCGTCGCCGTCGATGCTGCACGACTGCGAAGGTCGAGGTGGCGACGAGTACAGCGCCCGCGACGATCGTCGCCAGCTGTGCGAGGAGCAGGGCGGCACCTTCGAGCCCGAAACCCACAGGCAGCAGATAGAACGCGACGCCGGCGGCGATCGCCAGATAGGCCGCCGACGCGGCGATCAGTCGGAAACCGCCCCGCACGGGGGTTCCTGCGTGCGGGGCGGGCGTCGGTTCCGAGTGCGCGAGCACCGTCAGGGCTTGTAGACGATGGCGATGTTCAGCTGGCCGTTGTCGCGCGCCCACGCGAGCCAGCGCGGTTCGTTCAGCCCGTTGAGACGCTGGATCGGGATGACGTAGATGCCCTGATCGATCCGGCTCAGCGCGCGGAACTCCGGCTTCTTCGAGATCCAGATGGTGCCCCCGCCGTCCCACGGCTCGAGGCACGAGTACACATACCCGTGCTCGCGGAGGTTGATCCGGTCGGTCAGGCTCTCGGCCTGCTGTCGGAGCTCGGCGACGACGTCGGCGGGCACCGTGCCATCCAGGGTGAACGCGGCGACGTCGTATACGTTGCCCTCACCGAAGTCCCGCGTCGTGAGGATGGTCAGTTCCGTGACCCCCTTGTCGGAGGTGCGGGTCCACAGCGCGTGCGAGTTCTTCGCACGCTTGTTCATCAGGAACCCGCCGAAGTTCACCTTCTGGAACGAGAAGTCGTCGAGCTTCGCGGCGATCTCTGCGCGTGTCGTCATGGGGAGTGTCTCCTTGTCCGGGAGGTCGGGCGGCCTCTCCGTCGAGCGAGCCTAGATGCCCACCACCGGGCGCCGTCGGACCCCGAACGAGCCCGAACGACGCGCCGGCCGAGCGCCCCCGCAGCCTGCCATAGGCTCGACTCATGCCCGCCCCGCGCACCCTCGACGAGCTCTGCAGCGGGCTCGGGCGGATGCGCGCGGATGCCGGATCCCCCTCGTACGCGGAGATCGCACGGCGCATCGGACGGTTGCGCGGGGGAGCGGAACCGGCGAAGGTCACGGTCTACGACTGCTTCCGTCCCGGTCGACGACGGGTGGATGATCGGCTCGTCGGAGACATCGTCCGGGCGCTCGGTGGCGGGGAGGCCGAATCGGAACGCTGGAGCGAGACGGCGCGCGTGCTCAACGGCGAGCGATCCGGAGTGCATATCGAGGTGACGCATGCTCCGCGGAACGCTCCTGGCGCGGAGATCGGTCGAGAGGCGCTGTTGGCCTCGGTGCCCGCGGCGGATGTCCTGATTCTCACCGGGCTGCCGGGCGCCGGGAAGAGCACCTTCGCCTCCGCGCTGGTCGGCAGGGACTCGGTGCTCACGGTGCAGCTGCGCGAATCCGAGCCGGACCGTCCGCACGCCGACCCCATCGACGTCCTGCGGCGCATGCTGGGCGCGCTCGGAGTCCGTGCGCTGCCCTACGAGCTGCCCCGCCTGCGCGAGACATTGCAGGTCACCGCTCGCGGTACGACCGTGATCGTGGAAGACGCGGGTGACGCCCGGCGCCTCGCCGCACTGATCGTCCCCGGGGTGCGGTACGTCGTGACCTCCCGGGTCGACCTCGCCGATCTGGAGCAGCGTGTGCGACCGCAGACGCTCACCATCGCTCGTGTCGTCGTTTCTCCGATGACGGACATCGACGCGCAACGGCTCCTCGCGCATCTCATCACGGTCGAGGGGACGGCGGCGCCTCTGTCCCCCTCGGAGATCGACGTCGGCACAGACGCGCTCCAGCGCATCGTGGCCGTGGGAGGCGGTCTCCCGCTCGACCTGGTGATGCTCGCGGGGATCGTCCGTGAGCACGAGGGCTGGTCGTTCCAGGATCTCGCGTCGCGTTTCGAACACGAGCCGCGTGCTGCGCGGATCCGTCCCGTGCTCGAAGCCGCCACCCGCTCGTTGTCGCAGGGTGAGGCCGATCTGCTGGCGGACGCTGCGCTGTTGGACAGGGACATCGACGCCGCGGTGCTGCTCGCTGCCGGCGGTCCGTCGGCGGAAGCCGATCTGCATCGCCTTCATGGTCGCCATCTCGTCGAACTCCGCGACGGACATGTGCAGATCCATGCCACGGTGTTCGCCTTCGCCGCGGAGAGATCACGCTCGCTTCGACCCTCTTCGGAGCGCCGGACATTCGTGCGCACAGCAGCGGCCGCGGTGCTCGAGCGGATCCGCTCCGATCCCGACTACGCGGCGCGGGAGGTGGTGACCGTGCTCGCCGTCGCCGCGGCGGCTCGAGAGCATGCCGCCGATTCCGCGGTCGAGCAGCTCGCCATCGAAGCGCACCCCGGGCTCTCCCGGTGGTCGATGTGGAACGAGTCGCTGCGCCTGCATGACCTCGCAGCGCGCGGAGAGGGACTCGACCTCGTGCCGGAGATCGCCCTGGGCGTCGCGCACTGCGCCGAGAAGCTCGGGCGTCTGGACGAAGCGCTGATCACGCTGCATCGGGTGCGACGCATCGCCACCGGGGTGTCACTCGCGCGCACGTGGAATCAGATCGGCAACGTCCAACGGTGGATGAGCCATCTCGAAGAGGCACTGCGGTCGTACGAGCTCGCGATCGGACACGCGCGGGCGGCCGGGGATCGGATCGTGGAGGGGCGGGCGACGGGCAATCATGCCGATACGCTGCGCATCCTCGCCCGCTACCCGGAGGCACGCGACCGTTACGCGGTGGCGCTGACGATGGCGCGGGAAGAGGGCGACGATCTCAACGTCGCGGTCGTTCGCGGCAACCGGCCGCTGCTCCTCCTGGCGATCGGCCAGCTCGATGACGCGGCCGTCGAGCTGCAGGGGCTGCTCGACGAGTCGAGCGTCGACTCGCTGCCGTTCGTGCGCAGGACCTTGGCACTGGTGGCGGAGGCGACGGGAGATGACGTGCGTGCTCGCGAACTGTGCGCGACCGCGAGACAGACCCTGCGGACAGCGGGGGAGTTCGCGACCTCGGCCGACCTCGACCTGCTGGAAGCGCGGCTGGACGGGCGCGCCGGCGACCTCGTGAGAGCGCGAGCCGCCGCCGAACGAACCCTGCGCGAGGCGGAACGCGCCGGCTCGCCCCTGATCGCGACCGAGGCGGCGAACTCACTGGCCGAGATCCTGGTGCGCGCTGCGTCGATCGACTCGGGCGCAGCCCGCCCCCTGCTCGACGATGCGGCGCGGCACGCCGAGGAGGCACGGAGCATCGCCGAGGCGACCGGCGATCGTGCGGAGGTGGCGCGCAGTGACGGCGTCCTCTCGTCGATCGCGGCTGCGCGGGGCGATGAGGCGTCGGCTGAGGCACTCGCGGCGGCCTCGGCGCAGCTCTACGCGGAGATCGGCCATCGCCTGCGCAACGAGTGAGGCGTGAAGGTGGGGCCGTCTGCGTCTCGTCCGGATGCCAGGATGGAGGAATGGACACCGCCAACCTCACCCGGGAGGAGACCGCCGCGCGATCCGCAGCGGTCACCCTGCACCGCATCCGTGTCGAACTGGATCTGACGGGGGCGCCCGAGCGGGCGCGCACCGGGTTCCCGACCGTGACGACGCTCGAGTTCGATGCGACGGCGGAAAGGACCTGGCTCGACTTCATCGGCGAAGAGGTGCGCCGCGTCGAGGTGAACGGCGTCGACCAGGATGTCGTGTGGGACGGAGCCCGGATCACGCTCGCCGGTCTCGCCTCCTCGAACGTGGTGCGCGTCGTGGCGGTCGGGGCGTACAGCCGCTCCGGCGAGGGACTGCACCGCTTCCACGACCCCGCCGATGACGAGACGTACCTGTACACGCAGTACGAGCCGGCGGATTCGCGTCGGGTCATGGCGTGCTTCGAGCAACCCGACATGAAGGCCGAGTACACCTTCGTCGTCGATTCCCCCTCCGAATGGGAGGTGCTCTCCAACCAGACCGCGGCGCACACCGACCTCGGCGTCGGGGTGCAGCGGGTGGAGTTCGCCCCGACGCTGCCGATCTCGAGCTACATCACCGCGGTCGCCGCCGGCCCCTACACGCGTGTCGAGGGCGAGTGGCGGCGCGAAGAGCAGCAGGTCAGCCTCGGCGTCTTCGTCCGCCGCTCGCTGGCGCCCTACCTGGAGGCCGACGAGATCCTTGAGGTCACCCGGCAGGGACTCGACTTCTTCACCGATGCCTTCGCCTACCCGTACCCGTGGGGCAAGTACGACCAGATCTTCGTGCCGGAGTACAACCTCGGTGCGATGGAGAACCCCGGTCTCGTGACGTTCACGGAGTCGTATCTCTCCCGCGGCGCGGCGACGGAAGCGCAGCGCGCCGCACGGGCGAACACGATCCTGCACGAGATGGCCCACATGTGGTTCGGCGACCTCGTCACGATGACCTGGTGGGACGACCTGTGGCTCAAGGAGTCGTTCGCCGACTACATGGGTGCGCACGCCTCCGCGGTCGCCACCCGATTCCATGACGCCTGGGTGAAGTTCGCCGCGAGCCGCAAGGCTTGGGCGTATCAGCAGGATCAGCTGCCCACGACGCATCCGATCGTGGCGGACATCACCGACCTCGAGGCGGCGAAGCTGAACTTCGACGGGATCACCTACGCCAAGGGCGCCGCGGTCCTCAAGCAGCTGGTCGCCTTCGTCGGCGATGACGCGTTCTTCGAGGGTGCTCGGCGCTACTTCGCTGCGAATGCGTTCGGGAACACCACGCTCGACGACTTCCTGGTGCAGCTCAGCGCCGTCTCCGGCCGCGACATGAGCGACTGGTCGGCGGCATGGCTGCAGACCTCCGGTGTGTCGACGCTGTGGACCGAGACGGATGACGACGGTCGGAGCTTCCTCGTCCAGACCGATCCGCGTCCGCACCGACTGCGCATCGGCCTGTACGAGCGCCTGGACGGGCGCGTCGTCCGTCGCGAGCAGCAGGAACTCGACCTGATCGGCGAGCGGACCCCGCTGGATCTGCCCGATGCCGATCTGGTGCTCCTGAACGACGACGACCTCACGTATGCCAAGGCGCGGCTCGACGAGCGGTCGCTGCGCACGGTCGAGGAGTCGCTGTCGGAGATCGAGGAGCCGCTGGCGCGGGCACTGGTGTGGTCGTCGCTGTGGAACGCCACGAGGGACGGTGAGCTCGATGCGGCGCGGTACGTGGCGATCGTGCGTACGCACGGCCCCGCGGAGTCCAACATCGGGCTGCTGGCGGGTGTCCTCGCGAACGCCGCATACGCCATCCGGCACTTCGTGGCGGATGCGGACCGTGCTGCGGAGCAGCGCGGCTGGACGGATACCGTGTGGAGCGCGCTGCAGGCCGCCGACGCGGGCAGCGACGCGCAGCTGTCGTGGGCGCGGGCTCTCGCGACCGCATCGGCATACGATGACGTGCACCACGAGCACGTGCGCGCCCTCCTCGACGGTGACGTGCCCGCGGGTCTCGTGGTCGACCCGGATCTGCGCTGGCACCTGCTGACGGCACTCGTCACGACGGGGCACGCCGACCTCGCCGACATCAGCGCCGAGCAGGACCGCGACGACACGGGCAGCGGACGCACGGCAGCGCGACGCGCACGGGCGTCGCGGCCCGACGCCGCCGTGCGGCGCGAGGCCTGGGAGACCGCCTGGACCGACCTCACGCTGAGCAACGATCACCTCGACGCCGAGATCGACGGATTCCGAGCCGGTGGGCGCCGTGATCTGACCGAGGTCTTCGATGCGGAGTACTTCGCGCGGATTGCGGGAGTCTGGGGTGACCGCAGTATCGAGATCGCGCGTCGGCTGGTCCTCGGGTTCTTCCCCGCGGCCGATTCGCTGAGTGCCGTCGACGCCTGGATCGCCGAGAACGCGGGGGCGCCCGCGGCGCTGCGGCGGCTCGTCGTCGAGCAGCGCGACCATCTGGAACGCGATCTCCGTGTGCGCGCCGCGCAGGGCGCTAGCCACCGCGACTAAGCGGGAGCGACCTGCATCCCCATGACCGTGCGCACGATCCACGGGTGCGCGCGGTCATCGTCGATGTGAGTCATCCCGAGATTCTCCGCGACGCCGCGTGAGGCGTCGTTGGCGGGGTGGATGATGGCGGTGAGCAGCGTCGGCGCGAACTCCCGAGCTACGAGCTCGACGCACGCGCGCGCGGCCTCGGTCGCGTACCCCCGGCGCTGCATCGACCGGCGCACCTGATAGCCGACCTCCCGCACCGGATCGCCGTTCACGGACTGCCAGGTCAGACCGCAGTCGCCGACGAACTCGCCGCCGCGCGTCTCGATGATCCACAGTCCGTGGCCGTGCTTCCGATAGCTCTCCTGCATGCGCGCGATCCACTCGGCGCTCTCGGCGCGGCTCTTGGGCGCCGGATAGAACGCCATCACCTCCGGGTCGCCGAGCAGATCGGCCATCAGGTCCAGGTCGTCCTCCGTCATCTCCCGGAAGACGAGTCGCTCGGTCGGCGGAGGGAGGAGGCGTCGTACCGCGCCGCTCACAGATCGAGCGATTCGCCGGGCTCCAGAACGAAGAACTCGCCGCCGCCCTGCTCGGTCGCCCACTGCAGCCGCTGGCGGTGCATGTTCTTCCCGATGACCGAGAGCGTCATGTCGTGGGTGCCGAAGGCGCGACGCGGCGCGACAGCGAGCACATAGTCCATCGCCTCGCCGATCTTCAGCCAGGGCGCTCCGAGCGGAGCAGCGAGCGTGCCGACCGCGACCCCCTCCGGAACCGCGTAGGAATCGCCGGGGTAGTAGAGCTCGTCGTTCACCAGCACGCCGACGTTCTCGACGACGGGCAGCGACGAGTGGATGACCTCGTGCGTGCCGCCGAAGAACCGGAGCGAGAAGCCGCCGATCTCGACGGTTTCGCCGGGGGAGACCACGGTGATGTCGTACCCCTCCGCCGCCCGGGCAACTCCGGACGGCGCGAAGATCGGCGTGCCCGGCGCCGCGCGCAGGAGCCGGTCGAAGTGATCGGAGGTCCAGTGGTCGGGGTGCTCGTGGGTGATCACGATCGCGACCAGGCCGTCGAGATCCACCAGCGGTGCGGTGAAGGAACCCGGATCGATCAGCAGGGTCTTCCCGCCGGCATCGAGGCGAAGGGCGGCATGTTCGAACTTGGTGACGCGCATGAGACGAGTCAACTCCTTCAACCGGCGCACGGCAAACGGATTCTGCGCGCCACGCCCGGGAGTCAGGTCGGGGTGGCGTCGATTTGGCGGACCGAGAAATGCCATGGCATACTTGAACGGTTGTCGCGCGACGGAAACGTCCGCCAGACGGCCCCATCGTATAGCGGCCTAGTACGCTGCCCTCTCACGGCGGTAACGCGGGTTCGAATCCCGCTGGGGTCACACAACATGAGAAAGCCTCCGGTTCGCCGGGGGCTTTCTTGCTTTTCACGCTCAGATCACGGCGCGGACGCCTTCGTGAACCACAGCGCCGCGCCCGTTCCGACGGCGGCCGCTGCAGCGAGCGGGAAGTCGAGTCCGTACGCGGTGATCGCGATGATCGGCGTGACGAAGACCACGACGGCAGCGACCGTGACCGCCGTCGACGGGCGGCGCGGCACGCCGAATCGTGGCACTCTCTCGAACCGACCAAGCCACAGGGAGAGCAGCCATACGGCAGCCAGCACGACCACGAAGAACAGGGGTCGCGTCCACCACCACAGCGGACTTCCCGGCGACGGCAACGGCAACGGCAGGAGGAGCTCGATGCCGACGAGCACCATGATCACCGGGAGATGCCAGAGGTAGATCGTCATCAGCCGCGACCCGATGAGGAAGACAACTCCCTGCGCCGCTCTGGTGCGCATGATGGCGGTCAGAGGGCGGTGCAGGATGGTCAGCGCCGCGGTCTGGATCACAGCGAGGACAGCCATCGTGGCTGTCGGCGGCCACTGGTTGCCGAGCATGCTCTGCGTGTAGCCGCCGAGAGACACGAGAGCCCACAGGGCCACGTATCCGCCCGCGATCATCAGTACGAGCTGCCACCAGGTGCGGAGTGCGAACCAGCCGTCGTAGAGGAAGAATCCGACCTGCTGTGCGAACAGCCACGCGAACAGGATGTTCGGGATGCCGGAGAGTTCCTGGCCGAGGCCATACCCCGTGGGAGGAAGGGGGTCGATGCCCAGGATGCCGCCGACGAAGAGGAATCGGAAGGCATCGACGGCCAGAGCCGCGGCGAACAGGATCAGCAGGATCCATGCACCGTGTCGCTCATGGAGCCGCATCATGGTCGGTGCCAGGGCCTGCGCGATCATGTAGGCGGCGAGGAACCACAGCGGCGACCCGACGCCGATCGCGACCGTGTCCACGAGTGCCGGATCGACGCCGAGCATCCGTGCCGCGCCGAGGGCGATCGTGAAGAAGAGGAAGAGCGGGAGGGCAGGGCGGGCGAGGCGTGCCAGTCGCACGCGCACGAAGGTGTCTGCGCTCTCGCGACGAGCGACGGCTGATCGCCATCCGGCTCGTGCGGCGTATCCGCCGACCACGAAGAACAGCGGCATGATGTTCGCGATCCAGGAGGCGGCGGTGAACCACGACTGGGTCTCGACGGTCTTCTCGATCAGGAGCGACCCGTCCGATTCCCGCCCGACCCCGGTGAAGAGGACATGCACGAACACGACGAGCAGCACGCAGGCGACACGGACCAGGTCGAGAGTGAGGTCGCGGCCGACCGGCACGGCGCGTGACCGGGGATCGATGGCGGCTCTGCTCATGGCAACGACTCTAACCGCCGGCGGATCGGCGCCCGCTCGGGCGGCGGGAGTCAGATCTGGTCGGGACCGGCTTCTTCCGCCACCGACGAGGGTGCGGATCGACGGTTCCGGCGCGCTCGACGGATCAGCCACACGATCAGTACGACGACACCGACGACCGCGACCCAGGGGAGGACGAAGCCCAGTGCGATGACGAGGGCGTTCAGCGAGACGACGAGGCCGTTCCATCCGGCGAGCAGGCCATCGGCGAACCCGGCGGGATCGGCGGTGGTGGCCGTCGTCGCTCTGGTGAGTTGCACCTGAAGCGATGACATCGCTACCTGATCCTGCAGGGACTCGAGCTGCTGCTCATACGACTCGAGCTGCGCCTGTCGGTCGGTCAGCGCGACCTCGGCCTCGATCAGCTCGGAGACGCTGCCCGACTGCGCCATCAGCTCGGTGAGACGGTCGACGGACGCGCGCGTCGAGTCGACGCGCGCCTGAAGATCGATCGACACCGAGGTCACGTCCTGCTTCGACGTCGACGACGAGAGGACGTCACCGGTCTCTCCGAGCGCGGCGATCACCTCCGGCAGATCTGCGGAGGGCACGCGGATGCTGATCCAGCCGTACGCCGAGTCGGCGGGAGCCGGTTCGGACGTGCCGTCGATGGCGACGGACTTCCCGATCTCGGTGCTCTCCACGTAGCCGTCGTGCTCCTCGGCGAGGTTCGCAATCGCCGAAGCGGCGTCCGCGATGCTCTTCACCTGGACGGTCGCCTGGGCGGTCGCGATGATCTCCCGATCGCCCTCGCTGCTGTCGGCGCCGGCGATGGTGGAGTCGGAGATGCTCCCGGGGAGCGATTCGGGTGCGGAGTCGGACATCTGCTCCGGCGATGACGACGAGGAATCCATCGAGACGCCGCCCGGCATGCTCAGCCCCTCGGCCGTCGATGTTGCGGCGCCACCGACCGCGCCGAGGATCGGGGGCGTCACGAGGACGCCGACGACGAAGGCCGCGGCGATGCCGCCGCCGGTGAGCCAGCGGCGGCGGCGCTTCCTGGCGCGCTCGGCCTGCGGATGCGCGGGGGAGCGTTCTGCGGCGATCTCGGTGAACACGGCGGTCTCGATGCGGGCGATGGTGTCGTCCGACAGCACCGGCAGCTCGCTGCGGGGATTCTGGTCGTTCATGCGTCTCTCACTTCCTTCACGGCGCCGCGCAACCGGGTGCGCACTCGGGAGAGACGATTGCGGACGACCGCGTGCGTGATGCCCAATTCCTCGGCCGCGGCCTGATACGCGTAGCCCTCGGACGCGCACAGACGGAAGATCTCGCGGTCGAGATCGTTCAGGGTCCCCACCTCGACGGCGATCCGGGCGGCGAGCTCGGCCGTGATGACCTGTTCCTCGACGCTGATCGTGTCGGGCAACAGGGTCTCGTCGACGGCCTCGGCGGTGTGCGCCTGATCGCGGCGGCGCTGGCGCAACCGGTTCGCGGCCTGGAAGCGGCAGATCGTGGCCAGCCAGGGCAGGATCGACTCGCCCTGGAGCTCGAGAGCGGGGAGCTTGCGCCAGGCGACGACGAACGTCTCCTGGGTGACGTCCTCCGCGTCGGCGGGCGACGCCAGGATGCCCTGGGCGATCCAGTAGACCGGCCGCACGTGTGCGCGGTACAGCTCGCGGAAGGCGCTCTCGTCGCCGGCCGCGGCCTGCGCCGCCCATTTCTGATCACTCGTCTGCACGGGCATCCTGATTCCGTTCGGTGTCTCTCACCAGGGAGGTGTCGATCGCTGCCTCATCGTCTCAGATCCGGTCGCCGTATTCGTCTCGATCGCTGTTCCCCGCGGTGCCGCGGCTCCGGTAGCATTGCCCGGGCGAGAGGGAGTATCCCGGATCCGCGCGTAACGTCATCACGAGCACCGTCATCGCTGCTCCGGGCGCGCGACGCACATCTGTGCGGGGGAGAGACTTTCGACTGATTCCCGACCCCTCCGCGAAAGGCCTGTGCGCCCCTTGGAAATCCCCGTCTGGTTCGAGATCACCTCGATGGTCGTCCTCACGATCATCCTGATCGCCGACCTGCTCCTCATCCGGCTGCGGCCGCACATCCCCTCGACGAAGGAGTCCACCCTGTGGGTGGTCTTCTACGTGGGTCTCGCACTGCTGTTCGCCGTGCTCCTGGGCAACGTCGGCGGCTGGCAGAACGCCGGCGACTTCATCACCGGCTGGGCACTGGAATACAGCCTGTCGATCGACAACCTGTTCGTCTTCGTCCTGATCATGGCCCAGTTCGCGGTGCCGCGGCGCCTGCAGCAGCAGGTCCTCATGGTCGGCATCATCATCGCGCTGATCCTGCGCGGCCTCTTCATCCTCGCCGGCGTCGCGATCGTCGAGAACTTCTCGCCGATCTTCTACATCTTCGGCGCATTCCTCATCTGGACGGCGATCCGTCAGGCGATGCCCGACGGTGATCATGAGGGTGAGGTCAAGCGCGAGAACTTCATCGTGCGCCTGCTCCGTCGTCGCGTCGACATCAGCGAGGAGTACGACGGATCGAAGATCCGCACCACGGTGAACGGCAAGCGCATGTGGACGCCCATGGTGATCGTCTTCATCACGATCGGCGTCACCGACCTCATCTTCGCGATCGACTCGATCCCCGCGATCTTCGAGATCACCACGAACGGATTCCTCGTCTTCGCGGCCAACATCTTCGCGCTCATGGGGCTGCGTCAGCTCTACTTCCTGCTGGGTGACCTGCTCGATCGCCTCCGCTACCTGCACTACGGCATCGCGGTGATCCTCGGCTTCATCGGCATCAAGCTGATCCTGCACGCGCTGCACGTCAACGAGCTGCCGTTCATCAACGGCGGTCAGCACGTCGAGTGGGTGCCTGACATCAGCAACATGGTCTCGCTCGGCGTGATCCTGGCCTCGATGACCATCGCCACGGTCGCGAGCCTCATCGCCTCCTCGCACGACAAGCGCGCGGAGAAGAAGGCAGCGCTCAGCGAGTAGTCCCGCAGGCGACCTGCGCGCCTCAGAACGCGCGCAGGTTCGCCTGCAGACCGCCGTCCACGTACTCCCGGCGGAGAATGCCGCGGCGGCGCAGGACGGGCACGAGTTCGTCGAGCGTGCGATGCAGGGTGACCGGATGGAAGTCGCCCCAGAGCAGCACGCCGTCGTTGCCCCACTCGCCGAGCTCTTCGATCAGGTCGGCGAACTCCTCGGCCGTTCCGACGAAGCCGGAGCGGTCCGTGATCCGGCCTGTGCGGGCGAGCGCCGTCAGATGGGCGCACAGCGGGGCATCCTCGCCGCGGTCTCCGATCAGGCGCTGGATGCTCCCGCGCGAGACGTGGGCGCCGAAGAGCGAGAGATCGAGCGCCTTGTCGAGGTCGAGCGACGTGAGGTCGGTCTCGAGGTCGCTGGACTGCTTGCGGGCGATCTGCACCAGCGCGGCGTCGTCGGGATGGGCGGATGCGGCGACGATGCGGTCCGCCTCCTCGCTCGACGACGTGATCACGGGCTGGATGGCGAACAGGATCTTGATGTCCTCGGGCTGCCGCCCCTTCGCGATCGCCGCCTCGTGCACCCGGGCACGGTAGTCGCGCACGGACTTCTCGTTCAGCGGAGCCAGCGCGAGCTGCACATCGGAGTTCGCGCCGGCGAACCCGAGTCCGCGGCCGGAGCCGCCGGGGGAGACGATCGCGGGATCCCCGTCCGTGAACGGGAGCGCGTTGAGGGGGCCGTCGAATGCGAAGTGCTCGCCCCGGTGCCGGACGGGCTGCAGCTTCGTACCGTCGGCGTACACCCCGGTCTCGCGGTCGGCGACGAGTGCGCCGTCGTCCCAGCTGTGCCACAGTGCGCGGATTCCGGCGAGCCATTCCTCCGCGCGGTCATACGCCTCGTCGTGACCGAGCTGCGGCGCGTCCGAGAAGTGTCGTGCGCTCCCGGTGTCGGTGACCACGTTGAGACCCAGCCGATGCCCGCTCAGATGCTGCAGCGTCGCGAACTGGCGCGCCGCGGTGTACGGGAGATACGCCGCCGGGTTCACCGTCGGCACGACGCCCAGGTGCTTCGTCGCCTGGAAGAGATACGGAGCGAGCAGGAGCGGATCGTGCTTGGGGCCGCCGAAGGCGTGACGGACCCGCAGATCGATCGTCGACGGCGACCCCAACGACGGCGCGTCCTCGATGATGACCAGGTCGAAGCCCGCCTGCTCCAGGGTGCGGGCAGCGTCCTGGTACACCTCAGGGCGCGTCCAGTCGTAGTCCCAGTCGAGTGACGGATAGCCCCAGCCCTGCGGCCCGAAACCGCGCGCCAGGAACCAGCCGAAGTGCTGGGGTCGGCTCACGCGACCGTCTCCCGCACGGCGTTCAGCACCTGCGAGAGGTCGGCGACGAGATCCTCGACGTCTTCGATGCCGATCGATACCCGCAGCGTGCCGGGGTGCACGCCCAGGATCTCGCGCTCTTCGTCCGTGCGCTGCGCGTGACTCGTGGTCGCCGGATGCAGCACCAGGGAGCGGACATCTCCGATGTGGGTCATGTGCGTGAAGACCTGCACGCCCTCGACGAACTGTCGTGCGGCGGGCAATCCGCCCCGCAGGGTGAAGGTGAAGATCGACCCCGATCCGCCCTCGAGGTAGCGGGAGCCGATCTCATGGTCGGGATGCGAGGGGAGCCCGACGTAGTCCACGCTCTCGACCGCGTCGTGCTGTTCCAACCACTGCGCGATCTGGAGCGCGTTGCGGGACTGCCGCTCGACGCGGAGGCTGAGTGTCTCCACGCCTTGGCCGATCAGGAAGGCGTTGAGCGGAGACGGGGACGCGCCGAATCGCGGCGCCACCGACTCCCGGGCGTAGGCGATGCGTGCGCGACCGCCGTGGCGAGCGAAGACGCTGGGAGCGTCGCCCCGCCCCGGCAGCACGAGGTGCGGCGCATTGTGGCCCGCGTGCTCGGCGTCGAAGCGGCCGTCGTCGACGATCACGCCGCCGAGAACGGATCCGTGTCCGGCGAGGAATTTCGACGCGGAGTGGACGACGATCGCCGCGCCGTGCTCGATCGGACGCAGCAGGGCCGGGGTCGCCAGGGTGTTGTCCACGATCAGCGGGATCGCGAACTCGTCGGCGATGTCGCTGATGGCACGGATGTCGAGCACGTCGTTGCGCGCGTTCGCCACGGACTCGGCGAACACCGCGCGGGTGTTCGGGCGGATCGCCGCCCGCCAGGCATCCGGATCGGCGATGTCTTCGACGAAAGTCGTCTCGATGTCGAGGCGCGCCAGGTTGTCGAGGAAGAGCCCTCGGGTGCCCTCATAGATGTGGGTGGAGGAGACGATGTGGTCGCCGGCCCCCACGACGGTGAGCAGGGCGGTCACGACCGCCGCCTGTCCGCTCGCGACCAGCACCGCGTCCGCGCCGGACTCCAGGGCTGCGAGCTGACGCTCCACGGCTCGCACCGTCGGGTTGCCCGTGCGCGTGTATCCGAAGCCGGCCCCGGTGCTGAAGTGGTCGGCCGCGTGGTCGAAGTCGTCGAACTCGAACCCCGCCGTCAGATAGATGGGCGTCGCGCGCGAGGACGCCGTCTCACGGGTTCTCGCCGCGTGGACCGCACGGGTGGCGAAGCGGGCGGTGTCGACGGTCATGCGGTGCCTCTCGGTCGTTCGGGTGCTCAACAGAGTGTCATGACGGGTCGGAGCGTGTCCGAGCGGTGGTAATCTGACGTCATGCGGACCGTGCTCCTTCTTCTTAGCGGCCGCGACGAGACCTCGATCTGAGCCCCTCCTCGTCGCGGAGTCCATCGTGGGCCGAACCGCCAGCTACAGGAGACACGCAATGACCACCCCCGCAAACGGTGCCGATTCCGCACGCCGCCGGACCCTCGCCGAGAAGGTCTGGGACGACCACCTGGTCGTCAAGGGCGAGAACGGCGAGCCGGACCTCATCTACATCGACCTGCACCTCGTGCACGAGGTCACAAGTCCGCAGGCGTTCGACGGCCTCCGCAGCGAGGGGCGGCCGCTGCGCCGCCTCGACCTGACGATCGCGACCGAGGACCACAACACCCCGACGCTGGAGATCCACAAGCCGATCGCCGATCTCACCAGCCGCACGCAGATCGAGACCCTGCGCCGCAACGCCGCGGAGTTCGGGGTGCGTCTGCATTCGCTCGGCGATGCGGAGCAGGGCATCGTGCACGTCGTCGGGCCCCAGCTCGGGCTCACGATGCCCGGCATCACGGTGGTCTGCGGCGACTCGCACACCTCGACGCACGGGGCGTTCGGAGCGATGGCGTTCGGCATCGGCACCAGCGAGGTCGAGCACGTCATGGCCACGCAGACACTGCCGCTGAAGCCGTTCAAGACCATGGCGATCAATGTCGAGGGGACTCTGCGCGACGGCGTCACCGCGAAGGACATCATCCTCGCCGTGATCGCGAAGATCGGCACCGGAGGCGGACAGGGCTACGTGCTCGAGTATCGCGGCAGCGCCATCCGCGCCCTCTCCATGGAGGGGCGCATGACGATCTGCAACATGTCGATCGAAGCCGGAGCGCGGGCCGGGATGGTGGCCCCCGACGAGACCACCTTCGCCTACCTCGAGGGCCGTCCGCACGCGCCCAAGGGGCAGGACTGGGAAGAGGCCGTGGCCTATTGGCGCACCCTGCCGACCGACGAGGGCGCGACCTTCGACGCCGAGGTCTTCATCGACGCCGACGAACTCGAGCCGTTCGTGACCTGGGGCACCAACCCCGGTCAGGGCAGCTCGCTGTCGTCCTCGGTGCCGAACCCCGCCGAGATCGTCGATCCCAACGAGCGGGCTGCCGCAGAACGCGCGCTGGAGTACATGGACCTCACGCCGGGGACGCCTCTCAAAGAGGTGCCGGTCGACGCCGTGTTCATGGGCTCCTGCACCAACAGCCGCATCGAGGACCTGCGCGCCTTCGCATCGATCATCCAGGGCAAGAAGAAGGCCGACGGCGTGCGCGTCATGGTCGTCCCCGGGTCGGCGCGCGTGCGCCTGGAGGCCGAGGCCGAGGGCCTCGACAAGGTCATCACCGACTTCGGGGCGGAATGGCGCTTCGCCGGATGCTCGATGTGTCTGGGCATGAACCCCGACCAGCTCGCACCGGGGGAGCGCTGTGCGTCCACGTCGAACCGGAACTTCGAAGGACGACAGGGCAAGGGAGGGCGCACGCACCTCGTGTCGCCGCTCGTCGCCGCCGCGACCGCGATCCGCGGCACGCTGTCCAGCCCCAGCGACCTGACGGAAGGGATCTGACCCATGGAGAAGTTCATCACGCACACGGGCATCGCGGCACCGCTGAAGCGCTCGAACGTCGACACCGACCAGATCATCCCCGCCGTCTTCCTGAAGCGTGTCACGAAGACGGGTTTCGAAGACGCGCTGTTCCACGGCTGGCGGCAGGACCCCGAGTTCGTGCTCAACCAACCGGAATTCCAGGGCGCGTCGATCCTCGTCGCCGGTTCGGACTTCGGCACCGGATCCAGCCGTGAGCACGCCGTGTGGGCGTTGCGCGACTTCGGATTCACCGTGGTCCTCAGCCCGCGCTTCGCCGACATCTTCCGGGGCAACTCGGGCAAGCAGGGCCTTCTTGCCGCGACGATCTCGGAAGAGGATCTCGAGCGGATCTGGGCGGAGATCGACCGGAATCCCGGGGCACAGATGACGGTCGACCTTGAGGCGCGCAGCGCGTCGATCGGTGACGTCCAGGCCGAGATCGGGATCGACGATTACACTAGATGGCGGCTCCTCGAAGGGCTCGATGACATCGGGCTCACGCTGCGCAACGAAGACAAGATCGCGCAGTTCGAGGCCCGTCGCGAGTCGTGGCGGCCCCGAACCCTTCCCGTTCAGTAGACGGTGGGGGCGGGGGAGCCCAGGGGCAACCCGCCCCCGAAATCCGTAAATGAAGTGAGGCTCCGAATGACGACACCTGTGCGCGACGCTCTCCCGGACGGAGTCCCTGCACTCACCGGAGACGTCCTCGCCATTCGAGGCGGACGCCCGCTTCGCGGTCGCGTCGACGTCAAGGGGGCGAAGAACCTGGCGACCAAGGCCATGGTCGCCTCGCTCCTCGGCGAGACCGTGAGCACCCTGCGCGATGTGCCGGCGATCAGCGATGTCGCCGTCGTGCGCTCACTGCTCGAGGTCCACGGTGTGCGCGTCAGCGAGGGCGATGAGCCCGGCTCGCTCATCTTCGACCCGAGCGACGTGGAGTCCGCCCACTTCGAGGAGATCGACGCCCACGCCGGCGCCTCCCGCATTCCGATCCTCTTCTGCGGGCCGCTCCTGCACCGTCTCGGTCAGGCGTTCATCCCCGACCTCGGCGGATGCCGTATCGGCGACCGCCCCATCGACTTCCACCTGGACGCGCTCCGCAAGTTCGGCGCCATCGTCGAGAAGCTCCCCAGCGGCATCCGTCTCTCGACGGGTGGGAACCGCCTGCACGGGGCGAACATCCACCTGCCGTACCCGAGTGTCGGCGCGACCGAGCAGGTGCTCCTCACCGCTGTCCGCGCCGAGGGCGTCACGGAGCTCCGCAACGCCGCCATCGAGCCGGAGATCATGGACCTGATCGCGGTCCTCCAGAAGATGGGCGCGATCATCTCCTACGAGCCCAACCGCGTCATCGTCATCGAGGGCGTCGAGAAGCTCCGCGGCTACGACCACCGGTCGATCTTCGACCGCAACGAGGCGGCCTCGTGGGCATCCGCGGCTCTGGCCACCGACGGCGAGATCTTCGTCGGCGGTGCCAAGCAGCAGGAGATGCTGACGTTCCTCAACATCTTCCGCAAGGCGGGCGGCTGGTTCGACATCCAGGAAGACGGCATCCTCTTCCGTCGTGACGGCGATATCAAGCCCGTCGTCATCGAGACCGACGTGCACCCCGGCTTCATGACCGACTGGCAGCAGCCTCTCGTGGTCGCGCTGACGCAGGCGCACGGCCGAAGCGTCGTGCACGAGACCGTGTACGAGAACCGGATGGGCTTCACCGACGCGCTGGTCAAGATGGGCGCCGACATCGTCGTGCACCCGCGCGGTCTGCAGGACGGACCCCGCCGCGTTCCCCGCCGCGACCTCGAGCAGGCCGCCGTCATCACGGGCCCGACGCCGCTGCACGGTGCGGACATCGTGGTTCCGGACCTTCGCGGCGGTTACAGCCACATCATCGCGGCGCTGACCGCCACGGGCGAGTCGCAGGTGTCGGGTGTCGACATCCTCAGCCGCGGCTACGAGAAGTTCCTCGCCAAGCTCGACGCGCTCGGCGCCGACTTCGACGTCATCCGGTGACCCGGATGAAACGGCGGTCGGCGGAGACGACCAGGCCGAGCGTCTTCTGGCCGCTCGCCGCACTGGTGATCCCGCCGGTCGCGCTGATCGCGAAGATCCGTGTCTCCGGCGGCGAGAAGCTCCCGCAGGAGGGGTCGTTCATCCTCGCGCCGAATCACTACTCGGAGTTCGATCCGCTCATCGTGGCGGTTGCCGTGTGGCGGATCGGGCGTGCGCCGCGGTTCATGGCCAAGGAAAGTCTCTTCAAGGTCCCTGTTCTCGGCTGGTTCCTGCGCCGCACGGGCATGATCCCGGTGGCCCGCACTTCGTCTGCGGCTTCTGCGCGGCAGACGATGAAGCAGTCCGAAGAGCTGGTGGAGCACGGTCGCGGAGTGATCGTGTATCCCGAGGGCACCCTCACGCGTGATCCCGATCTGTGGCCGATGCGCGGCAAGTCCGGCGCGGTGCGTCTGGCCCTCGCCGACGGCATCCCGCTGATCCCGATGGCGCAGTGGGGCACCCAGGAGATCATGGGGCGCTACCAGAAGGGCCTCAGCTTCTGGCCGCTGCGCAAGCCGGTCCGGGTGCTGGTCGGCGATCCGGTGGACGTCTCCGATCTGCGCGGACGCGCGGGGGAGCCCGCGGCGCTGAACGAGGCGACGAACCGCCTGATGAACGCGATCACCGCACTCCTCGAGGAGCTGCGCGGAGAGAAGGCGCCCGCGGAACGCTGGAACCCCGCAAGCCATGGGCAGAAGGAGACCGGACGCCTTGACTCCTAAGAGAACAGCGCCCGTCGGTCCGCGCGCCACCGTCATCGGCGCCGGCAGCTGGGGGACGACCTTCGGCAAGATCCTCGCAGACGGCGGCGCCCAGGTGACGATGTGGGCCCGGAGAGCCGAGCTCGCCCAGGAGATCAACGAGGCCAAGCGCAACTCCCGGTACCTGCCGGGCATCAACCTCCCGCGCACGATGGCGGCCACGCATGAGCTCGCGACGTCGCTCGAGGGCGTCGAACAGGTCTACCTGTCGGTCCCGAGCCAGTCGCTCCGCGAGAACTTGAAGGCAGTGCGCCCGCTGCTCGCCGACAGCGACGCGAAGATCATCAGTCTGATGAAGGGCGTCGAGCGCGGTACCGGCTTGCGCATGAGCCAGGTGATCCAGCAGGAGCTCCGGTGCGACCCCGACCGCATCGCTGTCGCGTCCGGTCCGAACCTCGCGCTCGAGATCGCCCGCGAACAGCCGACCGCTGCCGTGATCTCGTCGCGCAGTCGGGAGACGGCGGAGATCGTCGCGCGTGCCGCGCGGAACAGCTACTTCCGCACGTTCGTGAACACGGACGTGATCGGCACCGAGTTCGGCGGAGTGCTCAAGAACCTGATCGCGGTCGCCATCGGCATCGTCGACGGCGTCGGTTACGGCGAGAACACCAAGGCCTCGATCATCACGCGAGGTCTCGTCGAGATGACGGACTTCGCCGTGGCCAACGGCGCGCATCCGGAGACGCTCCAGGGCCTCGCCGGCCTCGGCGACCTGATCGCCACCTGCCAGTCGCCGCTGAGCCGCAACAACACGGCCGGGCGCCTGCTCGGCCAGGGATACAGCTTCCAGGACGTCGTGAAGCAGATGCAGCAGACGGCGGAGGGACTGGCCTCGGTCGCCCCGATCCTGCAGCTCGCTCGCGAGGCCGAGGTCGACATGCCCATCGTCGAGCAGGTGAAGATGGTGCTCGACGGCAAGATGGATCCGAGAGACATCGCACCCCACCTGACGACGGACGACGACACCCCGCAGGGTGAGAGGACCAACCATGGACAAGCAGACGGTGGTGGTGCTCTTCGGCGGGCGCTCCAGCGAGCATTCGATCAGTTCCGCAACGGCGGGGGGCGTGCTGGGCGCGATTGATCGCGACCGCTACTCCGTGATCCCGGTGGGGATCACCCGCGAGGGGGCCTTCGTCCTGGAAGACGATGATCCCGCGAAGTTCCCGCTGGATGCCGCACACCTTCCCGAGGTCGTCGACAACGGCACGCGCGTAATGTGGCCCGAGCCGGGTGGCGACCGCACGCTGCGCGTCGTCCAGGTCGACGGATCGATCGTCGGTCTCGGCGCCGTCGACGTCGTGCTCCCGATCCTGCACGGGCAGCATGGCGAGGACGGCACCATCCAGGGGTTCTTCGACACGCTCGAGGTGCCTTACGCCGGTGGCGGGGTCCTCGACTCCGCGCTGTGCATGGACAAGCACTTCATGAAGATCGCCCTCGAGGCGGCCGGCATCTCGGTGGCGCCCTGGGTGACCGTGCGTCGCACGGACTGGGAGCGGGATGCGGCAGACATCCGCACCCGCGCGGCCGCCCTCGGTCTGCCGCTGTTCGTGAAGCCTGCTCGTGCGGGCTCGAGCGTCGGCGTCTCCAAGGTCGAGGTGGCCGACGAACTCGATGCCGCACTGGCCGTGGCGTTCGCCGAAGACGACAAGGTGCTCATCGAGACCGGGGTGAGCGGCCGGGAGATCGAGGTCGCCGTTCTCGAGACGGCGGAAGGGGTGCGCGCCTCCCTTCCCGGGGAGGTCATCCTCACCTCGCGGGGGTTCTACGACTTCGAGGGCAAGTACCTCGGCGGTGACGGTGTCGATGTCGTCTGCCCGGCAGAGGTGACCGACGCCGAGACGGCCGCGATCCAGGAGGCCGGCCTCCGCGCGTTCGAGGCCGTCGACGGCCGGGGGCTCGCCCGCGTCGACATGTTCCTGACCCCCGAGGGCACCCTCGTCGTCAACGAGCTCAACACGATGCCGGGCTTCACCCCGATCTCGATGTTCCCGAAGTGCTGGGTGGCGTCCGGCCTGAGCTATGGCGAACTGATCACCGAGCTCGTCGAGGCGGGTCTGCGCCGCTGACCCTGGCGTACCCGCCCTCAGTCAGCTCGCGGGGAATTCGACGCGGTCGGTGCACTTCGCCGTCGCCGGCGCCAGTCCGGACTGGATGCTCGTGGAGATCGAGTCCACGATGGACTGGAAGTCGATCTGCTCGCCCCGACGGATGTTGACCTCGACCGCGGGCTCGCGCCCGTAAGTGACCAGGCGCTGCCGCTCCTCCTCCTGCTCGAGGACCAGCCAGTCGACGCCGCCGAGCGTGGTGCAGACGAGTGCGGAAGGGGCCGGCGGCTCGACACCGCAGCGCAGGGCGACGGTGGTGGGCTCTCCCCATGCGCCTGTGGCCTGGGCATCCGTCCACACCCGGTCGAACCCGGCGACGCTGTCCGGCAGCAGCACCGAGACCGAGGCGCACGCCGGATCGTTCGCGTCATCGGCCGGTTCGAGGTGCACGGTCGTGGAGCATCCGGCGAGGGCGGCGGAGAGGATCACCGCGCCTGCGAGGGCAGCGAGGCGACGGGAACGAGGCATGCTTCCAGGCTACCTTTGACAGCATGCCCTCCCGACCCGAAGCCGATGATCCGCGCCTGGGCGATGTTTCCGAAGGACGCATACTGCAGGCGATCCTGAGCCGCACCGCACCGGGCGCGCACACCCTGATCGGGCCGGGTGATGATGCGGCCGTCATCGCGACTCCCTCGGGCAGTGTCGTCGCGACGACCGACACACTTGTGCATGGGCCGGACTTCCGCCTCGCGTGGTCCAGCGGCTATGACCTCGGGTGGAAGGCCGCGGCCGTGAACCTCGCGGACGTCGCGGCGATGGGCGCCCGCCCGACCGCTCTACTCGTCGCCCTGGCCGTTCCCCGGGATCTGCGTCTCTCCTTCGTCGAGCGTCTCGCTGACGGCTTCCGCGAGGCATGTGCCGCATTGGCGCCGGGCTGCGCGGTGGTGGGCGGTGACCTGACAGTGTCCGATGTGCTGACCATCGCGGTGACAGCGCTCGGAGATCTCGAAGGTCGCGCTCCGGTCACCCGCAGCGGCGCCCGTCCCGGCGACGTCGTCGCCGTCGCCGGCGAGTTGGGCAACGCGGCACACGGACTCGCCGTGCTGTTCGGTCGTTTCCGTGACGGCGATGCCCCCGTGCCGGTCGACGTCGCGAAGCTGGCCGCGGGGGAGTCCGCTGCGCTGGCCGCGCAACTGCGCCCGTCGCCCCCGATCGGTCTCGGCGCCGTGGCGGCGACGGTCGGTGCGACCGCGATGATGGACATTTCCGACGGACTCGCTCTCGACGCCCGTCGGATGGCCGCGGCGTCGGGGGTCACCATCGCTCTCGACCGCGCCGCGCTGGGCTCGGATCCGGAGCGTGCGATCGCCGGCGGAGAAGACCACGCGCTGCTCGCCACTTTCCCCGAAGGAATGCTCCCGCCGGGGTTCCGCGTGATCGGACGGGTCATTCCGAGCGGAGACGAGGATCTGCTGTGCGACGGACTTCCCGTCGACATCAGCGGATGGGATCCCTATCGGGACTGGGACTCGGTCTCGGGCTGATCGTCCGCTGACGAACTCTCGTCGGCCGCAGGCTCCGCCCACCACAGCGTGGTGTCGCCGTAGCCCTTCTCCCGGAACAGCTCCAGACCTGCGGCGCCGAAGTCGGGAGGAGTGGAGCGGCGCGCGCGTTCGACGACGACGACCGCGTCTGCGGAGAGCAGCGGGGCGAGGGCGACGAGGTCGGCTGTCATGGCTGCATCGTCGAGATCGTAGGGCGGGTCGGTGAAGACCAGGTCGAAGGGCCCGGCCGCGCGCTGCAGGAAAGCATGGACCGCGCCCTCGTGCACCCGACCGGCCGACGGGCCTCCGGCCTTGGCGACGACGGCGGCGTTGCGGCGGACGATGGCTGCCGCCTGCCGGCCTCGCTCGACGAGATCCGCGCTGGCGGCGCCCCTGCTCAGCGCCTCGAGGCCCAGGGCGCCGGAACCGGCATACAGGTCGAGAACGCGCGCGCCGTCGATGGCGCTCAGCGCCTCCAGTGCGCCGAAGAGCGATTCCCGCACCCGGTCGCTGGTCGGTCGCGTGCCGACACCCGGCACTTCCAGGCGTGCGCCTCTGGCGGCGCCTGCGATGATCCTCGTCACCACTTCACGATACGACAGCCCGGGTGCCGGCGGTGTCGGTCGCGTTCCCTAGACTCGGAGCATGTCGCTCACGCTCGATTCCTCGTTGGAGGATGCGCTCGGTGCGGCGTCTGCCAAGACGCTCGGACGAGCTTTCGGCATGCAGAACGTGGGCGACCTGCTCTCGCACTATCCGCGTCGCTACGCCGATCCGGGCGAGCTGACGCCGATCCGCGACCTCCCCCTCGGCGAGACGGTGACCATCGTCGCCGAGGTCCTGTCCTCGAGCTTCCGACGGATGCGCAATCGGCCGGGCGCGATGGTCGACGTGGTCATCGGCGACGGGATCGGACGGATGTCCCTCACGTTCTTCGCGAAGAACGTCGGTGCGGCGGAGTGGCGTTCCAAAGACCTCGCGGTCGGCCGCCGCGGAGTCTTCTCGGGCAAGGTGGGGGAGTTCAACGGCGTCACTCAGTTCGCGCATCCCGAGTACGAGCTGTTCGACGATGAGGATTCCGCCCGGCGCAGCGCGGATGCGCGTGCGGCGGTTCCGATCCCGATCTACCCGGCGACCTCGGCGATCCAGACGTGGCAGATCGCCCGCCTCATCGGACGGGTGCTGGACGATCTCGTCGAGGTGCCCGACCCGTTGACGGCCGAGATCAGGGAGCGCGAGGAACTGCTCACAGCCGACGAGGCGCTGGAGCGGATCCATCGCCCACGCACGCGCAACGACATCGATCCGGCCGTTCGCACCCTCCGGATGCACGAGGCGCTCACATTGCAGACTGCGCTCCTGCAGCAGCGTGACGCGGTGCGCGCGCTCTCCGCCACGTCGCGGCCCGCGGGGCCGGGAGGCCTCCTCGAGCGATTCGACGCCGCGATGCCATACACGCTCACGCCCGATCAGGAGACCGTCGGGGCGCAGATCGCCGCAGACCTCGTCGGGTCGTGGCCGATGAACCGGCTCGTCCAGGGTGAGGTCGGTTCCGGAAAGACGCTGGTGGCGCTGCGGGCGATGCTGCAGGTGGCCGAGAGCGGCGGGCAGGCGGCGCTGATCGCACCGACCGAGGTGCTGGCCGGACAACATCTGCGCTCGATCGCGAAGATGCTCGGTCCCGATCTCGCGCCGCTGCTCATGCCGACGCTGCTCACCGGCCAGCTTCCGGCCGCGGAGCGACGCAAGGCGGCGCTCCGGGTCGCCTCGGGGCAGGCGCTCATCGTCGTCGGCACGCATGCGCTGCTGGGTGAGAAGACGACCTTCGCCGACCTCGGCCTCGTGGTGGTCGACGAGCAGCACCGTTTCGGGGTCGAACAGCGGGAGGCGCTCCGCGCGAAGGGGTCGAGTCCGCACGCGCTGGTGCTCACGGCGACGCCCATCCCGCGAACCGTGGCGATGACGGTGTTCGGCGACCTCGACACGTCCGTCATCCGCACGATGCCCGCCGGACGTGCGGGCATCGAGTCGTTCGTCGCCCCGCTGGCCGAGCACCCCGGATGGTTCAACCGCGTCTGGGAGCGCGCCGCAGAGGAAATTGCCCAGGGGCGTCAGGTGTTCGCGGTCTGCGCCGCGATCGACACGACGAAGAAGACCGCTGAGGCGGCTGAGCCCTCCGCGTTGGTCCCCGAGGGCGCGTCCGGTCCCCGGTGGGGTGTGGTGCAGCTCGACGAGGCTCTCGCGACGCATCCCACCCTCGGCGGGATCCGTCGCGCCGTGCTGCATGGTCGGATGCCGTCTGACGAGAAGGATGCCGTCATGCAGGCCTTCGCCCGCGGCGAGATCGACCTGCTGCTGGCCACCACCGTGATCGAGGTCGGCGTGGACGTTCCCAACGCCTCCACGATGATCGTGCTCGACGCCGATCGCTTCGGTGTCTCCCAACTGCACCAACTGCGCGGACGCGTGGGCCGAGGCGGGGTTCCTGGGCTCTGCCTGCTGGTCACCGAGGCGGAATCCGGTTCCCTCGCTCGAGACCGTGTGGACGCCGTCGCAGCGACGCTCGACGGGTTCGCCCTCGCCGAGGTCGATCTCGAGCTGCGGGGCGAGGGCGATGTGCTCGGTGCCGCACAGGCCGGCGTCCGCTCGTCGCTCAAACTGCTGCGTGTCGTCAAGGATGCAGCGCTCATCACGCGTGCCCGCGAGGTGGCCGAGACGATCCTCACCGACGACCCGACGCTCCAGCAGCACCCTGGTCTTCGTGAGGCCATCGCACGGCGGGTGACCGACGAAGATCGGGCGGCCCTGGCGAAGAACTGAGCTTCGTTCCTGCCCTAGGCTGGTGGCATGAGCAGCCGGATCGCCGTCGTCCCGGGTTCCTTCGATCCGCCGACCCTGGGTCATCTCGATGTGATCCGCCGGGCCGCAGCCCTCTATGACGAACTGCACGTGCTGGTGGTGCACAACCCCGGCAAAGAGGCGATGCTCCCGATCGCGCAGCGGCTTTCCCTCCTCGAGCGTTCGATCGCCGAAGACGGCATGCCGGGCAACATCGTGATCGGGTCATGGAGCATGGGACTGCTCGTGGACTATGCCCGCGATGTCGATGCCGGGGTCCTCGTGAAGGGCATCCGCTCGCAGATCGATGTCGCCTACGAATCCCCGATGGCGATCGTCAACCGCCACCTCGCCGGCATCGAGACCGTGTTCCTCCTGCCGGATCCGTCGCACGCGATGGTCTCGAGCTCGCTGGTGCGCCAGGTCGCATCGCTCGGCGGCGACGTCACACCGTTCGTCCCGCCTGCGGTGGCCGACTTCCTCGACACCGGCGGACGCGGGATCTGAGTCCTCCTGGAGGGTGACGGTCAGCCCGGCCGCAGGTGCAGCCGAGTAGCATGGAACCGTGCGCTCTCGAATGAACGGCCCTTTCGTGCTCCCCGTCCGTGACATCGTCCGACGTCCGGGAGAGATGCGTGAACACGAGTTCACCGTGGCTCTCAAAGAGACGTGGGGGGAGGGGATCGTCACCTTCGACGCAGGCTCGGACATCGATCTCGATGTGCGTCTGGAGTCGGTCCACGAGGGCATTCTGGTCTCCGGAACAGCCGACGCGGAGTACGTCGGCGTGTGCGGCAGATGCCTGATCGACATCGCCCGGCCCGTCGAAGTCGAGTTCCAGGAGCTTTTCGCGTATCCTGGTGAGGAAGAAACTGACTTCGAGGTTCAAGACGACCACGTGGATCTTGAAACTCTCGTCAGGGATGCGGCCGTATTGTCGCTTCCTTTTCAGCCGGTGTGTCAGCCGGATTGCCCGGGTCTCGACCCGAAAACGGGTGAACGACTGGCCGTGAGCACCGGAACGGAGCAGGTGGCTCCCATCGATCCTCGGTGGAGCGCGCTCCAGAACATCACAGACCAAGACGGCGCGGAAGAATCTCGTGCCGCCGAGAAAGAAGAGAGCTAGTCATGGCTGGTAACCCCCCGAAGCGCAAGGTTTCCCGTTCGAACACCCGGTCGCGTCGCGCGCAGTGGAAGGCGGCTCCCGTCGCCCTCGTGAAGACCATCGAGAACGGTGAGGTCGTCTACAGCCGTCCCCACCAGGCGAAGGTCGTCACCGACTCGCAGGGCACCGAGCTCTTCCTCGAGTACAAGGGCCGCAAGGTCGCCGACGTCTGAGTCGCGTACCGTGACGGAGGTCCCCGGGGGGACGAGACCTCTCCCAGATAAGCTCCGCGTCGATATCGACGCGGAGCTTCTGGAGTTGGCCCTCACCCACCGCTCCTACGCGTATGAGCACGGCGGGATCCCGCACAACGAGCGCTTGGAGTTCCTCGGCGACTCGGTGTTGGGTCAGGCCGTGACGGTGATGCTCTTCACCACGCACCCCGACCTCGACGAGGGCGAGCTGGCGAAGCGGCGTGCGAGCGTCGTGTCCACCGTCGCTCTCGCGGAGGTGGCTCGGGGCATCGACCTCGGCAGCCATCTGCTGCTGGGGCGCGGTGAGGAGCAGACCGGCGGTCGCGACAAGGACTCGATCCTGGCGGACACGATGGAAGCCGTGATCGGTGCCACGTATCTGTCGGCCGGTCCTGAGGCTGCCACCGCGCTCGTGCTGCGTCTCACGGAGCCACTGCTCGCCGATCCGGAGCGCTACGGCGCGGCCATGGACCCGAAGACCAGTCTGCAGGAGCTCGCTGCCCGTGTCGGCGCGACCCCGCCGCAGTATTCGGTCGAGGCGAGCGGACCGGATCACGACCGCCGGTTCATCGCGACGGTGTCGGTCGGCGACGTCAGCATGACCGGCCGCGGCAGCAGCAAGAAGACCGCAGAGATGGCGGCGGCCCTCAGCGCTTGGCGCACTCTCAGCGAGCGTGCCTGAGCTTCCCGAGGTCGAGGTCGTCCGAGCCGGTCTTGAGCCGGCCGCGGTCGGATCGGTCATCACGTCGGTGAGCGTGTTCGACGAGCGAGCGCTCACGCGGCATGTCGCCGGGGCCGCGGACTTCGTCGGCAGGCTCGAAGGCCGGACCTTCACTGCCGCGTCCCGCCGGGGCAAGTTCCTCTGGCTCCCTCTCGACGACGAGGATTCCGCGCTGATCGCTCACCTCGGTATGAGTGGTCAGATGCTGCTGCGGGCGCCGAATGCCGACGCGGAACGTCATGAACGGATCCGCATCGGCGTCGAGCATCCCGTGCACGGCGAGCTGGCGATCGTGTTCGCGGACCAGCGCACTTTCGGCTCGCTCGCCGTCGATGCGCTGATCGATGACGACGGATCGCGGATCCCCACCCAGGTCGCGCACATCGCCCGCGATCCTCTCGATCCCTCCTTCGATGATCGCGCCTTCGGTGTCGCGCTCGCACGGAGGGGAAGCGCGATCAAGCGTGTTCTCCTCGACCAGGGCGTCGTGAGCGGGATCGGCAACATCTACGCTGACGAGTCTCTCTGGGCTGCGCGCATCCATCCGGAGACACCTGCCGACCACCTGTCCACGCAGGCTGTGCGCCGACTGCTGGTGGAAGTGCGGCTCGTGCTCGCGAAGGCCCTGGCGGAGGGCGGAACCAGCTTCGACGCGCAGTACGTCAACGTCAACGGTCAGGCAGGCTACTTCGCCCACTCTCTCAACGCCTACGGCAGGCAGGGCAAGCCGTGTCCGCGCTGCGGAAAGGCGATCGTGCGGGAGAGCTTCATGAACAGGGGCTCGCACTTCTGCCCGTCCTGCCAGCGACGCCGCTGACCTGTACCGGAACGAGCAGGTCAGCGGGGGTCGCGGACGGTCATGCGGTCTGGAACGCTCCCCGCAGCAGCGGACGCGTGGCCCACGTGGTCGCCCAGACGATCCCGATCCCCGCACCGACCACCGCCGCGATCGTGAGGAGCGAGAGCGGCGCCGTGATCAGTGCGATGCCGAGCAGCGGGATCACGAGGACGGCCGCGACCAGAGCCGAGCCGATCGCCGTGATCAGCAGCGGGGACATGATCGCACGTCTCCGGGCACGGTCCACGGTCTCCAGCGGCATGCCCAGGTGGTGGAGGCTGCGGTGCAGTTCGCGCTGGTCGAGCACGTCGGACGCCTGGTTCACGCCGACGGATGCCGCCACCATGAGGAACGACCCGATCAGGGTGATGACGAGACCTGTGCGGATATCGGTGGCCAGGGCGATGTCGGCCTCGGCCGCCTCCGATCCGGTCATCACGTTCATCAGGGCCACGCCCGTTCCGGCGAAGACGGCCATGAAGCTCGCCATCGCGATGCCACCGACCTGCCGCCACGCGGCTTTGGGAGAATCCAGGACCACGCGCGCTGCGAGCAGCCGCTCCGGCTGTTCGGCCCGGCGAAGCTGTCGCGATGCCGACACCTTGAGGACCCACGGGCCCACGACGTTGAGCACCGCGAGCGCGGCACCGAACAGTCCGGCCAGCACGACGATGGTGGTGACCAGCCCGCCGATGGACGGGAAGACCTTGATGAGCACGACAGCGATCGCGATGGTGCCCGCAGCGATCAATGCGCGGATCCAGTGCACGTTGGTTGTCGTGGCACGGGTGCGGACCCCGAGGGGCGAGATCACCACGCGACGGAGCCCGATGACCGCACTCGTCGATGCGAGGAGGAGGACGCCGGCGAGCACCATGGCGATCTGCAGTGGAGGAAGAACGACCGCACCGAAGCCGAGTGCCTCACCACGGAACGGAATCAGGCCGATGAGCGGACTCAATGCGACGTGTCCGACCACGCCGGCGAGGGCTCCTGCAGCGGCGACGAGAACGGACTCGGTGACGGTGGCGACCGTGACGCCGGCAGGGGAGACCCCGAGCAGCCGGAGAGTCGAGAGGCGCTCGTCACGGCGGCGGGCGGAGAGTCGCGCCGCTGCCCCGCCGAGAGACATCAGCGGGACGACGAGGAGGACGAGGGCGATGGCGGCGAGCGCCTGATAGATCGGAGCCTCCGGATCGGTCCAGGCCCAGAACGACTGGGCGCCTCCGATCACGGTCAGCACCAGCGTGGTCACCACGCCGAAGGCGACGACGGGGAGGGCGAGGACGCTGTTCTGCCCGGGCGCCGGGCGCAGCAGCAGAGCGAGGACGTTGCGGTTCACGCCGTCACCGCCGAGGAGACGATGCGGCCATCGCGGACGGCGAGGGTGCGAGTGCAGCGACCGGCCACCTCGGGGTCATGGGTGACCACGACGAGAGTGCGGCCCTGGCTCGTGGTGGACCACAGCAGGGCGTCCATGACCTCGGAGGACGTGTGCGAGTCGAGTGCACCGGTCGGCTCATCGGCGAAGACGAGCTCCGCGCCCGTGGCCTGCGCGCGAGCGATGGCGACGCGCTGCGCCTGACCGCCGGAGAGCTCGCCGATCCGGCGATCCTCCATGCCCGCGAGACCGAGGGCGGCGAGCCAGGAGGCCGCATGCTGGATGGCATCCTGGCGCCGGATGCCGTTGATCATCGAAGCGAGGGCGACGTTCTCCACCGCCGTCAGCTCCGGGATCAGCAGGCCCTGCTGGAAGACGAAGCCGAACCGCTCGCGGCGCAGGCGGGAGCGTGCGGACTCGTTGAGCGCGGTGACCTCGATGGGGGCGCCTTCTGCCGGGCGGAAGAGGACGCTGCCCGCATCGGGTGCGGTGATTCCCGCCAACACGTGCAGCAGGGTCGTCTTTCCGGAGCCCGAGGCGCCCATGATCGCAACGGACTCACCACGGTTGATGGCGAGATCGACTCCGGCGAGGGCGCGTGTCATCCCGAAGGTCTTGGTCAGGGCATGGGCTTCGATCACGGGGATGTTCATGTTTCCACTCTCGTCAGCCGGCCGGCCGGTGTCGTCGATCCGGCGGATGACGGAGCGGGCCCGACCTCATCCCGAAGAATGAGATCGGGCCCGCACGGGCATCAGAGCTTCTTCTGCCACCCCCCGGCGTACGAGACCGCGCGGAAGCCGATCTTCTCGTTGATGCTGAGCATGGGACGGTTCTCCTCCGCGTTGAACGTGGAGACGACGGGCGACTCCGGCATCAACTCCTGCCACCGCAGAAGGTTCGCGCACTTCACGATCGTCCCGAGCCGATGACCGCGGTGGTCCTTCGACACCAGGGTGCCGTACTGATGGGTGACACCCGTGTGATCTGTCCCGATCAGCAGCTCGTTATAGGCGACGATGTCGCCGGTCGGGACGTGCTGCACGACGGAGACCGAGACGACGCGCCCGGAGTCGATGATCCGTGCATCCCGCCGCGCGACGCGATCCGCGTCCCACACCTCGGCGACGAAGTCCATCTCGCCGCTCGGGGCGTCTGTCGACAGGCCTGCAAGGATGCCGGCGTATGCCGCGCGCAGTTCCGGCGGCGTCGGCAGCATCCACTCCACCGTCCGGTACTCCGAACCGGCATGGGCGTATGCCTCCGCCAGCGCCGTGCGCAGGAGCGCCGGGTCGGAGTGCAGATCGAACTCGCTGTTCCGCTCGACCTGCTCGAGCGTGTATCCGGCGGATTCCGCCAGATCGCTCAGGGGTGTGGCCGGCACGCGACCCCACCCCGTCCGCGGCACGAGCATGCGCTCGGCCTGCTCCGGCCGGTGCAGGCTCCACAGCTGCAGCACAGTGCGACCGCGTGACCTTGCCTCCTCCTCGGAGCGCGCGAGCAGCGCATTCTCGATGCCGTGACCCCAGTGCGCCTCCGGCACCAGCATGTCGATCTCGCCGGCATTCGCCTCCTCCTCCTGCGCGAAGGAGATCGTCGCCATGCCGACGATCTCGCCGTCGACACGGGCGACGAAGCCGCGGTCCAGCGAGTCGGTGTCGTCCTGCCAGCCGGGCAGAACCTGCGCCGCTTCCAGCGCGAGGCCCGGAAGCCCGACCTGCTCGTCGCAGATCTGGCGGTTGAGTTCTCCGTACGCCCGGAACTCCGCCGCGGTGTCGTCATCGATCGAGGTCGGGACGATCAACGGCGTGATCGTCGGTTCAGCGATGGTCATGTCAGGTCCTTACTGGTGTGGATTCACGGGAGATGCGGGACTCGGCGTCCCTCGGGCGACAGGATCAGCGGATTCCGCGCTGCAGGGCGAAGGCCGTGAGGACGCCCAGCTCGTGTTCGGCGCGGCGGCGCTGCTCGGAGATCAGCAGCTCCGCCGACTCGATGTGCACGGTGCGACGCTGCCGACGCGGGCGCTGAGACCGTTGGAGCAGCCAGAGGCCGATCCGGAGAGAGAGGCGATCCGTGAGGGCTAGGCGGCGGAGTTCATCGTCGCGGGGGATCTGGAAGACCTCGCGGTCCTCGGTATCGGGCGGGTGGGCAGTGTTGCGGCGCAACGTGGTATTCACGAGAAAGTCCTTCGATAAAGAAGTGAAATGCGGGTGCAGAAGACGTCGCACCTCCGTGGCGAGCGAGGCCGCCAGGGGTGCGGAGGATGGCGGCACTTCGGAGCCACGAAACGCGGATGCCGAAGGGCGGCGAGATCCATGATCCGGATGCGGATCAGAGGGTGGGGCGCGGGTGCACCGACGGGAGAGGGCCCACTAAGGGCCGTGATTCTCGGGGTGCGCTGCTACGAGAGCGCGCTGATGCGGACGCCGGCGGTTACCGAGAACGCAGGGCGCAGCGCAGAGTGCGCGGGCGCGGCAAGGCCAGTGGCCTGTGCGTTGAGCTGAATCATCATCATCGGTAACCTCCTTTCGTGCGTCGATCCGGAGGACACGGTAGCGAACTCCGCCGGGCATCGTCAAGCATTTCCGTCGCGCACGGCGTGTCGCCGAGCGGTACCGGTTCGATGAACGTCCGCGCGGGATGCCGGCCGAGGCCCGGGATTCCGGTAGCGTAGCGGCGTGATTCTCCCCGGACGAGCGGTGCCCGCATGCATCTGAAGAGCCTGACGCTCAAAGGGTTCAAGTCGTTCGCGCAGCCGACGAGCTTCGTCTTCGAACCCGGTGTGACCTGCATCGTCGGCCCCAACGGATCGGGCAAGTCGAACGTCGTCGATGGCCTCGCCTGGGTGATGGGCGAGCAGGGTGCGAAGACGCTCCGCGGCGGCAAGATGGAGGACGTCATCTTCGCGGGGACTTCGACGCGTGGCCCTCTGGGACGCGCCGAAGTGCAGCTGACGATCGACAATGCCGACGGCGCCCTCCCGATCGAGTTCGCCGAGGTGACGATCAGCCGCACGCTGTTCCGCAACGGGTCGAGTGAGTACGCGATCAACGGTGAGGGATGCCGGCTCCTCGACGTGCAGGAGCTGCTCAGCGACTCCGGTCTGGGCCGAGAGATGCACGTCATCGTCGGGCAGGGGCGCCTCGACACGGTGCTCCAGGCGTCTCCGGAGGACCGCCGCGGTTTCATCGAAGAGGCTGCGGGGATCCTGAAGCATCGCCGTCGCAAGGAGAAGACCCTTCGCAAGCTCGATGCGATGGAGGCGAATCTCACGCGTCTCAGCGACCTGGCGGGGGAGATCCGCCGTCAGCTCAAGCCACTCGGTCGCCAGGCCGAGATCGCGCGCGAGGCGCAGACGATCGCTGCCGTGGTACGTGATGCGAAGGCGCGGATCTTCGCTGATGACGTCGTCGCGCTGCGCACGGCCCTCGCCGACCACACCCGCACGGAACATGAACGCCACACGGAGCGGCTGGTCCTGTCCGACCAGGCCGAGACGGTGCGAGCGAGCATCGCGCGACTCGAACAGGATCAGAACTCGGTCGCCGTCGATCGGGCCCGCAGCGTGGCCTTCGGGCTGGAGCAGGTACAGGAGCGGATGCGCGGGCTCTACACGCTCGCGAATCAGCGCCTGGCGCTGCTCGGCTCGGAAGACGACGATGCCGCCGTTACCGCCGTCACCGTGACGCAGAGCACCATCGACGAGGCGAAGGAGGAGATCGACGTGATCTCCGCCGGTCTCGGCGACGCGCAGGATGCCGCCGCATCAGCGAGTCGTGACGTCGTGCATGCCAGAGCAGAGCTCGACACGCTCGATGTGGACATCGCGGAGCAGAGCGCACTGGTGTCGGAGTACGACATGCGGCTCTCGACCCTGCGCGGCACCGCGGATGCCGCAGCCTCCGCTCTCGCCGCTGTGCGAGGGGCGGTGCTTCGGCAGGAGAATGCCCTCGAAGCGGCGAACGCGCGCAGGCGCGAGGCTGCCGAGGCGCTCGAGGCGATCGACGATGCCGAGGCGCCCGAGGGCACCGCCGTCGAACACGCCGCCGCCTACGACAGCGCGCAGCGGGCCTCGACGGCTGCCGAGGCCGAGCGGGAGACTCTCCGTGAGCGACTGCATGCGGCTGAGCGCGAGGTCGACTCGCTGACTGCGAAGGCCGCGGCGCTGAGCAGTGCCCTGGCTCTGTCGGGCGGCGCCGCTGAGATCGTCAAGGCGGGTGGCAAGGGCGTTCGCGGTCTTGTCGGAGACGCCGTGCAGGTCCGGGCCGGCTATGAAGCGGCGATCGCCGCCGTCCTCGGTCCGCTCGCCGAAGGCGTGCTCATCGACACCGCCGCCGACGCGTTCGCGCAGGCGGCAGAGGCTGCCGAGAACCGCAGGGGAGTCGTCGACTTCGTCGTCGCCGACGCGCTCCGTCCTGAGCCGGTCGCCGCTCCGATAGAGGGCGTCACACCCGCGGTCGAGACCGTGACGGCCCCCGACGGGGTGTTGGGCATCCTCTCGCACGTTCTGATCGCCGACGATCTGGGTTCCGCGCGTGTCGCGCGCACCGCGCTCGACGCCGCCGGGGACACCTCGACCACCATCGTGACCGTCGGCGGAGACGTGATCACCGCCCAGACGCTGCGCACCGGCTCCGGAGGCGAACGATCCCGACTCGAGCTCGCGGCGGAGCGGGATGCGGCTGCCGAGCGGCTGGCCGAGATCCAGGTCGTGGTGGACTCGCTCCGCGAGGCGCGTGAGGAAGCGAACGAGGCGGTCGAGACGACCAGGCGGCAGGCCAAGGAGGCGCTCCGCGCACTGCGCGAACACGATGCAGCCCTTGCCACTCACGCCGAGCAGGTGAACCGGGTCACCGTCCGCCACGAATCCGCGGTGGCCGAATGCGAGCGACTCGAGACCGGCCTCGCCCAGGCGCAGGCCGCCGTGTCCGATGCGGAGGCGAAGGCGGAAGCCACCAAGGCTGCGCTGGACGAGGCGATCGCGGCTCCGCGCCCGGTCCTCGACGCCTCTGCGCGAGACGAGCTGCTCGAAACGCTCGAGCTGGCCCGTGAGGGCGAGGTGCGGGCCAGACTGGAGATCGAGACTCTGCGTGAACGCGTGCGTGCGGCTCAGGCGCGGGTCACGAGTCTCGAACGGCAGCGGGAGCAGGAGCGCGACGCCGCGGCCGAGGCGGCACGGCGAGCGGTGATCCGTCGGGCTCAGCGAGAAGCGGCCTCGGGCGTCGCGGAGGAGCTGCCGCGGGTCCTCGACTCCCTCGATCGATCGGTCACCGAGGCACGTGTCGCTCTCTCCGAAGCGGAGGCCGCGCGTTCGGCGCAGAACGAGGAGCTCGTCGGGCTCCGTGCCCAGGAGACGTCGCTGCGGGAACGTCTCGCGGGGCTGACCGAGAGCGTGCACGGCCTTGAACTGCAGATCCACGAAAAGAAGCTGCACCTCAACAGCCTCCTCGAGCGCGTGTCTTCCGAGCTCTCCCTCGACGAAGATATTCTTGTTGCGGAATATGGACCTGATCAGCTGGTTCCCCGTGATCCGGGCGTGGAGCCCGCCGCCGACGAGCTGCTCGATGACACCGCCATCCCGTTCGATCGCCGCATCCAGCAGCGCCGCCTGGCCGACGCCGAGCGGAAGCTCGCTCAGCTCGGCCGCGTCAACCCGCTGGCGCTCGAGGAGTTCGCCGCGCTCGAGCAGCGCCACGCCTTCCTCACCGAGCAGCTGGCCGATCTCACGCAGACGCGGCAGGACCTCCTGACGATCATCGCCGACCTCGACGAGCGCATGCAGACCATCTTCGCGAGCGCCTTCGAGGACACGAAGGAGGCGTTCGGTCAGGTGTTCCCACTGCTGTTCCCCGGTGGCACGGGAAGCATCTCGCTCACAGACCCGGAGAACATGCTGACGACCGGCATCGAGGTGTCGGTGCGTCCGGTCGGCAAGAAGATCGAACGGCTCTCGCTGCTCTCCGGTGGTGAGCGTTCGCTGGCAGCGGTCGCCCTGCTCGTGGCGATCTTCAAGGCGCGGCCGAGCCCGTTCTACATCCTCGATGAGGTCGAGGCTGCACTCGATGACGCGAACCTGGGACGCCTGCTCACCGTGTTCGAGCAGCTGCGCGAGAGCTCGCAGCTGTTGATCATCACGCACCAGAAGCGCACGATGGAGATCGCCGACGCTCTCTACGGTGTCTCGATGCGCCAGGACGGCGTGTCCGCGGTCGTCGGCCAGCGCGTGGGGGACCGGGCCGCAGCTGCCGTCTGACCCGCTCTGCTCGGGACGGCGTGGTCCGGCCCGCGCTACCCGTAGGCTGGAGGAATGGCGGAGAAGTCCTGGTCTCTCGGTCGCGCACTGCGCGGCATGTTCGTCAAGCCCACCATCGATGAGACGACGTGGGAGGACCTCGAGACGGCGCTGATCACGGCTGACTTCGGGCCCGACATCAGCGAGCGCGTCGTCGAGGAGCTGCGGGCCAAGGTCGACAGGTACCGTACGACCGATCCTCGTGACCTCCAGCGCATGCTGCGCGAGACCCTCGAAGAGCACTTCGCGAAGTTCGACACGACGCTCAAGCTCACCGAGCGTCCGGCCGTCGTGCTGGTCGTCGGCGTGAACGGCGTTGGCAAGACGACCACCATCGGCAAGTTCACCAAGTTCCTCCGCGGCTATCAGCGCAGTGTCGTCGTCGGTGCAGCCGACACGTTCCGCGCAGCGGCAGTCGATCAGCTCGCGACCTGGGCGCAGCGCGGGGGAGCGGCGATCGTCCGTCCGCAGCAGGAGGGCCAGGATCCTGCATCCGTCGCCTTCCAGACCGTCGAGTACGCCAAGCGCGAAGGTATCGAGATCGCGATCATCGACACCGCCGGCCGCCTGCACACCAAGGGCGGGCTCATGGATGAGCTCACCAAGGTGCGCCGTGTCATCGAGAAGCAGGCGCCCATCAGCGAGGTGCTGCTGGTCCTCGATGCCACGACGGGCCAGAACGGCGTGATGCAGGCCGAGGCGTTCCTGGAGCACGCGGGCGTCACGGGGCTCGTCCTGACCAAGCTCGACGGTTCCGCGAAGGGCGGGTTCGTGCTTGCGGTGCAAGAGCGCACCGGCATCCCCGTGAAGCTGCTCGGGCAGGGCGAGGGGATCGACGATCTCACCGGATTCACCCCCCATGTGTTCGTCCAGTCGTTGGTCGGTTGATGACGGGACTACCGCAGTGAGCACGAGGCTGGTTTCATAGCGTTATGGCGATCGAACACGACTACTTCGGACTCCTGTCCTCGGGCCCCGACGGCTCGATCTTCTGGTCGGAGACCGTCGAGCTCGGTGACCAGAGCGTCACCGTGGATCTGACCGCTCCGGATCAGGACGACGTGTCCGCGGACGCGCTGGACATCGCCGCGGGTCTCATCGCCGGACTGGAGAACGTCGACGATACTGCCCGTCGGGGCATGCTCGCCGAGGTCGATGACCGCACCAGCGAGGTGACCGAGTACATCCTCCAGCAGCAGGAGGCCTACGGCGACGATCTCCCCGAGGTCCTCGTGGACGTGTCAGGGGATGCGGCCGTGGACATCATCCGCTCGCTGCGCCTGATGAGCATGACCATCCTCGCCGACGAGCACGGCGGCTCAGAGCCCTTCGCCGTCCTCGAGTACGCCCTGGACGACAGCTCATCCGACGACGTCCTCCTCGTGAACCTCGGCTCGGACGGCACCGTGCAGTCGGTGATGAGCGCCGACTGAGCCACCGCCCCGGGATGCACCCGGGACGGCGGTCGATCAGACGGCCTGAGCGAACCCGAGGTCGGCGCTCTCGGCGATGTGCGACAGGTGGTCGGGGATCTCGCGTCCCTTGGACACCATCGACTGGGCCCACAGGCGCCCCGCACGGTACGACGACCGCACCAGAGGACCTGCCAGTACACCGAGGAAGCCGATCCGCTCCGCCTCTTCCTTGAACTCGACGAATTCCGCCGGCTTCACCCATCGCGCAACGGGCAGATGACGAGGTGTGGGGCGTAGGTACTGCGTGATCGTGATGATGTCGCATCCGGCATCGTGCAGATCGTTCAGCGCCTGGACGACCTCTTCCGGCTCCTCTCCCATGCCGAGGATCAGGTTCGACTTCGTGATCAGTCCGGCGTCGCGCGCCTGGGTGAGAACGTTCAGTGAGCGCTCGTAGCGGAACGCGGGACGGATGCGCTTGAAGATGCGGGGGACCGTCTCCACGTTGTGGGCGAACACCTCGGGGCGGGCGTCGAAGATCTGGCCCAGGAAAGCAGGGTCGGCGTTGTGTTCGTTCGCGAGGAGCTCGACCCCCGTGTTCGGGTTGAGCTCATGGATCTTCCGCACGGTCTCCGCGTTGAGCCACGCGCCGGTGTCGGGCAGATCGTCGCGAGCCACGCTCGTCACCGTGGCGTAGCGCAGGTTCATCCGTGCCACGCTCTCGGCGACGCGCCGGGGCTCGTCGGTGTCGTACGCATCGGGCTTTCCCGTGTCGATCTGGCAGAAGTCGCATCGACGGGTGCACTGGGAGCCGCCGATGAGGAACGTCGCCTCGCGATCCTCCCAGCACTCGTAGATGTTCGGACAGCCCGCCTCCTGGCACACCGTGTGTAGGTCCTCGCTCTTGACGAGGGAATGGAGGGCGGTGTACTCCGGGCCCATCTTCGCCTTGGTCTTGATCCACTCCGGCTTGCGCTCGATCGGCGTCTCCGCGTTCCGGATCTCGAGACGGAGGAGCTTGCGGCCATCGGGAGCGGCGGTCATGCGTGGACTCCAGTCAGCTCGCGGTGCGTGTACTCGGTGACGAAGGCGTCCGTCACCGCATCGACGAGATCGAGGGGGGAGACGGCGGCGCCGACGACCTCGCTCGCGGTCGTGACGCCGGCGTCTGTGATGCCGCACGGGACGATGTCGCGGAATCCGGCGAGTGTGTTGTCGCAGTTGATCGCGAAGCCGTGCATCGTCACCCCCTGCTGCACCCGCACGCCGATCGCCGCGACCTTGTCCTCGGAGAGCGGGCGCCGCACCCACACTCCGCTTCGACCGTCGACCTGATAGCCCTCGATCCCGAACGGTTTCAGGACTTCGATGAGGAGGCGCTCCAGACGACGTACATGTGCGACGACGTCGATGGGCTCGATCAGCCGCACGATCGGATACCCCACCAGCTGCCCCGGGCCGTGCCAGGTGATCTTGCCCCCGCGGTCCACATCGATCACCGGGGTGCCGTCTTGCGGACGCTCGTGCGGCTCGGTGCGCTTGCCCGCCGTGTAGACGGCCTCGTGTTCGAGGAGGATCAGCGTGTCCGGGCGGAGGCCCGCGACCACGTCGGCGTGGACACGTCTCTGCAGCTCCCACCCTTCGAGGTACGGCACGGGCGTCGGAGCGAACCCCGGAGTGAGGATCTCGAGCATCACGCTCTCCTTCTCAAGTTAATTGGACTGAGGGCAACAATACCCCTTCTGCGGTTGCCCGGTGCCGGCGCTTCGCGTCGCGGTAGCGTGAGGGCATGAGTTCCACCGGCAGAGCAGGACGCCCGAAGGCGTCTTCGCGAGAGACTCTCGCGGAGGCGGCGTGCGAGCTCTTCCTGGAGCGTGGGTACGACGCGACGTCGGTCGCGGACATCACCCAGCGAGCCGGCGTGAGCAGATCGAGCTTCTTCAATTACTTCACGTCGAAGAGTGACGTGCTGTGGTCGGGCATGGACGAGCGCATCGGTGAAGCTATCCGATCGCTCGGCGGGTTGGGGAGCGGGGCATCCGGAGAGACGGTGCGCCGAATCCTGCTGCTCGTCGTGCACGGTTTCGAACCGGATCCGCTCGCCCTCGCGCTCCGCAACGCCGCGGCGATGGGATTGCAGGATGAGCTCGTGAGGGACACGGGCCTCCGTCTGGCGCGGCTTTCCGATGCCGTTGCTGTCGCGGCGCGGAGTGCCGGAATCGACGTCGTCCGTGCCGACATCGTCGGAGCTGCCTACGCCGCTGCCGTGCTTTCGGCGCTGCGTGTCTGGGCTGAGCAGGGGGCGGGGCGAGGAACGCCGGAGGCCGTGTTGCATGAGGCGCTCGGCGTGATCAACGACCTCCCCTGGAAAGAATGATCGCCGCGGACGAAACGTCGTGAACCGGACAGGTCATGAGTGAACCCACCCCTGAGGAGGAACTCATGATTCGAGACCAGTTGGACGAGCTGCTGGATGCGTCGGCACCGCAGCCCGCGACGATCCGGTCCGTCGACACGCGTGCGATGCTCGCCGAAGCGAGAACCGTCGCGAGGCCGCGGCGGAGGGGCCGCCGAGCAGCGGTGCTGAGTGGAGCGCTGGGCCTCCTGCTCGTCGGCGGTGCGGGCATCGCGACCGCGTCGTCAGACTGGCTCTGGGGGTCAGGGCTGGAGGATCCCGACCGAAGCTACACGTACACGTCGCCCACCTGGGGAGAATGCGAGATCCGCTACAGCGGTTGGGATACCCACAACCCGGTCACCCAGCTCCAGGTCAACCGGATCATCGACGACTGGTTCGCGAACACGGATGTCGAAGCGGCCGCGGAACCGTATGTGGCGGAGCAGCTCGCCGCCGTCGAGGCTGACCTGGCTGCGTCGGAGGAGACAGCCACGGATCCGCGGCAGCCTGACTTGAACGCGTGGCGAGCGCACGATCAGGCCCTCTCCATGGCGCTGTACGAGGAGCTGAAGGCCAACGGGATAGACACCGGTCGCGGTGACCTGGCAGGCACTGATTCGCACAGCCAGCTCCACTGCGAAGGGGAGGACTGGGGCGGCGAGGGGGGTGCATCGTGACCCGTCACCCGGAGGATGCGTTGCTCCTCGCGGCCTTTGAGGCGAACGCGTCGGATCTACTCGCGTACCTCTCGCGACGAGTCGGCCCCGACGACGCTGCAGATCTCCTGAGCGAGACCATGGTCGTCGCGTGGCGCCGTGTTCGTCGACTGCCTGAGGATTCCGAGTGTGCACGGATGTGGTTGTTCGGCGTTGCACGCGGAACGCTGCTCAATCATTCGCGCGGGGAGCGGCGGCGCTGGGCGCTGGCGGACCGCATTCGTTCTCACGTCTCGCAGGAGCTTTCGACGGCCCCTGCCGACGCGGGCGCAGAGGTACGCGATGCGATCTCGCGTCTCGACCCGGACCTCGCCGAACTCGTCCGCCTGGTGCACTGGGACGGTTTCTCCCTGACCGACGCGGCAGAACTGCTGGGGGTTCCCGCGTCGACGGTGCGGGGGCGCTACCAGAGGGCGAAGGCCGACCTCCGTGCCGCGCTGAGCGTGGAGGCTCCACTCGCGTAGAATCGACAGCACCATGGCTACCTTTGGCACGCTCTCCGATCGACTCACCGAGACCTTCCGCAATCTGCGCACGAAGGGAAAGCTCACTGCTGCCGATGTCGACGGCACAGTGCGCGAGATCCGTCGCGCACTGCTCGACGCCGACGTCGCACTCGTCGTCGTCAAGGAGTTCACCGCGAAGGTGCGCGAACGCGCCCTCGGTGACGAGGTCAACAAGGCGCTGAACCCCGCGCAGCAGGTCGTCCAGATCGTCAACGAGGAACTGGTGCAGATCCTCGGCGGCGAGCAGCGGCGCCTGCAGTTCGCGAAGACCGCACCGACCGTCATCATGCTCGCGGGCCTGCAGGGTTCCGGTAAGACGACCTTCGCGGGCAAGCTCGCGAAGCAGCTCGAGGGGGAGGGCCACACGCCTCTCCTGGTGGCTGCCGACCTCCAGCGCCCGAACGCCGTCAACCAGCTGCAGGTGGTGGCCGAGCAGGCAGGTGCCGCAGTCTACGCGCCCGAGCCCGGCAACGGTGTCGGCGATCCCGTGAAGGTCTCGCGCGAGGGCGTCGAGTACGCGCGTCGTCAGCAGCACGATGTCGTGATCATCGACACGGCGGGCCGACTCGGCGTCGATGCCGAGCTCATGAAGCAGGCCGCCGACATCCGCAAGGCCGTGGACCCCGATGAGGTGCTGTTCGTCATCGACGCGATGATCGGTCAAGATGCGGTGAACACGGCGAAGGCCTTCCAAGAGGGCGTGGACTTCACCGGCGTCGTCCTCTCCAAGCTCGACGGCGACGCCCGCGGTGGTGCGGCGCTGTCGGTGGCCTCGGTCACCGGCCGCCCCATCATCTTCGCCTCGACAGGCGAGCGCCTCGAAGACCTCGAGCCGTTCCACCCCGACCGCATGGCGAGCCGCATCCTCGACCTCGGCGACATCCTGACGCTCATCGAGCAGGCCCAGCAGGCCTTCGACGAGGACGAGGCCATGAAGATGGCCGAGAAGCTCGCCACCGAGGCGTTCACCCTCGAAGACTTCCTTGAGCAGCTTCAGCAGATGAAGAAGATGGGCTCGATGAAGAAGATGCTCGGGATGCTTCCGGGCATGGGGCAGATGAAGCAGCAGCTCGAAGACTTCGACGAGCGTGAGATCGACCGCACCGAGGCCATCATCCGCTCGATGACGCCGGGGGAGCGTCGCAACCCCAAGGTCCTCAACGGTTCGCGGCGTCTGCGCATTGCGCGCGGTTCCGGCATGACCGTCACTGACGTGAACCAGCTGGTGCAGCGTTTCGAGCAGGCGGCGAAGATGATGAAGACCGTGGCCCGCGGTGGCACGCCCAACATTCCCGGAATGGGAGCGGTGCCTGGCATGGGGCGGCCCGGCGCATCCTCGAAGCGCGGCAAGAAGGCGAAGTCCTCCGGTGGCTCGCGTTCGGGCAACCCGGCGAAGCGCGCGGCGGAGAACGCCGGAATCACCGCGACCTCGACGCCGACCGGTTCGGGCTTCGGCCTCGGTGGCGGAGCCGGCCAGGCGCCGAGCGAAGCCGAACTCGCCGAGATCCAGAAGCTGTTCGGCAAGGGCTGAACCGCGCTCAGCGCGGAGCGGCCAGGGCGGCGGATGACGTCTGCCGCGATCGCCTGGCGTCTGCGGACGGCGGCCGGGCGACGATCTGTCCGAGGATGAGCGCACCGATCGTGAGGGTCAGGCCGATCGCCTGGACAACCGTGAAGCGCTCACCCGCGACCAGCACACCCAGGATCGTCGCGACGATGGGGGAGAGTAGCGCGAGCAGGCCCGGCGCGATCACCGGGAGCTGCTGGATGCCTCGGAACCACAGCGTGTACGCGACGATGCCGCCGGCGGTGCCGAGCCACAGGTAGCCGAGCGCGGCACCACCGTCGATCTCGGCGGGTACGCCTTCGACCGCGAGTGTGAGCGGGAGGAGCAGCAGGCCTCCCGCCGACAGCTGCCATCCGGCGTATGCGACGGGACTGACTCGGTCAGGCCGTCCCCAGCGTTTGGTGAGGATCATCCCCGCTCCGGTGGCGGTGACGCCTCCGATCGCAGCCAGCACACCCCAGAAGTCGAGTTCCGCGGCCGGCCCCAGGACGACGAGCGCCACGCCGCTGGCTCCGATGACTGCCGCCGTTGCGGTGAGGGGTCTGATCCTCTCCTGCAGGACGAGGGCGCCGAGCACTAGCACGATGAGCGGTTGAGCTCCCGCAACAGCAGCGGCGACTCCGCCGGGAAGCCGCTCGGCCGCCAGGAACAGGAGGGGGAAGAAGGCGCCGATGTTGAGCGCGCCGAGCACGAAGGACTTCCACCACCACGACCCGTGGGGCAGTCGTCGGCTGATGAGCACGGCCAGCAGCCCGGCCGGGAGGGCGCGAAGCAGGCCGGCGAAGAGCGGATGGCCCGGCGGAAGCAGCTCGGTGGTGACGAGGTACGTCGTTCCCCAGGCGATGGGGGCGAGTGCGGTCAGCAGCACGAGCGTCAGGCGGTTCATGGTTCCAGCGTGCGCGCCAGGGGAATATGAGTCCAACGCATGTTTGTCACGTTATCCATGAGGTGCCATCATGAATGAATGGAACTCCAGCAACTCCGATACGTCGTCGAGGTGGCGGAGACATCCAGCTTCACTCGAGCCGCCGAACGCTGCTTCGTCACGCAATCGGCGTTGAGCCATCAGATCGCCGCTCTCGAGCGCGAGCTCGGTCAGCGCCTCTTCGTGAGGTCGAGCCGCAGCGTCCGACTGAGCGAGGCGGGGGAGGCGTTCCTCGGACATGCACGGACCGCGCTCCGGGCGGCGGAGCAGGCGCGGGAGGGAGCAGCCGCGGCGGTGGGGGTGGTGACCGGCACACTCCGGATCGGCGTCATCCCGACGGTGACCGCCGTCGACATCCCTGCGGTGCTCGTCGCGTACCGGGCCGCGCATCCGCTCGCGCGAGTCGAACTGCAGGTGGGGAACAGCGACGTGCTGATTACCCGCCTGCGTCGCGGCGACCTCGATGTCGCCCTTCTCGGTCTCCGCGAAGGGACTCAGCCGCTGGGTGTGGCGTCGCGCGTCCTGTCGCGGGACCGGCTGGTGGCGGCGCTCCCTCGTGGGCACGAGCTATCCGAGACCGGTGTGGTGACACTGCACGACCTCGCCGGTGCGACGTTCGCCGACTTCCCGGCGGGCACCTCGGGGCGCGCACAGAGTGATGCCGCCTTCGCCTCCGCAGAACTGTCGCGGGATGTCGCCTTCGAGGCGGACTCCGCCACCCTCCTCCTCGGTCTGGTCGCCGCCGGCCTGGCGGTGACTCTGCTCGCACCGGGGACGATCGAACGATCTGCGGCGGATGTCGCGACCGCCGAGGTCCGCGACGGTCCCGTACGCGTCGAGCACCTGGCATGGGATCTCGCGGCACCGCGGAACGTGGCGAGAGCCTTCCTCGCCGTCATCGATGACGTCGTCCCCGCGGGCGCGAAAACGGGCCCGGAGGAGAACTCCGGACCCGCTTCCCTGTGACGTCAGATCACTTCACGTCTTCGTCGACCCAGTCCATCGACTTCGTGACGGCCTTGCGCCAGAGGCGCAGCTGACGGTCACGCTCCGCGTCCTCCATCGAGGGCTCCCAGCGCTTGTCCTCCTGCCAGTTCGCGGACAGGTCGTCCAGGCCGTTCCAGAATCCGACGGCGAGACCAGCCGCGTATGCCGCGCCGAGTGCGGTGGTCTCGGCGACCACCGGACGCACGACCGGAACGCCGAGCACATCAGCCTGGAACTGCATGAGCGCGTCGTTCGCGACCATGCCACCATCGACCTTGAGCTCGGTCAGGTCCACACCAGCGTCCGCGTTGACCGCATCCAGCACGTCGCGGGTCTGGAAGGCCACGGCCTCCAGCGCGGCGCGCGCGATGTGGTTCTTGTTCGCGTAGCGGGTGAGGCCCACGATCGCGCCACGGGCGTCCGAGCGCCAGTACGGCGCGAACAGACCCGAGAACGCCGGGACGATGTATACGCCGCCGTTGTCCTCGACCTGCTCGGCCAGCTTCTCGACCTCGGGGGCCGAGGAGATGATGCCGAGCTGGTCACGCAGCCACTGGATGAGGGACCCGGTGACGGCGATGGAGCCCTCCAGTGCGTAGTGCGTCGGGCCGTCGCCGAGCTTGTACCCCACAGTGGTGAGCAGCCCGTTCTTCGAGTGGACGATCTCCTCGCCCGTGTTGAAGATCAGGAAGCAACCCGTTCCGTAGGTGTTCTTGCTCTCGCCGGTCTGGAACGCGGCCTGCCCGAACGTCGCCGCCTGCTGGTCGCCCAGGATGCCGGCGATCGGCGTCTCGCGCAGCAGCGACGAGCTCTCGGCGGTGCCGTACACCTCGGAGGAGGAGCGGATCTCCGGCATCATCGAGCGCGGCACGCCGAACGCCTCGAGGATGTCGTCGCGCCACTCGAGCGTCTCGAGGTCCATGAACATCGTGCGGGAGGCATTCGTGACATCCGTGACGTGCACGCCGCCATCGGCTCCACCGGTGAGGTTCCAGAGGACCCAGCTGTCGGTGGTGCCGAAGATCAGGTCGCCCGCCTCCGCCTTCTCGCGCGCACCCTCGACGTTCTCGAGGATCCAGGCGATCTTGGTGCCGGAGAAGTACGTCGCCAACGGGAGGCCGACGACCGGCTTGAACCGCTCGACGCCGCCGTCAGCCGCCAGGCGGTCGACGATGTCCTGCGTGCGGGTGTCCTGCCAGACGATCGCGTTGTAGGCCGGCTTCCCGGTCTTCTTGTCCCACACGACGGCGGTCTCGCGCTGGTTCGTGATGCCGACTGCCGCGATGTCGTGACGCGTCAGGTCGGCGCGGCCGAGGGCCAGCCCGATGACCTCCTGCACGTTGCGCCAGATCTCGGCGGCGTCGTGCTCGACCCAACCGGCCTTCGGGAGGATCTGTTCGTGCTCCTTCTGGCCGGTCGCGACGATGCTGCCCTTCTTGTCGAAGATGATCGCGCGGCTCGACGTCGTTCCCTGGTCGATGGCGATGATGTAGTCAGCCACTTGTGCTCTCCTTTGAATTCAGTGCGATGGGATGTGCGTCAGCCGGCGAGGCCGAGCAGCACGGGTGCGGCGAGGGCGGCGATCACACCACCGATGAGGGGCCCGACGACGGGTACCCACGAGTAGGACCAGTCGCTGGCACCCTTGCCCTTGATCGGCAGGATCGCGTGAGCGATGCGCGGACCGAGGTCACGGGCGGGGTTGATCGCGTAGCCGGTCGGACCACCGAGCGACGCGCCGATTCCGACCACGAGCAGCGCCACCGGCAGCGCGGTGAGCGGCCCGAGGCCTCCGGGCACGCCGACCTCGATGTCGCCGTAGTCGGCGAACGCGAAGATGCCGAACACGAGCACGAAGGTGCCGATGATCTCGGTGACGAGGTTCCACCCGTACGAGCGGATGGCGGGGCCGGTCGAGAAGACGCCGAGCTTGTTGGCGGCCTCCGGCTCCTCATCGAAGTGCTGCTTGTAGGCGAGCCAGACGACGATCGCACCGAGGATGGCGCCGACGAGTTCCGCCGCCGTGGCGGTGAGGAACATCACGACGCTGATCTTGCCGGCGACCATGAGGCCGATGCCGACTGCGGGGTTGAGGATCGCACCGGAGTACGCGGAGACGAGCACACCGGCGAAGACCGCGAGGCCCCATCCCCAGTTGACCATCAGGAAGCCGCCGCCGAAGCCCTTGTTCTTCGCAAGGGCCACGTTGGCGACCACACCACAACCGAGGAGGACCAGCATCGCTGTACCGACCAACTCCGAGAGGAAGTAGAGACCGAGATTCACATCAGCCATGTCTTCTTTGACCTTTCTTGTGTGTCGAGGCCCCTCTGCCCCGACACTTTATGGGGTTGCACCGCGAGGAGGGCGGCAGTCCGAAGTCCTGTCAGCCGCGGGTGCGGGAGCGGATATCGAGTCCGTGTCGTTCGTTCAGCAATTGGCGGGTCTGGTCGAGTTCGGCGTCGTGGCGCGCGCGGTCCCAGCCGAGCATGGGAGCGAGCGCGTCGGCGATCTCATCGAGCACCTCGGCGTTCGCGTTCCCGGTGAAGGCGATGCTGGTGCGGCGGAGCACGATGTCTTCGAGGCGCGCCACCATCTCGTTCTGCACCATCCACTCGAGTTCCCGCGTGGAGAGGTCGCCGCCCGCGAGGGGAGAATCCGGTCCCTGCTCGACATGCGCCCACACATCGGCTGCGCGGGTTCCATAACGCGCGAGCAGCTGGTCGGCACGTGCTCCGGCACCGGGCAGGTTCTCCTGGACCCAGATGCGGCGTGCCTTCTCGGTGCGCGGGAATTCTCGGCCGCCACCGATTGCCCGTCCTGCGGTGGAGACGGTCCTGGTGCGATCGATCAGGCCCAGCACGACGTCGGAGAGCGATTCGCCGAGCGCACGGAACGTCGTCCACTTGCCGCCGACGAGGCTGACGAGGGGAACGGCGCCCTTCTCGTCGACCTCGATGCGGTAGTCACGGGAGACGAATCCGGGGGCGGTGTCCTCGTGGCGCGGCAGCGGTCGGATTCCGGAGAACTTGTAGACGATCTGATCGCGGGCGACCGGAATCGTCGGGAAGACGTGGTGGATCAGTTCGAAGAAGTAGTCGACCTCTTCCTCGGTGCACACCGGGACCTCGCGCGGGTCGGCGTCGATGTCGGTGGTGCCGACGAGCACTCGCCCCTTGAGCGGGTAGATGAGAACGATGCGGCCGTCGGAATGCTCGAAGAAGATCTCCCTCCCCTGCGTCGCCTCCAGCAGTTCGGGGTGGTCGAGCACGATGTGCGAGCCCTTGGTTCCGCCCATGAACCGGGTGTCCTCGCCGAGCGCGTCGTTCGTGAGGTCCGTCCAGGGGCCGGACGCGTTGACCACGACATCGGCGTGAACGCGGAACTCGGTGCCGCTCTCGCGATCGCGGAGGACCACCTCATCGCCCTCGCGCGCGATCGCCTCGACGTAGTTGAGCGCGTGTGCTTCGGGGTGTGCTGCGCGACCGTCCTGGAGCACGTCGAGCGCGAGACGCTCGGGGTCGTGCATCGACGCGTCGTAGTAGGTCGCCGTGTACTTGATGTTCGGGTCGAGCGACGGCAGTTCGGCGAGCGACTTCTTCCGACCGAGGAAGCGGTGTCGGGGCACCATTCCGCCGTCACGCGAGAACGTGTCGTAGATCGTCAGGCCGACCTTGATCAGGAACGCGCCGCGTTCCTGGGGCTTGCCGCTCTTGTGCGTCAGGAATCGCAGGGGAGCGGACAGGATGCCGGAGAAGGTGGAGTAGATCGGGATGGTCGTCTGCAGCGGCTTCACGTAGTGAGGGGCGATCTTGAGCAGTCCGTTGCGCTCCTCGACGGACTCGCGCACGAGCCGGAATTCGCCGTTCTCGAGATAGCGGATCCCGCCGTGGATCATGTGGCTCGACGCTGCGGATGCGCCCGATGCGAAGTCGCCACGCTCGACGAGCACGACATCGACACCTTGGAGCGCCAGGTCGCGGAACGTGGAGATGCCGTTGATCCCGCCACCGATGACGAGCACCTTGGTGCGTCCGGATTCGCGGACGGCACGAACCTCTGCGCGCTCCGCTGACGAGTGTGTGGAATCGATCATCGTCGACCCTCTCTTCCTTACTTGCCAACCAGCATCGACCTGTGTGGCATCCCGCGCAAGCCCACTGCACATATGTGCAAGGATCGAGGGTGAGGAGGTCACGATGGCCGGTCAGAGCGCGGAAACCCGCGATAGCAAGCTGATCGCGGCGCTCACGGCCGCGCAGCTCTACTACATGCAGGACAAGACGATGGAGGTGATCGCGCAGGAGCTCGGTACCTCCCGTTCCTCGGTCTCACGCCTCTTGAGCTTCGCGCGGGAGAGCGGCCTCGTCGACATCCGCATCAACTCGCCGCTGGAGCGGCTCGGCATGCTCGAACAGCGCATCCGCGACCGGCACCGCGTGGCCGCACACGTCGTTCCCATGCCCGAGATCCTCAGCGAGGTGGAACGTCTCGAGCGCGTCGCGCTCACGGCCGGCCGCCTGCTGTCCCAGTTCGTCGACTCCAACATGATCATCGGTGTGGCCTGGGGATCGACGATCAGTGCGGTGAGCCGCGGCCTCACGCAGAAGGAGACGCACAACACGACCTTCGTCCAGCTCAACGGGGCCGGTAACACCCAGACCACAGGCGTGGAGTACTCCAGTGACATCCTGCAGCGGTTCGGCAGCGCCTTCGGTGCGCAGGTGCAGCAGTTCCCCGTGCCCGCGTTCTTCGACGATCCCGCCACCCGTGAGGCGATGTGGCGCGAGCGCAGCACCCGTCGAGTGCTCGATCTGCAGGCGAAGATGGACGTCGCGGTCTTCAGCCTGGGGTCTCCGGCTGCTGAGGTTCCGAGTCGCGTGTACGTCGGCGGATATCTCGGACGCGACGACTACCGCAGCCTGCGCGAGGACCACGCGATCGGCGACGTCGCCACGGTGTTCTTCCGATCCGACGGATCCTGGCGGGATATCCGCGTGAACGCCCGGGCGACCGGACCGGGACTCGACCGCCTGCGCCGCGTTCCTCGTCGGATATGCGTCGTGTCGGGCGTCCCGAAGCTGGTCAGCCTCCGGGCCGCCCTCTCCGCAGGGCTCATCACCGACGTCGTCCTGGATGAAGGACTCGCCCGGCGCCTCGTCGAGGACTGAGTCGACCGCCGACAGAGGTCGTGGCTACGCGCCTTCTGTCGACGCCTCGGGTCCGGAGCGGAACTCGCGGATGAGGTGCTGCACGACGGCGGTGAGATCTCCGGCGGTGGCATTCGCGATCACGAGCTGACGCTCGTAACTGGCCCCGTTCTCGAGAGTGACGGCGTTGTTGCCGAACTCCCGGACGCAGCCGAGCTCCACGGCCACGGGTGCGAGCTCTTCCAGCACTTCGGCGAGGTGTTCACGCACGGGACGCTGCGTTCCGGCGGCATCGACGATGACGCGTGCGTCGAGACCGTACCGCGCCGCGCGCCATTTGTTCTCCCGGTGGAACCACGCGGGGAGCTCGGGAAGGGTCCGTCCTTCGTCGAGCTGACGGGAGAAGTGCTCGACGAGCACTTGCACGAGCGCCGCGACCGACGCGAGCTCCGGCAGCGTCGACAGGCCGTCGCAGGCTCGCACCTCGATGGTTCCCCATCGCGGAGCGGGACGGATGTCCCAGCGCACCTCCGTGGCGTCCGCCATCACGCCGGTGCGGACCATGTCGTCGAGATACGACTCGTATTGTGCCCAGTCGCGTAGCGGCCAGGGGAGTCCGGCCGTCGGCAGCTGTTGGAACACCAGGGCGCGGTTCGAGGCGTAGCCGGTGCGCTCGCCCGCCCAGAACGGACTCGACGCCGACAGCGCCTGCAGATGGGGGAGGTATGCCGAGAGCGCGTTGATGATGGGGAAGACCTTGCGCTGGTCCTCCACGCCGATGTGCACGTGGATTCCCCAGATCATCATGTTGCGCCCCCACCACTGAGTGCGCTCGATCAGGGTGTGATACCGCGACTTGTCGGTGACCTCCTGATCGAACCACTGCGCGAACGGGTGGCTGCCGGCCGACAGCAGTTCGATGCCCGCCGGGTCGGTCGCGGTGCGCACGGCGGTGATGGCGTTCGCGATGTCGTCGACGGCGTGCGCGACGGAATCGCCGATCCCGCTCGTGACTTCGATCGTGTTCGTGAGCAGCTCGCCCGTGACGGTATGGCGCTCATCCTCGCTCTCGGCTTCGAGCGCCGCGAGCAGTTCCGGGGCGCGTCCGACGAGGTCACCGCTCACGGGGTCCGCGAGCATGATCTCCCATTCGAGGCCGACGGTGGATCGGGCGGAAGAGGCGAACTCGAGCTTCACCCGCACAGTCTGACATGCGGGCGACACGACACGACAACGGCCGTTTCGCCACGTTTCGCGCCGGGCGCGAGGATCTGGCAGAATAGAGGGTCGGACGACCTGCTCGACCCTCTATCCAGCAGGTGTCCACACTCATTTGAGCTTCCGCCGGGTGTGCACCCCACTCTCCAGGCGATCAGTTCGTTTCCTTCCACACAATTCAGGAGAATCGTGGCTGTCAAGATTCGTCTCAAGCGCCTGGGCAAGATCCGTGCGCCGTACTACCGCATCGTCGTCGCCGACTCGAAGACCAAGCGCGATGGTCGCGTGATCGAGGAGATCGGCAAGTACCACCCCACCGAGGAGCCCTCGTTCATCGAGGTCGACTCCGAGCGTGCGCAGTACTGGCTCTCCGTCGGCGCACAGCCGACCGAGCAGGTCGCCGCCATCCTCAAGATCACGGGCGACTGGGGCAAGTTCAAGGGCGACGCCGACGCGAAGTCCACCCTCAAGGTGAAGGAGCCCAAGGCTCCCTTCGAGATCGACGCATCCAAGAAGTCCGTCGTCAAGCCCAAGGTCGAGAAGAAGGTGGAGGCCCCCGCTGAGGAGGCTCCCGCCGCGGCCGACGCGGAAGCCGCTCAGGCTCCCGCCGCCGACGCAGAGTAATCCGCCGTGCTCGCCGCCGCGCTCGAACACATCGTCAAGGGGATCGTCGATCACCCGGAGGATGTCCGTATCAATGAATCCACATCGCCGCGAGGCGATCTCCTCGAGGTGCGCGTGCACCCCGATGACCGTGGACGCGTGATCGGGCGCGGCGGCCGCACAGCCAAGGCCCTTCGCACCCTCGTCAGCGCGCTCGCTGACGGGCGTCGGGTCCGCGTCGATGTCGCGGACGACTGACGTGGTGCCGAAGGACCGTAACCAGGGCAAGAATCAGCTGCGCGTCGGGCGCCTCGTGAAGGCGCACGGCCTCAAAGGCGGGCTCAAGCTCGAGCTGTACACCGACAATCCGGCTGGTCGTTTCACCCCCGGTGCCGGTTTCACGGTGCAGGTGCCCGAGGCATCGCCGTGGCACGGCAAGGACATCACCGTTCGCGAATACCGCTTGATGAACGGGAATCCGGTCGTCTTCTTCGAAGATGTCGATGATCGAGAAGCCGCCGAGAGTCTCGTCAAGGCGATCCTCTGGATCGATCAGGACGTCGATGAGGTCGAGGACGACGCCTGGTTCGATCACCAGCTCGTGGGGCTCGACGTCGTTCGCGATGATGCGGTCGTCGGCCGGGTCATCCGTGTCGAGCACTTCCCGGCGCAGGATCTGCTCATCGTGAAGTCCGCCGACACCGAGGTGATGGTGCCCTTCGTGGCCGCCATCGTCCCCACCGTCGACGTCGCGGCCGGTCGTCTGATCGTGACGCCGCCGCCCGGACTCTTCGAGGACCTCCCCGACGCCGGGGACGCCGAGCAGCCGTCGGGCGCGGACGCCGAAGCCTCTGAGTGACCGCTGATACGGTTCCCCCGTGCGCATCGACGTCCTCTCCATCTTCCCGTCCTACTTCGACGGCCTGACGCTCTCCCTCCTCGGGAAGGCGCAGCACGCCGGCATTATCGACCTTCGCGTGCACGACCTCCGTGCCTGGACGTCCGATCGTCACAACACGGTCGACGACACCCCCTACGGTGGTGGCGCCGGCATGGTCATGAAGCCGGAGCCGTGGGGACTCGCTCTCGATGAGGTCACCGCTCGTTCGGAAACGGCGTCGGATGCCGAGCGGCCGACCATCATCTTCCCTTCGCCAGCCGGCGAGGTCTTCACGCAGAAGACCGCACGGTCGCTGGCGACCCGCGAGCACCTCGTCTTCGGCTGCGGGCGTTACGAGGGCATCGACGAACGCGTCTTCGAGTACGCCGCCGACCTCGGCGAGGTGCGCCTCATCAGCCTCGGGGACTACGTCCTCAACGGGGGAGAGGTCGCCACGATGGCGATGATCGAGGCGATCGGGAGGCTCATCCCCGGTGTCGTCGGCAACCCGGAGAGTCTTGTCGAGGAGTCGCATGAGGACGGTCTCCTGGAGTACCCGTCGTACACGAAGCCCGCTTCGTGGCGGGAGCGGTCGGTGCCGGACATCCTGCTGAGCGGCAACCACGGGGCGATCGCCGCGTGGCGCCGCGAGCAGCAGTTCGAGCGCACCAGGAAGCGCCGCCCTGATCTCCTCCCGGACGACGAGACCTCGCAGCCCTGACCGAGATCGACGCCGGACCGCGATGTCAGAGCATGCGCTCTGACCGGCCATCGATCTCGAAGACCACGCCGTGCGGGTGTCTCAGACCGAGGGCGTTGGACGCATCGAGTCCTCGTAGCTCCGCACGCAGCATCCGGCCGATCATCTCGTGGCTCACGAGCAGCGGCGTCCCCTCGGAAGCCCATCCGCAGCTGCTGAGGGCCTTTCGCGCTCGCGACCTGGCCTGCGCATAACTCTCACCACCGGGGAATGCCCACCCGTAGCGATTGGCGGCGCGCTCCTCTCTGGCCGTCGGATACGCCGCGTCGATCTCGTCCCAGGTCATGCCCGCCAGCGTGCCGTGATCGAGATCGGCGAGTTCCGGCACCTCGATCACCTCGGCTCCGAGCCGGTCGGCGATGACCATGGCGGTCTGCATAGCTCTGCCGAGTGGGCTGGAGCACACCGTGAGCACGCCGGCGTCACCGAGGCGGTCGGCGATCGCATGGGCTTGGGCGATGCCTTCGTCGGTGAGGGGAGAGTCGAGCTGGCCCTGCAAGCGGTGTTCGATGTTCCACACGGTCTGCCCATGCCGAGCGAGGAGGAGACGCTCCGGCACGTGGCGGTCCTGCGGAATCATGGACTCAGGATGGCATACGCCCTCGCGTTTCGGCTCCTGGTGCTGGTCAGTCCACGCCGAGGAACGACCGGTCGGTGAGGATGATGGGCCCGTCTTCGGTGATCGCGATGGTGTGCTCCGAGTGGGCGCCACGGGAACCGTCCGCGCTGCGCAGAGTCCATCCGTCCGGATCGGTGACCAGCTCATCGGTCGTCGCGAGAAGCCAGGGCTCGAGTGCGAGGACCAGGCCGGCTCTCAGGGGAAAGCCTCGGCCGGCGCGCCCGTCGTTCGGGACGTGAGGGTCGCCGTGCATCGTGCGTCCCACCCCGTGCCCGCCGAAGTCGGTGTTGATCGAGTAGCCCTCGCCGTGCGCGACGGCGGCGACAGCCGCAGAGATGTCGCCGATGCGGTTTCCGACCGTCGCGGAGTCGATCGCGGCGGTCAAGGCGCGTTCGGTGGTGTCGATGAGTCGAAGATCTTCTTCACGAGCCGTGCCGACCACGAACGACACCGCCGAGTCGGCGACCCAGCCGTCGACCGATACCGCGAAGTCGAGGGTCACGAGGTCGCCGTCACGCAGTGTGTAGTCATGGGGGAGACCGTGCAGCACGGCGTCGTTGACGGAGGTGCAGATCACCTTGCCGAACGGACTCGCTCCGAACGAGGGGTGATAGTCGATGTAGCAGGACTCTGCCCCGGCCTTGCGGATCATGTCATGAGCGCGGCGATCGATCGAGAGGAGATTCGTCCCGATCTTCGTCTCTTCGCGCAGGGTGGCCAGCGTCTCGGCCACGAAACGTCCTGCGGCGCGCATCTCGTCGATCTCGGCAGGGGTGCGCAGTTCGATCATCGGGTTTCCTCTCGTCGTCTCCATTCTCCCTGATCCGGCGCGGCCGGTTCCCCGACCGCTCTCAGCGAACACCGGGCCACCGGTGCGGGCGTCGTCGTACGATCTGAGCATGTGGTTGCGACAGGCCTTCTTCCGCTGGCTCCTCCCGGCGGCGTTCCTCCTGCCGCTCTGGCTGCTGATCGGCTGGGGGGTCTTCCAGGGCGGCTGGTCCATCCTCTGGGTGCTGCTCATCGCGATGCCGTCCGTCTTCGTCGGGCAGCTCCTGCTCACGCTCCTGACGCGCTCGCGCCCGTCCGTTCGCATCGAGCGGGCCGTGTCGTGGTGGGACGTCGTCGGTTTCACGATCTGGAACGGGCTCACCATCGCCGTCGGCTTCTTCATCGACGGGGCTTTCCCGTGGTTGCTGACCGGCGCGATCGTCGCCGGCATCGCCCTGATCTGGTTGCAGCTGTGGCAGCTGTGGAACGAGGCGAAGGGGAGCGGGACCCGACTGCGCGAGACCATCACCTGGTCCACGATCCCGACCGTCGACGAACCGGCCCCTCCGACACGAGCACACGAGATCATCGTGGTGCGGGAGACCGACGGTCGCGACTGAGGTCATCGTTTTGGCCGGTCACGGCATCCATGGCAGAATGGGTGTTTGTGCTGTGACCGGCTCTGCCACAGGGGAGCCCGCGGACGTTCACCGTTCCGTACAGCTCACTCCCTTCTTGTTCCTTTGAAAACATGCATGCGACCTGTGGCGGGTGCAGAGAGAGATGATCATGCAGATCCTCGACGCCGTCGACGCGGCTTCCCTTCGTTCGGACATCCCGGACTTCTTCCCCGGTGACACCGTCAAGGTTCACGTCAACATCACCGAGGGCACCCGCTCTCGTATCCAGGTCTTCCAGGGTGTCGTCATCGGCCGTCAGGGCGACAGCGTGCGCGAGACCTTCACGGTCCGCAAGATCAGCTTCCAGGTGGGCGTCGAGCGTACCTTCCCGGTGCACTCCCCGGTGATCGACCACATCGAGGTCGTCACCCGCGGTGACGTGCGTCGCGCCAAGCTCTACTACCTCCGCCAGCTCCGTGGCAAGAAGGCGAAGATCAAGGAGAAGCGCGACCGCTGAGTCGCAGGTTCTCCACAGCACCCCAGGACACGATGTCCTGGGGTGCTGTGTTCTGTCCCCGGTGTGCGAACCTATATCTGGTCGCGCCAGAGCGGTGTATGACTCGAGAAGGAACCTGATGACTGATTCGCCGGCCGCGCGCACTTCCAGACGACGCGGTTTCCTGGTCTTCCTTCGTGACGTGCTGGTGATCATCGTGATCGCCGCCCTCGTGTCCTTCGTTGTCAAGAGCTTCGTCGTGAGGTCTTTCTACATCCCGTCGGCGTCGATGGAGCGAACGCTTCTGGTGAAGGATCGGATCCTCGTCGATGAGCTCACCCCTCGGTGGACCGACTATGAGCGCGGCGACGTGGTCGTCTTCAAAGATCCGGGCGGCTGGCTCGACCCGCAGCCGCAGACCCCCGCCCAACCCCCGCTCGTGCAGGCGGTCGATTGGGTGCTGAACTTCGTGGGTATCTCCGCGACGGACGCGCAGGATCACCTCGTGAAGCGCGTGATCGGATTGCCCGGCGATCATGTCGTGTGCTGCAACGCCCTCGGCCAGATCACTATCAACGGGGCCCCGATCGACGAGCTCAGCTACCTGAATCTCCCCGAGGGCGACACCGCTGCCTCGAACGAGCCGTTCGACGTCGTCGTTCCCGAGGACTCGGTCTGGCTGCTGGGCGACAACCGCGATCGTTCGCGTGACGCGCGCGCACATCAGGACCTCCCCAGCGGCGGATTCGTCCCCATGGAGAACATCGTCGGAAAGGCCTTCCTGACGACGTGGCCGCTCGATCGATTGGGTCCCATCGATGGGCATCACGACACGTTCAACGGAGTTCCGGACGCCGAATGACCGTGATCACCCCCAAGCTGACTCTGGAACGCAAGCTCCTGGGGGAGTGCGACGTGATCATCGCGCTCGATGAGGTGGGCCGAGGAGCACTTGCCGGCCCCGTCGCCGTCGGCGCGGCGATGATGGATGCTGCAGGCGCGCGACGACGAGTGCCGGAAGGTCTGCGTGACTCCAAGCTCGTGACGGAGAAGCGTCGTCCCGACGTCGCGGCACGCGCCGCGGCGTGGGTGCAGGCCTCCGCCGTCGGCTGGGCGAGTGCCGAGGAAGTCGACCAGGTCGGCATCATGCGTGCCCTCGGACTCGCCGCATCGCGCGCTGTGACGGCGATCGCCGCCCAGGGGGCTGTGATGGACGAGGCGCTCATTCTGCTCGACGGCAACCACGACTATGTCTCACGAGTGCATTCGTCGCCGTTGCGCGTGAGACCCGTCATCAAGGCCGACCGCGACTGCGCCTCCGTGTCTGCAGCCTCCGTGATCGCGAAGGTCGCCCGTGACGCGTACATGGCCGAACTCCACGACAGCCATCCTGCATATCAGTGGAACCGCAACAAGGGCTACGCGAGCCCCGAACACCGCGATGCCATCCGGAGCAACGGGCTTTCTCCTTTCCACCGTGCATCGTGGGCCATCACCGACGCCCCCACCCTGTTCTGATACAGACCTGCACCGGCCAGCGATGCCGCGCCTCGTGCGCCGCGACTCTAGGATGGAGTCATCATGGATGAGGAAGCCTTCGACGACTACGACCGCGAGCTCGAACTGGCACTGTTCCGGGAGTACCGGGATGTGGTGTCGCAGTTCCAGTACGTCGTCGAGACCGAACGCCGCTTCTACCTCGCGAACGAGGTCAACGTCGTCCGCCGCGACACCGAGCACGATTTCTACTTCGAGATCTCGATGAGCGATGTGTGGGTGTGGGACATCTACCGGGCCGATCGCTTCGTCAAGGCCGTGCGCGTTCTCACGTTCAAGGACGTGAACGTCGAGGAGCTTCAGCGTCGAGAGTTCGAACTCCCGCAGGAGCTGTCGCTCGACGGGGAGTGATACCGGCGGCCCCGCGGGGGCCGCGGCTCTGTTCCTGCACACGACCTCGAATCCTCGCGTAATCCCCACCTCAGCGTGAGGGTGTGCCCGCCGCGAACAGTCGATCGGGCTGAACGTGATGCTGAGGGTATGGCAGCGAAAGATGACCTCGGCAGAGCGGGAGAAGAGCGCGCGGCGCAGCACTTGATGGGCAGCGGATACACCGTGCTCGACAGGAACTGGCGATGTTCGCAAGGGGAGATCGACATTGTCGCCGCGGTGGGCGATCAGCTGGCGATGATCGAGGTGAAGACGAGACGCACGGCAGCGTTCGGGCACCCGTTCGAGGCCGTCGATCGACGAAAGCGCCGTCGGCTCTGGCAGCTTGCGCAAGCCTGGGTCGCCGCGCATCCCGACGCGGCTCGTGGGCGCGCGGTGAGGCTCGAAGTCATCGGGATCATCGGTGCGGACCCGTTCGTAGGATCGCTCGAGCATCTCGTGGACATCGCATGACCACAGCGCGGACGTGGGCCGTCGCCCTGAGCGGAGTCGACGGTCATCTCGTCGAAGTCGAAGCCGACCTGTCGAACCAGACACCCGAGTTCCGGATCATCGGGCTGCCCGACAAGTCGCTGGCGGAGGCCGTACAAAGGGTCCACAACGCGTGCAAGAACGCCGGGCTCGATCTGCCTCGACGGCGGCTCACAGTGAACCTCTCTCCGGCCAGCCTTCCCAAACACGGAGCGGGGTTCGACCTCGGGATCGCCGTGGCCGCTCTGGCCGCCGGCGGATCGATCGAACCGCGCGCGATCGCCGCCACGGTTCACGTCGGCGAACTCGGGCTCGACGGTCGGATCCGACCTGTACCGGGTGTGCTCCCCGCCGTGTTCGCTGCCGCACGCGCCGGGTTCGAGAGGGTGATCGTTCCTCATGCCAATGAAGCGGAGGCGAGACTGGTCCCCGGAATCCATGTGCGTGCTGCCGCTTCCCTCGCCGAGGTCGCGGTGTGGCATGGTGCCGATGTCGAAGCGCCCGAGGTCGAGGCCGTCGACACGGCGTCGGCGGCGGTCGACGAGCCTTCCGATCTGGACCTGTCCGACGTCGTCGGTCAGGAAGAGGCCATCGAGGCGCTCATCGTCGCCGCTGCAGGGGGACATCATCTGCTCCTGAGCGGGCCTCCGGGCGCAGGCAAGACGATGCTCGCTCGACGACTTCCCGGAATCATGCCGCCACTCGGCGACCAGGAGGCACTCGAGGTCGCATCGATACTCTCGCTCAACGGGGATCGCGTCGCGACGCTCGGTCGGACTCCGCCACTGGAGGCCCCGCACCACAGCGCGTCCGTTGCGGCGTTGGTCGGTGGAGGGTCGCGCGCAGCTCGGCCAGGGGCCATCGCGCGGGCGCATTGCGGCGTGCTGTTCCTCGACGAGGCCGCGGAATTCTCTCGTGTTGCTCTCGACGCGCTGCGCCAGCCGCTCGAATCGGGAGTCATCGAGGTGCATCGAGCGGGGTTCACCGCCCGTTTTCCTGCGAAGTTCCAACTGCTGCTCGCCATGAATCCGTGTCCGTGCGGGAATCATGGTGTGAGGGGTGCCGAGTGCGTGTGTCCACCCATGGCAATCCGACGGTACTCGACCCGACTGTCGGGACCGCTCCGCGACCGGATAGACATCGATCTGCACGTGGCCCGGGTGGCCGCGTCGTGCGCGACGGACGAGCGGAGGGCAAGAACGACGACTGTCCAGGCACGGGCGCGCGTCCTCGCGGCGAGCGAGCGTGCGGTGCAGCGGTGGAAGAGCACGCCGTGGCGGCGCAACGCCGACGTCCCCGGCACCTGGCTTCGCCAGGGGGCCCTTCGGCTCTCTGCGGCGACCAGGTCGCCACTCGATCGTGCGCTGGAACGCGGATCGCTGACGTTGCGGGGCTATGACCGCGTGCTCAGGGTCGCGTGGACCATGGCCGACCTGGCAGGCAGCGACCGACCCGGGCCTGAGGAGATAGGCCGTGCCCTGCATCTGAGGAGAGGGCTGTGATGATGATGGACGAACTGCTCGACGACTCCGAGACCATCGCAGCGGTCCGTCGGATCCACCCGGGTGATGCCCTCGCGGAGTGCGTGGCACGCGCGGCATGGAGCGTGATCGCCGAGCCCGGTGACGCCGTCGCAGGGGCGCTGATCGGGACCTTGGGCGCGGCTGAAGCACTTTCGGCGGCGCTGGGAGATGCCCTGTCGTTGATGCCCGCAGGCGCCGCGAGCGGACAGGCTTCTCGGCCGCTGACAGAGGCGAGAGCACGATGGCGCCCTCGCGCCGATCCCCGCGCTGTGCGGCAGGCCCTCCGCAGCGCGTTCGAGGTCGGAGCGCGGCTGGTCATCCCCGGCGACGCGCATTGGCCAGTGAGCCTCGATGATCTCGGGCCTCATGCGCCAAGTGCACTGTGGGTGCGCGGGCACGTCGATCTTCTCGTGCGGAACCCACGGGTGTCGATGGTCGGGGCGCGGGCCGCCAGCAGCTATGGCGAGCACGTCGCCGCGGAACTCAGCGGGGATCTCGCCGCGGGGGGAGCGGTGATCGTCTCCGGCGGCGCATACGGAATCGATGGCGCTGTACATCGCGCTGCCCTCGGTGCAGGCGGAGCGACCGTGGCCTTCCTCGCCGGCGGAGTCGACCGCGCCTACCCGATCGGTCATCAGAGGCTCCTGCAGCAGATCGCGGTCGAAGGGGCTGTGGTGAGCGAACCGCCGTGCGGAACGGCTCCGACCAAGTGGCGCTTCCTGGCTCGGAACCGACTGATTGCCGCGCTCGGACAGGCGACCGTGGTGGTCGAAGCGGGTTGGCGCAGCGGCTCGTTGAACACCGCGGGTCACGCAGCGACGCTGGGGCGTCCGCTCGGTGCGGTTCCCGGACCGGTGACGTCGGCATCTTCCGCAGGGTGCCACCGGCTGCTCCGGGAGTACGACGCGCAGTGCGTCACCTCGGCACGAGAGGTGCGAGAGCTGTGGGGGCCGATCGAACAACCGCCGGCCGAGCGCGAAGAGCACGATCCGAATCGCACCCGAGTCCTCGATGCCCTGAGCACGAGGTCGAGGCTCTCCGTCGAGGAGATCGCCCGAAGGTCGGGCTTGTCGCCGGATCGAGTGCGCTCATGCCTCGGGTTGCTGCACCTGGAAGGGGATGTCGCGCTCGACGAAAGGGGGTGGCACCGGGCGCACACATCACGGACCGGGTGAGAGGTATCCGTAGAGACCTCGGCGAGGCTGAAGAGGGGACGCGACGTACAGCGGCAAGCTGAAGCCATGGATCTCACGGTCGCCACCGAGGCGTTCGTCGGCCACCTGGAGCGGGTGCGTCGACTCTCGCCCGCGACCGCGAAGGCATACAGGTCGGACCTTCGAGACCTCCAGGCGTCGGCAGGTGGCATCACGCTCGAAGAAGTCGATCTCGAGGTGCTCAGAGACTGGCTCTGGCATGCCACCCAGCGGGGCGATGCGAGATCCACACTCGCGCGGCGGGCTGCGGCCGCTCGGTCCTTCTTCGGCTGGGCGCACGAGCACGAGCTCGTGTCCCACGACCCGAGCCTGCGGCTGATCGCACCGAAGAAGGGACGCACACTGCCCACAGTGGCGTCCCGCGAGGCGATGTCGGGCTTGCTCGATGCTCATCGCGACGCGGCCGGGACGGGAGATCCGATCGCCTTGCGCGACCACGCGATACTCGAGCTGCTCTATGGCTCCGGCATCCGTGTCGCAGAACTGTGCGGGCTGGATATCGACGACCTCGACCTCGACCGAGGCACGGCCCGCGTGCTCGGGAAGGGGGCCAAGGAACGGGTCGTCCCCTACGGTGCTCCGGCGAGGGATGCGCTGGAGGCTTATCTCCGTCGCGGCCGACCGGTCCTGGTGGCGAGGGCGCGCGCCTTCTCATCCGCTGTGATGCTGGGGAGTCGCGGCGCCCGGATCGGCCCACGAGCGGTCTACGAGCTTGTCGCCCGCGTGCTGGCACCGGTGGTCGGCACCGAGACCATCGGCCCGCACGCCCTTCGACACACGGCTGCCACCCACCTTCTCGACGGCGGTGCAGACCTGCGGGCCGTCCAGGAGATACTGGGTCATGCCAGCCTCGGCACGACCCAGATATACACGCACGTCTCGGCCGAACGCCTGACCGCGACCTATCGACTGGCGCATCCCCGGGCGTGATGTCGGAGGGCGGCGTGCTCGAGCCGCTGGCACCGCGGTCGGGCGGGCCCTGGGATCACAGAGGCTCGCAGCAGGGGAGCAGGACTGCCCGCGGGAGATCGCCGAAGAGAAGCATCGGATTTATGTAGACGCCGTCTCTTCGTACGCCGAGGTGCATCGCGCCCGCCGCGGTGTGACCGCCCGCGTCGACGAGTCCGATCTCCTGCCCGACCGACACCGCGTCGCCCGGGTCGAGCGTCGTTCGGAGCGGCTCGAAGGTGCTGACGAGGCCGTCTGCGTGCTCGATCGTCAGGAGCGGGCGGTCCACGACGGTCCTGCGGAACGCCACAGTGCCGTCCGCGGGGGCTGTGACCGCCGCGTGGATCGAAGCGCCGAGATCTACTCCGCGATGACCGGCACCGTACTCGTGCGCGGGCGCCCGGAACGGCTCGACGACCTCTCGCGAGCCGGCGAGCGGCCATCGCCAGCGCGGTATGTCCGCGGTGTCACCCGAGGCGGCCGAGGCGTCGGGACCGTACAGGGCGAGCACGACGAGCACGGCGATGGCCGAGCCGGAAACCGCTCGGAGCAGAATGCGCATGAGGGGAGTGTGACGTCTCTTCCGAGCGGTCGGACGGCCGTCTCGGCGCCGTCAGCGGACCGCGTGGACGACTTCGGTGGGGAGCTGCCGGTGCAGGGTGAGTGACGTCGCTGCTTCCTGTATGCTGGGGGAGCACCTCGATATCGGGGTGACTACGCGTGCCCAAAGCGATTCAGATCGCGGCATCCACTCCCACAGGTCCTGTTCCTCGAACAGGCGGGCGTGGGCCGGGCACCAGGAAGTCCGATCATCCGATCGGCTTGCAACCTCAACGGCGCAGAAACGCGCCAGAACCAGGAGACGACCATGGCTGTGGTCACCATCCGCCAGCTGCTCGACAGCGGCGTGCACTTCGGACACCAGACCCGTCGGTGGAACCCGAAGGTCAAGCGCTTCATCCTCACCGAGCGCAGCGGCATCCACATCATCGACCTCCAGCAGTCGCTCGGCTACATCGACAAGGCCTACGACTTCGTCAAGGAGACCGTCGCTCACGGTGGCACGATCCTCTTCGTCGGCACCAAGAAGCAGGCGCAGGAGATCCTCGCCGAGCAGGCGACGCGCGTCGGCCAGCCTTTCGTGAACCAGCGGTGGCTCGGTGGACTCCTCACCAACTTCCAGACGATCTCCAAGCGTCTCGCACGCATGAAGGAGCTCGAGGAGCTCGACTACGAGACCCCGGCGAACAGCGGCTTCACGAAGAAGGAACTGCTTCTCAAGAAGCGCGAGCTCGACAAGCTGCACAAGTCGCTCGGCGGTATCCGCAACCTCACCAAGACGCCGTCGGCCATCTGGGTCGTCGACGCCAAGCGCGAGCACCTCGCCATCGATGAGGCCAAGAAGCTCGGCATCCCCGTGATCGGTATCCTCGACACCAACGCCGACCCGGACGACTTCCAGTACCCGATCCCCGGCAACGACGACGCGATCCGCTCCGTCTCGCTGCTGACCCGCATCATCGCCGACGCCGCGGCCGAGGGCCTGCAGCAGAAGCACAACCCGGAGACGGGTGACGCCGAGCCGCTCGCCGACTGGGAGAAGGAGCTCCTCGAGACCCCCGCCCCGGAGGTCCAGGAGTCCGCTGACGCCGCCGAGGTCGTGACCTCGGAAGACGAGGCCGCCGTCGTCGAGACGCCTGCTGCTGACGAGACCGCTGCCGACGAGGCCGGTGCTGAGGCACACGACGAGGCGATCGCCGCCGCTTCCGGTGAGGAGACCGCTGAGGTCGCCGCCGCCGAGGCTGCCGACGCCAAGTAATCCCCTCGTTCACACACACCTAACGAAGCAAGGAGCCACCACACATGGCCAACTTCACCATCGCTGACCTCAAGGCGCTGCGTGAGCAGCTCGGCACGGGAATGGTCGACACCAAGAAGGCGCTCGAGGAGGCTGACGGAGACGTCGCGAAGGCCACCGAGATCCTGCGTCTCAAGGGTGCGAAGGGCAACGCGAAGCGCGCTGACCGTTCGACCAGCGAGGGACTGATCGTCGCTCGCGAGCAGGATGGCGCCGTGACGCTCATCGAGCTCGCATGCGAGACCGACTTCGTCGCGAAGAACGAGCGCTTCATCGCGCTGGCCGACAAGGTCGCCGACGCCGCAGCAGCGGTCAAGGCCGATTCGGTCGACGCCGCCCTCGCCGCATCCGCCGGCGACAAGAGCGTCGAGCAGGTCATCTCCGAAGAGGCCGCGATCATCGGCGAGAAGGTCGAACTGCGCCGCGTGCGCACGATCTCGGGCGACAAGGTCGAGGTCTACCTGCACCGCACCAGCAAGGATCTGCCGCCGCAGATCGGTGTCGTCGTCGCCTACTCGGGCGATGACGCCGAGACCGCGCGCAGCATCGCGCAGCACATCTCCTTCGCGAACCCGTCGTACCTGTCCCGCGAGGACGTGCCAGCGGACGCGGTCGAGAAGGAGCGTGAGATCGTCACCGAGATCTCTCGTAACGAGGGCAAGCCGGAAGCGGCTCTCCCGAAGATCGTCGAGGGCCGTGTCTCTGCGTTCATCAAGCAGGTCGCCCTGCTCGAGCAGGACTACGCCAAGGACAACAAGCTCTCTGTCGCCCAGGTGGCGAAGGACGCCGGTATCACCGTGACGGACTTCGCGCGCTTCAAGGTCGGCGCGTAGCAAGGTCGAAGGGGTTCGGATCGCCAAGATCCGAACCCCTTCTTCATGCCCACGAGGCACTATCTTGAATCGGGACGAGAGGACACCCACCATGACTGAACGCACCGGACGCCGACGCGTCCTTCTCAAGCTCTCCGGAGAGGCCTTCGGAGCGGGGCAGCTGGGTGTCAGCCCCGATGTGGTCTCGCAGATCGCCCGCGACATCGCCGCGGCCGTCGATCGGGTCGAGGTCGCGATCGTCGTCGGCGGAGGCAACTTCTTCCGTGGCGCCGAGCTCAGCCAGCGCGGCATGGACAGGGGCCGCGCCGACTACATGGGCATGCTGGGCACGGTCATGAACGCCCTCGCCCTCCAGGACTTCCTCGAGCAGGCCGGAGCCGCCACCCGCGTGCAGTCGGCCATCTCGATGACACAGGTCGCCGAGCCGTACATCCCGCGTCGCGCCGAGCGTCATCTCGAGAAGGGCCGCGTGGTCATCTTCGGCGCCGGCGCAGGCCTCCCGTACTTCTCCACGGACACCGTCGCCGCGCAGCGTGCGCTCGAGATCGGCGCGGACGAGGTCCTCGTCGCGAAGAACGGCGTCGACGCGATCTACACCGCCGACCCGAACAAGCACGCCGACGCGGAGCGCATCGAGCGCGTCACGTATCGTGATGCGCTGCAGCGTGGCCTCAAGGTCGTCGACTCGACCGCCTTCAGCCTGTGTATGGACAACAGCATGGACATGCGCGTGTTCGGCATGGAGCCCGCAGGCAACGTGACCCGCGCGTTGCTCGGCGAGCCGATCGGAACCCTCGTCACCGCCTGAGCGTGTGACACGGCGGAGACGACTTCGCCCGATAGAATTTGCAGAACACCCCGACGATAGGAGCCACCGTGATCGCGGACGTCCTCGCTGAAACCACCACTCGTATGAACCGGGCGGTCGAAGCTGCCAAGGAGGACTTCTCCACGGTGCGCACCGGTCGTGCGAACCCGCAGATGTTCCAGAAGGTCCTCGTGGACTACTACGGCACGCCGACCCCGATCGCCCAGCTCGCATCGCTGGCGAACCAGGAAGCACGAACGCTCATCATCACGCCGTACGACAAGTCGGCGCTGAAGGCGATCGAGCAGGCGATCCGCGACATGCCGAACCTCGGAGTCAACCCCACGAACGACGGCAACCTCGTCCGCGTGACGATGCCCGAGCTCACGGCGGAGCGTCGCAAGGAGTACGTCAAGCTCGTCAAGACCAAGGCCGAGGACGCGAAGGTCCATGTCCGTGGCATCCGCCGCAAGGCGAAGGACGAGCTCGACGCGCTCAAGAGCGAGCTCGGCGAGGACGAGATCGCTCGCGGCGAGAAGGAGCTGGACGGCCTGACGCGTCAGCACGTCGACCTCATCGACGACGCGCTGAAGCGCAAAGAGGCCGAACTCCTCGAGGTGTAGTCGGCATGTCTGACGAAACGCGAGACGCTGAGGAGGGCATGCCGCCGACGCGTCGAGAGGCGCGTGACGGTGCGCCGCCCGACGGCGTCCCGCTCGCGGACACGGCCTTCCCGACGTTCGACGCGGAAGCCATTCCGCCTCGTCCACCGCTGCCAGCGTCCCCTGTCGGAGGGAACCCTGCCGTGGTCAGGCCGCTCGACACAGCCGACCACAACGCGATCCGCGAGCAGTGGCGGGCAGCGCGGGACGAGCTCGAGAGCCACGTCTCTCATGCGCGCGATCAGATCGACCAGGCGAACGAGCGGATCAAGCAGCGCACGGGGCGAGACCTGGTTCTCGCGATTCTGATCGGTCTCGCTTTCGGTGCGGCGCTGCTCGGATCACTGCTCTTCATCAAGGCACTGTTCGTGCCGTTCGCTCTCGCTGCGGCGCTGCTGGGGGTGTACGAGCTCTCTCGGGCTCTGCGGGCCTCCGGCCGACGTGTCGATGTCATACCGCAGCTGGTTGCGGGCGCTTTCCTGGTGCTCTCGGCCTACTTCGCGGAGCCGTGGCTGTCTTGGGTCATGCTCTTCGTGGCCGTCGCCTTCGTCATCGTGTGGCGACTCATCGCGCAGATGGTGGCGAAAGACGGCCGCACCTACGGCGACGTCCTCGCGGATGCGGTCATCAGCGGTTTCGTCCAGGTCTACGTGCCATTCCTCGCCGGCGTCGCCCTCATCCTCCTCGAGCAGGAGGGGGGCCAGTGGTGGGTGCTCAGCTTCATCGCCATCGCGGTCGCCGCCGACACGGGCGCGTATGCGGCTGGTCTCGCTTTCGGACGCCACCCGATGGCCCCGAAGATCAGCCCCAAGAAGACATGGGAGGGGTTCGGCGGCGCCGTCCTCGCCTCCCTGGTCGCCGGCGTACTGCTGGCCATCTTCCTTCTCGAGCTGCCCTGGTGGGCGGGTCTGATCTTCGGCGCGTCGATCCTGCTGTCTGCGACGCTGGGCGACCTCGGCGAGTCCATGCTCAAGCGTGATCTCGGTATCAAAGACATGAGCTCGTGGCTTCCCGGACACGGCGGTCTTCTCGATCGACTCGACAGCATCCTGCCCTCGACGATTCCGGCGCTCTGCCTCTACTTCCTCCTCTCTCCCTGGGTGGTGCTGTGATGAACGAAGACCAGATCGCCGAACGGACGGCGGACGCTCCGCCGGCGTTCGCTCTGACATCCGGTCGTGAGCGGGGCTACCACCGCGCTGCTGTCGACACCTTCCTCGCATCTGCTCGACGAGCGTTCGAGACCGGTGCCGACGAACTGGGCGCCGACGACGTACGCGCGGCATCCTTTCCGCTCGTCAAAGGCGGTTACGTCGTGGCTGATGTCGACGCGGCCCTCGGTCGCGTGGAAGACGCCTTCGCCGCGCGTGAGCGGGAGCGCGTGGTGCGAGCGCAGGGTGCCGAGGTGTGGGTCGAGCAGGCGAGAGCAGACGCGCAGACCATCCTGGACCACCTGGCCCGGCCTCGCCGCCGACGCTTCGCGCGCACCGGGGTTCTCACGTTCGGCTACCGCATCGACGAGGTCGACCACGTCTCGACCAGGATCGTCCGCTATCTCCGCGACGGAGATCCGCTCTCCGCCGAGCAGCTGCGTTCCGCCGCGTTTCGCATGCAGCGGGGGGGCTACCGCGAGGAGCAGGTCGACGCGCTCCTCGATGCCACGATCGACGTCATTCTCGCCGTTCGCTGAGTTCCTGATGGTCGACTCAGGCGCCTTTGCGTAGACTGTCCTTCATCGTGAACTCCCGAAACGACATGAACCCCGAACGACGCGACCTTTCGCTGGTGCCCGCAGCGACGGTCAGATCCGCGCGCACGGGCACTCGCCGATGGTCTCGCCGTCGTGGTGTCGTCAGCGTGTTCAGCGCCCTCGCCGTCGTCGGATTCGCGGGAGCGCTCGTGGCACCGACCGGCGTCGCACTGGCGGAGCCCGTGAAGTCCGACACTCCCGACTCGGCCTACTCGCTCGCTCTCGCCGACACACAGAACCTCACGGTCACGGTCAGCGGTGCAACCATCACGCCGGTCGAACGCGGGACGTTCGAGGTGTACGTGAAGCCGAAGCCCAAGCCGAAGCCCAAGCCGGCGGCACCGGCCGCAACGGGGTCGCAGGGTGGATCTTCCGGCGGCACCCTGCCTCCCTATTCGGGAGGCGGTGCACCTGCGGACTGGATGGCCGCTGCCGGCATCGCTCAGGGCGATTGGCAGTACGTCGACTACATCGTGTCGCGCGAGAGCGGCTGGAACCCGAACGCCACGAACTCGTCCTCGGGTGCGTGCGGCCTGGTTCAGGCTCTTCCCTGCAGCAAGGTTCCCGGTAACGGGTACGACCCGGTGGACAACCTGAGGTGGGCCACCGGCTACGCCACGGGGCGGTATGGCAGCTGGGCCGGAGCATACAGCTTCTGGACGAACAACCACTGGTGGTGAGCAGGAGCGATGCCTCGCTCACGCCGACGCCCTCCTGCGCGCCCTGAAGCCGACGACTCGTTCGATCGGATGCTCGCCGGCTGGAAGCGCTCGGAGACCCGTCGTGGCAGCGAGTGGACCGTGCAGCCGGTGTCGTCCGCTCAGGCGCAGAAAGAATACGTCTGCCCCGGTTGTGCGCAGCCGATCGTCGCGGGAACTGCACACCTGGTCGTCTGGCGAGCTGACGGTGTCTTAGGCGATGCTGCAGATCTCGCCGCGCGTCGGCATTGGCACACACACTGTTGGAGGATGGCGTGAGCATGGAGATTCGAGGGCCGCTGGAGCTTCCCGCTCAGCGTGAGGATATCGAGCTGACGACTGCAGACGGTCTCACGCTGGTGGGCGAACTCTCCATGCCGGAGCATGGGTCGCCGGTGGCGACGCTCGTGACTTTGCACCCGCTGCCCACCGCGGGTGGTTTCATGGACTCGCACATCATCCGCAAGGCGGCAGCGAGGCTTCCTGCGCTCGCTGACCTGGCGGTCCTGAGGTTCAACACGCGGGGGACCACGTCGCCTCGCGGCACGAGCGACGGCGCGTTCGACGGCGGCGCGGCGGAGCAGTTCGATGTGGCGGCGGCCATGGACTTCGTCCGGGACCGGGCGCTCCCGAGCCCCTGGCTCCTCGGCTGGTCCTTCGGCACCGAACTGGCGCTCAAGTACGGTCGCGACCACGACATCGCGGGGACCATTCTGCTGTCCCCGCCGTTGCATCGCGCGACGGACGCCGAGGTCGCCGCCTGGGCTGACAGCGATGTCCCGGTCGTCGTGCTGGTACCGGAGCTTGACGACTACCTGCGCCCGGATGAGGCTCGCGAACGCTTCGCCTCCATTCCCCACGCGCAGCTGATCGCTGTCGAGGGCGGGAAGCATCTGTGGGTCGGCGAGACGCAGACGCGCCGCGTGCTCACGGAGATCGTGGCAGCGGTGAACCCGTCGGCTCTGCCCCTGGCTACGCACTGGCCGCCGACGGACTGATCGAGCTCCGAGGCTCCGCGCCTCAGAGCTCGTTCATCCGCGGGATGAGCACCTGTCGATAGATGATCAGGATGCTCGCCGCAACGGGGATCGCGATGAGCGCACCCAACAGTCCGAGCAGGCTGCCGCCGGCGAGAGCCGCAACGACGACCACTGCTCCGGGTACGGCGACCGCGCGGCTCATGATGCGCGGCGAGATCACGTACGCCTCGATCTGCATATAGACGAGGTAGTAGATGGCCGCGGCGATCGCGATCCCGGGGGACCCGAGCCCGGGGATGAGACACACGAGGACGATGATCGTGGAACCGGTCAAGGTCCCGACGAGCGGGATCAGTGAGAAGAAGAAGGCGATGATCGCGAGGACCGCCGGGAACGGCGCATCGATGATCGAGAGGTAGATGGCGCTGAGGACGCCGTTGATCACGCCCTGAGTCACCTGCCCCATGACGTAATACCCCACGGAATCGGTGATCTGCTCCGACAGGTCGATGAAGCGGTCGCGCTTCGACGACGGGGCGAGCTGGTAGACAGCGCGCTTGAGCGACGGCGTCGAGGCGGTCAGGTAGATCGTCAGGATGAGGACGATGAACGCACCGAACAGTCCGCTGAGCACGGCGCCGCTGGCGACGAGGACGCCCTGGCCGATGGACCCGCCGATCTCGGCGAGGTTCGTCGTCAACCAGCCCGTGACATAGGTGAAGACATCATCGACGAGCAGGTTCGGGAAGGTGTCCTGCATCCACTCCTTGAGATCGGGGATCAGGTTGCCTCGTGACACGATGGCCGAGATCTGGGCGATGAGCTGCGAGATCTGATCCACGAGCACGGGGAGGATGATCAGCACGATCCCGCTGAAGATCGCGAGGACCGCGAGGATCGTCACCAGCACGGCGAGCCACCGCGGGAGCCTGCGACGTTCCAGGAAGGACACGAGCGGATCGAGGCCCAGACTCAGGAACAGCGCCGTGCCGACGTAGAGCAGGACGCTGGAGAGAGTCTGCACGCTGTTGATCAGGAGGATCCCCAGCCCCACGCCGAGCGTCGCCACGAGGGCGGTGCGGAACGGATTGTGGATCTTCATGCGACGACTCCTCGAAACGGCTGCAGCAAGGTTATCCAGACGTCGAGCCACGTCGCGCGCGACGTGCCGGTTCAGCCGGCACTGCACGTGTACGTGGGCAACACTCAGCTGATTTCGCTAGTCTGAAATGTCGAGTGTTGCGTCGCGGGCAGGTGCCGGTGATGCGTGAGGAGACTATTCGTGCGTTTCGTATGGGCCGTGGTGGCCTTCGTGCTTGCCGCCGTGCTGATCGGCGCGGGGATCGCCCAGCGCACCTTCGTGGGGCCCGACTCGCAGCAGACGCAAGTCGAGATCGATGAGCCCGCGCCGTTCGTCCTCCTGGACGGAGACGTCCTCCGGACGAATCCTGGCGTGCAGACGCTGATCGTGCGCGGTCAGGGCGACATCTTCGGCAGCTATGGCAGGACAGCCGACATGGAGGCCTGGCTCGCGGATTCCGACTACAACCACGTCACGGTGGACGACGACGGCGGCTTCGCTGTCGAGCACGTGTCGGCGGCAGAGGCTTCAGACGAGACCGACGGCGGCGACGGCACCGCCGAGGAGGGCGATCCGGCGACGGGCCGCGATCCGCGGGGCTCCGACCTGTGGCTGGACTCCTTCCAGAAGGAGAATCGCCTCGTCGCGGACAACATGCAGCTTCCCGAGGGGACGAGCATGCTGGTGGCCTATGACGGCACGGAAGACGCTCCCGATGACATCGTCGTCTCCTGGCCGCTCGACACGACGACGCCGCTAGCGGGACCGCTCATGGTGGCCGGCGGTATCGTCCTGCTGATCGGACTCGTCCTGTACGTGCTCGGTATCCGCCACCAGCGTCGCGGACGCGGGCCGCGCCGAAAGGGCCCCGGCCCGCTCCCGGCGACCGAACCGATCGACATCGCGGTGCTTCCTCCGGAGGAGCGCGCGGCGATCGAAGGCTCGGCGGAAACGCCGACGTCTGCAGAACGCACCCCCTCGGTGGATGCTCCGGAAACCGACACCGAAGACGCGGAGATCGTGGACCCCGAGGAGAACGATTCGAAGACGTCGATGCGGGCCAAGACCCCCGCGCGTCGTCGCCGGCTGCTGGCGATTCCCGCACTCGGGTTGACCGCCCTCCTCGCTGCCGGCTGCTCAGCCGATTCCTGGCCGCAGTTCGGTGATGCCTCTACATCGCCTTCCCCGAGCCCGACCGTCATCGCTCCGGACAACCAGAAGCCGCCGGCGGTGACGGAGGCACAGGCCAAGCGCATCCTCCAAACTGCTTCGGAGACCTTGGTGGAAGCCGATACCGCAATGGACGTCGACCTCGCGGGGACACGTCTCGAAGGCCCGGCCCTCGCCGCGCGCACCACCGAATACGCCCTACGCGCGAAAATCGCGGACAAGGCCCCTCCGGCGGCGATCCCGACCGACGACGTCGAGGTCGTGCTTCCGGAAGCGACCGACGTCTGGCCGCGAACGGTTCTCCTGCTCTCGAAGAGCAAGGGCGACGACACTGTGCCGCCCGTGCTGCTGACGATGACCCAGGCGGATCCCTGGTCGAACTACAAGATCAGCAACATGGCCGAGATGGCGGCGGATGCCGTGTTCCCCGAGGTCGCCGCGACCTGGCTCGGAACCTCACTCGTCCCCGCTGACTCCGCCTTCCTCACCATCCCTCCGGCGGAACTCGCACCAGCCTTCGCCGACGTGGTGGACGCGGGGGAGAAGAGCGAGTTCTACGGTCAGTTCGACGACCTCGCGCTGACGTTGGCGAAGTCCCTCACCGACAGCCGCCAGGTCATCGTGCAGGGGCTGGCAGACAAGGGAGCGGCCAAGACGTCCAAGGTGGCGTTCGACATGGCGCCCACGACCGACGAGCCGATCTCCATGACCACGCTCGACAGCGGTGCGATCGTCGCGGTCTCTCTGACCGATACCGAGACGGTGACTCCGACGTCGTCGGACGTGGTGATCCGGTTCGGAGACAACGCAGAGGCCAAGGCCCTGACGGGCGCGACGGAATCTGCGAAGGGCGTCGAGACGACGTATGAGTTCCAGCTGTTCTTCTCGGTCCCCGCCCAGGGATCGACGGAGCAGATCAGGCTCCTGGCAGTCCACCAGGACCTCCTTTCCGTGAAGGTGATCAAGTGAGTGAAATCTCTCCGACCGCGCTGCGCGGCGCGGTGGACCTGTCGACCCTCCGCAACCGGCCGGCGACGCCGCCCGAGGGGGCTCCAGCCCCCGGTGCGGTCGATGTCGTCGTCGATGCGACCGACGAGACGTTCGGGCAGATCCTCGAACTCTCGCGCACGGTTCCCGTCGTCGTGGATCTGTGGGCCGAGTGGTGCGGACCGTGCAAGCAGCTGAGTCCGATCATCGAGAAGGTCACTCGTGAGCTCGGCGGCCGGGTGCTGCTCGCCAAGGTCGATGTCGACGCGAACCCGCAGCTCGCGCAGAGCTTCCGCGCGCAGTCGATCCCGATGGTGGTGGCGCTGATCGCCGGGCAGCCCGTGCCGATGTTCACCGGTGCGGTGCCGGAGCAGCAGGTGCGCGATGTCTTCGCCCAGCTGCTGCAGGTGGCAGCGCAGAACGGTGTCACCGGGTCGCTCTCGGTCGACGCGGATGCCGATGCCGAGGCGTCGTCGACGCCGGAGGAACCGGAGCTTCCTCCGCTGCACGCCGAGGCGTTCGCCGCGATCGAGGCGGGAGACTATTCCGCCGCGATCCGCGCGTACGAGAAGGCCCTCGCCGAGAATCCGCGCGATGAGGAGGCGATCGCAGGTCTCGGCCAGGTGCGTCTGCTCGACCGCGTGCAGGGACTCGACCTGCAGGCGGCACGCGCGGCGGCCGCCGAGGGACCGCTCGACGTCCAGGCGCAGTTCGACGTGGCAGACCTCGATCTCGCCGGCGGTCATGTCGACGACGCCTTCGCGCGTCTGCTCGACCTGTTCGCCCAGCTGCCGTCCGACCAGCGCACCCCGGTACGGGAACGGCTGATCGAGCTGTTCGGCCTCATCGGCACGGGCGACCCGCGAGTGGTGGCCGCCAGGAACCGGCTTTCTTCGCTCCTGTTCTAGCCGTCGGAGGTTCCGGCGCGCGTCCCCGTCATCCGTGGCTCACGGTAGGCACGTGGGGGTCCGACTGGTGGCGTAGCCACAGCGTCGACAGCGCAGGAAGGGTCATCGTCGCGGTCGGGGCGCTACCGTCCTCACCGGCGGCGAAGACCATGCCCAGGTTCCCCGAACCTCGTCCGCCGTACTCGGCGGCGTCGGTGTTGAGCACTTCCTGCCAGACACCGTCCTGCGGAAGCGCGAGTCGATATCCCGCACGCTCGACCCCGGCGAAGTTGCTCACGACGACGAGGCGTCCGCCGTGGGCATCCCGCCGCTCGAAGGCGATCACGGTCGGGTCCCAGCTGGGCGCACCGAGGCGGTGGAAAGACGATCCGTCGTTGTCCCGCGCCCACAGGGGGGATTGAGATCTGTAGGCGCGGTTCATCGCGCCGACGAAGTCCTGCAGCTGCGCGTGCGACGGCTGGTCGAGGAGCCACCAATCCAGCTCACGCCCTTCGGACCACTCGGCGAGCTGACCGAACTCCTGGCCCATGAACAGGAGCTTCTTCCCGGGGTGCCCCCACATGTAGGCGAGGTACGCGCGGACGTTCGCGAGCTTGTGCCAGTGGTCGCCGGGCATCTTCGCCATCAGGCTGCCCTTGCCGTGCACGACTTCGTCGTGACTGATCGGCAGCAGGTAATTCTCGCCGAAGGCGTAGACGAAGGAGAAGGTCATCTCGCCCTCGTGGTGCGCGCGGTACATCGGGTCGCGAGAGATGTACTGGAGCGAGTCGTTCATCCAGCCCATGTTCCACTTGAAACCGAACCCCAGGCCGGCGTGGTCGGTGGGTGCGGTGACGCCGGGGAAGCTGGTCGACTCCTCGGCGATCATCATGATCCCCGGGTGCAGTCGGTAGGCCGTGGCGTTCACCTCCTGCAAGAACCGGATCGCCTCGAGATTCTCCCGGCCACCGTGGATGTTCGGTTCCCATTCGCCGGCTTCGCGGGAGTAGTCGAGGTAGAGCATCGACGCGACCGCGTCGACGCGCAGCCCGTCGACATGGAACTCCCTGAACCAGTACAGCGCATTGGCCACGAGGAATCCCCGAACCTCCGGACGCCCGTAGTCGAAGATGAGCGTGCCCCAGTCCTGGTGCTCGCCACGGCGGGGATCGGGGTGCTCGTACAGGGGCTGGCCGTCGAAGCGCGCGAGAGCGAAGGCGTCTTTCGGGAAGTGCCCGGGAACCCAGTCCATGATCACGCCGATGCCGGCCTGGTGCAGCCGATCGATCAGATACCTCAGGTCGTCCGGGGTGCCGAACCGGCTCGTGGGCGCGTAGTAGCCGCTGACCTGGTACCCCCAGGAACCTCCGAACGGGTGCTCCGCCAACGGCATGAACTCGACATGGGTGAATCCGGCATCCGTGACGTGCTGGATCAGCGGCTCGGCGATGTCCCGGTACCCGAGGCCCTCACGCCAGGAGCCGACGTGGATCTCGTAGACCGACAGCGGCTGCGCGACGGCGTGGGTCGCGGCACGACGGGTCATCCATGCGCCGTCCGCCCACTCGTACGACGACGAGGTCACGACGGACGCCGTGTTCGGCGGCACCTCGGCGGCGAGCGCCATCGGATCGGCTTTGAGTATCCAGGCGCCGTCGCGGGTGCGGAGCTGATACTTGTACCGCGTGCCTAGGGGGAGGCCGGGGATGAAGAGCTCCCAGACTCCGCTCACGCCCATCGAGCGCATGGCGTGGGCGTCGCCGTTCCAGTCGTTGTGGTCGCCGACGACGCGCACGGCTGTGGCGTTGGGAGCCCAGACGGCGAACGCGACGCCCTGCTCGCCGTCCCACGTGCGCGGGTGCGCACCCAGCGCCTCCCAGAGGCGTTCATGCCGCCCCTCGGCGATCAGATGGAGGTCGAGGTCTCCAAGGGTCGGACGGTGTCGATACGGATCGCCGGAGAGCGTCTCCTCGTGATCCGCGTACCGCGTGGCCAGCCGATAGGGGAGAGGGGGACCGACGTGCTGCGCCTCCCAGATTCCCTGCGCCACGTGCGCGAGCTCGAGTCGGCTGCCGTCGCCGAACACCGCTGCCACCCCGGCGGCGAGCGGCCGTCGGGCGCGGATGACGGTGACCGTGCGGTCGGCCGCGTCTTTGTGGGAGTGTGCGCCGAGGACGGCGTGCGGATCGTGGTGCGTGGCCGAGGAGATCGCCTCCCACTCGGTGGATGCGGCGACATCTTCTGTGTAGCTCATGCTCGCTCCCTCACCTTCAGGATGTGCACCGGCTCGGCGAAGGCGTCGAGCCGCACGTAGTTGTGATCGTTCCAGGTCCAGACGGCTCCGGTGAGCAGGTCCTCGACCTCGAACGGATCGCCGAGCGGAATGCCCCATTGGGTGCTGTCGAGGTGCACGGTCGTCTCGCGTACGGAGTGCGGGTCGACGTTCGCCACCACGATGACGGTATCCGCGCGTCCAGTACCGGTGAACGGCGCGGGGAGGTGCTTGCTGTACACGAGGACGGCATCGTCGTCGCTCCAGTGCGCCCGGAAGTTCCTGAGTTGCCGGAGTGCGGGGTGAGCCGCGCGGATCTCGTTGAGCCGCCGCAGCAGGGGAGCGAGCGATTCGCCGCGGGCCTCCGCGCCCGACCAGTCGCGGAACTTGAACTCGTACTTCTCATTGTCGATGTTCTCTTCGGAGCCCGGCCGTGCCACGTTCTCGAAGAGCTCGTAGCCGGCGTACACCCCGTACACGGGCCCTGCCGTGGCGGCGATGCAGGCTCGGATTCGGTATGCCGCACGACCGCCGAACTGCAGGTATTCGGTCAGGATGTCATGCGTGTTCACGAAGAGGTTGGGCCTCATGTAGTCCGAGGTCTCCTGCGATACGGAGGTGAGGAATTCCTCCAGCTCGCTCTTGGTGTTCCGCCACGTGAAGTAGCTGTAGCTCTGCTGGAATCCGACGGCGGCCAGGGCGCGCATGACGGCGGGGCGGGTGAAGGCTTCGGCGAGGAAGATCACGTCCGGATCCACGGTGTTGATCTCACGGATCAACCACTCCCAGAACTGCAGGGGTTTGGTGTGGGGGTTGTCGACCCGGAAGATCTTCACCCCTTGAGCCACCCAGTGCCGCACGACCCGCAACATCTCGGCTGCGATGCCCTCGGGGTCGTTGTCGAAGTTGAGCGGGTAGATGTCCTGGTACTTCTTCGGCGGGTTCTCGGCATACGCGATGGTGCCGTCGGGGAGGGTCGTGAACCATTCGGCATGCTCACTCACCCAGGGGTGGTCCGGGGACGCCTGGAGCGCGAGGTCGAGTGCGACCTCGAGACCGTTTCCCTGAGCCGCGCGCACGAAGGCGCGGAAGTCGGCGGCGGATCCCAGGTCGGGGTGGATCGCGTCGTGGCCGCCGTCGGTGGAGCCGATCGCATACGGGGACCCGGGATCGCCGGGCTCTGCGGTGAGGGTGTTGTTGCGCCCCTTGCGGTTGGTGGTCCCGATCGGGTGGATCGGAACCAGGTACACCACGTCGAAACCCATCGCGGCGACCTCCGGCAGACGCTTGGTCGCCGTGCGGAACGTCCCGCTCTTCACCGTGCCGTCCTTGAGCCGCTTGGCCCCCTCTGATCGCGGGAAGAACTCGTACCAGGCACCGACGCCCGCCGCGCGACGGTCCACGTTGAGCGTGTGCTGCTCGGTGGCGGAGCGCAGAGTCGTCAGGGGACGGGCCCGGAAGATGTCGGCCAGACCGGCATCGGTGGACAGCGCGAACGCCGTCGCGCCGCCCCCACTCTCCAGCGACCCGGCGTCCGCGAGCAGACGCTTCCGCTGCGCCGCGGGGCGATCCTTCTCCGTGGCGGCCCTCGTGAGTAGCTCTGCTCCGAGCGCGGCCATCACCGGTACATCGACACCGGCAGCGACCTTCAATTCCGCGGCGTGAGCCCAAGTCGCGAAGTCGTCGGAGAAGGCTTCGAATCGGTAGCGCCACGCACCCTGCTCGTCGAGCGCGATCTCGGCCGACCATCGGTCCGTGCCGTCTTTCCGGGCGGTCAGCCGGTGCAGGCTCTCCTCGCCCGACGGCGACGTGAGGCGCACATGCACACCGATGATGTCGTGCCCTTCGCGGAACGAGACCACGGTGAACGGGACGACCTCGCCCACGAACGCCTTCGGCGAGAAGCCGCCGGGCACAGCGGGGGTCGGATCGAGCAGTGGGATGCGGGTGGAGCGAAGCGAGCCCGGCACGTCCGCATCGCCGAAGGCGCGCGTCGGGATCTGAGTGGGGCTCCGAAGAGCCGAGGACCGAGTACCAGCACGTGCAGCCACATCCCGAATGTACCGCGCCGACGTGGTCGCGGGTAGCGCGCCGCGTGGTGCGTCGGGAGCCGGGCTCATTCGACGCGGAACAGCCTCATCGACGTCCCGGACACCGGTAGCACATCGCCGGGCGCGAAGACCTCCCCCTCGTCGGAAGGGCGCTCCCGAGCGCTCGACCACAGGGACACGAAGCGGACCGCGCCTTCGATCTCGTCGGGCAGACGCACGTCGATGGGGGATTCCGTTCCGTGCACGATGAGCAGGATGCGGTTCTCGGCCTCTGTGTCGGGGGTGGACGCGGCGACGTACTGGAGCGTCCTGTTCCCGGGGTCTGCCCACTGCCCCTGCTCCATCGTCTCGCCGTTCTGGTCGTACCAGTCCATGACCGAGGCGTTCGGGATGTGCTCACCGAGCCGCGCGTAGCGGCTGGGGCGCAGCGCCGGGTTCTCCTGCCGCAATCGGATCAGGCGGGCGACATGTGCACGGAGGTCGTCCTGCCAGGGTTCGAAATCCCATGCGAGCCAGGTGAGAGCGGAGTCCTGAGCGTAGGCGTTGTTGTTGCCGCGCTGAGTGCGTCCGACCTCGTCACCTGCGGTGAGCATCGGGATCCCGGCCGAGAGGAGCAGCGTCCCGAGAAGGTTGCGCATGGCCTTGCGTCGCGCGGCGAGGATCGTCGGGTCGTCGGTCGGGCCCTCGACACCGTGGTTGAACGCGCGGTTCATGTCGGCACCATCGCGGTTCTGCTCGCCGTTCGCCTCATTGTGCTTGACGTCGTAAGAGACGAGGTCGTGCAGAGTGAAGCCGTCGTGCGCCGTGACGAAGTTCACGCTGGCGAGCGGACCCCGGTCTTCGCTGAACGTGTTCGAGGATCCGGCGAGTCGGGTCGCGAACCCGCCGATGCCCACCGGGGCGGAGGCCCGGCGGGCATAGTCGATGTCGCTGAGCCAGAAGTTGCGGACGCGGTCGCGGTAGCGGTCGTTCCACTCGTGCCATCCCGACGGGAAGTTACCCGTCTGCCACCCGCCGAGGCCGACATCCCAGGGCTCGGCGATGAGCTTGGTGTCGGCGAGGATCGGATCGTCCGCGATGGCCTGCAGGAGCGGATGCTCAGGCGTGTAGGTGTGGGCGCCGTCGCGGGCGATCGCCGTGGCGAGGTCGAAGCGGAAACCGTCGATCTGCATCTCCTGCGCCCAGTAGCGGAGGGAGTCGAGAACGAGTCTGGCCCCGGCGTCGGTCGACGTGTCGAGCGTGTTGCCGCACCCGGTGGTATCGACGTAGACGCCGGACTCGTCCTGCCGGTAGTAGCTGGCGTTGTCGATGCCGCGCAGGCTCGAGCGGGGACCGCCGATGCCCTCCTCGGAGGTGTGGTTGTAGACGACGTCGAGGATCACTTCGAGCCCGGCCTCGTGCAGCAGCCGCACCATTCCCTTGAACTCGGCGAGGACGGCCTCCGGCCCGTCTTTGCGCGCGTCCTCGGTCGCGTAGGCGGTGTGCGGGGTGAAGAAGTTCAGCGTGTTGTAGCCCCAGTAGTTGGTGAGTCCGCGTTCGAGAAGTCGCGGCTCCGGCACGAAGGCGTGCACGGGGAGCAACTCGATGGAGGTGATGCCCAGCGAGTGGAAGTACTCGATCATCGCGGGATGGGCGAGGCCCGCATAGGTGCCGTGCAGGGCGGGCGGCACATCGGGGTGACGCTTGGTGAGTCCCTTGAGATGCCCCTCGTAGATCACCGTGCGGTCGAGGGGGATACGCGGCTTCCGGGAGTCGCCCCAGTCGAAGCCGTCGACGATGACGACCGAACGCCACTCCTCGTATCCGTCGCCCTGGGCGAGACCGCGCGCGTACGGGTCCAGCAGCAGCGTCTCCGGGTTGAAGGTGTTCCCGGGGCCGTGGGGTCCGCCGACGCGTACGGCATAGCGGACGCCGGGCTGCAGCAGCTCCGTGGTGATCTCCCAGATTCCTCCGGCCAGCCGTTCGAGCGGAACCTCGTCGGTCGCCCAGTCCAGGTCGGTGGCATCGAACACGACCAGCTCGATCGACGAGGCGTTCTGCGACCAGACGCGCAGGGTGCCGACGCCGTCGTGCAGACGGACGCCGAGGTTGTCGAGGGTGGTGCCGCCGGGCACGGTGATGTCTCGGGACGCGGGCATGAGTACACACTAGGCGCGATGTGTTGCAGTCTCATGTCAGGGCGGACCGGGTTCCACGGACGAAGACCCGGCAGGGTGGGTTTCGCGAGAGAATTGAAGGATGCGGCACTATCTCGACCATGCGGCGACCACGCCTCTGCGCCCCGAAGCGCGCGACGCCTGGCTGGCCGCCACGGAGACCGTCGGCAACGCATCGTCCACGCACGGCGCCGGCCAGGACGCCCGCCGCCTGCTCGAGGAGTCCCGCGAGCGGGTCGCCGCGGTGCTCGACGCCGACCCGATCGAGATCGTGTTCACCTCGGGGGGCACCGAGTCGATCAACCTGGCACTGCAGGGACTGTGGCGGGCACGCCCCGCCGGCACGACCGCGATCGTCATGCCCGAGGCCGAGCACCACGCCACCATGGACACCGTGGCCGCGCTCGTGGAAGATGGCGCCGATCTTCGCCGGGTGCCGGTGACCGCACAGGCGCGGATCGCGCCGGAGCAGTTCGCTCAGCGGCTTTCGGGCGCCGCTCTCGCCACCGCGCTCGTCGCGAACAATGAGGCGGGCACGATCAACGACGCCGAGGGGCTGTCCATCACCGCCGCGACGGCGGGCGTGGCACTGCATCTCGATGCCGTGGCGGCCCTCGGACATGTGCCGCTGTCTTTCCGCGATCTGAGGGGAGACGCCGCCGGGGGAGTCGGACTCGTGGCCATGAGCCTCGCCGGGCACAAGATCGCGGCGCCCGTCGGCGTCGGGGTTCTCGTCGCTGCACGCACGGCCCGCGTGACCGCGTTGCTGCGCGGCGGCGCGCAACAGCGCGGGCTCCGAGCCGGAACCCAGGACGTCGCGGGTGCTGCGGCGTTCGCCACCGCGCTCGAGCTCGCCGAGATCGAGCGGACGGGGGAGGCGGCGCGACTGCGCGCACTGCGCGACCGTCTCATCTCGGGCATACGTTCCGCCGTCCCGGAAGCCGAGCTTCTGGGCGATCCGACGGACCGCTTGCCGGGCAACGCGCATGTGCTCTTTCCCGGTGCGGTGGGGGAGAGTCTGCTGTTCCTCCTCGACGTCGCCGGGGTCGCGGCGTCGACCGGATCGGCGTGCCAGGCGGGCGTCGCCGAGCCGTCGCACGTCGTGATGGCGATGGGGCGGAGCGAACGCGATGCGCGCAGCGTGCTGCGATTCTCGCTCGGCCGGACGTCGACGGACGCTGATGTCGAGGCGGTGCTCGCCGCGATCGGCGATGCCTATGCACGAGCATCCGGCGCCGGCACAGGCGCACGCTCGTAGACTGTTCCCATGCGGATTCTTGCGGCGATGAGTGGCGGCGTCGACTCCGCCGTCGCGGCAGCCAGAGCCGTGGAGGCGGGGCACGATGTGGTCGGCGTGCACCTGGCACTCTCCAGAGCCGGTGGAACGCTCCGCACGGGCAGTCGCGGGTGCTGCACCATCGAGGATGCACTCGACGCCCGCCGGGCCGCCGACCTGCTCGGCATCCCCTTCTACGTGTGGGACTTCTCCGAGCGGTTCCGCGACGACGTCATCGAAGACTTCATCTCCGAGTACCAGGCCGGACGCACGCCCAACCCCTGCATGCGGTGCAACGAGAAGATCAAGTTCGCGGCCCTTCTGGAGCGCGCGATCGAGCTCGGCTTCGACGCCGTGTGCACCGGGCACTACGCCACGCTCGTGGACGGTGCCGACGGACTGGAGCTGCATCGTGCCTCGGACAATGCCAAGGATCAGTCCTACGTCCTCGGCGTGCTGACCGCGGAGCAGCTCGCACACACCTACTTCCCGCTCGGGTCCACTCCCTCGAAGGCGATCGTTCGCGCCGAGGCGGCAGCACGCGGCCTGACCGTCGCCCAGAAGCCGGACAGCCACGACATCTGCTTCATCCCCGACGGGGACACCCGTGGGTGGCTCGCCGAGAAGGTCGGCACCGCTACGGGCGAGATCGTCGATCGCAGCGGAGAAGTCGTCGGATCGCACGAGGGGGCACACTCCTTCACGGTGGGACAGCGACGCGGGCTCAAGCTCGGTGTGCCTGCGGCGGACGGCAAGCCTCGATTCGTGCTCGAAGTCCGACCGGTGTCGAACACCGTCGTCGTCGGGCCCAAGGAGGCTCTCGCGATCGCGGAGATCGCGGGGGAGCGGTTCAGCTGGGCCGGGGCCGCGCCGACGGAGACCTCCTTCGAGTGCCACGTGCAGATCCGCGCGCACTCCGAGCCGGTCGCTGCACGTGCGATCGTCTCGGATGACGGGGTCCGGGTGACGCCCGAGGTCCCGCTCGACGGCGTCGCGCCGGGACAGACCGCCGTGCTCTACGTCGGCACGCGGGTGCTCGGGCAGTTCACGATCGACACCACGGTGTCGGCCGTCCCTGTCGGCGCGTAGACCCCTCCGGTGTCGGTACCCGCTCGTAGACTGGCGGGGTGCCGGAGAACATCTCGCTGGAAGACGCCCGAACCGAAGCCGACGAGCTGACCGCTCGCATCCTCGAGGCCAAAGAGGCCTACTACGGCCGCGACGCCTCGGTCGTCGATGACTTCACCTACGACGGGTGGATGCATCGGCTCGAAGAGTTGGAGCGGCTGCACCCCGAGCTGCAGGGGCAGGACTCGCCCACCCAGATGGTCGGAGCGGCCGAGGCGACCGGCCTTGCGACGATCGAGCACGCCGAGCGCATGCTCAGCCTCGACAACGTCTTCTCCGTCGACGAGCTGCGGGAGTGGGCCGCGAAGACCAAGGCTGCCGCCGGGCGCGAGGTGGCGTGGCTCACCGAGCTGAAGATCGACGGGCTCGCGATCAACCTCCGCTACGAGAACGGCGTGCTCACCTCTGCCGCTACTCGCGGCGACGGCCGCGTCGGCGAGATCGTGACGGAGAACGCCCTCCGTCTGCCGGAGATCCCGCAACGCCTGAGCGGCGAGGGGCATCCCGCGATCGTCGAAGTGCGTGGCGAGGTGTTCATCCCTGTCGCTGCCTTCGAGCGCCTCAACGCCGCGCAGGCCGCCTTCCGCGACCGTGCCTTCGCCGACGCCCTCGCACGCTGGGAGGCCCGAGGAGGCGCCAAGAAGGCGTTCGACGAGGAGAAGGCGCAGACCGCGGCCGCCCGGCGCTTCCCCTCTTTCGCGAATCCGCGCAACGCCGCCAGTGGCGGGCTCCGCCAGCAGATCGACAAGAAGAACGGGCTCGAGCTCGAGGCCGGGCTGCTGCGCATCGAGTCGCTCGCACTCTACGTGCACGGCGTCGGCGCCTGGACGAACCCTCCTGTCGCCGCGCAGAGCGAGGTGTACGACCTGCTCTCCGAGTGGGGGCTGCCCACGAGCCCGCACACGAAGGTGTGCCGGACGATCGACGAGGTCGTGTCCTTCGTCGAGTACTTCGGCGAGCACCGTCACGACATCGAACACGAGCTCGACGGCATCGTGGTCAAGGTCGACGAGCTCGAACTGCACGACGAACTCGGCGCGACGAGCCGAGCACCCCGCTGGGCCATCGCCTACAAGTACCCGCCCGAAGAGGTCCAGACCAAGCTCCTCGACATCGTCGTATCGGTGGGACGCACGGGGCGAGCCACGCCGTTCGCCGTCATGGCACCCGCGCACGTCGCCGGTTCCGTGGTCCGCCAGGCCACGCTGCACAACAAGGATGTGGTCAAGGCCAAGGGCGTGCTGATCGGCGACACCGTCGTGCTGCGCAAGGCCGGCGACGTGATCCCTGAGGTTCTCGGCCCTGTGGTCGAAAAGCGCGACGGCAGCGAGCGGGAGTTCGTGATGCCGGTCGAGTGCCCGGAATGCGGTACACCGCTGCGCGCGATGAAGGAGGGCGATATCGACCTCCGGTGCCCGAACGCGCGTTCGTGTCCTGCTCAGGTCCGTGGCCGTGTCGAGCACATCGGGTCCCGCGGCGCCCTCGACGTGGAAGCGCTCGGCGAGGTGACCGCTGCGGCGCTGACCCAGCCGACGTCACCGGCTGTGCCCCCGCTCGAGACCGAGGCCGGGCTGTTCGCGCTCACTCTCGAAGAACTCGTCCCCATCGAATTGTTCGTGCGGGATTCCGAGACCGGGCTTCCGAAGGAGGACGAGGACGGGATCGTCAAGACGCGCGCACCCTTCCGACGCAACCCCACCGCAGCCGAGAAGAAGTCGGGGCTCGAGGGACCTCAGCCGTCCTCACAGGCGCTCACGCTGCTCGCCGAGCTCGAGAAGGCGAAGACCAAGGACCTCTGGCGACTGCTGGTGTCGCTGAACATCCGCCACGTCGGCCCCGTCGCCGCCCGGGCGCTCGCGCAGTGGTTCGGCTCTCTCGATGGGATCCGTGCCGCATCGCGGGATGAGCTTGCCGCCGTCGAGGGCGTCGGTGGCATCATCGCCGACTCCCTGCTCGCGTGGTTCGAGGTCGACTGGCATCAGGAGATCGTGCAGCAGTGGGCTGACGCGGGTGTGCAGTGGTCGACACCCGGCCATCCCGGCCCGGGTGCGGCGGTGGCTGCCGGCGGTGTGCTCGAAGGAATCACGGTGGTCGCCACCGGATCGCTCGACGGCTACACCCGCGATGGCGCGCAGGAGGCGATCATCAACGCGGGCGGTAAGGCTGCTTCCAGCGTGTCGAAGAAGACCGATTTCGTCGCAGCCGGGCCGGGCGCGGGCTCGAAGCTCGCGAAGGCCGAGGATCTCGGCATCCGCGTCCTCGACGCGGCACAGTTCCACATCCTCGTGACAGAGGGGCCGGCCGCGCTCCCGCCCGCGAGCGACGGGTCGTGAAGCGGTACGGGCCTCTGATCGTCGTCCCGGAGGCTCTGGCGATCGGCGACCCCGGGCGGCACCACCTTCGACTCACTCCGCAGGCGGTGATCATCCGTCAGGGAGCCGAAGGTCACGGGATCGTGCCGTGGGACGGCGTAGAGGGGATCGTTCTCGATGTGCCGACGACGCGGTTTCGGCTGCCCGGACTCCTCGGAACGGTGCTGCTCGGTGCGCTGACGGCGGCGATGCTGAGCGACCCCGGCATCGATCCCGACGATGGAGCGGTGACCCTCACGGTGGATGGCGAGATGACGACGCTGCCTCTGAGCCGCCATCACGTCGGCGGGTACTGGCGGCCGACGGTGACGGGTGCGCATCGATTGATCGCGCACCTCATCGCGAATCCCGAACAGCGAGCTTTGTTGGCGCACCCGGAGCCGCTGATCGATGTCGCGGCGCAGCTCGCGCGCGGAACGGGATAGTCCGAACCGCGCGCGATGCGGCGTCAGTTCTTGTGGCGGGGCTTGCGGAACGGCTTCTCTTCGCGGCTGTCGCGAGCCGGTCGCTCGTCGCGGTCGCGACGCTCGAAGCGGTCTCCTCCGTCGTGGCTACCTTCGCGCGGGCTGCTGCGCCTGGCGCCGGGGCCACGGTCGGGCTTGATCTCGATCAGACGACCCGAAATGCGCGTGTCGCGCAGCTTCTCGAGCACCGTGGGGCTGAGGTTGGACGGCAGTTCCACGGTGGAGAAATCAGGTCGGATGTTGATCACGCCGAAATCGTCACGGCCGAGACCGCCCTCGTTCGCCAGCGCGCCGACGATCTGGCGCGGCTCGACGCGGTGACGGCGGCCCACCTCGATGCGATATGCGGTGTAGTCGCCACGTCCACGACGCTCGGTGCGGGGTTCACGAGCGTCCCTGGTTCCGCGCGCTCCACCCTCGCGGGGCGGACGGTTGTCGGCTTCGACGGCCTTGGAGAGCCGATCGTCGGCGGGGTCGAGCAGCAACGGGGTGTCGCCCTGCGAGACGATCGCGAGCGCTGCCGCGACATCGGCCTCCGGAACGTCGTGATTGCGCACGTAGTGGGAGATCACGTCGCGGAACTTCTCGATACGGGCGGTGTCGCCCAGCGCGGCGGTGATCGCGTCGTCGAACCGCGCGAGTCGCGTGGTGTTCACGTCATCGGTGGTCGGCAGCTGCATCTGGGCGGGCTGCTGGCGCGTGGCCTTCTCGATGTGCTTGAGCAGGTAGCGCTCGCGCGGCGTGATGAAGCTGATCGCGTCGCCGGTGCGTCCCGCGCGGCCGGTGCGGCCGATGCGGTGGACATAGGACTCGGTGTCGGTGGGGATGTCGAAGTTGATGACGTGGCTGATGCGCTCGACGTCGAGACCGCGGGCGGCCACGTCGGTCGCGACGAGGATGTCGAGCTTGCCGTCCTTGAGCTGGTTGACGCTGCGCTCGCGCTGCACCTGGGGCACGTCGCCGTTGATCGCGGCTGCGGAGTATCCGCGGGCACGCAGCTTCTCGGCCAGCGTCTCGGTCTCGTTCTTGGTACGGACGAACACGATCATGCCGTCGAAGTTCTCGACCTCGAGGATGCGGGTCAGCGCATCGACCTTCTGCGCATACGAGACCACGAGGTAGCGCTGCGTGATGTTCGTGCCGGTGGCGGTCTTGGACTTGATGCTGATCTCTTCCGGCTCACGCAGGTACTTCTGCGCGAGACGGCGGATCTGCGGCGGCATGGTCGCCGAGAACAGCGCGACCTGCTTCTCCTCGGGGGTCTGCGCGAGGATCTGCTCCACGTCTTCCGCGAAGCCCATCTTCAGCATCTCGTCGGCCTCGTCGAGTACCAGATACTTCAACTCGGACAGGTCGAGCGTGCCCTTGGCGAGGTGGTCCATGATGCGGCCGGGCGTACCGACGATCACGTGGACACCGCGGCGCAGTGCGGACAACTGCACACCGTAGCCCTGTCCGCCGTAGACGGGAAGGACGTGGACGCCCTTCATCTTCGAGGCATAGGACTCGAAGGCCTCGCACACCTGCAGAGCGAGTTCGCGTGTCGGTGCCAGCACGAGAGCCTGCGGGATCTTTTGGGAGACATCGAGGCGTTCGAGAACGGGAAGCGCGAAAGCGGCGGTCTTTCCTGTTCCGGTCTGCGCCTGCCCGACGACGTCTCGGCCGGCGAGAAGCGTGGGAATGGTGGCCGCCTGGATGGGCGACGGGGTCTCGTATCCGAGATCCTTGATGGCTTTGAGGACGGGCCCGGTGATGCCGAGCTCCTCGAATCCGGGGGTCGCGGGGGATTCCGCGGGGGCGTCGGTCAGCACTGCATCTTCAGGGGTCACTTCCCAAGGGTAGCGCGCCGGCGCGCTCCGCGCCTGTGAGGGCGTCCTCAAACGCCGGTGTTCAGCGAGACGAGCTTCTCCTTGACCTGGCGTCGGAGCACCTTGCCGATCAGTGACTTCGGCAACTCGTCGACCACGAAGATACGGCGCGGGACCTTGTAGGGAGTGAGGATACTGCGGGCGAACTCGCGGATCGCCTCGACGTCGACATCGGTCCCGGCATCCACCACGATGGCCGCGACGACCTCCTCTCCGGAGTGCTCGCTCGGCAGGCCGACGACCGCGGCATCCGCCACCTGTGGATGCTGGCGCAGCGCATTCTCGACCTCGGTGGGAGCGACGTTGAAGCCGCCCGTGATGATGAGCTCCTTGATGCGATCGACGATGCGCACGAAGCCGGCGTCGTCGATCGTGACGATGTCACCGGTCCGGTACCAGCCGTCGACGAAGACGGCTTCGGTCTCCTCCGGCTTTCCGTAGTACCCCGAGAACACCTGCGGGCCACGCACGACGAGTTCACCGGCCGATCCGTCCGGCACGTCCTGGCTCGGGTTCCCCGGATCCACCACGCGGCATTCGGTCCCGGGCAGGGGAAGCCCGACCGTGCCGGGCACGCGGTTATCCGCGACCGGGTTCGCCATCAGGACGGGGGAGCACTCGCTCAGCCCGTAGCCCTCGACGAGGTAGCCGTGGGTGGCCTTCTCGAAGGGGACGACCAGCTCATGCGGCAGTGCCATGGCGCCGGAGATCGCGACCTCGATGCCGTCGAGTGACACGCCCTTCTCCTTCGCCGCGGCGAGGAGGCGATCCGCGATGGGGGGAACAAGCGGAAGGAACGTCGCGGGGTGCTTCTTGACGACGTCGAGCACGAGGTCGGGGTCGAATTTGGGGAACAGTACGAGTCGGGCGCCCATCGACATCGCGAATGTAAGGCACAGCGTGAGGCCGTAGGCATGGAACATGGGCAGCACGGCGTACACGACGCAGCCCTTGCCTCGCTGGATCGAGGGCACCCACGCCCTGGACTGCGCGGCGTTGGCGAGCAGATTGCGGTGTGTGAGCGCTGCCCCCTTCGGCGTTCCCGTGGTGCCGGAGGTGTACTGGATGATCGCGAGGTCATCGGTGCTCGGCTTCGGATGCGACGCCGGGAGCGGGGCGGAGGCGAGGAGCGAATCCCAGACGACCGTGCTGCGGACCTTGTCGGTCAGAGCGGCGCGCGATTCACGGGCCTTCGCGACAGGGAGCCTGAGCGCGAATCGGGTGAGGAACGGCATGGCACGAGTCACGTCGACGGAGATGAGGTTCGTGACGGCCAGATCCGCCGGGAACTCCTGCACCGTCGAGACGACCTTGTTCCACACGATCGCGTGCTTCGCGCCGTGATCCTCGAACTGCTTGCGGAGTTCGCGCGGCGTGTAGAGCGGGTTGTGCTCCACGACGATGGCGCCGAGGCGGAGTACCGCGTAGAACGCGACGATGTGCTGCGGGCAGTTCGGCAGCACGATGGCTACCGGGTCACCCGCGCGGACCCCGAGGTCGCGAAGGCCTGCTGCGGCGTGCTCGATCGCCGCTTGCAACTGGGCGTATGTCGTCTCACGGCCGAAGAACTGGAGGGCGGGGGCTTCCGGGTAGTCGCGCGCCGAAGCGGCCACGATGTCGACGAGCGAGCCGTCCACGGGCGGAAGGTCCTCGGGGACTCCTGCGGCATAGCTGGCGATCCACGGGCGAGGGGGCTGGAACGTGCTCACCCGCCCAGCATATGTCGAGCGACTCGTGGGGCAGGGGAGTTCGGAACGCGCCAACTAGACTGGAGGGGTGTCTGAAATCACCCCTGAACTCGTGCGCCATCTCGGTGTGCTCGCACGCATCCAGCTGAACGACGACGAGGTGTCGCGGCTCACGGGCCAGCTCGACGCGATCGTCGACAACATCGCGAAGGTCTCGGAGGTCGCGACAGATGATGTCGTCGCGACGAGCCACCCGATTCCGCTGAGCAATGTCTTCCGACCGGATGTGGTCGGCGAGACGCTCACACACGAGCAGGTGTTGCAGAACGCTCCGGATGCCGCCGACGGCCGCTTCCGCGTCACCGCGATCCTGGGAGAAGAGCAGTGAGCGACATCATCCGGCTGGACGCGGCGGATCTCGCCGCGAAGCTTGCCGCGCGCGAGGTCTCGAGCGTCGAGGCGACGCAGGCGCACCTCGACCGCATCGCTGCCGTTGACGGCGACGTCCACGCGTTCCTGCACGTCAACGAGGGCGCACTCGATGCCGCTGCTGCGATCGATGCCCGTCGCGCCGCCGGTGAGGAGCTGGGCCCGCTCGCGGGTGTTCCGCTCGCGATCAAGGACGTGCTCGTCACGACCGATCAGCCGACGACCAGCGGCTCGCGCATCCTGGAAGGCTATCGCTCGCCGTATGACGCCACCGTGGTCGCGCGTTCGCGCGCCGCGGGCATGATCCCGCTCGGCAAGACCAACATGGACGAATTCGCGATGGGTTCCTCCACCGAGCACTCGGCTTACGGCCCCACGCACAACCCGTGGGATCTCGATCGCATCCCCGGTGGATCCGGCGGCGGCTCCGCCGCTGCAGTCGCCGCCTTCGAGGCGCCTCTGGCGCTCGGATCCGACACGGGTGGCTCGATCCGTCAGCCCGCTCACGTCACGGGAACGGTGGGCGTCAAGCCGACGTACGGCGGCGTGAGCCGATACGGCGCGATCGCCCTCGCGTCCAGCCTCGACCAGGTCGGTCCGGTCTCCCGGACCGTCCTCGACTCGGGGCTGCTGCACGACGCCATCGCCGGCCACGACCCGAAGGACTCGACGTCCCTGCGCGAGGAGTGGCCGTCGTTCGCCCAGGCCGCGCGTGAAGGTGCACGCGGAGATGTGCTCAAGGGACTCAAGGTCGGCGTCATCCGAGAGCTGCCGGACAGCGGTTTCCAGCCCGGGGTCGCGGCGTCGTTCCGGAGCGCTCTCGCGCTCATGGAAGCACAGGGAGCGGAGATCGTCGAGATCGGCGCCCCGCACTTCGAATACGGAGTCGCCGCGTACTACCTGATCCTCCCCGCCGAGGCGTCGAGCAACCTGGCGAAGTTCGACTCCGTGCGGTTCGGCCTGCGGGTCACGCCCGCCGGCAACCCGACGGTCGAGGACGTCATGTCCGCGACGCGCGATGCCGGCTTCGGCGACGAGGTCAAGCGTCGCATCATCCTCGGTACGTATGCCCTGTCGGCCGGATACTACGACGCGTATTACGGCAGCGCGCAGAAGGTCCGCACGCTCATCCAGCAGGACTTCGCTAACGCGTTCGCCGAGGTCGACGTCATCGCGACCCCGTCGGCGCCCACCACGGCGTTCAAGCTCGGCGAGAAGATCGACGACCCGCTGCAGATGTACCTCAACGACATCACGACGATCCCGGTGAACCTCGCCGGGGTCCCCGGCATCTCCATCCCGAGCGGCTTGGCGGACGACGACGGGCTGCCCGTCGGTATCCAGTTCATCGCGCCGGCACGCGAGGATGCGCGTCTCTACAAGGTCGGCGCCGCTCTCGAGACGCTGCTCGTCGACTCATGGGGTGCGCCGCTGCTCACCCGTGCCCCGCAGCTCGCAGGAGGGAACCGCTGATGGCCACCGCCAAGCTCATGGACTTCGACAAGGCGCTCGAGCTGTTCGAGCCCGTCCTCGGTTTCGAGGTGCACGTCGAGCTGAACACCAACACGAAGATGTTCTCCGACGCGCCGAACCCGGCGAACGAGGCGTATCACGCCGCCGAGCCGAACACTCTGATCGCGCCGGTCGATCTCGGCCTTCCCGGCTCTCTTCCGGTCGTCAACGAGACCGCGATCCGCTCGTCGATCAGCCTCGGCCTCGCGCTCGGCTGCTCGATCGCCGAGTCGAGCCGGTTCGCCCGCAAGAACTACTTCTACCCGGACCTCGGCAAGAACTATCAGATCTCGCAGTTCGACGAGCCCATCGCGTACGAGGGCTCCGTCGAGGTGGAGCTCGAGGACGGCACGCTCATCACGATCCCGATCGAGCGCGCGCACATGGAGGAGGACGCCGGCAAGCTCACTCACATGGGCGGAGCGACCGGGCGCATCCAGGGCGCGGAGTACTCGCTGGTCGACTACAACCGTGCCGGTGTGCCGCTGGTCGAGATCGTGACGAACATCATCTATGGCACCGAGCACCGCGCCCCGGAGGTCGCCAAGGCCTACGTGCAGGCGATCCGCGACATCGTTCGGGGACTCGGCATCTCGGAGGCACGCCTGGAGCGCGGCAACCTGCGCTGCGACGCGAACGTCTCGCTGCGTCCACGTGGCACGGACAAGCTCGGCACCCGTACGGAGACGAAGAACGTCAACTCGATGCGCTCGGTCGAGCGTGCCGTGAAGTACGAGATCCAGCGACAGGCGCAGATCCTCGCCGACGGCGGCACGATCACGCAGGAGACGCGGCACTGGCACGAGGACACCGGTACGACCTCGCCCGGACGTCCCAAGTCGGACGCCGACGACTACCGTTACTTCCCGGAACCCGATCTGCTGCCCGTCGAACCGGCCGCCGAGCTGATCGAAGAGTTGCGCGCCGCACTCCCGGAGCAGCCCGTCGCGCGTCGTCGTCGTCTCATGACGGAATGGGGTTTCACGGATCTGGAGTTCCAGGACGTCCGCAACGGCGGTCTGCTCGAGGTCGTCGAGGCGACGATCGCCGCCGGCGCGACGCCGGCCACCGCCCGTAAGTGGTGGACCGGCGAGATCAGCCGCGTCGCGAACACGCAGGAGAAGGAAGCGACCCACCTGATCAGCCCGGAGAACGTCGCCGCGCTGCAGAAGCTCGTCGATGCGGGAACGCTCACCGACAAGCTCGCTCGTCAGGTGCTCGAAGGTGTCATCTCCGGCGAGGGCACGCCGCAGGAAGTCGTCGACGCCCGCGGGCTCGCGGTCGTTTCGGACGACGGCGCGTTGATCGCCGCGATCGATGAGGCACTGGCCGCGCAGCCCGATGTGATGGCGAAGATCAAGGACGGCAAGGTGCAGGCTGCCGGCGCCGTGATCGGTGCCGTCATGAAGGCGATGAAGGGCCAGGCGGACGCCGCCCGGGTCCGTGAGCTCATTCTCGAGCGCGCTGCACAGTAGCGTGCCACCCCGGGCTTCGTGTCCGAGGCCCGGGGGAGAATGGTCGTATGGGACACGGTGACGGCAGAGGGCGGATCGTCTCGTCCGCCGACGCCGACGACACCGGGACGCGCATCCTCCATGTCGACATGGATGCGTTCTATGCCGCCGTCGAGGTGCTCGATGACCCCTCCCTCCGTGGTCTGCCGCTCATCATCGGGGCACCGGATGGCCGCTCCGTCGTGTCGAGCGCTTCCTACGAGGCCCGTCGCTACGGGGTCCGTGCCGCGATGCCCGTGTCGCAAGCGCTCCGACTGTGTCCTTCGGCCCGCATCGTGCCGCCGCACTTCCACCGATATCAGGAGGTCTCTCGGCAGGTGATGGCGATCTTCGAGTCGTTCACACCGCTCGTCGAGCCGCTGTCGGTCGACGAGGCATTCCTCGATGTGCAGGGAGTGCGCCGTCTCTGGGGGAGCCCCTCGCGCATCGCGGAGTTGATCCGGCAACGAGTGCTCGACGAGGTCGGCATCACCTGCAGCGTGGGCGTGGCGGCGACGAAGCATGTGGCGAAGATGGCGTCGACGATCTCTAAGCCCGACGGCATGCTCGTCGTCGCCGCCCAGGACACGCTCGACTTCCTCGCGCCGAGACCGGTTCGTGCGATGTGGGGCGTTGGGCCGAAGGCAGCGGAGGCGCTCGAGGCGCGGGGCATCCGCACGGTGCAGGATGTTCGCGAGGCGCCACGAGAGATGATCGAGCGTGCAGTCGGCCCCGCCCTGAGTGGGCGTCTCACCGAGCTCGCGATGGGACAGGATCCGCGTGCCGTCGACACCGAGCGCGTGGAGAAGAGCATCGGTCATGAGGAGACATTCGACACGGACATCCGGGATCGGGAGTTTCTCCGTGCGGAGCTCCTGCGCCTCGCTGATCGCGTCGCCGCGAGGCTGCGGCGTGCCGACTGGGAGACGGCAACTGTCGCGATCAAGATCCGATTCGATGACTTCCGCACCCTGAGTCGCTCCGTGACCCTGAGCGAGCCCACCGCGGTCGGTCAACGGATCGGCGAGGCCGCCCAGACGCTGTTCGAGCAGATCGATCGGAGGGACCCCGTGCGGCTCGTCGGCGTCCGAGCGGAGAACCTCCGCCCAGCCGGCGGTGGCGGCCTCGGGCTCTGGGACGACGATGAGGGTTGGCGCAAGGTCGAGGGAGCGGTCGACGAGGCCGTGGCACGGTTCGGCTCCGCGACGATCAGCCGCGCGCGACACATCGGGCGCGCCGATGGCCGAGGCGCTGCGCAACACCCGAAGGCGCATGGCCTGGATTGATCTCACGCGCGCCCTGTTCCTCGGCTACCGTGGAGACATGCCGAACATCGCACTGGAACTCGGAAAGCAAGCAGCGTCCTTCGGCGTGAAGAGCGCGTACGGAGAACCTCAGGACGTCGACGGGGTCAGCATCACTCCTGTCGCATTCACGTACTCCGGATTCGGCGGTGGCAGCGGAGACGGGGCCGAAGGCGGGGGAGGGGGCGGTGTTTCCGTTCCTGTCGGGGTCTATGTCCGGCGAGAAGAGGGTCTCCGTTTCGAGCCCAACATCGTCACGCTTCTCCTCGTGGCAGTGCCGTTCGTCTGGGTCACCGGGCGGGCTCTCGTGCGCATCATCCGTGCCCTCACGAAGTGAAGATCCCGTCGCGACGGCCCTGGAGCGCGCTGCGACCCTGATCGAACAGGACGTCCGCGCGCTGGCGGCCGCAAATCCTGTCGTCCTGATCGACGGCGGCAGCGGTGCAGGCAAGTCCTCCCTTGCCGCACGACTCGTGCGGCGCTGGCCGGTGCTCGGTCCCGTGCAGCTCGTCGCGCTCGACTCGATATACCCCGGCTGGGACGGGCTCGACGACGGAGCTGAACGCGCGCTCGAGTGGATCCTGCGTCCGCACGGTCGCGGATACCTCGGCACGTGGCGTCGCTGGGACTGGGAGGCGGAGACCGAGGCCGAGAGCCACGCGGTCGACCCGGCCCTCGGCGTCATCATCGAGGGCAGCGGAATCCTGCGGCCAGCGACAGCCGGTCTCGCCGATGTCAGGATCTGGGTGGAATCCGCGGAGGAGTCGCGGAAGACCCGCGCGCTGAATCGTGACGGCGACACGTACCGTCCGCACTGGGACCGCTGGGCTGCTCAGGAACGCCGCCACATCGATCGGGACGACCCTCGCGCTCTGGCCACGCGGATCGTCGAGGTTCCGTAGGTCGGTCAGACGTTCGGGGCGGATTCTGCCTCATCGGCGGCTTGGATGATCAGTTCCAGTCGATAGCCGACCCATTCGTAGACGTCGTGGCGGCCGTCCTCGCCGGTCTCGTCGTCAGATGTGATCCCGAGTCTCGTGGCGATGACGAGACGGATCGCGGTGAGGGTTCGAAGCCAGGAGTCGAGGCTCTCGAGGGTGATGAGGATCTCTCTCACTTCGAGCGCATCTTCTTCGGTGAGCGCGTCGATGCCCGCGGGGTACTCATCCAAAGCCGCGCGGACCCTGCGCGCGTCGGCGAGACGACGATCGAGGAGATCATCCCGCGCGGCATCGGCGAACTCGGCCGCGGCGTCCGAGTCTTCCGGATAGGGATTCGGCGTCAGCCGGTCGATGGCCGGATCACCCGTGCCCCGTGACTCTCTGACGAGTTCGATGAAGTCTTCGACGAGCCGGGCGAGGTGGAACTCCTCGATCACGGTGATGGGCATCACGATGATGTCGTCGCTCACAGCGGCGCCTTCCTGACGGTGGCCCAGAGCCCGAAGTCGTGCATGGCCTGCGCATGTACTTCCATGGTCTCGCGCGGGCCGGTGGCGACGATCGCGTGTCCGTCGTGGTGTACGGCGAGCATCAGAGCGGTGGCATGGTCGAGCGAGTACCCGAAGTACGTCCGGAACACGCGGACCACGTAACTCATGAGGTTCACGGGGTCGTTCCACACCACGACCTGCCAGGGCTCGAGCGGTGCTGCGCTGAGGTCTGTGATCTCGTCGAGTTCGGGGTGTGCCGACGGCGCCGTCATGCCCAGCCCATCTCGTGGAGCTGCTCATCATCGATGCCGTAGAAGTGAGCGATCTCGTGAACCAGGGTCGTATGGATCTCGTCACGGAGCTCGTGCTCGGTCTCGCACTGGGCGAGATGCGGCTCACGGTAGAGGACGATCCGGTCCGGAAGTTCGCCCATCCCGTATTGCGTGCGCTCGGTGAGCGCCAGACCGTCGTACAGGCCGAGCAGATCCAGGCTGCCGTCCTCGGGTCGGTCCTCCACGACGAACACGACGTTCTCCAGGCCCTCGACCATGTCATCGGGCAGGAGATCGAGCTCGTCGATCACCAGTTCTTCGAAGGCCGCGGCATCCATGTCCATCCTGTCCAGCCTAGAGGCGCGCAGGCCCCGGCGCCGGATCAGTGCAGAAGGACGAGCACGCCGGCCACGGCGATGAACAGTACGCCGAACACCAGGTTGAGGATGCGTTGGCCTCGCACGGATCTGGTGAGTCGCCGGAACGGGCGGGCGGCAGCCGCGAAGAACCCCCACATGACGATCACATCGACCACGATCACCGTGGCGATCAGCGTGAGGTACTGCGGCACAGGAGGCTCGTCGAGTCGGATGAACTGCGGGATGAACGCCAGGAAGAACACGATCGCCTTGGGGTTGAGGAGATTGACCCAGAATCCTCGGCGGATCATGGACCAGTGACTCTCACGCGAGTCGATCGGCACCGGCGCGTCATCCAGGGCGCCTACGGGTTTCGTGAGGATCAGACGAATGCCGAGGAACACGAGATAGGCCGCCCCGGCGTACCGGATGGCGTTGAACAGGAACTCCGAGCGCGAGACGAGAAGACCGACCCCGGCGGCGACGATAGCCACGTGCACGATCAAAGCGATCTGCTGCCCGATGATTCCCCAGATCGAGCGCTTCCACCCCTGGTTCAGCGCATTCGACATCGTATTGATGGCGCCTGCTCCCGGGGTGAAGCTGATGACCACCGATGCGGTGAGCAGAGAGAACCAGACCGCGAGCGACACCATGTGAGTCTATGGCTTCTGTGCGGTCGGCCCGTTGCCACGGAGACGCGAAGAAGGCCCGAACCATGCGGTTCAGGCCTTCTTCCTGAGGGTGAGTAACGGGACTCGAACCCGCGACATCCGGCACCACAAGCCAGCGCTCTACCAGCTGAGCTATACCCACCATGTGCCCGCCGGAGCAGGCAACCATACGAGTCTATTACATGTTCGGAGTGAACTCGGACACCGTGCGGGCGGCGATCTCGCGCGCCTCATCGCTCGAGGGGCCGGGCTCGTCGACGAAGACGGCTTCGCGGTAGTAGCGGAGTTCGCGGATCGACTCCAGGATGTCGGCCAGCGCTCGGTGTCCGCCGTCTTTCGTCGGTGCCTGGAAAAAGACGCGCGGGTACCACCGCCGTGAGAGCTCCTTGATGCTCGAGACGTCGACGTTCCGGTAGTGCAGCCACTGGTCCACCTGCGGCATGTACTTCGCAAGGAACATCCTGTCGGTGCCGATCGTGTTGCCGGCGAGGGGCGCCTTGCGTTCGAGGGGCACGAAGCGCTTGATGTACGCGACCGTCTGCGCCTCCGCCTCTTCGAGGGAGATGCCGTTGGGGATCTCCTGGATGAGTCCGGAGGTCTCGTGCATCTTCGTGACGAAATCGTTCATGTGATCGAGTGCCGCAGCGCCGGGGCGGATCACCACCTGGAAACCCGGATCGATGGGGTTGAGCTCGAAATCGGTGATGACGACAGCGATCTCCACGAGCTCATCGACCGCGAGATCGAGGCCCGTCATCTCGCAGTCGATCCATACGAGGCGGTCGTTCTCGGACGCAGATACCATGCCGCCATCCTATCGACGGCCCCGACATCGCCGGTCGGGATGCCGTTCCGCGCGCACTGGTGGGTCCGCGATACTCTAGAAGGGTGCGCCTCCGTAGCTCAGGGGATAGAGCAGGAGCCTTCTAATCTCTTGGTCGCAGGTTCGAATCCTGCCGGGGGCACCTTCATCCGATCCGCGCCGGACGGCACTCGATTTCTTCGCGACGAGTGGATCGATCGGCGGGGAGCGGGCCTGTTGACCTCAGCAGTATCGAAGCGCGGCGACCGCGTCATCCACACGCCAGAATTCTCCGACGACGCGAAAGACCCCGGTTGCGAGGTGCAGGCGCTCGGCACGATAGCGGACTCCGAGCGGGTCGGAGACGATGCGCAGGTGGCCGAGGACATGTTCCCGTCGGTCCTGCACCCGCCAGAGGTGATCCGCGGCGCGGACGAGATGCTCGCGGGGAGAAGAGAGCCGGGGCGTCGCATAGGGGACGTCGGGGAGAGAGGTGGTCAAGCTTTCAGACATCGGAACTCCTTTCGTGATTCGAAGCTATGACCGACCACCGACATTCGCTGTCCGTCGCGACACGCGCTGTGATCTGCTCTTTCTGCACCGAAAGGCGGTCGCGAGAACTGTCCACGCTTCGTGCGTTCCAGGTCGGTGGCCGGGTGCGGTGCGGGCCAGGCTGGGGCGATCCGGACGAGCGCCGCTCCGGTCGACGAAAGGACAGCACATGATCGACATGGTCACCATCGTGGGAAGAGTCGCCACAGATCCGACTCAGAGTCAGACCGGGGGAGGCGTGCCCGTCACGAACTTCCGTCTCGCGAGTACCCACCGTCGTTTCGACCCCGCCACGCAGGAGTGGACGGATGCCGGGACCAACTGGTTCTCGGTGGCTGCGTTCCGGAACCTCGGCGAGAACGCCAAGGCATCGTTGCGAACCGGCGACAGCGTGATCGTCACCGGGCGGCTGAAGATCCGCAACTGGGAGAGCAACGGCAAGCACGGCACGAGCGTCGACATCGATGCGGACACCATCGGGCATGACCTGCGGTGGGGCACGACGGCTTATCGGCCGCAGTCGCGTCCGGCCGCGGCCGGACCCTCCGCGACGCCGAATGCAGAGGGCAGCAGCCCAGAGGAATCGGTGGACGATGACTCCGGGTCGGAGCAGGTCCTGCATGATTCCGAGCCGCTGGACCTGTCGTGGGCTGCGCCTGCCTCGAGCGCGGGCGCCATGTCCTGACGGTCGTCCCGGCCCCGTGCTCGATCCAGGTGTGCGGGGCGCCGGCGGCGCGCAGGGCCGGATTGCCAGGCCACGTAGACTCGGCGTGTGCTTCGTCGTTCGGTCCTCTCGTCGCCGCGCGCGGCCGCTGCCCTCGTGGCTTCCATCGCCGCGCTCCTGCTGCTTTCCGCCTGCGCACCGACGCCAGGCCCGTCTGCCTCACCCACGGCTGTGGCGTCGCCGACGCCCGGGACGACGACTCCCGCGGAACCGACACTCGTACCCGACGGCACCGCCGAGGAGAACCTCCCGTTCTTCACCGCGGTAGCCGAACGCGTCTGGGCAACGGATCAGCGGGGGGCCGGGCGGGCGTACATCGATGCTCTGGTCACGGCAGGATTCGATCGAAGCGCGATGCAGGTAACGCAGGATCAATCGACGGTCGGCAACCCTGCGGAGAGCCTGCAGTTCTCCGTGCGCTGGGGCGACAGCGAATGCCTCGTCGGCCAGGTGGGCCCGTCCACCGGACGTGTCGTCACAGTCGTGATGCCGCAACTCGCCGAAGGGCGCTGCCTCGTCGGGACCACACGTCCGATCGACTGGTGACACGCCAAGGGGCCGGTAGTACATCTGCCATCCGCTGATGCGGTGATTGCGGGCAGTGTGATGGCTCGGCAGTGCACCGACGTGCGAAGCTGACCTCGGACGACCGTGGAGCCCCGCAGACGGCAGAGCCCAACCCAGGCGCCGGGGAATCGTCTGACCGCCGACCCCGGAGGTAGTCTTAGGTAGATTTCCGCACCGCTTCAGCAGTGTGACGGCAGGTTCGATTCTGATCAGCAAAGGTGTTTAAACGGTATGGCTGAGTACATCTACTCGATGGTGCGTGCGCGTAAAGCAGTGGGCGAGAAGCTCATCCTCGACGACGTCACCATGGCGTTCCTTCCCGGAGCCAAGATCGGCATGGTCGGTCCGAACGGCGCCGGAAAGTCGACGATCCTCAAGATCATGGCCGGTCTCGACACTCCATCGAACGGCGAGGCGAAGCTCTCGCCCGGCTACTCGGTCGGCATTCTGATGCAGGAGCCTGAGCTCGACGAGTCCAAGACGGTGATCGAGAACATCCAGGACGGCATCGCGATCAAGCCGAAGGTCGACCGTTTCAACGAGATCTCGCTGTTGATGGCCGAGCCCGACGCCGACTTCGATGCCCTGCTCGCGGAGATGGGCACGCTGCAGGAAGAGATCGACGCAGCCGACGGCTGGGACCTCGACTCGCAGCTCGATCAGGCGATGGACGCTCTGCGGACGCCCCCGGCCGACGCGGCGATCGCGCCGCTCTCCGGTGGAGAGAAGCGTCGAGTCGCTCTCGCGAAGCTGCTCCTGCAGAAGCCCGACCTCCTGCTCCTCGACGAGCCCACCAACCACCTCGACGCCGAGAGCGTGCTCTGGCTCGAGCAGCACCTGCAGGCGTACAAGGGTGCCGTGATCGCGATCACCCACGACCGGTACTTCCTCGACCACGTCGCCGAGTGGATCGCCGAAGTCGACCGCGGTCGCCTCATCGGCTACGAGGGCAACTACTCGACCTATCTGGAGAAAAAGGGCGAACGCCTCGAGGTCCAGGGCAAGAAGGACGCCAAGCTGGCCAAGCGCCTCAAGGAGGAACTGGAGTGGGTCCGCTCCAGCGCGAAGGGCCGCCAGACCAAGTCGAAGGCCCGTCTCGCTCGCTACGAGGAGATGGCTTCGGAGGCGGAGCGGACCAGGAAGCTGGACTTCGACGAGATCCAGATCCCCGCAGGCCCGCGTCTGGGTGGCATCGTCATCGACGCCAAGAAGCTGCAGAAGGGCTTCGACGGTCGCGTCCTGATCGACGGCCTGAGCTTCAATCTCCCGCCGAACGGCATCGTCGGCGTGATCGGACCCAACGGTGTGGGTAAGACCACGCTCTTCAAGACGATCGTTGGTCTGGAGCCGCTCGACGGGGGAGACCTGAAGATCGGTGAGACGGTCAAGATCAGCTACGTCGACCAGTCGCGTTCCAACATCGATCCGAACAAGACGCTGTGGGAGGTCGTCTCCGACGGCCTGGACTACATCACCGTCGGCAAGACCGAGATCCCGTCCCGTGCTTACGTGTCGAAGTTCGGCTTCAAGGGCCCGGACCAGCAGAAGAAGGCCGGTGTGCTCTCCGGCGGTGAGCGCAACCGCCTGAACCTCGCGCTGACGCTCAAAGAGGGCGGCAACCTGCTGCTCCTCGATGAGCCGACAAACGACCTCGACGTCGAGACTCTCAGCTCGCTCGAGAACGCCCTGCTCGAGTTCCCCGGTTGTGCGGTGGTGATCACTCACGACCGGTGGTTCCTCGACCGCATCGCGACGCACATCCTCGCCTACGAGGGCACCGACGAGAAGCCCGGCCAGTGGTACTGGTTCGAGGGCAACTTCGAGGCGTACGAGGAGAACAAGATCGAGCGCCTCGGCCCCGACGCCGCGAAGCCGCACCGGTCGACGCACCGCAAGCTGACGCGCGACTGAGGCCGAGATGTCCGCTTCGCCGGGGCCGCGTCTGCACATCCCGATCCACCTCCGCTGGGGTGATCTGGATGCGTTCAACCACGTCAACAACACTTCGATGCTGAAACTGCTCGAAGAGGCTCGTGTCAGAGCCTTCTGGCGTGCCGGCCCCGGCGAGGAGGCACCATCGACGGCGGTGCTCGACTCCGGCATCGACGAGGGCATCCTGACCCTCATCGCACGCCAGGAGATCGAGTACCTCGCGCCCGTGCCGTATCAGCGACGTCCGCTCGAGGTGCAGATGTGGTTCGGCAAGCTCGGCGGCTCGAGCGTCGAAGTCTGCTACGAGGTGCACAACGACCCCAGTGCAGAACCGCGACAGATCTACGCCCGATCGACCGCGATCATCGTGCTGGTCGACGCTCAGACCGGGCGCCCCACTCGGCTCACGCAGGAGATGCGCGACGCCTGGGAGCCGTACGTGGGCGCCTCGATCGAGTACTCCCACCGCTGATGTGCCGTTCACAGCGGATGACGCTGGGAACGGCCTCTAGGGCGACTCTTCGGGCACGCGGATCATGATCTCCTGCGCGACGCTCGCGACCAGCGCGCCATCGCGCGTGTAGATGCGTCCTATGGCGAGTCCACGCCCCCCGCGCGCATTCGGCGACTCCTGCACGTAGAGCAGCCACTCGTCGACCCGCGCCGGGCGGTGCCACCACATCGCATGATCGAGGCTCGCGACCTTCAGACCCGGAAGCGCCCAGTAGACGCCGTGGGCCCGCAGAATCGACTCCTGGATCGTCATGTCGCTGAGGTAGGCGAGAGCCGCTCGGTGCAGGCGCTGGTCGTCGGGGAGCGGGGCACGCAATCGCATCCACACAGCTTGACGGGGCACTTGTGCCTCTTCGCTGGGCAGGTACATCGGAGAGTCGACGTGGCGCACGTCGGCCGCCCGTTCGCTGAGCATCCGCGTCGTGCCTTCGGGCAGCCCGTGGACACGCTCTTCATCCGGGGCGAGCTCGTCGGGGTCGGGAATGCCCGCTGGCATCGGCTCGGCATGCTCCACGCCGGGATCGGCGTCCTGGAACGAGGCGATCATCGAGAAGATCGGCACGCCGTTCTGGTATGCCTGGGTCCGCCTGGTCGAGAACGACCGGCCGTCGTGGATACGATCCACCGCGATCGTGATTCCCTGGCTCGCATCCCCGGGACGCAGGAAGTACCCGTGCATCGAGTGCACTGCGCGGTCCTCGGGAAGCGTCCGCTCCGCGGCGAGCAGAGCCTGAGCGAGCACCTGGCCCCCGTAGATGCGGCCGCTCGGCATCGGATGCGAGGAGCCGGTGAAGATGTCCTCTGTGGTGCGAGCCTGAGCCGCGTCGAGATCGAGGACCTCGAGGAGTCGCTCGACGGTTTGGATGGCGTGCTGGTCCGCGCTCATGTGTTCCTTTCCGCGACCCCACACGCCGCACCGTTGGTAGTTTAGAACGCGTGCCTCATCACCTCCTCCTCGCCGACCCCGACACCGCGAAGGATGTTCTGACCTTCGTCGGTCGAGCGACCAGGATCACCGACGAAGGGGTGCGCCTGCAGGCGGCGAACGGTGTGCTCGCGCTGACCACCGCCGTACTCGCACCGCAGGGTCTGTTCGACCAGACGCCGACCGTCCTGGCGATGCGCATCGTGCATGCCGACCCAGAGCTCGAGTGCGACATCGTCGTCGATCAGCTCTCGAAGACGGACGACGCCGAACGACTCACTCTCCCGGAAACGGGTCTCTCTCCGGCCTGGGCTGGCATCGCCCCACCTCGGAGCGCGTGGGCGACGGAGGCGACGCTGGGAGCTTCCGTCATCGCGCAGCGTGCCCAGTGGGGGATCTCGGCCGTCGCACGGGGGGCGGGCCCCGGCTCAGGTGAAGAAGCGGTCCGCGCACTCCGCGCGGCGATCTGGGGTGAACCCGATGAGGATCTGGGAGGGCTGCCCCGAGGCGCAGCGTTCGCCGCCGATGCGATGGGCTTCATCTCCGGCGAAGAGCAGGTCCAGATCTCGCGATCCGGCAGGTGGACTCGTCTCACCTTCCGTCGCGGACATGTTCTGGTGCGTGGTCCCGTGGCCACCGGGCTGACGGGCATCCGTTCCACAGGCTCCGCCGTTTAGTCGCCGCGCCCGGATTCTCCCCGCGCTCGGTTTCGAACCGTCTTCGTCAGCCCGCGGCTGCGGCTGCGCGGCCGGCGGCTCTGCCGGAGAACAGGCATCCTCCGAGGAAGGTGCCTTCGAGCGCGCGATAGCCGTGAACTCCACCACCGCCGAAACCGCTCGCCTCACCTGCGGCGTAGAGTCCGGGGATCGGGTCTCCGCTCGCATCGAGGGCACGGCCTTCGAGGTCGGTGTTGATCCCGCCGAGCGACTTGCGCGTGAGGACGTGGAGTTTGACCGCCACCAGCGGCCCGGCGCTCGGGTCCTGCAGGCGATGTGGTGCTGCGGTGCGGATCAGCTTGTCGCCGCGATAACCACGCATGGAACGAAGCATGCCGATCTGCGCATCCTTCGTGAAGTCGTTGTCCATCTCTCGATCTCGGGCGACAACCTCGCGGCGGACATTGTCGATGTCGAGGAACTCGCCGCCGGGGTGGCGCTGCATCTGCTCGAGCAGCGACTCGAGGTCGTTCTCGACGATGAAGTCCTCACCCTCATCGAGGAAGGACTGCACCGGTCCGGTCGGCCCTTTGGCGAGTCTCGACTTCAGCAGCAGCTGGACGTCTTTGCCGGTGAGGTCGGGATTCTGCTCGCTCCCCGAGAGCGCGAACTCCTTCTCGACGATCTGCCGCGAGGTGACGAACCAGGAATGATCGTGACCGGTGGTCCGCAGGTGCTCGAGGGTCCCCAGGGTGTCGAACCCGGGGAACAGCGGTACCGGGAGGCGCTTGCCCGTCGCGTCCAGCCAGAGCGATGACGGCCCAGGGAGGATCCGGATGCCGTGAGACGGCCAGACCGGGTCCCAGTTCGTGATGCCCTCGACGTAGTGCCACATCCGGTCGCCGTTGATGAAGCGCGCACCGGCGGCCGCGCTCACGCTGTACATGGATCCGTCGACATAGGCGGGTACCCCCGTGAGCATATGCTCGGGGGGAGCGCCGAGGCGTTCGGGCCACGCAGCCCGTACGAGGTTGTGGTTCCCGCCGATGCCGCCCGAGGAGACGATGGTCGCCCCGGCTGCGATCTCGAACTCGCCGACGATCTCGCGCGACGACACCGCGCCACGCAATGCACCCGACGAGGCGAGCACGTTTCCGCGGGCACCGGTGACCGAGCCGTCGGTCACGACGAGTTCGGAGACCCGATGTCGCGGGAGGACCGTCAGGCGTCCTTCCCGCTCGCCCTGCTCGATGGCGGCGGCGAAGGGGGCGACGATCCCCGGCCCGGTGCCCCAGGTGATGTGGAATCGCGGAACCGAGTTGCCCGGTCCGATGGCGCCGTAGCCGCCGCGTTCCGCCCAGCCCACGACGGGGAAGAACCCGACGCCGCGCTCGCGCAGCCACGAGCGCTTCTCTCCGGCTGCGAACTGCAGGTAGGCCTCTGCCCAGCGCCTCGGCCATTCGTCTTCCGGCCGGTCGAACCCGGCGTTGCCGAACCAGTCCTGGGTCGCGAGCTCGAGGGAGTCCTTGATCCCGAGCCGCCGCTGTTCGGGGGAGTCGATGAAGAAGAGCCCGCCGAACGACCACCAGGCCTGACCGCCGAGGTTCGTACGCGGCTCCTGGTCCACCAGGATGACGCGACGGCCGGCGTCGAGAGCCTCGGAGGCGGCGACGAGTCCGGCCAGCCCCCATCCGATCACCAGAACATCTGTGGACAGGGGCTTCGTCGTCATGAGTTCTCCGTTGATTCCTGACGTGATCGGGTTTCGAGTGTGGGGCGACCACCGGGAGCGGCCCCGATCCCCGAAGGCTCGAATGTGTTCACCATGGCATACGCAGCCCGCTCCAGGTAGTCCCAGAGCGTCGCTTCGTGCAGAGGAGACAACTGCGCCTCGTCCACGGCGGTCCGCATGTGACGAAGCCAACGATCGCGTGCGTCGGCATCGATGTGGAACGGCATGTGCCGCATCCGCAGTCGGGGATGCCCACGCGTGTCGCCGTACGTCGTCGGACCGCCCCAGTACTGCTCGAGGAACATGCGGAGCCGGTCTTCGGCGGGGCCGAGGTCTTCCTCTGGATACATCGGCTTCATCACGGGATCGAGGGCGACCTCGCGGTAGAACACCGACACGATCTTCGCGAAGGTGTCATGTCCGCCGATCTCGTCGTAGAACGTCACTTCTGGGGACTCCCGTCGTCGTTCGGCTTCTTGCGCCGCCAGATCCCGCGGTCGGGGATCACTGGCACGCCCGTCACCGCGTTGGGTCGCGTCCGGGGAGGATTCGCGCCTCGTACCCGGCGGGCGCCATCGAGCCCCGTCGGCACGACATCGACCATGCGTGGCACGCTGATCTCCTTCTCGAGGAGCGCGGCGCGCAGGCGGCGGCGCAGCTCCTGTGCCACGTCATCCTTCGCGTTGGCGCGTGCCTTGATCACGATGCGGACGACGAGAGCGTCACCGTCGATCGACTCCAGTCCCCAGAGTTCCGGCTTCTCGATGATGCGCGTGCGCCACTTCGGGTCTTTCGCCAGCCCCTGCGCGGTCTCGAGCATGACGTGCTCGACCTGCTCAAGGTCGGAGTCGGCCGGGACGCCGAGGTCGATGATCGAGCGAGCCCATCCCTGCGACATGTTGCCGATGCGGGTGACCTCGCCGTTTCGCACGTACCAGAGGGTGCCGTTGACGTCGCGCACTTGGGTGATACGAACGCTGACGTACTCCACGACACCGCTCGCTAGTCCGAGGTCGACGACGTCACCGATGCCGATCTGGTCCTCGGCCACGAGGAACATGCCGTTGAGCACGTCCTTGACGATGTTCTGTGCGCCGAAACCGAGACCGGCGCCGACCGCTGCGGTGAGCAGGGTCAGCGACCCCAGCAGGCTTTGGTCGAGGGCGTTCACGATGAGCACGATCGCGATGACCACGAGCATCACGTTGACGATGTTCTGCAAGATGGTGCCGAGCGTGCGGGTGCGCTGGACTAGTCGCATATCGGCGAGCGGCGACCGCTCCAGCGCCTGGGTGTCATCGACCGATGCTTTGCTCTTCGCGCTGTCGACGATGCGGTGGACGACCCGTCGGATGACCAGGCGCAGGATGAGCCCGATCACCACACAGCTGGCGATGATGATCGCGACGGTGAGGGCCTTCATGCCGACGTGGCTCAGCCATTCGAGCAGGTTCGTCACCCAGTCGGGAAGGGGGGTTTCCACGGGAGGATCGTTGACATCGAAGGGGAGCATCATCAGTCACGATCCTAGCGAGCGGGCCTCTGTGCGGGCTGGATGGATGCGCCGTACGAAAACGGAGACCATCCACGTCCGCTATGGCGTGTCCGTGCTGGACACTCCGAGAGCGAGGTGGGTGGTCTCCGTTTCGAGAGACTCCCGGTGGGAGTTGACGCGGGGCGCTCAGTCCTCCGCGTCGCGTGCCTGTGCAGCGAGTGCGCGCTCGACGTCGGCGAGGTTCTCGAGTACCAGGCGTCGGAGTGCAGGCGCGGCGTCCTGGTTGGTGGCCAGCCAGGAGCGCGTCGCGTCACGGAGTGCAGCGTCGGCGAGAGCCGTAGGGAAGAGTCCGACGATCAGATACTGAGCGATCTGGTACGTGCGCGACTCCCAGATGGGAAGCAGCATGTCGAAGTAGGCGGGGACGAACTCTCCCAGGACTGCGGCGCCAGCAGGATGCGTGAACCCGAGCGCGGCCGAGCGGACGATCGTGTTGGGGGCATCGTCTCGCTCGATGAGGGAGGCCCATGCCGCTTTCTTGGACGCCGAGTCGGGCAGAGACGCCCGCGCCTGAGCGGCGAACTCTCCACCCTTCGCCGTGTTGTCCGCCGCGAGGGCGGCATCGATGGTCGCGGCATCGGTGGCACCGATGGTGGCCAGACCCACGAGCAGCTGCCAGTTCAGGTCGGCGTCGATCTCCAGCCCGTGAAGCGTGTCCTCGCCGGAGCGCAGACGGCCCACGATTCCCGCGTGGTCCTGGGTCACCAGCGCGTTCGCGAAGGCGGTGACGAACTGCAGCTGACTGTCGCTGCCCGGCTCGGCAGACTCCGCCAGGCTCCACAGCCCGTCGGCGACCTTGAGGCGTGCCGTCTCGCGCTCAGCCGGAGCGACGTAGAGCGTGGCGGCCGTCCGCAGCTGAGCGAGTGTGGTGCGCACGGTCGTCGACTCGGTTTCCCGGCCGATGTTCCCGAGCACGAGGTCGATGTAGGCGGAGGCCGCCGTCTCCGCATCCCGCGTCTGATCCCACGCGGCACCCCAGACCAGCGAGCGGGCGAGCGGATCGTGGATGTCGGCCAGGTGCGCGATCGCGGTGGCGAGCGACTTCTCGTCGAGGCGGATCTTCGCGTACGCGAGGTCCTCGTCGTTGAGCAGCACGAGGTCGGGGCGGGCGATGCCCTGCAGCTCCGGCACCTCGGTGCGGTCGCCGTCGACGTCGACCTCGAGGTAGTGCGTGCGTGTGAGCGCGCCGTCCGCCAGCGTGTAGAAGCCGATGCCCAGTCGGTGCGGTCGGATGGTCGGGTAGTCCGCGGGGGCCGTCTGGGTTATGGCGAAGCGCGAGATCGTCCCGTCATGGTTTTCGGCGATGACCGGCTCGAGCGTGTTGACGCCGGCCGTCTCCAGCCACTTCTTCGACCAGGTGCTCAGGTCGCGGCCGCTGGTTGCCTCCAGCTCCGAGAGCAGGTCGCTCAGCTCGGTGTTGCCCCACGAGTGCTTCTGGAAGTACTGCGAGACACCGGCGAAGAACGCCTCGATGCCGACCCAGGCCGCGAGCTGCTTCAGGACCGAGCCGCCCTTGGCGTAGGTGATGCCGTCGAAGTTGACCTGCACGTCTTCGAGGTCGTTGATCTCTGCGACGATCGGGTGGGTGGAAGGCAATTGATCCTGGCGGTACGCCCAGGTCTTCTCCATGGCGTTGAACGTCGTCCACGCTTCGGTCCACTCGGTGGCTTCGGCGGTGGCGATGGTCGACGCCCACTCGGCGAACGACTCGTTCAGCCAGAGATCGTTCCACCACTTCATCGTGACGAGGTCGCCGAACCACATGTGCGCGAGCTCATGAAGGATCGTGACGACGCGGCGCTCCTTGACGGCGTCGGTCACCTTGCTGCGGAAGACATAGGTCTCGGTGAACGTCACCGCTCCTGCGTTCTCCATCGCGCCGGCGTTGAACTCCGGGACGAACAGCTGGTCGTACTTGGCGAACGGGTACGGAACCCCGAACTTCGACTCGTAGTAGGCGAAACCCTCGCGGGTCTTGTCGAAGATGTAGTCGGCATCGAGGTGCTGCCACAGGCTCTTGCGTCCGTAGACGCCGAGGGGGATCACGCGACCCGACGCGCTGGTGAGCTCCGAGAACGTGGACTCGTACGGTCCGGCGACGAGAGCGGTGATGTACGAGGAGATGCGCGGGGTCGGCTCGAAGCCCCAGGTCGCCGTCGAGTCGTCGTCGTGCACGATGGGCTCTGGCGTGGGGGAGTTGGAGACGACCTTCCATGAAGCCGGGGCCGTCACGGTGAACTGGAACGTCGCCTTGAGGTCGGGCTGCTCGAACACCGCGAACACGCGACGTGAGTCCGGGACCTCGAACTGCGAGTAGAGGTAGACCTCTTCGTCGACCGGGTCGACGAAGCGGTGCAGGCCTTCGCCGGTGTTCGTGTAGAGGCAGTCGGCGTCGACGACCAGCACGTTCTCGGCCTGCAGTCCGGTGAGGGCGATGCGCGAGTCGGCGAACACCTCGTTCGGATCGAGCTGTTCGCCGTTGAGCGAGATCTCACGCACGTCGCGCGCGATCAGATCGATGAAGCTGAAGCTCTCCGGCGTCGCGGTGAAGCGCACCACGCTGCGGGAGCCGAAGACCTCGGCACCCTTGGTCAGATCGAGGGCGACTTCATAGGACTGAGTGTCGATGACGTCGCGACGCTCCTGCGCTTCGATACGGGTGAGGTTCTCTCCAGGCACAGCTGTACTCCCAGGGGTGAGGGGATGTCACCGGGGTGGGCGCAGTTGGCGCCGACGGCAACCCTGACAGCCTACGCCAGTGCGGCGACTGCCTCCTCGCATCGAAGTCGGGAACGGAGCGGGATAGAAACGGTGCGGTGGGACCCCCGTGGTCCGTCGAGGTGAAAGGATGGAGGGGTGACTGTGATCGAGCCGAATGCCGTTCCCTTTGCCTCGCCTGCTGCCGCCGGCGGTGCGCCCTTCGTGACCACGCCGGTCGCCTATGACGCGATCCTCCTCGCGGGGTTCGGTGGTCCAGAAGGCCAGGAAGACGTCATCCCGTTCCTCCGGAACGTGACCCGTGGCCGAGGAATCCCCGACGAACGGCTCGAGGAGGTCGCGCATCACTATCGGCACTTCGGCGGGGTGAGTCCGATCAACGGACAGAACCGTGTGTTGAAGCAAGCACTCGAGGCCGCCCTCGCCGCACGCGGGATCACGCTCCCCGTCTACTGGGGCAACCGCAACTGGGCCCCGTATCTCGAAGAGGTGGTGGCCGAGGCCTCGGCCAACGGTCACAACACGCTGCTCGCTTTCGCCACCAGCGCTTACAGCTCTTTCTCCAGCTGCCGTCAGTACCGCGAGGACTTCGCCCGCATCCTGGAGGAGACCGGACTGGGCGAGACCGTGACGATCGACAAGATCCGACCTTTCTACGACCACCCCGGTTTCGTGGAGGCATTCGAGACCGGAGTCCGCGAGGCTGTCGAGGGTTTCCTGGCCGACGGCATCGCGGCGGCGAACATCCAGATCCTGTTCTCCACCCACAGCATCCCGACGGCCGACGCCGAGCGCTCCGGCGCACGAGACATCGACTGGGGAGAGGGAGGCGCGTACGCCGCGCAGCATCTCGCCGTGGCTGCCTGGGTCATGGATCGGGTTCGCCAGACGGTTCCCGCGGCCGCCGACGTCTCGTGGGAGCTCGTCTACCAGTCCCGGTCCGGCCCTGCCTCGCAGCCGTGGCTCGAACCCGACGTGTGCGACGTGATCGGTGAGCTGCCCGACCGAGGACGCAAGGCGGTGGCGGTCGTCCCCGTCGGCTTCATGAGCGATCACATGGAGGTCCTGTGGGACCTCGACACCGAGGCCGCGGAGGCCGCGGAAGAGGCCGGACTCGCCTTCACCCGCACTCCCACGCCCGGCGTGTCACCGGCATTCGTCGACGGCATCGTCGACCTGATCCAGGAACGACTCCAGGGTCGCCCCAATGAGGAGCGTGCCCATGTCACGCCGCTCCCCGGCGGCTTCGACGTCTGCCGGCCAGGGTGCTGCGAGAACATCCGGGCGGGCTTCAAGCCCGCCGCCGCCGGCGTCGCCCCATGACCCCGGAGTCGACCATCGCCGCTTCTAGGATGGGAGTCATGCGCATCCACATCGCCACCGACCATGCGGGACTCGACTTCTCCACCCAGCTGCAGGAGCACCTCCGCGCCGCGGGGCATGAGGTCGTAGATCATGGCCCGATCGAGTACGACGCGGTCGACGACTATCCGGCGTTCTGCATCCGCGCGGCTCAGGCGGTCATCGCCGATCAGCGCGACGGTGTCGACGCTCTCGGCGTCGTCTTTGGCGGTTCGGGGAACGGTGAGCAGATCGCAGCGAACAAGGTCAAGGGGGTGCGGGCCGCTCTGGTATGGAACCTCTCGACGGCCGAGCTCGCCCGTGAGCACAACGACGCGAACGTCATCTCGATCGGTGCGCGGCAGCACTCCTTCGAAGAGGTGACGTCATTCATCGATCGGTTCATCCAGACGCCGTTCTCGGGTGATGAGCGCCACGTGCGGCGGATCGGGCAGATCGCGGACTTCGAGCGCGACGGGGCCCTGCTCCCGGACCCGCGGGCCTGACATGCCCGAGGGCCACTCCGTTCACCGGATCGCGCGGCAGTTCGATCGCAACTTCGTCGGCAAGACCCTGAGCGCGTCCAGCCCGCAGGGCCGGTTCGCCGAGGGAGCCGCGGTTCTCGATGGACGTGCGGCCGTGAGTGTGCAGGCCGTGGGCAAGCAGATGTTCCTCGAGACGGAGGACGACCTCTGGCTGCGAGTCCACCTCGGTCTCTACGGCGCCTGGGACTTCGCCGGCGAGATCATCGTCGATCCGACCATCGCTTCGGCCAACGGGCGGATGGGACAGACGAACCAGCGCGGCACCCTGCTCGACGAGGCTATCCTCGATGACGCCGGTGAGAACTCTCTCGCCTCCATCGGAGCACCACGGCGCACGAGGGTGCACGTGCGCATGTCGGAGCAGACGAAGGGCCTCGCCGACGAGGGACTCGAATGGCCGCCTCCGGTCGTCGGACAGGTGCGTCTGCGCCTCATGACCGACATCACGGCCGCCGACCTGCGTGGTCCGACGGCGTGTGTGCTGCAGACGCCGGAGGAGATGCTGGCGACGATCGCCAAGCTCGGGCCCGACCCGCTGGTCGGAGACCCGGTCGAGAACGAGGAGCGGTTCGTCCGGGCGGTCAGGAAGAAGTCGACGGTCATCGCGCTGCTGCTGATGGACCAGTCCGTCGTGAGCGGGATCGGCAATGTGTACCGCGCCGAGATGCTCTATCGGCAACGGTTGAACCCCCACACTCCGGGCCGAGACGTCCCGGAGGAAGTCGTGCGCGCGCTCTGGCATGACTGGGTGCGGCTCCTGGCGATCGGCGTCGAGACGGGCCAGATGATGACGATGGACGGTCTCACCGCCGAGGACTACCGTGCAGCGATGGCGCACCGCGACGACCGGCACTGGGTGTACCACCGGGCGGGGCTGCCGTGCCGAGTCTGCGGCACGGAGATCGCGCTCGAGGAGATCGGCGCCCGCAAGCTCTATTGGTGCCCGCGCTGCCAGGCGTGACGGGTTCCGTGGCTCCGCATCCGTTCTAGGCTGAACGCATGCGACAGAATCCGAGCTTCACGCTCGCCGACGTGGCCGAGATCCGTCGGGTGATCGAGATGAACCCCTGGGTGACGATCATGAGTGCCGGAGACGACGGTCTCGTCGCTTCGCACTACGCGGTGGTCCTGGACGAGACGCGCGACGACCTCACCATCGTCGGGCACGTCGGACGCCCGGACGACCTCATCCACGGCATGGGGGAGCGCGAGCTCCTCGTCGTGATCCAGGGGCCGCACGGCTACATTTCGCCCGGCTGGTATGGCGACGTGCAGGCGGTGCCGACGTGGAATTACATCGCCGTGCACCTCGCCGGAGTGCCGGAGATCCTCTCCGACGAAGAGAACCTCGTCGTGCTGGACCAACTCGTCGCACGATTCGAGTCGCGGATGCCGGAGCCGAAGCTGATGTGGGAGCGTCCGAACGATCCCGCCTACGTGGAACGGCTCGCGTCGGGAACGGTCGGATTCCGTTTGAGTCCGAGTCGCGTGGTCGCCAAGCGCAAACTGAGCCAGAACAAGTCGCCGGACACGATCGAGACGGTGATCGCCGCGCTTACGGCAGACGGACCTTACGCGAATCCGGCTCTGGCCGCGGAGATGCGGCGCGCACAGGACGCGCGCCGGGGAGGGCAAAAACAGTGACGGAGCGCGGAGCTGCCATCGGCACGATCACGGCCGCACGGATCGCAGGGCCGGGTCGCGAGTTCTTGGTCGACGATGAGCCGGTCGACATCTTCATCGGGGATGGTCGCATCGTCGATATCGCCCCGACCGGATCGCTGCCGTCGCGGGGTGAAGTCCTCGACGCCGAGGGCGCGTGGGCTATTCCCGGGCTCTGGGACAACCATGTCCACACCGTTCAGTGGGCGCTGACTTCGGAGCGGGTGCCGCTGGGCCATGTGGATTCAGCCGCGGCCGCAGCCGCAGCCATGAGTGGCATCGACGCGCTGTCGGACGGCCGTCGCGTCGGCACGGGGTTCCGCGATGCGCTGTGGGCCGATCGGCCGTCGATCGAGCTTCTGGATGCCGCGACCGGCGCGGTGCCCACGTACCTGATCAACGCCGATGTCCACAGCGTCTGGCTGAACACTGCTGCGCTCACCCGCGAGGGCTTCCGAAGTGACGACGGGATGCTGCGGGAGACGGATGCCTTCGAGATCTCCCGACGTCTGAATGCCGTCGATGCCGCGCACGGTGACCGTGCCATGTCTCGTGCCGGCGAACAGGCCGCTGCACGAGGCGTCACCGGCCTCGTCGATTTCGACATGGCGTGGAGCGCAGAGGCATGGCCGAGACGTGTGCAGGCGGGATTCGCATCGCATCGTGTCGAGTTCGCGGTGTACCCGTTCGACCTGGATCGAGCCATCACGGCCGGGTTGCGGACAGGAGAGCTCCGGGAGGAGTCCGGTGCGCCCGTCGCCGGGCACGGACTCATCCACGTCGGACCGCTCAAGATCATCACCGACGGGTCACTCGGAACGCGCACGGCCGCTTGCTCCCACCCCTATCCCGGCGATCCTGACAACTTCGGGATGCTGACGGTGCCGTCGAACGAGCTCGTGGAGCTCCTGACACGGGCGACCGGAGCCGGACTGGGCGTCGCCGTGCACGCGATCGGAGACCGGGCGATCACGTCGGCGCTGGATGCGTTCACGACCACGGGCGCTGTCGGCTCGATCGAGCACGTGCAGCTCGTGCGGCACACCGACCTGGCTCGGTTCGCGAGTCTCGGCGTCGTCGCCAGCGTGCAGCCGCAGCACGCCGTCGATGACCGCGATCTGGTAGACCGTCACTGGCGCGAGCAGACGGCCATCGGCTACCCACTGGCATCTCTGCAGGCTGCCGGAGCACAGCTGCGTTTCGGCTCGGACGCTCCCGTGGCTGAGCTCGATCCGTGGCACGCGATCTCTGCTGCCGTTTCACGCACCGACGACGATCGAGCACCTTGGCATCCGGAGGAGAGGCTCCCTCTCGACCAGGCGCTCGAAGCCAGCGTGCGTTCCGCACTACGACCCGGTGAGCCGGCGGACATCGTCCTCTGCGGGCGCGATCCGCGGACGGCGACAGGGGAGGCTCTGCGGTCGATGCCCGTTCTCGCGACCGTCCTGGCGGGTCACGTCACCTTCGCCGGCTGACAGGTCTGATCGCATGACGAAGGGGTGACTCTCGGAGATCCGAGTGCCACCCCTTCGTCGTAGATCAGGCGTCTTCTGCGATCAGGCGGCGATGTGCGAGACGAGGAACCAGCGGTCCTTCTCGAGGCCGCGCTGGATTTCGATGGCCACGTCCTGGCTCGTCAGATCGACCTCGTCGAGCCCATCGACGGCGGCCTTGACGTCGACCAGAATCGCGTCGATGTCGGCGATCACGGCGCGGATCAGCTCGTCCGACTGGGTGAAGCCCGCGGGAACCGTGGTCGCACCGGCCTTCTCAGCCACTGCGCTCACACGCGCGTCGATCGGCAGCCCGAGGGCGACGATCCGCTCGGCGGCGGTGTCGGCGAAGTCGCCGGCGTGCGCGACGATCGTGTCGAGAAGCTCGTGGACGCCGACGAAGTTGGCGCCACGGACGTGCCAGTGCGCCTGCTTGCCGTTGACGGTCAGCGCCTGGAGGCCGAGCACCACAGGGGAGAGGAACTGGGCCGCCCCTGCAGCCACGGTCGGGTCGATGGCGGTGGTGGAAACGGTCTGTGCCTTGCTCATCTTGTGCTCCTCCGAAGGGAAATCGCGTATCTGATGTATGCAACGCTACTCAGGCTCAGACATTCCGCAAGCAAGCTGAGGCTCGGCTCACTTCCGCATGATTCCGCGGGCATTCGGGTAGCCTCACCTCATGAGCATCGCTGCCGGAGCTTCCGTCCTCGCCCTGCCGAACCGCAGTCCCTCCATCGATGACACGGTGTTCGTCGCGGATGGCGCCCGCATTATCGGGGAGGTCTCGCTCGCGGCCGGCGCGAGCGTCTGGTACAACGCCGTGCTGCGCGGTGACTCCGCAGGGATCTTCATCGGCCGGGACTCGAACGTGCAGGACAACGTCTCGGTGCACGTCGATTCCGGCCACCCCGTGTCTGTCGGCGCCAAGGTGTCCATCGGTCACAATGCCGTCGTGCACGGTTGCACGATCGGCGATGGCACGCTCATCGGCATGGGTGCCGTGATCCTCAGCGGAGCGAGGATCGGCGCCGGGTGCCTGATCGCGGGCGGTGCGGTGGTGCTCGGCGAGACGGAGATCCCGGCCGGTTCACTCGTGGCCGGTGTCCCCGCGAAGGTGCGCCGCGCACTCAGCGAGGACGAGCGATCGCGTCTGATCGCGAACGCTGACACGTACCTCGACCACTCGCGTACCCACGCCGAGGCGACGCAGGCCTGAACGTGCCGACCGATAGGCTGGGTCGGGTACGGGGCGGTGGCCAAGCTGGTTAAGGCAGTGGGCTCATAACCCAACGATCGCGGGTTCAAGTCCCGCCCGCCCTACTCGTCGCCATCAGCAGCTTGTGAGTCGCCACGGGTGAGGAATAGCCGACAGGTGTGGCTCGTGACGAACGGCTCGAGGAGCTTCACCTCGAGCGGGCCGTCACTGTGCCGGAGGACATCACGCACCAATTGAGCGTGAACACCGCAGACGAGCTCCTGATCCGCGTCGAGCAGGTCATGATAGCGACACGGGGTGAGGTCGAACCGTAGCGTCTCCTCATCGACGACGGGGCTCAGGCCGGCATCATCGAGATGCTCGTAGAGCACGTCGACCTGACGCAACGCGTCGGCCTCGAGCCCGTGCGATGATTCACGCGACATCGCACGCAGCATGCGCCCCCGCGAGACTGCGCCTTCGACGCGTGCACGCGCCACGGTGCTCGACTCGGCGTCGCGAACAGGGTGAAACACCACCGGCGGCCGGCCGCGTCTGCCCAGCACCAGTGTTTCGCTGCGGATCAGCCCTTCGTCTTCGAGGACCCGAACATGATCCCGCACGGTGTTGAGGGGGATTCCGCTGTGCTCCGCCAGCTCACCTGCGGAGCGGCCCGGCGTCTGTTGGATGGCGTGGAGCAACTGGAGCCGACGGGGTTGTGTCAGCCCGCGAAAGTCATGGGCGCGGCGGGGCATGTGCCGAGAGTAGACGGGGAGGAGACCGTGCGTCCTCTGTTCGACCGGAAATAAACCGGTAGAACAGAATGCGATGTTCGCGACGACTCGGGATGGTGGAACAAACATCACGAGAAGGGCGGAAAGCCATGGAGCTCACACCAGAATCCGAGGCCATCGTTCGGGCGACCGCCGGTGTCGTCGCAGAGCATGCCGACGAGATCACCACTCTGTTCTACCGCGAGATGTTCGCGGTGCACCCCGAACTGCTCCGAGTGTTCAACCGTGCGAATCAGGCGATCGGAGAGCAGCCGAAGGCTCTGGGGGCATCGATCGTCGCATTCGCCGTGCAGCTGATCGATCCCGAGGCGCCCGACTTCGCACCCGTGATGCGTCGCATCGCGCACAAGCATGTCTCACTGGGGATCAAGGCACGCCAGTACACGATCGTCGGTCATCACCTCCTCGATGCGGTCGGAACCGTGCTCGGCGACGCCGTCACGCCGGATGTCAGGGCTGCGTGGGACGAGGTGTACTGGCTCTTCGGGTGCTCGCTGATCGCCGAGGAGGCGAAACTCTACGCACTCGGCGGCACGGATCCCGAGCGTCCCTGGCGGAAGCACCGCGTGGTGGAACGGGTGGAGGAATCGGCTGACGTCATGTCGCTGGTGCTCGCGCCCGTCTCCGGAGATGTCGCAACCCATCGCGCGGGGCAGTATGTGACCATCGCCATCGATCTGCCGGACGGTTCGCGTCAACCCCGCCAGTACACGATCTCGTCCGGGCCCCGCGGCGATTCGCTGCGTGTGACGATCAAGCGCGTGCGCGGAGGGGGAGACACGCCTGACGGTCAGGTTTCGACGTGGCTGCATGAGAACGCGCGTCCGGGAACGCTGCTCGACGTATCGCAACCTGCCGGCGACGTCATCGTGGACGACACAGACAACCCGCTCGTCCTGGTGTCTGCTGGTATCGGAATCACCCCGGTCGCCGCGATTATCGAAGACCTCTCCCGCCGCTTCCCGGCGCGTACCGTGCGGCTGTTCCATGCCGATCGCTCGCATGACACGCACGCACTGTACGCATCGTTGCGCAGGCAGGTGCTGGCCATGGACGATGCCCGTGCGCAGAACTGGTACCGGGAAGACGCGGGAACCGCGCCGACTCTCCGACCCGCGTTCGCGGGGCGGATGGACCTCGCCACCATCGAGCTGCCGGACGATGCCGACGTCTTCATGTGCGGACCACTGGATTTCATGCGCACGTGTCGATCGACGCTCCTGGCACGCGGCATCCCGCCGGAGCGGATCTCGTATGAGGTGTTCGGGCCGGATCTCTGGGCGCATCAGCCGACGGCCGCGGCCGCCTGATCGTCGACCCGGAATGGGTCCGTGCGAGAATGCGGCCGCTGTCAAGCCCCTCCCCGGCACCATCCTCGGACGAGATCCTTCCCACGTGCGGCATGGCGCCGCAGAATGGGAGGCACCATGAGCATCGGCAGCGGAATAGCGCTCTTCGTGATCGGAGCGATCCTCGTCTTCGCGGTGAACGTCGACATCCAATGGGTCGACCTCGACATGGTCGGGTACATCCTGATGGGTGCCGGCGTCGTCATCTTCCTCATCGGCATCGTGCTGCTCGCGCGGCGGCGTCGGACGGAGACCGTCTCGCGCACATTCGTCGACCCCGCGACGGGCGAACCCACGACTCGCCGATCCGTCAGCTCCAGCGGCGACGACGCAGTGTGAACGCTGCGGATGGTCTCCGACGATCCCGGTCGTCGGAGACCATCACTCCGCGGGGCTGCTCTCGAGATGCTCCTCGATGAGTGTGATGCCTCCGCTGGAACTCGCCGAGTGCGCGAGTTCCTCGATCCATTTCCGGCTCAGGTCCGGCGACTCCGGCTCCTGGAAGACGAACCGGAGCGGGATCGATGGGTGGAGCCAGAGCGTCGAGCGCCCAGGAGCGTCGCCCTCCGGGTGCCGCCATGAGAGCGTGAAGCTCTCGTTGCGACGCAGCTTGGTGGCGATGACGACTTTCAGGTGTGCGAGTGCGCGATCGTCGATCTGGATCGGGGTCTGTGCGTCGCCGTAGTACAGGCTCCCCATCAGCGAACGAACATCGCGATGGGACGGGGGGCAGGGATCATGCGACTCCTCGACAGCGTGGCCACGGACCGAGAGGCTCCGGGTAATCGAACTCTAGCCAAGGACGTCTGTACGCACTGGACCGGGGTCGCGAATCGCCGCGGAATGCGAACAGACTCTTCGCCCGGTGTCATACCGAGAGCAGTGACGGCGGTGTGCCGAAGGCCTGCTGGTACGCCGTGGCGAAGCGTGACGAGTGGTTGAAGCCCCAGCGGCGCGCGACTTCGCCCACCGAGCGCCCGTCGCCGCTCTGCAGATCTCTGCGTGCCCCCTCGAGTCGCGCCCGGCGGAGAGCTTGCGCGGGAGTGATGTCGAGGGCTCGCCGGAACGCGTACTGGAGCCCTCTCGTGGAGATGTAGGCGGCGGCTGCGACATCGTCGACCGTGATGGGCAGGTGTGCGTTCTCGTCGATATAGGCAAGGGCCCTGCGGACGGCGATCGGAGCCCCGGCCCGCTGGGCGGGGCGGCGCAGGGCTTCGGTGAAGGTCGTGGGGAAGGCGGAGAGGGTCATCATCAGCGCATGGCGTTCGAGTTCGGCGGCGATCAGCCGATCGGAGCCCGAGAGGGCGAGTGCCTGGTCGACGTACGCGAACATCGACTCCCAGCGCCGCGCGTCGACGGCTGAATGCGGCGCGAGTCCCGTCGTGCGCAGCGTCAGAGTGTCATCGCCGGTCAACCGTCGTGCCCGCTCTTCGGCTACGGGTCGATCGAAGACGAGAGCACGCACGTCGGCCGACCGGTCCCACTTCGCCTCCACTCGGGTGCCATCGGTGATCCACGGCGCTGCCGAAACCAAGCTGTTGCGCGCGGACCAGACGCGAGCATCCGGGGCGTCGACACGGCACACCAGGATCTGGTCGAGTGGTTCCGCCGTCGAATGCACTTGCGCCGCGAGCCGGTAGTTCACGAGCGTGACGCTGCGGAGCTCTTCGGACCGCCAGTCGAATCGGAATCGCCGAGGGTCGGCATCCTGAAGTGCTGCAGAGGGAACGAACTGCTGCCACGTGGACTCGACCTGCTCGATGTCGGTGGACGTGAACTGCATGGGTGCTCCTTGTTCCTCGCGCCGCGATCCCACTCGACGGCGCCTCTCTGGAGCGTAGCTCAGTGTGTCGACTACAGCGCATCTACGCTCGGGCGGGGTTCGGCTCTCTCACTCCGCGGCGGTTCGCGTCGATCGCACGGGCCAGCTGCCGTCGATCGACTCCTCCGGATCGAGTCGGCCGATGCTCACGAAGTACTCCGTGAGGCTGGCCGCCTGCGAACGTGCCCACCCGATCTGACTCGTGTGCAGCTCTGCCGAGGTGGCGGGGAGGGCGAAGCGACGAGCGAGGGCTTGCGCCACGCGACCGGCGGCGATCGCATCCGCAGATGCCTCATGCGCACCTTCGAGCACGACCGCGTAATGGGCTGCGACCACTTCGAGTGTGCGTCGCCCACGGCGGTATCGGTCGTATGCCTTGTCGATCACGAGAGGATCGATGACGGGGGAGGGGTCGGTCAGAGGGACGATTCCATGCCGGGCGGCCTCGTGCGCGAGCAGCGAGAAGTCGTATGCGGCGTTGTAGGCGACCACCGGCACGTTCTGCTCCAGCAGCGACCGCAGGGCCGCGGTGACCTCTGTGACGACTTCGGGCGACGGCCGTCCCTCCGCCCGAGCGTGTTCCGTGGTGATGCCGTGCACCGCAGTCGCACCCTCCGGAATCGGGACTCCTGGATCGGCGAGCCAAGTGCGGGCCGCGATCTGGCGACCTGCGGCATCGAGGACGCCGACGTACGCGGTGACCACGCGATCCGACTCGACATCGACGCCGGTCGTCTCCAGATCGAACACTCCGACACGGGTGAGCCACGCAGGAAGCGGGGGACCGGATGGCATGCCTTCACGCTATGCGCGGCCGCAGACATCCAGGAGAAGGCGCACGGCGACTCGTAGACTCGGAGCATGACCGTGCCTTCCCCCTATGCGGACCGCCTTCGTCGACTCCCCGTGCAGCGCCACGAGGTCGAGGTGCGTGGAGCGACAACGGCGTACTGGGTCTACGGGCCGGAGAACGCGGAGACGACGGTAATCGCGGTGCACGGTTTCCGGGGTGATCATCACGGGCTCGAACCTGTGCTGGCGTACCTCCCCGAGGTGCGTGTGGTTGCGCCTGATCTTCCCGGGTTCGGCGAGTCGGCGCCCCTGCCCGGGCGCAGGCACGACCTCGACGAGTACGCCGGCTGGCTCGCCGACTTCGCAGCGGCAGTCGCTCCCGGCGCCGTTATCCTGGGCCACTCCTTCGGATCGATCGTGACCGCAGCGGCAGTCTCCCGAGGGCTGCGGACTCCGCGCCTGATCCTGCTGAACCCGATCGGGGCGCCGGCGCTGGAAGGGCCGAAGGGCCTCATGACCCGCTTGGCCGTCTTCTACTACGCTCTCGGCGCCCGCCTTCCGGAGAGACTCGGCACGGCGCTGCTGCGCAACCGCATCATCGTCCGCGTGATGAGCGTCACGATGGCAAAGACCAGGGATCCCGCGCTCCGTCGTTTCATCCACGACCAGCACGACACATACTTCTCTCGGTTCTCGGACCGGGATGTGCTCCGAGACGCCTTCGTCGCGAGTGTCTCGCACGACGTCCGCGAATTCGCTCGCGAGATCGATGTTCCGACCCTGCTCGTCGCGGCAGAGCGTGACGACATCACTCCGATCGAGGCAGAACGGAAGCTGGCGGCCCTGATCCCCGACGCGACACTCGTGGAGATCGCCGACGTGGGGCACCTCATCCACTACGAGACGCCGGCCGAGGCGGCGGGAGCCGTTCGTCGGTTCCTCAGGATTCCCGTCGGGCGAGGCCGATAAGACCGGCGACCCGGAACGGGATGACCTCGCCCATCGCGAGTGAAGTCTCCGTGCGCTCGACGCCTTCGATCGAGAGGATGCGGGCGTCGGTGTCGAAGAGATGTCGAGCGTCTCGGCACGCGACCCGGGCGAGCAGGTCGATCGAGCCGCTCAGACCGTGCGCCTGCACGACTTCGGGGATCCGCGCGAGTTCATTGATGATGCGGGGCAGTTCGGTCTGCCGGACGCCGATGCTCACGAACGCCTGCAGGGGGAAGCCCAGCACGTCCGGAGAGAAGGACCGCTCGTAGGAGAGGAAGATCCCGCTCTGCTCGAGGCGCGCCATCCGCGCCTGGATCGTGTTGCGGGAGAGCCCGAGATTCTCCGCCAGCGCGACGATGGTGATCCTCGGATCGTCGGCGAGGGCAGCGAGAAGCTCGAGATCGATGCGGTCCAGTCCTGGCATAGTGCCAAACCCTAGCAGTCGCAGTTCCCATCAAATTGAGCAACATGCTCAAGCGTCGCGAGAATGCTTGAGCGAGGTGTTCAGCAGACGTACTCTCAGAGCATGTCGGTGATGACGCCGGCATCAGCGTGCGGAGCCTCACGAGGGCCGCCGACGAGGAGGACGACGATGTCACCGCAGATCACCCCCATCGCAGACACCGCCCAGGATCTCGAGCTCTCAGAGCGCATCCTGGACCCGGACGGTCACCGGGTCTCGAACCCTCGGCTGGATCCGTTCGTCGCCGACGTCGATGCTGCGCAGCTGCGATCCCTGCTGAGGGACATGGTCATCCTCCGTCGCATCGACGCCGAGGGCGTCGCGCTTCAGCGGCAGGGCCAGCTGGGTCTCTGGGCTCCGTGTCAGGGACAAGAGGCGACGCAGATCGGAACCGCCCGGGCACTCGCCCCTGAGGACTACGTGTTCCCCAGCTACCGGGAGACCGGAGTCATCTACGCCCGTGGCGCCCAACCGGGTGACTATGTGCGCATGTGGCGTGGAGAAGAGGGCGCCGCGTACGACCCCGCAGCTCTGGGGGTCGCGCCTCTGCAGATCATCATCGGCGCACAGACCCTGCACGCGGTGGGCTACGCCCTGGGCATCCAACGCGACGGTGCCGACGAGGTGGCGGTGACGTACTTCGGCGACGGAGCGACGAGCCAGGGCGACGTCAACGAGGCGATGATCTTCGCGGCGTCGTACCAGGCGCCGGTGGTCTTCGTGTGCCAGAACAACCATTGGGCGATCTCCGAGCCGGTCGCCGTGCAGTCGCAGTACCCGATCGCGGGGCGCGCTCCGGGATTTGGGATTCCGAGTCTCCGGGTCGATGGCAACGACGTGCTCGCGTGCATGGCCGCCATGCGCTGGGCGTTGCAGCATGCGCGCTCAGGAAAGGGCCCGGCGTACATCGAAGCCGTGACCTATCGCATGGGGCCGCACACCACGGCCGACGATCCGACGCGCTATCGCGACGCGGAGGAGCTCGAGTCCTGGCGACGACGCGATCCGATCGCGCGGCTCGAGGCGCACCTCCGGGCCGGCGGCGAGCTCACAGACGAGCATGAGGCCGAAACTCAGGCCGCTGCCGACGTCGTCGCCAAGGAGATGCGGGCAGCATGCCTCGGAATGGTCACGCGTCCGCCGCTCGCCGTCTTCGACGGCGTCTACGCCGAGCCCCACACCGGCCTCGAGCGTCAGCGCAGCGAGTATGCCGCGTACCTGGCTTCCTTCGAGAGCGAGGCGTGAACATGACGGAGCTCACCCTCGGAAAGGCGCTCGGTGCCGGCCTGCGGCAGGCGATGCGCGACGATGACAAGGTCGTGCTCCTGGGCGAGGACATCGGCAAGCTCGGCGGTGTATTCCGCATCACGGACGGGCTTCTCGACGAGTTCGGAGCAGCCAGAGTGATCGACACGCCGCTCGCCGAGTCCGGCATCGTCGGCACGGCCGTGGGCCTCGCCTTCCGCGGGTATCGTCCGGTCGTCGAGATCCAGTTCGACGGTTTCGTCTACCCCGCCTTCGACCAGATCGTCGCCCAGGTGGCCAAGCTGCACTATCGCACGCAGGGGCGTGTGAAGATGCCGATCACGATTCGAATCCCCTGGGCGGGAGGAATCGGCGCAGCCGAGCATCACTCCGAGTCTCCGGAGGCGTACTTCGTGCATACCGCGGGCATACGGGTGATCGCGGTGTCGAACCCGGAAGACGCGTACCGGAGCCTGCGCCAGGCGATCGCATCCGATGATCCCGTGGTCTTCTTCGAGCCGAAGCGGCTATACCACCACAAGGGAGACGTCGATCTCGAGGCTCCTCTCGCAGACGCACCGCCGATGGGACTGGCACGCGTCGTGCGCACCGGGACGGATGCGACTCTGATCACCTACGGTGCGATGGTCTCCACCGCGCTGCAGGCCGCGGAGGCCGCGGAGGACGAGGGGATATCGCTGGAGATCATCGATCTGCGATCCCTCTCACCCGTCGACTACGACTCGGTCGCCGCGTCGGTGCGGAAGACCGGACGGGTCGTCGTCGCTCATGAAGCGTCCCGCGAGGCCGGTGTCGCGGCCGAAGTGATCGCGAGCATCACGGAACGCTGCTTCGAGTATCTCGAGTCCGCACCGCTACGGGTCACCGGCCACGATGTGCCCTACCCGCCGGCGAAGCTCGAGAAGTATCACCTTCCGGACCTCGACCGACTCCTGGATGCGGTCGACAGAGTCCTCGATCGGCCGAACAGCCTGACGGGAGCAGAGGCATGATCGCGGAGTTCCGTCTTCCGGACCTCGGAGAGGGGCTGGCCGAGGCCGAGGTCGTGCAGTGGTTGGTCGCCCCGGGTGACCCGGTCGCCCTCAACCAGACGCTGGCCGAAGTGGAGACCGCCAAGGCCGTGGTCGAGTTGCCGTCGCCGTACGAAGGCACGGTGGCGACCCTGCACGCCGAAGCCGGCGAGACCGTCGCCGTGGGGGCCGCGCTGATCGACTTCGAGGTCGTCGGTGACGAGGAGACCGCTCCCGCGCCGGTGCCGGAATCGACGGAGAAGACGCAGCCGAACCTCGTCGGATACGGGGCCGCCCCCACCTCCACCGGACGACCTGCCCGTCGCGCACGCCGCACCGGGGCAGCACCAGCGGTGGTTGACACCTCCGTGCTCGAAGCCGCGCCGCACGACGCCACACCGTCCGCCGCGGTCGACTCCGTGGTGGAGCGACCGCGCTCGACGCCGCCGGTCCGCGCGCACGCGAAGCGTCTCGGCATCGACCTGGTCCTCGTGGCCGCAGAGGTCGGAGATCGGCTGATCACACGCACCGACGTCGATGCCTACGCCGAGCGGGTCGGAGTCCGCGGCCCCGCCTCGGGCGACGTGCACGCCGCCCCGGCGCCGTCGTTCACCCCGGCGGTTCCCGCAGATGGAGCGCGCGAGACCCGCATACCGATTCGCGGGGTCCGCAAGCACACGGCTGCGGCCATGGTGCAGAGTGCTTTCACGGCTCCTCATGTGACCGTCTTCCACACGGTGGACGTGACGGCGACCATGGATCTGCTGGCCGGACTCCGTGCGGACCGCTCCCTCGACGCGCATCGGATCGGACCGCTGGCGGTCGTGGCGAAGGCTGTGTGTCTCGCTCTGGGGCGCACCCCGGGGCTCAACTCCCGTTGGGACGAGGCCGCCGGTGAGATCGTCCAGCACCACTATGTCGACCTGGGGATCGCGGCCGCGACGGATCGTGGGCTCATCGTCCCGATGATCCGCGATGCGGAGCTGCTGACACTGATCGAACTGGCTGATGCCGTGCGGACGCTCGCCGAGGTCGCACGTTCGGGGAAGACCTCTCCGGCGGAACTCGCCGGAGGCACCTTCTCGATCTCGAACATCGGGGTGTTCGGTGTCGATGCCGGCACGCCCATCCTTCCACCCGGACAGTCCGGGATCCTCGCGGTCGGCGCGGTGCGTCGTCAGCCCTGGGAGTTCCGAGGAGAGATCACCCTCCGTCAGATGATGACGCTCAGCCTCTCGTTCGACCACCGGCTCGTCGACGGCGCGGAAGGCGCGCGATTCCTCAAGGACGTCGCGGACCTCCTTGAGGAACCGGGTCGGGCGATGCTGCTCAGGTAGTCGCGCGAAGCGCGGCGTCCGCCATCGCGACCAGCACGGTCGCGGTGGCGGAATGCCGCCGTGCGGCCGCCCGCGTGCTGTGCGGCGTGGAGTTGATGAGGCCGAAGCAGGCTTGGACGCGAAGGCGCAGCTCTTCCTGATCCGCTCCGCTGTCGCCCGCGGGCTGCAGGGGGGCGAGGGCATCCATCCAGAGCTCGATGTAGGCACGCTGCAGACGGCGGACGGCGGCTCGATCCGCTTCGGACAGATAGGCGACGTCGCGGTCCTGCACCTGGATGACCTCGGCATTCCCGAGCGCGAAATCGACATGGAACGCGATCAGCTCGCGCATCCGCTCATCGGGGGTCGGCGTGCTCTCCACCACCCGCCGCCCGCCGTTCATCAAGTCCGCGCTCACCTTGACGAGCACCGCGCCCAGCAATGCCTGTTTACCGGCGAAGTGCCGGTAGACCGCCGGGCCGGACACGCCCACGGCGGCGCCGATGTCTTCGAGGCTCACGCCGCTGTATCCGCGCGCGGCGAAGAGCCGCGCGGCGGCCTGCAGGATCGCATCGGACCGTTCGGCCTTGGCGCGGTCTCGGGCGGTGACCGGGCTTGTCATCTCAGTTAATCCTCGCTAACCTGAATCAACGGGTTAGTGCACACTAACCGAATATGCATGCACCGCGCCAGGGCGTCGCCCGCGCGGACGTGAGTCGAGGAGGACATCACGATGCCCGCAACGCAGGAGTCCCTGGCGCAGGAGCTGCGGGAGCGCCTCACGGTCGCCGCCCGCGGGGGACCGGCCGCATCCCGTGAACGCCATGTGTCTCGGGGCAAGCTGTTGCCGCGAGATCGGGTCGCGCGGGTTCTCGACGAGGGCAGCCCGTTTCTCGAGGTCGCCCCGCTCGCAGCCGACGGCCTGTACGGAGGCGAGGCTCCCGGTGCCGGAGTCATCGCCGGTATCGGCCTCGTGCACGGCCGCCACGTCATGGTGATCTGCAATGACGCGACGGTCAAGGGCGGCACATACTTCCCGCTCACGGTCAAGAAGCACCTGCGCGCACAGGAGATCGCTCTCGAGAACAAGCTGCCGTGTCTGTACCTGGTCGATTCGGGAGGCGCATTCCTCCCGAAGCAGGATGAGGTGTTCCCCGATCGCGAGCATTTCGGGCGGATCTTCTTCAATCAGGCGCGGATGTCGGCCGAGGGGATTCCTCAGCTGGCGGCGGTACTCGGATCCTGCACCGCCGGCGGCGCGTACGTGCCCGCGATGAGCGACGAGACGGTCATCGTGCGCGGTCAGGGAACGATCTTCCTCGGCGGGCCGCCGCTGGTGAAAGCAGCGATCGGCGAGGTCGTGACCGCCGAAGAACTGGGCGGGGGAGAGCTGCACGCACGCCGGAGCGGTGTCGTTGACCATCTTGCGGAAGACGACGAGCACGCGCTCGAGATCCTGCGCGACATCGTCGCCACTCTTCCCGCTCCTGCGGCACCCGCATGGGAGGTTCTGAGCAGCCGCCAGCCATCCGAGCTGTCGAGTCTGTACGACGCCGTTCCCGTCGACGTGAACGCCGCGTACGACGTGCACGAGGTCATCTCGCGCCTCATCGACGGTGACACGTTCCTCGAGTTCAAGCCTGAGTACGGCACCACGCTGGTCACGGGATTCGCCCGACTCCACGGGCACCCCGTGGGCATCGTCGCGAACAATGGCGTGCTGTTCAGCGAATCCGCACTCAAGGGAGCGCACTTCATCGAACTGTGCGATCAGCGCGGGATCCCCCTGTTGTTCCTGCAGAACATCACGGGGTTCATGGTGGGCTCCGATGCCGAGGCGGGTGGAATCGCCAAGGACGGCGCGAAGATGGTCACGGCCGTGGCGAGCACGAGGGTGCCGAAACTCACCGTCATCATCGGGGGCTCGTTCGGCGCCGGCAACTACTCGATGTGCGGACGGGCGTACTCGCCGCGATTCCTCTGGACCTGGCCGGCGAGCCGCATCTCCGTGATGGGCGGAACACAGGCGGCATCCGTCCTCGCCACGGTCAAGGAAGACCAGTTGTCCGCGCGTGGCGAGTCGTGGAGCACCGAGGAGCGTGGCGAGTTCGAAGCACCCATCCGCGAGCAGTACGAGCGCCAGGGCGAGCCCTATTACGCCACGGCACGGCTGTGGGACGACGGCATCGTCGATCCCGCGCAGACCCGCGACCTGCTCGGGCTCGCGCTCGACGTCGTCGCCCGCAGCCCGCTGCCCGAACCGCGCTTCGGCGTCTTCCGGATGTGAGTGCCATGTCATCACCGACCGTTTCCTTCCACACCGTCCTCGTCGCCAATCGTGGCGAGATCGCCCGTCGAGTCATCCGCACTCTCCGCACCCTCGGGATCCGCAGCGTCGCCGTGTACAGCGACGCGGATGCGTCGGCACCTCACGTCCGCGAAGCGGATCTGGCCGTACGGATCGGTCCTGCTCCCGCCGTCGAGTCCTACCTCGACATCGATGCGGTGATCGCCGCCGCCCGCAGCACCGGTGCACAGGCGATCCATCCCGGCTACGGGTTCCTCTCCGAGAGCGTCGGCCTCGCCGAGGCCTGCGCCGAGAGCGGCATCGTCTTCATCGGCCCCTCCGTCGATGCTCTGCAGATCATGGGAGACAAGGCCCGCGCCCGCGAGCATGTGCTACGCCACGGAGTTCCGGTGGTCCCGGGCTTCGACGCCAAAGGCCTGTCCGACCACGAGATCGCCGAGGAGGCGGAGAACGTCGGCTACCCGTTGCTCGTCAAGCCCAGCGCGGGCGGTGGGGGAAAGGGCATGGAGGTCGTGACCGATCCCGCGGGGCTGCGCGGAGCGCTCGCCTCGGCTCGTCGGGTGGCGTCTGCGGCTTTCGGAGATGACTCGCTCATCCTCGAGCGTCTGATCCGTCGACCACGGCACATCGAGGTGCAGGTCTTCGGCGATGCCCACGGCACGGTCATCGCCCTCGGCGAGCGCGAGTGCACGCTGCAGCGTCGCCATCAGAAGGTCATCGAGGAGGCGCCGTCGGCGGGCATTCCCGCGCACACGAGGGAGCGGCTGCTCGAGGCGGCCGTTCTGGCAGCGGAGAGCGTCGAGTACGTCGGCGCCGGCACGGTCGAGTTCCTCATCGATGCCGACGCGCCGGACGAGGTCTTCTTCATCGAGATGAACACGCGACTCCAGGTGGAGCATCCCGTCACCGAGGAGGTCACCGGGCTGGATCTCGTCTCGCTCCAACTGCGAGTGGCCGACGGGCTTCCGCTGGACGTCACGCCGCGGTTGCGCGGCCATGCGGTCGAAGCGCGCGTGTACGCTGAGTCACCCGAGCGCGGCTTTCTGCCCTCCACGGGTACGGTCCTCCTGTTCGACCCGCCGCCCGGAGTGCGCGTGGACTCGGCGATCGAGACGGGGATCGAGGTCACCGGTTTCTACGACCCGATGATCGCGAAGGTCGTCTCGTTCGCCGATGATCGTGAAGCCGCCCTCGCGCGCCTCGATGAGGCACTCGCACGCATGGTGGTCTTGGGCGTCGACACGAACATCGCCTTCCTGCGGACCCTGTGCCGACACGAGAGAGTGGTCGCGGGTGACCTCGACACCGGACTCATCGAGACGCTGCTGCCCTGGAAAGCGGAACGCCCGTCGCGCGCCCAGTTGGCTGCGGCGAGGAAGGTGTCGGCCACCGGAGCAGGGGAACCGCTGCGGACCACCGCGCTGTGGCGGGAGCGTCCAGGCTGGAGGCTGGGTGCCGCGGCCGTACCGGAGGCGACGTTCGTGGCCCTCACGGATGACGACGAAGAGGTTGAACTCGGCGCCGGGGAAGGGCCCGCCCCGCACGGGGTGGTGCATGCCGAGATGGACGCCGATGGCGCGGTCTGGGTGTCGGAGAGAGGCCGCACGGTGCGTCTGCGCCCGCTCGACAGGCGGCACAGGACGCTTCATCGTCTCGCTCAGCGCGAAGCAGGATCGGCGAGGACCGAGCCTGAGGGGCGAGCGCCCATGCCGGGCAGCGTCGTTGCCGTGCTGGTTGCGAACGGGGATGCGGTCTCGGCCGGCGACCCACTCGTCGCGATCGAGGCGATGAAGATGGAGCACCAGGTGCTGGCACCCCGCGATGGCGTGGTGCACCTGCTGGTCGCGGTGGGCGATCAGGTGCGGCGTGACCAACCGGTCGCCCGCGTGACGACGGAGGAGAGTTGAACATGGAAGACCTGTCCGAGGAGGAGCGCGAGCTCGCCGCGATGGTGCGGGAGTTCGCGGACACGGTGGTCGCGCCGCAGTCGTATGAGGCCGACCGCACGCACACACTGTCGATGGACGTCGTCTCGCAGATGGGCGATCTCGGCCTGTTCGGTCTGCCGTTCCCCGAGGAGTACGGCGGTCAGGGCGGTGACTACATGGCGCTCGGCATCGCGATCGAGGCCCTGGGGCGGGTGGACCAGTCGATCGCGATCACACTCGAAGCCGGGGTGAGCCTCGGTGCCATGCCGATCTACCGCTTCGGTACCGAAGAGCAGCGGCAGGAGTTCCTTCCCGATCTGCTCGCGGGGCGGGCGCTGGCAGGCTTCGGCCTCACCGAACCGGAAGCCGGCAGTGACGCCGGCGCGACCAGGACCACCGCACGCCTCGAGGGCGACGAGTGGGTCATCGACGGCTCCAAGCAGTTCATCACCAACTCGGGCACCCCGATCACCCGCTTCGTCACGGTGACCGCCGTGACCGGGAACGAGAACGGGCGCAAGGAGATCTCCACGATCATCGTCCCGAACGGCACACCCGGTTTCACGGTCGAGGCCCCCTACGACAAGGTCGGTTGGAACGCCTCCGACACCCACCCCCTGACGTTCGAGGGGGCGAGGGTTCCTGCCGCGAACCTGTTGGGGGAGCGGGGGAGCGGCTTCCGGAGCTTCCTCAGCATCCTCGACGAAGGCCGCATCGCGATCGCCGCGCTCTCGACCGGAGCGGCCGAGGGCTGTCTGGAGGCCGCCGTCGAGTATGCAAAGAGCCGGACGATCTTCGGGGCGGCGCTGAGCACACGCCAGAATGCGCAGTTCACCCTGGCCCGCATGCGGGCGCGTGTTCACACCGCACGGCTCGCCTGGCATCACGCGGCGCGGCTGCGGGATGCGGGGAAGCCGTTCGCGGAGGCTGCAGCGATCGCCAAGCTGGTGGGCGGGGAGGCAGCGATGGACAACGCCAGAGACGCCACCCAGATCTTCGGGGGCAACGGCTTCATGAACGAATTCCCGGTCGCTCGCCACTACCGCGACTCGAAGATCCTCGAGATCGGCGAGGGCACCACCGAGGTCCAGCTGCTGGTCATCGCGCGCGGACTCGGACTCGCCGGGTAGCGTGGCCCCATGCGCCGTACCGAGCGACGAACGGAGTCGAAGTGACCACGCACGACATCCTCCAGAGGGGTCTGTATTACGAGGAGTTCATGGTCGATGCCCGTTACCTGCACCGCCCAGGCCGCACGGCGACCGAGGCCGACAACGTGCTGTTCACGACGCTCACCATGAACACGCAGGCGCTGCACCTCGACGCCGCGTTCGCCGATGCGCAGGACCCGTTCCGTGCGCGGCTGATGAATTCGATGTGGACGCTGTCGACGATGGTCGGCGCCTCTGTCGCGCAGCTGACGCAGGGCACACTGGTCGCACAGCTCGGGTTCGGCGACATCGTCTTCCCGCACCCGCTGTTCGCCGGCGACACCCTTTATACCGAGAGCGTCATCGTCGACAAGCGGCTGTCGTCCTCACGTCCGGGCCAGGGCATCGTGAAGATCGCGCACACCGGACGCAATCAGGACGACACGGTCGTGGCGACCGCGGTGCGGTCCGTCCTCGTCCACTGCCTCTCGGAAGGACTCGACAAGTGACTTTCGCTCTCGGGCCGGCCCTTCTGTTCTGCCCCGCGGATCGACCGGAGCGCTTCCGCAAGGCGCTGGACCGGGCGGACGCGATCATCCTCGACCTCGAAGATGCCGTCCTCCCCGAGGGGAAGGCCGTGGCGCGCCGAAATGTGATCGATGCAGACATCGACGCCGCGCGGGTCATCGTGCGCGTGAACGCGCCAGGCACCGAAGCGTTCACGGCCGATCTCGACGCACTCGCCGCGACGGACTTCCACACGGTGATGGTGGCGAAGACAGAGAGCGCCGAGAGCCTCGATGCGTTCGACCAGCGGTACTCGCTGATCGCGCTGTGCGAGACCGCGCGCGGCATCCATGCGGCCGACCGGATCGCCGCGCACCCCCGGGTGACCGCGATGATGTGGGGCGCAGAGGATCTCGTGGCCTCTCTCGGCGGAACCTCATCACGGAATACGGAGGGTGGCTATCGCGATATCGCCCGGTACGCCCGTGCTCGTGTCCTCCTCGAGTCCGGCGCGCACGGCAAAGCGGCCATCGACGCGGTGCACATCGACATCGACGACGCCGAGGGGCTGCAGCGCGAGGCGATGGACGCCGCCGCCTCGGGGTTCCAAGCCACGGCCTGCATCCATCCGAACCAGGTGACGGCGATCAGGGCTGCGTATCGGCCGGACGACCATGCGGTGTCCTGGGCGCGGGCGGTGCTCGCGGCTGCGGCCACGGAGCGCGGCGTGTTCCGCTTCGAGGGGCGCATGATCGACGAACCGGTGCTCCGGCACGCGCGATCGGTCGTCTCCCGCGTCAGCTGATCAGACGACCTGCGACTCCTCGAGGAGTCGCAGGTAGCCGGGCGCCGCGACGAAGCGGTGTGCGGACCCGTTGCGCAGGACCTCGCCGTCGCGGGGGAGCGTCCCACCGGAGACGTGATCGATCACGGCGCGGATCACGCCGCCGTGTGCCACCACGAGGACCGATTCCGCCTGCGGGGCCGAGCGACGTCGCGCCTCACGGGCGATCGCGTGGAGCGCAGCGATGGCACGCTCGCCGACCTGCTCCAGGGACTCCGCCCCCGGCACCTCGGCGTGCCAGTCGCCGTACGTCGAGATGTAGTCCTCGACCTGCAGGCCCTCACCGTCGCCGAACTCGCGTTCCCGGATGTCGGGGACCACGCCGACGACCTCGAGCCCGAGCCGGTCGGCGATGATCTCGGCCGTCTCCTTGGCGCGCAGCAGCGGACTGGTGTAGACCGCGTGATGCGTGCTGGCGGCGAGGTTCTCGGCCGCCCTCCGCGCATCTTCTCGCCCGGTCTCGTTCAACGGGATGTCGGTCGAGCCCTGGATTCGTCGAGCGAGGTTCCAATCGGTCTGGCCATGGCGGATGAGGGTGAGGTGGGTCACGAGAGCAGTTCCTGGAGTGCGGGGAGCACGTCGCTGGTGCCGGCGGCGATGGTGACATCAGCCCAGGCATCCGCACGCGTCGGCTCGCGGTTGACGATGATCAGAGGGATGTTGCGGCGTCTGGCGCGCTCGACCAGCCGCACGCCCGAGTTCACGACCAGAGAGGAGCCGGCGACGATGAGGGCGGAGCTGGAGCGCAGCAGCGACTCGGCAGCGCGGAACCGGTCCAGCGGGACGTACTCGCCGAAGAAGACGACGTCGGGTTTCAGCATTCCGCCGCACACCGTGCACACCGGCACGATGAAACCCTCGGTGGATTCGGGGAGGACGTCGCCGTCGGGACCGAGCGCCACGTTCTCCGGAATGGTGATCCAAGGGTTCTGCTCCTCGATCTGCACCGCGATGTCGCGGCGGTCGAAGACCTGACCGCACTGCAGGCAGAAGACGCGACGCATCGTGCCGTGCACTTCGATCACATGCGAGCTCCCGGCGCGCAGATGGAGCCCGTCGACGTTCTGGGTGATGACGCCCGAGACGTTCCCCGCGGCCTCGAGCTGTGCGAGAGCGAGGTGTCCTGCGTTGGGTTCCGCGCGCGCGAACGCACGCCAGCCGAGGTGGCCGCCGACCCAGTAGCGTCGTCGCGCTGCCTCGTCGCCCAGGTACGTCTGGATCGTCATCGGGTCGCTGCGGGTTCTGGCACCCTCTCCGCGATACGCGGGTATGCCCGAGTCGGTGGAGATGCCGGCGCCGGTCAAGAGGGCGATGCGCCTCCCACGCAGCAACTCGGCGGCGTGGGAGATGGCGGCCGACAGCTCGGCGGTGTTCGAGACGCTCACAGGACCTCCTCGAGCGAGTCTACGGCGTGGAGCGGGGACCGGCCTCGTGGCGCAGGTCGTGTGCAGCGCCCGGGAGCCGTCGGAGCGGAGGTGCGAGCAGTGGCAGAGTGGTAGGCATGCGACTGGTGCCTGTGACCGATGCCGACGATCCGCGCCTCGACGACTACCGCGGGCTCACCGACACCGCGCTGCGCACCATCCGTGAACCGGCGGGCGGGCTGTACATCGCGGAGTCGACGAAGGTCATCGCCCGTGCGGTGGCAGCTGGGCATCGGCCGCGCTCTGTGCTGGTGCAGGAGCGCCGCGTGGAGGACATCCGTGGAATCGTCGGCGATCTCGACGTGCCCGTGTACGTCGTCCCGGACGATGTGGCGGAATCGGTGACCGGCTTCGCCGTACACCGTGGAACGATCGCGTCGATGCACCGCCCGGAGCTGCCGACGGTTCGAGACGTGATCGACGGCGCCTCTGTCGTCCTGATCCTCGAGAACATCGGCGATCACACGAACGTCGGCGCCGCGTTCCGTGCGGCGGCCGGTCTCGGCGCCGATGCCGTTCTGGTGTCGCCGGGTGGTGCCGATCCGCTGTATCGGCGCAGCGTGCGCGTGAGCATGGGGACGGTCTTCCAGGTCCCGTGGACGCGGATCACCGATTGGGATGCTGCCGTCGCAGACCTTCATGCCGCGCGTTTCGACATCGCGGCGCTGGCGCTGCGCGGCGATGCGGTGACACTCGACGCCTACGTCGCCGACCGCCCCGAGCGCGTCGCCCTCGTCATGGGCTCGGAGGGCGACGGTCTCTCCCGCACGGTGATCGACAGCGCCGACACCGTCGTCACGATCCCGATGTCGGGCGGCGTCGACTCGCTGAACGTCGCCTCCGCAGCAGCCGTGGCGCTGTGGGCGGTGAAGGGCTGAGAAGCTTCAGTCGCGCTCCGGGAAGATGACCGGCGAGGGATCAGGACGCTTCGCCGCCAGGTTGTCGCCCGACGACTGGTGCCGCAGACGACGCAGAACCCAGGGCATCAGGTGCTCGCGGGCCCACCCGAGGTCCTCCGATCGCGCCTCGCGCCACGTCCGCAGCGGGTACGGCTCGGGCTGCATGGCCTCGAGATCGTTCGGGACGTTCAGCGCACGGAGCGCCATGCGTGCGACCTCGTGGTGGCCGAGGGCGTTGAAGTGCAGCCGATCGTCGTCGAAGAACCGCATGTCCTGGACGACCTTGAGGGCCCACTGATCCGCGACGATGCAGTCGTGACGCTCCGCGATCGTCCGGACGTTCTCGTTGTAGATGGCGACCTTTCCGCGGAAGGCACGGAACACCGGAGTGAACCCCGTGTCGATGCCGGTGAACAGGAGGACGGCCGCTCCAGTGGACGCGAGGCGTGCCACGGCATCCTCGAGCTGACTCGCGATGGCGTCGGGGTCGGTGCCCGGGCGGATCACGTCGTTTCCCCCGGCGCAGATGGAGACGAGGTCGGGACGCAGCGCGACGGCCGGTTCGATCTGGTCGGCGACGATCTGCGCGATGAGCTTCCCGCGGACGGCGAGATTCGCGTAGGCGAAGTCGTCCACCTGGGCGGCGAGCACCTCTGCCACCCGGTCGGCCCAGCCGCGGTGGCTGCCGGGGTGCGCCGGATCCGGGTCGCCGATGCCCTCCGTGAACGAGTCTCCGACGGCGACGAAGCGTCGCCACGGGTGAGCGGTCTCGTTGGGCATGTACGGGGTCCGAGTCGAATCCTGGTCGGTCATCCAGCTCTCCTTCGCGAACGTCTGCCCGGGCGGCGGTGGCCGCAGCGCAGTGACCGAGCCTACCCGCACGCGCCGGCCCGAGGGAGGGGCGCGCGCGAGAAGTGCGGCACGTGCGACAGTGTCCGCAGCACCGATTATCGTGGACTCGATGCTCTCTCCGTCCTTTCCCCAGCGTGCCCCTTGGGGAACCGCAAGCAAGCTGCGCGCCTGGCAACAGGAGGCGCTGGAACAGTACTTCGAAGCCGATCAGCGAGACTTCCTCGTCGCGGCGACCCCTGGCGCAGGCAAGACCACCTTCGCCCTCACCCTCGCCGTCGAACTCATGCGCATCGGCGAGGTCAACCGCATCATCGTGGTGGCGCCGACCGAGCACCTCAAGACGCAGTGGGCGGATGCCGCGGCGCGCGTGCACATCCGGCTCGACCCGCGATTCCGCAACAGCGACTGGGCGCCCGCACGTCACTACCACGGTGCCGTCGTCACCTACGCGCAGGTGGCTGCGAAGTCGTCGGTGCATCGGCATCTGACGGAGGATGCCAAAACGCTCGTGGTGCTCGACGAGGTCCACCATGGGGGAGATGCCCTGAGCTGGGGTGACGCCATCCGCGACGCCTACGGCCCCGCGAAGCGGCGCCTGCTGCTGTCGGGAACGCCGTTCCGCAGCGATACGGCGCCGATCCCGTTCGTGGAGTACCACCCCGACGAATCCGGGGCTCGCGTCTCGCGCACCGACTACAACTACGGCTACGGTCGAGCCCTGGCCGACGGGGTCGTGCGTCCCGTGCTCTTCCACATGTACGCGGGCAAGATGCGCTGGCGCACCACCACCGGCGACGAACTCGAGACGCACCTCGGGCAGGACAACACGAAGGATGTGACGTCCCAGGCCTGGCGCACGGCGCTCGATCCCGAAGGCGAGTGGATGCCGGCCGTGCTGTCGGCCGCAGATCGCCGCCTCACCGAGATCCGCCACCATGTGCCGGATGCGGGTGGCCTCGTGCTCGCCACCGATCAGACCGTGGCACGGGCGTACGCCAAGATCCTGCACAGCATCACCGGGCAGCAGCCGACGATCGTGCTCTCCGATGACGCGACCGCTTCCGAGCGGATCGAGAAGTTCAGCGCGAACGACTCCCGCTGGATGGTCGCGGTCCGCATGGTGTCAGAGGGTGTCGACGTGCCGCGTCTCGCCGTCGGCGTGTATGCCACGTCGTCCTCCACTCCACTCTTCTTCGCCCAGGCGATCGGCCGATTCGTGCGGGCCCGTCGTCGTGGCGAGGCCGCCAGCGTGTTCCTGCCGCAGGTGCCCGTGCTCATGGGCCTGGCGAACGAGATGGACAAGCAGCGCGACCATGCGCTCGACCGGCAGTCGAAGGAAGAAGACGGACTCGACGATTCCCTGCTCGAGAGTGCCAACCGCGAAGAGGAGACCTCGGATGCCCTGACGCAGGAGTTCAGCTACCAGGCGCTCTCCTCGGTCGCGCACTTCGACCGCGTCGTCTTCGAAGGCCAGGAGTTCGGACAGCTGGCCGAGCCCGGCACCCCCGAGGAGGAGGAGTTCATCGGTTTCCCCGGCCTCCTCGAGCCCGAGCACGTGCACGAGCTGCTCATGCAGCGCCAGACCCGACAGTCGCGGCTGCGAGAGGTGCGCGAGGCCTCTGCCGGTCCGACCGAGACGACGACGCTTCCTCCGCCCCTCCATCGCACGCTCAAGGAGCAGCGGCAGCTCTTGAACAGTCTGGTGGGCCTCTACGCCCGGCAGAGGGGTGAGCCGCACGGCGCGGTGCATGCCGAGCTCCGGCGCATCTGCGGAGGACCGGCAGTGGCGCAGGCGACCGTGACGCAGCTGCAGTCGCGCATCGAAGTCCTGCGCAAGCGCGTGCGCTCCTGATCCGACCTCGACGGCTCCGCTCCGGAGCGCTGCTTCGGATCCCCGAAATGCTGTCAATCCGCGTCTGAGCGGGGTGTCGTCGAGACTCCACGGCTAGCGTTGAACGGTTGCCCGCGCACCGGGCACCGTCACATCTGGAGGATCCATGACAGCCCCCGCTGCCGCCGACCCGACCCCCGCCGATCGCCGGCGCTGGGCGCGCTACCTGGTCGAGGAGCGCGCCGAAGGCGCCGTGTACCAGAGACTCGCGGCGCGCCGCTCGGGGGAGGAACGTGAGATCCTCCTGAGGCTCGCAGACGCCGAACGCCGCCATGAGCAGCATTGGCTCGACCTTCTCGGGGCAGAGCCCGCACGGCTGCCGCGTGCCGGCGTCCGGTCGCGGTTGCTCGGCTGGATGGCGGGCCGCTTCGGGTCGATCTTCGTGCTCGCGCTCGCTCAGAGTGCCGAGGCTCGTTCGCCCTACGACTCCGAGCAGTATGCGACTCCCGCGATGCGCGCGGACGAGAAGGTGCACTACGAGGTCGTCCGCGGACTCGCTGCGCGGGGACGCAGGCGCCTGTCCGGATCGTTCCGCGCTGCCGTGTTCGGTGCCAACGACGGCCTCGTGAGCAACCTCGCGCTGGTGCTCGGCATCGGTGCGACCGGGGTCAGTTCGGGCTTCGTCCTCTTCAGCGGCATCGCAGGACTGCTGGCGGGCGCGCTGTCGATGGGTGCGGGGGAGTTCGTGTCGGTGCGTTCGCAGCGCGAGTTGCTCGCGGCGACCGAGGCGAATGAGGACGCCCATGCCGCTGCCGGCGATCTCGACATCGACGAGAACGAACTCGCGCTCGTGTATCGGGCGCGCGGCATGGACCAGGAGGAGTCGCTGTCGCGCGCGCGACGGATCGTCTCGGCTGCGCAGGCGGGGGTCAGCCGCGCGGCAACGGGTCCGGTGAACATCCAGTCCGGAGACGATCACGAGATCGTCGGGAGCGACTGGACGGCGGCGATCTCGAGCTTCCTGCTGTTCGCCTCCGGAGCGATCATTCCGGTCCTGCCCTGGATCTTCGGCCTCCAGGGCACGACGGCGATCATCGTCGCCTTGATTCTGGTCGGCATCGCGCTGCTGAGCACGGGCGCGATGGTGGGCGTGCTCTCGGGCGGCCCGCCCCTGCGCCGCGCCCTCCGTCAGCTCGCAATCGGCTTCGGCGCCGCCGCCATCACGTACGTGCTCGGCCTCGTGTTCGGTGTCGGCACAGCCTGATCGGCGTGCGCGGACTCACCCCACCACCCGATTGATCGCGGGGACCGTGTATCGGCGGTCGAGAACGGCAGGGTCGGGTTCGTACATCCGCATCACCGGCCGGAAGTCTCCGGCCGGTGCGGGAAGCCAGTTGGCCGCCGCCGTCGCATCTTCGGGTCGTTCATGGCTGATCGTGATGGTGAGAGCGCCTTCCGCATCGCGGACCAGGCCCGGGGTCCTGTCGCCGATGGAGTACCGCGCGATGGGATTCTCCACCAGGTAGAACTCCGGAACGGAGTACATCGTCAACGACCAGAAGGCGGACACGGGCGGCTCGGGGTCCAGACGCAGCGTGTATGTCCGGGCACCGGTGAGCTGTTCTCCGCGGTCGTCGACGTACGTCATGATGTACGCCGCTTCGTAGGGGTGGTTGCCCCATAGGCCGCCGAGTGCGGCAGCTGCGCGTTCGGCGATTCGCAGTTCGGGGTCGGTCATCTTGAAGCGGTCGTCATCCAGGGCACCGACCTCGAAGTAGTCGAGGTTGTAGTCGAAGGCGTGGAAGGTGAGCTTCCACCCGTTCTCTTCCGGGCTGGAGCCGTGCGTCAGGATCGTATGGAGGGTCTCCTTGGCGGCATCCATGTCGCCGACCAGGCGCGCGGCGTCGGAGAGCGGCATCGACGCATAGGGTGATGCGCCCCGCACGGCGATCCCCGTCGAGGCGAGCGAGTCCTGCAACGGACGATCACGCTGTGCGGGTGGGAACTGCTGCGACCAGACGCGGAGCTTCTCGAGGAAGAGCGCGCTCCCCGGCACGTCGGGATCCGGGACGGCGAGGCCTGCAGGAACGGCATCAGGATCTCGCGGCGTCAGCGTCGTGGCGTCCTGGAGTGCGTGTACTTCGGGGAGCTCGTGATCACCGCTCACTGCCCAGCGTCCGACTATCGAGGCGATCGTCGTCGGGAATCGGATCACGACCGTATCTCCGGCGTCGCCGGTCCAAGACGGCGGGACGAGGAGGAACCTCCCCGCGCCCGTTCCGGTCGCGCGATGTCCGACGTAGGCGAAGTTGTTCGTCCATGCGTCGACGAACTGGAGGACGTAATAGCGGCCAGCAGTGTCAGGGACCTGCAGCTCGACCGGGCCGACACTGAGGTCGACCTGCGCCATCGAATACAGCGTGTCGTTGTTGATCGTGACGAACGTGTCTGCCGGCCCTGCGAGCGTCCGAGCGTGGCTGAAGGTGTTGAACCGGGCGGCGGGGTTGGCGCCGACCCCGGTGGTCGTGTAGCGCGTGACCTGATCGAGGTTGAACACGAGCGGGAAACCGTAAAGGTAGGCCTGGGTGATCGTCGAACGATCGGCATCGAGGGCTGTCATGCGGATCAGGCTATCCAGAGCCGTTCGCGTGCAGGGGGAGGAGATCATCCCCCTCGGATGAGGTCACTCGTGCGTTGCCTCGCGTCGCCTGCGGACAACGAAGAAGGCCCCGGATCCAGGGGATCCGGGGCCTTCTTCTTCCTGTGCGCGGAGGGGGACTTGAACCCCCACGCCCTTACGGGCACTACGACCTCAACGTAGCGCGTCTACCATTCCGCCACCCGCGCAGGTTTTGGATGATCGTTGCCGACCGAAGAATGACATTACCACGTTCCCCGCGGCCTCTCGAACCGAGCGGTACGCCCGGGCGTGGCACGCGGTTTCGATAGCCTGGAGCACATGACCGATCCCTCTCTTCCCGAGGTCGTGCGCATCGCCAGCGACCTCATCCGCTTCGACACATCCAACTTCGGCGGAGGGAATGCGAAGGGCGAGCGCGAGGCCGCGGAGTACGTGGGCGCCTACCTCGAGGAACTCGGGCTCGATGTCGAGTACTACGAGCCGATCGCCCGCCGGACGAACGTGATGGCTCGTGTCCCCGGCCGCGATCGAAGCAAACCCGCACTCGTCGTTCACGGTCATCTCGACGTCGTGCCCGCGATGGCCGACGACTGGAGCGTCGATCCGTTCGCCGGCCTCGTCCAGGACGGCATGCTGTGGGGACGCGGCGCCGTGGACATGAAGAACATGAACGCGATGATCCTCACCTCCGTCGCCGAGATCCTGCGGGCGGGGGAGCAGCCGGAGCGCGACCTCATCCTGGCGTTCTTCGCCGATGAGGAGAACGGGGGCGTCGAAGGTTCGGCTCTCGTCGTCCAGAACCGCCCGGAGTGGTTCGAGGGGGCGACGGCCGCGATCAGCGAGGTCGGGGGTTACTCGATCACTGTCGATGACCGACGTGCGTACCTGTTGCAAGTCGGCGAGAAGGCGCTGATCTGGATCCGTCTGGTGGCGAAGGGGCGCGCGGGCCACGGCAGCCGCCTGCACGATGACAATGCCGTGACGAAGCTCGCGGAGGCCGTCGCGGCGATCGGGCGCACGCGCTGGCCGATCCGTCTGACGCCGACGACCACGGCATTGCTGGAGGGACTCAGCGCATTGAGCGGGCGCAGCGCCGACGACCCCGATGCCCTCGCCGCTGCCGCTGGCCCCGCGGAGGCGTTCCTGAGGTCATCGTTCCGAACCACCACGAATCCCACGGCTCTGACCGCCGGATACAAGCACAACGTCATTCCGGAGCGTGCCGAGGCACTCATCGATGTCCGCGTTATCCCCGGGACCGAAGACGATGTGCTCGCCGAGTTGCAGCAGATCGTCGGTGACGACATCGAGATTCAGACGGTCGTCCGTGACATCGGCATGGAGACACCGTTCGAGGGCGAGCTCGTCGAGGCGATGGTGGCCAGCATCGGCCGGCATGACCCCGGCGTGCCGGTGATCCCCTACCTCCTGGGCGCCGGCACCGACAACAAGGCGCTGGCCTACCTGGGCATCACCGGGTACGGCTTCGCGCCGTTGAAGCTCCCCGCTGACTTGGACTTCACAGGCATGTTCCACGGAGTCGATGAGCGAGTACCCGTAGAATCGCTTGTCTTCGGCCAGCGGGTGCTGGCCGATCTGCTGCGCACGTACTGAGCGCCGCCCGCTCCGTGCCGTCACCACAACGAAAGCCTCTCCATGCACTTGTTCGAAGCACTGATCCTGGGCATCGTCCAGGGACTCACCGAGTTCCTCCCGATCTCCTCCAGCGCCCACCTGCGCATTCTCGGCACGTTCCTCCCTTCGGGTGAGGATCCGGGTGCGGCCTTCACCGCGATCACGCAGATCGGCACCGAGGCCGCGGTCGTCGTGTTCTTCTGGCGCGACATCGTGCGGATCATCGGCCAGTGGTTCCGCTCCCTCGTCGGCAAAGCTCCGCGCAACGATCCCGACGCGCGGATGGGCTGGATGATCATCATCGGCAGCATCCCGATCGTGGTGCTCGGCCTGCTCTTCCAGGATCAGATCGAGACCGTGCTCCGCTCGATGTGGATCGTCGCGATCATGCTCATCGTCTTCGGCATCCTGCTCGGCATCGCCGACCACGTCGGGGCGAAGCGCCGGAAGCTGAACGACCTCACGTACCCCCACGGCATCGCCTTCGGCTTCGCGCAGGCGCTGGCGCTGATCCCGGGCGTCTCCCGCTCGGGCGGCACCATCACGATGGGTCTCTTCCTCGGTTACGAGCGCGCCGCTGCCGCCCGCTACGCCTTCCTGCTCGCGATCCCGGCAGTGTTCGGCAGTGGCTTCTACCAGGTGTTCAAGAGTTGGGACGAGCCGTCGTTCTTCTCGTTCGGCGACACGCTCGCGGCGACGGGTATCGCTTTCGTGGTCGCACTCGGCGTCATCGCGTTCTTCATGAACTGGATCTCGAAGCGCAGCTTCCTGCCGTTCGTGATCTACCGGATCCTGCTCGGCTCGGTCCTCCTGGTCCTGCTCGGCACCGGGGCGATCGCAGCCTGATCCGGCCTCAGCGCTTGCGGTCTCCTGGACCGTCGTCGCGACGGCGGAGATACCGCTCGAACGCCTGCGCGATCGCATCGCCGGACGCCTCGGGGGAGTCCCACGTGTCACGCGTGCGCTCGAGCTGACGGATGTACTCGGCCATGTCTTCGTCCTCCGACGCGGCCGCATCGATCGAGGCCTCCCAGGCCGCGGCCTCGGTCCGCAGCGTCTGCCGATCCACGTCGGCGCCGGTCAGCTCCTCGAGCCGGTCGAGCAGGGCGAGAGTCACCTTGGGCGAAGGCGTCGCAGACGCGACGTAGTGCGGCACGCTGGCCCACAGGCTGGCTGTGGGGATCCCCGCGTTCTCTGCGAAGTGCTCGATGACGGAGAGGATGCCGACCGGCCCCTCGTAGAGCGAACGCTCCAGATCGTGCGCTTCGCGGACCTGCTCGTTCTGGCTGGACGCGAAGATGGAGATCGGCCGCGTGTGCGGGACGTCCGAGAGCATCGCGCCGAGGGTGACGAGTCCGGTGATGTCGTCGCGCAGAGCCACATCGATGAACTCCGAGGCGAACGACTGCCAGGTGCGGGCCGGCTCCGCGCCGGTCAGGAGCCAGAACTCGGGTCCGGGACCGGGATCGCGCGGACGCCAGAGGCCTGCTTCCGGCCACGTCAGCTGGCGCCGGCCCTCACCGTCCATCCGACTCGACGGTCGTGTGTACTGGTAGTCGAAGTACAGTTCGGGATCGACGGAGTGCACGAGATCGTAGTCCGACGACGCGCGCAGCGCTTCGATGGCGCCGCTCGCCGCTTCACCGGCATCGTTCCAGCCGTCGAAGGCCGCGATGACGATGCGCTGACCGAGAACATCCATCGAGGGCTCCCTTCGAGATCGTGGACGAGATCCTTCCAGGCTAGTCCGCGACGGCGGGATGCGGGCGGTACCCCGGCTAGCATGGGTTCAGTGAGTAGAAAGCCCAGCGCGGTCCTGTGGGACATGGATGGAACGCTCGTCGACACCGAACCGTATTGGATGGCGGCCGAGACGGCACTGGTCGAATCCTTTGGCGGGTCCTGGAGCCACGAGGATGCGCTGCAGCTCGTCGGAAGCGGTCTGCTCGACAGCGCGGTGATCCTGCAGCGGGCCGGCGTCGCGATGGAGGCCCAGGCGATCGTCGATCATCTGACAGACGCCGTGCAGGACTCGCTCCGCACCAGCGGCGTACCTTTCCGCCCGGGTGCTCGCGAACTGCTCCGCGACCTGCGGAGCGCGGGAATTCCGACGGGTCTCGTGACGATGTCGCTGCGGAGGATGGCACTGAGCGTGGTCGATCTGATCGATTTCGAGGCGTTCGACCTTGTCGTGGCCGGGGACGATGTGGACAACCCCAAGCCGCACCCCGAGCCCTACCTGCAGGCAGCGGCACTCCTCGACGTCGACATCACCGACGTGATCGTCATCGAGGACTCTCCGACCGGCGTCCGCGCCGGACTCGCCTCGGGTGCGCTGACGCTCGCGGTGCCACATATCGTCCCGCTCGACCATCTCGGCGCGCACCAGCTGTGGCCGACACTCGCCGGCAGGAGCGCCGGCGATCTCAACGATCTCTTCGACAGCATCAACGTCGCGACAGGAGCTTCCTGATGACCGAAAGCCGCGTACCGAGGCCTAGTGGTCCGTTCCGACCGGGCGACCGAGTGCAGCTGACCGGCCCGAAGGGTCGCCTGCACACGGTGACGCTCCGCAAGGACGGGGAGCTGCACACGCACCAGGGCGTGCTGCGCCATCGCGACCTGATCGGCCTTCCCGACGGCTCGGTCGTGGCCAACAGCTCCGGACACGACTATCTGGCGCTCCGTCCGTTGCTGAAAGACTTCGCGATGTCGATGCCGCGGGGCGCGGCGATCGTGTACCCGAAGGATGCGGCGCAGATCGTGATGCAGGCCGACATCTTCCCGGGCGCGACGGTCGTCGAGGCCGGGGTCGGATCCGGGGCGCTCTCCCTCTCCCTCCTTCGGGCCGTCGGGCCGGTAGGAAACCTGATCTCGTTCGAACGCCGCGAGGACTTCGCCGACGTCGCCCGCGGCAACGTGGAGACGTTCTTCGGCGAACACCCTGACACCTGGCGCGTCGTCGTGGGCGACCTCGTCGAGTCGCTCCCGAATGAGGTGCCGGCCGGCACCGTCGACCGGGTGGTACTGGACATGCTCGCTCCCTGGGAATGCATGGACGCCGTGGCCGATGCGCTCACTCCCGGCGGCGTGGTCCTCTGCTACGTGGCCACGGCGACGCAGCTCTCGCGCGTCGCGGAGTACATCCGTGGCACGGGACTCTTCACCGATCCCGATGCCTCCGAGACCATGGTCCGCGGGTGGCATGTCGAAGGCCTCGCGGTGCGCCCCGATCACCGGATGGTCGCACACACGGGGTTCCTTCTCACCGCTCGACGGCTCGCGCCGGGCGCGATCGCGCCATCGGTCAAGCGACGCGCTTCCAAGAGCAGCTACGGCGACGAGGATGTCGAGGCGTGGACGCCCGGCGCCGTCGGCGACCGCGAGATCAGTGACAAGAACCTGCGCAAGCGGGCGCGGGAAGCCGAGAAGGCTGCCGAAGGGGCACGCCTTGCTGCGGCGTCGCGCGATTCCGGGCACGCGACGGAATAGACTGGAGCGCGTGCGTAAAACGTCCGCCGTTCTGGCCACACTCAGCCTCGCCGTCCTCGCCCTGACCGGGTGCACAGCAGCGGGACCCGACGGCGGCGACGCCTGCGACCGCGGGGCCGGGTCGAACGAGATCCGTGACGCCGTCACCGTGGAAGGCGACGTCGGATCGGCTCCGGACGTCAGCGTGTTCAGCCCGCTGCACCTCAAGGAGACCGCCTTCGCCGACACGACAGTGGGCGACGGCCGGCAGATCCTCGACAACACGCAGGCCCTCGTGGTGGAGCTCTCGATCTTCAGCGGTGAGACCGGCAAGCAGGTCTACGCGACGTCGTACGACGAGGCCAAGGGACAGGTCTCCACGGCCGACTACTGGGCGACGCAGTCGCCCGGACTCGAGTCGGTGTTCGAGTGCGCGACGGCGGGATCCCGGATCGTCGCGGCCCTCACGCCGGAAGATTTCGGCGCCAACAACCTGGAGGGGTTCGGTCTCGCGGCCGACGACAACGCGGTGTTCGTCATCGACGTGGTCGATGTGTTCCTCTCCCGGGCCGAGGGTTCCCTCCAGTTCAACGATGCGAAGGGCATGCCGACGGTGGTGCGAGCCCCCGATGGCACACCCGGCGTCATCATTCCCGACAGCGCAGCGCCGACGGAGCAGGTCGTGCAGACTCTCATCAAGGGAGACGGGGAAGAGGTCGAAGCGGGCCAGATCCCGCTTCTGAACGTGATGGCCGTGGGCTGGGATGACAAGAAGGTCATCAACAGCACGTGGGGCCAGGGACCGACAGGTGACCTCTCGACCTCGGCTCCCAGCGTCGCAGAGGCCATCGTCGGCAAGACCGTGGGCTCGCAGATCCTCGTCGTGACCCCGGCAGGTGACGCCGGTCCTGCGGTCGCCTACGTCGTCGACATCCTGGGCGCAGTCACGGCGCCGACGCAGTGATGGCCAGCCGGATCCCCGCGGAGGAACGCCTCACGAATCTCGTCGTGGCGCTGATGGCCACGGAGATCGGGCTGACCAAGCAGCAGATCCTCGACAACGTGTCCGGATATCGGCAGCGGGCGGATGCGGGTACACGCTCCGACGCGCTGGAGAAGATGTTCGAGCGGGACAAGGACGAGCTGCGCACCCTCGGCGTGCCGATCGAGACGATCGGGGACGCCGCCGATCCGAACGACCTCCGTGAAGCGAGATACCGTATTCCACAAGCGGAATACGACCTGCCCAGTGACATCGAGTTCTCCGCCGCCGAAATGGCCGTGCTGCAGCTGGCCGGCAGCGTCTGGAGTGCGGAGTCCGTCTCGGGCGATGCGCAGTCGGGCGTGCGCAAGATCCGCGCGTTGGGCATCGACGGTGACGAGCCGATCATCGGCTTCGCCCCGCGCATCACCGCGCGCGACGCCGCATTCGCCCCGCTCCAGGATGCGATCGAGAGGTGCCGTGTGGTGACCTTCGACTACTTGAAACCGGGGGAGGATGCGCCTCGGCGGCGGCGGATCCGTCCGTTGGCACTGGTCGACTATGAGGCCCGGTGGCACGTGTTCGGCATCGACGTGGACGTCGAGGAGGACAGGATGTTCCTGCTCAGTCGTATCGTCGGCGACGTCAAGGTGAGCACGACGACCTTCGACTCCGCACTCCGAAACGGGGCGGGGGAGCGGGCGCTCTCCGGGCTCGAACGCGTCGCTGCTGCGAACTCCGCTCTGCTGGAGGTCACGCCTGGCACCGAAGCCGCTCTTCGCCTGGGCCGACGTGCCTCTTCAGCGCCGCAGGGGATCCGCGTCCCGTTCGTCGACCTGCACATCTTCGCCGATGAGCTCGCCTCCTACGGGCCCGAGGTGCGGGTGGTCGAACCTGTCGCTTTGCGTGACGCGGTCATCGACCGGCTGCGGGCGGTCGTCGAGGCGCACACAGATCAGGGGAAGGCCTGATGAGCGCGAAATCCAAGCCGCTGCTTGCGGCCGACCGCGTCCGCCTCTACCTCACTCTCGTGCCGTACCTGCTCGAGCACGGCCAGGTGTCCCTCGCCGAGGCGGCCGAGGAGTTCGGCGTGACGCCGCAGGAGATGCGCGGCATGGTCGAGAAGCTGACGGTGATCGGGCTCCCCGGTGAGTCCGGTTACTGGCAGCAGCCGCAGGAGATGTTCGACATCAACTGGGACCTGCTCGACCTCGAGGATGTCATCGAAATCACCAACGATGTGGCCCTGCGTCGGGTCCCGCGCTTCACTGCGCGGGAGGCGGCAGCGCTGCTCGCCGGACTGCAGATGGTCGCGGCGGTGCCGGCTGTCTCGGACTCGGGTCTCGTCGCCGGCCTCATCTCGAAGTTGTCCCGCGGAGCAGCCGATGCTCCCGCCGAGGTCGTCGTCGCCCCGAGCGCCGTCGACGAGGTCCGCGAAGCTGTCGCGCGAGGTCTGCATGAGGGCGTCGCGATCGCTTTCACCTACCAGGCTCCGGATGCCGCACCGACGACCAGAACCGTCGATCCGATGCAGATCCTCATCACGAACGGCCAGTGGTACCTGCAGGGATGGTGCCACATGAGGCAGGCGATGCGGACGTTCCATCTCGACCGTGTCAGCGCACCGACCCTCACCGACATCCCGATCACCCACGGCGGTGAACACGTCCCCGAGGCCTTCGCCGGTCTCGACGACGAACGCGAGGTCACCGTGCGGGTGCCGGAGCGCCTCGCGCCCCTGTTGAGCGGCTTCGTTCCCACCGGGCAGCCCGATGTGGTCGACGGCGCGGTGACCACCACATTGCACCTCGCCGATCCCCGTGGGGTCAAGCGGCTGGCCGGGAGGTTCGGCGGTGCGATGGAGGTTCGGGAGCCGGCCATCGCCCGATCCGCGACGAGGGACTGGGCCGCATCGGGACTCGCGCTTTATCGCCGCCCCGATGCCGAGCATTGATCTGTAGACTGAACCGAACGCTCATCGACGACGGGAATCCTTACATGTTCGCTGGAATGCAAGGCTGGCACCTTCTGATCGTGCTCGCCGTGATCCTCCTTCTGTTCGGTGCCGCCAAGCTGCCGGCTCTGGCGAAGAGCATGGGCCAGTCCGCCCGCGTCTTCAAGGGTGAGATGAAGGCGATGAAGGAAGAGGACGGACCTCGCGCCGACTCGACCGTCGCGGACCCCACGTCGGTCAAGGACTCGGGCGCAGACCCTGAGATTCCGCCTCGCGCCTGACCGGCCGTGGCAGCCATCGAACCGACCGTGATGCCGAAGGCGGATCGGGATCGGCGGATGTCGCTCGGCGCGCATCTCGTCGAACTGCGCAAGCGTCTGATGTACGCGGCGCTCGCTCTGGTCGTGGGCATGGTCGTGGCGTTCATCGTCGCCGACCCGGTCATCCACTTCATCACAGAGCCCATCCGCATCATCACCGAGAAGCGCGGTGATGATTTCAGCGCGCTCAACTTCGGCACGGTGACGGCCGCGTTCGACATGCGCATGCGGATCGCCTTCTCGATCGGCCTCTTCATCTCGGCGCCGGTCTGGCTGTGGCAGGTGTGGGCTTTCATCATGCCCGGCCTGACCCGTAAGGAGATCAAGTACACAGTCGGCTTCGTCGTCGCTGCCGTCCCGCTTTTCTTCGCCGGGTGCTACCTGGGCGTGATGATCATGCCGCATGTGATCGAGCTCATGTGGAGCTTCACGCCCGACGGCGCGACGAACTTCTACTACGCGCAGGAGTATTACGACTTCGTCTTCAAGCTGATGATCGTCATCGGGGTCTCGTTCGTGCTGCCGGTCTTCCTCGTCGCGCTGAACCTGGCCGGTGTCATGTCGGGCAGGGCGATCCTCAAGGGCTGGCGCATCGCCATCATCATCGCGACGGTGTTCGCCGCGCTCGCGACGCCGGCCGCCGATGTGGTCAGCATGCTGATGCTCGCCGGGATCCTGATCGTCCTCTTCTTCGCCGCAGCGGGGCTCTCTCTCCTGTTCGACCGGCGCAAGCGCAAGCGCAACGAGGCGACCGGGCTGTTGCCGGACGCGGTATGAGCTCGCCCTCCGAGCGGTACGCGCAGGCGCAGCAGGCAGCGGAGCACCCGGAGTCCTCGGCTTTCGCAGCACTGCAGAAGTTCGAGCTCGATCCGTTCCAGGTCGCGGGATGCCATGCTCTGGAGAATGGCCGCAGTGTGCTGGTGGCCGCACCGACGGGGGCAGGGAAGACGATCGTCGGGGAGTTCGCGATCCACCTCGCGATGCGGACCGCGAGCGACAAGGCGTTCTACACCACGCCGATGAAGGCCCTCTCGAACCAGAAGTTCCGTGAGCTGGTCGAGGTTTATGGGGCGGATCAGGTCGGTCTGCTCACCGGTGACACCAACATCAACGGCAACGCGCGCATCGTGGTGATGACCACCGAGGTCCTGCGCAACATGATCTACGCCGACTCCGCCGCGCTCCGCGACCTGCGCTACGTGATCATGGACGAAGTCCACTACCTCGCCGATCGTTTCCGCGGAGCGGTGTGGGAAGAGGTCATCATCCACCTGCCTCAGCGGGTGCGACTGGTCTCGCTGAGCGCCACGGTCTCCAATGCCGAGGAGTTCGGCGACTGGCTCGACACGGTCCGTGGCGACACCGACGTCATCGTCTCCGAGATCAGGCCCGTCCCGCTGGAGCAGCACGTTCTCGTCCGCGATGACCTGCTTCCGCTGTTCGACGATCGTGCGGGTCTCGCGACCGCGCAGGTGAACCAGGAGTTGATGCGCATCCGCTCGTCGACCGGGTCGAACTACGACAACAACCCGCAGGCGCAGTCGTATCGCAGCGACCGTCATGCTGGACGACAGGCAAAGCGTCCACCGCGCGGCGGGCGACGGCCGGTGCGCGCCTCCAACGTCCGCCGGATCGAGCGGATGGATCGTCCGGATGTCGTGCACCTCTTGGAGCGCGCGAACCTGCTCCCGGCGATCTTCTTCATCTTCAGTCGAGTGGGGTGCGACGCCGCGGTCCAGCAGGTGCGGCGCTCCGGTCTTCGGCTGACATCCGCCGAGGAACGAACGGAGATCCGGGCCCTCGTGGAGGACCGGACCCGTACTCTCCAGGACGAAGACCTCGGCGTGCTCGGCTACTGGGAGTGGCTCGACAACCTCGAGCGCGGCGTCGCCTCGCACCACGCGGGTCTGCTGCCGGCCTTCAAGGAAGTCGTCGAGGAGCTGTACCGACGCAAACTCGTGAAAGTCGTCTTCGCGACGGAGACCCTGGCGCTCGGCATCAACATGCCCGCCCGTACGGTCGTTCTCGAGAAGATGGAGAAGTTCAACGGCGAGGCCAGGGTCGCGATCACCTCGGGGGAGTACACCCAGCTCACCGGTCGAGCTGGAAGGCGCGGGATCGACGTCGAGGGCCATGCGGTCGTGCAGTGGACCGAGGGCATGGATCCGCAGGCCGTCGCCGCGCTGGCATCGCGCCGCACGTATCCGCTGAATTCGAGTTTCCGCCCCACGTACAACATGGCCGTGAACCTGATCGACATGTTCGGCAAGGCCAGGGCCCGCGAGATCCTCGAGTCTTCGTTCGCTCAATTCCAGGCGGATCGCGCTGTCGTCGGACTGGCGCGCCAGGTGCGAGAAGCCGAAGCGTCGCTGGCGGGTTACGAGAGTTCGATGGCGTGCGAGCACGGGGACTTTCCCGAGTATGCCGCCATCCGTCGAGAGCTCAGCGATCTCGAGAAGAAGAACCGGCAGGATTCCCAAGCGCCGCGGGCATCGCGCGACAAGCGGATGAAGCGCATCCAGACGCTGCGCACGCAGATGCAGCGCCACCCCTGCCATCGCTGCCCGGATCGGGAAGCCCACGCGCGCTGGGCGGAACGTTACTGGAAGCTCAAGCGCCAGACCGACCGCATCCGGCGTCAGATCGAGACCCGCACCGGGACGGTGGCGCGCGTGTTCGATCGGGTGGTCGAGGTACTCGAGACTCTGGACTACCTCACGGAGGTCGACGGCGAGACCACGTTGACGGAGGCCGGGCGCACGATGCGTCGCATATACGGAGAGCGCGATCTCCTCGTCGCCGAGTCGTTGCGCCAGGGACTCTGGGCGGGCCTCGATGCCCCCTCGCTCGCGGCGATGGCATGCTGCCTCGTGTACGAACCGCGCCGTGACGAGGCGAACTCGGGGGAGCGGGGCCTCCCACGTGGCGCATTCCGCACGGCGTGGGAGAAGACGACGACCCTCTGGGCCGAGCTCGACGACCTCGAACAGGATCATCGTCTGCCGGGCAGTGAACCGCTCGCCGCCGGGCTCGCCGGTGCGATGCACGCCTGGGCTCGCGGGGGAATGCTCGATCGGGTGCTGATCGACGCCGACATGGCCGCGGGAGACTTCGTGCGCTGGGCGAAGCAGACGATCGACCTCCTCGATCAGTTGTCGATCGTGGCCGAGGATGCCGCTGTCGCGCGCACCGCACGCAGCGCCCTCGACGGTGTGCGTCGCGGCATCGTCGCCTATTCGTCGATGTGATGATGGCGACGACGTCCGCGAATACCGCTGTGCCCGAGCGGGCGCTGCTGCCCCTGTGGGCAGCGGTGCCCACCGCCGCGCTCGGGGCTCTGCTGATGAACCTCGCCTATCCGGGCGCCGCGGTATGGGCGCTCGCATTCCCCGCCACAGCTCTCGTGCTCGTGTCCCTGATCGGCCGGCGCTTCGGCGGAGCACTTCTGGTCGGTCTGGTCTACGGCATCCTGTTCTTCGCTCTTCTGGTCTCCTGGACGTCCCGCTACCTCGGGCCGATTCCGTGGGCCGCGCTCAGCGTCGTCGAAGGTGGCCTCACCGCCATCGCGCTCGTGCCCATCGCACTCGCCTACAGATGGCTTCCTCGCGCCTTCCCCGGCGCTGCAGGGCGCATTCTGGGGCTTCCCACGGCCGTCGCGGCCCTGTGGGTCGGGCGTGAGCTCTTCGTCGGCTCCTGGCCGTACGGAGGCTTTCCGTGGGCGCGGATCGGGATGAGCCAGGCCGAGAGCCCCCTCGCACCGATCTCGTCGTGGCTCGGCGTGAGTGGACTCAGCTTCGTGATAGTGCTGCTCGTCGCGGTGCTGATCGAGATCGTCCGCCTGCGCGGATGGCGTCGTCCTCTGGCACTGCTGGTGCCGGCAGCGCTGGTGGTCGTTATGCTCTTCACTCCGCTGTTCCCGACCACCACTTCGGGGTCGATGAGGATCGCGGCGGTGCAGGGCAACGGACCGACCGGGTATTTCGACGAACGCGAACCGTTCTCCGTGATCCAGGCGCAGACCGACGCGACAGTGCCCCTCTACGGAGAGGACGTCGATCTCGTGGTGTGGCCGGAGGGTTCTCTCGACGCAGATCCGTTCGAGAATGCGGCGATCGCCCGGAGGATGACTCTGGTGTCGAACCGTATCGATGCGCCGCTGCTGGCGAATGCGCCGACGGCGAGGGACGACCTCTACTTCAACACCTCGATGCTGTGGACCGCTGACGGCACAGCCACGCAGACGCACGACAAGCGGCACCCCGTTCCCTTCGGCGAGTACGTGCCTGATCGCGCGTTCTACAACGCGCTGGCTCCCGATCTGATCGGCCTGATCCAGCGGGAGTACACGCCGGGGTCGAACCCGCCGATCGTCGAGGTCGATGGCGTCCCGATCGGGCTCGCCATCTGCTTCGACGTCATCTACGACGATGTGATCCGGGAAGGGCTGAACGACGGCGCCGAGGTGCTGGTCTTCCAGACCAACAACGCCGACTTCCGCGGTACCGACGAGAATCTGCAGCAGCTGTCCTTCGCCAGGATGCGTGCCATCGAGACGGGGCGCAGCGTCGTGAACGTGTCGACCGTCGGCACCAGCCAGGTCATCAGGGCCGACGGGTCGACCGTGGCCAGTCTGGACGCAGGAGAGGCCGGAGCGCTGCTCGAAGATGTCGAGCTGCGTTCCGGCCTCACGGCGGGGGTTGTCCTGGGCCCCTGGATCCAGCAATTCCTGCTGTGGGGCGGTCTCGGCGCGCTGCTCCTCGGGTGGTGGCGCGCCCGGGGGCGTTAAGCCCCGATCTTCTCGCGGGTCGGGTCTTCTCCGGCGCCGCGACGTGCGCGGATGAAGGCGAGTCGCTCTTCCAGCAACTCTTCGAGCTCCGCACGGGTACGGCGCTCCAACAGCATGTCCCAGTGGGTGCGAGCGGCCTTCTCGTCGGTCACTTCGAGTGTGACGGCCTGGCCGTCGACGTTCAGGCGGGCTTCGGCACCGCAGGCGCGGCACTCCCAGGTCTGGGGCGGTTCGGCGTCGGCCGCGAACATCAGGTTCGTGACGTGGCCGCAGGTGTCACAGGTATAGGTGGTCTCACGGCGCTCCATGAAAACGACGCCCTCTTCGCTCTGTAGGCTCTGGGCGCCGAGTCGGATGCCGCGCAGGCTGCGATCTGCCATTTTGTGGTCCTCTCGTCGCTGTCAGGTATAACGCTCCAGCCTGTGCGCTTCATCCACGCGGGCGGCTTCTCGGCGCGATTCACAGCTGAATCTCAGCGGCGGAGGTTATGGGGCGCGTCGGGTCCTAGTGTTCGGAGAGGGTCCGGAGGGCGACGTCAGCGCGATCCGAGACGATCCCGTCGACTCCTGCGGCAACGAGACGACGCATGTCGGCGGAATCGTTGACCGTCCACACATGTATCTCCACACTGCGTCGGTGGGCGGCACGGACGAGGGCAGGGGTGAGCACGGTGAGCACTCCGTGTCGCTCGGGGATCTGGAGCGCGTCGATTCCTTGGAGGACACGTGCGGGGGAGAGCCGGAGCGCGGACAGCGCGCGCAGCGCCGCGATCGTGCGGCTTCCGCCCGATGTCGCAGGCCGAAGCGAGGCGCCGGCCCGTAGGACGGAGGAGACGGCTGCGCGGCGGTTCGCGTCTGAGAAACTCGTGACCAGCACGCGGTGGGTGTGTTCGACCAGAATCGGGCCGAGCGGGTCGACGGCCGCCGGTGTCTTCACATCGATGTTGAAGCGCACGTCGGGAAAAGAATCAAGTGCTTCCGCAACCGTGAACAGCCCGCCGTGGTCGGAGAAGATCTCGCGCAGTTCCCGCGTGCGCACGTCGCGCACTGCTCGCGTATCGCCGACGAGTCGTTCGAGCGTCGAGTCATGGAACAGCACCACATCGCCATCCGCTGAGACCTGGCAGTCGGTCTCGACATACTCGGCGCCTGCCGCGTGTGCGGCGGCGAAGGCTGCAGCAGAGTTCTCCCAGACGCCCGAATCCTCGCCCTCCGTAGTGACCAGACCGCGGTGAGCGAGGACTCGAGGATGCCGCGCCTTCGTGAAGTACGGGTGTGTCACGCGCCGGGAAGCGTGTTCGTCGGGCCCTGACCCGGCTTCGGCGTGAACGCGCTGCCGATGCCCTTGAGAGCCTCGGTGAGTTCACTCGGGATGATCCACAGCTTGTTGGACTGTCCCTCACTGATCTTCGGCAGCATCTGGAGGTACTGGTAGGCCAGGAGCTTGTCGTCGGGCGCACCCTGGTGGATGGCGGTGAAGACGTTGTGGATCGCCTCGGCCTCACCCTGCGCACGGAGGACAGCGGCCTGCTTGTCTCCCTCGGCTCGGAGGATCTCGGCCTGGCGAGCACCTTCCGCCTCGAGGATCGCCGACTGCTTGGTGCCCTCCGCCGTCAGGATCGCCGCGCGACGGTCACGCTCGGCGCGCATCTGCTTCTCCATGGAGTCCTGGATGGAGATGGGAGGATCGATCGCCTTGAGCTCGACTCGGCCCACGCGGATGCCCCACTTGCCGGTCGCGTCATCGAGCACCACCCGGAGCTGACCGTTGATGTTGTCACGGCTGGTGAGGGCTTCCTCGAGGTTGAGACCACCGACGACGTTTCGCAGCGTCGTCGTGGTGAGCTGCTCGACCGCACCGAGGTAGTTGGCGATCTCATACGTCGCCGCCCGGGCATCCGTCACCTGGAAGTACACGACCGTGTCGATCGAGACGACCAGGTTGTCCTCGGTGATCACCGGCTGCGGCGGGAACGAGACGACCTGCTCACGCATGTCGATCAGCGGCCGGAGACGGTCGATGAAGGGGACGAGGATGTTGAGTCCGGGGGTGAGGGTCTTGTGATAGCGGCCGAGGCGCTCGACGACGCCGGCGGTCGCCTGCGGGATGATCCGGATGGCACGCGCGACGGTGACCACCACGAAGATGATCACGGCGATGGCGAGGATCCAGCCGATCGCTGCGGGAATGAACGATGCGTCGTCCACGGGTTCTCCTAGTCGTTGACGGGTCGGACGATGGCGGTTGCGCCGTTGATCGCGCTTACGGCGACCGGGGCTCCCGGGGGGATGGCGACCGAGGTGGCGGTGCGCGCGGTCCAGGTGTCGCCGTTGGCGAGCTTCGCCTGGCCGGAGATCTGCGTGATCTCGACCAGTGCGATTCCGCGCAGATCGACGAGCGCATCCACATTGGACTTGGTCGGGTCTTCGCCGCGCCGCAGGCGCTTGAGCAACGGAGGCCGGAGGAAGAGGATGAACATCGCCGCCGCCGCGGCCGCGATGATCACCTGCACCCAGACCGGGACTCCGAGCAGGTCGGTCACCAGTCCGACGACACTGCCGAAGCTGAGCATGAGGAACGTGAAGTCCAACGAGAGCATCTCGATGACGAGGAACACGGCGATCAGGACCAGCCAGCCGATCCAAGCCCATTGGTCGATGAACGTGACGAATGTCGTGAAGTTGTCCATGCGGCCTCCTTTGTGGTCAACGTATCACGCGGGCGGCCGCCGATCCGGGCGCCACAGCGCTCCCTTGATAGTGTGAGTGGGCCGTGCGATCACGGCCTTTTCGCGCATCATGAGGAGTCACCGTGACCGACGTTCTTCCCGCAGGTTCCCTCGACGGCAAGGTGGCGCTCGTCACCGGCTCATCACGCGGGATCGGCGCAGACACCGTCCGCTACCTCGCCGAGGCCGGCGCCGATGTCGTCATCAACTTCCGCAACAAGGCGCCGCGGGCCGAGAAGCTCGCCGCCCAGCTGCGCGAGCTCGGTCGTCGGGCGCTCGTGGTGGGGGCCGACCTCACCGATCCCGCATCCGTGGCCGAGATGTTCGACGCGATCCGCGCGGAGTACGGACGCCTCGACGTCCTCGTCCTCAACGCATCCGGCGGCATGGAGTCCGGGATGGCCGAGGATTACGCGCTCACCCTCAATCGGGACGCGCAGCTCAACGTCCTGAACGCGGCGACCCCTCTTCTCGGCGACGGGGCGCGCGTCGTGTTCGTCACCAGCCACCAGGCGCACTTCATCCGGACGACGCCGACCATGCCGGAGTACGAGCCGGTCGCACTGTCGAAGCGAGCGGGCGAAGATACGCTCCGCGAACTCATCCCCGCCCTCGCCGCGAACGGGGTCGGCTTCACCGTCGTCTCCGGTGACATGATCGAGGGCACGATCACCGCCACGTTGCTGGAGCGGGCGAACCCGGGCGCGATCGCCGAGCGCCGTGAATCGGCCGGCAAGCTCTACAACGTCTCCGAGTTCGCGGCCGAGGTCGCCAAGGCCGCGGTGGACCCGGTGCCCGCCGACAACACTCGGCTCGTCGGTGACGTGAGCGCGTTCGTCGCCGAGTAGCTGCAGACGAGAATCGGCCCCGCTCTGCTGACGCAGGACGGGGCCGATTCGGCGATGGGGGAGACGTCAGCTGACGGGCTCTCCCTGGACGGCGGCGACGTACTCCTTCTCATCCTTGCCGAGCGTGATGGCACGCACGATCTGGATGATTCCGAGCACGATCAGCGAGATGCCGAGCAGCAGCCAGAAGGCGAATCCGGCGATCAGCGGCGAGAACAGCACGATGATTCCGGCGATGATGCTGAGGATGGCGTACAGGACGGTCCATACCCGCGAGCCGTCGCTGCCGAGGAGCGTCAGGGCGACGACGCCGTCGACGATCCAGCTGACACCGATGAAGATCACCACGACGAAGGCCAGGGTGGCCGCAGCGGCGCTCAGGTTGAAGAACGCGATGACGCCGGCGATGACGTAGAGCAGGCCGAGGACGATGTGTCCCACGCGGGCCCATCCGCCCTTCGCGCCCGAGAAGATTCCGAGGCCGATGTAGACCAGACCAGCGATCACCAGGTAGGACGCGAAGATCGCCGTCACGATGACAGCGGACTTCACCGGCCAGACCAGGAGGACGATTCCGGCGATGAGAGCGAGCACGCCCGCTACGGCCAGCGAGACACGGATCGACTTGAACAGTGACTTCGCCTGGGTGAGTGGTTCAGACATGGTGGGGACCCCTTTCTGAGAAGTTCCTGTGAGGATGCCCCCTCAGGGTAGCGCTCTCGCAGGCGGACGTGGGGGATCCTCCGCCAGCCGTGTTGCTCGAAGTCATCGCGGGACTCTGAGCGTCATGACAGGATCGACGGGTGACCGGCCCGGATGACACGCGTGTGCGCGAGCTCATCGTGATGCGCAAGGTCAGAGATCGGATCGACCGGGAGTACGCGAAACCCCTCGATGTGGAGGCGCTCGCGCGGGGCGTGCACATGTCGGCGGGTCATCTCAGTCGGTGCTTCCGGGAGGCATACGGCGAGTCGCCCTACTCCTACCTGATGACGCGCCGGATCGAACGCGCGATGGCACTGCTGCGACGCGGAGACCTCACGGTGACGGAGGTGTGCTTCGAGGTGGGGTGCTCGTCGCTCGGAACCTTCAGCACGCGATTCTCGGAGCTGGTGGGTGTCCCACCCAGCGTGTACCGTGAACGCGCCGCGAACGTCGAGGGAATTCCCTCGTTCCAGGCGAAGCAGGTCACCAGACCGATCAGGAATCAAGAAGCACCGCGTACCGACACGCACCTAACGTGAAGACCATGAAGATCAGCATCCACTACGCCTTCCTTCCCCACACCGACGCCGAGGCCGCCCTGGCCTTCTACCGGGACGCCCTCGGGTTCGAGGTGCGCAACGACGTCGGCTACGACGGTCTCCGCTGGCTCACAGTCGGTCCCGAGGGACAGCCGGAGACCTCGATCGTGCTGCATCCGCCGGCAACCGACCCGGGAATCACGGAAACAGAGCGCCAGACGATACTCGAACTCATCGCCAAGGGCAGCTACGCGGCACTGACCCTCGCGAGCGATGACGTCGACGACCTGTTCGCCCGCCTCGTCGACAGCGGCGCCGACGTCGTGCAGGAGCCGATGGATCAGCCGTACGGCGTGCGGGACTGCGCGTTCCGCGACCCCGCGGGCAACCTGCTGCGTATCAATCAGGCCGCCTGAACACTCACCGATTCACGAAGGACGCAGATGACCGACGACCAGCACCCCGCGGACACCCATGACCTGATCCGCGTGCAGGGCGCGCGCGAGAACAATCTGAAGGACGTGAGTGTCGACATCCCGAAGCGACGGCTGACGGTCTTCACCGGAGTGTCAGGGTCGGGGAAGAGCTCGCTCGTCTTCGACACCATCGCCGCGGAGTCCCGGCGCATGATCGATGAGACCTACAGCGCGTTCGTGCAGGGGTTCATGCCGTCGGTACCCCGCCCGGACGTCGACATCCTCGAGGGGCTGACCACGGCGATCATCGTCGACCAGGAGCGACTCGGCGCCAACCCGCGGTCGACCGTCGGCACCGTCACAGATGCGAACGCGATGCTCCGCATCCTGTTCAGCAAGCTCGGCCAGCCGTACATCGGTGGGCCGACGGCCTTCTCCTTCAACATCCCGACCCAGAAGGCCAGTGGGGTGATGACCGGGCCCGGCGGAGAGAAGAAGATCGTGAAGGATGCGATCTACCTCGGGGGCATGTGCCCGCGGTGCGAGGGCAGGGGAGCGGTGTCCGACCTCGACCTGGCGCAGATCGTCGATGAGTCGAAGTCGCTCGACGAGGGCGCGATCATGGTGCCGGGATACACCGCTGACGGCTGGATGGTGAAGGGCTTCTCCCAGTCGGGGTTCTATCCGGCAGACAAACCGATCGCGCAGTTCACCGAGAAGCAGCGTCATCTCTTCCTCTACGGCGAAGTCACGAAGGTGAAGATCTCGGGCATCAACATGACCTACGAGGGTCTGATCCCGAAGATCACGAAGGCGATGCTCTCGAAGGACCTCGATGCGTTGCAGCCGCATATCCGCGCCTTCGTCGAGCGCGTAGCGACCTTCGCGGTGTGCCCCGAGTGCGACGGAACGCGGCTGACGGAGGGCGCGCGTTCCTCGAAGATCGAGGGCATCAGCATCGCCGATGCCTGCCGGATGCAGGTCACGGATCTGGCGGCCTGGGTCCGGGGACTCGACCTTCCGGGGGCGGGGCCGCTGCTTCAGGCGCTCAGTGCGAATCTGGACGCGTTCGTGACGCTCGGCCTGGGGTATCTCAGTCTGGAACGGCCGTCGGGCACGCTGTCCGGGGGAGAGGCGCAGCGGATCAAGATGCTGCGCCACCTCGGCTCTTCCTTGACCGACATCACCTATGTGTTCGACGAGCCGACCATCGGCCTGCACCCGCACGACATCCAGCGCATGAACGGACTGCTGCTCCAGCTGCGCGACAAGGGCAACACCGTCCTGGTGGTCGAGCACAAGCCGGAGACCATCGTGATCGGTGATCATGTCGTCGATCTGGGTCCGGGCGCGGGAAGTGCCGGTGGAGAGATCTGCTTCGAAGGCACGGTCGAGGGATTGAAGGCGAGCGGCACCAAGACGGGAGACCACCTCGATGACCGGGCGCAGCTGAAGGATGCTGTGCGGTCGGCCTCGGGGGCGATCGAGGTGCGCGGCGCCACGGCGAACAATCTACAGAACGTCGACGTCGACATCCCCACCGGTGTCCTCACGGTCGTGACCGGTGTCGCCGGGTCGGGAAAGAGTTCGCTCATCCACGGCGCGGTATCGAAGCGCGACGGCGTCGTGGCGATCGATCAGGCCGCGATCAAGGGCTCCCGGCGGAGCAACCCGGCGACCTACACGGGGCTGCTCGAGCCGATCAGAAAGGCGTTCGCGAAGGCCAACGGTGTGAAGCCCGCCCTGTTCAGTGCCAACTCCGAGGGAGCCTGCCCCTCGTGCAAGGGCGCGGGTGTCATCATCACCGAGCTCGGATTCATGGACACGATCGAGACCCCGTGCGAGGACTGCGGCGGCAAGCGCTTCCAGGCGGGCGTGTTGGAGTACAAGCTCGCCGGAAAGGACATCACCGAGGTTCTCGACCTGCCGGTCGCTGAGGCACGCGTCTTCTTCGGGGAGGGGGAGGCCAAGCTCCCCGCAGCCACCGCGATCCTCGGCCGTATGGAAGACGTGGGGCTCGGCTACCTGTCGCTCGGACAGCCGCTGTCCACGCTGTCGGGCGGTGAACGCCAGCGGATCAAGCTCGCGATCCAGATGGGGGAGAAGGGCGACGTCTACGTGCTCGACGAGCCGACGACCGGCCTGCACCTCGCGGATGTCGACAAGATCCTCGGACTACTGGATCGACTCGTCGACTCGGGGAAGACCGTCATCGTGATCGAGCACCACCAGGCGGTCATGGCGCATGCCGATTGGATCATCGACATCGGCCCTGGCGCCGGCCACGACGGTGGACGGGTCGTCTTCGAGGGAACGCCGAACGATCTGGTATCCCAGAAGTCGACCGTGACGGGGGAGCACCTCGCGGAGTACGTCGGCGCCTGAGCCGATCAACGCTCAGGGCGGTCAGGTTCGCGGAACCGCGCCCCGCCAGGTCTCGATCGCGGTCCGCGTCTCACGATCGAGGCTGGCTTCCGCGAACCAGTCGTCGATGCGAAGGTTCTCGTACATGTCGCGGAACGCCGAATCGGGTGTGTGTCCGAAACGGCCGAGTATCTGGTGTCTTTCCTCGACCTCGAATGACCGTTCATGCAGGATTGTCATCCGTTCGGCGTTCGCGAAGGAAGCCATGTAGTCGCTCACGGCGGCATCACTGGTGACATCGAGCGTACGGAGGAGCACCGCGGCGACGAGCCCTGTTCTGTCCCACCCGGCCGAGCAGTGGAAGAGGATCCCTCCGTCGTCGGCCGACGCCATTGCGGTGAGCACCTCAGCGAGTCGGTGAGGTAGCTCTTGCAGATGAGCCAGGTAGTAGAGCGGCGTTCCCCACCGCCCGTCCGCTTGATAGGTGCTCCAGAAGCCGATGTCGTCGCCGTCGAGGTCGACGCGAACCTGAGCGAGGCGAGAGGGCACCTGGCCGCTGGTCTCATCAGGGCGACGGAGATCGATGACGGTTCGCACGCCGTAGGCGAGGAGAGCCTCCCACCCGGACGCGTCGACCTCGTCGAGACGTTCGGCACGAATGAAGACGCCAGGGGGCGTGGCTGTTCCGTCGGCACGCTCGAGCCCGCCGAGATCGCGTGCATTGGCCAAACCGTTGATGCTGAGGGCGGGCTTCATGCTTCCCATCCTCGCACCGGCCCGGTCTGTCATCCTCTACGACGAACCCTGCGCGCGATCAGGAGAAGGGCACCCGTCAGCAGTGTGCCGACGCCGATCAGAACCAGGGGAGTGGCATCAGCACCGGTGACGGCGAGTGAGCCGTCCTGTCCTGCCGGGAGATTCGGCGTGCCTCGATCATCCGGCGTGAGAGAGGGTGACGATAGTGCCCACGGGCAGGTCGACGAGCCCATCGGTCGCGCCATCCGTGAGCCCGAACTCACCGGTCGTCGCGGCTCCGGCGGCGATGAACGAGTAATCGATCGTGTACTGAGCCCCATCGACCGCATTCGCGCCGTTCCCGGTCACGGTCTTGGTCACATCAAATCCACCGAGGCCGTCGCCGTCCCCGTCGCCTCCGGACGCGACGTACGTGACGGGGCTTGCGGTGACGGTACGACCGGCGACCGTCATGGTGTTGCCGAAAGTCTCGCCATCGTGGACGCCGGAAGGAAAGTTCATCACGGTGATGAACTGGTAGACGCGATCAGCGTTGGTCACCGGCTCGTTGAAGGTCACCGCGAAGGTGTGTGAGGCCGCATCCGCGGCGATGGAGTAGGTCCCCGAGCCTGTGCCGTTTGAAACGGGATGCCAGACGTCGTCCCCCCAGTCCGAGTCGAGAGTCCAGCGCGCGGAGGTCGCCGCCGGATCGAACGTGAGCTCCTCGTCGTACTCATCGACGATCGTCACAGGTTGTCCGTCGTCCGACGCCAGGAACTCGGCCGGGATGTTCAGAGCCCACGTCATGGACTCTCCGTCGAAGTTGACGGAGCCCCATTTCTCCGGACTCTGGGGGAGACCGGCAGTGTTGTCGCCCACGCCGCCGGGAGTGGACATGTCGAACGTCATGCCGTCGCCGGCGGTGAAGACGACCGCCTCCTCATCGACGACCGATGTGAAACGTGCCTGGAAGTGCAGCGAACCGCTCACGTTCGCGTGGGTCTCGACGTAATCGCCGAATGTGCAGAGGAAGGACGCGGACGAGACGATGCAGCTTCCGACCTCAGCTCCGTCGTCGTCCCGCAGCGCGAAGGACGCCGCATATCCGGACATCGAATCGGGAAACTCGAGAGTGAAGGTGTCGCCCGCCATCGCGGTGTCGTCCACCGCCCAGGTCGATTCCACCGTGTACGGCGTATCCGTCACGAGTGGTGGCGCGTTCACGATCTGGACGCCGGTGATCGCCGTCACTGGCGCCGCAGTCGCGGTAGCGGTGGCGAAGAGCGCCGGCGTGCTGGCCACGAGGATCGTCACCAGACCCAGGGCGAGCCTGCGAGCGATGCGGTGTCCTCTTGTCACGCTTGCCGTTCGAGAGTTCATCGGTGTCCTTCGCTCGAGGGGATCGTCTGGTTTGTTGCAGTACTCAGCACTGTATCGCGTAACATCTTACACATGACGACATTCATGCTTTGCACGAGGGCGTGCTCAGCGGGCACCAGGCGTTGCGCTGTGGAGCGCGGGCGCGGGTGGATCGAGGTCCGAGATCCGGATGAATGGTGGCGATGCTGCGACAAGAAGCCGAGAAGTCGACAAGCCGACGTTGATGCCCGGCTCTGCCTGTGGGCCGACGAGACGCGCGAGCCACGAGCCCCGATATCCGGGTGTGGGATGGTTGAGCGTGTGCGCGCTGAGCGCGCCATCGGTGGTCGATTTTCCTCGCGTACCGACCGAGTGACAATTAGCCGATAATGCACATTATGTCAGGTCGGAATGAGGCACGACGGCGGAGCCCTCCTCCGGACATCACGAAGGGGGCGTGACGATCACGACGTGCGTGCAGCCACGCGCGAACTATTGCGCGGACCAGACTCCGAGCTCGTTGCCGGTGGGGTCGGAGAAGTGCAGGCGTCGTCCGCCAGGGAACGCGTACGGGTCTTGCAGAATCGTGCCGCCCGCGGTGACGATGCCGCTCATCGTGGCGTCGAGGTCGTCCGAGTAGATCAGTACCAGTGGGCCTCCGACAGGACGCGGCTCGTCGGCGAGCAGGAGTCCACCGACCTCGCTGCCGTCACCTCGCGGCGACACGATGCCCGCGTAACCCGGTCCGTAGTCGTTGAAGCTCCAACCGAACGCCTCGGCGAAGAATCGCTTCGACGCTTCGAGATCGGTGACGACGAGTTCGACGTAGTCGAGGGAGTGGTGCAGAGGGGAACTGGTCATGGCGTCACGCTAGTCGGCACCTCGGACATCGGCTGCGAGCGGGGCGTCGCTGTCGCAGGGGTAGCGTTGGTACGTGCCGCAGGTCCCCCACTCCCCCGTGTCCACACCAGGATTTCGTGCATGGATCATCTGGTCCGTCGGTGTCGCGGCCTATGTGCTGTCCATCACGAACCGCACCTCCCTCGGTGCTGTCGGAGTGGAGGCGGCTGACCGGTTCGATGCGGATGCGTCGACACTCGCCCTATTCGCTGTCGTGCAACTCGCGGTCTACGGAGGGATGCAGATTCCGATCGGTGTCCTTCTCGACCGCTTCGGTTCTCGCCCGATCATGACGATCGGCATGCTGCTCATGGCCGCGGGGCAGCTCACCATGGCCCTCTCCCCCAGCATCGGCATCGCGATCTTCGCGCGGGTTCTGCTCGGTGCGGGCGACGCAGCCATCTTCCCTGCGGTGCTGCGACTCGTCGCGACCTGGTTCCCTGCGCAGCGGGGTCCGATCATGGTTCAGTTCACCGGGATCATCGGGCAGACCGGCCAACTGATCGCCCTGGTCCCGCTCGCCGCACTGCTGCATGCGACGACGTGGAGCATCACCTTCGGCAGCATCGCCGGGCTCGGAGTGCTGTTCACCATCTTGGTGGCGCTCGTCATCCGCAACCACCCGGCCGAGCGCGGCGCCGATGTCACCGTGAACACTGACACCGGCGTTGTCCGGGTCGTCACTTCTGCGATCGACACGGGCGTCGGCATCCGCGCGGCCTGGGCTCATCCGGGCACGCGCCTCGCCTTCTGGTCTCATTTCACGACGCCGTTCGCGGGCACCGCGTTCGTCCTGCTGTGGGGAATGCCGTTCCTCACCGCTGCCGAAGGCCTCGATGCCGCACATGCTGCGGGGATCATTTCGGTATATGTCATTTCTGGCATGCTTCTCGGGCCTATCATCGGTGACCTCTCCCGGCGGTTGCCCAACCACCGCTCGCTCGCGCTCGTCCTCCCCGCCGTCGGCGTGCAGATGGCCGCCTGGATCACCGTCATCGCGCTGCCTGACACCGCACCCATCTGGATGCTCTACGTTCTCGCGGTCGCACTCGCGACGGGCGGCCCCGCATCGATGATCGCTTTCGATCACGCCCGCACCCACAATCCGAGTCACCGGCTGAGCACGGCGACAGGGGTCACGAACGCCGGCGGGTTCATCGCGGCTCTCATCGCGATCTTCCTGATCGGACTCGCCCTCGACCTGCAGGGCGCCGGAACTCCCGAGACCTACACGCTCGAAGCCTTCCGTCTCGCCTTCCTCATGCCGATCCCGCTGTGGATCATCGGCACGGCCTTCATCCTCATCGAGCGCAAGCGCACGCGCATCCGGATGGGGCTCGATCCCGATCGTCGTCGCTGATCTCACCCCTGGCGAGCCCTCATAGGATGAGGCATGCTCTCCGGTTACACGTTCTCCGCCGACTCGACCCGCATCGACCGAACTCGCGTGCACCGCTGGCTCAGCGAGCAGGCGTACTGGGCGATCGGCCGTGCGCGGGACGTCCAGGAGGCTGCGATCGACGGCTCACGTAACTACGGTGTGTGGGACGCGAACGGCGACCAGGTGGCCTACGCCCGGGTCGTGACGGATGGCGCCACCTTCGCCTGGCTGTGCGACGTGTTCGTCGACGAGGACGCCCGCGGCGAAGGCCTCGGGAAGATGCTGGTCGAGGGCGTGATCGCCGATCTCCAGCCGCTGCCCGTCAGCCGCATACTTCTCGCGACGTCCACCGCACACGGGCTCTATGCCCAGTACGGCTTCGCCGTGCCGGACGACCCGAAGCGCTACATGGTGAAGCAGATGACGCAGCACTGAGGCGGCAGCGGGACACGGCCGTCACCGCCCGCGCGGCGTCCACCCGGAAGGCAAGGGGCCATCCTGTACCGCACGTTCCCGGTCTGCCTGAGCCGACCACCCCTGCGCCTGCCCCGGAGTTTCGAAAGCACCCCGCGCGATCCGGAGGCCCACGTCGTCGTGATGCATGCGCGGGGCTCCCCCACGACGAACCGATGCGCGAACGCTCCATGCGTCGTCGGCGAAACCTCCGCCGCGGAACACGCGATAGTCGTCGTAACGGGCGGGGTCAAGCAGATCCAAGCACCACTCCCAGACGTTGCCGAGCGTGTCGAAGAGACCGTTGAGGTTCGGGAGCTTGCCCCCGATGTCCTGTGGAGAAGACACACCATCAGCACGCGTCCACGCGGCGTCGGCGAGGGGCGCATAATGTGGACCGGTCGAGCCGGCGCGGCACGCGTACTCCCATTCCGCCTCGGTCGGCAGGCGGTAACCGTCTGCAGTGGTATCCCAGGTCACGTCCTCGCCATCGAACAGGTACACCCGATCCAGGCCCTCCCATTCCGACGCGGCATTGCAGAAGTGCACGGCCCGAAGCCAGGAGAGATCGGAGGCCGGGCGCCGCGGGTGCCGCATCGGGACGTCGAGGACGTCGGCCAGCTGCTCCTCGGTGACCGGGTAGACACCGATCTCGAACGGTTCGAGTTCGACCACGCGCTGCTCTCTCCGACGTGCATCATTCAACGTCACAACGCCCGCGGGGATGCGGGCCAGCTCGAGGTCGCTCACACGCCTGCCCGACGCATCCAGGCGGGTCTCACGAGGGAACCCGTTCGATCCAGGTCGGGTACTTCGCGGCACGGCCGTCACCGGACGAGGTCCGCGTGACGCGCCGTCGCACCCAGGGGCCGACGAACTCGCGGTAGTACGCCAGGCCGGACGGCCCTGCACCCAGGCGATCGCTCGGCGCCCACCAGGTCTCCGGTGGCTCGAAACCCAGGGCGTGGAGCACGCGGGCAGCCACGCGGTGATGCCCGGCCGCGTTCATGTGCAGGCGATCGTCTGCCCAGTATGCGCCTCGGGAGAGCTCCCGATCCGGCCAGTTGAGAGCGCGGATGACGTCGGGGCGTTCTTCGATCCGACGGATCACCGCCTCAGAGAGCAGATCTCCTCGACGCTGCACCAGCGATCCCATCGGAAGCTGCCCGCTGGGGTTCGCGCCGGAGAGAAGGATCATGGTCACGCCCTCCTCGTCGCACCGGCGCAGCACCCGGCTGAACGCATCCGCAATGTGCTCGACGTCGGTACGAGGGCGCAGCATGTCGTTGCCACCCCCGTTGAACGAGAGGTGCGTCGGGCGCAGAGCGAGCGCCGGCTCGAGCTGCTGTTCGACGATAGGCCAGGCCAGCTTGCCGCGGATGGCGAGATTCGCATACTGGATGGGGTGCCCGGCGGCGTCAGCCCAGCCCTGCGCCGCGAGATCGGCCCAGCCGCGCTCCTGCCCGTTCGGGAGAACGTCGCCGACGCCCTCTGTGAACGAGTCGCCGATAGCCACGAAGCGCACATCTGCCATCGTCCCAGCCTATTGCGGGCCGACGACACGACGGTCGCTTCGGGGTGCCCCGCGTCGTCACCTGTCGTCGAGAGCCTGGCCGCCGCGGTCGACGAGGCCCCACGCCGCGGCGGCCGCACCGAGGAAGCAGGCGCCGAACACCGCGAAGAGCAAGGGGGCTCCCCCGGTGAGAAGAAGCGCGGGAACCGACAGCGGCGCCACGATCGAGGCGATACGACCGATCCCGGCTGCCCACCCCGCCCCGGTCCCCCGTAGAGACGTGGGATAGATCTCCGGCGTCACCGCGTAAAGCGCGCCCCAGGCGCCGAGGTTGAAGAAAGACAGCGCCATTCCCGCGCCGATGATCGCGCCCTCGGTGGACGCCGTACCGAAGATCACGGCCGACGCGGCCGAACCCACCAGGAAGACCGAGAGGGTCAGACGTCTCCCCCAGACCTCGATCAGCCAGGCCGCGACCGCGTATCCGGGGAGCTGGGCAAGCGTGATGATGAGGGTGAAGCCGAAGGACTTGACGAGGTCGAAGCCCGCATCCACGAGGATGCTGGGGATCCAGATGAACGCGCCGTAATAGGCGAAGTTCACCCCGAGCCAGACAATCCACAGGCACAGCGTCCGCAGTCGGAACTCGCGGTTCCACAGGGTCGCGAGTCGTGCGCGCGCGGTGATCGCGATCGCTCGAGAGGGCGGCTCCTTCCGGATGGCCGGTGCGGAGAGGACGCCGGCATCCGCCTCGAACGCCGACACGATGCGATCCGCTTCTGCGATGCGACCCCGGGAGGCGAGCCAACGCGGGGATTCGGGCATCCGCCACCGGACGAACAGCGCGTAGATCGCGGGGATGGCGCCGAGCGCGAAGGCCCATCGCCACCCGTCGTCGGAGGCGGGGATGACGAGGAACCCGATCACCGCCGCGGCGGTCCAGCCGAGTGCCCAGAAGGCCTCCAGTACGACGATCAACCGACCCCGGATACGTGCGGGAGCGAACTCGCTCACATAGGTCGACGCGACCGGGAGCTCGGCACCGAGGCCCAGACCGACCAGGAACCGCAGGACGAGAAGGGCAGCGAGTCCGCCGACGAGCGCGCTCGCTCCCGTCGCGACCCCGTACACGAGCAACGTGAGCGCGAACACCTGCCGTCGTCCGAAGCGATCCGCGAGGAGCCCGCCGAGGGTGGCGCCGATCGCCATGCCGACGAAACCGATCGACGCGATCCAGCCGGCATCGCTCTTGCTGAGATCCCACTGCTGCGTGAGCGCCGCGAGGATGAACGAGATGAGGCCGACGTCCATGGCGTCCAGCGCCCATCCGAGGCCGGATCCGGTGAGGAGGCGGAAGTGACGACGCGTGAACGGGAGGACGTCCAGGCGCTCAGCGAGCGACGCGCGGCTCGGCAGGGCGGTGTTGGCCATGCTCCTCATCGTAGAGCCGCGCCAACCCCGCCCCGCCTCGGATGACGCCTCAGGCGCGGTCGGCGAGGATCTTGCGGACCCGCGGGATGACCTCGGTGCCGTACAGCTCGATGCTGCGCATCATCGACTCGTGCGAAAGGGTGCCGGTGGCGTACTTCAGGTCGAAGCGGCCCAGACCGAGAGTGGTGATCGTGTCGGCGATCTTCGCCGCGACGCGGTCCGGGGAGCCGGCGTAGATCGCGCCCTCCGGTCCGACGTCGTTCTGGAACCGCGCGCGGCTGTACGCGGGCCATCCGCGCTCTCGCCCGATCGTGTTGTTCATCGCCTCGAAGCCGGAGTATGCGGCATCCCAGGCTTCGGCGTCGGTCTCGCCGATGTGCCCCGGCGAGTGCACCGAGATCGGGTGCGATGTCGTCCCGAACGAGGCGACCGAACGGTGGTAGAGATCGACGAACGGCTTGAAACGGTGCGCCGGGCCCCCGATGATCGCCAGCATCAGACCGAGACCGTGGCGGGCGACCCGCACGACCGACTCCGGGCTACCGCCGACGCCGACCCAGGTGCGCAGGCCGTTCTCGGTCTTCGGGAAGACATTCGCGTTCTCGAGGGAAGCGCGCATGGTGCCGGACCATGTGACCGGCTCCTCCTTGAGCAGCTCGACGAAGAGCTCGAGCTTCTGCTCGAACAGGGCGTCGTAGTCACGCAGGTCGTAGCCGAAGAGCGGGAAGGACTCGATGAAGGAGCCGCGTCCGAGGACGACTTCGGCCCGCCCGTTCGAGAGCGCATCGAGCGTCGAGAACCGCTCGAACACCCGCACCGGGTCATCGGACGACAGCACAGTGACCGCTGTGCCGAGTCGGATGTGCTCGGTGCGCGCGGCGATGGCGGCGAGCACCATCTCCGGCGCGGAGACGGCGAACTCCGTGCGGTGGTGCTCCCCCACCCCGAAGAAGTTCACACCGACGGTGTCGGCGAGTTCCGCCTGCGCCACCATGTTGCGGATCGTCTGCGCCCCGGTGAGGAGCTCTCCGTCCGCGCCCCTTGTGATGTCGCCGAAGGTGTCCAGCCCGAATTCGATGCTCATGTCACGCCTTTCTATTCACATGAATGAACACGGAATGGCCAAGCAGCATTCCCGTCAGCGTGGCAGCAGAGCGGTGCGCAGCGTGTCGAGGCCGACGCCGCCGATGTCGAGCGCCCTCTTGTGGAAATCCTTGAACGAGAACGCGTCGCCCTCGGAGGCACGGACGCCGTCGCGAACCTGCTCCCAGATGCGCTGTCCGACCTTGTACGAAGGCGCCTGCCCCGGCCAGCCGAGGTACCGGTTGACCTCGAACTGCACGAACTGATCGGACATGTTCACGTTGTGGCGCATGAAGTCGAGCGCGTAGTCCGCGTCCCAGACGCCGGTACCGTCGAGGCGGGGCTTGCCGAGGTGCACGCCGATGTCGAGGACGACCCGGGCCGCACGCATCCGCTGCCCATCGAGCATGCCGAGACGGTCGGCCGGGTCGTCGAGGTAGCCGAGCTGCTCCATCAGACGCTCTGCGTAGAGGGCCCAGCCCTCGGCATGCCCCGAGGTGCCGGCGAGCAGACGGCGCCAGGAGTTGAGCTCCGCGCGGTTGTAGACGGCCTGCGCGATCTGGAGGTGGTGACCGGGCACGCCCTCATGGAAGACCGTGGTGAGTTCGCGCCAGGTGTCGAACTCCGTGACGCCCTCGGGCACGGACCACCACATGCGACCGGGACGCGAGAAGTCGTCCGTCGGGCCGGTGTAGTAGATCCCACCCTCCTGCGTGGGGGCGATCATGCACTCCAGGGTGCGAATCGCCTCGGGGATGTCGAAGTGCGAGGCACCGAGCTCGGCGACCGCACGGTCGCTGGTCTCCTGCATCCACTTCTGCAGTGCATCCGTGCCGACGAGCTTGCGGGTGGGGTCGGCCTCGAGATGAGCAACGGCTTCTTCGACCGAGGCTCCAGGAAGAATCTCGTTCGCGATCGCGGTCTGCTCGGCAACCATGCGTGCGAGCTCTTCCCGACCCCATTCGTACGTCTCGTCGAGATCGATCGTCGCACCGAGGAACCGGCGCGAGTTGAGCGCGTACAGTTCGCGACCGACGGCATCGACGTCTCCGGCCGCGGGGGCGAGTTCCTCGGCCAGGAAGCGACGCAGCTCGTCGTAGGCGACGCGTGCGGCGGCGGAGTTGTCGGCGAGCGTACGAGCCAGGGATGCGGGGAGCTGGCCCTCGTCGGGGTCGGCTTCGGCCACGAAGGCGGCGAAGAACCCGTCATCGGCGGTGTAGCGATCGATCTGGGTGGCGACTTCGACCACCTGACGACGTGCGGGCGTGATGCCCTCGGCGATGCCGGTGCGAAGCGTCTCGACGTAGCCGCGGAGCGCGCCGGGGACGGCGGCCAGGCGAGTCGCGACGACGTCCCAGTCCTCGACCGTCGACGTCGGCATCAGGTCGAACGCCGAACGCACATCCTGCGCGGCCGAGGCGATGACGTTGAGGTCGCGGAGATGCCACTTGGCGTCGTGGAGCTCGAGGTCCAGGCGGAGTTCCGCGCTGAGATCGGTCTTGGTGACCTCGTCGATCGCGTCGACCGGCGTGAGGGCAGACAGCTTGTCGAGGGTCGACCGGGTCGCCTCGGCGATCTCCTCATGTCCGGCCGGGCTCAGGTCGCCGAAACGATCGTTCACCTCATCGCGGCCGATATAGGTGCCGAGCGTGGGCGCCAGAACCGCGATCTTGTCGACCCATTCATCGGCGACGGCGTCGATGGCGGAGGGGGTGCGGGGAGCTGAAGTCATAACTGCCAGCCTAATCCCCGGCCCCCTCCCACCGCCGGAGGTCAGTGCGCGGCTTCGTTCCAATCGCGACCACGGCCGACCTGCACGTCGAGCGGCACGGTCAGCTCGGCTGCGTCTCCCATGCGCGAGCGGACGATGCGCTCGGTGGCATCCCACTCCCCCGGAGCGACTTCGACCACGAGCTCATCGTGAATCTGCAGCAGCACCCGCGAAGAGAGCTGTTCGGACCGCAGATCGTCGTGGATGTGCAGCAGCGCGATCTTCATGATGTCGGCCGCACTGCCCTGGATCGGCGCATTGAGAGCTGCACGCTCGGCGTTCTCCCGCAGCACCCGGTTCGGGCTCGCGAGGTCGGGGAACGGACGGCGACGACCGAAGATCGTCTCGGTGTAGCCGACCTCCTTGGCCTTCATCACCGAGGCGCGCAGGTAGTCGCGCACTGCGCCGAAACGGGCGAAGTACTCGACCATGAGCTGCTTGGCCTCGGACTGCTCGATACGCAGCTGCTTCGACAGCCCGAACGCCGAGAGCCCGTAGACCAGGCCGTACGACATCGCCTTGACCTTGGTGCGCATGGCCGGCGTCACATCGCTCGGGTCGACGCCGAAGACCCGTGCACCCACGAAACGGTGCAGGTCTTCACCGCTGTTGAACGCCTCGATCAGCCCTTCGTCGCCTGACAGGTGCGCCATGATGCGCATCTCGATCTGCGAGTAGTCGGCGGTGAGGAGAGCTTCGTAACCCTCGCCGACCTCGAACGCACTGCGGATGCGGCGGGATTCCTCGGTGCGCACCGGGATGTTCTGCAGGTTGGGGTCGGTACTGGAGAGCCGTCCGGTCTGACTTCCGGTCTGCACATACGTCGTGTGGACGCGGTGGTCGTCGCCGATCGCCGTGTCGAGCGATTCGATGATCTGACGGAGCTTTGTGGCTTCGCGGTGCTGCAGCAGCAGGCTCAGGAAGGGATGCGGGTGGCTTTCCTGCAGGTCGGCGAGGACCGCGGCATCCGTCGAGTACCCCGTCTTCGTCTTGCGCGTCTTCGGGAGCTGGAGGTCTTCGAACAGGACCTCCTGCAGCTGTTTGGGCGAGCCGAGGTTGAACTCACGTCCGACCACGGAGAACGCCTCCTGGGCGAGCCCCTCGGCGCGCGTGGCGAGCTCGCCGGAGAAGGTCGAGAGCACCTCGTGGGAGACCGCCACGCCGGCGACCTCCATATCGGCCAGGGTGAGGAGAGTCGGCAGCTCGATGTCGACCAGGACCGTGCCCACCGACTCCGGGATGTCTTCCCGCAGCGCATCGGCGACGCGCAGGGCGAACCACGCCTCCTGCGACGGCGTCGCACCCTCGGTCTCGGGCACGAGCTGCGACGGGTCGGCTTCCGGGAGCTTCTCGCCCAGATAGCGCTCGACCAGGTCGGCGAGGGTCTTGTCGGGGAAGCTGGGGCGCAGCAGCCAGCCGGCGAGACTCGTGTCGTACGAAAGGCCGCGGAGACGGATGCCCTGACGGATCAGTGCCTTGACCTGCAGCTTCGCGTCGTGGAGCACCTTCGGCGCGTCGGATTCGATCCATTCGCGCAGGGCTTCGGCAGCGGTGTCCGTCCAGTCGGCCTCGCGCAGCTCGGTCAGCGTGGCCGCGCCGATGCGCACCGGGACGCCGCCCTGGGTGGCGACGCGGAGGGAGACATCGCCGTCCTGCGCTGCGGCCCAGGCAGCGAGATCGGCGGGCGCGACCTCGGACGGGACGGGAAGGACGACGACGGAGGCTGGATCGTCGGCGACTTCGCCCGCTCCGACGGCCTCGAACACCCGAGGCAGGAGCGTGCGGAACTCCAGACGGGCGAAGATGTCGCGCACGGCCTGCGCGTCGATCGGTGCGACCTCGAGGTCAGCCGGTCCGACCGGAAGCTCGACATCGGTGAGCAGACGGTTGAGCTTGCGGTTGCGGCGCACGTCTTCGATGTGATCGCGGAGATTTCCGCCGACCACGCCCTTGATCTCATCGGCTCGCGCGATCAGCTCGTCGAGTGACCCGAACTGCGTGAGCCACTTGACCGCGGTCTTCTCGCCGACCTTCGGCACGCCGGGCAGGTTGTCGCTGGTCTCGCCGACGAGTGCCGCGATGTCGGGGTACTGCTCGGGCCGGACCCCGTAACGCTCCTGGACGGTCGTCGGGTCGTAGCGCTTGAGTTGGGAGACGCCCTGCACCGACGGGTAGAGCAGCGTGACATCGTCGTTGACGAGCTGGATGGTGTCGCGGTCGCCCGAGACGACGAGGACATCGAAGCCCTGTTCCGCGCCCTGGGACGCGAGCGTCGCGAGGATGTCGTCGGCCTCGATCCCCTCTTTCGTGAGGACCGGGATCGACATGGCGGCGAGGCAGTCCTGCAGCAGCGGGATCTGTCCCTTGAACTCCTGCGGCGACTCGGAGCGCGTGGCCTTGTATTCCGGATACTCATCGGTGCGGAACGAGTGACGCGAGGTGTCGAAGGCGATGGCCAGGTGCGTCGGCTGCTCGGCTTTGATGAGGTTCACCAGCATCGACAGGAACCCGTAGATGCCGTTCGTGTGCTGGTTGTCCTTGGTCGTGAAGTTCTCGACCGGAAGGGCGAAGAAGGCACGATAGGCGAGCGAATGGCCGTCGATGACCATGAGGGTAGGCTTTGCGGAGTCCGTCACCCTGTCAGCCTAACGAGGACGACAGACACCCGCTGAGGAGGATGCATGAGCGACGTCGCGACGAGCGAGGGACTCGACTGGGCCACGGCCCGCGGGATGGGTGCTCTGGCCGAGAAGATGGGCATGGAGTTCGTCGAGTTCAGCGTCGAACGCTGCGTCGCGACGATGCCCGTCGAGGGCAACACGCAGCCCGTCGGGCTCATGCACGGCGGCGCGTACGTGGTGCTCGGAGAATCGCTCGGCTCGATGGCCGCGAACCTCCACGCCGGCGCCGGTCGGCTGGCGGTCGGTGTCGACATCAATGCGACTCACACGCGCTCCGCGACCTCCGGGGTCGTGACCGGGGTATGCACGCCCGTTCATCTGGGGCGAAGCATCACCGTCCACGAGATCGTCGTGACCGATGATCAGGGTCGGCGCTGCTCGACGATCCGCATCACCAACATGATCAAGGACGTTCCCGCAGAGCGCTGAGCGGCTCCTCCAGCAGCCGCTGGAACAGCACGTGATCCTGCCACTCCCCCGCGATGCGGAGATACTTCGGAGCCAGTCCGATGCGCTCGAAGCCGTTTCCGAGGAGAACGCGCTGGGATCCGATGTTGTGCAGCAGTGTTGCGGCCTGCATCCGGTGGAGACGCAGCTCCGTGCGCGAGTATTCCAGGATCTGTGACACCGCGCGGGTCGCGAGTCCGCGGTGCTGCCTCGCGACGTCGACCCAATAGCCGAGGTCGGCGCTCCAGAACGCACCACGGACGATGTTGTTGATGTTCATCCGTCCACGGATCTCACCGTCTTCGGACTCGATCACGAAACGGATGCTGCGACCGGACTCAGCGTCGGCGACGCACTCTTGCGCGTGACGCTCCTGCGATTCGATCGTGAAGAAGGACTCGTCGCGAATCGGCTCCCACGGCGCGAGGTGCTCTCGGTTCGACAGGTAGGCCCTCGAAAGCGCTGCACCGTCGCCGGTGCGGACGGGTCGCAGGATGTGCTCGCCATCGAGCCGGAGGACTCCGGCGCTCACCGCTACTTCTTGGGGGCGAGCTGCTCGATGATGGCCTTGGCGACGTCCTGCATCGTCAGGCGGCGGTCCATGGACGCCTTCTGGATCCAGCGGAACGCCTCGGGCTCGCTCAGGCCCATCTTCTCGTTGAGCAGACCCTTGGCCCGGTCGACGAGCTTGCGGGTCTCGAAGCGCTCGACCATGTCGGCGACTTCGGCCTCGAGCGTGATGATCTGCTCGTGGCGGGCGAGGGCGATCTCGATCGCGGGGAGGAGGTCGTTCGGCGTGAACGGCTTCACGACGTAGGCGAGTGCGCCTGCTTCGCTTGCCCGCTCGACGAGCTCCTTCTGGCTGAACGCCGTGAGGAGGACGACCGGCGCGATGTTGCCCTTGTGCAGCTTCTCGGCGGCGCTGATGCCGTCGAGCTGAGGCATCTTCACGTCCATGATGACCAGGTCGGGACGCAGCTCGGTCGCGAGCGCGACCGCGGTCTCGCCGTCACCGGCCTCACCGACGACATCGAAGCCGTTGTCGCGGAGGATCTCGACGATGTCGAGGCGGATCAGCGACTCATCCTCGGCGACGACGACGCGTCGGGGGGCGGATGACGTGGGCTGCTCGGCCTGCTCTTCTTGCTCTGTCACAGAACTATCCTAGTGGAGTGGTCGGTGAGCGGGCTGTAGGTGCTCGGCGCGGAGGATCGCGCCTCTCCCCTGCGCTAAAGTCGTAGACGCGACACACGAGCCGGCGTGGCGGAATGGCAGACGCGGAGCACTCAAAATGCTTTGTCCGAAAGGGCGTGTGGGTTCGAGTCCCACCGCCGGCACACGAATCGCGGTCGAGACCGCTGAATCACTCGCACAGCCTCAGATCGACCTCGCATCCCGGGCCCGCGGGCGCGATGACCGGAGGAGACTGCGATGAACTGGCCTGATGACGAAGTGGTCACTCGCCCTCAGCCGGTCGAACTCCATCCCGGCTGGGGCTGGGGTCTGCTGCTCGTTCCCGCGGCCGTGGGACTCGCCGCTCTCGGCGTGTTCCTGTACCGCTCGCTGGGTTCGGGAGCGGGACTCCTGATCGGAATCGCGCTCATCGCCTGGGCAGCATCGTTGGTGATGCCGTTCTTCGTCATCACCTGGTACGCGGTGCAGGCGACGTGGAAGGCATCGCGCGAAGCGCGGGGACAGACCTTCGCCGCACCAGCGCACGCGCTCCGCGGCATCGGATTCCACATCCGCTGGAGCTACGGGGCACGGCGCTTGATGTTCAATCCCGCGTCCTATGACGGACGTGACCTCCCGATGCTCGTCGCCGGTCGCGTCGTCCACGGTGTCGCGATCGGGATCCTCGTCTTCGCAGGGCTGATCGCTGCGTTCCTATCCTTCACCTCGCGCTGAGGCGACTACTCGGCAAGCACGGCCAGTTCGGCCAGGACGCGAGGGTGCTGGAGGATCCGGAAGTGCCCTCCGGTCTCGAGTCGCACGTTCTTTGCCCCGGCCAGCTCGCTCCCCTCCGGGATGTGCGGATCGAACGCTGCATAGATCGACACGATCCGTTCATTGACCGTGAGCTGCCGGGCGATGTCCACGATCGATGGATCTTCCGGCGAGAAGGCGCGCAGGGTGCGCGACAGCATCAGACGGGCGTAGCGCGAGCCGCCGAACGGCGTAGCGATCGCCAGCATCGAGCGCACCCGCTCCCCCGCCGGGCCGGTCATGACGAGCTTGCCTGCGAGGCCTCCCTTGCTGTGTGCGACCAGGATCACGTCGGTGAGCCCTTGGCGCTCGAGGAACTCCGCGACAGCCGCCGCGATGTCGGCCACCGGACGCTCGTTCCGACGAAGCGTGTCGACGATGTGGACGGCGTGGCCGCGCGCGTGCATCTGCTCCACGAGGGGCTGCATGAACTTCCAGGTCTCGTATACTCCGGGCAGGACGACGATGTGCGCGGCGCTCCCCGATGCGAAGTTCGCGGCGTCGGTGCGGTCGAACGTCGCGCGCAGCTGCCAGTAGCCCGCGTACGCGTAGTCGGCCAGCCACCAGCCCGCGTTCCTCAGCACGCCGATGACGTGCTCCTCCGCAGACGGCTTCGACTCATGAGGGAAAAACTACCGGACCGCACCGGACGTCCCTCCACTTTTCACCCAGCGATCAGGCCGGTGGCTTCTGTCGACGGGATTGCTGCGCCCACCACTCGACGCCGAAGCCGATCAGGATCAGCGACGCCGTGGAAATGCCGATGATCCATGGATCGATGCGGGTGATCGCAGCCAGGAGGAGTGAAGCGAAGAACAGGATAGCGGGCCACCACCCGCCCAGGAATGTGGGTCTAGGCACAGATCGACTTCCAATCAGACATGTATCACGTTACAGGAAAGATCGCGGATCGGACATGACCCACGACCGCACGACAGAGGGGGCGAGACCGAAGTCTCGCCCCCTCTGGATGCTGAGTGTCAGACGCCGGCCTTGTAGATCGGGGCTGCACCGCGGATCGCATCGCCGACCTTGTGCACGCGAAGGTCGTTCGTCGATCCGATGATTCCGGGAGGGGAACCGGAGATCACGACGACCTTGTCCCCTTCCTCGGCCAGCTTGTTGCCGAGCAGATACTCGTCGACCTGGTGATACATCAGGTCGGTGTGCTGCACCATGTCGACCAGGGTCGAGCGGATGCCCCACGTGAGGGCCATACGGCGGCGGATGTCGGGTTCCGGCGTGAACGCGATCATCGGGATGCGCGAGCGCAGGCGCGAGAGACGACGCGCGGAGTCACCCGACTGCGTGAACACGCAGAGGAACTTCGCGTCGACGAACTCGGCGACCTCGAGGGCGGCCAGGGTGATCGCACCACCCTGGGTGCGGGGCTTGGCCGTGAGCGGCGCGATGCGCTCCAGGCCGTGCTCCTCGGTCGACTCGATGATGCGAGCCATGGTCTCGACCACGACGACCGGGTAGTCGCCGACGCTGGTCTCACCGGAAAGCATGACCGCGTCCGCACCGTCGAGCACGGCGTTCGCGACGTCCGAGGTCTCGGCGCGCGTCGGCACGGGGCTGTTGATCATCGACTCGAGCATCTGCGTCGCGACGATGACGGGCTTCGCCATGCGGCGGGCGATCTCGACGGCGCGCTTCTGCACGATCGGTACGGCCTCGAGCGGAAGCTCGACACCGAGGTCGCCACGGGCGACCATGATCGAATCGAATGCGTCGACGATCTCTTCGAGTGCGTCGACGGCCTGCGGCTTCTCGACCTTGGCGATGACGGGGACGCGAACGCCCTCTTCCGCCATGATCTCGTGCACGCGGGTGACATCGGAGGCGTTGCGCACGAACGACAGGGCGATCAGATCGGCGCCGATGCGCAGACCCCAACGCAGGTCGTCCTCGTCCTTCTCGCTCAGTGCGGGGACGTTCACGGCGACACCGGGCAGGTTGATGCCCTTGTTGTTGGATACGGCGCCCGCGACGATGACCTTCGTGGTGACGGTCACACCGTCGGTCTCGACGACCTCGACACGGACCTTGCCGTCGTCGATGAGGAGGAAGTCACCGGGCTTGACGTCCTGCGGGAGGCCCTTGAAGGTCGTTCCGCAGATGTCCTTGTTGCCGATGATGTCTTCGGTGGTGATCTTGAAGATGTCGCCCTTGGCGAGCTCGTACGGGCCGTTCTCGAACTTGCCGAGACGGATCTTCGGTCCCTGCAGGTCGACGAGGATGGCGACCGGGCGACCGGCGTCCTCTGCGGCACGACGCACGTTGGCGTAGTTGTTCTCGTGCACGGAGTAGTCACCGTGGCTGAGGTTCAGTCGAGCGACGTCCACCCCCGCATCGATCAGTGCACGCACCGTCTCATAGGTGGAGGTGGCGGGGCCCAGGGTGGCGACGATTTTCGCGCGTCTCAAAGATTTCTCCAGGGTAGAAGTGGGGGAAGGTAAATCAGGCGACGGTGCCGGCCTCAGCCTACGCGGGCTGGAGACCGATCGCGACATCGCTCGGGCGCACCGGCTCGGGAAGAACCGTGGTGCCCATCAGGAACCGATCGACGTTCGCGGCGGCCGCGCGGCCCTCGGCGATGGCCCAGACGATGAGCGACTGTCCACGGCCGGCGTCGCCGGCGACGAACACGCCGGGAACCGTCGACTCGTAGCCGTTGTCGCGACGGAACGCGCCACGGTCGGTGACCTGCGGGAGCGTCTCCTCGGTGTAGCCGTCCTGCTCAGGGCCGGTGAACCCCATGGCGATGAGGATCAGGTCGGCCGGGATCTCGCGCTCGGTGCCGCTCTTGGGCACGCGACGACCGTCGATGTACTCGGTCTCGGCCACCCGCAGCGCACGGACCTCGCCGACCTCGTTGCCGAGGAACTCGACGGTCGACGCGAGGAACACCCGCTCGCCGCCCTCCTCGTGCGCAGAGGAGACCTCGAACAGGGTCGGCATCATCGGCCACGGCTGGTGGTCGGGACGCGCGTCGCCCGGCTGCTTGCCGATCGCGAGGTTGGTGACGCTCAGCGCGCCCTGACGGTGTGCGGTGCCGATGCAGTCGGCGCCGGTGTCGCCGCCGCCGATGACGATGACATGCTTGCCTTCGGCGCTGATCTGGTCGGGGACCTTGTCGCCGGCGACCACGTGGTTGGACTCGACCAGGTACTCCATGGCGAAGTGGACCCCGTCGAGGTCGCGTCCGGGGATGGCGAGATCACGCGGCACCGTCGAACCGGTCGCGATGACGACCGCGTCGTAGCGCGCACGCAGGTCTGGCCAGGAGATGTCCTTGCCGATCTCGACGCCCGCGCGGAAGCGGGTGCCCTCCTCCTGCATCTGGCGAAGGCGCGACTCGAGCTGCGACTTCTCCATCTTGAAGTCCGGGATGCCGTAGCGCAGCAGACCGCCGATGCGGTCGTCGCGCTCGAAGACCGCGACGGTGTGGCCGGCACGCGTGAGCTGCTGGGCGGCGGCGAGACCCGCGGGCCCCGATCCGACGACCGCGACGGTCTTGCCGGTCAGGCGCTCCGGCGGCTCCGCCTCGACCCACCCCTTGGCGAAGGCCTCGTCGATGATCGAGACCTCGATCTGCTTGATGGTCACGGCGGGCTGGTTGATGCCGAGCACGCACGAGCTCTCGCACGGTGCGGGGCACAGACGACCGGTGAACTCCGGGAAGTTGTTCGTGGCGTGGAGGCGCTCGATCGCCTCGCGACCCTCGCCACGCCACGTCAGGTCGTTCCACTCGGGGATCAGGTTGCCGAGCGGGCAGCCCTGGTGGCAGAAAGGCACGCCGCAATCCATGCAGCGACCGGCCTGACGACGCAGGACCTGCTTGTCGCCCGGCTCATAGACCTCTTTCCAGTCCATGATGCGCACGGGCACGGGGCGACGGGCGGGAAGTTCCCGCTCGGTCACCTTCAGAAAGCCTTTGGGGTCAGCCACCGGTCACCTCCAGGATGCGGTTCCACACGATGTCGCCGTCGGGGTCGATCCCCTCGGCCAGTGCCTCCTCGCGCATGCTCCGCACGGCGGCGAAGTCACGAGGCAGCACCTTCACGAACTCTGCAGCGGTCTCCTCGAAGCTCTCGAGAAGCGCAGATGCTCGCGGCGAGGCCGTACGTTCGACGTGCGCGACCAGCAGGCTGCGCAGTACCTCGAGGTCGGCACGGTCGAGCGGTTCGAGCAGAAGCTCCCCGCTGCCGAGCGACTGGGCGTTCACCTTGCTCGTGTCGAGCGCGTGCACGTACGCCACTCCCCCGGACATGCCCGCACCGAAGTTGCGCCCGGTCGATCCGAGGATCACGGCGAGCCCGCCGGTCATGTACTCCAGCGCGTGGTCGCCCACCCCCTCGACGACCGCGGTCGCGCCCGAGTTGCGGACGAGGAAGCGCTCACCCACGACACCGGAGATGAACATCGTCCCCGAAGTCGCGCCGTAGCCGATCACGTTGCCGGCGATCACGTTCTCATGCGGAGCGATCGCAGAACCGCGCGGCGGACGGATGGTGATGTCGCCACCCGAGAGTCCCTTGCCGACGTAGTCGTTCGCGTCGCCCTCCAGGCGCAGCACGATCCCCGGCGGGAGGAAAGCACCGAGCGACTGTCCGGCGGTGCCGTGCAGCGTCACGTCGATGGTGCCCTCGGGCAGACCGGCGGCGCCGTGCCGCGAAGTCACCTGGTGTCCCAGCATCGTGCCGACGGCGCGCTCGGTGTTGGCGATCGGCAGCTCGACCACGACGGGTTCGCCGTTGAGCAGTGCGCCCTTGGCGATGTCGATCAGCTGCACGTCGAAGTGCTTCTCGAGCTCGTGATCCTGCGTGCGACCGCTGCGACGCGGCTCGCCCGCCGGGAACACCGGGCCTTCGAGAACGGGGGTGAGGTCGAGTCCGTCGGCCTTCCAGTGCTCGACCGCGGCGTTGACCTCGATGAGGTCGGCGCGGCCGACGATCTCGTCGATCGAGCGGTAGCCGAGCTCCGCGAGGAGTTCACGCACCTCTTCGGCGATGAACTCCATGAAGTTGACGACGAACTCCGGCTTGCCCGTGAACCGCTCGCGCAGCACCGGGTTCTGTGTCGCGACGCCCACGGGGCAGGTGTCGAGGTGGCAGACGCGCATCATGATGCAGCCGCTGACGACGAGCGGAGCCGTGGCGAAGCCGAACTCCTCCGCACCCAGCAGCGCGCCGATGATCACATCGCGGCCGGTCTTGAGCTGACCGTCGACCTGCACCACCACGCGGTCGCGCATGCCGTTGAGCATGAGCGTCTGCTGTGTCTCGGCGAGACCGAGCTCCCACGGCGTTCCCGCGTGCTTGAGCGAGTTCAGGGGGCTCGCACCCGTTCCGCCGTCGTGGCCGGAGACCAGGATGACGTCGCTGAGCGCCTTGGCCACGCCGGCCGACACTGCGCCGATACCCGACTGGCTCACGAGCTTCGTATGGATGCGCGCCTCGGGGTTCGCCCGCTTCAGGTCGAAGATGAGCTGCTTGAGGTCTTCGATCGAGTAGATGTCGTGGTGCGGCGGCGGGGAGATGAGTCCGACGCCGGCCGTCGCATGACGGGTGCGCGCCACCCACGGGTACACCTTGGTCGGCGGCAGCTGACCGCCCTCGCCGGGCTTGGCGCCCTGGGCGAGCTTGATCTGGATGTCGTCGGCCTCGGTGAGGTACAGGCTGGTCACTCCGAAGCGTCCGGAGGCCACCTGCTTGATCGAGCTGCGGCGCTCGGGATCGACGAGACGGTCGGGGTCTTCGCCGCCCTCGCCCGTGTTCGACTTCGCGCCGATGCTGTTCATCGCGATCGCGAGCGTCTCGTGCGCCTCACGGGAGATCGAGCCATAGCTCATCGCGCCCGTCGAGAAGCGCTTGACGATCGCGGACACCGGCTCGACCTCGTCCAGCGGGACGGGCTTGCGTGTGCCGGTGCGCAGCTGGAACAGACCGCGCAGCGTCTTCAGCTCGGCCGCCTGATCGTCGACGAGCTTCGTGTACTCACGGAAGATGTCGTAGCGCCGGGTGCGGGTCGAGTGCTGCAGCTTGAACACCGTCTCCGGGTTGAACAGGTGCGGGGAACCGTCACGCCGCCACTGGTACTCGCCGCCGGTCCACAGCCGCTCGTGCGCACGCGCAGCAGCATCCTCGGGATAGGCGTAGTCGTGACGCGCCTGGTTCTCGGCGAAGACCTGCTCGATGCCGATGCCGCCGAGCTTGGACTCGGTGCGCGTGAAGTAGGCGTCGATGAACTCCTGGCTGAGTCCGACCGCCTCGAACACCTGGGCGCCCGCGTACGACGACACCGTGGAGATGCCCATCTTCGACATGATCTTGAGCACGCCCTTGCCGAGCGCGTAGATCAGGTTCTTGACGGCCTTCTCCGGCGAGATCCCGGTGATGTAGCCGGTGCGCACCAGGTGCTCGACCGTCTCCATCGCGAGGTACGGGTTGACGGCGGAGGCGCCGTAACCGATCAGGGTCGCGACGTGATGAACCTCGCGAACGTCACCGGCTTCGACGATGAGACCGACCTTCATGCGGTTCTCGCGCCGGATGAGGTGGTGGTGGATCGCCGAGACCATGAGCAGCGACGGGATGGGAGTGAGATCCTTGTTCGAGTCACGGTCGGACAGGATGATGAACTCGGCACCGTTCGCGATCGCCTCGTCGACCTCGGCGCACATCTCCGTGAGACGGTCCTGCAGCGTCTGGGGGCCGGCATCGAAGTGGTACAGACCGCGAATGGTCGCGCTCGACCGACCGGGCATGGCCTTGTCGATGTGGCGGATCTTCGCGAGCTCGTCGTTGTCGATCACCGGGAAGTCGAGCGACACGGTGCGCGTGTGCTCCGGACCCCAGGAGAGCAGGTTGCTCTCGGGGCCGAGGCCCAGCTTGAGGCTCGTGACGACCTCTTCACGGATCGAGTCGAGCGGCGGGTTCGTGACCTGGGCGAACTGCTGCGTGAAGTAGTCGAACAGCAGGCGCGGACGCTTGCTGAGCACCGCGATCGGCGTGTCCGAGCCCATCGCGCCGAGAGGCTCGACACCCGTCTGCCCCATCGGCGTGAGGAGGATGCGGACCTCTTCCTCGGTGTATCCGAACGTGCGCTGACGACGGGTGATCGATGCGGGCGGGTGCACGATGTGCTCGCGCTCGGGCAGCTCGGCGAGCCGCACGGCGCCGGCATCCAGCCACTCCTGCCACGGGTGCATCGTGGCGAGATCGTGCTTGATCTCGCTGTCTTCGACGATGCGACGCTGCGAGGTGTCGACGAGGAACATCTTCCCCGGCTGCAGGCGTCCGCGACGCTTGATGCGCTCGGGCTCGAACTGCAGCACACCGGTCTCGGAACCGATCACGACCAGGCCGTCGGTCGTCTCGGTCCAGCGTCCGGGACGCAGACCGTTGCGGTCGAGCGTGGCGCCGACGAGCGTGCCGTCGGTGAAGATGAGGGCGGCCGGACCGTCCCACGGCTCCATCTGGTTGGAGTGGTACTCGTAGAACGAGCGCAGCTCCGGCGTGATGTCGGCCTGCTTCTCGTACGCCTCGGGAACCATCATCATGATGGCGTGCGGCAGACTGCGCCCGGTCAGGGTCAGCAGCTCGAGCACCTCGTCGAACGACGCGGAGTCGCTGGCGCCGTCGGTGCAGATCGGAAGCAGCGGCTGGATGTCGCCGAGAAGCTCGGACTCGAGCTGCGACTGGCGGGCGCGCATCCAGTTGCGGTTTCCGCCGACCGTGTTGATCTCGCCGTTGTGGGCGAGCATGCGCAGAGGCTGCGCGAGCGGCCACGACGGGAAGGTGTTCGTGGAGTAGCGGGAATGCACGACGGCCAGCTCCGAGGCGAAGCGCTCGTCCTGCAGGTCGGGGTAGAACGGTTCGAGCTGCAGCGTCGTGACCATGCCCTTGTACCCGAGGGTGCGGGCCGAGAGGGAGACGAAGTAGGCGCCGAGCTCGTGTCCGGCGCGCTTGCGCAGGCGGTAGGCGACGCGGTCGAGGGCGATGCCCGTCAGAGGGGCATCGGTGTGGGTCGCTCCGCCGGCGCTGACGAACAGCTGCTCGAAGGCAGGACGCGCCTCATCGGCGAGCTTGCCGAGGTTCTCGTTGGCGGTGGGAACCTCGCGCCAGCCGAGGACGCGAAGTCCCTCGGAGCGGGCGATCTTCTCGATCCCGGCTTTCTGCTGGCGGCGCTCGCTCGAATCGCGAGGCAGGAAGGCCAGTCCAGCGGCGTACTCCCCCACGGGCGGCAGTTCGAAGCCGACGACTGCGCGGAGGAATGCATCGGGCATCTGCGTCAGGATGCCGGCGCCGTCCCCGGTGCCCGCATCGGAGCCGATGGCTCCGCGGTGCTCCAGGTTGCGCAGGGCCTCGAGGGCCAACGCGATGATGTCGTGCCCGGCTTCGCCGCGCAGGGTCGCGACCATGGCGAGGCCGCAGGCGTCTTTTTCGAACGCCGGGTTGTACATGCCCTGCTTCGGGGGGTAGGCGCCGGACGCGCCGTAGGGTGGCTGGAAATACACCAGTTACCGTCCTCAGATCTTCAGTGAAACCCGGGGACGACGTCGGCCCGCTCGTTCAGTGCAATGGTTCTCCCGCCACGAGGTGGCGTTGTTATCGGGAGCCGTTCTCGCTCGTGGGAGCAGTGCTTGTGGCAGTGGCTCCTGCGGTGACTTCCTCGGTCGGAGGCTCGCTCACGTCCACGAAGTCAGAGGGATTGTTCTGCGATTGTACATCAGCGTCGGCGTCGGTCTTCTCGCGTCCCGGCTGGTACGGCGAGGGCTCGAGACCGGGGTGACGACGCGTCTGCACGACGAGGATCACCAGCCCGACGACGACGCCGATGATCGCCGCCCAGACGTTGCTGCGCAGGCCCAGGATGATCTCGCTCGGATCGATGCGGATCGACTCCCAGACGATGCGGCCCGCGCTGTACCAGATGAGGTAGATCGCGAACAGGCGTCCCCACTGGAAGAACAGCTTGCGGCCGAGCCACAGGAGCACCAGTACGCCCAGGCCGTTCCAGATCACCTCGTAGAGGAAGGTCGGGTGGAACAGGGTGCCCTCGGGCAGACCGGCAGGGAATGCCGAGTTCGTCGACTCGATCTCCAGCCCCCACGGCAGGTCGGTGGGAAGGCCGAAGAGCTCGTGGTTGAACCAGTTGCCGAAGCGGCCCATGGCCTGAGCGAGCAGCAGACCGGGCGCCAGCGCGTCGGCGAACGTCCAGAAGCGGATGCCCGTCCATCGGCAGCCGAGGTACGCGCCGATCGCGCCGCCGATCAGAGCGCCGAAGATCGCGATCCCGCCCTCCCAGATGGCCCACACCGAACCGGGCTCGAACGGGTTCCAGGTGTTCCTGCCCTCGCCGAAGTAGAAGTTCGGGTGGGTGAGCACGTGGAAGATTCGGGCACCGATGATGGCCAGCGGCACGGCGAGGATCGAGATGTCGATCACGACCCACGGCTCCGCTCCGCGCTTGGTCAGGCGGTAGTTGGTCAGCAGCGTCGCCGCGATGATGCCCGCGATGATGCACAGCGCGTAGAAGTGGATCCGTACGGGTCCGAGGTCGATGTACGACACCGGAGGGCTCGGGATGCTGGCGAGCACGTTGGTGACGGTGCTGGGGAACGCGAGTGACATGAGTGCGATTCTAGTTCTCGGTATCGGGGCGCGCCGACGCGGTGCCGGCTGCCAGGTTTCGGGTGACCTCGCCGAGGGCGGGGACGCCGCCGTCACGGAGAGCGCGGACCAGTGCGGTCCCGACGATGGCGCCGTCGGCGTACTCCGACACACCGGCGATCTGTTCGGCGGTGGAGATGCCGATGCCCACGCACGCGCGGTGCGCCCCGTGTGCGCGGAGGCGGCCGACCAGGGTGCGGGCGGCGCGGTCGAGTTCGGCGCGCTCCCCCGTGATGCCCATGGTCGAGACCGTGTAGACGAAACCGGTGGACGACTTCACCACGAGGTCGAGCCGCTCGTCGGACGAGGTGGGGGCTGCGAGGAACACCCGATCGAGACCGGTCCGCTCACTGGCGGCGATCCACTCCCCTGCGGCGTCGGGCGTGATGTCAGGTGTGATGAGCCCCGCGCCGCCCGCGGCGAGCAGGTCGTCGGCGTAGCGGTCGACGCCGTACTGCATGACGGGGTTCCAGTACGTCATCACGAGGACGGGCACGTCGGTGGCCTCGGTGATCGCACGGATCGCCGTGAAGAGGTCGGCCATCCGGAACCCCGCGGCGAGAGCCGTGGTGGTCGCCTCCTGGATGATCGCGCCGTCCATCACCGGGTCGCTGTACGGCGGGCCCAGCTCAATGATGTCGACGCCGTTCTCGGCCAGGGCGATGGCGGCCTGGATGCTCGTCTCGAGGTCGGGGAAACCGACCGGCAGATATCCGACGAAGGCGCTGCGACCGGCGTCCTGTGCGCGCTGGATCGCCTGTTCGACGCGACTCATAGCTGCGGCTCCCCCTTCGAGGCCGTGTCTTCGGCCTCGCTCTCCTCGGCGACGTCGTGCGCGAGCGCGGCTTCGTCGTACAGCGCGAAGTAGCGTGCGGCGGTGTCCATGTCCTTGTCGCCGCGGCCGGAGAGACAGATCGCGATGAGCCCATCCGGGCCCAGCTCGCGTCCGATGCGCAGAGCGCCGGCGAGAGCATGGGCCGACTCGATGGCCGGGATGATGCCCTCGGTGCGGCTGAGCAGCCGCAGCGCCTGCATCGCCTCGTCATCGGTGGCCGGGATGTACTCGGCGCGCCCGATGTCGGCGAGCCACGAGTGCTCCGGACCGACGCCCGGATAGTCGAGTCCGGCGGAGATGGAGTGCGACTCGATGGTCTGACCGTCTTCGTTCTGGAGCACGTACGTCTTGGCGCCGTGCAGCACACCGGGGCGCCCGCGCTCGATCGAGGCCGCGTGCTTCTCGGTGTCGACGCCGTCACCGGCTGCCTCCACGCCGTAGAGCTTGACGCCCTCGTCGTCGAGGAACGCGTCGAACATGCCGATGGCGTTGGATCCGCCACCCACACAGGCGACGACCGCATCCGGGAGCCGACCGACCTCGTCGAGCAGTTGCGCGCGGGCCTCTTCGCCGATGATCTTCTGGAAGTCGCGGACCATCGCCGGGAACGGGTGCGGACCGGCGGCGGTGCCGAAGATGTAGTTGGTCGTCTCGACCGACGCCACCCAGTCGCGGTAGGCGTCGTTGATCGCGTCCTTGAGCGTGCGCGAACCCGAAGTGACCGGGATGACCTCCGCGCCGAGAAGACGCATACGGGCGACGTTGAGCGCCTGACGCTCGGTGTCGACCTCGCCCATGTAGATCGTGCAGTCCAGACCGAACAGTGCTGCGGCGGTCGCCGTAGCGACACCGTGCTGTCCCGCACCGGTCTCGGCGATCACGCGGGTCTTGCCGAGGCGCTTCGTGAGCAGCGCCTGGCCGAGCACGTTGTTGATCTTGTGCGACCCCGTGTGGTTCAGGTCTTCACGCTTGAGGAAGACGCGCGCACCCCCGGCGTGCTCTGCGAACCGCGGCGCCTCGGTGATGGCCGAGGGGCGGCCCGCATACGAGCTCAGGAGGTGTGCGAGCTCATCCCGGAAGGCCGGGTCGACGATCGCCTCCTCGTACGCGACGGTCAGCTCGTCGATCGCGGCGATGAGCGACTCGGGCATGAAGCGCCCGCCGAACTCGCCGAAGAAGGGGCCGTGCTGGTCGCGCAGGCTCATCATGCCTCCAGGAAACTCTTGAGGGTGGCGACGGGATCGCCGGTCACGAGCGCCTCGCCGATCAGGACGACGTCGGCGCCGGCGGAGCGGTAGTGCACCACATCGGCGGGCGTGAGCACCGCAGATTCGGCGATCTTGACCGCGGTCGTCGGGATGCGGTCGACCAGGCGTCCGAACAGGTCGCGGTCGAGCTCGAGGGTCTTCAGATCGCGTGCGTTCACACCGATCAGCGGGGCGCCCAGGTCGATCGCGGCCTCGAGCTCGTCGGCCGAATGCGTCTCGACGAGAGGCGTCATGCCCAGCTCGCCGACGAAGCCGAACAGATCCCGAAGGACATCTGGTTCGAGACCGGCGACGATCAGCAGCACCAGATCGGCGCCCGCGGCTCGAGCCTCGAGCACCTGATAGCGGGTGGCGATGAAGTCCTTGCGCAACACCGGCAGTGACACGCGGGCCGTGACGGCCTCGAGGTCGGCCAGGCTGCCGCCGAAGCGACGCTCCTCCGTGAGCACGCTGATCGCCGAGGCTCCGCCCGTCTCATACAGGGATGCCTGCAGAGCAGGGTCGGGGATCTCGGCGAGTGCGCCACGCGACGGGCTCGCTCGCTTGACCTCGGCGATGATCTTGACGCGATCGGCGGGGGCGAGGAACGAGAGTGCGTCCTTGGCGGCCGGGCGCGCGAGCGCCGCGCGTTCGACCGCATCCAGCGGGCGCGACAGAGCACGACGCTCAGCGTCTGCGACTGCGCCGGCCGTCAGGTCGGCGAGCACCATTAGTGCGCCTTCGGAGCGTACTTCGGACCCTTCACGCCGTAACCGGCCCTGGCGAGCACCCAACCCGCGATCGCACCGATCGGGACGAGCACCAGCGAGATCATGACGAGCACCGGCTGCTCGAAGCAGAACGCGACTGTGGCGGCGGCGACGCCGACCAGCATGATGACCACGGCGGTCCAGGCTGCAGGCGAGTGTCCGTGGCCGGGATCGGCGATCGGGTTGGTCATGTTCTCCTCCGGGGGACGACGTGCAGTTCGGAATCAGTCTATCGGGGTCAATGCGTCGGATCGGTTCCTCGGGACAGGTCGTCCCAGGAATCGACTGCGTCCACGGGCCCTTCGTGTGCGGCTTCGACGTGGTCGGTGCGATACCGTCGGCCGCCCGCCTTCCAGCCGCGCCAGGTCGTGAGGACCACCACCGATGCAGCGAGCAGGATCACCCATCCGACGAGGGCGATGTACGGCCACGCCGACGGCACGATGCTCGTGACGACCTCGTGGACCGCGCCACCACCGGCGAGACCCGTGACCTCGGTCACGGTCGCGGCGACGGCGTCGAAAGGCTCGGTGAGCAGGAGCTGGATCGTCGACCAGCCGAGGAACAGCGCCGTCGCTGCCGCGAGCACGCCGAAGACGAGGCGCACGACCTTGCCGGAGATGGCGAGGGCCGCACCGAGGGCGAGCACCGCCAGGCTGAGCGGAGCGAGCAGTACCAGGGCGGAGGCTCCCGGAACCAGGATCGCCTCGCCGGCATCCGCACGCTCCACCGTCAACCACGTCTGGGTCGACGAGATGATGCCGATCGCACCGGCGAGCAGGAAGCCGGAGACGGAGAGCGAGCGACCGCGCTGTGCGAAGCTCATGCCTGATCCGTTCCCGTGGTGGCCTCGAGATCGGTGGTGTCGAAACAGGTGCGCGTGCCCGTGTGGCAGGCGGGGCCGGTCTGGGCGACCAGGAGCAGGATGGCATCGCCGTCGCAGTCGAGGCGCGCCTCGTGCACCACCTGGATGTGGCCCGACGTGTCGCCCTTGCGCCAGTACTCCTGGCGGGACCGGGACCAGTAGGTCGCCCGCCCCGAAGTCAGCGTGCGCCGCAGCGCCTCGGCGTCGACCCACGCGAGCATCAGCACCTCATGCGTGTCGAACTGCTGCACGATCACGGGCGCCAGTCCGTCTGCATTGAAGGCGACCTGCGCGATGCGGTCTTCCACGGCGGTCATCGAACCACCACACCCTCTGCGCGCAGGGCGTCCTTGACGTCACCGACGGTGAGTGCACCCGTGTGGAAGACGCTCGCCGCGAGCACGGCATCGGCTCCGGCTTTGATGGCCGGCGCGAAATCGGACACCTGACCGGCGCCGCCCGACGCGATCACCGGCACGGACGCGGCTTCTCGCATGAGTCGTACGAGCTCGAGGTCGAACCCGTCGCGCGTGCCGTCGGCATCGATCGAGTTGACCAGCAGTTCACCCGCGCCCCGCTCGACGGCCTCTCGCGCCCAGGCGACCGCGTCGAGGGTGGTCTGCGTGCGACCACCGTGCGTCGTGACGACGAAGCCGGAGGGCGTGGTCGGCGCGCGCTTCACGTCGAGCGACAGGACGAGCACCTGTGCGCCGAAGCGGTCCGCGATCTCGCCGATCAACTCGGGGCGTGCGATGGCAGCCGAGTTGACCCCCACCTTGTCGGCGCCGACCGAGAGCAGCCGGGCGACGTCTTCGGCGCTGCGCACTCCCCCGCCGACCGTCAGCGGCACGAACACCTGCTCGGCGGTGCGCTGCACGACGTCGTAGGTCGTGGCTCGGGCATCGACCGTGGCGGTCACATCGAGGAACGTGATCTCGTCGGCACCCTGGGCCGCATAGTGCCTGGCGAGTTCGACCGGGTCGCCCATGTCGCGCAGATTCTCGAAGTTCACACCCTTGACCACACGGCCTTCGGCCACATCCAGACACGGGATGACACGGCTGGCGAGAGTCATCAGAGCCTCGCGTTGTGGATGGCGGTGACCAGGATGGCGCGAGCGCCGAGCGCATAGAGCGCATCCATGACCGGGTTGACCCGCGTGCGCGCGACCATGACGCGTACGGCCACCCATTCCGGGTCGCGCAGCGGTGAGACGGTCGGCGACTCGACGCCACCGGCGATCTTCACGGCCTCATCGAGGAGAGCGACCGGCAGGTCGTAGTCGATCATCACGAAACGGCGAGCGACCATGACGCCGCGAAGCCGGCGCAGGAGCGTCTCGGCACCCTCGGCATCGGCGGGACCGGCGATGAGCACGGCCTCCGACTGCAAGATGACCGGACCGAAGACCTCGAGCCCGGCCTGGCGGAGTGTGGTCCCTGTCTCGACGACATCGGCGACCGCGTCGGCCACACCGAGGCGGACGGCCGATTCGACCGCTCCGTCGAGCGGAACGAGGTCGACCGCGATGTCGCGCTCGTCGAGGAACGCGTCGACCAGCCCCGGGTAGGAGGTGGCGATGCGAAGTCCGTCGAGCTCGGCCACGTCGGTGTAGCGGCCGGTGGGCGCCGCGAAGCGGAACGTGGATCCCGCGAAGCCGAGCGCCTCGATCTCGCGGGCACCGGGCATCCGCGCGTCGAGCAGCAGGTCACGGCCAGTGATGCCCACATCGATCGCGCCGGAGCCGACGTAGGTCGCGATGTCCTTGGGGCGGAGGAAGAAGAACTCGACGTCGTTCTCGGCGTCGATGACGTGGAGGGTCTTGGGGTCACGGCGACCGGCATAACCCGCCTCGGCGAGCATGTCGGCGGCGGTCTCGGAGAGTGAGCCCTTGTTGGGAACGGCGATGCGCAGCATGGAGTGCTTTCAGTTCGAGAGGAGAGGAACGGAGCGCATCACAGATGTCGGTAGACGTCCTGCAGGCTGAGACCCTTCGCGAGCATCATCACCTGGACGTGATAGAGGAGCTGCGAGATCTCCTCAGCGGCGGCCTCATCGGACTCGTACTCCGACGCCATCCACACCTCGGCGGCCTCTTCGACGATCTTCTTGCCGATCGTGTGCACGCCGCCGTCGAGCTCGGCGACCGTGCCCGATCCTTCGGGACGGGTCTCGGCCTTGACGCTGAGCTCGGCGAACAGCTCGTCGAAAGTCTTCACGATTCCAGGCTACCGGCTCGGGCGAGGTCTCTCAGCCGGGTGACGGCCGCTTCGACGTCGTCGGCGCCGTACACGGCCGAACCTGCCACGAAGGTGTCTGCGCCGGCAGCGGCGGCGTACTCGATCGTGCTATCCGAGATGCCGCCGTCGACCTGGAGCCAGACGGAGGATCCGCGCCGACGCGCCTCGTCGGCGAGGGATCGGAGCTTCGGCATCGTCTCGGGCATGAAGCTCTGTCCGCCGAACCCGGGCTCGACCGTCATCACGAGGATCTGATCGAACTCGTCGAGCACGTCGAACAGCGAGTCGACCGGGGTCCCCGGCTTCACCGCGACGCCGGCCCGGGAGCCGATGTCGCGCAGCCGACGGGCGAGAGTCACCGGATCGGCCGCGGCCTCGAGGTGGAACGTGACGCTCGCCGCGCCGATCTCGGCGTATTCGGGAGCCCAGCGCTCCGGGTCGGTGATCATCAGGTGCACGTCGAGCGGGATCGGGCTGGTCGCCTGGATGCGCTCGACCATCTGCGGCCCGAACGTCAGATTGGGCACGAAGTGGTTGTCCATCACGTCGACATGCGCGAAGTCCGCTGTTGCGATGCGGGCGAGATCCGCCTGCAGGTTCACGAAGTCGGCGGCGAGGATGCTGGGGTTGATGCGCGGTGCGCGAGGCAGGTCCACGGTCCTAGTCTTCCTTCCCTGTGGTGATGACGGCTGCGGAGCGCTGCAGGAGCGCGAGGAACATCGCGTCGGTGCCGTGGCGATGCGGCCAGAGCTGTGCGCTGCCGGAACCGGAGCGCCCCTCGGTCGCGAGGTCGATCGGCGACCGCGAGACGTCGGCGATCGCTGCGCGCGCATCGAGCTCGACGATGTCGGTGCGCCCGCGCAGCACCTCCTGCACGACGCCCGTGGTCTCGGCGAGGTGGGGCGAGCATGTGACGTACGCGACGATCCCGCCCGGGGCGAGCGCGTCGAGCGCGGCGGAGAGCAGCTCCACCTGGAGCGGAACGAGCTCGGCGACATCGGCGGGCGACTTGCGCCATCGAGCCTCGGGCCGGCGACGCAGCGCCCCCAGCCCCGTGCACGGCGCGTCCACGAGGATCCGGTCGAACTCGCCGGCACGAGAGGCCGCGAGCTCGCGACCGTCCTGCTCGTGCACCACGATCTCGCCGGGGACGGCACGGAGCGCCTTGCGCACCAGGCGCGCGCGGACGGGGACGACCTCGTTGGCCTCGAGGATCACGTCTTCCTGGAGCGCGATGGCCGCCAGGAGCGCGGTCTTCCCGCCGGGCCCGGCGCAGAGATCGAGCCAGCGCTCCCCCGCCGCGATCGGCGAGACGCCGGCCAGCGCGAGCGCGACGAGCTGGGAGCCCTCGTCCTGCACCCGAACCGTGCCTCCCGAGGCCTCGACCGACAGACGCGGATCGCCACCGGGAGATGCGTACGCCGTCGGCGCGTAGGGCAGACGAGGCTCGCCGGGGTCTGCGAGGCCGGGCAGAGCGACGAGCGTCACGTCGGGTGAGGCGTTGTCGGCCTCGAGGAGGGCGTCCAGTTCGGTGTCACGTCCTTCTGCGGCGAGAGCACGACGCAGAGCACGGATGACCCAGACCGGGTGCGCAGAACGCAGCGCCAGGCGCTCGTCATCGGAGCGGGCCTGCTCTTCGATGCGCTCCTGCCAGGTCTCCGCCGAATCCCGGGTGATGCGGCGCAGAACTGCATTCGCGAAACTTGACGCCCCCCGACCGGATTCGATGGCGACGAGGTTCACGGACTCGTTCACCGCGGCGTGCGAGGCGACACGTGTCGCGAGCAGCTGGTGCACCGCGAGCCGGAGCGCATCGAGAACAGCCGGGTCGATGCCGTCGGTCGCGCGATCGGCCGCCGAAGCGATGATCGCGTCATACGTCCCGAGCCGTCGCAGGGTCCCGTAGGTCAGCTCGGTCGCGAGCGCCGCGTCCTGAGGCGTGAGCCTCGCCTCGGCGATGGCCGAAGGGAGCACGAGGTTCGCGTAGGCGTCGGTCTCGGAGACCGCGCGCAGCACGTCGTAGGCCACCCGTCTCGCGGGCTGCACGGTACGAGCGGGACCGCGCTGACCGCCGCGATGCCCCTCTGCCGAGCCTTGGGCGCCCCGCGGTCGGCCGTTCGACGGCGTGCTTCGACGGTTCCGTCGCTCGTCGCTCATGATCCGGCCACCAACTCGTCTCCCCCGCGCAGACCGCGCCACCAGTCGACCGCGTTCATCGCTCCCTTGCCCGCAGGCTGCACCCTCGTGACGGCGAGTGCCCCGGTGCCCGTGCCGATGTGCAGAGCCGCCTTGGTACCCCGGAGACGCCCGGGAGGCAGCGATTCGGCATCCGGAGCCGGAACCGCCTCGAGAACCTTGAGGGGCTGACCGGCGACGGTGGTGTGCGCTCCCGGTTCGGGGGTCACGCCGCGGAACCGGGCGAAGACGGCCTCGAGGGGCTGGGTCCAGTCGAGCAGTCCGTCGGCCAGCGTGAGCTTGGCGGCGAAGGTCGGCTCGCCCTCCTGCGGAAGTGCCCGCGCCGTGCCGTCCGCGATCGCGGAGACCACGTCTGCCGTGAGTTCCGCGCCGTCGAGCGCGAGTGCCTCGAGCGCCTCGCCTGCGGTCGCCGTCTCGCGAACATCGATCTCCCGCATCGCGAACACGTCGCCCGCATCGAGCTCTGCGACGAGCTGGAACACACTTGCCCCGAGAGCACGATCTCCCGCGATGAGCGCACGCTGCACCGGAGCGGCGCCTCGCCATGCCGGCAGCAGCGAGAAGTGGAGGTTGATCCACCCGGCCTTCGGGGTGGAGAGCAGCGGCTCGCGCACCAGCCCGCCGTACGCGACGATCACACCGAGCTCGACCTGCAGCGCCGAGATCTCGGCCGTCGCGGCGTCGTCGAGCCGTGCGGTCTTGATCACGGGGAGCCCGAGCTCGAGGGCGGCCTGGGCGACCGGAGACGGTGTCAGCACCCGCCGTCTCCCGAGCGGGGCATCGGGCCGCGTCACGACGGCGGCGATGTCGTGCGAGGTCGCGAGACGTCGCAGGGTGGGCACGGCGGCAGCGGGTGTGCCGGCGAAGACGATGCGCATGAAGGTTCTCCGGAAGGGTCAGAGCTCTGGTTCGAGGATATCGAGGCGGACGGAGAGCGTGCTCTTGGTCGCACGCCCTTTCCTGCGGCGGCCGCTCACCGCTTCGGCGACGACGGCGGCGCGCAGGGCGGTCGCCACGCGGGAACCGGAGCCGTAGTCGAACCTCACGAGGGCGCGTACGCGAGGCGGGACGTCGTCGGACTCGACGGGCACGGGGCCGAGTACCGCGTCTGCGGGCAGGGCGAGTTCGGTGAGTGCAGCGAGAGCACTCGCGACCGCCGGAACCGAGCCCTGGACCAGGGCGACCCTGGTCGTCGGTGGCATATGCAGCGGCGCCCTGCTCTCCAGCTCCGACCGGGCGTGGCCCGCCTGGTTCCAGGTCGCGAACGCCTTCGCGGCGGCCCCGTTGACCCCGACCAGGTGGATGGGCGCGCCGGGTGCGGCCAGCGCGGCCGCGTTCGACCACCAGCGAAGACATGACTCCGCGACGCGAAGATCGGGAGCCTGGAGCATGCGGGGGCCGTCGAGCAGCACGACGGCACGGTATCCGCTCTCGGCGATCGGCTCCGCGCCGCGGGTGGCGACCACCAGCGCCGGCTTGTCGGGCACTCGTTCGACCGGGTGCGCGCTGTCTGCGACGATCACCCGCACGCCAGGGAACGCCCGACCGAGCTCGTCGGCGGTGCGCTCGCTCCCCGAGGAGGCGAGTCGCAGCTTGGTGGAGGAGCACGCAGGGCACGCCCAGGCGCTGGATGCCCGACCGCACCATCCGCACACCGGCACAGCGCCACGGTGCTTTGCGCCGAGCGGACCGCCGCAGTGGGGGCACCGCGCCGGTGCCCGGCACTCGGCGCAGACGAGTGAGGGAGAGAACCCGGGTCGGGAGACCTGCACGAGCACCGGCCCTTCCGCAGCAGCAGTGCGCGCGGCGAGGAAAGCGGAGGACGGCATCCGCTGGGCCGTCGGCTGCTCCATCTCCTGCGGTGTGCTGAGCACGACGCGAGGAAGCACACGGCGTGCCGCCCTCACATCCTGCAGCCAGCCGAGAACCACGAGACGCTCCACGTCGGTGGTGCGGGTGTGCCCGGCGAAGAGCAGCGCCGAGCCCTCGAGCTCCTGCCGAAGGAGCGCGGCGTCGCGGGCGTTCACATACGGGGCCAGTGGCTCCCCCAGGAGAGGATCGCCGTCGTCCCAGATCGCGACCAGCCCGGCAACGACCGGGGAGTACACGGCCGAGCGGTTGCCCACCACGATGCACGGCGCGTCCTCGAGCGTGCGCAGGAATCCGCGGTAGCGGTCGGGGTTCGTCTGCCGGGAGTCGTGGCGCACGACCGCTCCGGCGGGCACGAGAGCGTCGAGCGCAGCGAGGAGCCTGTCGAGATCACGGCTGTCGGGGACGACGATGATCGACGACTTCCCCGCCGCGAGCATCCGGGCTGCGGAAGATGCCAGCAGTCGCGCCCACGCCTGCACGCCGTCGACGAGTTGAGGAATCGCCTCCACGGCGGCGCGTCCGCCCGCGTCGAGCACGGCACCGAGCCCGTCATAGAGTCCGACGGTGCCCTCGGCCACCGCGAGTGCCTCCGGGTCCGGCATCTCGGCGGGCGCATCGGCGGTCCAGGCCTTCTCGACACGCACCTGACGCTTGGGGATCACCAGGCGCAGCACGTCGGACGCCGAACCGGCTGCCCGGTCGGCCACCCGGCGCGCGAGGGTGTGCAGACGTTCGGGCAGGACCGGGACCTCCGACACGACGCTCTCCACTTCGGAGAGCGGACGGTCGGCGTCGTCTTCTGTGCCGATCTCGACGACGTAGCCGTCGATCACACGCCCGGCGGTGCGCAGCGGCACGCGGACCCGGACTCCGAGCGGTACGTCGCCCAGTTCCGCAGGGAGGGCGTAGTCGAAGAGCCGATCGAGTTGAGGCAGCGGGGAATCGAGGAGCACGCGCGCGATGCGCCGGCTCTCCGGAGGCATCAGGACCGCGGTCCCATCAGAGGCCGGCAGCGCGGCGCAGCTCTTCGACGCGGTCGGTGCGCTCCCACGTGAAATCGGGGAGTTCTCGCCCGAAGTGGCCGTACGCGGCCGTCTGGGCGTAGATCGGACGCAGCAGATCGAGCTGCTCGATGATCGCCTGCGGACGCAGATCGAACACCGAGGTGATCGCCTGCGTGATGACCTCGTCGGACACCTTGCCGGTGCCGAAGGTCTCGACGTAGAGACCGACCGGACGTGCGACGCCGATCGCATAGGCGATCTGCACCTCGAGGCGGTCTGCGAGCCCCGCCGCCACCGCGTTCTTCGCCACCCATCGGGTCGCGTAGGCACCGGAGCGGTCGACCTTCGACGGGTCCTTTCCGCTGAAGGCTCCCCCGCCGTGGCGGGAGGCTCCGCCGTACGTGTCGATGATGATCTTGCGGCCGGTGAGCCCGGCGTCTCCCTTGGGACCACCGGTCACGAAGGGGCCGGCCGGGTTGATGTAGAGGGTGACATCGTCGAGGTCGAGACCGGTCGTCGCCAGCACGGGGTCGATCACATGCTCGCGAACCTGCGCCTGCAGGTCTTCCTGCGAGATGTCGGGGTGGTGCTGCGTCGAGACCACGACGGCGTCGACCGTCTTCGGGGTGAAGCCGTCGTAGCCGAGGGTCACCTGGGTCTTGCCGTCGGGGCGGAGGAACGGCAGCACACCGGAGCGGCGCACTTCCGTCAACCGCTCGGCGAGCCGGTGCGCGGTCCACGCGGCCATCGGCATGAGCTGCGGGGTCTCGTTCGTCGCGAAGCCGAACATGATGCCCTGGTCGCCGGCGCCGAGGGCGTCGAGCGGATCGACCGACGATCCGTCGCGATGCTCCTGAGCGCTGTCGACGCCGTGCGCGATGTCGGTCGACTGCTCGCCCACCGACACGCTGACACCGCAGGAGTCACCGTCGAAGCCGGTCTCGCTGGAGGTGTAGCCGATGCCGTTCACGACCTGGCGGACGATCGTGGGGATGTCGACGTAGGCCTCGGTGCGGATCTCGCCGGCGACGTGCACGAGGCCCGTCGTGACGAGCGTCTCCACCGCGACGCGGGAGTCTCTGTCCTTGGCGATGAGCCCGTCGAGGATGCTGTCCGAGATCTGATCGCAGATCTTGTCCGGATGCCCCTCGGTGACGGACTCGGACGTGAACAGACGCAGGGCGCTCATCGAAACTCCAGAACGGGACGGACAGAGGGAGGGTGTTGCACCCATTCTGGACCGCGCCTCCGACAGAAGGGAGGCGCGGCCTCGAATATCACTCTGCGTGACGCAGGCGGAGCTTGTCCTCGTTGATCTCGTGCAGCGCGATGGTGAGCGGCTTGTCCTCGACGGAGGAGTCGACCAGCGGACCCACGTTGTCGAACAGGTTGCCCTCGTGCAGGTCGGAGTAGTAGTCGTTGATCTGGCGCGCACGCTTGGCGGCGTAGATCACGAGCTCGTACTTGGAGTCGACGCGGTCGAGCAGGTTGTCGATGGGGGGATCGATGATGCCGTTGTTGTGTCCGGCCATGATGAGACCTCCTGGTCAGGCGACGGGATCGTCGCGAAGTCGGTGCGAAATGGCGCGCGAAGACGCTCAGCGCGCAGAGCTTGAAGACAATTCTACGACCTCGCGGGCCGCCGTGGCGACGTCCTCGTTCACGATGAGGTGATCGAACTCGTTCTGCGCGGCGAGTTCACCCTTGGCGGTGCGCAGTCGGCGGGCGCGTTCCTCGGCATCCTCGGTGCCGCGGCCGACCAGTCGATGCACCAATTCGTCCCAGCTCGGAGGCAGCAGGAAGATGAGCGTCGCGGCCGGTTCTGCGGCGCGCACCTGACGAGCGCCCTGCAGGTCGATCTCGAGCAGAACCGTCTTGCCGGCAGCCAGAGCCTCGTCGATGGGCCCCCGTGGCGTGCCGTAGCGCGACTTGTTGTGGACCACGGCGTGCTCGAGGAGTTCCCCGTCGGCGATCAGCCGATCGAACTCGGCGTCGTCCACGAAGTAGTAGTGGACGCCGTCGATCTCACCGGGGCGCGGCGGCCGTGTGGTCGCCGACACCGAGAGGTGGATCTCCGGATTGTGCTCTCGGATGTGCGCGGCCACGGTGCCCTTGCCGACCGCGGTGGGTCCGGCGAGCACGAGCAGTCGACTCCGCGCCTCTCGCGCGCTCGGAACGGGGAAGCGCGTGTCGAGCCATTCCTCCAGCACCCGGCGCTGACGAGCTCCGAGACCGCCGAGGCGCTTGACCGGAGAGATCTGCAGCTCCTCCAGCACGCGGTCGCGCTTGCCGGCACCGATCGCGGGGAGGGCGAGGAGGAAGTCGGTGATGCGCATCGACCCCTCGACCGAGTCCGCATCCTCCGTGGCGCGGTGCAGCACGGTCTGCGGAGTCACCACCCGCATCGTGAGGTCGCGCTTGACCGAAGCCCGCGCGCGACGGCGTTCGACGGCACGGCGCGCCGCGGCAGCCCTGTCGACTTCGGGAACCGTGCGCTGCGCGTCAGACACCGGCCACCTCGCGGTACTCGGTGGCGCGAGCGGTGATCGCCTCGGCCAGATCCGCGGGACCTGCCGAGAGAATGCTGCGGCTCTCGCTCGCGATCACAGAGTCCGACATGCGGCCGAAGCGGTGAGGGAGGTCGGCCGGCGTGGCACCCTGGGCGCCGAAGCCGGGAGCGAGGATGGGAGCTGCCGGGGCGAAGGGTTCGATCCCGGCCAGGGTCCAGTCGACGGTCGCGCCGATGACGAAGCCGAAACTCCCCCACTCCCCTGCCGCCGACTCTGCGGCGTTGCGCGCAGAGACCTCGGTGATGACCGCGGCCGACACCGTCGCGCCGGTCGCGCCGGTGGAGCGCTGCAGGCCTTCGGCCTCGGGGTTGCTGGTCGCGGCGAGCACGAACAGCCCCTTAGCGTTTTCGGCAGCCAGGGCGAACGCCCCGTCGAGAGCTCCGACGCCGAGGAACGGGGTGACCGTGAGCGCGTCGGCTTCCAGGGGCGAACCCGGAGCCAGCCACGCACGCGCGTAGTCGTCCATCGTGGAACCGATGTCCCCCCGCTTGGCGTCGGCGATCACGATGAGCCCGGCGGCGCGTGCCGCCCCGAGAACGTCTTCGAGTGCGGCGATGCCCTGCGAACCGAAGCGCTCGAAGAACGAGACCTGCGGTTTCACGATGCCCACCCGCCCGGAAGCGGCCTCGACCGTGCGCAGACCGAACTCACGCACGCCCTGTGCGTCGTCGCTCAGCCCCCACGCCGCGAGCAGCGCGGCGTGGGGGTCGATGCCGACGCAGAGCGGTCCGCGTGCGTGCAGCGCCGCTCGGACCCGCTCGCCGAAGCGTTCGCTCACAGTGCCGCCTTCCGCTCCAGCGCGTACTCCTGGAGGCTCTTGACCTGGAAGCCCTCGTGGGCGGCATCCATTCCACTCACGGCCGCGCCGAGCACGGCCATGGTCGTGAACAGAGCCTTGTCTGCGGCGACCGCCGCCGCGCGGATCTCATACCCGTCGGCACGGGCCGCCCCGCCGGACGGGGTGTTCACGACGATGTCGATCGCTCCCTCGTTGATGAGGTCGACGATGTTCTTCGCGCCGGATTCCTGCGTCGCACTGTACTTCTCGACGACGGTCACGGCGATGCCGTTGCGGGAGAGGATCTCGGCGGTGCCCTCGGTCGCGACGATCGTGAAGCCCAGCTGCTGCAGACGGTGCGCGGGGAGGATCACGGCGCGCTTGTCCGAGTCGGCGACCGAGATGAACACGGTGCCCGCGGTGGGCATGCCGCCGTACGCCGCCGCCTGGCTCTTCGCGAAGGCCGTCGGGAAGTCGCGATCGATACCCATGACCTCGCCCGTCGAACGCATCTCCGGGCCGAGGATGGAGTCGACGGTCTTGCCGTCGGCCGTGCGGAACCGCTTGAACGGGAGCACGGCTTCCTTGACCGACACCGGGGCATCGAGGGGCACGCGGGATCCGTCCTGCTCGGGCAGCATGCCCTCGGCGCGCAGCTCGGCGATCGTGGAACCGGTCATCACGCGGCTCGCGGCCTTCGCCATCGGGATCCCGAGAGCCTTGGAGACGAAGGGCACGGTGCGGCTGGCGCGGGGGTTCGCCTCGATGACGTAGAGCACGCCGGCGCTGATGGCGAACTGCACGTTCAGCAGTCCGCGTACGCCGACGCCCTTCGCGATGGCCAGAGTGGCCTCGCGCACCCGGTCGACGTCGGTACGGCCGAGCGAGACCGGCGGCAGCGTGCAGCTCGAGTCGCCCGAGTGGATACCGGCCTCTTCGAGGTGCTCCATGACGCCGCCGATGTACAGATCGGTGCCGTCGTAGAGCGCGTCCACATCGAGCTCGATCGCGTCGTCGAGGAAGCGGTCGACCAGGAGCGGCTTGCCCTCCTCGATGATGACCTCGCCCGCGGTGCGCACGAAGTAGTCGCGCAGCGATGCGGTGTCGTAGACGATCTCCATGCCGCGGCCACCGAGGACGAAGCTCGGGCGCACCAGCACCGGGTAGCCGATCTCCTCGGCGATGCGCACGGCGCCCTCGACGTCGATCGCCGTGCCGTTGCGCGGCGCCACGAGGCCGGCCTCATCGAGCAGACGGGAGAAGAGCTCGCGCTCCTCGGCCAGGTCGATCGCCTCGGGGCTGGTGCCGAGCACCGTGTATCCGGCGGCCTCGATGCCCTTTGCGAGCCCGAGCGGCGTCTGGCCGCCGAGCTGGCACACGACTCCGAGGATGGTTCCGCTCGCCGCCTCGGCGTCGAGCACCTCCAGTACGTCTTCGAGCGTCAGCGGTTCGAAGTACAGGCGGTCGGAGGTGTCGTAGTCGGTCGACACCGTCTCCGGGTTGCAGTTGACCATCACGGTCTCGAAGCCGGCGTCCGACAGCGCGAACGAGGCGTGCACGCACGAGTAGTCGAACTCGACACCCTGCCCGATGCGGTTCGGGCCGGAGCCGATGATGACGACCTTGGTCCGGTCGGATGGGGCCACCTCGGTCTCGAAGTCGTAGCTCGAGTAGTGGTAGGGCGTGAGAGCCGGGAATTCGCCGGCGCAGGTGTCGACCGTCTTGTAGACCGGGCGGATGCCGAGGCCGTGGCGGACGCCGCGCACCTCCGCCTCTTTCGTGCCGCGGATCTCGGCGAGCTGCGCGTCGGAGAAGCCGTGCTCCTTGGCATACCGGAGGGTCGCGGCGTCGAGCTCGGGAGCCGTGCGCACGATCTCGGCGACCTCGTTGATCAGCACGATCTGGTCGAGGAACCACGGGTCGATAGCCGTCGCGTCGAATGCCTGCTCGATGGTCGCACCCTTGCGCAGCGCCTGCTGCAACGTCACGATCCGGCCGTCGGTCGGGATCTTCGAGATCTCGAGCAGCTCCTCGACCGAGCGCTCCTCGGCGCCCCAGTGGAAGCTCGATCCGCGCTTCTCCAGCGAGCGGAGTGCCTTCTGCAGAGCGGTCGCGTAGTTGCGGCCGATCGCCATCGCCTCGCCGACCGACTTCATGGTCGTGGTGAGGGTGGCGTCGGCGGCCGGGAACTTCTCGAACGCGAAGCGCGGCACCTTGACCACGACGTAGTCGAGAGTGGGCTCGAAGCTCGCCGGCGTCACGCCGGTGATGTCGTTCGGGATCTCGTCGAGGCGGTAGCCGAGTGCGAGCTTGGCAGCGAGCTTCGCGATCGGGAATCCGGTCGCCTTCGAGGCGAGGGCGCTCGAGCGCGAGACGCGCGGGTTCATCTCGATGACGATGATGCGGCCGTTCGACGGGTCGACCGCGAACTGGATGTTGCAGCCACCGGTGTCGACGCCGACGGCACGGATGATGTCGATGCCGATGTCGCGCATCTTCTGGTACTCGCGGTCGGTGAGCGTCAGCGCGGGTGCGACCGTGATCGAATCGCCCGTGTGCACGCCGACCGGGTCGACGTTCTCGATCGAGCAGACCACGACCGTGTTGTCGGCCGTGTCGCGCATGAGCTCGAGCTCGTACTCCTTCCAGCCGAGGATCGACTCCTCCAGGAGTACCTCGGTGGTGGGCGAGTCGCGCAGGCCCGCACCGGCGATGCGACGCAGGTCGTTCTCGTCGTAAGCGAAGCCGGAACCCAGGCCGCCCATCGTGAAGCTCGGGCGGACCACGAGCGGGTAGCCGAGTTCGTCGGCGGCCGCCAGGACCTCGTCCATCGTGTGGGCGATGCGGGAGTCCGCCACGTCGGCACCGGCGTCGAGGACCAGCTGCTTGAAGATCTGCCGATCCTCGCCCTTGTTGATCGCCTCGAAGCTGGCGCCGATGAGCTCGACGTCGTACTTCTCCAGGATGCCGTGGTTGTGCAGCTCGATCGCCGCGTTCAGCGCGGTCTGGCCGCCGAGGGTCGGCAGGATCGCGTCGGGGCGCTCCTTCGCGATGATCGTCTCGATGACCTGCCACGTGATCGGCTCGATGTAGGTCGCGTCGGCGAAGTCGGGGTCGGTCATGATGGTCGCCGGGTTGGAGTTGACCAGGATGACCCGGACGCCCTCTTCACGGAGCACGCGGCACGCCTGGGTGCCGGAGTAGTCGAACTCGCAGGCCTGACCGATGACGATCGGGCCGGAGCCGATGACGAGGACGGAGTTGATGTCGTCGCGCTTGGGCATTACTTGGAGTCCTTCTGGCTTGCGATGACCAGGTCGCGGAACCTGTCGAAGAGGTAGTTGGCGTCGTGCGGGCCGGCCGCCGCCTCGGGGTGGTACTGCACCGAGAAGGCCGGGATGTCGAGGGCGCGGAGGCCCTCGACGACGTTGTCGTTGAGGCCGACATGGCTGACCTCGACCTTGCCGTAGCCGTTCGGGCTGTCGAACGAGCCCTCCAGGGGCGCCTCGACCGCGAAGCCGTGGTTGTGGGCCGTGATCTCGACCTTGCCGGTCTGCTTGTCGAGCACCGGCTGGTTGATGCCACGGTGGCCGAAGGGCAGCTTGTAGGTGCCGAGGCCGAGCGCGCGACCGAGCAGCTGGTTGCCGAAGCAGATGCCGAAGAACGGGAGGCCGTCATCGAGCACCGAGCGGAGCAGCTCGACGTGGTCGCCGGAGGCCGCAGGGTCGCCGGGGCCGTTCGAGTAGAAGACCGCGACGGGGTCGATCGCACGGATCTCGTCGATCGTCACGTCCTGCGGGAGCACGTGCACCTCGAAGCCGCGGGCGGCGAGGTTGTCGATCGTCGCCTGCTTCACGCCGAGGTCGAGCACGGCGAGGTTGCCGATCCGGTCCCCCATCGCCGTGGTGATGGTCACGACGTCGACCGAGACCTCGGCGGAGAGGTTGCGCCCCGCCATCTCGGGCGCTTCGCGGACGATACGCACCTGCTCTTCCGGGTCGAGGTCGGCATCAGCACCGGAGAAGATCCCGCCGCGCATGGAGCCCGCCGAGCGGATGTGGCGGGTGATCGAACGCGTGTCGATGCCGCTGATGCCCACGACGCCGTCCTCGACGAGCACGTCGTCGAGTGAGGCGTTCGCGCGCCAGTTCGACACGACGCGCGAAGGGTCGCGCACGATGTAGCCGGCGACCCAGATGCGGCGGGACTCCGCGTCTTCGTCGTTCATGCCGGTGTTGCCGATGTGAGGTGCCGTCTGCAGGACGATCTGACCCGCGTACGAGGGGTCGGTGATCGTCTCCTGGTATCCGGACATGCCGGTCGCGAAGACGACCTCACCCAGGGTGCGGCCGCGGGCACCGTACGCGCGTCCGGTGTGGCGGGTGCCGTCTTCCAGCACGAGGACGGCGGGATCGGGGAGCTGAGCCGCAGGGGCCTGTCCCGGGGGTGTCGAGAGTGTCATGACGTTGCTCCAGTGTCGGGGGCGGCGGGGACGAGCCGCTGCAGGTCGGAGATGAGATTCCGCGGGTCGCCGGTGGCGAGCCGCAGGTAGCTGTCGACGATCGTGTCGTCGTCGATGTTCCAGGCGATGCGCACGAGGCCGCCGGGCTCGACGACCCGGTCGATCGTGACCGTGGCGCGGTCGACGGCGACGAGCCGGGCGTTCGCGAGGAACACCGTCGGCGCGCCGTCGAGGCAGAGGGCGATGCCGCGATCCGTGAGGGCGAGTTCGCCGCGGGCCCGGTACGCGAGGGGCGACACCGCCAGACGCTCGAGCGGCTGCTCGTGCCGTGTGGTCGACACGTACAGCACCTCGTCGCGGCGGGAGACCTCCGCATGCTCCGGAACCCCCAGCGGGGCCGTGAACACGGAATCGCGGCGGATTCGTCGTCGCCAGGCGAAGAGCATGGTGAGCAGTACAAGGAGCGCGACCGCGATCGTGATCGCGACAGCGAGGTCCCGAGCGCTCATGCGCCGAGCTCCTCGACGACGCTGCCGCCGTCGACGGTGAGGACGCCCCCGTGGATCGTATACTCGACCCGTCCGGGAAGAGCCCTGCCGAGGTACGGCGAGTTCACACTGCGGCCGTGCAGATCGGCTTCGGTGAAGACGCCGTCGACGGAGGCGTCGTAGAGCGTGATCTGGGCGGGCTGACCGACCTCGAGCGGAGTGCCGTGACCGGCGAGGCTGCCGATACGCGCCGGCGTCGCGCTCATCACCCGTGCGACATCGGACCACTCCAGCAGCCCGGTCTGCACCATCGACTGGTGCACGACGCGCAGTGCGCTCTCGAGGCCCACCATGCCGTTCGCGGCGGCCTGCCACTCGCACGCCTTGTGCTCGCTCGGGTGCGGGGCGTGATCGGTGGCCACGATGTCGATGGTGCCGTCGGCGAGCCCCTCGCGCACGGCGAGCACATCCTCTTCCCGGCGCAGGGGCGGGTTGACCTTGTACCGCGCGTCGTATCCGCGCACGAGCTCGTCGGTCAGCAGCAGGTGATGAGGGGTGACCTCGGCCGTGACATCGATTCCGCGTTTCTTGGCCCAGCGGATGATGTCCACCGACCCTGCGGTCGAGAGGTGGCACACGTGCAGGCGCGAGCCGACGTGCTCCGCGAGCAGCACGTCGCGGGCGATGATCGACTCCTCGGCGACGGCGGGCCAGCCGGCAAGGCCGAGCTCCGCCGAGACCGTGCCCTCGTTCATCTGCGCACCCTCGGTGAGGCGGGGATCCTGCGCGTGCTGCGCGATGACGCCCCCGAAGGACTTCACATACTCGAGCGCGCGGCGCATGATCAGCGGGTCGAACACGCAGAAGCCGTCGTCGCTGAAGACGCGGACCTGCGCGCGGGACGTCGCCATGGCGCCCAGCTCGGCGAGACGCTCGCCCTTCTGGCCGACCGTGACCGCGCCGATGGGCTGCACGGTGGCGTAGCCGGCGGCTTCGCCGAGGGCGAGCTCCTGCTCGACCACGCCGGCGGTGTCGGCGACCGGCGAGGTGTTGGGCATGGCGAAGACGGCCGTGAAGCCGCCGGCGGCTGCAGCCCTCGTGCCGGTGAGGATGGTCTCGGAGGCTTCGTAGCCCGGCTCCCGCAGATGCGTGTGGAGGTCGACGAGACCGGGGAGCGCGACGAGTCCCGCTGCGTCCACGACGCGTGCACCGGTCCGGCTCAGTCCGCTGCCGATCTCGGCGATCCGGCCGTCCTCGATGATGATGTCGGCGCTCTCGGCACCGAGAAGCTGCGCACCGGTGATGACGAGGGTCTCGTTCACAGGTCTCCCCCTCGTTCGTCGTCTCGTTCTCCTGCCAGCAGCAGGTACAGCACCGCCATACGGACAGAAACCCCGTTCGTGACCTGTTCCAGCACCGTCGAACGGGGGGAATCGGCTGCTTCCGAAGAGATCTCCAGTCCCCGGTTCATGGGTCCGGGGTGCATCACAATGCTACCGCCCGGAAGAGCCGCCACACGCCGCGCGTCCAGGCCCCAGCGTCGGGAATACTCCCGCTCAGTCGGGAAATACGCGGCGTTCATCCGTTCCAGCTGGATGCGCAGCATCATCACCGCGTCCGGCTCCTCCGCCAGCGCCTGATCGAGGTCGTACACGACGCGGACCGGCCAGAGCGAGACGTTCTGGGGAACCAGCGTCGGCGGAGCCACCAGCGTGACTTCGGCACCGAGCGTGGTGAGCAGCCAGACGTTCGAGCGGGCGACCCGTGAGTGCAGGACGTCGCCCACGATCACGACGCGCATTCCGCTCAGGTCCTGGCCGCGGCTGTCGGCGCCGAACCGACGCTTGCGGATGGTGAAGGCGTCGAGCAGAGCCTGGGTCGGATGCTCATGGGTGCCGTCGCCGGCGTTCACGACCCCGGCCGAGATCCACCCGCTGGTCGCGAGGGTCTGCGGTGCACCGGAGCCCGGGTGACGGACCACGACCGCGTCGGCGCCGATCGCCTCGAGCGTCTGCGCGGTGTCCTTCAGGCTCTCGCCCTTCGAGACGCTGGAGCCCTTCGCGGCGAAGTTGATGACGTCGGCGGAGAGTCGCTTGGCGGCGGCTTCGAACGAGATGCGCGTACGCGTCGAGTCCTCGAAGAAGAGGTTCACGACCGTCTTGCCGCGCAGGGTCGGAAGCTTCTTGACCTCACGGGACTGCGTGTCGGACATGTCCTCGGCGACATCGAGGATGCGCAGAGCCGTGGTCCTGTCGAGAGTGCGGGTGTCGAGGAGGTGTCTCATTCGCCGATCGTCACCTCTTCGGCCCCGTCGTTCTCGAGGAGGCGTACGTTGACCCGCTCGGTGCGGGCGGAGGGGATGTTCTTGCCGATGAAGTCCGGCCGGATCGGAAGCTCACGGTGCCCGCGGTCGACGAGGATCGCGAGGCGCACGACCGCGGGGCGTCCGATGGACTGGATCGCGTCGAGAGCGGCGCGGATGCTGCGGCCGGAGAAGAGCACGTCGTCGACGAGCACGACGGTCTTGCCGTCGATGCCGCCGACCGGGATCTCGGTCGGCTGCGGAGAACGGGTCGGGTGCTTAGCGAGGTCATCGCGGAACAGCGTGACATCGAGTGATCCGACGGGGACGGACTGCTGCGCGATCTCGCTGATCAGCAGGCCGAGGCGGTGAGCGAGAGTGACGCCGCGGGTCGGGATGCCCAGCAGGACGAGGTTCTCGGCGCCTCGATTGGATTCGAGGATCTCGTGCGCGATACGGGTCAGCGCTCGTGAGATGTCGGCTTCGTGCAGCACAGTGCGCATGCTCATCGGCCGCTCCCTTCTCCGCCTCACAGGACGGTGTTAAAGGTTGCTTGTCATGCCAGTGTATCGGAGCGATGAGGCTCCCGAGGGTCAGCTGGCCTCTTGCAGCACCGGGTCGGTGACGTCGTCGATCTTCGACGAACGGATCGCGTGACCTGCGGTGGAAAGGCATCGCCCGGTCTTCAGATCCCACTTCCAGTCGTGCATGCTGCACGTGAGGATGCCGTCTTCGTCGACCGTGCCGGTGCGGGTGAGGTCTGCGCGCAGGTGCGGGCAGCGACGCTGAACGACCCAATCGCCGATCTCGGTGTCTTCGGTCTGGTCGGTCTGCTCCTGGTACCAGTTCTCGACGTACTCGATGCGGTCGACCGAGAGGCACTTGAGGAACGTGGTGAGGAACTCGTTGAACTTGCCGCTGCGGCCGACGGAGAACTGCATCGAGAGGAAGATCGAGTTCGACCAGTCGATCTCGTGGTCGACGATGTTGGTCGACACCAGATCGGCGGGGATGGTGTACCAGTACACGCACTCCTCGCCCGCGTACTCGCGGACCTTCGCGCGCGGGAAGTCCACGACCATGTCGAGTTCGCCGATGCGGAAGCGCACGCAGCCACCGACGCCGAGCCGGATCGTGCGGGACTTCTTCAGCAGCGGCTCCCACCACGTCTTGATGGCTTCGAGCATCTCCGCGGGCGGGATGATCTCGGCGCGAGAGGCCTCCTCATCGTGGATCTCCTGCTGTCGGCTCGCGCGCTGCTCCTCGAGGTAGTCCCACTTCTCATCGAAGATGTGCGCGATCTCGGCCTCGGTGTAGAGAGTCTGCTCGCTGGTGACCGCTCCCCCGTCGACCGTGACCACGGTGCCGGGGATGAAGAGCTGGCCGTCGTACTGCGGCGCGAGCTCCTTCATGTGCGCGAGGAACTGCTTCTGATCCGTGAAGATCGACTCGCCGTTCTTGCCGAGCCCGTTGAAGTCGAACAGGTCGTCGCGGAGGAACATGGGCGGGCCGGCCATCGGGAAGACGTGCGGGGCATCGACCTTCTCGATGTAGTACATGGCGCGCTTGTTCTGCGCCTCGCGCTTGAGCCGAGCGAAGTTCTGCTTGGCATCCAGCGGCAGGTCGTAGACCATGGGCCACCAGATAGCTCCGGAGACCTGCGTGAAGTACGCGTCGGGCTTGCCGAAATCGAGCAGCTTCTCGAGGTCGAGCGGGTGCGAGTCGTTCTGGTTGAGCACCGAGCCGGTACCGTCGTCGACGCTCAGGGAGGAGTCGCCGATCGGACCGTCGCTGGGCGCGCGCAGCGGTGTGATCATCATCTTGAGCTCACCGCGCTCGATGACCCGACCCGCGGGTGCGTAGGTGATGTTCGTGTAGCCGAGCGCGCGGATGTCCTTCTCGAGGTCATCGGTCGGGTACTCCGGAAGAAGCACCTCGATGTCCTTGCGGATGTAGCGCTCGAGCAGCTTCGGGTCGAAGTGGTCGCGGTGGCGGTGCGAGATCCAGAGGAAGTCGGCCTCACGCCCGAAACGCTCCCAGTCGAGCCCTCGGTTGTCGGGGAACGGGAACCAGGATCCGTAGAAAGAAGGCCCGAGGACCGGGTCGCAGATGATGTTCCCGCCCAAGGTCTCGATGAACATCCCGGCGTGGCCGAGTCCCGTGATCCGCATTGCATTCCTCCCGAAAGTGAACCGTTCGATTGTACCGAGGGCTCCCTGTGGGCCCGGTCGACCTCGCCGTGAGTATTCCGGTCAGGCGTCGAAGAACCCGCGGCGGCCTCACCGACACATCGCCGCGCGAGGCCGCCGTGCCACACTTCAGGCGTTGGAGCCGTGGGGGTATCGCAGGCGGGCCGCTCCGATGACCAACAAGGTGATGAGCGCTGCCAATGCGACTATCAGGAGAGCAGTGGCGCCTACGGATCCGGTGATCGTCACGGCCGGAGCATATTCCCGTCCGGCAGCGCCGCGAAACGTCGCGATAAATGGAATCGCGATCGTCGTCCCGCCGCCGAACGCCACGGCCGCGCATAGCATCCATCCAACGAGCACGATCCCGACCGAGATGAGGAGTGAATGGAGAACGACCAGGCAATAGCCAACCATCGACGAAGCCGAGCCGCGCATTCCGATCGCCCCTTCAGCGCTCGTCATCGTACGCACCTGGCAGTGAAGCCATTCTTCGTGGACAGCTCGGGATACTTCCCCATCGCCCGGCACGTGTTCCACCAGCTGACAACGATCCACGTGGCGACACCGAGTACCGCCGCGGCAACGACGATCATCGCAATCGTCGTCACGACGATGACGACCAGGGGGAGAGGATCGGCAACGACGGGGTACGCCACGTCGCTGACCTCCTGATGCTTGACGATCTGCGTCAAGGTCGTTCCCTCGACGATGTAATGCGTTGGTACTGCCTCGCCATTGGCGTCGCGGGCCCAAGCCGGCTCAAAGACCACCTTGGTCACACCTTGCGCGTCAATGATCAGCGCCCCGCCTTCGTCGGTCGCCACGAGCCTGTGCCCTGCGGGAATCGACAGGCCATACGCGTAAGACTCGGACGCCAGTTCATTCTCGATGACCGAGAGGAGCTGTACGCCTCCCTCCGTCGGAACGACGGCGTTGGAGCTCTCACCGCCAGAGGCAAACGCGACGGCGCCGTTCTCTAGCGTGCTGGCGGGGGCTGAGGTTGCTGCATTGGGGAGAGATATCCCGAGCGAGAACTCCCCTACGGTCATGGAAACGCCATCTCTGGCATTGGCCGGGATGATCACGTCCAGATAGCCGTCGCTCATCACAGGATTGGCATTGTCCTGCGCTGGCGACTGGGAGCCGACGGGGTGCTGGAGCAAACCTTCACCCAGGTTGCCGAGAGCGCTTGCGACTGCCTGATCCTCCTCACCATATGAGGACGTACCTTCCTCGGCGAGAGCCGCTGTGGGCGTCACCATTGTTGCAGCCAACGCTCCCGCGATGATGATTCCTACTGTCCGGTTCGTTCTCATGTGCATCTCCAAGCCTCCTCTACTTGATCCCCGCTAACCGGTAACACGCTAGCTGTGTACGGGTTGCGACTGCTTGCGCACCGAACTTCCCGTAGATGCGCCCCACCCACCCCGTCCGGCTTGAGCTGTCCAAACGACGTGCCCGCGCTCGTCCTCCTTCGAACCTCGCGGCGAGAGACAGGTCAGGCGTCGAACAGCCCGCGGATGTCTTCGGCGGAGAGGGACTGCGCGAACAGTGCCTCGTCGTCCAGCACCGCCGTGAACAGACGCGCCTTCCGACGCTGGAGTTCGAGCACCTTCTCCTCGATCGTGCCCGTGGCGATCATGCGGTAGACGAACACCTGGTTGTCCTGACCGATGCGGTGCGTGCGGTCCACGGCCTGCGCCTCGGCGGCCGGGTTCCACCATGGGTCGAGCAGGAACACGTAGTCGGCCTCGGTGAGGGTGAGTCCGAATCCGCCGGCCTTCAGGCTGATGAGGAACACCGGCTGCTCCCCCGACGTGAAGCCTTCGACCACCTTCTGGCGGTGCCGCGTCGAACCGTCGAGATGCGCATACGGGATGCCTGCGGCTTCGAGGCGCGCCGCGGCCATGTCGAGGAACGACGTGAACTGGCTGAACACCAGAGCCCGATGCCCCTCCGCCTGCAGCTCGATCACGCGCTCGAGCAGAACATCGAGCTTGCGGGATCCGATCTTCGCGTCTTCGGGATCGATCAGTCCGGGAGCCAGGCTGAGTATGCGCATCAGTGTCAGAGACCGGAACACGATGAAGCGGTTGCGGTCGAGGTCTTCCAGCAGTCCCAGCACCTTCTGCCGCTCGCGCTGCAGAACGACCTCGTAGAGCGCCCGGTGGGAGGAACTCAGCTCGACCTCGAGGATCTGCTCCTGTTTCGCCGGCAGCTCCGGTGCTACCAGCTCCTTCGTGCGGCGCAGCAGGAGTGGGCGGATGCGGCGGCGCAGCCGTTCGAGCCGGCGCTGCCGATAGGCCCCGCCCTCCTCGTTCTCGGGGACCTTGCCCTGCTCGATCGGCTGGATGTAGTCCTCGCGGAACTTCCGGGCAGAGGCGAAGAGGCCCGGAGCCGTCAGCTTGAGCAGTGCCCACAGCTCGCTGAGGCTGTTCTCCATCGGCGTTCCGGTGACCGCGAAGGTGACGTCGGCGGGGAAAGTCGCGACCGCGCGGTGCAGCTTGGTCTCGGGGTTCTTCACGAACTGGGCTTCGTCGAGGATGAGTCCGGCCCACTCGACACCGGCGTACGAGTCTTCGTCGAGCCGTGCGACGGCATAGGTCGTGATCACGAGGTCGATGTCAGCCAGCGAGGATGCCAGCGGTGGCCCCTGTGTGCTCGCCCGGACCAGCACGCGCAGCGCCGGCGCGAATCGTGCGGCCTCGCCGCGCCAGGTCGCGAGGACAGACGTGGGCACGACGACGAGGAACGGTCGCCGCTCCCCCGCTTCGCGCGCGTGCATGATGAGCGCCAGCAGCTGCAGCGTCTTGCCGAGGCCCATGTCGTCGGCGAGGATGCCGCCGAGGCGGTGCGCCCAGAGGAAGGCGAGCCAGTCCAGACCCTCCTTCTGATAGGGGCGGAGTTCGGCCGTGATTCCTTGCGGCACCGCGACCGCCGGTACGGAGCTCGCCCGACGCAGCCCGTCGGCCGTCGCCCGCCATGTCACGGCGGGAAGAGCCTCGTCGGCGAGATCCTCGAACTCCTCCCACAGGTCAGTCTGGTGTCGGCTGATCCGCGGACCGGCTTCCCACTCCTCGAGGTCGCCGGCCTCGTCGATCAGCTCGCGGAGGCGGTCCAGCGCCCGGTGATTCAGAGAGAAATAGCCGCCGTCGGAGAGGAGGAGCTTCTTCTTCCCCTTGCTGAGTGCGGTGAAGAGCGGTCCGAACGGGATGGTCCGGCCGTCGATCTTCACCAGGACACCGAGATCGAACCAGTCGGGATCAGTGCTCTCGACCGTGGTCACCGTGATCTCGGGCTCGCCCGTGAGCTCGTGATAGCTCTTGCTGCGGCCGGTGACGGTGACGGTGACGCCCTCGGCCTCGAGCGCCGGCACCACTCGGGTGACGAACTCGGCGGCCGCGATGTCGTGGAAAGTCCCGGTGGGCGCGAGCTCCTCCCCCAGTCGTTCCGTCCACACGGCCTGCAGCGCATCCCTCAGGGCATTCTCGGCGACGGCGTCTCGCACCGCATCGGAACTCGGCGTGAAAGGCACGAGTCCGAACCCGCGGTAGTCCCACTCGAACGAATACTTGACGGTGTCGCCCCGCTGGAAGGACAGTTCCAGCACGGCACGGGGCGCGGGAAGAGGAGGCAGCTCGACCCGACCGACCGGCCGCACGTCGATACGGCGAGCCAGCAGCGGATAGGCATCGCGGAAGAACGCCGCCTCGTCGCGGGCCGGCACCTCGAGGCCTTCGCCGGCACCCAACAGCGCGTGGACGGGTCGGCTGATCGCCACCTCAGCCAGCGTCACGCGGAGCTTCGTGCCGCGCTGCGCGACCTCGTACAGACCACTGTGCCCGATCGGATGCACGGCGAGCGGTTCGACCTCGCGGCCGTCGATGGTGATGTCCGGGCGCACGACGAGGCCACCGCCCTCGCGTGCGACGGTCGCACCGATCGATGCGCGCTCCGCGAGCACGACAGTCGTGCTCTTCTGGGTGGCGACCAGCGGGATGCCGACGTCAGCCCCCGCACGCAGATGCCCCCAGAGCAGACCGGACTCGATCAGGTCGGCCACCAGCCAGTCGCCCGCAGTGCCGGAGAGGAGCGTGTCGCGCGCGATGCTGAGCAGATCGGCGAACCACCGCGACCGGTCGCGCCCGTACTGCGTGGGCGAGCGGCGAACCGCGTCCCACGATGCGGTCCCCTGTACCCAGGCGCCGGTGGACGCACTCTTCTCGAGCGGTCGGATTCCGAGCAGGATCTCGCCGGTGCGCTTCGCCACATCGCGTGCGGTCGCCGTGCGCTGGGGACGGGACGCCCACGGGTTCGCGCCTCGGCCGTCGCGCAGTCGCAGTTCCACACCGAGTGCGAGTGGAGTTTCGGCGTCGTCGCGTGGAGCGCCGAGAATCGACCGCCAGTCCGCGGATGCCGAGCCCTCCGAGCGGGACGGGTCGGACGCGAGGGACATGCCCCCATCCTCTCCGACACCACCGACAGTGTCTCGTGCCGGACGGTCAGGCGGAGCGGGCCACCCGCGCGAGCACGCCGTGCACGAACGCGCCGGAGTCGTCGGTCGAGAATTCCTTCGCGAGCTCCACGGCCTCGTCGATCGCGACAGCCGTCGGCACCTCGTCGTTGTAGAGGATCTCCCACACGGCGATGCGGAGCAGCGCGCGGTCGACCGCGGGCATCCGCTCGAGCTTCCAGTCACGACTGTGCGTCGTGATCTGCTCGTCGATCTCGTCGCGCTGGTCGATGATGCCGTCGACGACCTCACGGGCATAGAGCCAGGAGGCTTCACGTGCAGGCTCGCTGGCCGCACGCTTCGCCTCGGCTGCCAGTGTCACGGCGATGTCATCCCCGCGCACATCGGCGGAGAACAGGATGTCGAGAGCGCGCTTGCGCGCCTTCGTCCGGGCGCTCACGCCTTACTTCTCGCGGCCGAGGTAGTCACCCGTGCGGGTGTCGACCTTGACCTTGGTGCCGGCCTCGACGAACAGCGGCACCTGGATCTCGTAGCCGGTCTCGAGGGTCGCGGGCTTGGTGCCGGCCGACGAGCGGTCGCCCTGCAGACCCGGCTCGGTGTAGGTGATCTCGAGGATCACGGATGCCGGAAGGTCGATGTAGAGCGGGTTGCCGTGGTTCAGCGCAATGGTCACGGCCTGGTTCTCGAGCAGGAAGTTCTTCGCGTCGCCCACCGTGGCCGCACCGACCGTGATCTGGTCGAAGTCGGTCTGGTCCATGAACACGTAGCCGTCACCATCGGTGTACAGGTACGTGTAATCGCGGCGGTCGACGTTCTCGATCTCGATCTTCGCGCCCGCGTTGTACGTGCGGTCGACGACCTTGCCGGACACGACGTTCTTCAGCTTGGTGCGCACGAACGCACCACCCTTGCCGGGCTTGACGTGCTGGAACTCGATGACGCTCCAGAGCTGCCCGTCGATGCTGAGGACGACGCCGTTCTTGATGTCTGCGGTAGATGCCATGCGCTGCGAGTTCCGTTCGTGTGTCTGCGGGTTCGGACGAGGCCGACAGTCGAGTCTAAGGGATGCGCGCCCGGACCCCCGCACGGCTCATGCCGCGAAGAGACCCGTCACACGAGAACATAGGCCCGCAGCACCGCCTGGCACACCCCGTTGACGTCGGGGGTTTTCGGCGCTCAACCTGGAGGCGGAAGAGAGGGACGCTCATGTCCGGAAGAGCAGCGCGCAGGCGGAGCGGACGTCCTGATGGAGGACTCGATCCGACCCTGGTGACCAGTCAGCCCGCGCTGCGGTCGTCCTCCGGAGCCATCTGGCTCGTCGTCGCCGCGCTGTTCGCCGTCATGAGTCTCGTGCCCCTGGTGGCCATTGCGGTGGACGGCGGCCCCGCGGAATCCGTGGCAATCGTGACCGCGACGCTCGTGGTCGGTCTTCTGCTCGCGATGCTGGTGATCCGTTGGACGATACGCGAAGGGCCACCCCGGCTGCACGCGTTGGCAGGCTGCTTCCTCGGCATGGCGCTGATCGCCCTCATCGGCATGGTGATCTGCGTGATGATCGTGTGGATCCCGCTGACGCGCTGAGGACTCGCTTCGATCAGAGGTGCGTGACCAGTTCGCGCACGGCGTCAGCGTAGCCGTCGACGCCGCGGCCGATGACGCGCACCACTGCGACGTCATGCAGGTAAGAGTGGTGGCGGAACTCTTCGCGGGCGTACACATCGGAGATGTGCACCTCGGCGAACGGCAGCGCGACACCGGTCAGCGCGTCCCGCAGCACTACGGACGTGTGCGTGAGCCCCCCGGGGTTGATCACGATGGCCGCGCAGTCCTCGCCCGCGGCGTGGATGGCGTCGATCAGGACGCCCTCGTGGTTGCTCTGCACCGCGCGCACCTCGAAGTCGAACTCGGCGGCGGCAGCAGCGGTGATCCGCTCCACGTCGGCGAGCGTGGCGGTGCCGTAGACATCGGGTTCGCGCGTGCCCAGCAGGTTCAGGTTCGGGCCGTTGACCAGGAGGATGCGGCGGGTCACGCACCCACCTCCTGGTAGGCGGCGAACATCAGCGACTCGTCTGGGGCCTGCAGCACGGTGGGCTTGGCGATGTCGTCGAGCAGGATGAACCGCAGCATCCCGCCGCGACTCTTCTTGTCGCGCTGCATCGTGGCGAGCAGTTGCGGCCACGCGCCCGCCCGGTAAGAGGTGGGAAGACCCAGGGACTCCAGGATGGTGCGGTGGCGCTCAGCCGCGGTATCCGAGAGCCGGCCGGCAAGGCGTGAGAGTTCCGCGGCGTACAGCATCCCCACCGAGACCGCCGCGCCATGCCGCCAGCGATACCGCTCGGCGTGCTCGATCGCGTGCCCGAGGGTGTGTCCGTAGTTGAGGATCTCGCGGAGCCCCGCTTCGCGGAAGTCGTCGGAGACCACCTCGGCCTTCATGGCGATCGCCAGTTCGATCGCACGACGGAACTCGTCCGTCGTCGTGTCCACCGCGCGAACGGGATCGGACTCGATGATGTCGAGGATCTCCGGTGCCCAGATGAACCCGGCCTTGACCACCTCGGCGAACCCTGCGGTCGCCTCGTTCGGGCTCAGGCTGGCGAGCTCGTCGAGGTCACCGATCACGGCGCTGGGGGCCCAGAAGGCGCCGACGAGGTTCTTGCCCTCGGCGGTGTTCACGCCGGTCTTTCCGCCGACCGCGGCGTCGACCAGCCCGAGAACGGTGGTGGGCACCTGGACCAGCTGCACACCGCGCAGCCAGGTCGCCGCGACGAAACCTGCGAGATCGGTCACTGCACCGCCGCCGTAGCCGACGACGGCGTCGCTGCGGGTGAAGTCGGCCTGCCCCATGACCTGCCAGCAGAATGCGGCGACCTCGATGCGCTTGCCCTGCTCCGCGTCCGGGATCTCGGCGAGCAGAACTTCGCGCGGCCCTTCGGCCGTGTCGGCGAGCAGACGGTCCCGCAGCTCGGCCGCGCGCGCCGCGAGCGTCGGCGGGTGCACGACCAGGACCTTGCGCACACCCGGCGCGAGGGCAGCGGAGACCTGCTCGAGGATCCCCCGCCCGATCGTGATGTCGTAGGCATCGTTCCCGGTGACACTGATGGTCGTCGTGCTCATCGCTGCTCTCTCCTCCATGTCACGATGTCGTCCGCGATCCTCTGCATCGGACGACGTGAGGTGTCGAAGGTCGTCGAGGCGACCTCGGCGTACCACCTCCGGCGTTCCTCGAAGATCTTCTTCCAGCGCTCGACCGGATCCTCCTCGCCCGCCAGCAGGGGGCGATTGCTGCCGCGCAGCCGATCGGCCACCGCATCGACGCTCACCGTCAGGAAGACGACCGGTTGATCCTTGAGCAGATCGCGCGTGTCGGCCTGCGTCACCGCGCCGCCTCCGAGGGAGATCACGCCGCCCTCGGAGAGCGCCTCCGCCACCGCTGCCCGCTCGAGGTCGCGGAAGTGCGCCTCTCCGTGCTCGGCGAAGATGGCAGGGATCGGGCCGTGCGTCGCGACGATGCGCTTGTCGGTGTCGACGAAGGCGACTCCCAGACGACGCGCGACGCGTCGACCGACGCTGGTCTTGCCGGCGGCCATCGGGCCGACCAGCACCAGCGTCAGCGGGTCAGCCTCGCTCGTCATGCGCGATGAGCGCCGCCTCGGACGCGGGTGTCGTGCGCAGCTCCGCGGGGATGCCGTCGAGGTACCCGTCGAGGTTGCGCCGCGTCTCACGGATGCTGTCGCCGCCGAACTTCTCGAGTACGGCGTTCGCCAACTCGACCGCGACCATGGCCTCGGCGACCACACCCGCAGCGGGAACCGCGCACACGTCGGAGCGCTGGTGGTGGGCGGTCGCGTCGTCGCCGGTCGCGATGTCGATGGTGCGCAGCGCGTGCGGCACCGTGGCGATCGGCTTCATGCCGGCACGCACGCGCAGGACGGTTCCCGTGGACATACCGCCCTCGGTGCCGCCGGCGCGGTCAGAGCCGCGCGTGATGCCGTCAGCGGTCGCGAACAGCTCGTCGTGCGCCGCCGAGCCACGACGGCGCGTGGTCTCGAATCCATCGCCCACCTCGACGCCCTTGATCGCCTGGATGCTCATCAGTGCCTGGGCGAGACGGGCGTCCAGGCGCCGGTCCCAGTGCACGTGCGAGCCGAGCCCGGGCGGGAGGCCGTACGCCAGCACCTCCACGATGCCGCCGAGCGTGTCGCCGTCCTTCTTCGCATCGTCGACCTCGGCGACCATCAGCGCCGAGGTCGCGGGGTCGAAGCAACGCAGCGGATCGGCGTCCAGGGCATCCACGTCGTCCGGAGTCGGAAGAGCAGATCCCGGAGGAACCTGCACCGGACCGATCGAGAGCGTGTGGCTGACCAGACGGATGCCGAGCTCGCCGAGGAACGAACGGGCGATGGCACCGAGCGCGACGCGTGCGGCCGTCTCTCGAGCACTCGCACGCTCGAGGATCGGACGCGCCTCGTCGAAGTCGTACTTCTGCATGCCCACGAGGTCAGCATGCCCCGGGCGCGGGCGCGTCAGCGGAGCGCTGCGCCCACGGGACTTGTCGGTGAGCTCGACGGGCTCGGGGTTCATGACCTCGATCCACTTCGGCCACTCGGTGTTGCCGATGCGCAGGGCGATCGGGCTACCCAGGCTCTTGCCGTGACGGACGCCGCCCGAGAGGGTCAGCTCGTCCTGCTCGAACTTCATTCGCGAGCCACGGCCGTAGCCCAGCTTGCGGCGGGCGAGATCGGCCTGGATGGCTTCGGAGGAGACAGGGACGCCGGAGGGCAGACCCTCCATGACGGCGATGAGTTCTGGGCCGTGGGATTCGCCGGCCGTGAGCACGCGGAGCATTGCTCCAGTCTCCCACGGGTTCGGACCCCCGCTGCGCCGCGTTTCGTCCTGCGCGTCGGGTCAGAGCGCGGCGCGCATCGCGGCGACGACCGAGTCCTCATCCGGCAGCTCTGTGCGGGGATCCCCGTGATGGAAGACGCGGATCTGACGAACGGCCTGGTGCAGCAGCATGCCGAGTCCGGAGATCACGGCGCCGTCGCCCCAACCCGCCGCGAGAGCCGAAGGCCACGGCGCGTAGGCGGCATCGAACAGCGCTCCCCCGCTCTCGGCCAATGCCGTCGAGGTGTCGGCAGGAAGCGCGGTCCCACTGGGCAGAGTCGCGATGGTGAGATCGGCGCGCGAGGGCTTCGCATCGAGCGGCTGCGTCTCCACCAGGACACCGATGTGCGCTCCGAGCGCCACCAGTCCGGCCGCCCGCTCGGGTCGTCGGGCGTGCACGAACACGCGGGTCGCACCCAGCTCCATCGCAGCTACGAGGGCAGAGGCGGCCGTGGCACCGGCCCCGAGGATGCGGACCGTTCCCGCCTCAGTCACGCCGGCCTCGGCCAGCGCGTCGACGATCCCGCCGACATCGGTGTTGAACCCCGCGGGCGCGTCCCCGAGCAGCAGGGTGTTGACAGCACCGGTGAGTTCAGCGTGGGCATCCTTCGTCGCCGCGGCGCGGAACGCCTCCTCCTTCAAGGGCATGGTCAGCGAGAGACCACGCCAGGAGTCGTCGAGTTCCGCGAGGGCGTCCGCGAACGCGGGTGCCGTGACCTGACGGCGTCCGTACTGCCAGTCCACGCCCAGCACCCGGTACGCCGCGGCATGCAGGTCCGGCGACTTGGAGTGCGCGATCGGGTCGCCCCAGACCGCCAGACGGGTACCTGTCACCGTCTCAGCAGCCCGCGTCGGGGTTGTCCCGGCACCACGCGCGCCACTTCTCGATCCCCTGTTCGTGCTCGGACATGGTCTCGGAGAACTGTGTCTCTCCGGTGTCCAGATTGATCGTGACGAAGTACAGCCAGGGACCGTCCACCGGATGCATGGCGGCATCGATGGCAGCGTCGCTCGCGCTCGAGATCGGGGTCGCGGGGAGCCCCTGGCGCTTATAGGTGTTCCACTCGTTGTCGCTCTCGAGCGCTTCCTTGGAGCTCGAGACGACGCCCTCGTGCAGCGATCCGTAGCCGTACTGGGCGGTCGAGTCCATCTGCAGCAGCATGTCGATGTCCAGGCGGTTCTGGATGACTCGCGACACCTTAGCGAAGTCGTCCAGTCGGCCTTCACGCTGGATGATCGAGGCGATCGTCAGCACGCGCTGCGCGTCTTCGGGCGGCACTCCTGCCTCATCGAGCGCCTGGCGGGTGCGGTCGACCATCCGCTGGATGACCTGCGTCGGGGTGACCGCAGGATCGAAGGTGTACACGGCCGGGAACAGCCAGCCTTCAAGGCTCCGCGCGTCGACGCCGTACTGCGACGGGTCCTTTACCGCGGCCTCGAAGTCGGCGAGCGGAAGCCCGAGCGTCTCGGCCATCGCCGGCAGCGACGAGACGATCGTCGCGCCCTCCCCGACCGACACCGTGTTCTCGAGCTTGTTGGACTCGTCCTCGAGAGCGGCGAGAGCGGCCTCGGCCGTCATCTTCTGCTGCAGGCGGTAGACACCCGGGTAGAACGTCGGGTTGATGCCCTCGTCGACGAGATAGTCGTAGAACACATCCTCGGTCTTCGTGACACCCGCTTCGTGGAGAGCGATCGAGACCGGCCCGCCGGTGTCGCCTTCCTTGATCGTGACCAGGGCTTCGCCGGTCGCCTGCCCCGCTTCCCAGTCCTTCGGCGCGCCCCAGCCCATGGCCTCGCTGATGCGGTCGCCGTAGGTGTTCGCCACCCAGACACCGGCTCCCGCGAGTCCACCGACGATCGCGAGGACGATGATCAGCGCGATCAGACATCCCTTGCGACGCTTCTTCTTCGGCTTGGCGTCGACGTGATCGTCATGCGGGGCGAAGAGATCGTCGAGCCCCCCGCCGATCACGGACTCCGGCGCTGCGGCTGCCGCCGGCGATGCGACCACGGGAACGGCTCGCGTCGGCGTGTCGGCGGCATCGGCGGAGTCGCGCACCGGGATCGGCGACGGCGACTCGCCGTTGGCGGCGACCGCCTCGTCGGCGGAAGCACGGACCGGGACAGGTGATGGCTGCAGGGGATCACCCGATGCGCCGTTCGAAGGGGCGGCGGCATCGCCCGAGGCGGCTTCACGAGCCGCACGACGCGACCCCGGAGCGGGCGCACTGTTGTCGACCGTCGGAATCTGCGTGGTCGGCTCCGGAAGGTTCTCGAACAGCTCCCCCAGGCGGGAGTCTGCGTCATGCCGCGGCGTTTCGTTGTCGCGTTCGGACATCGTCAGGCGTGCTCCTCGTCAGGCGAGATGGCCGCACCGGCCGGGTTTCCGGTGCTCTTCTCCATATCGATCGCCTGCTGCAGAAGCACCACGGCGGCGACCTGATCCACAATGCTACGAGACTTCTTCTGAGATCTCCCGGAACTGCGCAGGGCGGCGTGCGCGGTCACGGTGCTCAGCCGCTCGTCCACCAGTCGCACGACGATGCCGCTGCGCTGCTGGAGAGCGGCCGCGAACTCCCGCGCATCGGTGGTCGACGGCGTGTCGACACCCTGCATGTTCACCGGGAGTCCGACGACGAACTCCAGGGGCTCGTACTCCCCCGCGAGCTGTATCAAGCGATCGATCGATGACTCATCCCGAGGGACCGTCTCGACCGGCACGGCGAGCATGCCGTCGGGGTCGCAACGGGCGACACCGACTCTCGCCCGACCCACGTCGATGCCGAGCCGCACACCGCGGCGGAAGCCGCTCACGCGCCGTGCAGCTCCTGCGAGATGGCCTCGAGGGCCGCGGGAAGTGCCTCGGCATCCGCGCCGCCGCCCTGTGCGACATCGTCGCGTCCTCCGCCGCCGCCGCCGAGCACCCCGGCGGCACGCTTCGCGAGCGCTCCCGCCTTCGCGCCGGCGGATCGAGCAGCATCGTTCGTCGCCACGACCACGACCGGGCGACCGTTGACGACCGCCCCCAGAGCGACGACCGCGGCATCGGAGCCGAGCCGATCGCGCACGCCGTTGACGAGGTCGCGCACATCATCGGCAGATGCCACGTCGCCGAGGTTGAGTGCTGCCAGTCGGAAGGCGCCGACGCGCTTCGCGGCCTCGACGATCGCCGGGATCTGCCCCGCGCGCTCTTTGGACTCGAACTGCGCGATGCGCTTCTCGGCGGCCTTCAGGCTCGCCGTGAGATCGGCGATGCGCTCGGGCAGCTGCTCGCGGGGCGTCTTCAGCGAGCTGGTGAGCTGCGAGACGATCGCCCGTTCCGCCGCAAGCTCGCGGAAGGCGTCGGCGCCGACGAGGGCCTCGATACGACGGTTGGATGCACCGACGGACGATTCTCCGACGAGGCTGACCAGACCGATCTCGGCGCTCGTGCCCACGTGCGTGCCTGCGCACAGCTCACGCGACCAGGGGCCGCCGATGTCGACCATGCGCACGACGTCGCCGTACTTCTCGCCGAACAGCGCCATGGCGCCGGCTTCCTTCGCCTCGTCGAGGGAGACGATGCGGGTTGTCACCTCGAGGGCGTCCTGCACCGCGCGGTTGGTGATCTCCTCGATCTCGCTGCGGGTGTCGGCGGAGAGCGCCTGCGACCAGGAGAAGTCGAATCGCATGTAGCCGGCACGGTTCAACGAACCCGCCTGCGTCGCGGTCGGTCCGAGCGTGTCGCGGAGGGCGGCGTGCACGAGGTGAGTCGCGGAGTGCGCCTGGCGTGCCGCGCGGCGATTGGCGGCATCGACGACGGTCGTCGCGATGTCATTGACCGCGACGCTTCCGCGGGCGACCTCGACGGTGTGGCTGATGAGACCGGGAACGGGCTTCTGCACGTCGAGGACCTCGAGCTCGTAGCCCGGTCCGACGATCGTGCCCTTGTCGGCGACCTGTCCGCCCGATTCCGCATACAGGGTGGTCTCGCTGAGCACGACCTCGGCGATCTGTCCCTCGGCGGCGCTGCGCACCGGGACCCCGTCGACGAGGAGCCCGATCACACGCGATTCGACTTCGAGCGCTGTGTATCCGTCGAAGCCGGTCTCGCCCAGGGCGCGCAGGTCGCGGTACACCGAGACGTCGGCGAGCTGGCGCTTGCGATTGCGAGCGTCAGCCTTGGCGCGCTGGCGCTGCTCCTGCATGAGCGTGTCGAATGCGGTGCGGTCGACCTCGAGCCCGGCCTCTTCGGCAACCTCGAGGGTGAGATCGATCGGGAAGCCGTAGGTGTCGTGCAGCAGGAAGGCCTCGGGACCACTGAGGGTCTTGCCTCCGCCCTTCTTGGTCTCGTCCAGAGCGAGGTCGAGGATCGTCGAACCGGCGACGAGCGTGCGACGGAAGGTCTCCTCCTCGGCGAAGGCCGAGGCCGAGAGCACTGACCAGTCCTTCTCGAGCTCCGGGTAGGTCGTCTTCATCACGTCGCGCGATGCGGCGAACAGTTCCGGGAACACCGGCTCATCGACGCCCAGGAGGCGCATGGAGCGAACCGTGCGGCGCATCAGGCGGCGGAGGATGTACCCGCGGCCCTCGTTGGACGGACGAACCCCGTCGGAGAGCAGCATGAGCGAGGAACGCACGTGGTCGGCGACGACGCGGAAGCGCACGTCATCCTCGTGCTGCACGCCGTAGCGGCGTCCGGAGAGTTCGATGGCGCGGTCCAGCACCGGACGCACCTGGTCCGACTCGTACATGTTCTCGACGCCCTGCTTGAGGAAGGCGACGCGCTCGAGTCCCATGCCGGTGTCGATGTTCTTCATCGGCAGCTCGCCGACGATGTCGAACTCGGTCTTGCCACGGATGTTCTCGATGAAGTCCTGCATGAACACGAGGTTCCAGATCTCCAGGAACCTCGTGTCGTCGACGGCCGGGCCGCCGTCTTTGCCGTATGCCGGACCGCGATCGAAGAAGATCTCGGAGTCGGGGCCGCCGGGACCGGGCTGGCCGGTGTTCCAGTAGTTGTCCGCACGCCCCAGTCGCTGGATGCGCTCGGGCTTCAATCCGATGATGTCGCGCCAGATGGCCTCGGCCTCGTCGTCGGTCTCGTAGACGGTGACCCAGAGGTCCTTCTCGTCGAAACCGAGACCGCCGTCGGACTCGGAGCTCGTCAGCAGCTCCCAGGCGTAGCGGATCGCGCCTTCTTTGAAGTAGTCGCCGAACGACCAGTTGCCCAGCATCTGGAAGAACGTGCCGTGACGCGCGGTGCGACCGACCTCTTCGATGTCGTTGGTGCGGATGCACTTCTGCACATCGGCGATGCGAGGATGCGGGGCGGGGACGACACCCGTGAGATACGGGATCATCGGCACCATCCCGGCGACCGTGAACAGCAGCGAAGGGTCGTCGCTGACCAGCGAGGCCGAAGGGACGATGAGGTGGTCGTTCTTCTCGAAGAAGTCGAGGTAACGCTGCGCGATCTCCGCAGTTTTCATAGAGTGCCGGGTGTCCTTGCGTGAAGATGCCGCGCCGTGGCGCTGCTGCGGTGGTTCAGTTGTCGCCCGGCTCCGTGAGCCGTGCCTCCTGCTCGCGGTAGGCGTCGCCGATGAGTGCGGTGAAACCGTTGATCCTGGCGTCGACCTCGGCGAGGATGTCGTGACCGCGCGGGTCCTTGTTCATGAAGTGAGCCGCGACGAAGCCGCCGATCACACCGACCAGGAACCATTGCACGTTCTTCATGTCGTCATCCTTGCCCTTGATCCGCGAAGGCGCGGTGTCACCATCGTATGCCGAAACGACAAGAGGCGTCGGGTCACCCCGACGCCTCTTGCGCTGCTGCTCTCAGAGAGCAGCGTGAGCGATGCTCAGCGTGCTGCGTAGTACTCGACGACGAGCTGCACTTCACAGGTCACGGGGACCTCGGCACGCTTCGGACGACGAACCAGACGCGACTGGAGCTTGTCGAGCTCGACCTCGAGGTAGCCGGGAACGGGAGGCAGAACCTCGGCGTGACCGCCGGCTGCTGCCACCTGGAAGGGCTCGGTGCCCTCGCTCTTGGGCTTGACGTGGATGAGCTGACCCGGCTTCACGCGGAACGACGGGCGGTCGACGAGCTGGCCGTCGACGAGGATGTGACGGTGCACGACGAGCTGGCGAGCCTGTGCGGTGGTGCGGGCGAAGCCCGAACGCACCACGAGTGCGTCGAGACGCATCTCGAGGAGCTCGACCAGGTTCTCACCGGTCAGACCGTCGTGACGACGGGCCTCGTTGAACGTGTTGCGCATCTGCTTCTCGCGGATGCCGTACTGCTCGCGCAGACGCTGCTTCTCACGCAGACGGACGGCGTAGTCGCTGTCTGCCTTGCGCTTGGTGCGGCCGTGCTCACCCGGAGCGTAGGGACGCTTCTCGAGGTAGCGGGCGGCCTTCGGGGTGAGCGGGATGCCGAGGGCACGGCTCAGACGCACCTTGCGGCGGTCCTGGGACTTCGTGGTCACGAAGCTGTCCTTCCGATGACGTGGTCGCGACTTTCACGACCCACGGACGTATCGTCCGCGTTCTGCCTTGGAGCGCACGCCGGGGCGCCAGCAAGGTGTGGTGTGAACGAGGAGATGCCCGAAAACACGGTTTCGAGCCGCTCAAGTCTAACAGATCGCGGCTCCGCGGCCGATCGTGCGGATCACCGGTCGCCGAGGATGCGGCGGATGCGCTCGAGCCGCGAACCGATGTCGCGCTCGGCGCCCAGGTTCTTCGGCTCGTAGTAGTGCTTGCCGTCGAGCTCGTCCGGCAGGTACTGCTGTGCCACCACGCCGTACTCGCTGTCGTGCGAGTACACGTAACCGCGGCCGTGGCCGAGACGCTTGGCCCCGGGATAGTGCGCGTCGCGCAGGTGCAGCGGCACACGTCCGAAGCCGCCGGAGCGGATGTCGGCGATCGCGGCATCGATTCCCACATAGGCGGCGTTCGATTTCGCGGTGGTGGCGAGGTACACGGTCGCCTCGGCAAGCGGGATGCGTCCCTCCGGCATGCCGATGAACGCCACCGCGTCGGCAGCGGCGACCGCGATGACGAGACCCTGAGGGTCGGCCAGACCGACGTCTTCCGACGCGGAGATCACCAGGCGCCGGGCGATGAACCGCGGGTCCTCCCCCGCTTCGATCATGCGCGCGAGGTAGTGCAGGGCCGCATCGGGGTCGGACCCTCTGATCGACTTGATGAACGCACTGATGACGTCGTAGTGCTCGTCGCCCTGCCGGTCGTAGCGCAGCAGCGCCTTGTCGACGGCCTGTGCGACGTCGTCGGCGGAGACCTCGGGCACCGTCGCTGCACCGTCTGCCGCGGCCGATTCACTGTCCTCACCGTCGTCGGAATCACTCTCCGCGGCGGACGCGTGCGAGAGAGCGACGGCGGCGCCGGCCTCGAGACCGGTGAGCGCACGCCTGGCGTCTCCGGATGCGAGCCGGATCAGCGCGGCCCGCGCCTCGGTGCTCAGTGCGACGGCGCCGTTCAGACCCCGCGCATCGACGACCGCGCGATCGACGAGCACGCCGATGTCGTCGTCGGTGAGCGGCTGCAGCGTGAGCAGCAGGGAACGCGACAGCAGCGGAGAGATCACGGAGAACGACGGGTTCTCCGTGGTCGCGGCGATCAGGATCACCCACCCGTTCTCGACGCCGGGCAGCAGAGCGTCTTGCTGCGCCTTCGTGAACCGGTGGATCTCATCGAGGAAGAGGATCGTGGTCTGACCGTAGAGGTCGCGCTGCGTGATCGCCTCCTGCATCACCTCGCGCACGTCTTTGACGCCGGCGGTGATGGCGGACAGCTCGACGAAGCGGCGCCCGGACGAGCGCGCGATCGCCTGCGCAAGCGTGGTCTTTCCGGTGCCCGGCGGCCCCCAGAGGATGATCGAGACCGCTCCGGGCGAGGTCGCCTCCGGATCGGCGAGGGCGACGATGGGAGACCCTGCACGCAACAGGTGCCGCTGCCCCGCGACCTCGTCGAGCGAGATCGGGCGCATGCGCACGGCGAGAGGCGTCTGCCCGGAGAGCAGCGCGGCAGGGGACGTCATCCCTCCAGGCTACCGGCGGCCCCCGACACTTCGGACGAGCGGGCGCGTCCCGGTAGGCTCTCAGGCGACGCTGCGTACCGGCGTCGGAACGGGAGATCCAGGGCATGGCCGCACGCGGTTCCAAGAACGCACAGTCACGCACCGCTGCAGAGCGCGCACGACTGCACACCGCGCGCACCCAGTGGCACGACGGGCAGATCCGGCGCCGCGTCCGCGACAACACGATCGCCGCGATCGTCGGCAGCCTCATCGTCGTCGCCGCGATCGGCAGTCAGGTCGTGCACGCGCAGGTGACCGCACCGGAGCCGACTCCGACTCCCACCGTCGAGCCGACGACCGCGCCGACCGACGCACCGACGACGGTTCCCACCGACGCGCCGTCGGAGAGCCCGGCACCGCTCCCCTCCGAGAGCCCCGCCGAGTAGCGCACCGGGCGACGGGCCTCGCTAGCCGCGGTTCGGCAGCACGTACGACGACGGGTCCGCTTCGAGGCGGGCGCCGACCAGGGTGTGCAGAGCCGGATACGCCGAGGCGTCGCCGACCAGGATCCCCCCGAGCAGCGTGTGTGCGTCTCCCGCCAGAACCAACTTGCGGTAGACCCCGGCGACGGGATCCGCGTAGAGCACGTCGACCGCGTCCGGCGTCCGAGCGAGCGCGTCCCCGAAGCTCGCCACATCGACGCCGGCCAGGGTGATGGCAGCGGATTCGTCGAACCCGGCGAACCTCGCGTCGTGTCCGAGAACGCGCCCCACTGCGACTTCGGCCATGTCGCGGGCCGGAGCGACCAGACCGAATCGGCGTCCGTCGAGACTGGCGACCTCGCCGATGGCCAACACCGATGGATCCGAGGTCCGGCAGGTGTCGTCGATGACGATGCCTCCGTAGGGATGAACCGCGATCCCGGCATTGCGGGCGAGCTCGTCGCGGGCTCGCAACCCGACCGTGAACACGACGACGTCGACACGTTGGAAGGAGCCGTCCTGGAACTCGATCGCCGTGACGACGCCGGACTCGTCAGGGTCCAGCCGCGTCACGCGTGTCCCCGTGCGCACCGCGATCCCCCGAGCCTGCAGATGGCGCTTCACGATGCTTCCGGCGGTGCCGTCGAGCTGCGCCTCCATCAGCCGATCCGCGTACTGCACCACCGTGGCATCGACCCCGATGGCCTGCAGCGCCCCGGAGGCCTCGAGTCCGATGGGGCCGCCGCCGACGACCACCCCGCGCAGATCCCGCTCGAGCTCCGACGCGCGTGCGCCCACGAAGTCACGCAGCGCCTCCGCATCTTCGACGGTGCGATACGAGAAGCAGCCGGGAAGCCCCGCACCTTCCACCGCCACCCGACCGGCGGAGGCCCCGGTCGCGAGCACCAGGGTGTCGTACCGATGCAGGCGACGCGAGCGCGTGCGGACGGTCTTCGCCCGACGGTCGATGTGCAGCACACGATCGTCGAGGACCAACTCGACGCGGTCATTCTCGAATGCCGCGAACGGCAGCGGGAGGTCGTCAGCCGAACCGCCGAGGAACAGCTCCCGCAGCCGCGTGCGGTCGTACGGGGCGCGCCCCTCGTCGCCGATCACCGTGACCCGCACGTCATCGCCCGCCCGCTGCACGAGCTGTTCGACGAAATGCTGGGCCGCCATCCCCGCACCGACGACGACGATCTCGGTGGCGAGTGGATGATTCATCGGTACGGCTCCTGTCGGCGGCGATCGTGCCGTACCCGTGACGCTATTCGGCCCGTGTTTCTCGGATGTCACGCGAGATGTTTCGCGCCGCGAACGATCGCATCACGGATACATAACGACAGTCATCTCACACCGCGATGAACGGGAAGTGAGGGATTCGCTCCACAGCCGTAACCTCACGTGCGGCCCCCGGAAACGAGGCTCGCGCATGCTCGAGTCAGTCGAGCATCCGTGCTCCCGTCCCCGTGGAGGTCCTGTGTCCTACATCAAGCCCGCCGAGCTCGCCACACGCATGGTCGATGCCGGCGCCTACAAGCTGCAGCTGTCGACCCGCGACACTCTGATCCGCGCGTTCATGGGCGCCGCGCTCCTCACCATCGCCGCCGCCTTCGCGGTCACGGTCTCGACGCAGACGGGTCAGCCGCTACTGGGCGCCGTCCTGTTCCCGGTCGGTTTCGTGATGCTCTATCTGCTCGGCTACGACCTGCTCACCGGCGTGTTCACGCTCGGACCGCTCGCCGTGCTCGACCGTCGCCCCGGTGCCACGTTCGGTGCACTGATGCGCAACTGGGGTCTCGTCTTCCTCGGCAACTTCGGCGGTGCCTTCCTCGTCGCGATCCTCATGGCCGTGTACTTCACCTACGGATTCTCGACCGCACCCAGCGCCGTGGGCGAGGCGATCAGCGAGATCGGCCACGGGCGCACGGTCGGGTACGCGGATCACGGTGCCGCCGGGATGCTGACGCTCTTCATCCGCGGCGTGCTGTGCAACTGGATGGTCTCCACCGGCGTGGTGCTCGCGATGGTGTCGGACAGCACGATCGGCAAGATCGTCGCGATGTGGCTGCCGATCATGCTCTTCTTCTACATGGGCTTCGAGCACTCGATCGTGAACATGTTCCTGTTCCCCTCCGGACTCCTGATGGGCGCCGACTTCACCGTCTGGGACTACCTCGTCTGGAATGAGCTGCCGACGGTCGTGGGGAACCTCGTCGGCGGACTGCTCTTCGTCGGTCTGCCGATCTACTACACGCACGGCCGCCCGAAGGCGCGGGCCGCACGCGGGGCGCGCCGAACCGAGCGCCGGTCGCGCGTGTCGGTCGTCGAGATGACCGGAGCGGCCGAGCCGGCAGCGGGCCTCGACACCAGCGCGGCTGAGCGGGAGCCGTCGCGGGTCTGACCGGGACGAGCACGGAGAGGGGGCGGATGCTTCGGCATCCGCCCCTCTTTGCGTGCGCGCTCCGGGTCAGGCGGAGCGGAAGCGCTCGATGATGACCTCGGCGATGCGCGGGTCTGCCCCGAGCGGTGCCGAGACGAGGTCCGCTCCGGATCTCTCCACGAGACCGGCGAAGTACCCCGGCGCGAGGACATGGCTCGCGGCGATCACCCGGGAGGCTCCCCGCTCTCGCGCGAAGCTCACGGCGTCCGCGATGCGGGGCTCGATCGCCGACGCGTACCCGATCGTGACCGGCACCGGGATCAGATCGGCGAGGTGCGCCGCCGCCCTGGTGACATCTGCCACCGCCGCAGGATTGCTGGAGCCGGCCGCCGCGAGCACGACGTGGTCGCCCGGAAGCCAGCGATCGTGCACCGCCGTACGCAGCCGCGCGCGCAGGACCTCGGCGATCAGCGGGTGGGTGCCCAAGGGCTCCCCCTGCCGCACGTTGTCGTACGGACGGACGGCGCTCGCGATATCGACCGCGGTGTGGAAACCCACGGAGAGCAGCAGCGGCACCACGACGACGTCATCGTCGAGATGCTCCTGTTCGACGACCTCGGGCACCGCCGGTTCCTGCACGTCGACGAAGGCTTGGACGACGCGGGTGCCCGGGATACGTGCGCGCACGAGATCGACGATGTCTGCGACCGTGCGGCGTCCGGCGGGGGAATCCGTGCCGTGGGAGCAGGCGACGAGGGTGGTCATCGGGGTTCCTCCACGGTGAGTCGATAGCCGCGTTTGACGATGGTCTGGATCGCTGCAGCCCCGCCCAGTGCCTCGCGCAGCCGGGCGACCGCCATCTCCACGGCGTGGGCGCTCTCGCCCCCTCGGGGCAGGGCGAGCCCCAGTTCCTCGCGGGAGAGCACGCGTCCGGCGGCATCGAAGAGCTCGCTCAGGATGCTCGCACCAGCGCGGGAGAGCGGAACGAAGGCGCCGTCGATCAGGACACCGCCGCTGCGCATCTCCATCGCACCGAGAGCCGTCTGCAGCTGCGGGGCGGCACCCGAGGCGTAATGATCGACCACGCAGCGCACCAGCGACCCCAAGCGGCCGCGCGCAGCCAGAGTGGCCTTGAGCCCGGCATCCGCGAGCGGGGCGGCCGTGATCGGTCCGACGGCGGCGAGCAGCAGGCGTCCGGATGCGGCCCGGCGACGGATCGACTCGAGCGCGTCGGCACGGATGGCCGTCCTCACCCACTCGGCGGCACCGGGTGCGGAGGTGAAGAGCACGGCGTCCACTTCACCAGCTCCCGCCTGCACGACGGAGCGGCGCACGATCTGAGGGTCCGGCGGCGGCCCCCAGCGATACACGGTGATACTGACCACGTCCGCTCCCAGCCCCGACAGAAGGGTGTCGAGCCCGTCGGCGCCCGCTCCATGATGCTGGATCGCGATGCGCCGCCCGGCCACCCCTTCGGCGGCGAGGTACTCCCCCACTTCTGCGGAGGTCTCGGACTCGGCCACCCAATCGGCCACGAAGCCCGCCTGCTGGATGGCCCCGTGCGCCTTGGGTCCTCGCGCGATGAACTGCGCCCCGGCCAGCGCGCCCGTGAGGTCTTCGGCCAGGTCGTTCTCGTGCGCGGCATCGATCCACCCGCGGAAACCCACGCCGGTCGTCACGATCACGATGTCAGGAGGCGACGCGATGAGATCGCGGGTGCGGGCGATGAGCACCTCATCGTCTTCATTGGGGATGATGCTCAGGGCGGGCGCGCGGTAGACCTGGCCTCCGCGTCGCTCGAGAGCCGAGACGAGATCGCCGGACCGCCTGTCAGCGGCCACGACGATGGTGCATCCGGCCAGGACCGGAGTCAGTGGAGCACGGATCGTCACGCCAGGACAGCCCCGATCGATTCCGATGTCGGGAGCAGCAGCCCCGCGCTCGCGACCTCGCCGATCACGATGACCGCCGGATTGCGCAGACCGACGGCCCGCGCATCGGCGACGGCCTGGCCGAGCGTGGTCCGCGTCGTCCGCTGCTGCGCCGTCTGGCCGCTCTCGACGAAAGCCATCGGCCGATCGGCCCGCACACCGTGCGCGAGTGCCACGGTGACCAGACGTTCGAGGGCGGCCACGCCCATCAGGATCACCGTGGTCACCGTCGGGTCGGCCAACGCCGCGAGCGTGCCCTCGCCGATCGCACCCTGACCGTTCACGACGTGGAAAGCCGCGGCCGTGCCTCGATGTGTGACGGGGATGCCGGCCGCCTGCGGAACGGCGATCGCGCTCGAGATCCCCGGGGTGACGTCGACGGGTATGCCCGCGGCGAGACATGCCTGCATCTCCTCGCCGCCGCGTCCGAAGACGAACGGGTCCCCGCCCTTGAGCCGGACGACGCGTCGCCCCTCGGCTGCCCGCGCCACGATGATCCGGTTGATCTCGTCCTGCGGCACGGGGTGCCGCCCGGGAAGCTTCCCCACGTCGATCACCTCGACGTCGGGATCGAGCCCGCGGACGATCTCCGCCGCCGGCCCCAGCCGGTCGGTCACGACGACGTCCGCTTCGGCGATCAGGCGCCGCGCGCGCACGGTCATCAGGTCCACAGGCCCCGGTCCGCCTCCCACCAGGTCGACGCGTCCGCTCCGACCGGCACGGCGCCGCCGCAGGGGCAGGCGGCCGTCGCCCACGAGATCGACGATCGCATCCCGCACGGCGACAGAACGACGCGGGTCCGCACCGACCGTACTGGTCACCGCGACGGTCACGTCGCCGATCTCGGCCTGTGCGGTGAGCCTGGTCGACCCATGGGCGCCGTCGGATGCATTGATGCAGAGGATCCGCGTGCGCTCGCAGCGCTCCGCGACATCGCGGTCGACGCGGGCGTCGCCGGTGGCCGCGTGTACGAGCCACGCCCCGGCGAGATCCGATCCGCGGAAGCGACCGGCGCGCCAGACGAGACCGTGCAGCTCGACCAGCCGCGCGGTGTCCGGATGCAGGACGGGGGCGACGATCCGCACTCGCGCCCCTTCATCGAGGAACCGGCGGATCCTCTTCGCCGCGACTGCGCCACCACCCACCAGCAGCACGTCGCGTCCAGTGAGGTCGACACCCAACATGACCGTCATCGGATCTCCTCGATGTTCAGCTCGATCTGACCGTCTCGCACGGTCACGTCCCAGACCCGCAGCGTCGCCGGGGCCTTGCCCTGGGTGTCGAGGCATTCGCCCGTGCGCAGGTCGAAGACCTGCTTGTGCATCGGCGAGGCCAGCGTCGGCACATCGCCCCGCGTGCCCACGATCCCTCGCGACATCACATGGGCGCCGCTGTAGGGATCGAGATTGGACACCGCGTGCACCGAGCCATCGGCGAGGAGGAAGAGCGCGATCTGTACGGTGCCGAACAGCGCCGCCCTGCCTCGCTCCACCTCGAGGTCGCTGAGGGCGCACACACGAACGCGCGTTCCGGTGTCAGCACTGAGCGTCATCGTCGCACCTCCAGAGTCGTGCCGGCGATCATGACGCTCGCGTCCGATCGTTCCTCCGTCGTCGCCGGCCGCACCTGACCGCGCTCGGACACGTAGGCCAGAGAAGGGTCAGGGGTGTCGGTCGCATTTACGAAGGACTCGAAGCGCCGCAGCTTCACCGGGTCACGCAGGGTCGCCGCCCACTCGTCCTCATAACGATCGACGTGCACGCTCATGGCCGTGTCGAGGTCATCGCAGATGCCGAGGCTGTCGTCGAAGATCACCTCGCGGAGACCGTCCAGCCCGCCGTCGAGCTCGGCGCACCACCCTGCCGTGCGCTGGAGGCGGTCCGCCGTGCGGATGTAGTACATGAAGAAGCGGTCGATCGCGCGGATGAGGCCCTCGTCGTCGAGGTCCGCGGCGAGCAGCTCCGCGTGGCGCGGCGAGAAGCCGCCGTTGCCGCCGACGTACATGTTCCACCCCGTCTCGGTGGCGATCACACCGACATCTTTCGACCGGGCCTCCGCACACTCGCGCGCGCAGCCGGACACGCCGACCTTGAGCTTGTGCGGCGCCCGCAGCCCCCGATAACGGAGCTCGAGGCGCACGGCCATGCCGACGGCATCCAGCACCCCGTAGCGGCACCAGGTGGAGCCGACGCACGACTTCACGGTGCGCAGCGCCTTGCCGTACGCCTGTCCCGACTCGAAGCCGGCGTCGACCAGACGCTGCCAGATCTGCGGCAGCTGCTCGAGGCGGGCGCCGAACATATCGATCCGCTGCCCTCCGGTGATCTTCGTGTACAGGCCGTAGGTCTCGGCGATGTTCCCGATCGCGATCAGCCCCGCGGGAGTGACCTCACCGCCGGGCATCCGCGGCACCACCGAGTACGTGCCGTCCTTCTGCATGTTGGCCATCACATGGTCGTTGGTGTCCTGCAGAGCCGCGTTCTCGCCGTCGAGCACGTGCGCTCCGACGAGGACGGACAGGATGCTGGCGAGAGCCGGCTTGCAGATGTCGCAGCCGCGCCCGGTGCCGAAACGGGCGATGATCGCGCTGAACGTCGTGAGTTCCGACACCCGTACCGCGTCGAAGAGTTGGCGGCGCGACATCGAGAAGTGCTCGCACAGGGCGTCGGAGGTCGTCTGACCGAGCTTGGTCAGCTCTTGGCCGACGATCTTCTTGACCGCGAAGATGCAGGAACCGCAGGTGGCGCCCGCCTTGGTGCACGCCTTCACGGCCGAGGCGTCCGTGCACCCTTCGGCGTGGACAGCCTCCCGGATGCGTCCGGCCGTCACATTCGAGCACGAGCAGACGACCGCCTCGGCCGGAAGCTCGTTGTCGGGAAGCGTCGTGCCGCCCTCCGGCATCAGGTAGGCGGAGGGGTCGGCGCCCAGCGCGGCACCCACCAGGGGGCGCAGAGATCCGTAGGCCGAGGCATCGCCGACGAGGATGCCACCGAGCAGGGTCTTCGCGTCGTCGGAGAGGACGAGCTTCTTGTAGACGCCGTTGACCGGGTCGGTGTAGACGACGTCCAGGGCATTCGGCGTGGTCGCGAAGGCGTCTCCGAAGCTCGCCACATCGACACCGGAGAGTTTCAGCTTCGCTGAATCGTCGTAACCGGGGAAGGTCGCATCGCCGCCGAGAAGCCGAGTGGCCGCGACCTCCGCCATGGCGTATCCGGGGGCGACGAGTCCGACGGAGCGTCCTTCGAAGTTGGCGACCTCGCCGATCGCGAGGATGTCGTCGTCGGCGGTGCGGCACCTCGAATCGATCAGGACGCCACCGCTGGGGTGCACGGCGAGATCGGCGACGCGTGCCAGCGAGTCCTGCGGGCGCACGCCGACGGTGAAGATGACGATGTCCGTTCCCTGCATACTGCCGTCCTGGAACTGCAGTGCCGCGACGGAGCCGGAGGCATCCGGGTCGATCCGTGTGGTCCGGGTTCCCGTCCGCACACCGATGCCTTCCGACTCGATCAGCCGGCGCAGGATCCTGCCGCCCGCGAGGTCGAGCTGGGCGGACATGAGCCGGTCGGACGACTGCACCACCGTGCACTCGACGTCGAGGCCCTGCAACGCCCCCGCGGCCTCGAGGCCCAGCAGGCCGCCGCCGATCACCGTCCCGCGCAGTGAGCGTCCCAGCACGGCGCCGCGGTGCTGGACGAACGCGTCGATCGCGGCGACGTCGTCGAGGGTCCGATAGACGAAGCTCCCGGGGAGGTCGGCGCCGTCGACGGCCGGCCTCAGCGCGTAGGAGCCTGTGGCGAGGACGAGTGTCCCGTAGGCGTGCACCGCGCCCGAGCGAGTGCGCACCGTGCGACGAGCCCGATCGATCCCCGTCACGCGATCGTCGCCGATGAAGTGCACCCGATCGTCCTGGAGGGTCTGCGCGTCGAGTGCGAGGTCGTCGGCGCTCGCGCCGGTGAAGAACGAGGTCAGCCCGACACGGTCGTACGGGGCGCGCGCCTCCTCGCCGATGACGGTGACGGTCGGCGCCGAGCCTTCGCCGCGGAGCAGGCTCTCGACGAATCGGTGCGCGACCATTCCCGCCCCCACCACCACGACATCCGACGATGTGCTCTCCCGAACGATCACGAGCCCTCCTCTGTCCGTGGACTCGACGATAGAGACGCGGTGTTTCGCGAAAGGCCGGGCCGGTGTTACGCGGATCGAACGTTCTCCTCACAACTCGATAACAGCCATGTGAGACGGCGCATCACGCGAGTCCGGCGGGGCCGCGCGGGGCGTACTAGGCTGAGCCTCGTCCTTTCCGCCTCCCGCGGGCCCTACCGCGCAAGGAGAATCACGTGTCTGCCACCGAGCCCTCGAAGCCGACTCCCCCCGTCCCCGCACCCCCCGCCGTGCCGATGCCGCCGAAGGCACCCAAGACGGCAGCCGTTGCGCCCGCCGCACCGGCGCCGTCGCCCGTCGCGTCGTCGACCTCCGCAGAATGGGGCCGCGTCTCCGACGACGGCACCGTCGAGGTGCGCGAAGGCGAGGTCTGGCGCGTCGTCGGCCAGTATCCCGACGGCACGCCCGACGAGGCGCTCGCCTACTTCGTGCGCAAGTTCGACGACATCGCCTTCAAGGTGCACACGCTCGAACAGCGCCACCAGGCCGGCGGCGCGTCGGCGAGCGACCTCTCGAAGCAGGCCGGTCACCTCATCGCTGAAGCGACGGATGCCGCGGCCGTCGGCGACCTCGCAGGTCTGCGCGACCGTCTGAACACCCTGACCTCATCGCTGTCCGAAGCCACCGAGCAGGAGGCGCAGCAGGCCAAGGAACTCGTCGACAAGGCGATCGCCGAGCGCACCGTGCTCGTCGAGAAGGCCGAGGCGATCGCGGCGCGCGACCTCAGCAAGGTGCAGTGGAAGCAGGTCACGGCCGAGCTCGGTGAGCTCTTCGACGCGTGGCAGGCTCAGCAGCAGAGCGGTCCCCGCCTCTCCAAGGGCATCTCCCAGCAGCTCTGGAAGCGGTTCCGCGATGCGCGCGCCGTGGTCGACAAGCAGCGTCGCGCCTTCTACTCCGAGCTCGACGATGCGCACAAGAGTGCTCGCGACGTGAAGACCCGTTTGGTCGAGCGCGCCGAGGCTCTCGCACCGCGTGGCACCGACGGGATTCCCGCCTACCGCAACCTGCTCGACGAGTGGAAGGCCGCCGGTCGTGCCGGGCGCAAGGCGGACGACGCACTCTGGGCGCGGTTCAAGGCGGCGGGCGATGCCCTGTACGCCGCTCGCGCCGAGCAGTCCGCCGCCGAGGAAGCGGAATCCGCACCGAAGATCGAGGCCCGCGAGGCTCTTCTCGAAGAGGCCAAGGCCGTCGCCGACGAGTCGAACATCAAGCGCGCTCGCGCACTGCTCACGCGCATCCAGCGTCAGTGGGATGAGATCGGCCGCATCTTCCCGCGGGATAAGGAGCGCGCGCTCGACGACAAGCTCCGCACGATCGAGCAGGGTCTGAAGGCCCGCGAAGACGTGGACTGGAAGAAGAACAACCCCGAGACCAAGGCGCGCGCGAACGACATGAGTTCGCAGCTGCAGGAGGCCATCGAGAAGCTCGAAGCCGAGGTCGCCGCTGCCGAGAAGGCCGGCGACAAGAAGGCGGCGAAGGAAGCCGCCGACGCCCTCGAGGCTCGCCGCGCCTGGCTGAGCGCTCTGGGCGGCTGACCCTTCTCCACAGGTCTCCGCGACCGTCTCGAACGCGGGGTGCACTGCGCCAGACTGGCGTGATGCACCCCGCGTTCCTCTATGTTCCCGGCAAGCGGTTGAGCCAGACCGAACTCAGTGCGGCCCGCATCGACGGCCATGTCGTCGACGTGGGCGACGCATACATCCCTGCCGATCTCGTGGAGGGGCCCGACGTTCGGGCGAGCTCGATCGCTGCGCTCGTCCGGCCGGGCACCGCCGCGTGCCACCAGACGGCCGCCTGGGTCCACGGCGCCGGCGACACGCCGCCGGTCGTGCATCACGTGAAGCGGTGTGTGGAACGCCGGATCCGTCCCGTCACCAGCGCGCGTGTGGTGTTCCACGACACCCTGCTCCCCGATTCCGACGTCCGTACGCTCGGCGGCGTCGCCGTATCCAGCCCGGCCCGCACGATGCTCGACCTCGCGACGACACTGCATCGCGACCCGCGGGTGCTGCCCTGGATGGATCTCCTCGCCGTCGCCTGCCCGGATACCCCCGAGGCGGCGATGAACGCGCTGCAGGACCTTCGACGCGTGCCGGGCAGCCGCATGGGTTCGGCCGCTCTGCAGCGCCTCGCCGTCAGGAGGAGGTGACCCGGTAGACGTCGTAGACGGCGTCGATCCGACGGACCGCGTTCAGCACACGGTCGAGATGCACGGCATCGCCCATCTCGAAGACGAACCGGCTCAGAGCCAACCGCTCATCGGTGGTGGTGACCGTCGCCGAGAGGATGTTGACGTGGTGCTCACTCAGCACGCGCGTCACGTCGGAGAGAAGGCCCGAGCGGTCGAGCGCCTCGACCTGGATCTGCACGCGGAACACGCTCTTCGTCGTGGGAGCCCACGAGACCTCGACGAAGCGGTCCTGCTCGTTGCTGAGCGCCTTGACGTTGACGCAGTCCGCCCGGTGGACCGAGACGCCACTGCCGCGCGTCACGAATCCGACGATCTGGTCACCGGGTACCGGGGTGCAGCACTTGGCCAGCTTCACCAGGATGTCGTTGGCGCCGCGCACGAGGACGCCCGAGTCGCCGGATCGCGGCTCACGCGTCGGAACGCTGCCGGGCAGGTCGATGGCTCCCGTGCTGGGGTCGTTAGCCGCGACCAGGGCCGTGACCTTCTCGAGCACCGACTGCGTCGACACGTGTCCTTCGCCGACGGCGGCGTAGAGCGCGGAGACGTCTTCGTAGTGCAGCCCGCGGGCCACCTCGGCGAACGAGTCCTGGCTCATCAGCTTCTGCAGCGGCAGGTTCTGGCGGCGCATCGCGCGGGCGATGGCCTCCTTGCCCTGCTCGATGGCCTCTTCGCGGCGCTCCTTGGTGAACCAGCCGCGGATCTTGTTCCGCGCTCGCGTGCTCGCGACGAAACCGAGCCAGTCCTGGCTGGGGCCGGCATCGGGGTTCTTCGAGGTGAAGACCTCGACCACGTCGCCGCTCTTGAGCTCCGATTCCAGAGGCACGAGGCGCCCGTTGACCTTCGCACCCATGGTGCGGTGGCCGATCTCCGTGTGCACCGCGTAGGCGAAGTCCACGGGGGTCGCGCTGGCGGGCAGGCCGATCACACGCCCCTTCGGCGTGAAGACGTAGACCTCCTTCGCACCGATCTCGAAGCGCAGCGAGTCGAGGAACTCTCCGGGGTCGGCCGTCTCGGCCTGCCAGTCGGAGATGTGGGCGAGCCACGCCATGTCGGTGTCAGAGGCGCGGACCTCGGTCTTGCCACCGCCGTTCATCCGCTCCTTGTACATCCAGTGCGCCGCCACACCGTACTCGGCCTGCTGGTGCATCTCGTGGGTGCGGATCTGGATCTCGACCGTGCGACCGGCGGGCCCGATGACCGTGGTGTGCAGCGACTGGTAGAGGTTGAACTTCGGCGTGGCGATGTAGTCCTTGAACCGGCCGGGCAGCGGCGTCCAACGCGCGTGGATCGCACCGAGGACGGCATAGCAGTCGCGCACCGAGCCGACGAGCACGCGGATGCCGATCAGGTCGTAGATGTCGTCGAACTCGCGGCCGCGGATGACCATCTTCTGGTACACCGAGTACAGCTGCTTCGGCCGCCCGACGACCTTGCCGCGGATACGGAGGTCGCGCAGATCCTCGTCGATCTCCTCGACGACCTGCGCGAGGTACTTCTCACGCTGCGGGGTCCGCTGCGCGATGAGGCTGTGGATCTCGTTGTAGATCTTCGGGTGCAGCACAGCGAACGAGAGGTCTTCGAGCTCCGACTTGATCGCCTGGATACCGAGACGGTTCGCCAGCGGGGCGTAGATCTCGAGGGTCTCCTTGGCCTTCTTCGTGGCCTTCTCCGGCGGGACGAAACCCCAGGTGCGCGCGTTGTGCAGCCGGTCGGCGAGCTTGATGAGCAGGACCCGGATGTCTTTCGACATCGCCACGATCATCTTGCGGACCGTCTCGGCCTGCGCGCTCTCGCCGTACTTGACCTTGTCGAGCTTGGTCACGCCGTCGACGAGCATCGCGACCTCATCGCCGAACTCGGCGGTGAGATCGGTCAGCGCATAGCCCGTGTCTTCGACCGTGTCGTGCAGGAGCGCCGCGGCGATGGCCCGCGGGCCCAGACCGAGCTCGGCGAGGATCTGCGCGACCGCCAGGGGGTGCGTGATGTACGGCTCGCCGCTCTGGCGCTTCTGCCCCTCGTGCTTCTCCTTCGCGACCGCGTATGCGCGTTCGATGACGGAGAAGTCGCCCTTGGGGTGGTTCGCACGCACCGTACGGATCAGGTTGTCGAGGTCGTTGATGCGGGACGCGCGGGAGAAGATGCGGGGAACCAGTCGTCGCAGACTCGAACCCTGCGATGACGTCTGCGGTTCCGCCATCAACTCACCTCCCGATCAATTCATCCTACGCGTGCTGAGGGCGCCGAGCTCCCGCCCGGAGCACCCTCGGGCCGGACCCGTCAGGCTTCGACGGACGCCCGGCTGCGAGCCTCGCGGATGCGGGCGTCGCGCTCCTTGAGCTGCGGCTCGTTCTCGCGGAACAGCGAGTACAGCGGAGCGGCAACGAAGAGCGTGGAGTACGTCGCGACGAGGATGCCGACGAAGATCGACAGCGAGATGTCGGTGAGCGATTCCGCACCGAGCCAGAAGGCTCCGATGAAGAGCACGGCCCCAACCGGCAGGGCCGCGACCACAGACGTGTTGATGGAGCGCACGAGCGTCTGGTTCACGGCGAGGTTCACCGATTCACCGAACAGCCGCGCGGACTTCTCCCCGTCTTCGGTGGTGTTCTCTCTGACCTTGTCGAACACGACCGTGGTGTCGTACAGCGAGTACGCCAGGATCGTGAGGAAGCCGATGACGGCGGCCGGAGAGATCTCGAAGCCGGCCAGCGCGTAGACGCCGACCGTGATGACGAGCACGTCGAGAAGGCCGATGATCGCCGCCGCCGACATCTTCCACGTGCGGAAGTAGATCGCGAGGATCAGGAAGGTGAGGGCGAGGAAGATCGCGAGACCCCACAGCGACTGCTTCGTGACGTTCTCACCCCAGGCCGGGCCGATGAACGACGACGTCACATTGGCGGGCTCCACACCGTAGGCGTCGGCGAGGGCTTCAGCGACGTCCTGCGTCTCGGCGGCGCTCATCTGGTCGGTCTGGACGCGGATGTCCTTCCCGTTCAGGACGACGACCTTGGTCGCGGCTCCCGGGACGACCGACTGGACGGCCTCCTTCGCGGTGTCCTGATCGACCGTGTCGGGCGCCTGCACCGTGAACTGGGACCCGCCGGTGAACTCGATGGAGAACTGGATGGGCCGGATGAGCGGCACGAGGGCCGAACCGACGACCAGGATGATCGCGATGATGAACCACAGGCGACGCTTGCCGACGAACGGGAAGGAGGTCTTGCCGGAATAGAGGTTGTTTCCGAACTCATTCATGGAAGGCATCAGGCGTCTCCCTCACTTCCGGGCTTGGTGGGTCTGTCGCCCGCGAGTGCCTCGGCGCGCTTTCGTTCTGCGATCGTCTGGCGGCGATCCGCCTCGGCGCGAGAGCGGGCGTTCTTCGCACCGCGACCTGCCGATGCCGTCGTGACCTCCCGGTACTGGGACCGGCTTCGGTACACCGCACCGAGGGCCTCGGGATCGAGGCCCGAGAGCTTGTGACCGCCGCCGAAGAATCGGGTGCGCGCGAGAAGCTGCATGACCGGGTGCGTGAAGATCACGAAGATGAACACGTCGATGAGGGTCGTGAGGCCGAGCGTGAACGCGAAGCCCTTCACCGTGGCGTCGGCGAGGATGTACAGCACGACCGCCGCGAGGATGTTGATCGACTTCGAGATGTAGATCGTGCGCTTCGCGCGACCCCAGCCGTCTTCAACCGCGGCGGTGATCGACTTCCCGTCGCGGAGTTCGTCTCGTATTCGTTCGAAGTAGACGATGAACGAGTCGGCGGTGAAACCGATCGACACGATCAGGCCGGCGACGCCGGCGAGCGAGAGACGGAATCCGAGGCGCCAGGCCAGGATGCAGATGATGATGTAGGTGAGGACGGCCATCACCGCGATCGAGGCGATGATCACCGACCCGAGTGCTCGGTACACGATCAGCGAATAGATCGCGACGAGCGCGAGACCGATGAGTCCCGCGATCAGACCGATCTGCAGCTGCTGGGTTCCCAGCGTCGCCGAGATGGTGTCGGAGCTCTGCACGACGAAGCTGAGCGGCAGGGCACCGAACTTCAGCTGGTCGGCGAGGGTCGTCGCGGTCTCCTGCGTGAAGCTGCCAGAGATGCTGGGACGGCCGTCGAGGATGACGCCGTTCATCCGCGGCGCGCTGATGACGTCGCCGTCGAGCACGAATGCGAACTGATCACGCGGGGACAGTCCGTCGATGCGGTTCTGGTTGAGCCGCGTGCTGACCTTGCCGAAGGCGTCGCCGCCCTCGCCGTTCATGGTCAGCTGCACGATCCACGCGCCGGACTTCTGGTCGCGACCCGCGGAGGCGTCGGTGATCGCGGTGCCGTCGAGCTCCGTCGGGCCGAGGAGGAACTTCTGCGCCTTGTCCGGGGAGCAGGCGACGACCGGCTGGTCCTTCGGGGCCCGAGCGGGGTCGTTGTCCGGGTTCTCGCAGTCGTAGGCCTGGAACTCCGCTGCCAGCTTGTCCGTCACCCAGGACAGGTCGCTCGCGTCGGTCGGCTCGGCGGTCGGCGTCGCATTCAGTGACGGGTCCGGGCTGGGGTACGGAGTGGAGTTCCCGTCCTCCCCGACGAACTCGGTGCTCGCGGCCGTCGTGTAGAGCACGGGTCGCAGCTCGAGCTGCGCGCTCGCCTGGATCCGCTCACGCGTCTGCGCATCCGCCTCGCCAGGGATCTGGACGACGATGTTCTGTCCGCCCTCGGTCGTGATGTCGGCCTCGGCCACACCCGACGCGTCCACGCGCTGGCGGATGATCGCCGCGGCCTGGTCGAGCTGCTCCTGCGTGGGCGCCGCACCGTCCTCGGTCTCTGCACTGAGGACGATCTGGGTGCCACCCTGCAGGTCGAGTGCGAGCTCGGGCGTCCAGGAGCTGACCGGCTGTCCTTCGGCGTCCTTGATGACGTATACGCCCAGCGAGTTGATGCCGAAGAGCACACCCGTCACCAGGAGCAGGCCGAGCAGGACCCGCCAGGCGTGACGGACGGGAGAAGATGAAGCCACGTGTGTTCAGCTTTCTGGGAGGACGGAGATCCGAAGGGCCGCGTCGGCCGCGGAGATTACTTGTCGTCGGCGTCGCGCTCGAGGCGAGCGCGCGTCTCCTCGGGGGTCTCGAGCGCGGGGGCGGCTGCGTCGTCGACGGCCGGCTCCTCGATCACGTCGACGGGTGCGTCGATGATCGCATCCTTGGGCTCGACCACGCGGAGGATCGCCTGGCTGTGCACGTCGATGATGGTTCCCGGAGCGATCTCGACGAGAGCCGGCGTGTCGAGGTCATCGGGGTCGTACGAGACGATCGTGCCGTAGATGCCGCCCTGCAGGAGCACCTTGGCGCCGGGAACGGTCTTGGTCGCCTTCTCCTCCTGATCGGCCTTCATCTGCTTCGTGCGCTTGCGCGTGTTGAAGATCATGAAGACGAGGAGGACGGCGAGAAGGCCGAAGAGCAGGAATTCCATGGGCATGGGGGAAGCGCCTTTCTCAGGTGCACGCTCCAGCCTTTGGGCGCGCGAAGGTAACCGGGAAGTCTTCAGTGATTATAGGTCATCCAACTTAAGCATCCCGTCCGGATGCGCGACGCCGAGGTGCGCGTAGGCCTCCGGCATCGCCACACGACCGCGCGGAGTGCGCCCGAGGAAGCCGATGCGCACCAGGTACGGTTCCACCACGCTCTCCACGGTCTCACCCTCTTCGCCGACCGCCACGGCGAGCGTGCTCAGGCCGACCGGGCCCCCGCGGAAACGGCGGACCAGAGCTTCCAGCACCGCACGGTCCAGCCGGTCGAGGCCGATCGAGTCGACGTCGTAGAGTTCGAGCGCCGCGCGTACGTCATGGATCGTGGCGCCACCCCCGCCGTGCACGAGGGCGTAGTCACGCACCCTGCGCAGCAGGCGGTTCGCGATGCGAGGTGTGCCTCGGGAGCGGCGCGCGATCTCGGAGAGCGCATCGGTCGGCACGTCGACGCCCAGGACAGAGGCCGAGCGGGCGATGACCTGCTCGAGCTCGGACTCGTCGTAGAACTCCAGGTGTCCGGTGAATCCGAAACGGTCGCGCAGCGGATTCGGCAGCAGACCGGATCGCGTCGTGGCTCCGACGAGCGTGAAGGGTGACAGCTCGAGCGGAATGCTCGTCGCTCCCGCACCCTTGCCGACCATGATGTCGATCCGGTAGTCCTCCATCGCGAGGTACAGCATCTCTTCGGCGGAGCGTGCCATGCGGTGGATCTCGTCGATGAAGAGCACCTCCCCCGGCACCAAGCTGGAGAGCAGTGCGGCGAGGTCGCCGGCGTGCTGGATGGCCGGGCCGCTCGACAGGCGAAGCGGGCGCTGGCTCTCGTGCGCCACGATCATCGCCAGCGTCGTCTTGCCGAGCCCCGGGGGGCCGGCGAGCAGAATGTGGTCGGCAGGGCGGCTCTGGATGCGTGCGGCGTCGAGCAGCAGCTGCAACTGCCCGCGCACCTTCTGCTGTCCGACGAAATCGCCGAGGCTCGTCGGGCGCAGCGCGCCCTCGATCGCCAGTTCGGTCTCATCCGAGGGCTCGGTCGCGTCGAGGGGATCAGACACGCGCCTGGCCTCCCTGCGCAGGGCCGAGCAGCGCGAGAGTTCGCCGCAGCAGCAGGGCCACAGTCGCCCGCTCCGCCTCCGTGGCTTCGGCCGCCGTCTGCGCCGCGGCCTCGGCGGCGACCTTCTCCGACCAGCCGAGGCCGACCAGCGCCGCAGCCACCTGCGTGACGACATCGGTGCCGCCCGACACCACCGGCCTCGACGGTGCCGCGAAGGCCTGCACCTTGCCGGCGAGCTGCAGCACGATGAGTTTCGCCGTCTTGGGTCCGATACCCGAGACCCGTCGGAACGGCGCGTCATCTTCCGCTGTCACGGCTTCGGCGATCTGATCGCCCGTGAGGTGCGAGAGCACTCCCAACGCCGATTTCGGCCCGACGCCGGTCACGCTGATCAGCAGGCCGAAGATCTCAAGCTCGCCGCGATCCGCGAAGCCGAACAGGGAGAGCGAGTCCTCACGGACGATGAGGCTCGTGTGCAAGAGGAGCTTCTCCCCCACGGTCGCGGTGTGTGCGACATCGGCAGGGACGGCGACGGCGAACCCGACACCACCCACGTCGATGACGACCTGATCGGACGTCGCATGCTGGACGACGCCGTGCAGTGAGGAGATCATCCCCTCAGCCTAGGGCGTGGTTCGGACCTATGTTCGAGCGACACGCTTCTCGGCGTCCGCCCAGGCCCGTTGCGCGGGAGTGAGCGCCCCCTGCCCGGATGCCGTGGGGCCACCGCGACGCCAGGCATGGCACAGCGCAATCGCCAGGGCGTCGGCCGCGTCGGCCGGCTGCGGAAGCGCGTCCAGTCGCAAGATGCGCGCGATCATGGTCTGCACCTGGCGCTTATCGGCGGCGCCGTAGCCGGTGACCGCGGCCTTCACCTCGCTCGGCGTATGGGTGGCGGCGGGCAACCCAGACTCGGCCGCGATCAGCAGCGCCACGCCACTGGCCTGGGCCGTCCCCATCACGGAGTGGGTGTTCTGCTGCGCGAAGACGCGCTCGACGGCGACCGCATCCGGGCGGTGCTCCGCGATCACCGCACGGATCCCGGCCGCGACGATGGCCAGACGATCACCGACCTCGGCATCCGGTGACGATCGGATCACTCCCACATGCACCAGCGTGCCGCGACGCGAAGGATCGACGTCGACGATGCCCACACCGCAACGCGTGAGGCCGGGGTCGATGCCGAGCACGCGCAGAGAGGAGGTCACTCCCCCAGGCTAGGTGGGCACACCGACACAGGCCGCCCGGCGCGCCTACGCGTCGTCGTTCTCGAGCTCGGCCTGGACCTCGGCCGACAGGTCGAAGTTGGTGAACACGTTCTGCACGTCTTCACTGTCTTCAAGGGCATCGATCAGGCGGAAGATCTTCCGTGCGGTGTCGGCGTCGATCTCGACCTTGAGGTTCGGAACGAACTCGACGTCCGCCGACTCGTAGTCGATCCCGGCTTCCTGCAGCGCGCTGCGCACGGCCACCAGGTCAGTCGCCTCAGTGATGACCTCGAAGCCCTCGGCATGAGGCTCGATCTCCTCGGCGCCCGCCTCGAGCGCCGCCATCATGACGTCGTCCTCGGTGGTGCCCTCGGAGCCGACGACGATGACGCCCTTGCGGCTGAAGTTGTAGGCGACGCTGCCGGGGTCGGCGAGCGTCCCACCGTTGCGGCTGAGCGCCGTGCGGACCTCAGCGGCCGCCCGGTTCTTGTTGTCGGTCAGACACTCGATCATGAGCGCGACGCCGTTGGGTCCGTAGCCCTCGTACATGATCGAGGTGTACTCGACGACCTCGCCGCCGATGCCGGCACCACGCTTCACTGCGCGGTCGATGTTGTCCTTGGGGACCGAGGTCTTCTTGGCCTTCTGCACCGCGTCGAAGAGTGTCGGGTTGCCGACGAGGTCTGGTCCGCCGAGCTTCGCCGCAACCTCGATGTTCTTGATCAGCTTGGCCCAGGACTTCGCACGCCGCGAGTCGATGATGGCCTTCTTGTGCTTCGTGGTCGCCCACTTGGAATGCCCGGACATAAGTCTCCGCTCGTCGTATCCGCCCCGGAGCGTGCCCAGGGCGTCGTCCATTCTATCGAAAAGCCGCGGTCGACCGAGCGGCGTCCACCGCGGCCGTCCGCGCAGCCGTCATTCGCGCGGGTCGCGGCCCTGCAACGTCACCGGGGCGGCACCGATCTGCAGCAACATGCGCGATTCATCGCCGCGCGCAACCCGCACATGCTCGGTGATGTAGCCCGCGATCTCGTCGCTCGGCTCACCCTGGGCACAGGTTCCGACCGCGGTGTTCGCCTGCCGGACGAGCGCCATCATCATCGGGACGCGCTGGAGGAGGCGATCGGCCTCCTCCGGCTTGTCGACCGCTTCGGCGATCGCCCGCTCGCCCTTCGTCTGGTAGTCGCAGGCGAGCACGTGGGCTGCACCGAACGCGGCCTGCTCCCGCAACGGGGCTGCCGGATCGTGCAGCGCGTAGTAGCGAGCCACCTCGTCACGGAGCCACGGCACCAGCGGCAGGAGAGAGTCCTGGGTCGCCTGATCGAGTTCTCCTCCCTGCAACACCGGCTCCATCGCCGCCACGACCGCGTCCATCCATCCGCGAAGGGCAGCGGTCCGCGCCTCGTCCTCGGCTGTCCCGCTGATCATCGTCGACGCGCGATCATACACATGCAGTCGCTGCAGGTTCATGTAGAGGTTGTTCAGGCCGATGAGTTGCCATTCACGTGCGCCGATCATGCGATCAACCCTACTGATCGCATGGGGCCCGCTCGCGTCCGGGCTCCTCGCGAACCGGCGTGAGCGCGCGACCTCTGGCGCGAGGCGACACCCGGGTGTAGGCCTGAGGCATGAACGAGATGGCTCCTGACGACAGGTCGCGTGCACTGGAAACCGCGCATCACGCCGCCCTCCGATTCCTGGACTCGGTCGCCGAGCGACCGGTGTGGCCCCGGGCTTCACTCGACGACATGCTGACAGCGTTCGGCGGCCCGCTCCCTGAGCACGGCATGGACCCCGCGACAGTGGTCGAGGAGATGGCCGTGCTCGCCGACCCCGGACTCGTCGCGATCCCCGGCGGCCGGTTCTTCGGCTTCGTGATCGGCGGCACGCATCCGGCAGCCCTGGCCGCCGACTGGCTCGTCTCGGCGTGGGATCAGAACTCTGGTTCGTCGACCCTCACACCCGCCACGGTCGCCATGGAACGCGTCGCCGGGCAGTGGATGCTCGACCTCTTCGGCCTCCCCGCGGCCGCCAGCGTCGGTTTCGTCACGGGCGGGCAGCTCGCCAACTTCACCTGCCTGGCCACCGCGCGACACGCGGTTCTCGCACGCGCGGGATGGGACATCGCCGAGCAGGGTTTCCAGGGTTCCCCCACGCTGCGGTTCGTCGTCGGGGCCGACCGGCACGGATCCATCGACCGTGCCGCACGCTTCCTGGGGATCGGACGAGCGGAATTGACGGTCATACCCTCCGACGAGCAAGGACGCATGAGTGCGGACGCGCTGGAGCAGGCTCTCACCGGCGGCGAGGGACCCCTCATCGTGTGTCTGCAGGCGGGTGAGGTGCACACCGGCGCTTTCGACGACTTCGCCGCGCTCATCCCGGTCGCACACCGGAACGGCGCGTGGGTGCACATCGACGGCGCGTTCGGGCTGTGGGCGGCGGCCTCCCCCGCACTGTGCCACCTCACCGCGGGCATGGCGGATGCCGACTCCTGGGCGACAGACGCCCACAAGACGCTGAACGTGCCCTACGACTGTGGCATGGCGATCGTGCGCGACCCGGCGGACTCCATCGCGGCGTTCCGCACCGGAGGCGACTATCTGATCTATTCAGGGCTCGACCCGTGGGATGTCACGCCCGAGCTCTCGCGACGCGCCCGCGGGGTTCCCGCGTGGGCCGCGCTGCGCAGTCTCGGACGATCGGGTATCGCCGAGCTGATGGATCGCCTGCATGCCCACGCCGTCGCCATGGCCGCGGGACTCCGGACGGTGGACTCGGTGGAAGTCATCAACGAGGTCGACTACACACAGGTGATGTTCCGCCTCGGCTCCGCCGAAGCGACGCGTGCGCTCGGCGCGGCGATCCTCGTCGAGGGGACGGCGGCCATGACGGGCGCCGAGTGGGAGGGCCGTGCGGCCCTGCGGTGCTCGATGTCGTCGTGGGCGACCACTTCGGACGACGTCGACCGCACCGTCGAGGCCATCCGCGCCCTGGTCGACGCAGGTTCACGCACCGAGTGACCGAGACCGTTGGTCCTGCCGCCGGCTGCTGCTAGCGTCGAGGAACCCGTGCCCCGGGGATATCGCGACGCTGCGAGCGAAGGGACCGTCACGATGAGCGCAGGCGCAGACCGCCTTCGACCGGAGTGGACCGCACTCCCCCTGGTGGTGCGCGCGCGCATCGTCGACGTGATCGGAGGACGATTCGTCCGCGACGACCCGGCGCAAAGCGGATTCAGTGCGTCCTACGCCGGTGTGGTCACCACCACCAAGGGGAAGGCCTTCGTGAAGGCGTGCGCGCGGGATTGGCACCCCGACTCGCTGCACTTCCTCCGTGCCGAGATGCAGGTGCTCAGGACACTGCCACCGACGATCGCCCCGGCGGTGCTCGGCGAGGTCGACGAGACGGTCGGCGCTGCGCTCGTGCTCGAGGCGATCGACGGGCACCACCCCGGCAGCCCCTGGTCGGTGGATGATCTGCATTCGATCGCCTCGACCCTCCGCATCCTCTCGTCGACGAAGGCGCCACTCGACCTGGGAGACGCGGCCGACAGCATGCTCCCCGACTTCACCCGATGGGAGCAGATCTCCCTCAATGAGCGGCTGCTCGCCGGTCTCCCGATCCTGGTCCGAGAGCGGATGAGTGATCTGCTGCGTATCGAACAGGACTTCCGCGCTGCGGTCGGCGGAGACGTCATCGCGCACGACGACGTGCGTGCCGACAACATCCTGATCAGCGACGGGCACGCACGATTCGTGGACTGGCCGCACGCCCGCCGCGGAGCCCCGTGGATCGATCTCCCTTTTCTGCTGCCGAGCGTCGAGGCCTCCGGCGGTCCCGCGTGCGAAGAGGCGTGGCCGCTGTTCGAAGAGCACGGAGCCCCGCCCGTTCACGACATGCTGCCGGTGATCTCGGGCTTCGCGTCTTATCTCTGGTTCGCACAGGCGCAACCCGAGATACCCCAGCTCCCCGGCCTCCGAGGGTTCCAGCGTGCGCAAGCCGGCCCCGCGCTGCGCTGGCTCGCAGCCCTGCTGCAGGTTCAGGAACGCGCGGCGTCGAGGTAAGTCAGAACGGCTCTCACTCGGCGGTTCTCCTCGACGGGTCCGAGGCCGAGCTTCGTGAAGATGTTGCCGATGTGTTTACTCACGGCCGCATCCGTCAGCGTGAGCGAAACGGCGATGTCGGAGTTCGACTGTCCATCGGCCATCAGGCCGAGCACCTCGCGCTCCCGCCCAGTGAGTGCGTCGAGCGGCCCCTGACGCGAACTGCTCAGGAGGTGCTGGACCACGTCCGGGTCGATGACGGTGCCACCCTCTGCGACCGTGTCGAGCGCGGTCGCGAAGTCGCGGACACGACTCACCCGATCCTTCAGCAGGTAGCCGATGCCGCCACCCGGAAGCGTGAGCAGTTCTCGCGCGTAGGTGTCCGCGATGTACTGGGAGAGCACCATGACCGGTTGCGCCGGGTGCAGGGCGCGGATGTCGAGCGCGGCGCGGAGTCCATCGTCCGTCTCGTCCGGCGGCATGCGCACGTCGGTCACGACGACGTCGGGTGCATCGCCGGCCGCGGCCAGGCGCTCGAACACCGCCCGCAGCTCGGGCGCCGACTGCGCGGTCGCGACGACGATGTGGCCGAGCCGCTCGAGCAGAGCCGTCAGGGCCTCGCGCAGCAGCGCGGAGTCTTCAGCGAGCAACAGACGCATCCGACACCGCCCATTCTTTTTGCAGCGGCATCGTCATACGGAGCGTCGTCGGCCCGCCGTCCGGGCTGTCGATCGTGAACCGACCACCGAGGGTGGCGGCGCGTTCGGTGAGTCCTCGCAGACCTGTTCCCTCATTCGCATCCGCTCCGCCCTGCCCGTCGTCTATGGCGAGCACGTCGAGGATGGCGTTCGTCACCCCGGCACGCACGGTCAGCCTGGTCGCGACGGTGTGCTTGGCCGCGTTGCTGATCGCCTCGGTCACGAAATAGTAGGCGGCCGTCTCCACCGGCGCCGGCAGCCTGCCGAGGTCCGGGATCTCCAGCCGGAGCGGGATCGGCGCCCGGTCGGCCAACTCGTCCAGGGCTGCCCGGAGCCCGTGGTCGGTGAGAACGGCAGGATGGATACCTCGCACGGTATCCCGCAGCGTCGCCATCGCGTGTTCCGCCTGTCCCTGGGCGACGTCGAGCGCACCGCGGACCGGGGCGGTGTCGGCACCCGTCGCGTCGAGGTCGTCGAGTTCGAGACTCACCATGCCGAGGCGCGCGGCGAGCGTCACGAGTTCCTGCTGGACGCCATCGTGCAGGTCGCGTTCGATGCGCCGCCGCTCCGCCTCGAAGGCTTCGACCAGCGCAGCGCGCGACTGCACGAGACGCTCCACGTTGCGCGTCATCTCGTGCTGTCGAGGACCGCAGAGCGAACGCAGCAATGTGGCCTGCCCGGCGGCGAGCACGGCGTTGGCGTAGGCGAACACGCACAGCGAGAGCGCGGCGATCGGGACGAGCAGCAACCAGGTATGAGGAGTCGCGACGATCCAGACGTCGCCGAAGAGGTTGAGCCGCGTGGGTCCACGCACCCCGGACACGGCGACGTAGACGAGGAGCACGAGCAGCAGGCCCTGGAAGAACACCAGGGCGAGCACGAGCCAGCCGACGACCAGATCGAGCAGCAGCGCGACCGTCTCCCTCCAGGTCGCTCCCTCGTTCATCCGCACGGACAGCCAGAGATGACGTTGGTCGCGCCGGAGGGGAACGTGACCGGACGGCTGAGCAGGAAAACCCAAGAGCCGGGTACGTCGCCGCTCGAGCGCGCCGATCACGATGCCCCACAGGGGCAGAAACAGCAACGTCAGGATGGTGATCGGCAGCAGCAGAAGACCGATCGCGACGCTCGCCGACAGGTATCCGAGAGCGCGCCATGGCCACGCGCCGAACAGGAACCGCCAGGGTGCGCGCATCATCGCGTGCCAGACGGTCGGCGCTCTCATGCCTCAACCCTACGGATCGCGGAGCCGGGCAGCGGGCGATCGAGCGAAGAGTAGAGCCAGCTCTACCACGACTGTCCACTCCGGTCTCTCGCCGCGCCTCTCGGTGCGCGCTCGAATGGAGGGGTGATCGAACCACTGATTCGCGCCGCGAACCTCGAGAAGACATTCCCCGGAACCGGTCGGAAGGAGCCGCGCGTCTCCGTCCTGCGCGGGATATCCCTCGATGTGCATCCCGGCGAGATGGTGAGCATCGTCGGTCCGAGCGGTTCCGGCAAGTCGACCCTGCTCTACTGCCTCTCGGGTCTCGAGCCCTACGACACCGGGAGCGTCCACCTCGCAGGTCGAGAGCTCTCGTCCCTTCGGCGCGGCGCGCTCGCCGCGCTGCGTCGCCGTCACGTCGGATTCGTGTTCCAGTCCTTCAACCTCATCCCCTCGCTGACGGCGCGGGAGAACATCGCGCTTCCCGCCCGGCTTGCGCGGCAGAGCGTGCAGCGCGCGGACGTTGACCGTGCGCTCGCCGACGTCGGCCTGACGGACCGTGGCGGGCATCGCCCCGGACAGCTCTCGGGCGGCCAACAGCAGCGGATCGCCATCGCCCGCGTGCTCGCCCTGCGGCCGGACATCGTGTTCGCGGATGAACCCACCGGATCGCTCGACACGGCCACGGGCGCCGACGTGCTCCGCCTGCTTCGCGCATCGGCCGGCGATGGCAGATCCGTCGTCATGGTCACCCATGACCTCGAGGCCGCCGCCCTCGCCGATCGCGTCCTCGTGCTCCGCGACGGGACGATCCATCGAGAACTGCGACACCCCACTCCGGAGCAGGTGCTCGAGGCGATCACTCTCGCCGGGGCTTCGGCATGATCGCCCTGATCGTCTCCGATCTGATGTTGCGGTGGCGCGTCTGGCTCGGAGTGCTCGCCGTGACCGTCACCTCCGGATTCGTCGGTGCGCACGCCGCCGGTCTGCTCGAGACCGGCACCTTCCACGGTGGCGCCGTGCAGGAGGGGCTCGCCAGCACCAGCTCCGCTGTGATCATGTTCGCGGCCATCACGGCGCTCATCGTGCTCGGTTCCACGGCGAATCTCACGATCGCCCTGCAGCTGCGCGATTACGCGCTGTGGCAGCTCGTCGGCGTCCGGCCCGCGCTGGTCGCCGTCATCGTTCTCACCCAGCTCGGCATCATCGGCATCATCGGCGCGCTCGTCGGCTGGCTCCTCGCGCTGCCGATGTTCCCGTCCCTCTTCGTCTGGGTGTTCCGGGAGTGGCCCGAGATGCAGGGCGTGAGCCTCCACCTCGGTATCGGCAGCGGCCTCATCGTGATCGCCGCAGTTGCGCTCACCGTGGTGCTCGGTGGACTGCGCAGTGCGCGGCGGGCCAGTCGGACCCCGGCCATCGAGGCACTTCGTGATGCAGAGCCCCCGCGGATCCGGATGGGATGGTTCCGCATCATCCTGACCGTGTGCGCTCTCGGAGGCACCACGGCGCTCGCGACGACCCTCGACGGCGATGCATCGATGTCCGCGTTCTCGGGGCAGGCCATCCTGCTCACACCCTTGATCGCGGCCGCCCTCGCCGCCGCAGGCCCGATCGTGTTCCCTCTCGTCCTCCGCGGCTGGACCGCGATGGTGCCGACGACCATCTCCGCGACGTGGTTCCTCGCCCGGAACTCCGCCCGGTACCGCCTGTCTCGGTCGAGCGCGGCGATCGGTCCCCTCGTGGTCGCGATCGCCCTCGCGGGAGGGCTCTACACGACGGGTGCGACACTGGCCGCGGCGGAAGCCGTGCGAAGCGGCAGCGACGCGGGATTCGACCTCGCCCCCGAGGGGGTCGTGATCCTCCTCGGCGGCCCCCTCCTCCTCGCGGGCGTGGCGGCCGCGGCGACCGTGTTCATGTCCGGTCATACCCGCGAGCGGGAATTCGCCCTCATCCAGGCCGTGGGCTCCACGTGCGGTGCGATCGTGCTCACCGCGATCTGGGAAGCTCTGGCCTATGCGGTCACTGCGGCCATGTTGGGGGTAGCCGCCACTGCGGTCGGAGGCCTCGTCGTCGCCGGAAAGCTCTCGCTGCCCGGCCCCGTCATCGCGTTCCCGACGATCGGGCTGATCGCCGGCGGTGGACTCGCCCTGCTCCTGGCCGCCACAGTCCTGCCGACGGTCACCGCTCTCCGCACCGAGATTCCTCGCACCCTCGCCGTGGAGTAGTCGCGGTCGCGATCCGGGCGCGGCCGCAGGGGCTGACGCGCTCGCATACTCGCGAAGGGCCGCGTAGTCGCGGCTCATCGCCGGGGCTGCGTTCGATGCCATCCGGACGTTGGTGTTCCTTGCTATGGTGGCCGCGTGCGATGGCTTGCGGACGAGGCGAGTGGTTCACGACGTGTTCCGCTCTCTCCGGGGTCACCCCGGGGTACGCAGTCTGACCTGGAACGAACGCCGCAGGCGCCTTACTGCGCTTCGCGCAGACCGGTGCCCGCACTGATGGACGAGTCGTACGCAGGCCATCGCACGCCCGGCGCCCGCTCCGCGGCTGCCCTCTGATGGCGCCCTCCACCGCATCACGCGTGCTGGGGCGCACGCCGCGACCGTTGCCGTCGTTGGTGGCCGCCTCTCTGGCCGACGCTTTCCTCGCCTCCGAGGTCTGGGCGAAGGAGCAGCTCGTCGAGGCCGGCGCGTATGTCATGGGAGCGCGTCGCCGTTGGCTCTCTCCGCTCGTCGGCGACGTGTTGACCTCCTTCGTCCGCCCGCCTGTCGATGCCCCGCGACTGCTGACGTCGGTGATCCTCCGTTCGCCCGATTTCGCAGAAGCGGTGCGCAAAGCCGACGAGCGCCGTTCGCCGCTGCGCATCCAGCACCGCGTAGTCGGTCCATCGGCGTCGCAGCCGCCCTCGGGCGCTCTTCCCCGCATCGACAGCATCCCGGATCTCGCCGCCATGCTCGATCTGGACGTCGGCCGGCTCCAGTGGTTCGCCGACACCAAACATTGGAATCGGCGCGCGCGCACAGGAGCCTTGCACCACTACCGGTACGAGTGGCGCACACGGCACGGGCGGATCCCCAGGTTGCTAGAGATCCCGGAGCAACGGATGCGCCGTGTGCAGCGCAGTCTCCTGGAACAGGTGCTCGGCCTCATAGCCGTGAACGATGCCGCCCACGGTTTCATGCCCGGTCGCAGCGCGGCCACTGGGGCCGCGCTCCACACGGAGGCCGACATCGTCATATCCCTCGACCTCACCACGTTCTTCGCCCGCGTGACGGGCGGTCGCATCTACGGAACGCTTCGGCAGTCGGGACTGTCCGAGCCGGTCGCGCACGTCGTGACCGGGCTGTGCAGCAACGCCGTTCCTCCGCGCGTGCTTGCTGCCATGCCACCGGGCGGATCATCCGACGAGCGGTTCGCCCTGCGTCGGGCTCTGGCCACGAGTCATCTGCCGCAGGGCGCTCCCTCCTCGCCGATGCTTGCCAACCTCGCCATCCGGCGCCTGGATTCACGGCTGACGGGATGGGCGGATGCCGTCGATGCGACCTACACGCGATACGCCGATGACCTCTCGTTCAGCGGCGGTCCGAGACTCGCGAAGCGACCTGATGCCTTCATCCGCGGTGTGCAGCGGATCATCGAGGACGAGGGGCATGTGGCCAACCCGCACAAAACGAGGGTCCGACGCCAGGGCGTCAGGCAGAGCGTGACCGGAATCGTCGTCAACCAGCGAACGAATGTCTCACGAGACGACTATGACCGGCTCAAGGCGACGATCCACAACTGCGTCGTGCACGGTCCGCGCAGTCAGAATCACCGCCGACTCGACGATTTCCGTGCACATCTGCTCGGCCGCATCTCGTGGGTCGAGAGCCTGAACCCCCAGCGAGGCGCGAAACTCCGTGCGGAGTTTCTGCGTATCCGTTGGTGACCGCTGCGATCGGGCGCGAGTGGCCAAGTGAGCCTACCGTCGGACGACCGGCACGGATGGCGCAGGATGGAGGTATGCGCAGATCACGACACATCGCTCCTGCCGCTCGCATGTCGGACGTCCACGACGACGCGCCGACCCCGGCCGATGTACTGCGGTATCTCGTCCACCTTCCGGATGACTATGACTCCGATCCGGGCAGGCTCTGGCCTCTGGTGCTGTTCCTGCACGGTGCGGGCGAACGAGGTTCCGACCTCGACCTCGCCGCGGTGCACGGCCCGCCGCGGCTGGCGGATGACGGGCACGAGTTCCCCTTCGTCCTCGTCACCCCGCAGTGCGGTGAGTCGAGTCAGTGGGTCGCGGAGCTCTCGACCTTGTCCGGGCTGGTCGACGAGGTCGTCTCGACGCACCGCGTCGATCCGGCCCGCATATCGGTGACCGGGCTCAGCATGGGCGGCTTCGGGACCTGGAGCCTGGCGGTGCGCTATCCCGAACGGTTCGCCGCTATCGCACCGATCTGCGGCGGGCTCTGGATGCAGAGTGCTGAGCCGATTCGTCACCTGCCCGTCTGGGCTTTCCACGGCGACGCCGACGATGTCGTGCCGATCTCCGCCACGGAGGAGATCACCACCGAACTCCGGTCGCTCGACGCCGACGTGCGGTTCACGCGCTATGCGGGGGTCGGCCACGATTCCTGGACCGAGACCTACGACAACCCCGAGCTGTACGACTGGCTGCTCTCGCACCGGCGCTAGCGCGCGTACGTCCCGGCACGGGCCCGGGCCTTGTCGAGGAAGCGCTCGTGGAAGCGCGTCTCGCCATCGACCTCCGGGTGGAAGCTCGTGCCGAGCAGGCTGCCCTGCTCGACGGCGACCACCGTGCCGTCCGTGAGCGATGCCAGGACGTCGACACCGGCGCCCACACGCTCGACCACGGGGGCGCGGATAAACGTCGCGCGCATCGGAGGCTCCCCCAGCGCGGGGACGTCGAGTTCCGTCTCGAACGACTCCGTCTGGCGTCCGAAGGCGTTGCGACGGACGTCGACGTCCATTCCGCCGAACGACTCCTGGCCGTCGATCCTGTCGAGCACCGTGTCGGCGAGCAGGATCAGTCCGGCGCACGTCCCGTAGACCGGGAGCCCTGCATCGATCGCGGTGCGGATCGGCTCCTGCATCCCGAAGATGCGCGAGAGCTTGTCGATCACACTCGACTCGCCGCCGGGGATCACGAGTCCGTCGACGGACAAGAGCTCTTCCGGTCGGCGCACCAGCACGACATCGGCGCCCAGGTGCGCGAGCAGGGCGGCGTGCTCGCGCACGTCGCCCTGCAGCGCGAGGACTCCGACGCGGGTGTTACCAGCCACGCTCGGCGAGACGGTGCGGCGCGGGGAGGTCGCTGACATTGATGCCCACCATCGCCTCGCCGAGACCGCGCGAGACCTCGGCGATCACCTTGGCGTCGTCGAAGAACGTGGTGGCCTTGACGATGGCCTTGGCGCGTTCGGCGGGGTTGCCCGACTTGAAGATACCCGAGCCGACGAACACGCCGTCTGCTCCGAGCTGCATCATCATCGCGGCGTCTGCGGGGGTCGCGACTCCGCCGGCCACGAAGAGCACGACGGGGAGCTTGCCGGTCTCGGCGATCTCGGCGACCAGCTCGTAGGGCGCCTGCAGCTCCTTGGCGGCGACGTACAGCTCGTCCTTGGGCAGCGCAGCGAGGGCCGCGATCTCTCCACGGATCTTGCGGATGTGCTTCATCGCCTCGGAGACGTCGCCGGTGCCGGCCTCGCCCTTGGAGCGGATCATCGCGGCGCCCTCGTTGATGCGGCGGAGTGCCTCGCCCAGATTGGTCGCACCGCACACGAACGGCACGGTGAACTCGTACTTGTCGATGTGGTTCACGTAGTCGGCTGGCGAGAGCACCTCGGACTCGTCGATGTAGTCGACGCCGAGCTCCTGCAGCACCTGGGCCTCGACGAAGTGCCCGATGCGCGCCTTCGCCATCACCGGGATCGAGACCGTATCGATGATGCTGTCGATCATGTCGGGGTCGCTCATGCGCGAGACCCCACCCTGTGCGCGGATGTCGGCCGGCACGCGCTCGAGCGCCATGACGGCCACGGCGCCCGCATCTTCGGCGATCTTCGCCTGCTCAGCGGTGACGACGTCCATGATGACACCGCCCTTGAGCATCTCGGCGAGGCCGCGCTTGACGCGCGAGGATCCGGTGGTTGTCTGCTCGGTCATGGGGAACTCCTGTCGGATGCACCGAAGTGGGTTTTGATCTAGATCAAACGTAGCACTGTCCGATTCGACCTAGAATCGCTGAGGAGGATCATGAGCGACCAGATCACAGGTACCACCGCGTCGGAGATCGCCGACAGCGTGCGTTCGCTGCGCGATCGCGGATCCCTGCAGCCCGGAAGTCTCCTCCCCCCGGTGCGAGAGCTGGCCGCCACCCTCGGCGTGAATCGCAACACCGCCGTGGCTGCGTACCGTCAGCTCGCTCAGGCCGGCCTGGTGGTCTCGCGCGGGCGAGCCGGCACCGTGGTCGCGGGCCTCGAAGCAGTGGCGCAGGAGGGTTACGCCCCCGACACGGTGCTCCGCGACATCGGCACCGGCAACCCGGACCCTCGCCTCATCCCCGACCCGGCACCCGCGCTCATGACCATCGCCTCGCGCCCCGTGCTCTACGGCGAGCCCGTGATCGATCGCGGACTCGAGGAATGGGCCCGGCAGTGGATCTCGGCCGACCTCGCCGATGTCGACTTCCGCATCACCATCACCAGCGGCGCCGTCGACGCGGTCGAGCGGCTTCTCGCGCAGGCGCTGATGCGCGACGATGCCGTGGCGCTCGAGGACCCGTGCTTCCTGGCGAGCATCCACACGGTGCGACTGGGCGGATACCGCGCCGTCCCGGTGCCTGTCGACGACGAGGGCATGACCGTCGACGGTTTGCGTGCGGCGCTGGACGCCGGCGTCCGCGCGATCATCTGCACCCCGCGCGCGCAGAACCCCACCGGAGCGAGCCTCACCGCGTCTCGAGCCGCCGAGCTCCGAGCCGTGCTGGCTGATCACCCGTACGTGCTGATCATCGAGGACGACCACTTCTCGATGCTGTCGCAGCGCCGGTACGAGTCACTCATCGGTGCGGACCACCGCCGATTCGCGCTCGTGCGCTCCGTGTCGAAGTTTCTCGGACCCGACATGTGCCTCGCGATCGCGGCGACCGATGCCGAGACGGCCGAACGGCTCGCGATGCGTCTGAGTCCCGGCACCACGTGGGTGAGCCACCTGCTGCAGCGTCTCGCGCTGACCCAGCTGACCGACGACGCCGTGATGACCGAGGTCGCCGCAGCGGCCGCCCACTACGCCGAGCGGAATGCCGCCTTCGCAGAGCGCCTGCGCGCCGGCGGGATCGATGCGACAGCATCCGACGGCATGAGCCTGTGGGTCGAGCTGCCGCAACCCGCGCGTCTCGTCGCCGATCGGCTGATGCGCCGCGGGTGGCTGGCCCGCACCGGCGACGACTTCGCGCTCGACGACCGCGCAGAACCGTCCCACCATCTGCGCCTGACCGTGCACGACCTGTCCGATGATGAGGCCGAGACCCTCGTCGCCGATCTCGTCGCGGCCGGGCGATGACCACCCTCGCGGGCACCCGCCTGCCCTGAACGAAAGAGCCGGAGAATGAAGATCCTCTCCATCCAGTCAGCCGTCGCCTACGGGCACGTCGGCAATTCCGCCGCGGTGTTCCCGCTGCAGCGCATCGGCGTCGAGGTGCTCCCGGTCTACACCGTGAACTTCTCCAACCACACCGGCTACGGCGCCTGGCGTGGGCCGATGATCGCTCCGGACGACGTCCGCGAGGTCATCACCGGCATCGAAGAGCGCGGCGTCTTCGGTCAGATCGACGCGATCCTCAGCGGCTACCAGGGCGGCGAAGGCATCGGCGACGTGATCATCGACGCGGTCGCCCGCGTGAAGTCCGCGAACCCGAGCGCCGTCTACGCCTGCGACCCGGTCATGGGCAACGCCAAGTCGGGGTGCTTCGTGGCCCCGGCGATCCCGGTTCTGCTGCGAGAGCGCGTCGTCCCGGTCGCCGACATCATCACGCCGAACCAGTTCGAGCTCGGCTTCCTCACCGACACCGAGCCGGACACGCTCGAGTCCACCCTCGCTTCGGTCGACCTCGCCCACGCGATGGGTCCGCGCACCGTGCTGGTGACGAGCGTCGAGCGCCCTGACCGCGAAGAGGGCACCATCGAGATGCTCGCCGCCGACGAGCAGGGTGCGTGGCTGGTGCAGACCCCGCACCTGCCGATGAAGGCGAACGGCTCGGGCGATGTGACAGCGGCACTGTTCACCGCGCACTACGTCGAGACCCGTAGCGCGAAGATCGCTCTGGAGCGCACGGCGTCAAGTGTCTACGACCTGTTGAAGGCCACACTCGAGTCCGGTGAGCGCGAGTTGCAGCTCGTCGAGGCGCAGGAGTTCTACGCGAACCCGCAGATGCAGTTCACCGCCCGTCAGGTGCGCTGAGCTACTGCGAAGCGGGCTCCGACGTCGGCCAGGCCTGCGCCACGGCCTCGCGCACCTCGCCGAGGAGCTGCGGGAGCGCCTTGGTCTTCGCGATGATCGGGAAGAAGTTGGCGTCCGACGTCCACCGCGGCACCACGTGCTGGTGCAGGTGGGCGTCGACGCCGGCGCCCGCCACGGCGCCCTGGTTCATGCCCAGGTTGAAGCCGTCGCAGCGTGACACCTCTCGCAGCACCCGCATCGCGGTCTGCGTGAGGGCGCCGATCTCAGCGACCTCCTCGGGCGTCGCCTGGTCGTACGTGGCGATGTGGCGGTACGGGCAGACGAGCAGGTGCCCGGAGTTGTACGGGAAGAGGTTCAGCAGCACGTAGGCCGTCTCCCCCCGCGCCACGACCAGCCGCTCCTCGTCCGGGAACTTCGGCGCCTCGCAGAACGGGCACTCCTCACGCAGCGGCTCAGGCCCGGCCTGGATGTACGCCATCCGGTGCGGGGTCCACAGCCGCTGGAACTCGTCCGGAACCCCGGCGAGGAGTCCGGCATCCTCCAGCGGCTGCGCCCCCTCGGTCACGCCAGGTCCCCTGCTGTCTGCACGAGGCCGTGGCTGTCGATGACGGCGCGGATGCGGGCCACTGCGTCCGCGATCGGCACACCGTTCTCCTGCGTACCGTCGCGATAGCGGAACGAGACGGTGCCCGCGTCGCGGTCCTTCTCCCCCGCGATCAGCAGCAGCGGGACCTTGCCGGTCGTGTGGGTGCGGATCTTCTTCTGCATCCGGTCGTCCGACGTGTCGAGCTCGGCACGCACGCCCTGGGCGCGCAGCGTGTCGATGACGTCGCCCAGGTAGTCGGCGAAGTCGTCGGCGACCGGGATGCCCACGACCTGCAGGGGAGACAGCCATACCGGGAAGTCGCCGGCGTAGTGCTCGAGCAGGATCGCGAAGAACCGCTCGATCGAGCCGAACAGCGCGCGGTGGATCATGATCGGGCGCTTCTTCTGCCCGTCCTTGTCCATGAACTCGAGGTCGAAGCGCTCCGGCAGGTTCGGGTCGACCTGCACGGTGGAGAGCTGCCAGGTGCGACCGATCGCGTCACGCGTCTTCAGGTCGATCTTCGGGCCGTAGAACGCGGCCTCGCCGGGGACCTCGGTGAGCTTCAGGCCCGAGGCGACCGCGACGCGACGAAGGGCGTCGGTCGACGACTCCCAGAACTCGTCCGAGCCGATCCACTTCGACTTCTCGTCGTCCTTCATCGAGAGCTCGAGCTCGAAATCGGTCAGACCGAAGTCGCGCAGCATCGACAGGATGAACTCGAGGACCTTGCTGACCTCGGCCTCGAGCTGATCGGGCGTCACGAACAGGTGCGAGTCGTCCTGAGTGAAGCCGCGCACGCGGGTGAGACCGTGCAGCGCACCGGAGAGCTCGTTGCGATAGACCGTGCCGTTCTCGGCGAACCGCAGCGGCAGGTCACGGTAGCTGCGCGCACGTTCCTTGTAGATGAGGATGTGCATCGGGCAGTTCATGGGCTTCAGGTAGTAGTCCTGGCCCTGCTTGGTGATGTTGCCCTCGTCGTCGCGCTCCTCGTCCATGACGATCGGGGGGAACATCCCCTCCTTGTACGTGACGAGGTGGTTCGAGGTGAGGAAGAGGTCTTCCTTCGAGATGTGCGGCGTGTACACGTAGGTGTAGCCGCCCTCGATGTGGCGCTTGCGGGCGTGCTGCTCCATCTCGCCGCGGATCACGCCGCCGCGCGGGTGCCAGACCGAGAGCCCGGAGCCGATCTCCTCGGGGAACGAGAACAGGTCGAGTTCCTTGCCCAGGCGCCGGTGGTCGCGCTTGGCAGCTTCTTCGAGGCGGTGCTGGTAGGCGCGCAGCTCGTCCTTGGTCGGCCATGCCGTGCCGTAGATGCGCTGCAGCTGCGGGTTCTTCTCGCTGCCGCGCCAGTAGGCCGCAGCGATGCGGGTGAGGTCCCAGCCGTTGCCGATCATGCGCGTGTTGGGCAGGTGCGGCCCGCGGCAGAGGTCCTTCCAGACGACCTCGCCGTCACGGGTGGTGTTGTCGTAGATCGTCAGCTCGCCTTCGCCGACCTCGACGGAGGCGCCCTCGGCGGCTTCCTTCCCACCCTTGAGCCCGATGAGCTCGAGCTTGAACGGCTCGTCCGCGAGCTCGGCGCGTGCCTCGTCGTCGGTCACGACACGGCGGACGAAGCGCTGGCCCTCACGGACGATGCGCTGCATCTCTTTGGTGATGGCCTTGATGTCTTCGGGCGTGAAGGGTGTCTCGACGCCGAAGTCGTAGTAGAACCCGTCGGTGATGGGCGGGCCGATGCCGAGGTTCGCCTGCGGGTTGATACGCTGCACCGCCTGCGCCAGCACGTGCGCGGCCGAGTGACGGAGGATGTTCAGCCCGTCCTGGCTGTCGATCGTGACCGGCTCGACCTCGTCGGTATCGGTCACCGTCGTGGCGAGATCCTTGAGATCGCCGTTGACGCGCATCGCGACGACGTTTCGGTCAGTGAACAGGGCGAAGCCATCGTGCGGCCGGGCGTTTTCAGGCACAGAAACTCTCCATCTGGGTCGGTGTCCAGGTTACTCGCATGATCACGGGGTCCTGACCGCTTCGCGACGGTGTCGGACACCGTGATCAGTGTCGTTGTCTGTCACCGTGAGCCCGGCTGGTCGGCGCCACGCGAGGGGACGATGATCCCCGACTCGTAGGCGTGGATCACGAGCTGCGCACGATCGCGTGCGTGCAGCTTCGACATGATGCGGTTCACATGGGTCTTCGCGGTGTGCGGTGAGATCACGAGGGCGTCCGCGATGTCCTGGTTCGACGCCCCGCCCGCCACGAGGAGCAGCACCTCGCGCTCCCGCTCGGTGAGCTGTCGCAGCGGCTCGGTGTGCCAGGCATCGGCTCGCGGATGCTGCGGCAGCACGGAGCGCTCGATCAGCGACCGTGTCGCCGCCGACGACAGGAGAGCCTCACCGCGGTGCACCACGCGCACGGCGCTGACGATGTCGTCCGGCTCCGCCCCTTTGCCGATGAAGCCGCTCGCACCGGCACGGAGTGCGGCGACCACGTAGTCGTCTTCCTCGAAGGTCGTCAGGATGAGCACGCGGGTCGCGGTGGACTGCGCCGCGCTCATGATCTGGGCGGTGGCGGCGATGCCGTCGAGCTCCGGCATCCTGATGTCCATCACGACGACGTCCGGCATCGACTCGCGCACCGCGGACACCGCCTCGCGACCGTTGGCGGCCTCGCCGACCACCTCGATACCGCCGTCGACGAGGATGTCGCGGACCGCCTGCCGCACCAACGGCTGATCATCGACGACGAGCACCCGGATCATCGTGCACCTCCGTCGAGGGGTATCCGCACCTCGAGATGGAACGCGCTTCCGTCCCGGCCGGTCTGCACATCTCCCCGGACCGCAGCGACGCGCTCGCGCAGTCCACGCAGCCCGTGGCCCCCTGCACCCGACACCGCCTCGGATTCCGTCGCCACCTGATTGTCGACGACGACGCGGAGCGACCCGTCATCTGCTCGGAGCCGGACGGTCGCCGCGCCACCCGCTCCGTGCTTGTGCGCATTCGTCAATCCTTCGAGGACCACGAGGTAAGCCACGTGATCACTGGCCGGCGACAGAGTAGGCCGATCGGGATCGTCCTGCAGATCGACGCGCAGCCCCGCCTCGCGGAACTGCGCGAGGAGCCCGTCGAGACCGGCGAGGCCGACCTGCGGACGAAGGTCGCGAACATCATCCGGATCGTCGGAGCGCAGCAGCGCCATCAGCCCACCGATGTCGGCGAGCACGGTGCGAGAGGAACGGCGGATGGTGCTCAGGGCCTCCCGCGCACGCTCCGGGCGGGTCTCCAACGCGGATGACGCCACGCCCGCGTTGAGGCTGATGACCGAGATCTGGTGCGCGACCACGTCGTGCAGGTCGCGCGCGATGCGCACCCGTTCTTCGGCGACACGTCGCCGCGCTTCCTCATCCCTCCCCTGCTCGGCCCGCTCCGCGCGCTCGGTCATGGCGGAGACGAACTCGCGTCGTGACCTGGTCGCGTCCCCCAGGGCCCCGGCGAGGGCGATGATGAAGACGAACTGCAGTGCGCGGGGATCGAAGAGATCGCCGGCGAGCGGGATCGCGTTGACGAAGAAGACGATGGCCGTTGCCGCGCTCACGGCGACGATCCCGACGAGGCGCCCTCGACGATCCACGACGGCGAAGGCGCTGATCGCCATCGCGATGAGCGCGCTCGGTGACAGGACGCCCGCGAACGCCAGGACCACCGCGCACAGCAGACTCACGGCGAGCACGACGAGCGGAAGCCTTCGACGGAACAGCATCGCGACCGCGGGAACGAGCGCGACGACGAGCAGCCATCCGGTCGCGCGGAACGCCTCATCCGGGAAGGGCGACACCGCGAAGACGACCACCACGGCCACGGCGATCACGTCAGCGAGCGGCGCCGCGATTCGTGGAGGACGAGGTGCCGGCATCTCACCAGTATTCCTCGCGGCGCCGGGTCTCGGATCCCCCGCCGGGATGAGCTGCGTGTACTGCGATCGCAGTACACGGGTGTCTGCGGCAGGGCGACGCGGCAGCGGATGCCGCGCGGCACGCTGGGATGAGGGCGCACAGCGCGTGCGCCGAGAGAGGTCGGCATGAAGAAGCCCGTCAAGAGAGTGCTCATCGCACTCACGTCCGTCGTCGCCGTGATCGCGGTCGGACTGGTGGCCACCACGGTCGGCAATGCGGTGGCGACCGCGGTCGAACAGGATCGCATCGAGCCGTACGGGCAGAAGGTCACCGTGGACGGGCACGAGATGAACGTCATGATCACCGGTGAGGGCTCGGAGGACATCGTTCTCCTCCCGGGTTTCGGCACCGCATCTCCCGTGCTCGACTTCGAGCCGCTCGTCACCGAGCTGGCCAAGGACCATCGCGTGATCGTCGTGGAGCCGTTCGGCTACGGGTTGAGCGACGGGACGGATCGCGCCCGTACCACCGACAACATCGTGACCGAGACGCACTCCGCCCTGCAGGAGCTCGGCGTCGACGACTACGTCTTGATGGGGCATTCCATCGCCGGCATCTACGGCATCCAGTTCGCGAACCGCTACCCCGATGAGGTGCGGGCGTTCGTCGGAATCGACAGCAGCGTCCCCGGACAGCCCGGCTCGGACACCGAGCTGCCCGTCGGACTCTTCGGCGCGGCGAAGAACCTGGGGCTCGTGCGACTCATCGCGTCGTTCCGCGGCACGGGTTACGACGAGTCCGTCTACTCCGCAGACGTGCAGGAGCAGATCGCCCTGCTCACCAATCGGAACACGCTGAGCCCCACCTACCTGAACGCGATGTCTCTGCTCCACGCGAACTTCGACGATGCTCTGGGCACCAGCTTCCCCGAAGACCTCCCCCTGCTGCTGTTCGTCGTGGCAGATAATCCGACCGTCCCCACCTGGGTGGATCTGCACGAGGAGCAGGCCGCGGCCGTCGACGATGGAACGGTCGTGCCGCTCGACGGAACGCACTATCTCCACCACACGCACACGCCGGAGATCGTCGACGGGTTCCGCTCGTGGGAGCGCACCAGGATGCCCGCCGCGGAGTGACGCCGGAGCTCTGGACATCACGTAACGTGAACGGATGGACAGAGCAGTCGCACGATGGATCCTGGCGGTCGCGCTCGGCGCGATCGGTGTCGGCCACTTTCTCAGCACCCGCGGGTTCCGGGTCGTGGTGCCCGATTGGGCCACTCGCCTGACCAAGCTCGACAAGGACACGATCGTGATCGCCTCGGGCGCCGCAGAGGTCGCGCTTGCGGCGGGGCTCCTCGCGCTGCCGAAGGAGCGCCGCCGCATCGGCTGGGCGACGGCCGCATTCTTCGTCGCCGTGATTCCCGGGAACATCCACCAGTGGCAGACCAAGCGCTCGACGCCGGGACTCGACACGGATGCTCGGCGGTTCGGCCGGCTGTTCCTGCAGCCGATTCTCGTGCTGTGGGCGCTGTGGTCGACCGGCGGCGAGACACCCCGCCGAAACCACCGTCGGCGTTGAGAGACGGACCATCCCCGTGAGCTCGAAGAGAATGGTCCCATGACATCCCCCTCGCTGGTGTGGTTCCGCGACGACCTCCGCCTCGCCGATAATCCGGCGTTGCGCGCCGCGATCGATCGAGGCGAACCGGTCATCGCGCTCTATGTGCTCGACGAGGAGTCGCCGGGCATCCGCCCCCTCGGCGGCGCAGCCCGCTGGTGGCTGCACCACTCGCTGGCATCGCTCGACGAGCGTCTCCGTGAGCGTGGCGGTGCACTCGTGCTGCGTCGCGGCGCCGCCGAGCACGTCGTCCGCGAGGCGGTGGCGGACGCTGGGGCCGGCGCCGTGTTCTGGAACCGCCGGTACGGGGGTGCCGAGCGCGAGATCGACTCATCGCTGAAGTCGTCGCTCCGGGCCGATGGACTCGAGGTCGCGTCCTTCGCGGCATCCCTGCTGCATGAACCGTGGACCGTGACGACCGACAGCGGCACCCACTACTCCGTCTTCACCCCGTTCTGGCGCGCGTGTCTCGCGCTGCCGGCACCACGCGCGCCGCTTCCGGAGCCACGGACAGTCGATGGCCCGGATCATGTCCCCGCCTCCGATGCTCTCGACGACTGGGATCTGCTGCCCACCCGGCCGGATTGGGCCGGGGGCCTGCGCGACACCTGGGAGCCTGGGGAACCCGCCGCCCGGCGACGCCTCACGGAGTTCCTCGCTCACGACCTCCCCTCGTATGACCGCGCGCGCGACGAACCCGCTGCCGGTGCGACCTCGCTGCTCTCCCCGCGGCTGCGCTGGGGAGAGATCAGCCCCTTCACGGTCTGGCACGAGGCCGTCGGCGTGGACGGTGCCGGCGGATTCCTCTCCGAGCTCGGTTGGCGGGAGTTCGCTTGGCACACGCTGTACCACTCCCCCGACCTCGCGACCCGGAGTCTGCGTCGCGAGTTCGACGCATTCCCCTGGCCGCCCCTCGATCCCACGCATCTGGAAGCCTGGCAGCACGGCGAGACCGGAGTGCCGCTGGTGGATGCGGGAATGCGGGAGCTCTGGCACACGGGCTACATGCACAACCGCGTCCGGATGGTCGTGGCCTCCTTCCTCGTGAAGAACCTGCTGATCGACTGGCGACTCGGCGAGGAGTGGTTCTGGGACACGCTCGTCGACGCTGACGAGGCCAACAACCCGTTCAACTGGCAATGGGTGGCGGGCTCCGGTGCCGATGCGGCCCCGTACTTCCGCGTTTTCAATCCCGAGCTGCAGGCGAAGAAGTTCGACCCGCAGGGGCTCTACATCTCGCAGTGGGCATCCGAAGCACCGACCGAACCGATCGTCGACCTCGGTGAGACCAGGAAGGCCGCGCTCGCGGCGTACGACGAGGTCAAGCGGGCGCCACGAGCGCCTTCCTGATGCTCGAAGACGGCGAGGTCTGCACCGCCGGGGTGTGGTCAGCCGGCGATGATCTCCGGCACCTTCCATGAGGCGAGCTCACCGAGCCGCGGCCGGTAGAGCCGGATCAGGAGGTTCCAGCCCTCCGGGAGGGGAATGGAGTTCGCGGCATCGTCGCCGTGGTCGCCGAGGCGCACGGTGGTCGATCCGTCCTCGTTCTTGGTGGCGAACACGGAGTTGACGTTCGTGGCGCCGATCGGCCCGGGTTCGAAGTAGCCGGCCGCGTTGTAGACGCTGACCGACCAGAACGCGTCGGCGGGCACGTCTCGGAAGGTCATGGTGTAGCGGCCGACGGGAAGCTTGGGGTCGATGTTGATGTACGACGCCTCCGCATCGGGAAGGCCACCCCAGCCGAGCGCCGTGCCGACCAGGTGACGCACGGGGTCGACGTCTTCCTTCGCTCCGAAGCATCCCGACAGTCCACCCATCGTCTTGCCCAGCACGAGCAGGGCTTCGCGAACCTCGACGTAGCTGTCGTGGTCGTATTCGGGGTGAGAGAACTCCTGAGTGCCGCTCGCGGTGAGAGTGATCTGATCCTGGATCGCATTCACCGCTTCGAGGTCGCTCGGACTTGCCGGGTCGAAGAGGATGCGCGCCGCAGCGATGACGTGCGGGGTCTCGAACTCCTCGATCGTGAGGGGATAGGAGCCTGCCCGATGGAAGACACGGTTGATGTAGTGGTCCTGGTTGATGATCATGACCGAGACGTACCGGTCTCCGACCTCCGGCAGTGTGAGCGTGACGGGGCCCCCACTGAGATCGATGATCGCGACCGAATAGAGCGTGTCGCGGTTCTGTCGAATCACCGGTTGCTGGTCTAGGGGCGGGAGCGCACGGTCGTGGTGGAACACGCCCACCCCGCCGATGATCGGCAGCATCCGGTCGATCATCGTGTCGGTTTCTACCCGCGTGAAGTTGTCGACATCGACGATCTGGGCACTCATCCGGGGCTCCTCGCTGCTCTGTTGCCCACACACTATCGGGTGGGACGGTCGCCGGTGAGGCGCGCGGAATCGCCGCGTCTCGCGCTGCATCCGCGAGTCGTTCCGCCGCGGTGGACGTGCGCACCGATACGCGGGAAGCTGGGGCATGAGGTTTCTCCGCGTGCTCTGGCGATATCCGGCGATCACGACGACCGTCCTCGTGTTCGTGAGCGTGCTGGTCCTCCACGCGGTCGATGCCCCGGCCCTCGGACGTTGGGTCGCCACCGGTTACGTGGCGGTGTTCGTCGTCTGGACCCTCGTCGGAATGGTGCGCGACGTACTCCGCGGCCATGTCGGCCTCGACATCCTGGCGGTGGTCGCGATGGTGGCGACGCTGGCCGTCGGCGAGTACATCGCCTCGCTCATCATCGTGCTCATGCTCTCCGGCGGAGAGGCCCTCGAGGACTTCGCCGGCCGTCGAGCGAAGCGTGACCTCTCGACTCTGCTGGATCGGTCTCCGCGCATCGCACACGTGCTCGTGCACGCGGAGTCCGCGGAGTCGGATGAGGTCAGGGATGTGCCCGTCGACGAGGTCGCCGTCGGCGCCGTACTCCTCGTGCGCCCGTCGGAGATCGTCCCGGTCGACGGCGAGCTCCTCACGTCATCAGGCACGTTCGATGAGTCTTCGTTGACCGGTGAGAGCATGCCCGTGTCACGTGAATCCGGAGACGAGGTGCTGTCCGGGTCCATCAACGGAAGCCGTGCCGTGCGGATCCGTGCCGTCCGCAGCAGCGCGGACAGCCAGTATCAGCAGATCGTGGCGCTCGTGCACGCCGCGGAAGACTCCCACGCGCCGGTGGTCCGCCTGGCCGACCGCTTCGCGATTCCGTTCACCGCGGTGTCACTCGTCCTGGCAGGGACGGCCTGGGCCGTATCGGGCGAGGCATCCCGATTCGCCGAAGTCCTCGTGCTCGCGACTCCCTGCCCGCTCCTGATCGCGGCCCCGGTCGCGTTCCTCGGCGGTCTCTCGCGTGCGGCGAAGACAGGCGTGATCATGAAGGGAGGGGCCGTCATCGAGCTGATCGCCCGTGTGCGGTCGGCCGCGTTCGACAAGACGGGCACGCTCACTCAGGGCCGACCGGAGCTCGTCGACGTCCGGCCCGCGAACGGCTTCGGCGCGGATGAGGTCCTGCAGCTCGCCGCCTCGGCGGAGCAGTACTCGACGCACGTGCTCGCCGAGGGGATCCGCCGCGCAGCAGAGGCGCGCGGAATCACGCTCCTCGGCGCCGCCGAAGCTCGAGAGGAGGCCACGAACGGTGTCGTCGCCGAGATCGACGGAAGAGACGTGGTGGTGGGCAAGCCCGCTTACGTGGCGGCTCTCGCGCCCGACACGGCGCGGGCGACGCTCGAGCTGAGCCAGGCCGCAGCATACGTCGCGGTCGACGGTCGCTTCGCCGGGGTGCTCGTCCTCGCCGACCATCCGCGGCCCGAAGCAGCGGCTGTCATCGCGTGGCTGCGCACACACGAGGTGGATCGCATCGTCATGCTCACGGGCGATGTCGGCCCGACGGCGGAGTCGGTGGCTCATCAGGTGGGCATCTCCGAGGTCCACGCTGAACTGCTGCCGCCCGAGAAGGTCGCTCTCGCCACTGAGCTGCAACCGCGCCCGGTCATGATGGTCGGCGACGGCGTCAACGACGCACCCGTCCTGGCCGCCGCGGACATCGGCGTCGCCATGGGAGCCAAGGGCGCGACGGCAGCTGGCGATGCCGCCGACGTCGTGATCCTCGTCGATTCGCTGGCGAAGCTCGTCGACGCCGTCTCGATCGGTCGTCACACGCTGCGGGTCGCTCTCACCGCGATCTGGATCGGCATCGGGTTGAGCATCGGACTCATGATCGTCGCGATGACCGGGCTCATCCCCGCTGTCGTCGGGGCGCTCGTCCAGGAACTCGTCGACCTCGCGACCATCCTGTACGCGCTCCGCGCGCTGGGCGGCCCCAGGACAGTGCTCCCGGCCGCCTCCATCTCCCCCCGCACGGGCGCCGAACAGCGCGACGATTCACCTCAACGGATGACGTGAGACGCGGACTCCCGGCTCACTGGTCGAACGCGAATCCTGCCCATTCTTCGGTGGGTGGGGGCACAGTCCAGGAGACGCGGTGACAGCACCGTGGCGATTCCAGGACGATCGGTCGAAGCCGCCGGTGACGTCGCGGAGGTCATGCCAGACTGGAACCGTGACCGAGTCCAGGAAGCCAGCCGTCGTCCGCGGCTTCGCTGCCTCGTCACTCGCGATCTTCATCGCACTGGCCGGTCACGTCTCCGGCGGAGGGCAGATGCCCGGTGCCGTCGGCATCCTCGTCCCCTGGGTCTTCTCGTTCATGATCAGCGTGCTGCTCGCGGGCCGCTCGTTGTCGCTGATCCGCCTCGGCATCTCCGTCGCCTCGAGTCAGTTCCTGTTCCATGTGCTCTTCGTCCTCGGCACGGTCACCCCGTCCGGCGTCTCGACGCCGCACGTGCACGGCACACCCCTCATGCTGCCGGCGGTGAACGGCATCCCCGAAGTCGCCACCGCTGACGCCTCGATGTGGCTCGGGCACGCGCTCGCCGGTCTGCTGACCGTGGCCGCGCTGTACCGCGGCGAACGCCTGCTGCTCGCGCTGCGCGACCTCGCGGTCCAGCTGGTGCGGTGGGTACGACGTCGTGCCGATCAGGTGCTGACTCTTCCGGCTCTTCGCGTCGCCCACCGACTCCACGGCCGGTTCGATGTCGCGCACGCATCCGATCTGGTTCTCCTCGCGACTCTGCGCGGCCGAGCCCCACCTCTCACCGCGGCGATCTGATCCGCATCCTCGGTCGGTCCCGGCCGAGTGTTGTGTCCCGCCGCGCGCATTCGATGCGCGGGGGCTCTGAACGCATGCACGCTCGTCGCTCCGGCGACGTCCGATGAGAGGCCATTCCCATGTCCCCTGTCCGCAGGATCGCGGCCGGGCTGGCGTTGGCGACGATCGCGACCCTCGCGATCGCGACGCCCGCGTCCGCCCACGACCAGCTGATCTCCAGCACACCCGCTGCCGACGAACGATTGACGACCCCGCCGGAGGACATCACGATGACGTTCTCGGGCGAGCTCCTCGTGCTCGATGAGTCGCTGACCGGGGCCGTCGTCCTGGTCGTCGATGCCTCGGGCGAGGACTGGGTCGCCGGCGACGTCACGGTGGCCGGACGCACGGTCACCGCGTCGCTCGCACCCGGGCTGCCGACCGGCGGCTACCAGGTGCGTTGGCAGGTCGTCTCGGAAGACGGTCACCCCATCGCGGGGGTCATCCCCTTCACCGTGGGAGACGCCGATCCGATGGCACAGACATCGAACACCGGCGATGCGACGGCCGCGCCCGCGGACACCTCGGAGCAGGCGGATCAGAACGCAGAATCCAGCGGCGCGCTCAGAGTGCTGCTCATCGGCGCGGGCGGGGCGGCCACAACCGTCCTGATCCTCGTGCTCATTCGATTCCTCCGCCGTCCTCGGACGGCAGCCGCACCGCCGGAGACCGGCGGCCCTGCGGCAGATGACCTGTGAAAGGCACCATTGTGAACACCACCAGAAACCTCCCCCGACTCGCAGCAGTGATCGCGGTCTCCCTCCTGGCTCTGACCGGGTGCACTCCGGAGAAGGCACCGGCCGAGACCGAGAATCGCCCCGCCGGAGACTCCGTCACGATCGAAGACGCCTGGGTGAAATCCGCCGATCAAGGCATGTCCGCGGCGTTCGGCACCCTCGTCAACACGAGCGACGAGGACGCGACCGTCGTGTCCGTCTCCTCGGCGACCTCGACCATGCTCGAGTTGCACGAGACGGTCGAGAACGACGCCGGCGAGATGGTGATGCGCGAGATCGACGGCGGATTCGTCATCCCCGCCGGCGGGCAGCTCGCGCTGGAGCCGGGGGCGAACCACATCATGATGATGGATCTGACCGGCCCGCTCGTCGCGGGTGCCGACGCCTCCTTCACCCTTACGTTCGACGACGACTCGACGTACGAGTTCACCGCCCCGGTGAAGGACTACTCGGGTGCGAACGAGAACTACGAAGACGGCGAAGAGCACGAGGGCATGGATCACTGATGACGGCGCCCGTTGAGGGCGCCCGCTCCCGTCGCACCGGGTCGACCCGGCGACAGTTCCTCCTCGGAGGGGCTGTCGCCGGTGTCGGCGCGGTCGCGGCGGTCGGAGCGGACCTCGCCCTGAATCGACCGGAGACCGTTCCGGAACCCGTATCCGTGCCGATGAACGGCGAGGAGACAGTGCCGTTCTTCGGCGTGCATCAGGCCGGTATCGACACGCCTGCCCAGGCGCACGGCGTCTTCGTCGGCCTGGACCTCCACGACGGTGTCGACCGAGATGCCCTCGCCCGACTCATGCGACTCCTGACCGACGACGCGGCCCGACTCACGCAGGGGCTCCCGGCCCTCGCCGATTCCGAGCCGGAGCTCGCGTCGTCGCCGGCGCGCCTCACGGTCACGTTCGGAGTCGGTCGGGGCTTCGTCGGGCGTGCGGGCGGTTCGGCCCCCGCCTGGCTCGCACCACTCCCCGCTTTCGGGGTGGATAGGCTGCGCCCGGAGTTCTCGGACGGCGACCTCCTGCTGCAGATCGCCGGTGACGATCCTCTGACGGTGGCGCACGCGACACGGATGCTGCTGAAGGACGCGCGCGGCTTCGCGAGCGTCCGCTGGACCCAGCAGGGCTTCCGTCGCGCCTATGGCACGGAGCGGCCTGGAACGACCATGCGCAACCTGTTCGGGCAGGTGGACGGAACCACCAACCCGCAACCCGGTACCGCAGACTTCGATCGTGTCGTCTGGATCGACGAGGGAGTGCTCGCCGGCGGCACGGGGATGGTGATCCGCCGCATCCGCATGGACCTCGACAAATGGGATCGCCTCGACCGGAGCGGTCGCGACGCCTCCGTGGGCAGGACACTCGCCAACGGCGCACCCCTCACGGGACGCGAGGAGTTCGACGAACCCGACTTCGAGGCGAAGACCGCGATCGGCTTCCCGGTCATCCCGCAGTTCGCGCACATCCGGCGCGCCCGCGGGGACGGGGCCGAGCGCATCTTCCGGCGCGCGTACAACTACGACGAGCGGCCGGCCGGCGCTGAGATCTCGGAATCCGGGCTGCTGTTCGTCTCGTTCCAGGCCGACATCGAACGACAGTTCATCCCCATGCAGCGCAGACTCGACGAACTCGACCTGTTGAACGAATGGACCGTGCCGGTCGGATCGGCGGTGTTCGCGATCCCACCCGGATGCGCGGAGGACGGGTTCATCGGCGACACCCTCCTGAACTGATGACGATTCGCACATGAACGGTGCGGACGCCTGGTTCCGGAAGTCTCTTCGCCGGGATCAGGTGTCCGCCGGTACGTCCGTAGGGAGCCTGCACGCTTGTCGGGAGAAACGCCGCGATTCGGCCGTCGCGCAGGGAATCCGTCCGACAGGTGAACGGATCCTCGGGTGCGGGCGCACGCCCGAGCACCAGCTCCCCCGGGCACGAAAAAACCCCCGGAGAACCGGGGGTTTGTCTGTGCGCGATACTGGGATCGAACCAGTGACCTCTTCCGTGTCAGGGAAGCGCGCTACCGCTGCGCCAATCGCGCCCGTTGGGGCTATTCAGTTTTACCGTGAGGTGGCGACGGGATTCGAACCCGTGTAAACGGCTTTGCAGGCCGGTGCCTAGCCGCTCGGCCACGCCACCGTGTGGATTGACCCCACGTGCGAAGAGTCTTCCGAAGAAGACCCTCTGCACTCGAGCGGATGACGAGACTCGAACTCGCGACCCCAACCTTGGCAAGGTTGTGCGCTACCAACTGCGCTACATCCGCATTTCGTTCCCGGTTGCCCCGGGCACTCATGAAACATTAGCCGAAGATTCTTCCTCCGCCAAACCCGCAGCGAATCTCGCGCGTGTCTCACAGAGTGGTCCATACGGCCTCTGAGCGTCGGGTAGTATCGGTTGACGTACCCCACGGGTATGGGCGATTGGCGCAGTTGGTAGCGCGCTTCCTTCACACGGAAGAGGTCATCGGTTCGAGTCCGGTATCGCCCACCAGAGAAGCCCCGCACACCTCCCGGTGTGCGGGGCTTCCGACATTCACAGCCCGGCGTCCAGCATCCGCTCCCCTCCCCCCAGGCGGGCTCGCCGGAGGATCGCAGCGCGGATCACTGCGTCGCTGCGAGCTCGCTCCCGGATGCAGGCAGAACAGCCGCGCGGCGAGCCCGCACCAGCAAGAGGTACGACAGGCCGGCCAGCGCGGCCGAGATCGTCGTCACGATCCCGAGCGGCAGAATGCTCGACGCACCCGCGAGGCCGACGAACGGTGCCGCGATGCCGCCGAACCCGAATCGCGCCACGCCCAGGAGCGACGAGGCCGTCCCCGCCGACTGCGGATACTCGCTGAGCGCGATGGTGGTCGCGGGCGGCGAGGCGATGGCCACTCCACCGGCGAGCGTGAACAGGGCGACGAGCACGGGCCACAGTGGCAGCGGTGTCAGACCTGCCAGCAGCAGTCCGAGCGCGCCGGCCGACGTGACGACGACTCCGACCGCGAGAGTGCCCCTCACACTCCACCGTTCCGCCGCGCGACCGGCGAGGTACCCGCACACCATGAACCCGGCGGAGTTCGCTCCGAAGGCTGCGGCATACCCCTGCGGTGTGAGCCCGTAGACGTCCTGCAGCACGAAGGTCGCACCGGCGAGGTAGGCGAACAGTGCCGCATAGAGGAAGCCCTGATTCAGGACGGCTCCCAGGAAGACCCGGTCGCTCAGCAGAGCGCGGAAGTCGTTCAGAGTGTGGCGGAGGCCTCCCGTGCTGCGCTGCTCGACCGGCAGTGTCTCTCCGAAGAGGAGCACCGTCGCTGCCAGGATCGCGAGACCGGCGATGGCGAGGAAGACGAACAGGCCCCGCCAATCGGCGAACGCCATGAGGACGCCGCCGAGCAGTGGCCCGATGACCGCCGCCAGTCCGCCGACGACCGTGAGGCGGCCGTAGAAGCGGATCAGCTGACCGCCCGCGTACACATCCCGTCCTGCGGCATTGGCGATGACGATGCCGACCCCTCCCGCGAGCCCCTGGACCAGACGAGCGACGATCAGGACCTCGACCGTGGGACTGACCGCACAGAGCAGGGATGTCACCGCGTACGCGACGATGCCGACCAGCAGGACGCGCCGCCGCCCGTGGCGGTCCGACAATGGTCCCGCCGTCAGCTGTCCGACCGCGAGTCCGATGAGGCACGCCGTGACCGTGAGCTGCGCGACGGAAGTCGCCGAGCCCAGGTCGCGAGTGAGCGCCGGAAGAGCGGGGAGATAGAGGTCCATCGAGATCGGACCGAACACGGTCAGGATCAGGAGCAGGGCAGGCAGGAGCCGTCGAGAGAGCGCGACAGGTGGTGTCATGGTCTCCAGCGTCCACCGGTCCCCCGAGGGGCGCGAGTCCCTGACGAAGGGTGTACCGACAGAGAATCCCTCTTGGCGCCGATCCCTGCGCAGAATGAGGGAGCACCACCGAGACGAAAGGAGTGCCGATGGCACTGATCCTCGTGACCGGAGCGTCGACCGGACTGGGGCTCGCCACAGCCCAGGACCTCTCCGACCAGGGGCATGACGTCGTCGTGCATGCTCGCAGTTCGAACCGCGTTCCGTCCGGAGACTGGCGGGGCGCCGTGGCCGCAGACCTCTCCGACCTCGACGCCACGCGGGCTCTCGCCCTCGAGGTCGACGCCTTCGGGCACTTCGATGCCGTCGTGCACAACGCGGGCGCCCTGCATCCGCCGGATGCGGCACGAGTGAACACGATCGCCCCCTACGTGCTGACCATGCTCATGCGCCCTCCCCGCCGACTCGTCTACCTCAGCAGCTCGATGCACCGTGGCGGCACCACCGACCTGCGCGGACTGACCGATGGCACGGCGTCGTACAGCGACAGCAAGCTGTGGGTCACCGCGTTCGCCCTCTCCCTGGCGGATCGATGGCCGGACACCGCCGTCCACGCCGTCGATCCGGGCTGGGTTCCGACCCGCATGGGTGGTCCGAGTGCTTCCGACGATCTCGAGCAGGGGCATCTCACGCAATTCCGTCTCGCAACCCAGGATGCGGCCGGCCCGCGCACTGGCGGCTACTGGCATCACCTCACGACTCAGCGTCCGGCACCAGCTGCCGCTGACCCGGCTTTCCAGGAAGCGCTGCTTGCGACTCTCGCCGAGGTCACGCGTGTACCTGTACGGGAACATCCGTGACACCGAGAGGTGCCCTCTCAGGGCGTCCCTTCCCGCTCACATCAGATCTACGCTGACCTCATGGACAATCGAGCAGAGGTCCGCGAATTCCTGATGACCCGGCGAGCCCGCGTGACCCCGGAGGCAGCCGGTCTCACCGCCGGAAGCAACAGACGTGTCGACGGATTGCGTCGCAGTGAGGTCGCGCTTCTCGCCGGAGTCTCCGTCGAGTACTACTCCAAGCTCGAACGTGGCGCCATCGCCGGCGCCTCCTCCTCGGTCCTGGAGGCACTGTCGCGCGCGCTCCAGCTCAACGATGCCGAGCATGCGCACCTGCTGGATCTGGCTCGCGCCGCAGACGGCATCCCCTCTTCCGGACGCGCTCGACGCCGCACGGCGAAGGCGGGAGCTCCGCGACCCAGCCTGCAGTGGGCACTGGATTCCGTGACGGAGGCGGTGGCGTTCGTCCGCGACCAGCGGCAGAACCTCATCGCCACGAATGCGCTCGGCCGCGCCTTCTACTCACCGGTGATCGGCGACGGCGGGCGGGTGCCCAACCTCGCCCGATTCCAGTTCCTCGATCCTGCGGCACGGGAGTTCTACCCGGATTGGGACCTCTTCGCCGAGATGTGTGTCGCCGTCATCCGTGCCGAGGCGGGCCGCGACCCGCACGACAAGGGCATCCAGGACCTCGTCGGCGAGCTCTCCACACGCAGTGAGGCATTCCGCACACTCTGGGCGACGCACAACGTGCGCACGCACGGTTCGGGCATCAAGCGCTTCACTCATCCGGTCGTCGGCGAGCTGACCCTCGTCTACGAAGAGCTCGCGCTTACGGCCGAACCGGGCCAGGTGATGCTGATCTACAGCGCTGAGCCCGGCTCACCCTCCGCCGAACGACTCCGACTCCTCGCTTCCTGGGGCGCGGACGCGACCGGGGCTACTCGAGCGGCACACGGATGACGCGGTCGTCGCCGTCGCCGGGATCGCCGCGACCGTCGGTGTTGTTCGTGAGCACCCACAGCGCACCGTCGGGGGCGACCACGACATCACGAAGCCGTCCGTAGGCCTCGGTGAAGTGCTCCGCATACGACGAGACATCGTCCAGCGGCACCTCGCGCAGCCGTTCCCCCCGCAGGTTCGCGACGAACACCGCGCCGTCCGCGATCGCGATGCCGCTCGGACTGGCGGCATCCGGCGCCCACTGCTGCACCGGGTCGATGAACTCGTCGCGATCCGCGATGCCTTCGACGACGGGCCAGCCGTAGTTCCCGCCGGGTTCGATGACGTTCAGCTCATCCCAGGTGTCCTGTCCGAATTCGCTCGCATACAGCGTGCCGCCCTCGTCCCAGGCCAGCCCCTGGGGGTTACGGTGACCGAGGCTGTAGACGGGCGATCCCGCGATGGGGTTGTCCGCCGGGACCTTGCCGTCGGGGGTTATGCGGAGGATCTTGCCCGACAGTGACCCCGGATCCTGGGCACTCTCCCGGTCGCCCGCGTCACCCACCGTCACGTACAGCGTGCCGTCGGGGCCGAACGCGATGGGACCGCCGTTGTGATTCGACGCAGCGGCCAGGCCGTCGAGGATCGTCTCCGGCGCGCCGAGGCCGAGGGAGCCGGGCGACCCGGTGAGGGGGAAGCGCTGCACGCGGTTCTCGTCCGCGCCGGTGGAGTACGCGTACAGATAACGCTCGTGCACGGCGATTCCGAGCAAGCCACCTTCGCCACCCGGTTCGACGCCATCGACCACCGCGACTTCGCGGACATCGCCGTCGTCCGACACCTCGACGATCCGGGCGCTGTCGCGCTCGCTGATCAGCGCCGCGCCCTCGTGGAAGGCGATCGACCAGGGTGCCGCCAGATCCTCGAGGATCGTGGTCGCGGTGCCCTCGGAGACAGACCCCGAAGTGTCGGGAAGTCTCGAGGGTGACGGAGTGGATATCGTCGGTGCGCACGCCACAAGAGCGATCGATGCGGCCGACACGACGATCCACGCAATCGGACCGCGCTTGGACGTGCTCACCATGTCCGCTCCCCTCGCCGCACCGGTCGTCGCTGTCGGACGCGACGTCCCGCTCCCGTCGAGCCTAGGCGCGTGATCCTTTACGCAGAAGAGGCGCCTATCTGACAACTGTCAGATAGGCTGTTGCCATGGATGCGAGGTCGCGACGTTCTCGAGAAAGCCTCCGTGACGCGGTGCTCGACCTCGCCGGTCGGATGCCGATCAGCGAAGTCACCGTCTCCTCGATCTGCGCAGCAGCGGGTGTCACCCGAGACACCTTCTACCGGCACGCGGAGAATCCTGTGCAGCTCCTCGCCGACGCGCTTTCCGCCGAGATCGATGCCGCCATGGAGATCCTGCCGCAGACGGATGCCATCGGCGATGGCGAACGGGCTCTCCTGGAGCACATCCGACGACGGGCTTCGGTGTACCGCGGGGCGATGCAGCCCCTGCTGGCCGCCCCCGTCCGCAGCAACCTGGAGGCATCCATCCGTTCCGGCCTGCTGCTGTGGGCCGAGCTGCACTCGGAGATCGTTCCGCCCGTGTTCGCGGCGGACGCGTCCGCGATGCGGATCGCTGTGGCATACGCCGCTGCGGGCACCGTGGGCGCGATCGAGGAGTGGCTGCGGAGCGACGACGACGACATCGACCGTGCCGTGAGGCTGATCCTCGCGGCGTCACCGGAGTGGTGGCTGCGATGACGGCCACCGGAGAAGGAGAGAGAAAACAATGAAGGCCGCACTGTTCCACGCCAAGGAAGATCTGCGCATCGAAGAGGTCCCCGAGCCCACCCCGGGACGAGGACAGGTCAAGCTGCGCAACGCGTATGCGGGGATCTGCGGATCCGACCTCCACGTCTATTACTCCCCCGAGGCCGCGGGGCTCGACCTCGACCACCCGCACCCCGTGACGGGCTCGACACTGCCCCAGATCCTCGGCCACGAGTTCTCCGGCACGGTCGTCGAGCTCGGCGAGGGCGTGACCGGCGTCGCGGTGGGCGACCGGGTGGCCGTCTGGCCCATCTACTACTGCGGCGAATGCCCCGCCTGCCGTCGCGGCATGTTCAACGCCTGCCAGAAGATCGGCTTCCACGGGCTCAGCTCCGACGGTGGCGGCATGGCGGAGTTCACGACCGTCGACGCGACGAAGCTGCACGTACTGCCGGAGAACGTCGATCTGCGCATGGGCGCCCTCGTCGAGCCGATGTCGGTCGCGTGGCATGCGGTCTCCCGCAGTGGCGTCGAGTCGGGCGGTACCGCGCTCATCGCAGGCGCCGGACCGATCGGCATCGGCGTGTGGTTCGCCCTGCGGGCCCGCGGCGTCGAGCGTGTGCTCGTCTCGGAGCCCAGTGCGGAGCGTCGCGCGATCATCGCAGCCCTCGGCGCCACCGTGGTCGACCCGGTGAATGAGGATCTCGCCGCCGCCGTCGCCTCCTTGACGGACGGCGAAGGCGTCGATGTCGCCTTCGATGCGGCGGGAGTGGGCGCAGCCATCAGTTCGTCGCTGGCCAGCTTGGTCCCCGGCGGCCGCGTCGTGGTGGTCGCCATCCACGAGCGCACGATGGACTTCCTCCCCACGCAGTTGGTGATGGCCGAGACCGAGATCGCCGGCGCGCTCGCGTATCTTCCCGAGGACTTCGACGCCGTGATCGAGGCCATGTCCCGTGGGGTCTACGACACGACCGGCTGGGTGCAGGAGACCCCACTCGAGAACGTCGTCGACGCGATCCACGCGCTGCGCGGCGGTGCCGGGGCGAAGATCCTCGTGCACGCCGGCTGAGGCCGATCCGGGTGTCGGAGGGCGCGCGTAGTCTGCTTCGGTGCCGACGAAACGCGCCCTTCCGAGTCCCTGTGCGCTCTGCGGCAGCATGCAGGGAGTGCGGATCGAGGGCGCCTGGTGCTGCGCCGATTGCGGGTGGCGCTACGGCGATGCCCCCGACCCCGACCTCCCTCTCCCCCGCGTCGATGTCGTCTACTACATCCGGTACGACGGCCGGGTGAAGATCGGCACCAGCAGGCGTCCGCGACAGCGCCTCGCGAGCATCCGACACCAGGAGCTGCTCGCGTTCGAACGCGGCGACCGATCCGTCGAGCAGCAGCGCCACCGGGAGTTCGCGGAAATACGCGAGGGCGGTGAGTGGTTCACCCTCACCCCTGATCTGCGGGCGCATGTGGCGGCACTCCGCCTTGAGGGCGACCCCTGGCTCCTGTACGCGCGCTGGCTCAGCCGTGCACTGCAGGGCGCCGACGAACTCCCCTAGACACGCAGGACGATGCCGGGCGGCTGCTTCGAGAAGTCCAGTCGCCCGGCATCGCGTCGGGAGTGGGTCAGGCGGTGGCGACGCGTCCTCGCGTGGTCGCCGGCTGCGGCTGCGAGAAGAGCACGACGACGATCACTGCGGCGCCCACGACGACGTGCGGGAGCCAGACGTTGAGGGCCTCGCCCGCGAAGCCGAAGATCCACGGCGACAGCGCGAGGAACAGGCTCGCGACGATATCGAACACGAGGTGGACCGGCATCGGGATGAAACCGAAGGGACCCCATTCATACTTCGTGAACAGGCTGTACACGATCAGCCCGACACCGAGGACGATGGGGATGATGACCGCCGCTCCGCCCACGCTCGCGAAGCCGAACAGCCAGGGCGCGGCGATCAATGCGATGCCGACGATGTAGTCGAGGGCTCCGTGGACCTTGGTGGGGATGAAACGCATGATTCCTCCTTGTATGTCGCCGCTGGATGCGACTCCCCACTGGTTCGGCACCCGCGCCGGATCGGATTGGCTTGCCCCAGGCCGTCGGTGACGGATTGTGACGGCGCCGAGATATCGGCCATCGCGGGAATCGATAGATTCAGGAGCATGTGCTTCCCGTGCACATCACCCGACCTCCTGGAGCAAGATCATGACTTCTCGTCGCCGCGCCCTCGCGGGCAGCGCTCTCGTCCTCGCCAGCGCACTCTTGGTGACCGCCTGCAGCTCGTCCGGATCGGGTGAAGCGACCGAGACTGCCGCGGACGCCCCCAAGATCACGTTCCTCTACTCGCCGTACGCGGATTACGCGCCCTTCTTCCTCGCCGAGGAGAACGGGTACTTCGAAGACGCCGGTCTCGACGTCGAGCTGGTCGCGAAGGGCGGCAGCTCGGGTGAGACGTACCAGCAGGTCAGCACCGGCAACATCACCGCCGGCGGCGCGACCTGGGGTGCCGGTCTGTTCAACGCCACCAAGGCCGGTGCGTCGCTGTCGGTGATCGCCAGCGTGTCCCGCATCCCCGAGTCCGGCGCGAACCCGTCGCCGCTGATCGCTTCCGACGCCTCGGATGTGCAAGACGCCGCCGACCTGAAGGGCAAGAAGATCGGAATCCCCGGCGACGGCGGATTCGGCATCTACTCCGTCGCGCTCGCACTCGAGTCCGCCGGCCTGAGCGTCGACGACGTGGAGCTCGTGAACCTCAGCCCCGGTGACATCCCCGCCGCCCTCGCGAACGGTTCGGTGGATGCGAGCTGGTCGATCGAGCCGATCTCGTCCGCCGTCATCGCGCAGGGCATCGCGCACGAGCTGCTGCCCATCGACTACCAAGCGGGCGTCGAGCTGGGCGCCATGGTCTTCAACACCGAGTACGTCGAGAAGCACCCCGCTGCGGTCACCGCGTTCACCGCGGCCTACCTCAAGGCGGTCAACGAGCTCGAGGACGGCGGCTGGGACGACCCGGCCACGCAGGAGATCATCGCCGAGTACACCGATCTGCCGGTCGAGACGCTGACCTCCATCGCGCTCACCACGCAGGACCCGAGCGGCGCCATCGACTGGGAGGACGTCGCCCGGCAGGAGCAGTTCTTCCGGGACCGCGATGCGCTCGAGTTCGACGGCGACTCCGGCATCGAGGACATCTACCGCGCAGACATCCTGAAGGACGCGATCGCCCTGCAGGAGAGCGGCGACCTCGCCTCGTCGAAGAAATGAGCGGCCTCCGCGTCCAGGGGCTCTGGAAGGCCTACGCGAACGCCGACCGCAAGGACGAGCTTCTCGTCGCCCTCCAGGACATCGACCTGGAGATCGCCGACAACGAGTTCGTCTGTGTGCTGGGCCCGTCCGGCTGCGGGAAGAGCACTCTGCTCCGGCTCGCGGCGGGCCTCGAGAAGCCGAGTCTCGGCACGATCGAGACCTCGAGCCGTCCGTCGGTGGTGTTCCAGGAGCACGGCGTGTTCCCCTGGCTGACCGTCGCCCAGAACATCGGGTACCCGCTCAAACTGCGCGGTCTCTCTCGTGTGCAGCGCACCGAGCGGGTCGATCAGCTGCTCGACCTCGTCGGGCTCTCCGAGTTCGGCGGGTTCTACCCGGCGCAGATCTCCGGTGGGATGCGCCAGCGCACCTCGGTGGCCCGCGCGCTCGCTGATGACGGCGACCTGCTGCTCATGGACGAACCCTTCGGAGCACTCGACGAGCAGACCAGGGTCACGCTGCAGCAGGAGCTGCTGCAGATCTGGGAGCGCACGTCGAAGTCCGTGATGTTCATCACCCACAGCGTCGACGAGGCGCTGATGCTCGCCGACCGCGTCGTCGTGATGTCTCATCGCCCCGGACGCATCATCGACGACATCGAGGTGCCGTTCGGTCGGCCGCGTGACATCGCCGGTCTTCGCCGCGACCCCCGCTACGGCGAGATCACGGCGCGGCTGTGGTCACTGCTGGAGAACTCGACGGAACAGGAGCTGGCGTCATGACGACGATCGCCGACCCGAAGATCGAGGCGCAGCTGAAGGAGGCGGTGCAGGCCGAACGCGGATCCGTGTGGGTGCGCAGGCTCGGCCCGTACACACCGCTGCTGATCCTCCTCGTCTGGGAGATCGCGAGCCGCACCGGGCTCCTCGATTCGCGCTTCTTCCCCGCGCCGACCTCCATCATCGAGACGTTCTTCGAGCTGCTGGCCTCGGGAGTCCTGCTGGAGAACATCGGGATCACGCTGTCGCGCATCGCCGTGGGCTTCGTGCTGGGCGCGGTGCCCGGCATCATCCTCGGCATCCTGCTGGGTTCGGTGCGCACGCTGCGACTGCTCCTCGATCCGATCTTCTCGGCTCTGCTGCCGGTACCGAAGGTCGCGATCTTCCCGTTGCTGCTGCTGATCTTCGGCCTCGGCGAGACGAGCAAGTACGTGATCGTCGCGATCGGTGTGTTCTTCTATCTGCTCTTCAACACGCTGGGTGGTGTGATGCAGACGCCGCCGCTGCTGAACGACGTCGCCAACGCCAACGGCGCGACGCGGCTGCAGCGGTGGCTGACCGTCTCGTTCCCCTATGCGCTGCCGTCGATCTTCACCGGCATCAAACTCGCCACGGGTGGAGCTTTCGTGATCATCGCGGCCTCGGAGTTCGTCGGTGCGAACAGCGGGCTGGGCTACATGATCTGGAGTTCGTGGGGGACGTTCGCCGTGTCGAAGATGTACGTCGGCATCGTCACGATCTCCGTGCTCGGCTACGGCGCGACCGCGCTCTGGGCTCTGCTCGAGCGGCGCGTCGTGCCGTGGGTCAAGTACTGAACGGCGGGACGTACACGATGGACCTCGATGCTCACGAGATGCTCTTCGATCTGCGCGCCGTGCTCCGGGCGGCGGCGCCGCACAGCGATCCGGCCGATGTGGAGCTGGCGGCGTTCTGGCTGATCCAGGCTGAGCTGCTCGGCCTTCCCGAGTTCGGCATCCGGATGCTGGCGCGCGACCTCGAGCGGCTCGAAGGGCACGAATCGGCGTCGGCGCCCGCCACGCCCTCGGGCGCCGATGACGCGCCGATCGGGTCCGTCGACGCGACCGGAGTGCCCGGAGTGGTCGCACTCGCCTCGGCCGTGCGGCGCGCCGCACGGAACGTCGAGGCGCACGGAGTCGCCATCGTCGGCATCCGCGGTGCCGGCGCACTCGGCATCCTCGGACTCGCGGCCCGCGCGCTCGCCGCGCGCGGCGCTGTCGCCCTGCTCGCCGCGCAGTCACCGGCGACCGTCGCACCGTGGGGTGGACAAGCCGCCGCAATCGGCACGAATCCACTCGCCGTCGGAGTTCCCCGTGCCGATGCTCCCCCGCTCGTGGTCGACTACGCCACGTCGACGCTCACGCTCGCCGCGGTCCGCGAGGCTCGCGGCGCCGGCGTGTCCCTCCCGGAGGGCAGTGCGGTCGACGCGGCCGGTGAGCCCACCACGGATCCCGCCGCCGCCGCCGCTCTCCTCCCCGCGGGCCTCGTCGGGTCGCTCACCGGACTCGTGGTCGAGCTCCTGGCCGGTGTCGCCGTCGGCGGGCGGGTCACCGACCCCGCTGCCCCGTCCAGCAGAGGCGCGGTCCTCATCGCGTTCGACCCCGCTCGTGCGGGAGGCGCCGACATCGCGCAGGGCACGGCCGCACTGGATCGCGAGTGGCGCGGCGCCGGCGGTCACCTCCCCGCGCGCTTCGATGCGCTCGCGAGCAACCCGGCAGACCTTCCAGACGCTATCCGCGTCTCCGAAGAGACAGCATCCTGGTTGCGCGCACGAACGTCGGAAGCACCCGGCACATGAGCGCCCTTGCATCCTTGACGCTCAGCGTGAGTCCGCAGATCGGTCCCCTGACGGAACGTCGAGAGATCCGCATCAGCGGCGCAGTGCCGGGATCTCTGGTCACCGTGCGCGCGGTCACGGCGCGCGACGGTGGCGATTGGGCGGCCCAGGCGACATTCCTCGCCGACGACGACGGGGAGATCGACCTCGGGACGCAGGCTCCGGTGTCCGGCGACTACCGCGTGGCGGACTCGATGGGCCTGTTCTGGTCGCAGCGCCGCGAGGAGGGCACGACGGGATCCGCTGAGCCCATTGACGTCGCGCGTCCTCTCTCGACCGTCCTCACCGCCTGGGCCGAACCGGGGACCGGATACCTCGATCAACCCGGCGACGGTGCCGGCGCCGCAGAGATCGCCATCGAGGTGACCCAGCGGCTCAGCGGTGACGGCGTCGAGAGAGCCGAGGTCTGCTCGGGCGGGCTCGTCGGCACGCTGTTCCGCCCGCCGCACGACGGTCCTCTTCCCACCGTAATCGTGCTCAACGGTTCTGGCGGGGGCATCAACGAGGCTCGCGCCGCGCAGTATGCTTCCCGCGGCATACAGGCGCTCGCGCTCGGATACTTCCGGGCACCCGGTCTGCCCGACCACATCTCCCGCACACCGCTGGAGTACTTCGAGCGCGCCCTCCGGTACGTCGTCTCCGAGCTCTCACCGCTCGGCGGGCGCCCGATCGTGAGCGGGCAGTCGCGCGGTGGCGAACTGTCCCTGCTGCTGGCCGCGACCTATCCCGACCTCGTCCTCGGGGTCGCCGCCTTCGTCCCCGCAGCGTTCGCCTTCGGAGCGCAGGGCGCCGCCGACCCCGCCGAAGGATGGAACGGCCCGACCTGGACGCGCGACGGCGAACCGCTCGAGCATCTGTGGCACGACAACACCGGCGTGACCTGGCAGCCCTGGAACGACGAGCCCGCACCGACACGCCACCGCGACGTGTACATCGATGGCCTCCACGATCGCGACCTCGCCCGTGCGTCACGCATCCCGATCGAACGGTTTGCCGGCCCCGTCGCATGCATCTCCGGGCTCGACGATCGCGCGTGGCCGTCCAGCATGGCATCGCGCATCGTGCTCGACACGCTGGCGAGACACGGGCATGCCGCGGAGCGCCTGCACCTCGACTACGAGGAGGCCGGGCACGGCATTGCGCTCCCCCACCTCCCCAGCACCGACATCGAACGCCTGCACCCGGTCTCCGGTGTGCGCTATTCGAACGGCGGCACGCCACGCGGCATCGCCATCGCCGGCGCCGACTCGTTCGAACAGGTCTGCGCATTCATCCACCGCACGGCGGAACGCACGGCGTCGGCCGCCGACAACGCACCCCACTCCCACGAAGAAGGACGGTAGTCATGCCCGCGAAGGAGCATTTGGAAGGCCAGTGGCGCGAGTGGCGTCATGCCCGCGTCTCAGAGCTCGCGCGCCCGTACGGCTGGACGGCGCTGGTCGCTCAGCACTGGCTCCGCGACGGCGACGACGGCCTCGTCCTCGACGGCCTTCCCGGCACATGGGGCGTGTCGGACGGCAAGGTCCTGTACACGCCGCCGACCGACGGTCCGAACCTCGCGGTCGACGGCGAGTACCCCACCGGCACCGTCGAGATCGTGCCCGGGCGCAACCAGACCTACGGCCACGGGCGCAGCGTCCCCGTCTACTCCGGGGTGAGCGAGGTCGAGACCATCCCGCGCACGACCGACGACGGCGACCGCATCTTCGCGGTGCGGGTGCGGGACCCCCGCGAATCCGCACGCAAGGACTTCTCCGGCCTCGCGGCCTACGACTACGACCCGACCTGGCGTATCCCCGCCCGATTCACGCCGGCCGTGCGGGAGGACGTCGAGCAGGTCACGGTCGAGACCGGGGTCCGCGAGACCACGGCGCGCATCGGGACGCTGGCGTTCGAGCACGGCGGCCGCACGTATGAGCTCGCACTGATCGGCAAGGATGCCGCGTACGGCGTGCAACCCGTCGCGCACATCCGCGACCTGACGAGCGGGAAGACGACGTACGGTGCCGGACGGGTCGTCGAGCTGCAGTTCGCGGACGAGGCGGGTCAGGAGATCGACCACATCGACTTCAACTATCTGACCGCGCTCCCCTGTGCGTTCACGAACTTCGTCACCTGCCCCCTCCCGCCGAGCCAGAACCACCTGGACTTCGAAGTGGCGGCGGGCGAGAAGAAGCCGGATGTCGACATCGACCGGGTGCTGACCTTTCAGAGCACCTGACCCCGCTCTGCGAGGGGCCGCGACGACCCACGGCCCAGTCCCAGCGAGCACTGCTACGGTGAGGGTGTCGGCATCTTGCCGACATCAGGGAAGACTTCTCGTCGACCAACGGGCCTTCTGGGTCATTTCGTTCTCCGTCGCCTCCTCTGTGCGAGCCCGAGGAGCGTCATGCCCACCCCGTCAGTTCCCTCTTCCATCGACCCCGCGCACGCCTGGGCGGAGCCCATCGCGCTCCCGGTCGGCACCACGGCGATCGTGTACTGCGAAGGCCAGTTCGGCGAGCAGGACGGCAAGACCGCGAACGGACTCGTCCGCCACTCCGAGAAGTACGAGATCCTCAGCGTCATCGACAGCACGCACGCCGGCGCGGACGCCGGGATGCTGTTGGACGGCACCGCGAACGGCATCCCGATCCTCGGCGGCCTCGCCACGGCGATCGCGCACGCCGGCCACGTCCCGGACTACCTGATCTGCGGAGTCGCTCCCGCCGACGGGCTGCTCTCGGCCGACCAGCGCACCGTGCTGCTCGACGGCATCGCCCGTGGCATGCACATCATCAACGGGCTCCACGAGTTCCTCACGGACGACGCGGAGTTCGTCGCCGCCGCCCTGCTCGCCGGGGTGACCATCACCGACATCCGCCGCCCCAAGGACAAGAAGGATCTCCACCTCTTCTCCGGGCGCATCTTCGACGTGACCTGCCCGCGCATCACCATCCTCGGCACCGACGGCGCGATCGGCAAGCGCACCACGGCCACGATCCTCGTTCGTGCGCTCAACGATCGCGGCATTCATGCCGTCATGGTCGGCACGGGACAGACCACGATCATCCAGGGCGGTCGCTACGGCGTCGCGCTCGACGCGCTCGTGCCGCAGTTCTGCTCGGGCGAGGTCGAGAATCAGGTCGTCGCCGCGTTCGAGGGCGAGAACCCCGACGTGATCATCGTCGAAGGCCAGGGCGCGCTCAGCCACCCGGCGTACATCACTTCGGCGCACATTCTCCGCGGAAGCCAGCCCGAGGGAGTGATCGTGCAGCACGCGCCGGGTCGCAGTGTCCTGGGCGACTTCCCGATGGTCGCGATGCCGACCGTCACGAGCGAGATCGCCCTGATCGAGGCCTTCGCCGACACTCGCGTGATCGGCGTGACCGTGAACCACGAGAACCTCTCGGCGGATCAGCTGGCCGGGGCGATCGACGAGATCGAACTCGACACGGGCCTGCCGGCGACCGACCCGCTGACGCGTCCGCTGTCCGAACTCGTCGAGATGGTGCTCCAGGCGTTCCCCGCGCTCACACCGCGACAGACCACCCGTACAGCCGCGTGAGAGCGGCTCCGACCCGGTCGTAGCGGCGCCTGTCGAGGACGGCGGCCTCCCGCCGCAGTCCTCGCTCGTGCACGCTGTACAGCTGCTCCACGTCGACCCACGACTCGCGCCCCTGGGAATCCCACGCGCCCGTGCCGATCGACAGGTAGTCGCGGTCGCCGTCGTGCGGTTTGCTCGTCATCCGTACGGCGTACACACGGTCCGCCGATTCGCGTCCGATCACGAGAACGGGGCGATCCTTGCCGCGTCCGTCGTTCTCCTCGTACGGGACCCAGGTCCAGACGATCTCACCCGCATCCGGAGCTCCATCCCGCTGGGGTGAGTATGCGACCTGGAGGTCGCGGATCCGGCCCGGATCGATACGCACGGTCTCGGTGTCGCGGTCGTGCGCCGGCCCCACCGAGGGAACGGATGGGGTGCGCTCCTGGGATGTGCGCAGACGCGCGTCCGGGCGTCTCGGATCTGTCGTCCGAGACGCCCGGCCGGACCCCACTGCTTTGAGCAGGATGTCCACGAGTGCTGTCAGGATGCCGTTGGTCTTGCTCACACGGTCACCCTAACCGCAGATCATGCGTCGGCGAGTGCGTAGCCCTCCTCGCCGTGCACGACCTGGTCGACACCGGCGATCTCGTCCTCGTTCGTGACACGGAACCCGATCGTCTTCTCGATGGCGAAGCCGATGATGAAGGCGACCACGAAGGAGTAGATCAGGACACCGAGCGCCGCGATGACCTGCACCGCGAGCTGACGTGCGTCGCCGCCGACGAACAGGCCGGTCTCGCTCGCGAAGAAGCCGAGGTACAGGGTTCCGATGAGTCCGCCGACGAGGTGGATGCCGACCACGTCGAGCGAGTCGTCGAAGCCGAGGCGGAACTTCAGCTCGATAGCCAGGGCGCAGACCACGCCGGCGAGGGCGCCGAGCAGCAGTGCCCAGCCGGGCGTCAGGTTGGCGCACGCCGGGGTGATGGCGACGAGACCCGCGACCGCACCGGATGCGGCGCCGACCGAGGTGGGCTTGCCGTCCTTGATCTTCTCCACCAGGATCCAGCCGAGGATCGCAGCAGCCGTGGCGCCGAGGGTGTTCAGACCGATGAGTCCGACGCCGCCCATGTCCTCCGCGAGCCACTCCGCACCGGCGTTGAAGCCGAACCAGCCGAACCACAGCAGTGCGGCGCCGAGCAGCGTCAGCGGCACGTTGTGCGGCTTGAGGATGCCCTTCTGGAAGCCGATGCGCTTGCCGAGGACCAGTGCCAGCGCCAGAGCGGCCGCACCGGCGTTGATATGCACCGCGGTACCACCGGCGTAGTCGATCACGCCGATGCCACTGTCTTCGCCGAAGAGCGTGGTGCCGAGGTTCATGATCCAGCCGCCACCCCAGACCCACGCGGCGACCGGGAAGTAGCCGACCGTGGCGAAGATGCCGGCGAAGATCAGCCAGCTGCCGAACTTGGCGCGGTCCGCGATCGCGCCGGAGATCAGCGCGACGGTGATGATCGCGAAGGTCGCACCGTAGGCGACGCCGAGGAGGGCGACGTTCGATCCCTCACCGGACGCCAGGCTGGAGAGCCCGAAGTCGGCGAACGGGTTGCCGGCGAAGGCGGTCGGGCTGTCGACGGCGCTCATCGAGAAGCCGAAGAGAATCCACAGCACGGCGACAAGACCGATCGAGCCGAAGCTCATCATCATCATGCTGACGACGCTCTTCGCCTTGACGAGACCGCCGTAGAAGAAGGCGACGCCGGGCGTCATGAGCAGGACCAGCGCTGTCGCGGTGATCGCCCACGAGATGTTGCCGGGAGCATCCATAGGAAAACCTCACATCCGAAGTAATTGAGAGCTTCAGTGTGACGACGCGCCGTTTCGCGCATGCGTGAGGTTTGTTTCCCCGCTGTTACAGGGCTGTCCCTGGTGTGAACATCGCGTTACGCGGGCCTTGGGGGTTACGCAGAATGCGTCAGTGCGTTGAGTCGGGAGACGGCACGCAGGTACTTCTTGCGGTATCCGCCGGCGAGCATCTCTTCCGAGAACACCGAGTCGAGGCTCAGGCCGGTCGCGATGATCGGTAGCTGCGCGTCGTACACGCGATCCACGAAGGCGACGAACCGCAGGGCCTCGGACTGGTCTGTGAGCTGACGCACGCCGCGCAGCCCGACCTGGCCGAGTCCCTCGATCAGACGGATGTAGCGCGACGGGTGCACCTGGGCCAGGTGGCGGATCAGGTCGTCGAACCGGTCGTCTGACGCTGTGCTCTCCTGCGCGGCTGCGGCCGATGCGGCCTCATACGCGTCGTCGTCGAGCACCACGGCGTGCCCGTCGAGCGCGCGCTGACGGAAGTCGACCCCGTCGATGCGCAGCGTCTGGAAGCTGTCGGACATGGCGTGGATCTCGCGGAGGAAGTCCTGCGCCGCGAAGCGTCCCTCACCGAGGGCGTTCGGCGGGGTGTTGGAGGTGGCGGCGAGGCGGGTCCCCGTCGGCACGAGTTCGCCGATCAGACGGGTCATCACCATCGTGTCGCCCGGATCGTCGAGTTCGAACTCGTCGATGCAGAGGAGGTCGGCGCCCTTGAGCAGGTCGACCGTGTTCTTGTAGCCGAGCGCCCCGACCAGAGCGGTGTACTCGATGAACGAGCCGAAGTACTTCCGGCGTGCCGGCATCGCGTGGTAGATCGATGCGAGCAGGTGGGTCTTGCCGACGCCGAACCCGCCGTCCAGATACACGCCCGGCTTGAGCTCGGGTTCCTTCTTCGCGCGGCTGAAGAATCCGCCGCGTTTGACCGGGGCTCCGCGGCCGGAGAAGCGCATCAGCGTCTCCTTCGCCTCCTCCTGGGACGGATAGGCGGCATCGGCCCGGTAGCTGTCGAACGTCGCGGTGTCGAACTGAGGCGGCGGCACCAGGCTCGCGAGCATCTCCGGTCCGGTGACCGTCGGCTGACGCTCGGTGAGGTGCACGATTCCGGTGCGGCTGGTCGGGTCGGTCATCACGGTCCTGAATCGGGTGCTTGCCTGTGTCGAAGTCTTACGAATCGGGCGCAGGGTGCTCGGCGGGGATCTATCGTCGAAGGGACGGATCAACACTACGCCGTCTGCACACGCACCCTCGCCCGCTCAACGCTTCGGAGATCCCATGGCCATCGAGTTCGATTCCTCCTCCCCCCGGTTCGCCGAGTACGCCGAGCCCGGTCGGCTCGTCACCACGCAGTGGCTCGCCGAACGGCTGGGAACGCCGGGACTCGTGGTGGTCGAGTCGGATGAGGACGTGCTGCTGTACGAGACGGGCCACATCCCCGGCGCGGTCAAGGTCGACTGGCACACCGAGCTCAACGATCCCGTCGTGCGCGATTACGTCGACGGCGAAGGCTTCGCCGCGCTGTTGAGCCGCAAGGGCATCTCCCGCTCCGACACCGTCGTCATCTACGGCGACAAGAACAACTGGTGGGCCGCGTACGCCCTGTGGGTGTTCTCCCTCTTCGGCCATGAGGACGTCCGTCTGCTCGACGGCGGCCGCGACCGCTGGATCGCCGAGGGTCGCGAACTGACCCGCGAGCCCGCGAACCGCCCTGCCACCGAGTACCCGGTCGTGGAGCGCGACGACTCCGTCATCCGCGCCTACAAGGAAGATGTGCTCGCGCACATCGGCAACCCGCTGATCGATGTGCGCTCGCCCGAGGAGTACAGCGGAGAGCGCACCACGGCTCCCGCCTACCCCGAGGAGGGCGCGCTGCGCGCCGGCCACATCCCGACGGCGCAGAGCGTGCCGTGGGCGAAGGCCGTGGCCGAGGACGGCGGATTCCGCAGCCGCGCCGAGCTCGACGCCATCTACCGCGAGGGCGCCGGTCTCGAGGACGGCGATGACGTCGTCGCCTACTGCCGCATCGGTGAGCGGTCGAGCCACACCTGGTTCGTGCTCAAGCACCTGCTCGGCTTCGAGAATGTGCGCAACTACGACGGCTCCTGGACGGAGTGGGGCAGCGCGGTGCGGGTGCCGATCGTCACTGGGGCAGAGCCGGGATCCCTCTGAACGTGGGACAATGACAGGGATGAGCGCGAGCGAAGTTCCTGAAGCACTGGCCGAGATCCGCGACGGTTTCCTGGAGACCCCGGAGTCCGATCGGCTCCTGCTGCTGCTCGAATACTCGGACGAGCTTCCCGACGTCTCCGACGAGGTCGCCGCCCACCCCGAGATGTACGAGCGGGTCGCGGAGTGCCAGTCCCCCGTGTACATCCACATCGAGGTGAACGACGACGTCGTCACGATGCACGCCACGGCTCCCCCGGAGGCTCCGACCACGCGCGGTTTCGCGAGCATCCTGGTGCAGGGTCTCACCGGACTCACCTCCGACGAGGTGCTCGCGATCCCGAACGACTACCCGCAGTCGATCGGTCTCACCAAGGCGGTCTCACCGTTGCGGATCGGCGGCATGACGGGAATGCTTATGCGCGCGAAGAACCAGGTCATTCAGAAGCGCTGAGCCCCTGGGCGTCGAGCCAGTCGGTGATGGCCGTGCTCCACCCGGTCTCGTCGTAGTTCCAGAGCTTCGTGTGCCGGGCGACGGTGAACCTCGGCATCGTGACGAGGTCGGGGCGTGCCTCCTGCAGCGCGTGCGAGGAGTCGGCGGGCACGAAGCCGTCGTCGTCACTGTGCAGGATGAGGATCGGTGCGGTCAGCTCGTCGGCCCGGGCCACCATGTCGAGGCGGTCGAACAGGATCGGCTCGTCGGCGCCGCTCAGGCGTGCGGTGAGCGGCGACTGCAGCGCGCCCATCGCGAGAGCCGGCAACGGCGCACGCACTCCGGCCATCCGGGCCTGGAACCGCAGCACCGTCCGCCAGTCGACGACCGGGGATTCGAGGATGATCCCCGCGATGCGGTCGCGGTGACCGGACGTGACAGCGGCCTGCAGCGACACCGCGCCGCCCATCGACCAGCCCATCAGGATCACGCTCTCGGCGCCGTGGCGGAGCGCGTAGGCGATCGCGGCATCGACGTCCCGCCATTCCGATGCGCCCAGCGCATAGGCACCGGCCCTGGTGCGGGGCGCCTCGCCGTCATTGCGGTACGACACGACGAGGTTGGGCAGACCGGCGGCATGCAGCACCGGCACGGCCCGCAGGCACTCCGCACGGGTGGCCCCGCGCCCGTGCACCTGGATCACCCAGGTCGATGACGACGCAGGGAAGTACCAGGCGGGGCAGGGACCTGCAGGAGAACCGATCAGCACGTTCTCCCAGCGCAGATGAAGCTCACTGGGCGACGAGTAGTAGTACCCGCTGAAAGAGGCTGCGCGGTCCACGCGCGAACCGGGTTCGATCTGGGTGAGCAGCTTGCGGCGCACACTCCTCGCGTCGGCGCTGAGCACGGCGCCGAGCTTGACGTAGCCGTAGGTTCCGGAGGTGAAGAGGCCGTATCGTCCGGGCAGCTCGGTGTCGAGGGTGCGCTGCAGCTCGATCGTCTGGGCTCCGGTGTCGACGGCCAGGATCTCCGTGTCTGTCGGGCGGCGCATGGGCGTGACCACCCGTCGGGCGACGGCGAACACGAGAAATGCGAATGCGGCTCCGAAGGCGAGCAGGGCAGGGACAAGGAGCGTAACGGCGTGCCTGAGACTCTTCATCGCTTCCTGACTCTAGCCTGTTGCCGTGACCGCACACCCCGAAGCCGGGACACCCTTCGACAGCGCTGTGGCTGAGCTGCGCGAGACCGCGTTCCGCGATGACATCACGGTGCGCGAGATCGCCACCCCCCAGGGCCTCGCTCCGTTCGCCCTCGCGCTCTCCGCCGACGTTCGACCGGAAGACCACGGGGAGTCCGTGTACGGCACCGGTCGGTTCGTCCTGCTGCACGATCCCGACGAGCCGGGCGCGTGGGGAGGGGCCTGGCGCATCGTCATCTTCGCGCAAGCGCCGCTCGAGACCGAGATCGGCACCGACCCGCTTCTCGCCGACGTGACGTGGTCCTGGCTGGTCGATGCACTCGACTCCCGCGATGCCGTCTATCACTCGGCATCGGGCACCTCGACGAAGACTCTGTCGAAGGGTTTCGGAGGGCTCGCCGTCGAAGGCGACGGTGCCCAGATAGAATTGCGGGCGTCCTGGACTCCGGAGGGCCCGTTCCGACCGCACGTCGAAGCATGGGCCGAGCTGGTCGGAATGCTGGCGGGGCTTCCGCCCGGCTCCGAGGGCATCGCCGTGATCGGCGCGCGAAAGGCTGTACGTGACTGAATACTCCGTGATCTCGGATGCTGAGGAGTTCCGCGCGGCGTGCGCTGTGCTCGCCGCCGGCACCGGCCCCGTCGCCGTGGACGTCGAACGTGCGTCCGGTTTCCGCTACTCGCAGCGGGCCTACCTCGTGCAGGTCTTCCGTCGCGACGCAGGCGTCTTCCTCTTCGACCCGCCGGCGATCGGCGACTTCGCCCCGCTCCAGGAGGCGATCGGCGATGTCGAGTGGGTACTCCACGCCGCCAGCCAGGACCTGCCATCGCTGCGCGAGCTGCACCTCGAGCCGCCGGTGATCTTCGACACCGAGCTGGCCTCCCGACTGCTCGGCCATGAGCGCGTCGGACTCGGCGCCGTCGTCGAGGACACGTTGGGCATCGTTCTCAAGAAGGAGCATTCGGCATCCGACTGGTCGACCCGTCCGCTGCCGGACTCGTGGCTCGAGTACGCCGCGCTCGACGTGCTGCACCTGATCGATGTCCGCGACATCCTCGTCCAGGAACTGGAGGAGCAGGGCAAGACCGCTTTCGCCGCCGAGGAGTTCGCCGCAACCCTCGCTCGTGCCCCCAAGCCGCCGCGCGAGGATCCCTGGCGTCGACTCAGCGGACTGCACCAGGTACGCGGCTCCCGCAACCTCGCCGTGGCCCGCTCCCTCTGGCAGGCCCGAGAGACCTACGCGCAGGCTCAGGACGTCTCTCCCGGCAGGCTCGTGCCCGACCGCTCACTGGTCGCGGCTGTCATGGCGAATCCGACGTCGAAGCAGGCGCTCGCCGGAGTCAAAGAGTTCCAGGGCCGCGCCAGCCGCAGCCAGCTCGACCGCTGGTGGCAGGCGATCGTCGACGGCCGCGCGTCGGAGGACCTGCCCCGCGAGCGCGTACCGAGCGACACCCTCCCGCCGCCGCGCGCCTGGGCCGACCGGAATCCGGAGGCCGATGCCCGCCTGAAGGCTGCGCGTCCCGTCGTCGAAGCGGTTGCCGAAGAGCTGGGCATGCCCACCGAGAACCTGCTCACGCCCGAGTACCTGCGTCGCGTCGCGTGGGACCTTCCCGGTGAGACTCCGGAAGAGATCGCCGCAGCCCTCGCCGCACTCGGAGCTCGCCCCTGGCAGATTGCACAGACTGCACAGAAGATCGCGGACGCCTTTGTAGAGGCGGCGCAATCGCCCGACACCACCCCGGCGGACGCTTCGTAGGTTCGACCCAACCGATTCCTCCCTGTTTCGCGGGCTTCATAGACTGAGGCCACGCACTAACTTGGAGGCAGAGTGGCCGAGATCTCGGACGTCTTCTTCGTCGATGGAGTACGCACCCCTTTCGGGCGCGCCGGCGAAAAAGGCATGTACTGGAACACCCGCGCGGATGACCTCGCCGTGAAGGCGACCATCGGCCTGATGGAGCGCAACGCTGCCGTCCCGGCCGACCGCATCGATGACGTGGCGATCGCCGCGACGAGCCAGACCGGCGACCAGGGCCTCACCCTCGGCCGATCGGTGGCGATCCTCGCCGGGCTTCCGCAAACGGTCCCTGGACTCGCCGTCGAGCGCATGTGCGCCGGCGCGATGACCAGCGTCACCACGATGGGCGCGTCGATCGGCGTCGGCATGTACGACTTCGCCCTCGCCGGCGGTGTCGAGCACATGGGGCATCACCCGATCGGCGGCAACGCCGACCCGAACCCGCGCTTCGTCGCCGAGAAGATGGTCGACCCGGGGGCGCTCAACATGGGTGTCACCGCCGAGCGCATCTTCGACCGTTTCCCGCACCTCACCAAGGAGCGGTCCGACCGGTTCGGGATGCTCAGCCAGCACAAGGTGCAGGCCGCCTACGACGCCGGCAAGATCCAGCCTGACCTCGTGTCCGTGGCCACCAAGGGTGCCGACGGTGCCTGGGGCCTTGCCACCGAGGACGAGGGTCGTCGCCCGCAGACCACCATGGAGGACCTCGCGGCGCTGAAGACGCCGTTCCGTCCGCACGGGCGCGTCACCGCGGGCACCTCCTCCCCCCTCACCGACGGCGCGACGATGTCGCTGCTCGCCGGCGGTGGCGCGGTGAAGGAGTTCGGGCTTGCACCGAAGATGCGGATGGTCTCGTTCGCCTTCGCCGGTGTGCAGCCGGAGATCATGGGCATCGGCCCGATCCCCTCGACCGAGAAGGCCCTCAAGAAGGCCGGGCTGACGATCGCCGACATCGGCCTGTTCGAGCTCAACGAGGCATTCGCCATCCAGGTGATCTCGCTGCTCGACCACTTCGGCATCGCTGACGACGATCCCCGCGTGAACCAGTGGGGCGGCGCGATCGCGCTCGGGCACCCGCTCGCGGCATCCGGTGTGCGTCTGATGATCCAGCTCGCGGCGCAGTTCGCCGAGCGCCCCGACGTCCGCTACGGTCTGACCGCCATGTGCGTCGGCCTGGGCCAGGGCGGCTCGGTCATCTGGGAGAACCCGCACTACAACGGCAAAAAGAAGAAGTGAGCGCCAACGTGACGAACTACGACGACATCGACTTCTCCCCCATCCAGGCGCTCACCGAGGGCGAGGTCATCACCCAGTCGCCCGTGCGCGACATCCGCCTGGCCTCGGGCAAGGTGCTCGCCCTGATCACGCTCGACAACGGTCGGGACCACACGCGCCCGAACACGCTGGGTCCGGCGACTCTCACGCAGCTGGGCGAGACCCTCGACGGTCTCAAGGCACGTGCGGCAGCCGGCGAGATCCAGGCCGTCGGCATCACCGGCAAGCAGTACATCCTCGCCGCCGGTGCTGATCTGTCCGACATCAGCAAGGTGGGCTCTCGTGACAACGCGCGCCTGATCGCGCAGCTGGGTCACAAGGTCCTCGGCAAACTCGGCGACCTCGGTGTGCCGTCGTTCGCCTTCGTGAACGGCCTCGCCCTGGGCGGCGGCCTGGAGATCGCGCTGAACTCCAGCTACCGCACGGTCGATTCCTCCGCCGCGGCCGTCGCACTCCCCGAGGTCTTCCTCGGCATCATCCCCGGCTGGGGCGGCGCCTACCTGCTGCCGAACCTGATCGGCATCGAGAACGCCCTCGAGGTCGTCATCTCGAACCCGCTCAAGCAGAACCGGATGCTGAAGCCGCAGCAGGCATTCGACCTGGGTGTCTTCGACGCGATCTTCCCCGCGGCGAACTACCTCGAGAACTCGTTGTCCTGGGCAGACGATGTTCTCGGCGGTAAGAAGGTCGAGCGCAAGAACGAGCCGGGCAAGATCGAGCGCCTCACCAAGTGGCCGATCGCGATCAAGATGGCGCGCGGGATGCTCGAGTCGAAGATCGGCACCGTGCCGAAGTCGCCCTATGCCGCGCTCGAGCTGCTCGACAAGGCGAAGAGCGGTACGAAGGCCGAAGGGTTCGCCCGCGAGGACGAGGCGCTGGCTGAACTCGTGACCGGCGACCAGTTCGCCGCCTCGATGTACGCCTTCGACCTGGTGCAGAAGCGCGCGAAGCGACCCGTCGGCGCTCCCGACAAGCAGCTCGCGAAGAAGGTCACCAAGGTCGGCATCATCGGTGCGGGACTCATGGCGAGCCAGTTCGCGCTGCTCTTCGTCCGCAAGCTCCAGGTGCCCGTGCTCATCACCGACCTGGATCAGGCACGCGTCGACAAGGGCGTCGCGTACATCCACGAGGAGATCGGCAAGCTCGAGGCCAAGGGCCGTCTGGACTCCGACTCGGCCAACAAGCTGCGCGCACTCGTCACCGGCACCACCGACAAGAGCCTCTACGCGGACTGCGACTTCGTCATCGAGGCCGTGTTCGAAGAGGTCGGCGTCAAGCAGCAGGTGTTCGGTGAGATCGAGCAGATCATCGCCGACGATGCGATCCTCGCGACCAACACGTCGTCGCTGTCCGTCGAGGAGATCGGCTCGAAGCTCGCACACCCCGAGCGTCTGGTGGGCTTCCACTTCTTCAACCCCGTCGCGGTGATGCCTCTGATCGAGATCGTGAAGACACCGACGACGTCGGAGGCGGCGCTGTCGACCGCCTTCGTCGTGGCGAAGAACCTGGGCAAGAATGCGGTCCTCACGGCCGACGCGCCCGGCTTCGTCGTGAACCGTCTGCTCGCCAAGGTCATGGGCGAGGCCGCTCGTGCGGTCTACGAAGGCACGCCGATCGCGGATGTCGAGAAGGCGTTCGGCCCGCTCGGTCTGCCGATGGGCCCGTTCCAGCTGATCGACCTGGTCGGCTGGAAGGTCGCCGCCCATGTGCAGGACACCATGGTGCAGGCGTTCCCCGACCGGTTCTATGCGAATGAGAACTTCCACGCTCTCGCCGAGCTCGACGCGGTCGTGGAGAAGGACAAGGGAGGGCGCGTCGTCGGCTGGAGCAAGCAGGCCGAGAAGGTGCTGAAGCCCGCCGTCGGCAAGACCCCGGCAACGGCTGCGACCATCCTCCAGCGCGTACAAGACGGTCTGGCTCAGGAGATCAAGCTGATGCTCGACGAGGGCGTCGTGCCCGAGGTCGAAGACATCGACCTCTGCCTGATCCTCGGCGCCGGATGGCCGTTCATCGATGGCGGGGCCTCCCCGTACCTCGACCGCGAGGGTGCCTCCGAGCGGGCCTTCGGCGGCTCGTTCCACACTCCGCAGATCCGCGGCGTCGAGCACCGCTGATCGCAGCGCCAGTCCGAGAAAGCGCCCCTCTCGACTCCTTGCGAGTCGGGAGGGGCGTCTCTTCGTCAGGCGGCGCGATCGGACTGCCCAGGGCGCAGGTCGTCTTCCCCACGACGGGGCCAGTGCGAGAGTGCCCTCTCGGCGAGGGCAGTGATCGTGAGGGAGGGGTTGACCCCGGGGTTCGCGGGCACCGCCGCCCCGTCGACGACATGCAGCTGCGGGTGGCCCCAGACGCGATGGTACGGATCGATGACGCCCCGCTCCGGTGAATCGGAGATCACGGCCCCGCCGAGGAAGTGCGCGGTGAGCGGGATGCCGAACACCTCCGGCCATGACCCGCGCGGCTCGGCAGCGACGCCGCTGCAGCTCTCGATGCGCGCCGCGATCGCCGCTGCCGCCCGGTGCGCCTGGGGCAGGTGACTCGGGTTCGGCTCACCGTGTCCCTGGGCGCTGGTCATCACGTTCCGTCCGAAACGTCGACGGAGCGACAGGGTGAGGGAGTTGTCGGCGGTCTGCATCACGAGGGCGATGATGCCGCGCTCGCTCCAGCGGTGCAGATTCCCGAGTCGGAACTGCCGCACCGGGGAGCGGAGCACCCGCCCCACGAGGCTGCCCCATCGCGCCGCGAGGCCTCGATCCCCCGGAACCAGAGCGGTCGCGAGCGCCCCCATGAGGTTCGAACCGGGACCGTAGCGGACGTTCTCGACGTGGGTGCGGTCGTCCACATGGAACGAAGTCGTGATCGCGACGCCGCGGGCGAGGTTCAAGGATTCCGGTACCTCCACGGCAACAGCGCCGTCGAGGGCTTCGGAGTTCGTGCGGGTGAGCTGACCCAGGGCATCCGAGATCCGGGGCAGCGCACCGGATGCCTTCATGCGGTGCAGCAGCTGCTGGGAACCCCAGGTGCCTGCGGCGAGCACCACCTGCTGTGTTGTCACCGTCCGGCGCGCCGGACGCAGCCAGGCGCCGCTGCGCTGGGTGGTGACGGCGAACCCGCCGGCCGGCAGCTCTCGTACTTCGGTGACGGTCCGCAACGGTTCGATCACCGCACCGCGCCGCTCTGCCAGTGCGAGGTAGTTCTTCATCAGAGTGTTCTTCGCGCCGACGCGGCACCCGACCATGCAGTTGCCGCACAGCGTGCATCCTGTGCGCTCCGGGCCCTCGCCGCCGAAGAACGGATCAGCGGTACGCTCTCCCGGCTTCCCGAACCACACACCCACCGGGGCGTGCCGGAAGGTCGAGCCGACCCCCAGGTCGTCGGCAGCGCCCGCCATGATCCGCTCGACGGGTCCGGTGTGCGGGTAGTGCTCCACCACACCGAGCATCCGCTTCGCGGTGCGGTAGTGCGGCGACAGCTCGGTTTCCCAGTCGGCGATGCCGCGCCACTGCGGGTCTTCGAAGAACGCCGTACCGGGCTCGTACAGCGTGTTGGCGTAGTTGAGGGAGCCACCACCCACACCGGCGCCGGCCAGGATCATCACGTGCGGCAACCGATGGATGCGCTGGATGCCGAAGCAGCCGAGAGCCGGAGCCCAGAGGTATCGCCGCAGGTTCCAGCTGGTCTTGGCGAAGTCCTCGTCCTCGAAGCGTCGGCCGGCCTCGTACACACGCACCCGATAGCCCTTCTCCCGCAGGCGCAGCGCGGCCACTGAGCCGCCGAACCCGGAGCCGACGATCACGACGTCCTCATCGAACTCAGTCATCGTTCTCCCCCCGGAACCATCATCGTCAGCGCTCCGGGCAGCACCGAGATCGTGCATTCGTCCTCGCCGATGCGCTCGCCGTCCGCATAGACGACGAGGCCCGGGGCGGACACGGTCAGCGTCCGAGCCCGGCGATGCATGACCTCCGGTCGATTCAGATGCGTCCCCCGCAGCAGCAGCGGGAAGAGGCGCAGCAGACGCAGCCGCCCGAGCGGTGCCACGTGCACGACGTCGAGCAGTCCGTCGTCGGGCACCGCACCCGCGCAGATCGGCATGCCGCCACCGTAGCTCGATGTGCTGCCGGCGGCGATGAGCGTGCCGGGTGAGCGCAGGGGATCTTCGCCGTCGACGGCGAGCATGAAGTCCATCGGCCGTAGGCAGACGAGCTCGATGAGCAGCGCCAGGTAGTAGCGCGGGGCACCGTGCGGCCAGCGCAGCCGGTTGGTGCGGTCGCTGACCTTGGCATCGAAACCCAGGGCAGCGATCGTCAGGAACTTGCGCGCTCCCGCGACGGTGCGCACCTCGCCGACGTCGATCGTACGGCGCATCCCCGTGAGCGCGAGTTCCGCGGCGTCTGCGGCATCGCCGCGAGGAAGGCCGAGCGCACGGGCGAGGTCGTTCCCCGTGCCCGCCGGCACCAGGACCACCGGGATGGTCGATGCGCACACGATGTCGAGCACCCCCGACAGGGTCCCGTCACCGCCCACCACCACCAGCGCGCGCGGATCGTCCGCGAGGGCGGTGACCGCGAGTCGGGCGGTGTCGGCAGCGGATCCGCCCGCGTAGGTGCGCACGTCGACCCCTCGCCCGCGCAGGTGCAGGACGGCCGCCTCGGCGGCTCTCCCTCCCCGTCCCTTGCCGGAGAACGGATTCGCGAGCACCGCGATGTGCTCGACCACGTCAGCGGGTCCGTTCGAGGGGGATCACGGCGCCGGGGTTCAGGATGCCCGTGGGGTCGAGTTCGCGTTTGATCGCCGAGAGGATGCGCATGCCGGCCTCGCCGATCTCCTGACTCAGCCAGGGTGCGTGATCTCGGCCCACCGCGTGATGGTGGCTGATCGTGCCGCCGGCGGCGATGATCGCGTCGTTGACCCGCGCTTTGACAGGTTCCCAGACCCCGAGCGGGTCGGTGCGGATGCCGGCGAGCACCGTGAAGTACAACGAGGCTCCGGTCGGGTATATGTGCGACACGTGGCACATGACGTAGGACTTCGCTCCGGCGGCGGAGAAACCGTCCTTCAGCGCGATCTCGACGGCGGATCGCAGCGCGTGCAGGTTCGACCAGGTCGTGGCGGTCTCCAGCGTCTCGCAGAACACCCCGACGTCGAGCAGCGAGTCCCGCAGATAGGGGCCGTCGAACCGACTCCGCAGCCATTCCTCCGCCGCGCTCTCCCCCGCCGAGGTGCCGCCGGCCGCGGCGAGATGGGCACTCGTCCTGGCGCGGCGCTCGGCGATCTCCTCGCCCTCTCCCTCGTACACGGTCACGACGCTGGTGCCCTTCGCGAGGGCTTTGCCGATCCTGCCGACCTGGGCGAGGCTCACGGCGGTCTCCGCTTCATCGGACAGGCGGATGACCGTAGGGCCGTCGCCGTGCTGCGCCACTCGCCTCAAGCCCTCGAGCCCGCTCGCGAAGTCGGGGAACGACCACGATTCGAACACTCGCTCGCGCGGGATCGGATGCACTCGCACCCGTACCTCGGTGATCACACCGAAAATGCCCTCCGAACCGAGGAACACCCGGATCAGGTCGGGGCCGGCTGCCGAGCCGGGCGAGCGCCCGAGTTCGATGTCACCGGTCGGGGTAGCCACTCGGATCCCGGTCACCATCGTGTCGAAGCGACCGTTTCCCGCGGAGTTCTGCCCGGACGAGCGCGCGGCGGCGAAACCTCCGATGGTGGCGTAGCGGAAACTCTGCGGGAAGTGTCCGAGTTCGAGGCCGTGAGCCGACAGCAGCATCTCCGCATCCGGGCCTGTCGTCCCGGATGCGAGCACCGCCTCGCCGCTGACGGCGTCGAGCCGCACGATTCCCTGCAGCCGACGCAGGTCGAGGCTGACGACGGCGTGGTGGGCGCCGCGTTCCGGATCGAGAGCCCCGACGACGCTGGTGCCGCCGCCGTACGGGATCATCGCGATCCCCCGCTCCACGGCCACGTCGAGGCACGCGCGCACCTCGTCGTGGCTCGCGGGGCGGACGACCGCGTCCGGCACGCGCTGCTCCCGCTCGCGTCGGCGCAGGAGGTCCGGGGTGGAGCGGCCACCCGCATGACGGATGCGCGCCTCCGCCGACGTATCCACCTGATCGACGCCGACGGCGGTGCCGAGGGCCGCGACATCAGCCTCGGTGAGGCCGCTCGTCCCGATCTGCACGGCGGACAGATCGACCGGCGCCTCCGGTCGCCGGATACGCCCGAGCAGCAAGGGCAGGAGTGCCCGGACGGCTCGCGGAAGATCCTTGGCCCGGTCCGGATCGCCCCAGCCATTCCATCGCATCGCGCCATCTCCGGCACCGCTGCCGCTCTCGAGCTCCATGCGTTACAGTGTGACACATCATGGAAGAACGTCAACTGGATTCCCTGGCGACCGAAGACGTCTCCCCGTCGTGGGATGGGACGCAGACCCGCATCCTCGACGCGGCCGATGCCCTGATCATCCGCCGCGGTGTGCACGGCGTGACGATCGCGGAACTCGCCCGCCGCTCCGACCTGAGCCGCCCCACGATCTATCGCAACTGGGCCGACGCCGACGACGTCGTGCGCGCAGCTCTGCTCCGGCGCGTCACGGGTCTGATCGAACAGTTCCCCACCCCGGCGGGCACACGCGCAGCGCTTGTCGACGACGTCTTGAGGTTCACGGCGCTGTTCCGTGCCGACGCCGTGTACTCGCGCCTGCTCGCCGATGAGCCGGAGGCGTTCACCCGGTACACGCTGCAGCGGGTCGGGTCGAGTCAGCGCATGATCCTGCAGTGGCTCTCCACCGCGATAGCCGCAGCGCAGACACAGGGCTCGGTCCGCACGGATCCGCCTCGGGAGATCGCCGTCATGCTGCTCCTCGTGGCCCAGTCGGCGGTGCTCTCGCAGGGGACGGTGTCCGAACTCATCTCCGAAGCCGCCTGGGAGCGCGAGTTGCGGATGACACTCGACGGACTGCTGCGGCCATGATCGGCCCGTCGTCCGCGCTGAACGCCGCCCGCCGTGCGATCGATCTCGCTCGTGCCGCGGAGGAGACGGTGGACGTCCTCGTCGTCGGCGGCGGGATCACCGGAGCGGGAGTGGCTCTCGACGCCGCGTCGCGCGGACTCAGCGTGACCTTGATCGAGGCGGAAGACCTCGCGTTCGGCACCAGTCGGTTCAGCTCGAAGCTCGTGCACGGCGGCCTGCGGTACCTCGCGACCGGCGACGTCGCCACGGCGCGGGAAAGCGCGCAGGAACGGCACCTGCTCATGACGACGATCGCACCGCACCTGATCCATCCCCTCGGTCAGCTCCTGCCGTTCAGCCGTGGCGTGACGCCGCGTCAGCGGGTCGCAGGAGCGATGGGGATGGGGATGGGCGATCTGCTGCGTATGCGGGCGCACACGCCCCGTTCCGTACTCCCTGCTCCGCGGCTCGTGTCGACCCGCACCGCTGTGCGTCTGGCGCCCGCCCTCGACACGGTTGGCCTGCGTGGCGGCGTGCTGTCGTACGACGGTCAGCTGGTCGACGACGCGCGTCTCGTCGTCACGGTCGCTCGCACGGCCGCGGCGCATGGGGCGCGCATCCTCACCCGGGTGCGCGCGATCGGGCTCCGCGGCGACGGTGCGACGGTCGAGGACGCACTCACCGGAGAGCGCTTCGAGATCGACGCCCGCACCGTGATCAACGCCACCGGGGTCTGGGCGGGCTCGCTCGATGAGGCGATCCGCGTGCGGCCGAGTCGCGGCACGCACATCGTGCTCGACGCGAACGATCTCGGGCAACCGACCGCGGCACTGACCATCCCGCACGAGGGGTCCATCAGCCGCTACATCTTCGCCCTGCCGCAGGCCTACGGACGCGTGATCGTCGGTCTCACGGACGAGGACGCTCCGGGCGCTGTGCCCCTCGTCGCACAGCCCACGGATGCCGAGATCGATTTCCTCCTGGCGAGCCTCAACCGGGTCGTGGCCACGCCTGTCCGGCGCGATCAGGTGCGCGGGGCGTTCGCGGGCCTGCGCCCGCTGGTCGACAGTGCGGCGGCGACGACGTCCGATGTGTCGCGCCGCCATCTGGTGGCGACGGCCGACGCCGGCTTCGTCACCGTGCTCGGCGGAAAGCTGACGACATACCGACGGATGGCGGAAGACGCGGTCGATGTCGCCGTGCGCGCCCGTGCGCTGCCCGCGACAGGGAGCAGCACGGCGTCCCTTCGGCTCGTCGATCGGATCGTGCCTCCCTCCGAGGGGCTGCTCGACGACCGCACCGGGCTGTCACGCGCGGAGGTCGAGTACGCGGTGCGCGTCGAAGGTGCGATGACCGCCGCCGACGTCCTCGATCGACGCACCCGCGTCGGGCTCGTGGATGCCGATCGCGAGCGCTGCCGACCCGCGGTCGAGGAACTCGTCGAGCGCACACTCTCCGACCTCTTCTGAGCCTGCCGGGATCGCATCCGGGCCCTCCCGTTTCCTCCGAGGGGCGACGCGGGGAACGCGCGAGGAACAGCGCATGAACTCCCCCGGACGAGACTGCGCTCGAGCATCCGAAGGCCTCCCGACCCTGCACAGTGGTGTCATGGACATGCTCTTCACGATGCTGGGCGGCAAGGGGATGTCGGGGCTGTTGAAGACCGGCACCGCAGTTCTGACCTTGCTCCTGGTCCTTCCCGCTCTCCTCAAGCTCTTCGTCGTCACGGTCGACGAAGGCTGGGCCGCGATCCGGACCCGAAACGGCAAGCCCATCATCCGCAATCGTCCGCAGCGCCGTCCGACCGCTCGCGGCGGGGCTGTCGGGGAGGTCGTCGTCCTCGACCCCGGCTCCCACGGCGCTTTCCCCCTGTTCTACTGGTATCGGCTCATCGATGTGCGCTGCCGGGCGACCGATCTTCCCGTCCGTGAGATGGGCGGGGCGAGCGGACATCAGCACCGCGTGCACGCATCGTTCGAATGGCGCCCGATACCGACCGGGCGAGATCTCCGGGTGTTCGAGCTCGACGTCGTGAACGTCAAGGAGCGCGCCTCGAACATCGTCGGCGCGGCACTGAGAGACGTGATCAGGGGCCTCGACGGCACCGAGCTGCCGCACAACGACGAGATCAATGCGCGCGTGATCGCAGCCAGCGCCGAGGAGGTGCGTCGCGCATGCGGGGTAGAGCTCGTACGCGTGATGGTCACCGGCGATGCCCTGACCGACGGCTACTTGATGTCGACCGCGCTCCGCGACGTGGATCGCGGCGCGCAGGCCGTCGCCGCACTGCACGCACTCAACTGACGCCGTCAGCCCATCCGGACCGGCGGCGCCTTCAGCGCATCAGTGGCGTTCGCGGAGGGGCAGGTCGATCGTGCCCGTCTCGCCCGCATCACGCGCCTTCGGGATCCTGGTCCCGAGTACCTGGGAAACGATGTCCTGCGCGATCTTCGGTGCCGTGAGGCCCGCATCCGCGAGGATCTGAGCCCGCGAGGCATGATCGATGAACTCGTCGGGCAGGCCGAGTTCGTCCACCGCCGTGTCGATGCCGGCCTCGCGGAGGACCTGTCGTACCCGGGTGCCGATACCACCGACACGGATACCGTCTTCGAGCGTGATGACGAGGCGGTGGTGGGCCGCCATCTCGATGACAGACGGCTGCACCGGGATCGCCCAGCGCGGGTCGATCACGGTGGCTCCGATGCCCTGCGCTCGAAGACGCTCTGCGACGTCGAGCGCGAGTGCGGCGAACGGGCCGATGGCGACGATCAGCACGTCCTCCGACTCCCCGCGCGCGAGCACGTCCACACCGTCCTTCAGACGCTCGATGGCGGGAAGGTCGGCGGCGACCTCGCCCTTCGGGAAGCGGATGACGGTCGGGGCGTCGTCGACCTGGACGGCCTCGTTCAGCGCTTCGGTCAGACGGGCTCCGTCCCTCGGCGCGGCGATGCGGATGTGCGGGACGATCTGCAGCATGGCGAGATCCCACATCCCGTGGTGGCTGGGACCATCGGGGCCGGTCACGCCGGCACGGTCGAGAACGAAGGTGACACCCGCACGGTGCAGAGCGACGTCCATCAACACCTGATCGAACGCCCTGCCCATGAACGTGGCGTAGAGCGCGACGACGGGGTGCAGTCCGCCGTACGCCAGCCCAGCGGCGGAAGCCACCGCGTGCTGCTCGGCGATCCCCACGTCGTACACGCGGTCGGGGAACCGCTCGGCGAACGGGGCGAGGCCCGTCGGTCGCAGCATGGCGGCCGTCATCGCGATGACATCGCTGCGCTGTTCCCCCACCGAGACGAGGGCCTCCGAGAACACGTCGGTCCACCCACGACCGCCGGACGACAGCGTCTCACCCGTGGCGGGGTCGATCTTCCCCACCGCGTGGAACTGGTCGGCCTCATCGTCTCGCGCGGGCTGGTATCCGCGCCCCTTCTCGGTGATCGTGTGCACGATCACCGGGGCCCCGTACGACTTCGCCAGCTCGAGCGTCTCGAGCAGGGCCGGGAGATCGTGTCCGTCGATGGGACCGAGGTACTTGATGTCGAGGTTCGAGTAGAGCGCCTCGTTGTTCGTGAAGCGCGAGAGGAAGCCGTGGGTTCCGCCGCGAACTCCGCGGAACACCGCGCGTCCCACAGGACCGAACGCGCGGAACAGGCGGTCGGAGCGCTGGTGCAGATCCTTGTACGCCGCCGCGGTGCGGACGCGGTTCAGGTACCGCGACATCCCGCCGATGGTAGGGGCGTACGAGCGACCGTTGTCGTTGACGACGATCACGAGATTCCGATCGTTGTCGTCGGAGATGTTGTTCAACGCCTCCCACGTCATTCCGCCGGTGAGTGCGCCGTCCCCGACGACCGCGACGACATGTCGATCCGCGCGGCCCGTGGCGGTGAGTGCGCGGGAGATGCCGTCGGCCCAGCTCAACGAACTGGACGCGTGGGACGACTCCACGACGTCGTGTGCGCTCTCGCCGCGCTGCGGATAGCCGGCGAGGCCGCCCCGCACACGAAGGCCGGAGAAGTCCTGGCGCCCCGTGAGGAGCTTGTGCACGTAGGACTGGTGCCCCGTGTCGAAGATGAACGGATCGTCGGGAGACGAGAAGACCCGGTGCAGAGCGATCGTCAGTTCGACGACGCCCAGGTTCGGCCCGAGGTGGCCACCGGTCTGCGAGACGTTGTCGACCAGGAACGTGCGGATCTCGGCGGCGAGCTCCTCCAGTTGATCGGTCGAGAGCGCGTCCAGATCACGGGGTCCTGAGATGCTCGGAAGAATGGGCATCTGCGCCTCCTCACAGGCTTCTCCAGAAGCGCCCGACGAGGGTACGGGCGCCCGTCGATCCTACCGCGCCAGGGCGGGAGAACCCGGTGAGCACCGCCCCCTTGACATGACGAAGGGACTCCGATCCATGGATCGGAGTCCCTTCGTCTGTGCGATCAGACCAGCGAACGCAGCACGTACTGCAGGATGCCGCCGTTGCGGTAGTAGTCGGCCTCACCGGGGGTGTCGATGCGGACGACCGCGTCGAACTCGACCGGCTGCTTGCCCTCGGGCGAGTGCTCGCTCGGGGTGGCCGTGACCTTGACCGTCTTCGGCGTGACGCCGTTGTTCAGTTCCTCGAGGCCGGAGATCGAGACGACCTCGGTACCGTCCAGGCCCAGCGACTCCCAGCTCTCGCCGGCGGGGAACTGCAGCGGGACGACGCCCATGCCGATCAGGTTCGAGCGGTGGATGCGCTCGAAGCTCTCGGTGATTACCGCCTTGACGCCCAGCAGGCTGGTGCCCTTCGCCGCCCAGTCGCGCGACGAACCGGAACCGTACTCCTTGCCACCGAAGATGACGAGAGGCGTACCCTGCTCCTGGTAGTTCATGCTCGCGTCGTAGATGTACGACTGCGGGCCACCGGGCTGCGTGAAGTCGCGGGTGAAACCGCCCTCGACGACCTGTCCGTCGTTGACGGCCGAGACCATGACGTTCTTCAGGCGGATGTTCGCGAACGTGCCGCGGATCATGACCTCGTGGTTGCCTCGACGCGAGCCGAAGGAGTTGAAGTCCTTGCGGTCGACGCCGTGCTCCGTGAGGTACTGGGCCGCAGGCGTGCCCGCCTTGATGTTTCCGGCGGGCGAGATGTGGTCGGTGGTGACCGAGTCACCGAGCGTCGCCATGACGCGTGCGCCCTCGATGTCCTTCACCGGGGTGAGTTCCATCGTCATGCCGTCGAAGTACGGCGCCTTGCGCACGTACGTGGAGTTCTCGTCCCACTGGAAGATCGCGTCATCCGGGGTGGGCAGGCTGCGCCAGCGCTCGTCGCCGTCGAAGACGGTCGCGTACTGCTTGATGAACTGCTCGCGCGAGATCGAGGAATCGACCAGCTCCTGCACCTCGGCCGGCGTCGGCCAGATGTCCTTCAGGAAGACGTCTTCGCCATCGGTGCCCTTGCCGAGCGCATCGTTCTCGAAGTCGAAGTGCATCGACCCGGCCAGCGCGTACGCGATGACCAGCGGCGGGCTGGCGAGGTAGTTCATCTTCACGTCGGGGCTGATGCGCCCCTCGAAGTTGCGGTTGCCCGAGAGGACCGCCGTGACCGCGAGGTCGTGCGAGTTGATCGCCTCCGACACCTCTTCGATCAGCGGACCGGAGTTGCCGATGCAGATCGTGCAGCCGTAGCCGACGGTGTAGAAGCCGAGGCCCTCGAGGTCCTTGTCGAGGCCGGACTTCTCGTAGTAATCGGTGACGACCTTCGATCCCGGTCCGAGCGTGGTCTTGACCCAGGGCTTCTGCTTCAGCCCCTTCGCCAGCGCCTTGCGTGCGACGAGACCGGCGGCGATCATCACCGACGGGTTCGACGTGTTGGTGCACGAGGTGATGGCGGCGAGCGTGACGGCGCCGTTGTCGAGGATGTACTTCTCCCCCGACGGCGTCGTGACCGGCACGGGCTTCGAGGCGTTCGCCGGAGCGCCGCTGTTGATGTGCACCGGGCGCGTAGTCGGCTCCTCTTCGCCGGGGACAGAGCCCGGGTCGGATGCCGGGAAGGAGTGCTTCGACTCCAGGTCGACGATGTCGTCGGAGGTCGACGCCGTCGTGTAGCCGAGGATGTCGTGCTCGAACTGGGCCTTCGCCTCAGAGAGGAGGATGCGGTCCTGCGGGCGCTTCGGGCCGGCGATCGACGGCACGACGGTGCCGAGGTCGAGCTCGAGGTACTCGCTGAAGGTGGGCTCGACGTTCGCGTCGTGCCAGAGCTTCTGCTCCTTGGCGTATGCCTCGACCAGCGCGACGGCCTCTTCGCTGCGGCCGGTGAGGCGCAGGTACTCGAGGGTCACATCATCGATCGGGAAGATCGCCGCCGTGGAGCCGAACTCCGGCGACATGTTTCCGATGGTGGCGCGGTTGGCGAGCGGCACCGAGGCCACGCCCTCGCCGTAGAACTCGACGAACTTGCCGACCACGCCGTGCTTGCGCAGCTGGTCGGTGATCGTGAGCACGACGTCGGTCGCGGTGACGCCGGCGGGGATCTCGCCGGAGAGCTTGAAGCCGACCACGCGCGGGATCAGCATAGACACGGGCTGGCCGAGCATGGCCGCCTCAGCCTCGATGCCGCCGACGCCCCAACCCAGCACGCCCAGGCCGTTGACCATGGTGGTGTGCGAGTCGGTGCCGACACAGGTGTCAGGGTAGGCGCGGAGGACACCGTCGACGTCGCGGTCGTAGATGACCTTGGCCAGGTGCTCGATGTTCACCTGGTGGACGATGCCGGTTCCGGGCGGGACGACCTTGAAGTCGCTGAAGGCCGTCTGACCCCAGCGCAGGAACTGGTAACGCTCACCGTTGCGCTGGTACTCGATCTCGACGTTGCGCTCGAGAGCGTTCTCCGAGCCGAACAGGTCGGCGATGACGGAGTGGTCGATGACCATCTCGGCGGGCGAGAGCGGGTTGATCTTGTTGGCGTCGCCGCCGAGGGCCGTGACGGCCTCGCGCATGGTGGCGAGGTCGACGATGCAGGGCACACCGGTGAAGTCCTGCATGACCACGCGGGCCGGCGTGAACTGGATCTCGGTGTTGGGCTCTGCCGCGGCATCCCACGAACCCAGCGCCTCGATCTGCGCCTTCGTCACATTCGCGCCGTCCTCGGTGCGAAGCAGGTTCTCCAGGAGAACCTTGAGACTGAAGGGGAGCTTCTCGAAACCGGGCACCGTGTCGATGCGGAAGATCTCGTAGTCGGTGCTGCCGACTGTCAGGGTGCTCTTGGCACCGAAGCTGTTCACCGTGGACACGAATCCGTCTCCTTCTATTCGGATGGGAGCGACAGGCGCCTCCATCTTGCTCGCCAGCGAGCCCCTGCGGCTAGCAAGGCGGACCTAACCAGTCTGCTCCGCGCAGCTCACCGGCGAAAGCCTGCGATTTATCTTGATGTCAAGATAAATCTATCACGCCTCGGCGGCATCTTCGCGCGACGGGCCGCGCGGATGGAGAGCACGCACCACAAGCCAGGTGACGGCGATCAACGGGGCGAAGAGCGGCAGCCCCATGATGAGCTTGAGCGTGCCGAGTGCGGTCACATCACCCGCGAGATACAGCGGGAGCTGTACGGCGAGTCGAGCGAAGAACAGTGCTGCCCACGCGATTCCGAGCCAGAAGTAGGCGCGACGCTTGCGCCGATCGTTGCGCCAGGTGGTGCCCTCCCCCATCAGGAAGCCGACCGCGAGGCCGATCAGCGACCAGCCGACGAGTGCCGACACGAGGATGACCGATCCATAGACCGCATTGGTGATGAGACCGGGGACGAAGTTGTCCGCTCCGCGACCGGTCCACAGTGCGAGCGCAGCCGCAGCGCCCGCGGCGACGAGTCCGCCGATCGCCGCGGAGGGCGGTGACTTCTGCAGCAGTCGGATGATCGTGAAGACCGCGGCGAGGCCGACCGAGATCCCGAGCGAGAGGATCAGCGGCTCCGGGCGGATCGTGAAGATGATCACGAATGCCAGGCTCGGCAGCACCGATTCGAGGATGCCGCGGACTCCGCCGATCGCCGACCAGACGACCTTGTGCGTGCTGGCGGTCTCCGCGGGGTCGAGCCCCGCACGGCGCGCCGCGCTGCCGAGAGCCGCCCCGAGGATCTCGGAGGTGCTCTTCTCGCGTTCCGGATCGGCTTCCGGAGTGCTCACGCGGAGCCCGGGGTCGCCGGCATCTTGAGCGGGATCAGATCACGCGGGGGCATCGGAGAGCCGCCGCGCACGACGACGATCGAGCGGAAGAGGTCCTCGACCTTGGCGCCGGCCTCGGGATCCGACGCACCCGCTCCGCCGATCACGCCGCGGAGGAACCAGCGCGGGCCGTCGATGCCGATGAACCGCGCGAGCCGCAGACCGGAACCTTCGCTCGCGGTCGCAGGGACCTCGGCGAGGAGCTCCTTGCCCAGGGGCCCGTCACGCTCCTCCACGCGGCCGCCCTGCGCCTTGACCTGGTCGCGCAGCTGTACGCGCGTCTCATCCCACAGTCCGCCGGACCGCGGGGCGGCGAACGGCTGCACCTGCAGGGAGGAGTCCGCGTAGTCGAGGCCGACGGCGACGATGCGCTTGGTCTGCTCCTCCACCTCGAGTCGGAGATTCAGCCCTTCGCGCGGCAGGATCTTGATCCCGCCGAGGTCGATGTACGGGCGAACCGGGTTCGCCTCGGAGTCGTCGAAAGGTCCGTCGGTGGCGCGGTTCGCGGGTGCCGACTTCGAAGGAGTCGCGTTGTTGTCAGTCATCTGTTCTGCCCTGCTTCGTTCTGCGTGAGCCCCGCCTGGTATCCGGTGGAGCCGAAACCGCCGGCGCCGCGGACGCTGTCCGGCAGCTCATCCACCGGGATGAACGTGGCGCGTGTCACCGGCATGATGATCAGCTGTGCGATGCGATCGCCGACGGCCACATCGTACGCGCTCCTGTTATCGGTGTTGATCAGGCTCACCTTGATCTCGCCCCGGTACCCGGCGTCGACCGTCCCCGGCGAGTTCACGATGGAGATCCCGTGCTTGGCCGCCAGCCCGCTGCGCGGAACGACGAAAGCGGCATATCCGTCGGGAAGCGCGATCCGGACTCCGGTGGCCACGAGAGCGCGCTCGCCCGGTTCCAGATGCACAGCCTCGGCCGCGACCAGATCGGCGCCGGCATCGCCCGGATGTGCGTATCCGGGCACCACTGCAGCGATAATGGGGACATCAACGGAATCGGTCACCCCATGAGGCTAATGCAGAACCCCGCCACAGACGCACGTGTCCACTACCGCGAACGACTCTCGCCCAGCCTCTGGCTGCTGGTCACCGTCGCGGTGGCAGGGCCGATGGTGTCTCTCGTCTTCGTGCCCATCGGGTCGACCGTCGCGCTGATCGTCGGCGCCGCCGTCTCTGCACTGCTCGTGCTCGGTTTCATCGCGGCGACGCCGGTCGTGTCGGTGGAGGGCCGTACGCTGCGTGCCGGTCGCGCCCACATCGACGTCGAACATCTGGGCGACCCGCTGGCACTCGACGGAGAGGAAGCCCGACAGGCACGCGGTCCCGGTCTTCCCGCACGCGGCTGGCACCTGATCCGCGGCGGGATCGACGGGATCGTCGTCGTTCCGAATCTCGACGCGGACGACCCGGTCGATTCCTGGACCATCTCGAGCCGCACCCCCGACCGCCTGGCCGCGGCAATCCGCGCTGCGCGTTCCTGACGACGCGGCCGCTCCTGCGGGGTGCAGCCCGTCCCTGACCGCGCCACGCGTTCCTGACGGGCACCGCCCGCATACGACAGCGCGCCCCTGACCGAACGGTCGGGGGCGCGTGAGACGTCGCTCGGAGGACTGCTTACGCAGCGCACTCCTTGCAGATGGGCCCGGATGCGCCCTCGTGGTCGAGCTGTGACTGGTGCTTCACGAGGAAGCAGCTCATGCACGTGAATTCGTCCTGCTGCGCGGGCAGCACGACGACGTCGAGCTCGAGGTCGGAGAGGTCGGCACCCGGAAGGTCGAAGTTCGACGGGTTGTCGGAGTCTTCGTCCCCGCTTGAGCCGGAAGATTTGTCCGGCACACGCTCCTTGAGGGCTTCGATCGACTCGGAGTCGTCTTCGCTCTTTCGGGGGGCGTCGTAATCGGTTGCCATGCGGTAGATCTCCACTTTCATGGTGCGAGTGGGTGGTGCGCCGTCGGGTATCGGCGGCCATAGTTTGCACGACCCGGAGACATAACGCAAATGCGGTCCGTGCGACAGAGCAAACTCACGGCACGCCCAGGGTATTCCCGGCCCGGACGCCGCATGCGTGACACCATGAACGGACACCCATCAGAGGGGCATTCGCATGGAAAACGTCACCATCGTCGGCACAGAAGCAGGAGTCCTCGTACTCGCGACCGAGTCGGGCGAGCGGTTCTCGCTGCCCATCGACGACGTGCTGCAGCGTGAGATCCGTCGCGCCACCCGCCAGGCAGAGCCCACCGCGCAGAAGCTCGCCGCGAGCCCGCGCGACATCCAGGCGCAGATCCGCGCCGGACTCACCGCTCCCGAGGTCGCCGAGCTGCTGGGAATCAGCGTCGACGACGTCGCCCGCTTCGAGGGTCCGGTCCTTGCCGAGCGCGAGCACATCATCGGCCAGGCACTCGCGGTTCCCGTGCTGATCGGCAGTGAGGTGGAACCCGACGCCCAGCCGACCTTCGGCGCCGCGGTCCGCGCGAAGCTCGCCGAGGTCGCAGCGACGGCGGAGCGATGGGCGAGCTGGAAGGAAGACTCCAGCTGGACGATCAAGCTCGAGTTCACGGCGAATGACGTCGACCATGACGCCCGCTGGAGCTTCGACCCTCGCCGCAGTGCTCTCTCGCCGCTGAACGCCGACGCCACCCAGCTCTCGCGACAGGGTTCGTTGCCCGAAGGTCTCATCCCGCGCTTGCGTGCGGTGGACGCGGAACGCATCAACTCCCCGTACAAGGACGAGAGTCGGTTCGACTCGGGCGCCTTCGGTCCGCGCCTACTGCCTGCGCCCGAGGCGGAGTTCGAAGACCCCTCGCTCCCGGAGCGCTCCGACATCGCCGCGCAGGATGCCGCCATCAAGCGCGCTCCCTCCGCACAGAACACGAGCCCCGAGACCGCCGACCTGCTGGAGGCGCTCCGCCGCCGTCGCGGCCAGCGCGAGACGGCTCCCCTGCTCGACGACGCAGACGAGGCCGACCACTCCGACCCGATCTCACTTTTCGACGCGCTCGAGCAGCCCGACGATGAACCCGAGCCGGAGCAGCCTTCCGCCCAGGCCGCCCCGTCCGACCCCGCAGACTCCGGCGGCCGCCGTCGCCGCCGCAATGCCATGCCCTCGTGGGACGAGATCGTCTTCGGAGCCCGCACCGACGAGTGACTGACCGGCGCCGACGACACCGGTGCCGACGAGTAACGGCTCCCCGACCGTTCCTCGTTCGCTGTCTCAGCGCGCGAAAGCGCCGAGCCTGATCAGCGGAACCTGCCGCTCCTCGGGCGTGAGTGCTCCGTGTTGCCCGATCATGCCGCGCCCGCGCTGGTCCGCAGCGGTCCCGTCATAGACGGCCCACGCACCGCGGGCGACGGCCAGCAGATCGCCGATCCGGGCCGACGCCGCTGCGGTGACGGTCGGCCCGAACAGTCCAGCGTGGATGGCTTCATCCCGGGTGACGACGTCCGCGACGCCCTCCAGGTCTCGCCGCCACCGGGCGGTGACCGCGGCGGTGTCGGCGTCGGATTCGAGATAGACATGCAGCATCCGCGGCTCGCCGCCGACATGACGCACGTCCCGCAGATGCACCTCCTCCAGCACGACCTGTCGATTGACGGCCACATCGACCATCCCGTGGTCCGAAGTGACGAGCACGCCGACCCCCGGCGGCACCCGAGCGGCCAGGGCGGCATCGATATCTTCGAGTGCCGCGACCCACTCGCGCGACGCGATGCCGTGCTTGTGGCCGGCCTTGTCGACCTCGGGAAGGTAGCAGTAGACGAGCGACCCGGGGTGGGCCTGCGCGAGCGCGTACGCGGCTTCGATGCGCGCGGTCGCCGTCGTCGCCGCGACGAACTCCGCGCCCCGGAGCGTGGCCTTCGTGAATCCGCTGTGTGCGTAGCCGGCGAACCCGACCGCGAAACTCTCGTGTCCGTCATGACCGGCGCGTTCGAAGATGGTCGGCACCGGCTGCCAGGTGAGCGGGTCGATCCCGTCGGTCTCCCAGCCGCTGAGCTGATTGACCAGCACGTCGCGGCTCGAATCGAGCACCCGGTAGCCGACGAGGCCGTGCTCACCCGGCCACACGCCCGTGACGATACTGGTGAGCGCAGCGGCCGTGGTCGAGGGGAACACCGACTGCGCGACGTCCTTCTTCGCCATCCCGGCCGTCAGCGAGCGGGCGTGCCCTGCGTGGGCACGGAGGCTGATCGCCCCGAGACCGTCGACGACGACGAGAACCACGGATTCCGCACGCGGCAGCACCTCGGACTCGCCTCGGAGCGCGGCGAACAGGTCGTCCGCCACCCCGACGACGCTCCGGGCACTGGGCGAGGCGGACGGTAGCATGAGGGACATCCGAGCCAGTCTGACACAGGCTCCCGTACGCCCTCAGGAAGTCCATGCCGAAAACCCCGCCGCCCGAGCCCGTCGAGGAGCGCATCCAGGACATCGACCTCTCCGCCGAGATGCAGGGTTCGTTCCTCGAGTACGCGTACTCGGTGATCTACTCCCGCGCTCTGCCCGATGCCCGCGACGGTCTGAAGCCGGTGCAGCGCCGCATCCTGTACCAGATGGCCGAGATGGGTCTCCGCCCCGACCGCGGCCACGTCAAGAGCGCACGCGTCGTCGGCGAGGTCATGGGAAAGCTCCACCCTCACGGCGACTCCGCCATCTACGACGCGCTGGTTCGTCTCGCGCAGGAGTGGGCGCTGCGCGTGCCCCTGATCGACGGCCACGGCAACTTCGGATCTCTCGACGATGGCCCGGCTGCCGCCCGATACACCGAGGCCCGGCTCGCGGCGGCGGCGCTCGCACTCACCGAGAACCTCGACGAAGACGTCGTCGACTTCATCCCGAACTACGACGGCCAGTTCCAGCAGCCGGCCGTGCTCCCTGCTGCCTTCCCGAACCTCCTCGTCAACGGCGCCAGTGGTATCGCCGTGGGCATGGCGACGAACATGGCACCGCACAACCTCATCGAGGTCGTGGCAGCGGCGACGCATCTGCTCGAGAACCCGGACGCCACCACCGAAGATCTGATGGAGTTCGTCCCCGGTCCCGATTTCCCCTCCGGCGGCATCCTGATGGGTCTCGACGGCGTCAAGGACGCCTACACGAACGGACGCGGAGCGCTCAAGGTCCGGGGCAAGACCTCCATCGAGCCGCTGGGTCCGCGCCGCACCGGCATCATCGTCTCCGAGCTGCCGTACATGGTCGGCCCCGAGCGGCTGATCGAGAAGATCCGTGACGCCGTGCAGGCGAAGAAGCTGCAGGGGATCAGCGACGTCACCGACCTGACCGACCGCAACCACGGGCTGCGCGTCGCGATCGGCGTCAAGACGGGATTCGACCCGAACGCCGTGCTCGAGCAGCTGTACCGTCTGACGCCGCTCGAGGACTCGTTCAGCATCAACAACGTCGCGCTCGTCGACGGCCAGCCGCGCACCCTCGGCCTCAAGGAGATGCTGAGCGTCTACGTGGGCCATCGCCTCGAGGTGATCACGCGGCGGAGTCGCTACCGCCTCGCGCGCCGTGAAGAGCGTCTGCACCTCGTCGAGGGCCTGCTCATCGCGATCCTCGACATCGACGAGGTCATCCAGGTCATCCGCTCCTCCGACGACTCGGAGCAGGCGCGCACGCGCCTGCGCTCGGTGTTCGACCTGAGCGAGCTGCAGGCCGAGTACATCCTCGAGCTGCGACTGCGCCGCCTGACCAAGTTCTCGCGGATCGAACTCGAGACCGAACGCGATGCGCTGCTGGCGGAGATCGCCGCCCTCCGCGAACTGCTCGGCAGCCCGGTGCTCCTGCGTGGCGTGGTCGCCAAGGAACTGGATGCGGCGGCCGACGCGTACGGCACGCCGCGCCGGACGCTGCTCATGAACGCCGCCCCGCCCAAGCCGCGAGCGACCAAGGGAGCGGTCGATCTGCAGATCGCCGACGCGCCCACGGTCCTCGTGCTGTCCACCACGGGCCGCGCCGTGCGGGTCGACCTCGGCGAGGGGCAGGAGCTGACCGTTCCGGCACGTCGCAGCAAGCACGACGCGATCCTGACGACGGTGGAGACGACGGTCCGTGCGGAGATCGGGGCTCTCACCAGCCTCGGCCGTGTCGTGCGCTTCTCCCCCGTCGACCTGCCCTCCGTTCCCGCGACCTCCGTTCAGCTCGCTGCGGGGACACCGCTGCGCGACTACCTCGGGATCACGACCAGGAACGAGCGGATCCTCGGGTTCGTGCGTTTCGACAGCGAGACGCCGATCGCGCTCGGCACGGCGCAGGGAACGGTGAAGCGCATCGTCCCGACGTCGCTGCCGGCGCGCCCCGATCTCGAGGTCATCAGCATGAAGCCCGGCGATACGGTCGTGGGTGCAGCGGAGGCCACCGACGAGTCCGATCTCGTGTTCGTCACGAGCGACGCGCAGCTGCTCCACTTCCCCGCCGCGAACGTGCGCCCTCAGGGAGCACCGGCAGGCGGCATGGCCGGAGTCAAGCTCGGCTCCGGTGCAACGGTGCTGTTCTTCGGCGTCGTCGATCCCGCAGCGGAGGTTGTCGTCGCAACGGTCTCCGGTGGCGAGAGCATCCTGCCCGGCACCGACCCGGGACGCGCGAAGGTGTCGGCGTTCGCGGAGTATCCGGCGAAGGGCCGCGCCACGGGCGGCGTGCGCGCGCACTCGTTCCTGAAGGGCGAGGATCGGCTCACCGTCGCCTGGGTGGGGCCGAACCCGCCTTTGGCTGTCGACCCGACCGGCGCCGTGCGCAAGCTCCCTGAAGCCGGAGCACGACGTGACGCCTCGGGTCAGCCCATCGACGGCGTGATCGGCAGCATCGGCCGCACACTCGTCTGAGAACGGGAGAGGGGCCGCGGCGATCCGCGGCCCCTCTCCCGTTTCTTCACCCGATCGGGGTCAGGCGTCGATCGATTCGCGCGACAGCCGGTCGGACGAATCGATGATGAACTCGCGGCGCGGGGCCACCTCGTTGCCCATCAGGAGCTCGAAGACACGGCCTGCGGCCTCGGCATCCTCCATGCGCACGCGACGCAGCAGACGGCCGGAGCGGTCCATGGTCGTGTTGGCCAGCTGCTCGGCGTCCATCTCCCCGAGACCCTTGTAGCGCTGGATCGGCTCGTGCCAGCGCTTGCCGGCCTTGCGGAGCTTCGTCAGCAGCGCGTGCATCTCTTGCTCGCTGTAGGTGTAGATCGTCTCGTTCGGCTTCGACCCCGGGTTCATGACGATGACTCGGTGCAGCGGCGGAACGGCGGCGAAAACGCGACCGTCCTCGATCAGCGGTCGCATGTAGCGGAAGAACAACGTCAGCAGCAGCGTGCGGATGTGCGCGCCGTCGACGTCGGCGTCGCTCATCAGGATGATCTTCCCGTAGCGCGCGGCGCTGAGATCGAACGTCCGGCCGGAGCCGGCGCCGATCACCTGGATGATCGACGCGCACTCGGCATTGGACAGCATGTCGCCGACGGAGGCCTTCTGCACGTTGAGGATCTTTCCCCGGATCGGCAGCAGGGCCTGGAACTCGCTGTTGCGTGCGTTCTTCGCGGTCCCGAGTGCCGAGTCGCCCTCGACGATGAAGAGCTCGCTGCGCTCGACCTCGTTCGTGCGGCAGTCGACGAGCTTCGTCGGCAGCGTCGACGACTCGAGAGCGTTCTTCCGACGCTGCGTCTCCTTGTGGGCGCGCGCAGACACGCGGGCCTTCATCTCGGAGACGATCTTGTCGAGCAACTGCGACGCCTGGTTCTTATCGTCACGCTTGGTCGAGCTGAAGCGCTCCCCCAGGTCCTTGCGGATCACCTGGGCGACGATCGCCCGCACGGCCGGCGTACCCAGGATCTCCTTGGTCTGGCCCTCGAACTGCGGCTCCGGAACGTTGACCGTGAGGACCGCCGTGAGGCCGGCTAGGACATCGTCCTTCTCGAGCTTGTCGTTGCCGACCTTGAGTCGGCGCGCGTTCTGCTCGACCTGCGTCCGCAGCACTTTCAGGAGCTCCTGCTCGAACCCCTGCTGGTGGGTGCCGCCCTTGGGGGTGGAGATGATGTTGACGAATGAACGAACGCGGGTGTCGTATCCGGTGCCCCAGCGCAGCGCGATGTCGACGGCGCACGTCCGCTCCACCTCGGTGGAGACCATGTGACCGTCGGCCTGCAGGACAGGAACGGTCTCCTTGAACGTCCCCTCCCCCTGGATGCGCCACGTGTCCGTGACAGGAGGATCGGTCGCCAGATACTCGACGAACTCCGAGATGCCGCCTTCGTACAGGTAGGAGGTCTCGACGGGGCCGAGGGTGGTGGTCTCGCCCTCGGAATCAGGAATCGGGACGACCTGACCGGCAGCCCGCTCGTCCTTGACGACGATCTCGAGCCCCGGGACGAGGAAGGCCGTCTGGCGCGCCCGCGTCTCAAGCTCGGTGAGCTGGAACGCCGCGTCCTTGGTGAAGATCTGACGGTCGGCCCAGTACCGCACGCGGGTCCCGGTGACGCCGCGAGGCGCCTTGCCGATGACGCGAAGCTCGCTGTTGTCCTGGAACGGCGTGAACGGGGCGTCGGGGCGCTTCTCGCCAGAATCCTTGAAGATGCCGGGCTCGCCGCGATGGAACGACATCGCATACGTCTTCCCCCCACGATCCACCTCGACGTCGAGGCGTTCCGAGAGCGCGTTCACGACCGACGCGCCGACGCCGTGCAGGCCGCCGGAGGCGGCATAGGAGCCACCGCCGAATTTTCCGCCCGCGTGCAGCTTGGTGTAGACGACCTCGACGCCGGTGAGGCCGGTGCGCGGCTCGACGTCGACGGGGATGCCGCGGCCCCGGTCATGTACCTCGACGCTGCCGTCGGCGTGCAGGATGATGTCGATCTTCGTGCCGTTGCCCGCCACCGCCTCGTCGACGGAGTTGTCGATGATCTCCCAGAGGCAGTGCATGAGGCCCGGCGAACCGTTCGACCCGATGTACATGCCCGGGCGCTTGCGGACAGCTTCGAGCCCCTCAAGCACCTGGAGATGGTGGGCAGAATACTCGGCATTCACAATCTCTGAGTCTATTCTCGCGACCTGTACTCCGGCCGCAGACACTCCCCGTACGCGTCCAGTCCGTGCCCGTCCCGTACGCGCTGAGCGAAACACGCCGCAAACCGGGCATGCCCACAGGTGCAGCGTGGTTGTATTGACCAAATCAGCAAGCGAAGCCGACACCCGAGGAGGCACCGAGATGAATGCAACGACCGAACGTGACACCTCCACCATCGAGTTCCGTCTGACGGCAATGGATCGTTGTGATTCGTGCGGCGCTCAGGCGTACATCGCCGCCGAGGTGAACGGCTCCGAGCTCCTGTTCTGCGCCCACCACGGCCGCAAGTACGAAGAGAAGCTCCGCAGCATCGCGACCAGCTGGCACGACGAGACTGCTCGCCTGATCCAGGCGGTCTGACGCCGTCAGTCCCGCACGACCCGGCGGACCCGAGCGGTCAGCCGGGTGAGGATCTCCTCGCCCACCGTGTCGATACGCTCGGCGAGGGTTGTGGCAGACGACTCCCCCTGGGGTCCTGCGCCGAACAGCACGACTTCGTCGCCGACGCGCACACCGGGCCACCCTTCCACCACCGATGCGGTGTGGCCCACTGAACGAAGTACTCTGGCGCCAGCGGGCGTGCCGACCGACGCACCGGTCAGCGTCGAGGGAAGGCCGTCGAAGCTTCCGATGCCGATGTATACCCCGTCGTCCGTCATCTCGGTGACGGTGGCGACGAGGCTCGCGACGGGCACGATCCCCTCGAGCTCGGGCCCGTCTGCGGAACGGATGCCGTAGCAGAACGCGCCGATGCGCGACACGGTTCCGCGAAGCTCGGGCCTCCACCAGGAGGCTGCGGACGCCGTCAGGTGCACCGCGACGGGCGACGGACCCGACTCCTCCACGATCCGCACGGCATCGAGGAAGACCACCTGGGCCGCGTCGTCCTCGGCATCGCTCGCCTCGGCGATGTGACTCCACACGCCCACGAGATCCACCAGGCCGTTCCGCTCCGCCTCGCGCGCCTCGGCGACGGCCGTCGCCCAGTCCGCAGGCAGAACGCCGTTGCGGTGCAGTCCGGTGTCGATCTTCAGGTGGACACGGGCGCTCGCGCCCACGACCGCGGCACGGGCGATGATCCGCCGCAGATACTCGATCGTGCCGACGCCGAGATCGATGTCGTGCAGCAGCGCCTCGTCGATCTCGTCATCGGTCGAGGTCGCCCAGGCGAAGATCCTGACATCTCCTCCAGCTACCCGACGTACTGCGAGCCCGCTGCGGATGTCGTAGCTGCCGAACCATTCGACGCCCTCCTGCAGCGCGGTGTCGACCACCCAAGCGAGGCCGTGGCCGTAGGCATCGTCTTTCAGCACCAACATGAGATTCGAGGGAGAGATGCGTCGACGCACCACTGCGATGTTCGCGCGAAGGCTGCTGCTGCTCAGCCGGAGTTCCGGGCGGGTCATGCCTCCCACCCCCGGACGGCGTGCGATCCGGCGACGGTGATGAGTTCCGCCGGCTCCATCCCGGTGACCTCGGCCCACCGTGCGATGCCGTCGGCGAGCGGCCCGTCGCCGCCGAAATAGGTGACCTCGGACCCGACCTCCGTGGCCGCTCCCCCGAGGTCGACGACGCAGACGTCCATCGCCACGCGTCCGACGATCGGCCTGGCCGACCCGTCGATCTCGACGTGGGCATGGTTCCCGAGCGCCCTCACGATGCCCTGAGCGTAGCCACCGGTCACCAGCGCCACGGTCGTCGCCGTCTGGGAACGGAATGTGTACCCGTACGACACGGCGTCCCCTGCGCGCAGAGGCTTGGTCGACAGGACTCGACCCGTCAGCCGCATCACCGGACTCGTCGAGGAAGCCCCTGCTGCACCGGGCAGCCCGTACAGCAGAGCGGGGTCGATGTCGGGCTCTCCGGTCGTGACTCCGACGATCCCTTCCAGCTGGAGCGCTTCGACTTCGCCCGGCACATCGACACGCACGCTTTCCGCGCCCGCGGCCGTCACAGCCTGGGCGACGGCGAGCACGCCGTGCCCCCAGGCATCACGACGGAGGTCGGCGATGCGGCCGCCGGCTCGGACCGCCGCCGAGGCCGCCGTGGCCAGCGCAGACCGGGAGATCATCGCCCGCGGCAGCGAGCTGGAAGTCGTTTCCCACACGTCTTCCACCCTAGCCGCCGACTCCCAGGTCGACCTGCCGCGCCCCCGTAGACTGAAGGGGACCCCGACCCAGGAGCCACATGTCTCGTCTTTCCCTCACGCCCCGCATCCGCTACCTGCTGGGACGTGCCCGCCGCATCGACGTCGGATCGGTGGTGGAACGGGCCAAAGAGGCTTCCGAGCAGCACCACAAGGCTGTGCCCGGCATCGTCGTGGACATGCTGTGGTCCGCCGCCCGCCACAACGTCGGATTCCAGGACTACATCGACTACGACTTCGCGATGCTCACCAAGGCCGAACGCGAGACGTACATGACGCACCCGGTGTCGAACCAGCTCTCGCAGCGGTACGACCACCCGGACTACCGCTGGATCTTCCAGGACAAGGTCGAGTTCGACAAGCAGTTCTCCGCGTTCCTGAAGCGCGAGTGGATGGTCGTCGAAGAGGGCAACGCTCAGGCCGTCCGTGAACTCACCGAACGCCTCGGCACGATCGTGACGAAGGAGCCGGTGGGGCAGGCGGGCACGGGTGTGCACCGCTACCACGCCGCCGATGTCGACGATTGGGACGAGTTCCACCGCGGACTGCTGGAGCGCGGCGAACTGCTCATCGAAGAGGTGATCCGTCAGCACGATGCCCTGGCGGCCGTGTGCCCCGGCACCGTGAACACCACCCGCATCACCGCGTTCTTCGATGGCGAGAAGGCGCACATCCTCGCGATGGCGCAGAAGTTCGGACGCGGCGAGGTCAGCGATCAGATGACCTTCGGTGGCTTCTACACGATGCTCGACGAGAACGGCCACGCCATCGGCGCCGGCTACGATTCGCACGGGCACGTGCACGAGACGCACCCCGACTCCGGTTTCCGCATCGCCGACTTCCAGTTGCCGTACATGGAAGAGGTGCGGGCTTTCATCGACGAGGTCGCCCGCGTCGTGCCGCAGGTGCAGTACGTCGGCTGGGACATCGTCGTGTCCCCCGACGGCCCCGTACTCGTCGAGGGCAACTGGGGCGCCGGCGTCTATGAGAACAAGCCCAGTGTCACCGGCATCCGCACCGGTCACAAGCCCCGCTACCGCGAGGTCATCGGCTTCTGAGACACGAAGAAGGCCCCGGATGCTCGAGCATCCGGGGCCTTCTTCATGTGTTCCGAGGGATCAGATCGCGCGGACGATTCCGAGCGGCGTGGACTCGAGGCCCTGGCCGAGGGGGTTGTCGCCGAGGATCTTCACCAGACGACGCTCACCGTCTTTGTCGAGCGTCGAACCGAGGATGTTGCCCCCGAGATCGTTGATGTCGACCACCGCGACCTCCGCGTGACCGCCGATGAGCTTCTTGAGGCGGGCTGCGACACCGTCAGGATCCTTCGGTCCGAGCACGACCGCCTCGTTGTACGGCGGGATCGTGTGCTTGGTGGGTCCGTCGATCGCGCGGGCCTTGTCTCCCGCGATGCGATAGAAGTCACCGCGGCGACCGAACGCCTTGGTGACCGCCGCCACGGCAGATGCGAACAGGATGCGCGGCGTACCGCACTCCCGCAGCGCCATCTCCATCGTCTCCGGCATGCCGAGCCCGATGCCGTACGGCGTGCGAGTGACGTACTTCGACAGGAACAGCGCGAGCTTGCGCGGCTTGATCTCATCGAGACGGTATGACCGCCCCTGCGTGATCGCCACGATCTTCTCGGTCACGAACAGCAGGTCGCCCGGCTGCACCGCGTCCTTGGCGTACTCGGTGATGATCGCATCGATGTCGTCCTCGGGCATGACCACACGAGTGCGCAGCGGGATGCGCGCATAGCTCTTGCCGTCGACGCTCGCCTCGAGAGCCTTGCCGTCGTTCGCCTGGCTCATTCGAGGTAGTCCCGCAGGGACTGCGAACGGCTCGGGTGACGCAGCTTCGCCATCGTCTTCGACTCGATCTGGCGGATGCGCTCGCGCGTCACGCCGAACGTGTCACCGATCTGGTCGAGGGTCTTGGGCTGACCGTCGCCCAGACCGAAGCGCATGCGGATCACGCCTGCTTCGCGCTCGGAGAGCGAGTCGAGCAGCTGCTCGAGCTGACGCTGCAGCATGGTGAATCCCACGGCGTCTGCCGGAACCACGGCCTCGGTGTCCTCGATCAGGTCACCGAACTCGCTGTCGCCGTCCTCGCCGAGCGGAGTGTGCAGCGAGATGGGCTCGCGGCCGTACTTCTGCACCTCCACGACCTTCTCCGGTGTCATGTCCAGCTCGCGGCTGAGCTCTTCCGGAGTGGGTTCGCGACCGAGGTCCTGCAGCATCTGACGCTGCACGCGGGCGAGCTTGTTGATGACCTCGACCATGTGCACCGGGATGCGGATCGTGCGGGCCTGGTCGGCCATCGCACGCGTGATCGCCTGACGGATCCACCAGGTGGCGTAGGTCGAGAACTTGAAGCCCTTGGTGTAGTCGAACTTCTCGACGGCACGGATCAGACCGAGGTTGCCCTCCTGGATCAGATCCAGGAACTGCATGCCGCGGCCCGTGTAGCGCTTCGCGAGGGAGACGACGAGACGGAGGTTGGCGCCGAGCAGGTGGCTCTTCGCACGCTGGCCGTCGCGGGCAACCCACTGCAGGTCGAGTCCGAGCTGGCTCGTCTTCTCGGCCGCCGACATCGCCGACAGCTTCTCTTCGGCGAACAGACCCGCCTCGATGCGCATCGCGAGCTCGACCTCTTCGGCCGCGTTCAGGAGCGCGACCTTTCCGATCTGCTTCAGGTAGTCCTTGACGGGGTCAGCCGTAGCACCGGTGATCTGCGTCGAGTAGACGGGAACGTCTTCATCATCGTTCGACGAGATGACGATCGCGCCGGTCGGCAGCGGCTCGGTGAACTTCGGCTTGGCGTCTTCGTCCTCGTCGTCGTCGACAGCGGCCACGGCAGGAGCCTCGTCTTCTTCGACGACGTCCTCGGCCTTCTTCTTCTTGACGGGGGCGCGCTTCGCGGCAGCACGCTTCGCCGCGCTCAGCGGCGCGGGCTTCTCGGGCGCATCGGCCTCGACCGGAGCGTCGGCGGTCGTCTCTTCGGCAGCCTTCTTCGTCCGGGTGTTCTTCGTCGTGGCAGGAGTCACGTTTCGCCTTTCACGGAGCTGCTGTGTAGCCCCGGGACATTTCGGACACTAGTAAGACCCTTGTCAAGTCCAGCGCTCGAAAACACTGATTGACAACGGGTCAGAGTCCTAGTATCGCACACGTGTGGCGATGCGGACGCATTCCGACGAAGTTCTCCCGTATCGATCTCAACCGCGACCGGGCTTGTCCTCGTCGCCGGACGGACGAGAGGCGAGGTAGCGCTCCAGCTCGGCCGCCAGCTCATCGGCGCTGGGCAGGTCGCGCTCGCTGAATCCGCCCTCGTCATAGGAATCGTCGTCGGGGTTGCGCCCCGCCATGTAGGCGTCGTAGCGACGCTCGAGGTTGTGCACCATCTGCTGCAGCTCGTCGTTCCCCGCGACCTGCTCCCCGACGCGCGTCAGGTAGTCCTCACGCCGCTCCTGCACCGCGTCGAGCATCAGTACCAGGCCCGTCGAGGCCATGAGCTTCTCGGCGGCGGCGATCACGGCATCGGGATTCTCCGTCTCCGCGAGATAGTGCGGTACCAGCAGCACGAACCCGACCGCGCGCTCATCGCGCTCGATGAAACGGAACTCGAGCAGGTGCCCGGCAGTGGCCGGCACCTGGGTCCGCGGCCTCCACACCGAATGCGCAACCGTGAGGTCGCGACGGTTGCCGCTCACCGTCGTGCCGATCGGACGGGTGTGCGGCACCGGCATGGCGATCGAGTGGACCCAGTGGAGCCCGGAAACATCGAACTCCGCGGCCAGATCCAGCACCGTGCTCGCGAATGCGTTCCAAGCGAAGTCCGGCTCATAGCCGGCGAGGAGGAGGAAGGGCCGATCCAAGGCATCCGTCGCGAGGGAGAGCTCGAGCCGGGGCGGACGGAACTCGGTGAGGTGATCCTGGTCGAAGGAGATCACCGGCCGTCGAGCGCGATAGTCCAGCAGTGCATCGTTGTCGAAGACGACGATCGGCTCGGGCGACGCGGTCTCGCGCAGGTGGTCGATGAGCCCGGAGACAGCGCTGCCCGCATCGGTGAAACCGGTGAGGAGAACCACCAGGGGCAGGCCGTGCGGCACTGTCGGCGCATTCGCGACACGTTCGTGGATCTCACCGGAGAAGGGCATGCCTCCATGCTACGAGCAGGTCCGGATACCGGGGCGCGACGCATCATGCTGAGAGCGAACACTCCCATGGGCGGCGGACGACCATGCTGCGGCGAAGATCCTAGGATGGAAGACATGACGCTTCCCGTGCTCTCGCACACCACCGCTCAGTTCCCCGGAAGCGCTGCAGATGCCGCAGTGCTCGTCGTCGCCGCTCTTCCCGAGTCTGCGGAATCGCTGTCCTCCTACCCGGGCCTGGCCGACGCGCTAGCAGGTATCGGATTCACCGGCTCCACCGGATCATTCGCCCGCGTGCACCTCCCCGAGGTCGCCGCTGTGCCGTTCGCGGTCGTGGGAGCAGGCGACAAGCCCGACGCCGCCGCCGTCCGCAATGCAGCCGGTGCCGCGCTGCGCTCCCTCACCGGATTCGACCACGTCGCGCTCGGTCTCGCCGACGGTCTCGAGGGGTTCGCCGCTGCGGCGGCCGAGGGTTCCGTCCTCGGCGGTCACCGCTTCGACGGATACCGTTCCGAGAAGGGCAAGACCCGTGCCACCGCGGTCACCCTCCACGCGGCGCTCACCGATGCGGAGGCCGCACACGCCCAGGCCATCGGCGATGCTGTGGCGCTGATCAAAGACCTCGTCAATGTGCCCGCAGAGTGGCAGAGCCCCGCGCAGCTCGCGCAGAGTGCCGCCGACAGCGTCGCCGACCTCGCCGTCACGGTCGAGATCCTCGACGAGAAGGAGTTGGCGGAGAAGGGCTTCGGAGGCATCCTGGGTGTCGGACAGGGCTCCGACCGGCCGCCGCGGCTGGTTCGTCTCGACTACTCGCCCGTCGGAGCGAAGCGCCACATCGCCCTCGTCGGCAAGGGCATCACCTTCGACACGGGCGGCCTGTCGCTGAAGCCCGCGGCATCGATGGTCGGGATGAAATTCGACATGGCGGGAGCGGCCACCTCTCTCGCGGCGCTCCGCGCGATCGCCGCGCTGCAGCTCCCGGTTCATGTGACGGCCTGGCTCTGCATCACCGACAACATGCCCTCCGGGCGCGCCCTCCGTCCGGGCGACGTCATCCGCATCCTCGACGGCACGACCGTCGAGGTCCAGAACACCGATGCCGAAGGCCGGCTCGTGCTCGCCGACGGCCTGGTCGCCGCGAGTCGCGAGCAGCCGGATGTGATCATCGACGTCGCCACTCTCACCGGTGCGATCGTCGCCGCCCTCGGGCACCGCCACACGGGCGTCTTCGGCGATGATGACACCGTCGCCGAGTTCCTCGCCGCGGCCGAGCAGGTCGACGAGCCCGCCTGGCACATGCCGCTGCCGACCTACATGGAGGAGTCGCTCGATTCCCCCATCGCCGACCTGCAGAACGCGAACATGGGTGACCGGATGGGAGGCGCCTCGTTCGCCGGCCTGTTCCTGCGCCGCTTCGTCGGCCGCACTTCCGAGGCCGAGGACGCACCGCGCATCCCCTGGGTCCACCTCGACATCGCCGGCTCCGGCGAGCACGGCGGATCGCCGTACGGCTTCACGGAGAAGGGCCCCACGGGGGCGATGGTCCGATCGATCGTCGCCTTCGCCGCAGCATCCCACAAGGAGGCATGACACATGACAACCCACACCTTCGACGTCGTCGTCCTGGGCGGCGGCAGCGGCGGCTACGCCGCGGCTCTGCGTGCGAGGGAACTCGGCAAGTCCGTCGCACTCGTCGAGAAGGACAAGGTCGGCGGCACGTGCCTGCACCGCGGCTGCATCCCGACCAAGGCACTGCTGCACGCCGCAGAGGTCGCCGAGCACGTTCGCGATGCCGCCTCCGTCGGAGTCACGGCGACACTGGAGGGCATCGACCCCGCAGGTGTCCGCGCCTACCGCGAGGGCATCGTCGCGAAGAAGTTCAAGGGTCTCGAGGGACTCGTCAAGGCTCGCGGCATCACCACCGTCGCCGGTCTCGGCCGGCTGAACGCCGATCGCAGCGTCAGTGTCGGCGACGATGTGTACGTCGGCGCCGACGTGGTGCTCGCGACGGGTTCCTATAGCCGTTCACTTCCCGGCCTCGACATCGGCGGGCGGATTCTCACCAGCGAACAGGCGCTCGCACTCGACGTCATCCCGGAGCGCGTCCTCATCCTCGGCGGCGGTGTCATCGGCGTCGAGTTCGCCAGTGTGTGGCGCTCTTTCGGCTCCGAGGTCACGATCATCGAAGCTTTGCCGCACCTGGTCCCGAACGAGGACATCGCCCTCAGCAAGGGCCTGGAGCGCGCATTCCGTCGCCGCGGCATCCAGTACTCGCTCGGTGTCCGCTTCCAGACGGCGACGCAGGATGACTCCTCCGTCACGGTCACGCTCGAAGACGGCAAGGAGTTCACGGCCGACTACCTGCTCGTCGCCGTCGGGCGCGGCCCCGTCACCGCCGACCTCGGATTCGAGGAGGCAGGCGTCACCCTCGACCGTGGTTTCGTGACGGTCGACGAGAACCTGCGCACCGGCGTCCCCGGGGTGTGGGCTGTGGGCGATATCGTTCCCGGCCTGCAGCTCGCGCACCGCGGGTTCCAGCAGGGCATCGCTGTCGCCGAGCGGATCGCCGGTCTGTCCCCCGCGAACATCCCCGACGTACAGATCCCCAAGGTCACCTATTCGAGCCCTGAGGTCGCCTCGGTCGGTGTCACCGAGGAGGCTGCGATCGCCGAGCACGGCGCCGACGCGGTCGCGGCGTACGAATACAACCTCGCCGGCAACGGCAAGAGTGAGATCATCGGGACGAGCGGGCTCGTCAAGGTCGTCCAGCTCAAGGACGGCCCTGTTCTCGGCGTGCATCTGCTCGGCGATCGCGTCGGCGAGCTCATCACCGAGGGGCAGCTCGCTGTCGCCTGGGAGGCCCACCCCGAGGACATCGCCCCCCTGATCCACGCCCACCCGACCCAGAGCGAGGCACTCGGCGAAGCCTTCCTTGCACTGGCCGGCAAGCCCCTGCACGCCCTCTGAGCACCAACCGGTGCCCGAGTCACTAAGCTAGACAAGCGTCATACAACTTCTTGAAGGAGACTCAGTCATGAGCACATCCGTCGTCCTCCCCGCTCTCGGCGAGAGCGTCACAGAGGGTACGGTCACCCGCTGGCTCAAGCAGGTGGGAGACACCGTGCAGGCGGATGAGGGCCTGCTCGAGATCTCGACCGACAAGGTCGATACCGAGATCCCCTCCCCTGTTTCCGGCGTGATCGAGGAGATCCTCGTGGCCGAAGACGAGACCGTCGAGGTCGGTGCGCTTCTCGCGCGAATCGGTGATGGCAGCGAATCGGCCCCTGCGGGAGACGCTCCTGCTGCCGCCGAGGCTGCACCCGCTGAGGCCGCGCCCGCCGAGGCCGAGGCCGCGCCCGCGGAATCCGCACCTGCTGCGGCCACACCTGCCGCGGAGGCCCCCGCACCCGCCGCGGAGGCGCCGGCTGCAGAATCCGCTCCCGCCGGAGACGCGACCGACATCGTGCTGCCCGAGCTCGGCGAGAGCGTCACCGAAGGCACCGTGACCCGCTGGCTCAAGCAGGTCGGCGACACCATCGCCGTCGACGAGGCACTCCTGGAGATCTCGACCGACAAGGTCGACACCGAGATCCCGTCGCCGGTCGCCGGTGTATTGCAGGAGATCGTCGCCGGCGAAGATGAGACCGTGGCTGTCGGCGCTGTCCTCGCTCGTGTCGGTTCCGGCGCTGCGCCGGCCGCTGAGGCACCCGCTGCCGAGGCACCGGCTGCCGAGGCACCGGTACCCGCCGCCGCACCGGCCGCCGCTCCGGCACCCGCCGCCGCTCCGGCACCCGCCGCCGCTCCGGCACCTGCCGCTGCTCCGGCTGCGCAGAAGCTCGCGCTGCCCACCGAGAACGACAACCTGTACGTGACGCCCCTGGTGCGTCGCCTTGCCGCACAGCAGGGCGTGGACCTCGCATCCGTCACCGGAACCGGTGTGGGTGGCCGCATCCGAAAGGAAGACGTCCTCAAGGCCGCGGAGACCGCCGCGGCACCCGCTGCAGCAGCCGCATCGGCGCCGGCACCGGCACCGCTCGAGGTGTCTCCGCTGCGCGGCACCACGCAGCCGATGTCGCGCCTGCGCAAGGTTCTGGCCAAGCGCGCGGTCGAGTCCATGCAGCAGACCGCTCAGCTGACCACGGTGGTCGAGGTCGATGTCACAGCGCTGGCAGACTACCGCGACAGTGTGAAGGCCTCCTTCCTCGAGAAGACCGGCGACAAGCTGTCGTTCCTGCCGTTCTTCGCGCTCGCGACCGCCGAGGCACTGCAGGCGTTCCCGATCGTGAACGCGACGGTCGACGGCGAGAACATCGTGTACCCGGCCAGCGAGAACGTGTCGATCGCGGTCGACACCGAGCGCGGTCTGCTCACGCCGGTGCTCCGCGACGCGGCCTCGAAGAACATCGCACAGATCGCGCACGAGATCGCCGATCTGGCCGCCCGCACGCGCGACAACAAGCTGAAGCCTGACGAGCTTGCCGGAGGCACGTTCACGTTGACCAACACCGGTTCGCGAGGCGCGCTGTTCGACACTCCTGTCGTCTTCCTTCCGCAGTCCGCGATCCTTGGCACCGGCACGGTCGTCAAGCGTCCCGGTCTCGTGAAGGTCGGCGGTGCGGATGCGATCGCGATCCGTTCGTACGTGTACCTCGCGCTCTCGTACGACCACCGGATCATCGACGGTGCGGATGCCGCACGGTTCCTGGGTGCGGTGAAGGCCCGCCTCGAGTCGGCGCAGTTCGCCGCTCAGCTCGGCGCCTGACCCGAGAGAGCATCTCATGGCTGGTCCGCGACGTCATAGACGTCGCGGACCAGCCATTTCTCTTGAACGCGGATGAGCACGACCATCACGTGCGCCGGTTCTCGCGGATCGCCTCCTCCCGTCTCCTCCTTCGCATGATCGACCTCGAGCCGCACCACGGCGACGTCCCCGTACTCGTCGACCAGCTCGACGGCGGTCCCCTCCGCCGCCCTGAGCTCATTCACCACACCGTCAGACCCTGAAGCCACGGCCTCGGGACACACGGAGTCGGACCGCGTGCGGCATGCCGTGATCGTGGTGAGCAAAGCAGCCGCTGCAGCCACGGGATCGTCTCCCCCCGACGAGCTGCTCCTGTTCGGATCTTCGGCCGCCCTGGTCTCATCCGCGGCCGTCTTCGCCTCGGGTCCCTTGGCTTCCTCGCCCTCGCCCTCTCCGGCATCCTCCGACGCGGGCGACGCCGATGGCTCACCCCCTGAAGCGGTAGAGGTCGGTTCCTCCGCACTCCGCTCTCGAGCATCAGCAGCCTCGCCCGGATCGCCACCCTCCGGCCAGAGCAACCCCGCGGCGAGCACGACGGCGGCCAGGGCTGCCGCCAGGATGAACGGACGTCGCCGCGAGTGCGACCGCGTTCCGGCATCCCCTGCCGCACCCGTGCTATGCCCTCGTCGCCGCCGGACCCCCGCCGTGATCCGCGCGAACGCGATCCTGGAGGACTCCTTCGAGGCGTCGGCGAGCGTCACGACCGTCGTCACTATCCGCCGGCTCGGGCGCCGACGATCCGCCCGCAGTCGCTGACGGTTCCGCGGAAGAATCGACTCAGGAGACGTGACCGCGCGCGCGATCTCCCTCGCCCGCTCCGGAGCATGCGACCCGCGATCGAGAGGTTGAGGAGCTGCGACGTTCAGGAGTTCCTGCTCCCACGCGTCGAGGAGTCGGGGCGGGATACGCGGCTGCGCGGAGGCCTTCTCCAGCCCCTTCTCAATCGCTGTGAGCGCCCGCGTGAGCACCTTGCCGGTACTGTCTTCGCTCAGTCTCCGGACGATCTGCTCCGCTCCCGCTCGCGCATCGGTCCCTGCCCCTCCCCGCACTTCGAAGACGAACACGGGCCGACCACCGTCGGTCACCCACCATGCACCGGTGCGCGGCCCCTCCGCACCATCGCCGATCTCGTCGAGACCGCGCAGCAGGCTGATCACGAGGGTGCAGCACTCCCCCGGCTTCAGCACTGCCCCCGTGGCCGATCGGCGGATCAGGAACCCCAGCACCTGATCCGTGCACCACGGGAGCAGCACATCATGGCCTCCGCCTCGTCGGATGACGTCGATCGGCGCGGCCACATGCTCCGCTCCCGCATACCGCCATCCGATCCACCCCTCGAGCGCCGAGGCGTCCACTCGCACAGCCACTCCGTCCCCCGAAGTGACCAGCGCCCCCTCGAACGGCCCCTCATCGGCGTCGAGAACCCGCACCACCCGATGTGCGGCCGGAACGAGGGCCGTCCCCCGGACGTCACGGGTACCGATGTCTGTCATTCCTCCATCACAGCCGACGGCACACCCGAATCTGCGCGATCGGGACCATGGTGAACAGGTTCCGGCCGATGGCGAGAATGTGCAGGAAGAGTGCCGTCACATCCGACTCCGCTTCGCGCGAACGGCGACATCACGAGGGCTGCGGACTCGGTAGGCTGGTCTCCATGGCAAAGAGTGCTCCTGAACCCGAAAAGCGTCCTGGGTTCTTCTCCCAGATCAAGTCCCTCTTCCGGTTCACCCGCGAGGCATACGCGTGGCTTCCCTGGGCACAGCTCGCGATCCTCGTCGGCGGCGTCCTCATCGGCCTCCTCGCCGGATACCTGATCCCGCCGTTCCAGATCTGGACGCTCATCCTCTGGGGCATCACCGGCCTCATGCTGGGTGTCCTCGGCGCCCTCTTCCTCATGACGCGCCTGTCGACGTCGGCCATGTACACGAAGATCGACGGCATGCCCGGCGCCACCGGCCACGTGCTCAGCACCAGCCTCGGACGCAGCTGGCAGGCCTCGGAGACCCCCGTCGGCATCAACCCGAAGACGCAGGAGGCGGTGTACCGCACCATCGGTCGCGGGGGGATCGTCGTCGTCGGCGAAGGCGCGCGTGGTCGCCTGACCCGCCTCGTCAACGAGGAGCGCAGCAAGGCCCAGCGCGTCGCGCACGGTGTGCCCGTCACGGTGCTCTACGTCGGACACGGCGAGGACGAGGTCGCGATCGCCGACCTGGCGAAGACGATCAAGAAGCTTCCGAAGGCCATCGACAAGACCACCATGGCAGCGGTCATCCGCCGCGTGGACTCGGTCTCGCAGTCGCTGTCCTCGCTGCCGATCCCCAAGGGGATCGACCCGACGAAGGTGCGCTCACAGCGACCTCGTTGAGTTCAGCACTCTGATACGAAGAGCGCGGCCATCCTCCTCCGAGGGCGGCCGCGCTCTCGTTCATTCGGAGAGCGGCTGCCGGGGCAGGCGACGGACCTTCGCACGCCGTCGACGACGCTCGGGAACCATCGACCGCATCTCGTCGAGCTTGCCGAAGCAGAACAGTCGGTCGTCGGCCTCGAGGACAACGTGCTTGCGCGGGTTCGGGATCACGCTCACGCCGCGGTGGAGCGTGAGGACCGTGATGTCTCGTTCCCAGAGGCCCGCCTCGCCCAGCGTCTTGCCGACCAGGTCGACGGCGCCATGCACCATCAGTTCCGCGACGCCGTATCCCGTCGAGACTGTGAGCCGCTGGCGCACATCGATCTCGGGGAACGCGACCTGACCGGCGATGTAGTCGATGATGGCGCCGGCGACGTCGAGCTTCGTCGCCGTCTCGATGCCCTGCAGTCCCGGCGAGGAGTTGACCTCCATGACCAGCGGTCCGTCGTCGCCCTCGAGCATGTCGACGCCAGCGACCCGCAGCCCCATGATCTGCGCGGAACGGACGGCGGCACGCTCGTACACGGGGTCGAGCTCGACGGCCTCGACCGATCCGCCGCGATGCACGTTCGAGCGGAATTCGTCTCCGGCGGCCGAACGCCGCATCGCGGCCACGACCCGGTCGCCGACGACGAGCGCCCGGATGTCGCGCCCACGACTCTCCGAGATGAACTTCTGGATCAGCACGTTCTGCTTGGTGGAGTGCAGCGTCTCGATGATCGCCTCGGCCACCTTGACCTGGGGAGCGAGGATGACGCCGATGCCCTGGGTCCCCTCCAGGAGCTTGATCACGACCGGTGCCCCACCGACGCGCTCGATCGCCGGGCGCACGTCGGCGCGGTTGCGCACGAACGCCGTCGGCGGCATCGCGATGTTGTGCCGTGACAGGATCTGGTTCGCGCGAAGCTTGTCGCGTGCACTGGAGATCCCGTTCGCGGTGTTCGGCGTGTAGACGTCCATCTGCTCGAACTGCCGGACCACGGCCGTGCCGAAGTAGGTGATCGAGTTGCCGATGCGGGGCAGGATCGCGTCGTAGTCGCTGAGCTGACGACCTCGATAGTGGAGGTCGGGTTCATCGGCGGTGAGATCGATCGCGAAGCGCAGCGTGTTGAGCACCTTGACGTTGTGTCCGCGCTGAAGCGCAGCTGCGCGTAGTCGCTGGGTGGAGTACGCCTGCGGCGCACGGGAGAGCACTGCGATCTTCACGGGGGATTTTTCCTGCCAGGATGTATCAGGTGAGTAGGACTACCCCCCATTCAAACACCCTTACGGGGTGGCGAGAATGGGTGAGCCTGCCCGATCTCGGAGTCGACTGGTTGAAAGCCAAGATCGACACGGGTGCGCGCACCTCCTCACTGCACGCGTTCGACATCGTCGAGTTCGAACAGGACGACCAGCCCTGGGTCCGTTTCAAGGTCAAACCCTGGCAAGACAGTCAAGAGGACGCCGTGGTCGTCGAATGCCCGGTCCACGACCGGCGCGCCGTGCGCAGCTCGTCGGGGCACGCGCAGCAGCGCCTCGTGGTGGAGCTGCTGATCCGCCTCGTCGACCGCGAAGTGCTCGCCGAGGTGACGCTGAGCAATCGCGACGAGATGGGCTTCCGGATGCTCATCGGAAGAGAAGCACTGCGGCAGGGATTCTCGGTCGACCCGGCTCGATCGTTCCTCGGAGGGCGAGCGCCCCGCGAGGCACGTCGCCGCAACCGCGGCAAGATCTGAACGCGGCGCTCAGGCGCGGATGAGCACGGTGCCGACGGCCTTGTCGTGGAGGCCGCGCTGATCGGCGTCCCAGATCACCGCCGGTACGACGACGACGAGCAGCAGGGTGCGGACGATCGGCCGCCACAGGCCGACCCAGGCGCCGTCGCGGCGCACGAGCCGCATTCCGAGGATCCGGTGGCCCGGGCTGCCTCCCGCGGTCGGGATGAAGAGGATCTGCAGCACGGCGAACACGAGCATCGGCGCGAACTGCGTGAGCCCGGCTTCGGTGGGAAGCGCGAACTGGTCGTAGCCGAGGAATGCGGTGGCGATGATGGTCGCGGCGAGGTAATCGATGAGCAGGGCCCCGATGCGGCGGCCCGGCCTGGCGATGCTGCCGGGACCCGACTCCGGGAGTCCGAGTCGCTCACCGGGGTACGTGTTCACAGCATCCGTCACTCCCCCAGCCTACCGAGCGCCAAATGCCGCTTTCGTCGCCGGGCTCCTGTAACACGCCCGAAACAAAGCGGATACCGTAGAGAAATCCCCCGTCCGTACTCTGCAGAGTGGCCGTGAAGCCATCGATCCGCATTACAGGAGTCGTACATGTTCAAAGATTCGTCCGAGGTACTGACCTACATCAAGGAGAACGACGTCAAGTTCCTTGACATCCGTTTCACCGATCTCCCTGGTGTGCAGCAGCACTTCAACATTCCTGCATCGACGGTCGACGAGGCTTTCTTCACCGACGGTCAGCTGTTCGACGGCTCCTCGATCCGCGGTTTCGCGAGCATCCACGAGTCGGACATGCAGCTCATCCCCGACGTCACCACCGCGTACGTCGACCCCTTCCGCGAGGCGAGCACCCTCGTCATGCTGTTCGACATCTACAACCCCCGCACCGGCGAGATCTACTCGAAGGACCCGCGTCAGGTCGCCAAGAAGGCGGAGAAGTACCTCACCTCGACCGGCATCGCCGACACGGCGTTCTTCGCCCCCGAGGCCGAGTTCTACATCTTCGACGACGTCCGCTACAACGTCACTTCGAACTCCAGCTTCTACAGCGTCGACTCCGAAGAGGGCGCCTGGAACACCGGCCGCGAAGAAGAGGGCGGCAACCTCGGTAACAAGACCCCGTACAAGGGCGGCTACTTCCCGGTGAGCCCGGTCGACAAGACCGCTGACCTCCGCGACGACATCACCCTCAAGCTGATCGACGCCGGCTTCATCCTCGAGCGCTCGCACCACGAGGTCGGCACCGGTGGACAGCAGGAGATCAACTACCGCTTCGACACGATGGTCCACGCGGCGGACGACATCCTCAAGTTCAAGTACATCGTCAAGAACACCGCCGAGGAGTGGGGCAAGGTCGCGACCTTCATGCCCAAGCCCCTGTACGGCGACAACGGCTCGGGCATGCACACCCACCAGTCGCTGTGGGCCGACGGCAAGCCGCTCTTCTACGACGAGGCCGGCTACGGCCAGCTCAGCGACATCGCACGCTGGTACATCGGCGGCATCCTGGCACACGCGCCGGCCCTGCTCGCCTTCACCAACCCGACGCTGAACAGCTACCACCGTCTGGTGAAGGGCTTCGAGGCTCCGGTCAACCTGGTCTACTCGGCCGGAAACCGCTCCGCCGCGATCCGCATCCCGATCACGGGCTCCAACCCGAAGGCCAAGCGCATCGAGTTCCGCGCGCCCGACGCCTCCGGCAACCCGTACCTCGCCTTCGCCGCGCAGCTGATGGCGGGCCTCGACGGCATCAAGAACCGCATCGAGCCGCACGAGCCGGTCGACAAGGACCTCTACGAGCTTCCGCCCGAGGAGGCCAAGGACATCCCCCAGGTGCCGAACTCGCTGCTCGACTCGCTCGACGCCCTGGCGGCCGACCACCAGTTCCTCCTCGAGGGCGGCGTGTTCACCAAGGAGCTCATCGAGACCTGGATCTCGTACAAGTACGAGAACGAGATCCTGCCGATGGCCCAGCGCCCGCACCCGTTCGAGTACGAGCTGTACTTCGGCGTCTGACGACCGCAGGAATTTCGAAGAGCCCGCCTCAGCTTCTGCTGGGGCGGGCTCTTCCGCGTACGGGTCACTTCACGCGACGCGGTACCGGGAGTGGATCACGACGTCGCCGAGGAACGGAAGCCCACCTAGCGCGATGAGCGCCTTGTGCTGCTGACCGCTTGCTCCGAGACCGCCCGGTCCCCAGAGAAGTGTGAAGAGCTGCTTGCCGGTGCGGGCTTCGACAGAGACCGGGATGTCGGGGTAAGCCACGAGCAGCTGGTTGTTCTCCAGCGTCTTGACCCCCGGGTACCTCGTGCCGTTCACAGATAGGGGCACGGCCGTCACCACCGGGAGCGTCCAGAGCGGCAGGCGCGACGAGACCTGCGCGTCGTACGGCGCCTCGGTGGTGTTGCCGATGAAGATCGACGTTGTGCCTCCCGGTGACCCATCGCCGCCGGGCGTTACCGCAGCCCAGAGGTGCTGATACGGAGACGTGATCTCCATGCTCCCGGTGTCGGTGATCGTTCCTCGTTCGGGGTCGGTCGCGACGGTGAGGGGCTGTGTTTCCGGGGTCAGCGGGAAGGGGCCGGGCCAGGTGAGGGCCAGTGTGACGGTCTCGCCGACCGGAACCGAGATCGAAGGGACGGTCCACATGTCTTCGTCGGCGCTGCGACTGTGCACAGCACCGCCGAGCAGGAATGGGGCTGCAACGTTCATGCCCGGCATCCGGAAAGTGAGTGGCCCGGTGAAGCCGGCCGGGCCGGAGTTCGAGATGCGCACGGAGCGGGTGCCGTAGGGAGCGTCCGCATCAGAGAACGGACTGACCTCGACGGTGAGTACCGGCTGCTGCGTCGAAGCGGCAGCGAGCGGCGTCGCGACCGCTATGGCTACGACCGGCGCACTCCACGCCGCAGCTCGGATTACGGTTCGCCGGTCGACCCCCGCCCGGCGATTGGTGAGCGGGGCATTCGAGTTCGTCAACTCTGTTCCTTTCGGTTGCGCGCTGCAGGCTCGCTGCGCGTCGTGATCTTCGTGTTTTCATCTGGTTCCTTCGTGGCGACACCCGCACCCGCCAGGAACGAGCGCACCACCGCCGTCCGGCTCACCAACCAGAGCAACGGGAGCGCGACGGCTGCGGCGATCGTGACGCCCCAAGCCGAGGTCGAGGTGGCCGCGATCACAGAGCCGAGTGTGCTCACGCCCCAGACTCCTGCGAGCACCCAGCGCCATTCCGGCGCGAGAGGCAGGCAAACGGCTCGCACCACGCCCAGCGCTGTTGCGGAAACCAACGCGAGAAGCAGACTGACTGCACCGATCGCGACGAGGGTCTGGGCGGCATTCGGCTCCACGACCTCGGACGGGAATGCCGGCAGGATCGAGAACACCGTGACTGTCTCCTGTGTGGGGACGCGCATGAGACGACCTTTCGTTTCGGACCGCCAGCTCATCGGGAGAGGAAGAATGCGTACACGCACAGCAGTGAACTGATCACAAGGAACAGAATCAGGGCGGTTCGCTTCACCCGAGCGACCCAGCGTCTCTCCGACCGATGAGCGCGATACACGCGGCGGAGACGTCGCTTCTGGCGGCGGCGACGACGACGATCCCGGCGCGACCCGACCAGCGCCGGACGCTGGGGCGGCACGTAGGTGCTCCGCTTCAGACCGGTGCCGTCCTTCGCGAGGCGTGCGCCGTTCTTGGTGAAGCGGAAGGCATCGTCGAAGCCGTCTGCACCGTTCACGGATCTCCCCTCCGTCGCTGTCGTACCTTCCGGCACGCGGACCCCCGCGACCGCGAGGACCTCCAGGAACGAGTCCGGCTGGGGGCCGAACATCGTTCCCGAAGGTCCTCGCTGCTCTAGCCGGTCATTCGGGACCGGCGAGCATCACCACGCACAGGCTGGGGCGACCACGTACGGGGTGAAGGTGTCGTTCCCCGAGGCCAGGGACGGAAGGCCCACGGAGGTGACGTTGGAAGCGATAAGTGTGTTCCCGACGTAGACGTCGCCGTTAGGCGCGAGGAACGTTGTGTCCGAGATCGGAGTTGACCCGAGAGGGATCGACGGGAACGTGTAGCTCTGACCGTTGGTCCGACTGTAGATACTCGCAATTCCAGTCGATGATATGTACGGCGTCCAGGAGTTGTTGCTGGTGTCGAGCGAAGGGACGCCGACAGAGGTGACGCCGGAAGCAGCGAGCGAGTTTCCGACGTAGAGGTCACCGTTCGGGGCAAGGAACGTCGCATCCCCGATTGCCGTCGAACCGACAGGTACCGCCGGGAACGTGAATGTCTGGCCGTCATCGCGGCTGTAGACGCCAGCCACACCAGCGGACGACACGTAAGGAGTCCAGGAGTTGTTGCCGGAATCGAGAGAAGGGACGCCTGCCGAAGTAACTCCGGTTGAAACGAGCACGTTCCCCACGTAGAGATCACCGTTGGGTGCCAAGAATGCGGTGTCACCCAACGGCTTCGAGTCTGCAGGGACGGAGAGGAAGGTGTAGGTCTGGCCAGCATCGCGACTGTAGATGCTGGCCACACCCGACGAAGACATGTAGGGAGTCCACGAGTTGTTGCTGTTGTCGAGCGAAGGGGCACCGACGGAACTGACACCGGAGGCGATGAGCACATTTCCGACGTACAAGTCGCCGTCGGAAGCCAAGAACGTCGTGTCGCCGATCGCCGTTGACCCGGCAGGAACCGTCGGGAACGTGTAGGTCTGGCCAGTGCTGCGATCGTAAATGTGCGCCTCGCCCACCTTGGGTGCAGTGCCAGGTGCTGATGCTGTGAGGGCTGCAGACGACGCCAAGAACGTCGTGGCACCTCCTGTCGCCGGCACCCGAACAGCGGGCAACGTGACCTTGCCGCTCGCGTTGGTCGTTCCGGTGTAGGTCGTGGAGCCGTCGGCGAACGTGTAGCCATCGGAGAGGGTGACCGTGACCGGCTTGCCGGCATCCGGTGCGCCGGACGAGTTCGTGAGGGTGGCCTGGACGTTCGTGATCTCCGTGCAGGCGGTGCCGGCATAGGCGCGAAGGGTGAAGCTCAGGGCGCCGTCTCCCGAGGCTGCAGCGAGTGGTGTGGCAACGGCGGCCGCGATCACGGGGATGCTCCACGCGGCACCCTGGACAACGACGCGACGGGAGAGTCCCGCTTTCGTCGTCGCCTGAGTGACGTCGCTCGTGGACTCGGAGGGTGATTCGTTCACAGCGCTGGTTGCCTTTCGTCACGGATTCGGGTGCTGCTCCATCCCGGCTTTCCAACGACGGGTGGTGAAGCAGTGTCAGTTTCTCGACAAGACGTTCCCGGTTGAAGAGCGGGGGCGGCATCTGCAACAAAGAGGTTCGTCGTGACAGAAAATGTTCCGTCGAGGCTTGCCTTCGGGCACGCCGAGCCGCGAGACGGCGACGAGCGTGGGAGCGGTCAGTTCCCGCGGGGCGCGCGATGTCCCGCCCTCGTGAGCGCACGTCGCATCGTGACAACGGAGGTGAATCCGGACTCGGCGGCGATGTCCGCCATCGAGGGAACGTGCTTCCCGTCGTCGGATGCGAGCCGGCGCAGACCCTCCGCGACGCGATGACGCTCGATCTCTCTCCGCGGGCTCATGCCCATCGGCTGATAGGCGCGATGCAGCGAACTGGCACTCACGGCGAGGTCTCGGCACAGCACCTCGACGGTCAGGGCGGGGTCGCGAAACCGGTCGGAGATGAGCGTCTGCGCGGCGAGGAACAGGCCATCTCGGTGAACAGGATCAGTGCGGGACCGGGACGAATGCTCATAGGCCGCAGCGGCGGCCAGATGCTCCATCGCGATCCGAGAGTGGATGGAGGGCTTCACCCCGGCCCGGTTCGCATCGAGCGATGTGTTGGCCACAGAGGTCATGGCGAGGAGGGACTCTCGCGTGATCGACCGCGGCTCTCCCATCAGGCGGCGATACTCCCGCCCCCGCAGGATGCTGTCGCGGAAGAACCAGCCGTAGCGGGCCCACGGTTTCGGCGAGTGGGCGTGGAGTGCGGAGTCGCCGTCGAGCAGGATGATCTGCCCCGCCTCGATCTGCACTTTGCTGCCGTCCACCGTCACCTCGGCGGTTCCCTCCACGATCGCCGCCACATGGACGATCCCCTCGCGGCTCAGGAGCGCAGTACTCATCCCCCCGCTCCACAGCCGCGCGAACCCGAAGTCATCGGTGGCCGTTTCGTCGTACTCGTAGACCTGCGGTCGAGCGTCGTAACTCCACCCGTGCCTGAGGCTCTGCTTCAGCACCTCCATCTCGACCGCCGGTGTCAGCTCGTATAGATCACGTCGACCGCGTGAATCTCACCGGTGAAGGCGAACGGCGCACGGTCGAAGTAGTCGAGCGAGACGGAACCGCCCAGGCAGACGCCGATGTCGAGACAGTCGTTGGCGGTGAACAGCAGCGGGACGCTGACGGGCACGGTCCCGGTCGCGATCTGCCGTCCGTCGAGCGAGATGTCGATGCGCAGCGGTCCGGCCGGCCGCGCTTCGAGATAGCTCGTCTCCACGACAATCTCGGCGCGCCCCGCAGGCAACCGCTCTACGGACCGGATCTTGGTGCGGTGCACGATGAACGTGTTGTACTCGTAGCAGAGGTAGCCGTCGTCGAGGTAGCACGTGAGGCCTCCCCCGGCGCCTCCCAGCGCGTAGAGCACTCCCTCGGCTTTCTCCGGCAGCGATGCGTCGATCGTCACCCTGTTCGCGCGGTTCCCCAGCGCCGGTGCGATGAACTCCGGCATCCGTCGAAGGCTGCCGGTGAAGTTCCAGCTCCGGTATGGCGTCGATATGCGGAACTCGGGGTGATAGATCGGCACCCAGAGGCCGCCTCCGACGGGATAGACACTGTTCTTCGCCGCCTCGATGGCGAACAGCTCCTTGAGCTGGGCGAGCTTTTCGGGATGCTCGTCGGCGAGGTCGTGCGCCTGCGTCCAGTCCTCGTCGAGGTGATAGAGCTCCCACGCATCCTGGTCGGGGCTCCAATCCGCGATCCCCTCCGGCATTCCGGGAACCCAGGGGGCGCGGGGGCCGAACGCCGACGCCATCCACCCGTCGTGATAGATGGCCCGGCTGCCGAGGATCTCGAAGTACTGGGTGACGTGTGTCTCCTCGGCCTCCGGATCCGTGAGCGCGGCTGCGAAGCTGGACCCGTCGATCGGATCCTGGTGTACGCCACGGACTTCGCGAGGCGGACTGATCCCGATCACGTCGTAGAGGGTGGGAACGACGTCCGTGCAGTGCACGAACTGAGACCGCGGTGTGGGGTCCGGGGCGATCCGCGCCGGCCAGCGCACCGCCAACGGGTTGCGCGTGCCCCCGAGGTGGGAGGCGAGCAGCTTCATACCCTTGTACGGGGTGCTTCCCGCCCAGGCCCATCCCGCGTGGTACATGTTGTCGGCCTTGGCGGTGCCGAGAGCGTCCAGGCCGCCCATCTCGTTCATCGCCTGGATGTGCATCTGCACGGTCGACGGGATGCCGTTCTGGGCGAGCAGTTCGCTGATCGTGCCGTTCTGCCCCTCACCGGACGACCCGTTGTCTCCCCAGATGTACATGATCAGGGTGTTGTCCCCGTATCCGAGCGCCTCGATCTCGTCGATGACTCGACCCGCCTGCACGTCGGCGTGCTCTCCGAAGCCTGCGGCGATCTCCATCAACCGGGTCTGGAACTCCCGTTCGCCCTCGGGGATGTCATCCCACGCGGGCATCCGCGCGTCCCGCTCGGTCAGCTCCGCCGATTCGGGGATCCAGTTCTTCTCCTTGGCACGCGCGAAGACCCGTTCGCGGTATTCGTCCCAGCCACCGTCGAATCGTCCCGAGTACTTGTCCGCCCACTCCTTCATGATGTGATGCGGGCCGTGCATCGCGCCGGACGCCCAGTAGAGGAAGAACGGCTTGTCCGGAGCCAGCGCCTTGTGGTCGCGGAGCCAGCCGATGGCATCGTCGGCGAGGTCCTCACTGAGGTGGTACCCCTCGGCAGCGGTCTTCGGCGGCAGGACGCTCGTGGTGTTGCGCACCAGGTGAGGCTCATACTGCGAGGCTTCACCCGCGAGGAAGCCGTAGAAGTACTCGAACCCGATGCTGGAGGGCCAGTTGTGGAACGGCCCGGTGGCTCCGGTCTCGATCGCGGGCGTGTTGTGCCACTTGCCGAAAGCTGCGGTCGAATACCCGTAGTCCTTGAGCACTTCCGCCCCGAGGGCGCTCGAGCGCGGGATCTCCCCCGCGTACCCGTCCAAATCGTTCGCCAGCTCGGCGATCTGTCCGTTCCCGATCCGATGGTGATTTCGACCGGAGAGCAGAGACGCCCGCGTCGGCGAACACATCGCCGTCGTGTGGAACCTGTTGAAGCCGATTCCCTCGTCGATGACGCGGGACAGCGTGTCGGTGCGCACCTCACCACCGAAGGTGTCGGGAAGACCGGGCCCGGCGTCGTCGATCAGGACGATGAGGATGTTCGGCGCGTCATCGGGCAGCCGAGACGGAGCAGCCCGCTGGCCGTACACAGATTCCTGCATCGTGCGGCCCGCAACGCTCGCGGACGGGGTCGGCGGGAACGGGAGGACGTCTTGCGGATTCACCAGGAGCGCCTTTCATCGGTCGACAGCGGCGCGTCGTCGTCATGCAGGATGAGCCGTCGACGCAGCGCGGCGAGATCTGCGAGATCGAGACCGAGCCCCTCCACGGCATACCCCTCGATTCCTCCGAACCTCGTCCGTGCCTCGTCGATGGCCGCATCGAGATACTCGGCGCGCACGCCGAGGACGGGAAGGAGCAGTCTCGTGTCGACACCCCTCCCTGCGGCAGCGGCGAGAAGCGGCTGCAGAGCGGGCAGCAGGTCGGTGTTGGTCTCGAGGTAGTCGGCGCGGACGGCACCCTCGTTCACCCCGAGCAGCAGAAGAAGCGAGGCCGCCGCCCACCCCGTGCGGTCCTTGCCGGTCGTGCAGTGGAACAGCGCCGCACCACGACGAGCCGGATCGATGAGGTCGAGATAGAACGCCCGGTAGGCCGCGACGGCGGATGGGAGACTCACGATGTTCCGGTAGGAATCTCGCATCAGCTCGACGCCGCGCCCGTCTCCGAGCGTCGCGGCGAGCCCGGCGGGGTCACTGGCGAGCTGACCGACGCCCGCTGCGACATCCGTGGTGCTGTCGGCCAGCACGTCCAGGCCGACGAGCCGCACCCCGTCGGGCAACTGATCCGGTGACGCGCTGCGCTCGCCGACCGTACGGAGGCCATAGACGGTCGTGATGCCCAGCCCGAGGAAGGCCTCGATGTCATCGCCTTCCAGCCGAGCGAGTGTGGCCGAGCGATAGACGGCACCGGTCCGGACGACTCCCCCGGCCGCGCGCAGCCCGCCGAGGTCACGCAGGTTCGGGGCGCTGCGCAACGGAACGCGGCGGGTGATCGGATTGGTCATCGACTCTTCTCCTTCTGTTCTTCGGCCGTCGTCATCGTGCGTCAGTCGGTACCGGCTCGGGGCGCGGCGGAACCCAGCTCCCGTCGAGGACCGACTGCTGCGGACGATAGAGCCGCAGCGTGTAGTTCCAGCCCGGCATGATCGGCAGCGCGTTCGGGAGGTCGACCGGGTCAGGACCGAAGTGGATGGTCACTCCCCCGTCGTCGTCTGCGACCGCCGTGAGACTGTTGATGCTGTTCACGCCGAGGGTGTTCAGCTCGAAGTAGCCGGCGGCGTTGTAGAGCGACACCGACCAGAAGGCATCGACGGGCACGTCTTCCAGCCGCAACCGGTAGTCGGCCACGGGCAGACCCTCGTCGACGCTGATGTAGGTGGCCTCATACTCGGGAAGACCGCCCCAGCCGCCGGCGGTGCCGAGCAGATGCATGACCGCGTCGACCTCCGCCCTCGTGCCGAACGCGTGGTCGTAGGCGGCGACGCCGCGTCCCAAGGAGAGGAGCGCGTCGCGCGTCTCTGCGTGGGAAGCTTCGTCGTACGCGGGTAGCGGGAATTCCCCCGCGCCCCCGCCTTCCAGGACGATCGCATCCTGGAGGCGGTTCACTTCGTCGACGTCGGCGGCATCGTTCGGATCGACCAGGATGCGTACCAGGATCACCGCGTAGTCGGTCCCGACCGCGTCACGGGTGAGCACGTGGGCACCGGCGTCCCGCAGCAGCAGCGGACCGTAGTGATCCTGGTTCACGACGAAGGCGGAGATGTAGCGTCCCGCGGTGTCCGGCAGCGTGAGAGTCACGTCCTCGCGCACATCGATGACGGCGCTGCTGTAGAGCGTGTCGCGGTTCTGCCGGATGATGGGCTGATCATCGAGAGACTTCAGGCCGCGGCTGTGATTCCACGCTCCGAGTCCGACTCCGGCCGCCAGCCGGGAGAACATGAGGTCGGACTCGGCGCGGGCGAAGTCGCGCACGGTCACTTTCGTTGCGGACATGAGATTCCCTGCTGTCGGTGTCGACGGCCTCAGGCGAGAGCCTTGGCCTTGAGCCGGTCGAACTCCTCGGAGCTGATCGCGCCGGCATCGCGGAGTCGGGCCGCGGCCTCGATCTCCTCGGTGGCGGTCTTGCCTGCGACCTGGCGGATGTAGGACTCGGTCGCCTCCGTCGATTCGCGCGCTGCCCTGCTGCTCCGCTCGGCCATGCCCTGGCCGCGAGCGATGAGGTAGACCAGCACCGTCAGGAACGGCAGGAAGATGAGGAAGACGACCCACACGGCCTTCCACCACCCGTTCAGGCCACGGTCACGGAACAGATCCGCGATGATGGCGAAGAGGGCGAACAGGTAGCCGATGAAGACGGTCGCCCATAGCATCCAGCCGAGCGTTTCCCAGAAGAGCATGTCTGTTGATTCCGTTCTCCCGCCGGAGCGCATTCGCGTCCCGCGAGGATGAAGAGCAGTGTCGGGTGCTCGTCCTGCGGTCTGGCCGAAGACACGAGCGTCGCTGAAATTCTGGCCAGTCCCGCACCCTCGGAATGCGCTTCTCATCCTCGCCGGATGAGAGCCGGAGCCATCCGCCGCCCTCGGTCCGCCCTCGCCTGTCTCGGCGCCGATATCGTTGACGCGTGATCGACGCCGTCCGCGAGGACATCTCCCCCACTGATCCGGCGCTCGCCCGTACGGCGCTGCGCCGGAATTGGCTCCGCTTCATCCTCGAGTCCCGGACCCGCGAACTCGAGCAGCTCTGTCTCGCTCAACCAGACCCGCACGACGCGCACGTCCTCCTCATCCGCGCGTGCTGCCGCGACCTGCTTGGCGACTCCCACGGCGCGTCATTCCTTCGAGGTCAGGGGTTGAGCGTCGCCGCAGAGGACTTCGTCGTCTGCTTCACCGAGCTCCTTCTCGCCACGGATGCTTCCGCGAAGGCCGCCGCGGCCGACCGTGCCCGCGAGGCCCTGACCCGATGCGGCCCGGAGGATGACTATCCCTCCGCGCTCTTCCTGCTGGGGTGGACCGAGGTTCGACTCCGGCGGGACCTCGGCGAGGCCATCGCACTGCTCCGCTCCGCGGCGGCCGAGGCGCGCCTGCACGACAGAACGGAAACCTTCCGGCTCGCCCAGTCGAACCTCGCCTTCGCGCTGACCCACGCCGGGCTCTTCGCCGAGGCCGAGCAGACTCTCGACGCGCTTCCGGTCGCGCCGGCGCCTTCCGATTGGGATGTCTTCGAGGGAGGGCTTCCCGAGGCGAATCGTGGAACCATCGCCTATTGGCGCGGCGACTTCGACGAGGCGATCCGCCACCTGGATCCTGCGGTCGCCGATACCGCTCCCGGCCACAACTTCGAGGCCCTCGCCCGCCTCTACCTGGTGATGAGCCTCGTCGCGCTGCGGCGCGATGACCGCTACTACGCGGCATCCGAGCTGATCCGCGGCGTGAGCAGGGCCGACAAGCACGGCATTCCGTGGGACACCCTGCGACGGGTGGTCTCCGCCCTGCTCGCGCATGCGGAGGGGCATGATCAGCGTGCGCGAACCATCGCGGCCCCCGCGCTGACACGACCCGGTGCCGCCGTCGCGCACGCGGTGCTGGCCGAGCTCTACCGGGTCCTCGACGAGCCTGCGCTCGCCGCTCAGGCGCTGCGGTTGGCGTCTGCCGGTGCTCTGCCGCAGTACGCGCGCGTGAGCACGCTGATCACCTCCGCCGCGCTGCGCTCTGCGGCCGGTCGGGGGCCGGAAGCGCACGAGCTCCTGGACCGAGCGCTGGAGGCAGCCGCCTCCGAGCGGATACTTGCCCCGTTCCTGTCGGATGATCCGTTGATCGGCGACCTCCTCAGCGCACACGCGCATCGGGGATCACGTCATGATCCCTTCCTCGCCGTCGTCCTGGAGCGACGAGGAAAGCTGTCGCGACGCCTCGCCGGCGTGCTCACACCGCGTGAGAGCGAGGTACTCGGGTGCCTGCGCACGACGATGACGGCCGACGAGATCGCCACGCACCTCGGCATGGCCTACCCGACCGTGAAGACGCACATCCGCTCGGTCTACCGGAAGCTCGGTGTGACCACCCGACGTGAGGCCGTCCGCTCGCCCATCGGCCGGTGATGCGCACGCGCCGTGGGAGAAGACGCGCACGACGACGAAGCGCCCGCCGGTCATCCCGGCGGGCGCTTCTGCGATCACAACGTCGATACGCGGTGGTTACGGCACCTTCGAGCCGGAGGTCTTCTCGCTGAGGAAGTCCGACGAGAGCGTGGTGGTGACGTACGTGTCGACGAGCGCACCCCCCGCGGAGGGCAGCAGCCAGAGCACCGGCAGCTGGACGAGGTTCTCCGCGCCGTTCAGCACGCCGCTGTAGGTGTAGGTCACGCTCCCAGAGGTGCCGTCAGCCGGCAGCGATCCGACGCGGGCCCATCCGTGGAGGTCCTGCTCCTGGAGGCGGTAGCTGCCCGGGCTGGTCACGCCGTTACCGGCACCCCACGCGACGGTGACGGTGGCGGTCCCCGCCGTGAACTTGCCCGCCGGCTCCATGTTGCCGGTGGTGCCGTCGAAGGCGTTGAAGCCGAGGGTCTGTCCCGTGTTCACCTGGACGCGGTTCGGCTGTGTGGCCGTCCAGGTCTGGACGGAGGTGCCGCCCTGCCAGGACGAGAGGCCTCCGCCGGGGGCCGGCTGCGGCTGGGGGTCGGGCGTGTTCTCGCTCGCGGCGGCGAGCGGGGTGGCGACGGCTGCAGCGATGACCGGTGCAGACCAGGCCGCCGCCTTGATCACGGTGCGGCGGTCGAAGCCGGTACCGCGCTGGTTCTCGTTCTCGTTCATCTCGATGTTCTCCTCGGGGGTCGGCGCTGCCCACACGGAAGCACGGTGGCGCGACGTGGCGACGCGTGGCGCTGACCGCGCGGAACATCGACGACATCGGCACACCCGCTGGAGCCGTGTGGATCGCGCGGCGGGTTCCGCGCTCTTCTTGCGGCGGCCGCGAATGGGAGTTCGGCCGGCCACCGTCATGCTCGCATTGGGAACGACCGGCACCTCCCGTCCAGCAGGCACCTGTCGCTTTCTCAACCAGGGATGTCGCGCTCGGTATGACACGCGCCCACAGGCGGGGTGTCAGCCCTGTCGTCGCTTTCGGACCTCTGACGGGGCACGCCGCCCCTCCTGCGCCATCGCCCGCGCCAGGCTCGACCCGCCGGAGAGGCCCGAGTACCGGCCGATCTCCTCGATGCTCAGGCGGTCGTACGCGGGATCCGTGAGCAGACCGATCGCGTGCTCGACCCGCGATCGGCGGATCTCCCGTTCCACCGTCGTGCCGTGTGCCCGGAAGGCACGCTGCAGCTGACGCAGGGAGAGGCGGAGCTGCTCGGCGATGCCGCGCGGTGACAGCACAGGATCGGACGCCTGTGCGGCGATCAGGTTCAGGGCATCCCGATGGTGATCGGGCGGAAGACCGGCCGCCACCCCACGGGTGGCCTCGACCGCCACTCCCAGCACCATCTCCTGAAGCAGGCGTTCGAGGTAGTAGTTCCCGAAGGCGCTCACCGGATCCGCATCCGCGACTGCTGCTCGTTCGGCGAACGCGACCGCCGGGTCGAGCAACGAAGTCGAGCGTGACACGGGGCGGACCTCGCCAGGCGCCGGCGCCGTGAACCCGGCGAGCACCTCTGCGGGCAGAACGATCGAAAGAAGCCGCAGTCGCTTCGGCGGCGATGTCGGAGGGGCGGCATCGTGGCTGAGCAGAAACGCATCGTCCTCCGCCAGTCGCAGCGTGCCGGACGGGGAGCCGACGTCGATGCTCCCGGAGCGGACACTGTGCAGCCCGATCAGTCCCGGTACACGGTCGAGCCTCGAACGCGCGTCATCGCGCCCCGACACGAACTCGCGGATGCGAACGCTCCCGAACATGGCGAGCGTGCGCGCCCTCATCACGGGCACGGCGCGGCTCCCGATCGCAGTCGATCGACGCCCCGCGCCGCAGAAGGCGTGGGGCAGTTCTCGCGGGCCACCTCAGCGGCGTCGGGAGAGCGTCAGAGCGTGTTCCCCCATCCGCGCGCACGGCGCGTTCGGTTCGAACGTCGACGATCGGTCGACTTCTCTCGATGGACCGCGTCCCCACAGCATCATGAAACCCTCCCCATGCGGTTCCCCACCGCAGTCCGGCCCCCCGGGTACGGGGCCCTCGATCCCACCATATCGGTCCGGCACCGGCGCCGAAGCGACCGACTCCGCGCCGCGCGGGCGCTGTGCTTGACCGCCGGTCACGCGAATGGTCAACTTGTGAGTCTGACCATCGACCGGGGGAACCATGCGCCGTAGAAGAGTGATCGCGAAAGCCGATCGGCACACACCTGTGGAAGCCGCGCCGTCACAGCCGTCGAACGCGGTGGCCGCATACGCACGCACGAACCCCTTCATGTTCGGTCTGCTCGGTGCGCTCGGGGTGCTGGTCGCGTTGGCGGTCGGCAGCATCGTCGGCCAGCTCGCGACCGTACTCGTCTACATCGGCGTGGCGATCTTCCTCGCCCTCGGGCTGGATCCGATCGTCACCTTCATCGAGAAGAAGCTCCCCCGCCCTGCCGCCGTCACCATCGTCGTCGCCGGTGTGGTGCTCGCCTTCGCGGGCATCATCCTCGCCATCGTCCCGATCCTCGTGGAGCAGATCAGCAACCTGATCAAGGACGGCCCGCAGATGGTCGAGGACTTCATGGCCAGCGCCTGGTACAAAGACGTCAGCGGCCAGTTCGGCTCGAGCATCAAGGATGCCGTTCAGGGCATCCTCGACTTCGTCGGCGACCCGGACAACTTCCTCGACATCGGCGGTGGCGTGTTCGCGGTCGGCGCGGGTATCGCCGGCGGATTCACCGGCATCACGATCGTCCTGATCCTGACCCTCTATTTCATGGCCTCGCTGCGGAGCATGAAGCACGTGGCCGCACGGTTCGTCCCCGCCTACCAGCGGGGTACCTTCAGCGGACTGCTCGAAGACGTCTCCGGCGCGGTCGGCCGCTACGTGATCGGGCAGGCCAGCCTGGCGCTCATCAACGGCATCCTGAGCCTGATCTTCCTCAGCATCATCGGGGCACCGGTCCCCGCGCTGCTCGCGCTCATCGCCTTCATCGGATCCATGATCCCGTTGGTGGGCACGCTGACGGCATCGATCATCAACTCGCTGATCTGCCTCTTCGTCTCGCCGCTGACCGCACTGATCGCGATCATCTACTACCTGATCTACATGCAGATCGAGGCATATGTGCTCTCGCCGCGCATCATGAGCAAGGCCGTCGCCGTTCCCGGGGCGCTCGTGGTCATCGCCGCCGTCGCCGGCGGTGCACTGGGCGGCATCCTCGGCGCTCTCGTCGCGATCCCGGTCGCCGCGAGCATCATCATCATCGTGCAGAAGGTGACGTTCCCCGCTCAGGACCGGAAGATCGTGCCCCCGGTCAACGCCGGCTGACCCGCGCACGCAGGCCGAACACCTCTCAGCGCACCAGCAGCGCGCCGGCTTCCACGCGCACGTCGAATGCGGAGATCTCGCCCATCTCCTCGCCGTCGATCTCGAACATGAGGGGCGTCTTCAACTGCACCGAGATGTTCTCGACGGGCAGGTGGCGCGCAGAATCGGTGCTCACGGCCTCATCTGTCGCTCCGAAGATCCGTCGGATGCCGTTGTCCCAGACGAAGGAGCGCAGGGTGTCCAGCCACTGCAGCGCGCCGTCGGCGCTGATCATGAGCACATCGAGCTTGCCGTCATCGAGAACCGCATCGGGAAGCAGACGGATGCCGCCCTGCACCATTCCGCAGTTGCCGATGAGCATGGTGTGGCCTCGCACGGCGACAGCTTTCTCGCCGTCGATGGCGAGCGTGATGTCGGTCATCTCGGTGCCGGCCAGGGCGCGGCCCATCGCCTCGACGTACGCCAGCCATCCGGCCTTCGACTTGAGGTCGTCGTCGGTCTCGACCAGCATCTGCGCGTCGATCCCGAATCCGACCATGACAGCGAAGGCGTGCTCGGTTCCGTCGTACGACACCCAGCCGAGATCGATGCGACGCGGCTCCGCATCCCGAACCCTCTGGAGCGCCGCGGCGACGTTGTTCAGCGGCACCTCGAGATTGCGGGCGAGGAGGTTGCCGGTGCCCTGCGGAACGATCCCGAGGGCAGTCTCCGAACCCGCCAGCGACTCCGCTACCGCACGAACCGTGCCGTCGCCGCCGACGGCGATCACGATGCCGCGGTCGTCTTCGCGGGCCTCCCGTGCCATCCCGCGACCCGGGTCCTCCGGCGTCGTCTCCCACCAGCGGATGTCGTATTGCTCGTCGAACACGTCGCTCACCGCATCCTGAAGGGCCTCCTGCGCGACCTTCGAGGGATTCCAGACGATGCCGATACGCGTAAGGGTCATATCGTCAGCTTGGGACACGCCACCCGATACTGCAAACTCACCCGTTTCGGCTAGCCGTAGAACAGGTCCTCGAAGGTCTTGCGCGCGCGCCTCGTGACGCCGAGGTAGTCCTCTTCGAGCTCGGTCGCCGAACGGTCCGGGTATCCCAGCAGGCTGCCGATCGAATCCAGCTGGCGCCGATCCGCAGGGAGAAGGTCACTCGTCTGCCCGGTGAGCAGAGTGATCGCCGAGCGCAGCCTGCTCGACAGGCGCCACGCCTCCCGCAACCGCTCGGCGTCGTCCTCCTCCACGAGATCGGCGGCGACCGCGGCATCCAGCGCACCGAGTGTCGCCGTGGTCCGCAGCCCGGGGATCTCGTGCGCGTGCTGCAGCTGCAGCAGCTGCACCAGCCACTCGACATCGCTGAGCGTGCCGGGACCGAGTTTCAGGTGTCGCCGCGGATCCGCGCCCTGCGGCAGCCGCTCCCCCTCGACCCGGGCCTTGATGCGCTTGATCTCGCGCGTGCCCTGAAGGTCGACGGATTCCGGGTATCGGATCGTGTCTGCGAGGGCCGTGAACCGCTCGATGAGCTTCGCGCTCCCCGCCACCCCCCGCGCACGAAGCAGGGCCTGCGCCTCCCAGGAGAGGGACCAGCGCCGGTAGTACTCGGCATACGCCGCGATCGATCGCACGACCGGTCCGTTGCGCCCCTCGGGCCGGAGGTCGGCGTCGAGATCGAGCGGGACCCGGTGATCGGTCAGGTGCTCGCGGAGCCCTGCCACGATCTGCGTGGCGAGCTTCTGCGCCCGCTGCGAGTCGACTCCGTTCGCGTCGTACACGTAGAGGATGTCGGCGTCGGACCCGAAGCCGAGTTCCGCACCCCCGAAGCGCCCCATGGCGATGACGGCGAAGTCGAGCCCTGCCGCGTCTTCGGGAACCACCTCGCGGATGACGGCGCGCAGGGCCGCCTGGATGGTCGCCTCGGTGATCTCGGTGAGCGCAACGGCCACCTCCTCGATCGTCAGCACGCCGAGCACGGCGCCCATCGCTGTGCGCAGCAACTCCCGACGGCGCAGAGCTCGCACTGCTCGAAGGGCATCGCCGATGGTCTCGTGACGTGTCTGGATGGCCCGCGCCTCTTCGTCGAGCGCGTGCGCTCCGCGTGGACGCAGTCGATCGGTGCTGTCGAGCCAGGCGACGGACTCGGGAATCCACTCCAGGAGCTCCCCGACGTAGCGCGAAGAGGACAGCAGCCGCGTGAGACTCTCGGCAGCACCCGATGAGTCTCGCAGCATCCGAAGGAACCATGGGGTGTCGCCGAGGCGTTCGCTGATCCGACGGAACGCGAGAAGCGCGTAGTCGGGGTCACTTCCGTCGGCGAACCACCGCACCATGATCGGCATCAGCGCCCGCTGGATCGTCACCTTGCGGCTGAGCCCGGTCGTGAGCGCACCGATGTGCCGCAGGGCCCCCGCGGGATCGCGGAACCCGATGGCCGCCAGGCGGTCGCGCGCCTGCGCCGTGGAGAGCGTGCGCTCCTCCTCGGGGAGACTGGCCACGGCACTGAGAAGCGGACGGTAGAAAAGCCGAGTGTGGATCTCGCGCACTTCGCGGCGCACAGCCTCCCACCGCGTCCAGACACCGTCGCCGCTCTCAGCGAGGGCCGTGCTGCGCGCCAGTACGCGCAGGCCTGCGGGAGTCCGCGGAAGGAGATGCGTGCGGCTCAGTTCGCGTAGCTGCAGGCGGTGCTCCATGAGTCGCAGGATGCGGTAGTCGTCAGCGAACGTCGCAGCATCCGCTCGTCCGATGTACCCGCCGGCGACGAGAGCATCGAGGCTCTCGAGCGTGCCGCGCGTGCGGATCGACTCGTCGGTGAGGCCGTGGACCAACTGAAGCAGCTGCACGGTGAACTCGATGTCGCGCAGACCGCCCGCGCCGAGTTTGAGCTGATACGGCGCGTCGTCCGGATCGATGTGCTCGGTCACGCGCTCGCGCATCCGTTGGACGCTCTCGACGAAATCCTCGCGGGCGGCGCTGGACCAGATCTTCGGCTGCACCGCCTCGATGTACTCGGCGCCCAGGTCGGTGTCGCCGGCGAGAGGCCGTGCCTTGAGGAGCGCCTGGAATTCCCAGCTCTTGGCCCAGCGATCGTAATAGGCGAGGTGCGAGGCGAGCGAGCGCACCAGCGCACCCTGCTTGCCCTCGGGCCGCAAGTTGGCGTCGACCTCCCACAGCGGGGGCTCCACCTCGATGCTGTCCAGACCCCGCATCGTCTCGCGAGCCAGCCGCGTCGCGATATCGATCGCGCGGGCTTCCGTCACGACCTCCTCGTCGCTGGTGCCGCCCACGAAGATCACATCCACGTCACTGACGTAATTGAGCTCGCGGGCGCCGGCCTTTCCCATGCCGATGATCGAGAGCCGCGTCGCCGCTACCTGCTCCACCGGGGTGGTCTCGCTGAGGCGCGCGCGTGCGATCGCGAGCGAGGCCTCCAAGGCCGCTCCGGCGGCGTCCGACAGCGCGGCTGACACCGCGGCAACCACCGTCTTCGGCTCGGGGTGGGTCAGGTCATAGGCAGCGATGGCGGCGAGGCTGCGGCGGTAGGCGACACGCACGGCGACGACCGCCGCGTCGTCCGCTGACTTCGCGAAGCCATCTCGGGTGCCGACCGAGGCCAGCAGCCGCGCACGGAGCGCCTCCGGCGACGGCAACGCGTCGAGAGGCTCCCCCAGCACCGAGAGCTGATCGGGATGCCGGAGGAAGAAGTCGGCCAGCCCCTCCGAGGCGCCGAAGACGCGCCACACGCGGTGACGCGTCTCCGCGCTGTCGAGCAGGTCCTTCAGGGGTCCGGGCTCCCGACGCGCAACACGGACCATTCCCCGAACCGCGGCGTCGGGGTCGGCAGCATCCGCTCCTTCGAGAAGCGACGATCGCGAGATTCCGAGATCCGTTGCCAACTCGGACAGAGATGCCGCCGCCTCGCTCAACTCGGCGAAGCCGAGCCTGGCCAGGGCGGAGAGGGAGACGGAGTCGTCCGGTCGGGCCATCGGCGCGGGTCAGAGAAGCTCGAGGTTGCTCTTCAGCTCGAACGGGGTGACCTGGCCGCGGTAGGCCTCCCATTCCTTGCGCTTGTTGAGCAGAACGTAATTGAAGACCTGCTCCCCCAGCGTCTCGGCGACGAGCTCGGACGCCTCCATGTACTCCAGAGCGTGATCGAGGCTCGCGGGCAGCGCCTCGTAGCCCAGTGCGCGCCGCTCGGCGTCACTCAGCGACCACACGTTGTTCTCCGCCTCGGGCGGCAGCTCGTAGCCCTCCTCGATGCCCTTGAGTCCTGCCGCGAGCAGCAGCGCGTACGCGAGGTACGGGTTCGAGGCGGAATCGATGCCGCGGTATTCCACGCGCGACGACTGGCTCTTGTTCGGCTTGTACATCGGCACGCGGATGAGGGCCGAGCGGTTCGCATGCCCCCAGGTGACGAAGCTCGGCGCCTCGTCGCCACCCCAGAGCCGCTTGTAGGAGTTCACGAACTGGTTCGTGACGGCCGAGATCTCGTTCGCGTGTCGCAGGAGACCCGCGATGAAGTGCCGACCGGTCTTGGAGAGCTGATACTTCGCGCCCTCCTCGTAGAAGGCGTTCTGGTCGCCCTCGAAGAGCGACATGTGGGTGTGCATGCCGCTGCCGGGCTGATCGCTGAGCGGCTTCGGCATGAACGTCGCGTAGACGCCCTGCTCGATCGCCACCTCCTTGATCACCGTGCGGAAGGTCATGATGTTGTCGGCCGTCGTGAGCGCATCCGCATAACGGAGATCGATCTCGTTCTGGCCGGGGCCACCCTCGTGGTGGCTGAACTCGACGGAAATGCCGAGGTCCTCGAGCATGCGCACCGAACGGCGACGGAAGTCGTGTGCCGTGCCACCGGGAACGTTGTCGAAGTAGCCGGCCGAGTCGACGGGCACAGGACCGTCAGGTCCGAACGACGACGACTTGAGCAGGTAGAACTCGATCTCCGGGTGCGTGTAGAACGTGAAGCCGGCATCCGCGGCCTTCGCGAGCGTGCGCTTGAGCACGTGCCGGGGGTCGGCGACGGCCGGTTGACCGTCGGGCGTCGTCAGGTCGCAGAACATGCGCGCCGTCGGATCGATCTCGCCACGCCACGGCAGCGTCTGGAACGTCGTCGGATCCGGCTGCGCGAGCAGGTCCGACTCGTACGTGCGGGTCAGTCCCTCGATCGCCGAACCGTCGAAACCGATGCCTTCCGCGAACGCGCCCTCGACCTCAGCCGGAGCGATCGCCACCGACTTGAGCGTGCCGATGACGTCGGTGAACCACAGCCGCACGAACTTGACGCCGCGCTCCTCGATCGTCCGCAGGACGAAATCCCTCTGCTTGTCCATGGCTACTCTGTGCCCTGGCCCTTTGCGTCGCCCTTGACGTCCCAGCCCTGCTCGACGGCCTCTTCCTCGGCCCAGGCGCGCGAGCGCTCCTTGAGCACCTCGGGCGCGCGGCGGGCCTCGGCCTCCGAGTCGAAGGGCCCGATCCGATCGATGGAGGGCGAGATCATGCCGAACTCGACCTCGCCGGTCTCGGAGTTGTACCAGTACTTGTGGTCACCGTCAGACATGCCTGTCCCTTCTTCACGTGATGTCATCGATCCTACTGGCGTGCACCGCGGTCGCTAAGCTATCGCCCATGGCAAAAGCGATCGGCGTCGACATCGGCGGCACGGGAATCAAAGCAGGAATCGTCGACCTCGAGCACGGAATCATGGCATCCGACCGGGTGCGGGTCCCCACTCCTGAAGGAGCATCGCCTCAGGATGTCCTGAACGCCGTGCAGACCGTTCTGAAGACCCTCGACGTGCACGACTCGACCCTCCCGCTCGGCGTCGCCTTCCCGGCGATCGTCAAGCGCGGCAAGACGCTCTCCGCAGCGAATGTGTCGAAGGAATGGATCGACTTCGATGCGGAGCGCTTCTTCCGCGACGGTCTCGGCCGCAACATCGTGTTCGTGAACGACGCGGATGCCGCCGGCGTCGCCGAGGCCCGCCATGGGGCGGCCAGGGACGTGCGCGGTTTCACCCTGCTGACGACGCTGGGCACCGGCATCGGCTCGGCCTTCCTCTACGACGGCGTGCTGCTGCCGAACACCGAGCTCGGTCACCTCAACTTCGGCGAGTACGAGTCGGTCGAGACGTATGCCGCGACCTCGGCGCGCGAGCGCGAGGGCCTCAGCTGGGCCGCGTGGGCGGAGCGCCTGCAGGCGTTCTACTCGCACATCGAGTTCCTGTTCAGCCCCGACCTGTTCGTCGTCGGCGGCGGCGTCTCCAAGAACGCCGGCGACTTCCTCCCCCTGCTTGACCTCAAGACCCCGATCGTCCCCGCGATCCACCGCAACAACTCGGGCATCATCGGCGCGGCATCCCTGGCCGGCGACTGACCCGTTCCTGACATGAGAAGGCCCCGATGACTCCGCAATCATCGGGGCCTTCTCCTGTCTTGGACGAACGGCCGGTGCTCAGGCGAGGTGAAGACGAACGGTGAGCTCACGCGTCAACGGTGCGCCCGCCGGGGGTCTGGGGTCCCTCAGAACGGCGGACGCACCTTCATGCGATTCGAACGTGTGAAAGGGCTCTCGCTCGGCCAGCATCGTGAGAGCAGCGGACAAGAGCCCCCCACGTAGAGCGACACCCGCGGTCCCCCAGAGCCGGGGCCGCGCTCTAGTCCGACGCTACGCCGCATCCGGCGAAAGCATCACCCCATCTTCGGCGGGGGTAACACAGCGAGGCTCGCGGATATCGACCGAACCCGACCACTGGATCCGTCGTCGGCACGGCGTCCTCAGGCCGATTTATGCGAATGGGCCGACCTGTACGCCGGGTTCTGTTCCGGGGTTCTTCGCCCCTTCGACGGCCATCTCTCTCGGCGACACGTTGCCGTGGCACTCTAGCGGTCTACCCGAGGACTCGGCGAGCCGCGTCAACATCCTCTGTCTGACCTTGCTCCGGACGAGGTTTACCTGGCGGGCCATGTCACCATGGCCCCCGGTGGTCTCTTACACCACCCTTTCACCCTTACCCCTTGCGGGGCGGTCTACTCTCTGTGGCACTTTCTCGCGGATTGCTCCGGGTGGGCGTTACCCACCGTCCTGCCCTGAGGAGCCCGGACGTTCCTCGGTGCGGTCACCCGCCACGCGGCCGTCCAGTCGACCCATTCGCACTCCCAGTCTACTTCTCGGGAGGCCATTCCTACTTCTCGGCGGACTCTGCGATCCGGAGGTCCAGGGGTACGTCGATCGGGAAGGAACCGAAGAGCCGGGTCGTCGCGACCGCGGCCGCTTCACGCACGGCCTCGGCCGCCGCTTCTGCGTGCTCCTGCGGAACGTGCAAGATGACCTCGTCGTGCAAGAAGAAGGCCAGGTGCGGTGCCTGCGCGAACGGTCCGGACGCGGCGGCCGTGGTGAACCCCTCCGGGATCTGCTGCAGACGGTGCCGGATCTCGGCCAGCCAGATCAGCGACCACTCGGCGGCCGTGCCCTGCACCACGAAGTTCCGCGTGAATCGCCCCCAGTCACGCGCCCGGCGCCGAGCGAGCGCCACGACCGCAGGATCGGCATCAGCCCCGGTGGCATCAGCCTGCAGACGCATCCACTCCACCGAAGGTCGGGGCGACGATCGGCCGAGCCAGGTGGACACGATGCCGCCGTCCTCCCCCGTGCGAGCCGCCGCGTCGACCAGCGCCATGGCGCGCGGGTACACCTTTCTCAGACGCGGAACGAGCCGGCCGCTGTCACCGGTCGTGGCGCCGTACATCGCACCGAGGACCGCGTACTTCGCCTCCTCACGCGTGGCGACCGCTCCGGATGCGACGACGCCGGCGTAGAGATCGCTCCCCCGCGCGGCCCGTGCCATCGCCTCGTCGGAGGCCATCGCCGCGAGCATCCGCGGCTCCAGCTGCGCGACATCCGCCACGACCAGAGTCCATCCGGGATCGGCGCGTACCGCGGGGCGCAGACTCCGCGGAAGCTGAAGCGCGCCCCCGCCGGCGGAGGCCCAGCGCCCGGTGACCACGCCACCGGGGATGTACACGGGACGGAATCGACCTTCGTGCACCCATTCGGTGAGCCAGGCCCAGCCGTTGGCGCTGAGCAGCCGGGAAAGCTTCTTGTACGCCAGCAGCGGTTCGACGACCGGGTGGTCGTGCTCGGCGAGCTCCCAGCGGCTGGTGGACTCGACGTGCACTCCGACACGATGCAGCGCCCTGAGGAGCTTCTGCTGGCTGTCGAGGTGGAGAGATGGATCGCCGAGGAGCTCCCGCACCCGATCACCGAGCTCGACCATGCGGCTCGGCGTTCCGCCGGCCACCGGACGAGTGCCCAGGGTGTCGGTCAGGATCGCATCGTGCACGCCCTCATCCCACGGCAACCCCGCGGCCCGCATCTCTTCCGCGATGAGTCCGCCCGCTGACTCCGCCGCGCACAGCAGCGTGAGGCGACCGTCCGGAGCTGCCGCGATCACCTCGCGCTGCGCCCGGTACTGATCGAGCGCCGTGACGATCGCGTCATCGCCGCTCGCATCGTCGAACACGTCGAAAAGAGACGGCGCCGCCACGGTCGGCTCACGCCGCTCCCACTCGTGTGACGCCGGGAGCGGGCTCGGCACCGCGGAGGTATCGCGCAGGATCGCGTGACACAGCACCAGATCATGGCTGCGCGAGATCCGCACTCCGTCGTCGAGGAGGAGGGCGTAGGTCTCTGCGGCGGTGCGCATGATCCACCGCGGAGCATCGGATTCCTCGGCGGAGCGGACCCATCCCGGGAGCTCGTCGGTGCGCAGAGCCGTGCGGTTCTGCTCCTGGTCGTCGGCACCGAGTTCGATCGCGACGTACTCCTGTGCGCCGACGGAGATGAGCGCGATGCGGCGTTCGATCCCCGACGCCGGCGCTGTCATCGGCGGCGGGCGCGGGCACCGCTCATGCGAGCCCGGACTCCTCGGTGCGCACGAGGATGCAGCCACACTCGGGGCAGGAGACCACGAGGTCGTCCGCCGCGCGGCGGATGTCGTTCAGATCGGTGCTGGGAAGCAGGATGCGGCAGCCCTCACAGGTGCCGCGGGTGAGAAGAGCGGCGCCGGCACTGTTCGTGGCGCGACGGGAGTACTCGGCCAGGAGTTCCGGCGAGACGCCTTCGGCCACGGCCGCTCGATCGCGGGCGAGCTGCGCACCCAGATCCGTCGCCGCGGCGACATCGGCCTTGGCCTGCGCGGTGAGCGCCGATCCCTCGGCCGTGGTCGTCTCGAGGAGCGCCTGCTGTGCGGCGACTGCGGCCTCTGCTTCTTCCAGCCGCCCCATCACGTCGAGCTCGGCATCTTCGAGGTCGCTCTGCCGTCGGGCGAGGCTGGCGAGCTCGTGCTCGAGCGCCTGCGCGTCTTTCGAGTTCGTCGATGCCGCGAGCCGCTCGGCGTCACGGTTCCGGCGTGCCTCGACCACGGCCACATCGGACTCCAGCCGCTTCAGCTCGGTGCGAACGTCGTCGCGGGTACCGGTGAGCGTCGTGAGCTCGCGGAGCTGCTCCTGACGGATGGCGACGAGCTCGGTGATCCGCCCCGCCTGGCTCGGCTTGGTACGGGCGCGCTCGGCCTGCGCGATGCGCCGGTCGAGGTCGGCGATGTCGAGCAGGGTGCGCTGGTTCTCGGGGCTGGCGTTCACGCTCTCAAATCTAGTCGCTGCGGCGACGTCCGCCCATCAGCTCACGTCGCCGTCCACGTAGTACCACTGCCGATCCTCGCGGACGAAGCGGCTGCGCTCGTGCAGGGAGCCCCGCTCAGTGCCCTGCCGCCAGATCGCCTCGAACTCCACGACGCCCTGGTCATCGAACGGACCGCCAGCCACGCGATCGAGGATGAGCAGCCGCCGCCACTCGAGATCCGGCTCGAAGTCGATCGTCCGCGGTCTCGATGTCGGATGCCAGGTGCGCAGCAGGTGATCCGCGTCGTGCAGACCGAAAGCCGTGTACCGCGACCGCATCAGGCGCTCCGCCGTCGGAGCGGGGGCGCCGCGCAGCAGCGGACCGCAGCATCCTCCGAACACGTCGCCGGACGAGCACGGGCATCGCATCGCGCCCTCGATCACGACGTCATCCGACGCCATGTCCGTCTCTGCTGTCATCCCCTCAGCGTACGCTCGGAGGAAACGCACCGGAGGAGTCACGATGACCACTGTCCCCACCTTCACCGCCCACAACGGCTTCGCCCTCCCGGCGATCGGGCTCGGCACGTATGCGCTCAACGGCGATGCCGGAGCGGATGCCGTCGCCGGGGGCATCGGAGCGGGCTACCGACTCATCGATACGGCCTTCAACTACGAGAACGAGGGATCCGTCGGCCGAGGCGTCGCCGCGTCCGACGTCGATCGCTCGGAGATCATCGTCACCACGAAGCTGCCCGGACGCCACCACGCGTCTGCGAAGGCGCGCACCAGCATCGAGGAGAGCCGCTCGCGCCTCGGGCTCGACGCGACGGACCTGCACCTCATCCACTGGCCCAACCCGAGCCAGGACGAATACGTCCAGGCATGGGCAGCGCTGGTCGACGCGCAGGCGCGCGGAATCGTCCGACAGATCGGCGTCTCGAACTTCCTCCCGGAGCACCTGGAGCGCATCGAGCGCGAGACCGGTGTGCGTCCCGTCGTCAACCAGATCGAGGTTCACCCGTACTTTCCGCAGGAGGAGCAGCTCGCTTACCACCGCGAGCACGGCATCCTCACCGAGGCCTGGAGCCCTCTGGGGCGCGCCAAGGAGCTGCTCGACGAAGCGGTGATCCATGAGGTCGCGACCGCGCACGGCGCGACCCCGGCGCAGACCGTCCTCGCGTGGCACGTCGCCCGCGGCACGGTATCGATCCCGAAGGCGTCGTCCCGGGAGCACCAGGAGGCGAACCTCGCGGCGGCCGAGATCGTGCTCGACGATGCCGAGGTCTCTGCGATCACCGCACTCGGACGCCCCGACGGCCGGCTGTTCGACGGCGACCCGAGGACCCACGAGGAGTCCTGACTAGCGTCTGATCAGACGTTCTGCGTCCCCAACACCCGCAGGAACTCGAGCTTGCTCGCCGCTTCGCTGCCTGGCGCGGCCGTGAGCACGATCAACGCCTGCGACTCGTCTTCGGTGAAGAGCGCCTGACAGTCGACCTCGATCTCGCCGAGCTCGGGGTGCACCATGACCTTGTGCTGCTCGAACCTGCGGCTCACCTCGTGCGCATCCCACAGCTCGACGAATTCCGGGCTCCGAGCAGTGAGTTCTGCGACGATCTCGCCCGCCCGTGAACGCGCCCCCATCACACCGTGGGCCGCACGAAGGGACCCGACGAGTGCACGAGCCTGTCGCGGGTGGTCGGCCTCGCGATACCGACGCCGCTCGTCGTCGGGATAAGCGAACCACCGGTAGATGCCGCTGCGGTCGAGACCGGTGAGTGAACTCGCGTCGCCCACGAGCGCGCGGGAGGCGTCGTTCTGCACGAGCACCTCGTCGAAGAGCGAGACGACGAAGGCGGGGGTGTCGTGCAACCGGTCGAGCACGCGGAGGATGCCGGGGCGCACGTAGTCGGTCACGTGCGCACGGTCGGGAGCGCTGTGTCCGCAGAGGCGGAACAGGTAGTCGCGTTCGTCCTCGGTGAGCCGCAGCGCACGGGCGAGCGAGGCGAGGATCTGCACGCTGGGTTGCGGACCCCGCCGCTGTTCGAGGCGCGTGTAGTAGTCCGTCGACATGGTCGCCAGCTGGGCCACCTCCTCGCGGCGCAGCCCTGTCGTACGCCGACGGGCGCCCGCCGAGAGCCCCACATCCGCAGGGGTCAGGGACTCCCTTCGACGGAGCAGGAACTCGGCCAATGCATCACGATCCACTCCTGAAGTATCCACCGGCGTCGCCGCACATTCCAGGGACCGCTGATCCCTGGATGACCGCTCTCTGAAGCACCAGCCGTGCGGCGCCGAGGCTGGGAACATGAACATCAGCGGAAACACCATCTTCATCCCCGGCGCGACCAGCGGCATCGGCCTCGCTCTCGCTCTGCGCCTGCACGAACGCGGCAATACTGTCATCGTGGGCGGGCGCCGGCAGGACCGTCTCACCTCAATCGCCGAGGAGCACCCCGGCATCCACACGGTTCGGATCGACACGACGGATGCGGCAAGCATCGACGACGCGTCGCGCACGGTGATCACCGAGCACCCCGAGTTGAACGTCCTCATCACGATGGCCGGGGTCATGCGCACCGAGGACTGGACGACGCCTTCGGGCTTCCTCACCACGGCGGAAGAGACCGTCACCACGAACATCCTCGGGCCGATCCGCCTCATCGCCGCATTCATCGACCATCTGCGTGCGCAGTCGGACGCGACGATCATGACGGTCTCTTCCGGGCTCGCCTTCGCGCCCCTCCGAGTGACGCCCACCTACAACGCGAGCAAGGCCGCGATCCACATGCTCAGCGAATCGCTGCGCCTGCAGCTGGCGGGGACGAGCGTCTCGGTTCTCGAGTTGGAGCCGCCGGCGGTCCGTACGCCGCTCATGCCGGGTCACGAGGACAACGAGGCAGCGATGCCGCTCGACGAGTTCATCGACGAGGTGACGGCACTGATCGAGTCCCGGCCGGATGCCACGGAGATCCAGGTCGAGCGCGTGAAGTTCCTCCGCTACGGCGAAGCGCGTGGAGATTACAACCAGGTCGTCGCCACGCTGAACCGCACGGACCCGCACGGGCGGTGATCCGACGCGGGGTGTCGGATCCGCTCCGGCTCCCCGCTCAGGGACGCAGCGACGCCGCCGCGGCCGTGAGCGCCTCAGCCGACTGACGCAGCAGCGCGAGCTCCTCGCTCGAGAACGAGGTGTTCCGGATGGGGACGGCGCCCTTCGCGCTCACGATCGACGGGACCGACAGGGCGACTCCGTCGAGGCCATGGAAGTCGCGCAGCACGGTGCTGACGGGCATCACGGCGTGCTCGTCGCTCAGGATCGCCTCGACGATCCGCGCGCTGGACAGACCGATCGCGTAGTTGGTCGCGCCCTTGCCCAGGATGACCTTGTACGCGGCGTCGCGTACGTCGACCGCGATCTCCTGCAGCTCGTCGAGGGTGAATCGCGGGTGCCCCGGCGTCTCCCACTCCAGGATCGGCACCGTGCCGATCGTCGCCCGCGACCACAGCGGGAACTCCGTATCGCCGTGCTCGCCGACGATGTATGCGTGCACACTGGCGGTCGAGACTCCGGCGCGCTCCCCTAGCTTCCAGCGCAGCCGGGACGTGTCGAGCACGGTTCCGGAGGCGAAGATACGCTCCGGCGGAAGCCCCGTCTCCTCTTGCGCGATCACGGTGAGCACATCGCACGGATTGGTCACGATCACGTAGACAGCGTTCGGGGCGACCTCGAGCAGATCCGGCATCATGCGGCGGATGATGCCGGCGTTCACCTCGGCGAGTTCGATGCGGGTCTGACCCGGCTTCTGCTTCGCTCCGGCGGTGATCACCACGACATGCGACCCCGCGGCCACCGAGATGTCGCTGCCGCCGACGATGTCGCTCGAACCGGTGAACTGTGTCCCGTGGGCGAGGTCGAGCACCTCGGCCTCCACCTTCTCGGTCGCGATGTCGTACAGCGCGACATGTCGGGCCGACCCGCGGATCAGCGCCGCGTAGGCGACGCTCGATCCCACGCTTCCCGCACCGACGACCGTGAGCTTCGAGTTCTCGATGATCTCCATGCGCTCAGTCTTGCAGTGCCGGGTGCCGATCCGGGAGGGGTGACGCCGGGAGATCTCAGAGCGCGGCATCCACGGCGGCGGCCGCGGTGGCGTGTGTGAACCGGAACCCCGTGCGCTCCAGCACCTGAGGGCGCACGTCCGCATCCGGGAGCAGCAGAGACTCCGCCGCATCACCGAGTGCGAACCGGAGTGCCCAGGTCGGCACCGGCAGCCAGAACGGACGGTGCATCCGGGCCGCGAGGGCACGGCCGATGTCGTTCGAGGAGGCAGGAGTGGGCCCCGTCAGATTGACGGGACCGGCGATCTTCTGGTCCAACACGTGACGGATCGCCGCCACCTCGTCATCGAGCGAGATCCACGGCCAGATCTGCGTGCCGCGACCGAGCGGGCCGGAGACGCCGAACCGGGTCAGCTGGATGAGCGGCTTGAGCACTCCGCGCCGGTGGATGACGGGCGCCGTGCGCAGCAGCGCGACCCTGGTGTGGTCCTCGGCCTGGCGCGCCTCGGCCTCCCAGCGCACGGTGAGGTCGGCCAGGAATGTCTGTCCGGCCGTGGAATCCTCCGTGAGCACCTCGCCGGGAACGGACCCGTAGTAGCCGACAGCGGACGCCGAGACGAGGGCGGGCGCCTCGGAGCGCAGAGAACGCAGAGCGGTCGTGATCGTCCGCGTCGCCTGCAGACGAGAGTCGGTCAGCTCGCGACGGTACCTCTTCGTCCATGGCAGTCGCCCGACGCTGGCGCCGCCCAGCGCGACGATGGCATCGGCTCCGGCGAGAACATCCGGATCGAGCGCGCGCTCCCCCGGCTCCCACTGCGCCTCGTCGTCTGACCGCGGAGGCCGGCGGACGAGAGCGGTCACCTCGACGCCGTCGGCGCGGAGTGATGACGCGAGGGCTGAACCGATCAGCCCCGATGCCCCGCTGATGACGATGCGTTGCGCCATGTGTGAGAACTCCCCGTCCCTCGATCATCGAGTCTTGCTGTGGATCCGAGGGTACGCGCTCAAGGCTCGAGGAGCTGCGGGCCTTGAGCCGATGGCTCGCGAAGGGTAGGTCCGGTCATCGATTCCTTCCCCGCCTGTCGCCGTCAATCGGCGCGTCGGTAGTGCGTCCAGATAGCTCCGTTCCGGAGCGGCGTCGCCGAGATCAGCTCGAGCCGTCGCGTGCTCGGCAGCCCGCTCCGATAGAGGGTCGGTCCGTGACCGGCGATGCGGGGCTGGACGAGGAACCAGTACTCGTCGATGAGGTCGAGCCGGTCGAGTTCCGCGGCCAGAGAGATGCTGCCGAGCAGCACCCCCGCCGGTGTCTCGTCCTTGAGCTTCTGCACGCCCTCGCGCAGGTCTCCGGCGATGCGGTGGCTGTTCGCCCAGGGGAAGTCCTCGCGGGTGGACGACACCACGTACTTCGGCTTGGCGTCGAGCTTGACCGCCCATTCCCGCATCGTGGAGTCCGCCTCCACTTCTCCGCGGGCGACCGCCGGCCACGCGCTCTCCATCATTTCGTAGGTCGTGCGCCCCCAGAGCATCGCGCCGGCATCATCCATGAGCTGAGTGAAGAGGGGATGGGTCTCGTCATCGGCGATGCCCTCCCGATGGTCGACGCAGCCGTCGAGGGTGACATTGATGCTGAAGGTCAGGAGTCCCATGCGGGGAGCATAGGACTGCGACGCGGCGACCGCCAGGGTTCGAGGTGGTGTGGGCCCTGCCGGGATCGAACCGACGACATCCACGGTGTAAACGTGGCGCTCTACCAGCTGAGCTAAAGGCCCTGGTGCACCCAGTGTATCGGCCACCCGATGCGCACCCGTGTCGTAGAAGAGGGATAGGCTGATTGCGGCGCGCGTTGTGCACAGCTGACAAGGCTGCCCGTGTCGCTTCCCGTTTCCTTGGCATGACCTGCCAGCTTGACGAAAGGTTCGCCCCGTGACCGTGCACGACCAGGATCCTTATTCCCAGGGCCCACTCGACAGCGATCCGGAGGAGACCGGCGAGTGGCAGCAGTCCCTCGACGAGCTGGTCGATGCCAAGGGCCACGGCCGAGGCCGCGAGATCATGCTCAGCCTGCTCAAGCGCTCGAAGGAGCTGCACCTGGGCGTGCCGATGGTCCCGACGACGGACTACATCAACACGATCGCCTCCGAGAACGAGCCCGAGTTCCCCGGTGACGAGGAGATCGAGCGCCGCTACCGCGCCTGGATCCGGTGGAACGCCGCGATCACGGTGCACCGCGCACAGCGCCCCGGCATCGGTGTCGGCGGTCACATCTCGACCTACGCCTCGTCGGCGGCTCTCTACGAAGTCGGCTTCAACCACTTCTTCAAGGGTGCCGACAACCCGGGCGGCGCCGACCAGATCTTCATCCAGGGTCACGCCTCCCCCGGCACTTACGCCCGCTCCTTCCTCGAAGGACGCCTGAGCGAGGACCAGCTCGACGGCTTCCGCCAGGAGAAGTCGCACGCGCCGCACGGCATCCCCTCCTACCCGCACCCGCGCCTGATGCCGGAGTACTGGCAGTTCCCGACCGTGTCGATGGGTCTCGGCCCGATCAACGCGATCTACCAGGCGATGTCGAACAAGTACCTCGAGAACCGTGGCATCAAGGACACGTCCCAGTCGCACGTCTGGGCGTTCCTCGGCGACGGCGAGATGGACGAGGTCGAGAGCCGCGGCCAGCTGCAGGTCGCCGCCAACGAGGGCCTCGACAACCTGACCTTCATCGTCAACTGCAACCTGCAGCGCCTCGACGGCCCTGTGCGCGGCAACGGCAAGATCGTCCAGGAGCTGGAGTCGTTCTTCCGCGGCGCCGGCTGGAACGTCATCAAGGTCGTCTGGGGTCGTGAGTGGGACGACCTGCTCGCCCGCGACACCGAGGGCGCTCTGCTCAACCTGATGAACGTCACCCCCGACGGTGACTACCAGACGTACAAGGCCGAGTCCGGCGCGTACATCCGCGAGCACTTCTTCGGCCGCGACGAGCGCGCCGCCGCCCTCGTCAAGGACTACTCCGACGACGACATCTGGAACCTCAAGCGCGGTGGCCACGACTACCGCAAGGTCTACGCCGCGTTCAAGGCAGCGACCGAGCATAAGGGCAAGCCCACCGTCATCCTCGCGAAGACCGTCAAGGGCTACGGCCTCGGTCCGCACTTCGAGGGCCGCAACGCGACCCACCAGATGAAGAAGATGACGCTGGACAACCTCAAGACGTTCCGCGACGCGATGCACATCCCGATCACGGACGCGCAGCTCGAAGAGAACCCGTACCTGCCCCCGTACTACAACCCGGGACCCCAGGACGAGACGATCCAGTACATGCTCGAGCGCCGCAATGCGCTCGGTGGCTTCCTTCCGGAGCGCCGCTCGACGCACGTCGGGCTGTCGCTGCCGGACGACACTGCGTACGCGCTTCCCAAGAAGGGTTCCGGCACGCAGGAGATCGCCACCACCATGGCTTTCGTCCGTCTGCTCAAGGACCTGCTGCGTTCGAAGGACTTCGGCCACCGCATCGTGCCGATCATCCCGGACGAGGCGCGCACGTTCGGCATGGACGCGTACTTCCCCTCGGCGAAGATCTACAACCCGAACGGCCAGCACTACACGTCGGTGGACCGTGAGCTGCTCCTCGCCTACAAGGAGAGCCCGCAGGGCCAGATCGTGCACGTCGGCATCAACGAGGCCGGCGCACTCGCGGCCTTCACCGCCGCCGGAACCTCCTACGCCACGCACGGCGAGCCACTCATCCCGGTCTACATCTTCTACTCGATGTTCGGCTTCCAGCGCACGGGCGACGCCCAGTGGGCTGCCGGAGACCAGATGGCCCGCGGCTTCATCATGGGCGCCACCGCCGGTCGCACCACCCTCACAGGTGAAGGCCTCCAGCACGCCGATGGCCACTCGCATCTGCTCGCCGCCACCAACCCGGCGACGATCTCGTACGACCCGGCCTACGGCTACGAGATCGCGCACATCGTGCGCTCCGGTCTCGAGCGCATGTACGGCGGCAACCACGAGGACCCGAACGTGATGTACTACATCACGCTCTACAACGAGCCGATCGTGATGCCCGCCGAGCCGGAGAACGTGGACGTGGACGGCATCGTCCGCGGCATCCACCGCATCTCCGTCGGCGAGGGCGACGGCCCCCGTGCGCAGCTGTTCGCATCGGGTGTCGGACTCCCCTGGGCTCTCGAGGCCCAGGAGCTGCTGAAGAACGACTGGGGCGTGATCGCCGACGTCTGGTCGGTCACCTCCTGGACCGAGCTGCGCCGCGACGGCCTCGCCGCTGACGAGCACAACTTCCTGCACCCCGAGGCGGAGCCCCGCACCGCGTATCTCACCGAGAAGCTGCAGGGCTCCGAAGGACCTGTCGTCGCGGTCAGCGACTTCATGCACGCTGTGCAGGACCAGATCCGTCCGTGGGTGCCGAACCGCTTCGCCACGCTCGGCGCCGACGGCTTCGGCTTCTCGGACACCCGTGCAGCCGCTCGTCGCTTCTTCAAGATCGACGGCCCGTCGATCGTCGTCCGCACGCTGCAGTCGCTCGCTGAAGACGGCAAGGTCGACCGCTCGCTCGCGGCGCAGGCGATCGAGAAGTACCGTCTGCACGACGTGAACGCCGGCACCAGCGGCAACGCGGGTGGCGAAAGCTGAGCCCTCAGTGACAGGTTCTTCTCCTTCCGGCATGGACAAGGCCGCGACGCTCACCTGGCTGCGCCGGATCTCCGGTGACATCGCCTCGGTGACGATCAAGCGCCTGGAGGACACCCTCCCGTGGTACGCCGACATGCCACCAGCCCGCCGCTCCGCGGTCGGGCTGGTGGCCCAGGCGGGAATCACGTCGTTCATCCAGTGGTACGAAGACCCCAACTCCACGCCGTGGATCGCGGCGGACATCTTCGCCGCGGCACCGCGTGAGCTGCTGCGCAGCGTCAGCCTCCAGCAGACCCTGCAGCTCATCCGCGTGACCGTCGAGGTCACCGAGGAACGCGTCGCCGGTCGGGGGAACGATCTCCGCGAGGCGATCCTGTTGTACTCGCGCGACGTCGCCTTCGCGGCGGCGGATGTGTACGCCAGAGCTGCGGAGGCCCGAGGCCTCTGGGATGCGCGCCTCGAAGCCCTCGTCGTCGACTCGATCCTCACCGGCGAAGCTGACGAAGAGCTCCCGAGCCGGATCGCGGCACTCGGCTGGCACGGCCACGGCGAGGTCGCCGTCCTGGTCGGCACCACGCCCCCGCAGTTCGACGTGGACCTCGTCCGCCGAACGGCCAGAAAGCTCGCCGTCGACGTGCTCATCGGCGTTCAGGGTTCTCGTCTCGTCCTCGTCCTCGGGCGCGCACGCGCTGAAGGAGCTGAAGGGGAAGAAGAGGAGCTGGGGTTCCAGGAGATCGCGACCCGGCTCGAGCCGTCGTTCGGACCGGGTTATGTCGTACTCGGGCCCGCTGTCGCGGCGCTGGTCGACGCGAGCCAGAGCGCGCGGGCAGCCCTGGCCGGCTTCGCCGTCGCCCGTGCCTGGCGCAGCGCTCCCCGGCCGGTCGAAGCCGACGACCTGCTCCCGGAACGAGCCCTCGCCGGAGACCCGCTCGCGAAGCAGACGCTGATCGAGCGCATCTTCCGTCCCCTGCAGGCGCACTCCACCGACCTGGTCACGACGCTCTGGAGCTACCTCGACAACGGGCGCTCCCTCGAGGCGACGGCCCGCGAGCTCTTCGTGCACCCGAACACCGTGCGCTACCGGCTCAAGCGCGTGAGCGAGGTCATCGGGTGGGATGCCACCGGTCCCCGCGAGGCGCTCATCCTGCAGACCGCGCTGATCCTCGGCTCCATCGGCACGGCCGAGCAGGTGAGGCGACGAGCCCCGCTTCGGCGACAGCAGCGCTGATACCCGGCCGATCTGTACGCCACACACAAGGGTTTCTCGCAATCTTGTGATGGATCATCCACCGCTCTGCCGCAATCGTTGGCAGACTGGGTGGGTGATTGTCGTCGTATGCCCAGGTCAGGGCTCGCAGACCCCCGGTTTCCTCACTCCTTGGCTCGAGCTCGACGGAGTGGCCGAGCGCCTCGCCGCGTACTCGGATGCCGCACAGGTCGATCTCCGCGAACACGGCACGACGTCGGATGCCGACACGATCCGCGACACGCGTATCGCGCAGCCGCTGATCGTCGCGGCCTCCCTGATCGCCGGTGACGCGCTGGTGCAGAAGGCGGGCCGCCGCGCCGACGGAATCGCGGGTCACTCGGTGGGTGAGATCGCCGCGCTCGTCGGCAGCGATGTGATCGACGCCGAGACCGGCATGCGCCTCGTCGGCATCCGCGGTCGCGCGATGGCCGATGCCGCAGCGCAGGAGCAGACCGGCATGAGCGCGGTTCTCGGTGGCGATGAGGAAGCCCTCCTCGCACGACTCGCCGACCTCGCCCTCGCCCCCGCGAACTACAACGGCGGCGGACAGATCGTGGTCGCCGGCGCGCTTCCCGCCCTCGCCGCTCTCGCCGAGGAGCCCCTCAAGGGCACGCGCGTGATCCCCCTCCAGGTCGCCGGCGCGTTCCACACCCGCTACATGGCCTCGGCCGTCTCGGCCCTCCGCGATGCGGTCGCCGATGTCACGCCCGCGAACCCCGACATCACGCTGTGGACCAATCGTGACGGCTCTGCCGTTGCCGACGGCGCACAGGCGCTCAACTACCTCGTCGACCAGGTCTCCTCCCCCGTGCGCTGGGACCTGTGCATGCAGTCGTTCTCGGACGCCGGCGTCACCGGTGTGATCGAACTCGCGCCCGCTGGCGCCCTGGTCGGTCTCGCCAAGCGCGGCCTCCGTGGCGTGCCGAACGTTGCTGTGAAGACCCCCGAAGACCTCGATGCAGCCGTCGCGCTGCTGAACGGAGAAGCCGCATGAGCGTCACCCTCGCCCAGGTCACCGGCCCCGCCTACACGCGCATCTACTCGTACGGTGCCGCCCGCGGTGAGAACGCCGTACCGAACGAAGACCTGATCGGGCCGATCGACTCCAGCGACGAGTGGATCCGCCAGCGCACCGGCATCATCACCCGTGCCCGTGCCGACAAGAGCACCGACGCCATCGACCTCGCCACCACGGCCGCAGCCGAGGCCATCGAGAAGTCGGGCGTGCCTGCCGATCAGGTCGACCTGGTGATCGTCGCGACCATCAGCAACCCGAAGCAGACCCCCTCGGTCTCCGCCATCGTCGCCGACCGCGTCGGTGCGAATCCGGCCGCCGCATATGACATCAACGCGGCCTGCGCCGGTTACGCCTATGCGATCGCCCAGGCCGACGCGCTGATCAAGGCGGGGGCAGCCCGCTATGCCCTGGTCATCGGCACCGAGAAGCTGTCCGACGTCGTCGACCCGACCGACCGCAGCATCTCCTTCCTCCTCGGCGACGGCGCGGGTGCCGCACTGATCGGCCCGAGCGACACGCCGGGCATCGCCCCCGCTGTCTGGGGCTCCGACGGCTCGAAGGCCGAAGCGGTGGGCATGAACGGCACGCTGACCGACTTCCGCGACGGCGTGGTGCCGTGGCCGACCCTGCGCCAGGAGGGCCAGACGGTCTTCCGCTGGGCCGTGTGGGAGATGGCCAAGGTCGCGCGCGAGGCGCTCGACCGGGCCGGCGTCGAGCCCGCCGACATCGCCGCATTCATCCCGCACCAGGCGAACATGCGCATCATCGATGAGTTCGCGAAGCAGCTGAAGCTGCCGGAGACCACGGTGATCGCCCGCGACATCGAGACCACGGGCAACACCTCGGCGGCGTCGATCCCCCTGGCGAGCCACCGTCTGATGGCCGAGCACCCCGAGCTCTCGGGCGGTCTCGCCCTCCAGATCGGCTTCGGCGCCGGACTCGTGTTCGCCGCACAGGTCGTCGTCCTTCCCTGAGAATGCGCTGACCTTCTCTAGACTGTTCCACGGTTCCGAATACAACCCGTAAGAAAGAGGAAGACCACATGGCTTTCACCAACGATGAGGTCCTCGCAGGCCTCGCAGAGCTCATCACCGACGAGACCGGCATCAACGCCTCCGAGGTCGCCCTCGAGAAGTCGTTCACCGATGACCTCGACATCGACTCCATCTCGATGATGACGATCGTCGTCAACGCCGAGGAGAAGTTCGGCGTCACCATCCCCGACGACGAGGTCAAGAACCTGAAGACCGTCGGCGACGCCGTCAGCTTCATCGTCGCGGGCCAGGAGTAATCCCGGCAGGATGCCACCCCCGCATCTCGCGGGGAGTGGCATCCTCCGCCCTGCCCTCTCACCCCCTTCGACGTTCGACAAGGAACCACACCCCATGACCAAGCGCATCGTCGTCACCGGCATCGGCGCCACGTCCGCCATCGGCGGCACGGCCCCGGAGAACTGGACGAACCTGCTGGCCGGAATGTCCGGCACCCGCACGCTCGAACACGACTGGGTTCAGCAGTACGAGCTGCCCGTCACGTTCGCCGCCGAGGCGATCGTGCGCCCGGAAGAGGTGCTCCCCCGCCACGAGGCCAAGCGCCTCGATCCGTCGTCGCAGTTCGCCCTCATCGCAGCCCGCGAGGCGTGGGCCGACGCCGGCTCCCCCGAGGTCGCGCCCGAGCGGCTCGGCATCGACTTCGCCACCGGCATCGGTGGCCTCTGGACCCTCCTGGACGCCTGGGACACGCTCCGCGAGAAGGGCCCGCGACGCGTCATGCCGCTCACGGTTCCGATGCTCATGCCGAACGCCGCGGCGGGCAACCTCTCGCTGCAGTTCGAGGCCCGCGCCTACGCACAGACCGTCGTCAGTGCGTGCGCCTCCAGCACCGAGTCGATCATCCACGCTTTCCACCACCTGCAGGACGGCCTTGCGGACGTCGTGATCGCCGGTGGCACCGAGTCTGCGATCCACCCGATCACGATGGCCTCGTTCGCGTCGGCGCAGGCGCTGTCGCGTCGCAACGACGATCCTGCCCACGCCTCCCGCCCCGGGGCCATCGACCGTGACGGGTTCGTCATGGGCGAGGGCGCTGCCGCACTGATCCTCGAGACCGAGGAGCACGCCAAGGCACGCGGCGCCAAGATCTACGGCTACGTGCTCGGCGGCGGAGTCACGGCCGATGCGTACCACATCACGGGAAACGACCCCGAGGGCAACGGCGCGGCGCGGGCGGTCACGCAGGCGCTCGAAGAGGCCGGCGTGACCGCCGACCAGGTCACGCACATCAACGCGCACGCGACGTCGACCCCGGTCGGCGACCCCAACGAGTACGTCGCGCTCAAGAAGGTCTTCGGTGACCGGATCGACGAGATCCCCGTGTCGGCGACGAAGGCCTCCACCGGACACCTGCTCGGTGGCACGGGGGCACTCGAGGCGATCTTCTCGCTTCTCGCGCTGCGTGATCGCGTCGCTCCGCCGACCATCAACATGACCGAGCCCGACCCGGCGGTTCCGTTCCGCCTTTCCGGCGAGGCCACGCCGCTCGGCGACGGTCCGCAGATCGCCATCAGCAACTCGTTCGGCTTCGGCGGACACAACGCCGTGCTGGTCGTCGCCAGCGCCGACTGACACTGCAGAACACGAAGAGAGGCCCTCGGGATTCCGAGGGCCTCTCTTCGCGCAACAGGACCGGAGTCCGGTGCCGATCAGGCGGTGCGCAGCGCGCCGAGCTGACGCGAACGGGCTTCACGGATGCGGGTGATACGGGGCAGGAACCACCCGATCAGCGGACCGACTCCGAAGGCGAAGAGCACCGTTCCGACGCCCACCGGGCCGCCGAGGAGGAAGCCGACGAGCAGCACACTTCCCTCGATCAGGGTGCGGACGAGCCACACCGCCCATCCGGTGCGGCGGACCAGCCCCGTCATCAGGCCATCGCGCGGCCCCGGCCCGAAGTCAGCAGCGATGTAGAGGCCCGTAGCGAAGGCGAGGAGCAGGAGCCCGAAGACGAACATGGGGGCACCGATCCACACCGAAGAGGGCTGCGGGATCAGGAAGAGCGCAAGATCGGCGCTCGGCCCGACCAGGAGCGCGTTCAGCACCGTGCCGAGCCCCACCCGCTGACGCAGCGGGATCCACAGCAGCAGCACGACGATCGAGACGAGCACGGTCATGGCCCCGTATCCGACGCCTGTCTGCCGCGCCAGGCCCAACGCCAGAACATCCCACGGCGCCACACCGATGCCGCCTCGCACCATGAAGCCGAGCGCCACACCGTAGAGGAACAGGCCGACGAGAAGCTGCACGAGCCGCTCGACGAGGTCACGCCGGCTGGTGGCGGCTATGGGGAGGAACAGAGAACGGAGGAACATCCTCCTACTCTGGCCCGTGGACCACGGTCCGATGCGAAGCCACTCGCCGCAAAGTGGCCTGCACATATCAGACCACTTTGCGCCATGCTGGAGGCATGGGATCACGGCTCGTCGAACAGCTCGGAGCGGATAACGTCGCAGGCACCGCGGCGACGGCGCTCGCCGACCGCATCAGGGCGCTGATCCTCGACGGCCGCCTCACGGTCGGCGAGCGTCTGCCGAGTGAGCGGGCACTCGCGCTCGAACTGCGCCGATCGCGCTCGACGATCACCCGCACCTACGGCCTGCTGGAGGCCGACGGCTACGTCTCCCGCCTGCACGGAGGAAGCACCCGGGTCACGCTGCCGCACGGTCGCACCGCTGCGGGCGCGGACGCCGACGACGACGCCATCGACCTCTCGATCGCCTCGATGGATTCGACACCCGGCCTGTACGACGCGACAGTCCGCTCCCTTCCCCGTCTCGCGGCCTTGCGCGGCACGAGCGGGTATTCGCTCCGCGGGCTCCCTGAGCTCCGTGAAGCCGTCGCCCAGCGGTTCCGCGATCGCGGGGCGCCGACCTCCGCCGACGAGATCATCATCACGTCGGGGGCGCTCAACGCCGTGAACCTGATCCTCACGGCCATCGGACGTCGCGGCGAGAAGGCACTGGTCGAGCAGCCGACGTTCCCCCACGCGCTCGAAGCGCTGCACCGGCACGGATACCGACTGGTGCCCACGCCCGTCGACGTCGACGGCTGGGACACCCGGCATCTGAACGAGACGCTTCTCGGGACGCGTCCGCACGTCGCCTACCTCATCCCCGACTTCCACAACCCGACCGGCGCGACGCTGCCCGATGACGAGCGCTCGCGGATCGTGACGACGGCTCGGAACGTCGGCACCCACCTCATCGTCGACGAGACGACCGCAGAACTCGACATCGATCGCGGATGGGCGCCTGCACCGATGGCTGCGAGCGGACCGAATGTCATCACCGTCGGATCGATGTCGAAGATCGCCTGGGGCGGTATGCGCATCGGCTGGATCCGCGCGGAGCGCTCGGTGATCGCGCGACTGCTCGCCGTGCGCCCCTCCTTCGAGTTGGGCACCGCCCTGCTGGAGCAGTGCATCGCCGTGGAGCTGTTGGACGACATGCCGGCGTTGACGTCTCATGTTCGCCGCAGGTTGCGCGCCGGGCGCGACGCGGTCGAGCGCGGCGTCTCAGGGATCGCCGGGTTCCGGATGCCGTTTACGCCCGGCGGCCTCTCGGCCTGGATCGACATCGGGGCGCCGCTCTCTACCTCGCTCTCCCTGGCTGCGAGAGAGCAAGGTCTCGTCTTGCCGCCGGGCCCCCGCTTCACGACCGGCGGCGTGCTCGAACGTCGCCTGCGCATCCCCATCACCCTCCCGCCGGAGCGGACGACCGAGGCCATGCAACGACTGGCTCTCGCCTGGGAAGACGTGCGCGGCGGCGCGCACTCGCGCACCCACGAGCTGCAGCACACCGCGGTCATCTGACCGGCGGGCCACCTCTGCACGACGAGGACCCCGCCTCGTTTCCGGGGCGGGGTCCTCGTCGTGCGGAGCGGGGATACGTCTTCTCAGCGTCCGGGATGACTCACCGGCATCCGATACTCACGCCTCCCCCGCTCCCGGTCTGTGGTGTCGGCTAACCGACCTTGTGGAGCCAGACGACCCTGGCGTCGTCGCTGGCATGACGGAACGGCTCCAGTTCCTCGTCCCAGGCGGATCCGAGCGCGATGTCCAACTCGCGCTGCAACTCGATCGCACTGCCCGCGGCGATCTCCATCGCGTAGCGGATCCGGTCCTCGCCGATGACGATGTTGCCGGCGGCATCCGTCTGGGCGTAATGGATGCCCAAGTCGGGAGTGTGCAGCCAGCGTCCGCCGTCGCTGCGCGGAGTGGGGTCCTCGGTCACCTCGAACCGCAGATGCTCCCACCCGCGGATGGACGTCGCGAGAGCAGCACCGGTGCCGACAGGGCCGTCCCAGTAGAACTCGGCCCGCCGGGCACCCTCGAGGACGGGCTGCGCGGTCCAGTCGAAATTCACCGCGCGCCCGATAGCGCGACCCACCGCCCATTCGAGGTGCGGGCAGAGCGCGCGAGGCGCAGAGTGGATGAACACCACTCCGCGTGAGTAAGCCGTCGCCATGATCTCTCCGTTTCATCAGGTGCGTCTTCCCCAACGACCTGAACCACGAAGTGGCGAGAATATGCGGTTGTGGGCCCATTCTCGCCGAGATCTCCTGAAATCACAAGCATGTGATTCGACGACGAAGGCCCCGGTCACAGGGACCGGGGCCTTCGCAGTGCTCAGAAGAGGATCACGCCTCGCTCATGGCCTGCTTGACCTGTTGGCCCTTCGCGGCGTAGTACGCGGCACGAGCAGCGTCCTTGCGCGCCTGCTCGGCGTAGCCGAACTCCAGCGTCTCCTGGTCGACCTCGTAGTTGGGGACATCGTCGGTGCCGTTGTACTTCTCGATGTAGGCGTCGAGCTCGGGGCCCGAGGTCCACGACGTGATGAGGCAGTAGCGCGGCTCGGTGCCGTTGTGCGTGGCGGCGTGCCACAGACGCTGGGTGTCGACGATGAGCTGCGCGCCGGCCGGAAGGGCGATGCGGTACTCGATGCTCGGGTCGGTGCGGTTCTCACGCAGGACGAAGTAGCTGTCCTTGTCGTCCGTCAGGTTGAAGAAGCCGCGGACCACCCAGCCGGTGCCGTCGGGGTTCAGACGGTTGTTGTCGTCCTGGTGGAGGTTGTAGAGGCACTCGCCGTACGGGGTCGGCTGCAGCTCGATCACGCGGCAGCGGCCGACGTTGGCGCCGGGCTCCTGCGCACGACGCGTCAGGTTCGGAGCCTTCTCGGTCTGCGAATCGATCCAGACGCCGTCCTTGTCGGTGCGCGGCGGCTTGTGGTTCCAGAAGCCGTTGCACTCGATGTCGCCGAAGGCACTGGCGAGCGGCGCGAAGCGTGTGTCACCCGACGACTTCCAGTCGTTGTACTCGATGTCGAGCCATTCCTTGGGGTCGAGCTCCTGGTTGTAGCTGTCGAGGACGACGAATCCCTTTTCCTCGAGGGCAGCGGACTTGATGTAACCCATGATCGAGTCATGTTCCTTTCATCGGGGGCCAGCACGTTTTAACAGGCCCTGATAAGGCAAGCCTAACAGCGAAGCCCGCGAGCCCTTCGGAGGTCGGCCGTGGATAACCGAATAGACTGATCGGGGCGCCCGGCGAGTCCTCGGCACCCGTCGCTACGGGAGGACGAGACACCAGTATGAGCACCGCGACCAACGTCGAGGCGACAGCAGTCAACACGATCGAGTGGCTCGCGGCGGGCACCACCACCATCGTGGTCCCCGTGTATCAGCGGCAGTACCGCTGGGACATCGGCGGGTGCGAGCGCCTCCTCTCCGACATCCGCGCCGTCGCTCGCGAAGACGACGCCCACCGCCACTTCATCGGCTCGATCCTCTCCGCCGAAGACGGCACCTCGGCGGATTCCGACCTGATCCTCATCGACGGTCAGCAGCGCATCACCACGCTGATGCTGCTGGTCGCCGCGCTGCACCATGCGATCCGCGACACCGACCCCACTCTGGCCGCTTCGCTGGAACGCGTGCTCGTGCGCTCGGATGCCCCCGGCCGCACCAAGCTGCGCCCGCACGATGCCTGGGCCGACCTGTACGAGTCCGTCGTGCTCGACCGTCGCGACGATGCGGACCGCGAGTCCCGCTTCGACGATAACTACGCCTTCTTCCGCAGTCAGATCCTTGTGGACGAGGTCCCGCTCATCTGGCGTGGGCTGCAGAAGCTCGAGCACGTGTCGATCACCCTCGGAGCCCAGGCGAACGCGCAGCAGATCTTCGAGAGCCTGAACTCGACGGGCGAGCCGCTGCGCGACCATGAGCTCATCCACAACTACATCCTGATGGGGCTCAGCCACGCGGAGCAGGTCGATGTCGAAGCCCGGTTCTGGGTGCCGATCGAGAATCACACCGGAGAGGCGATCGGCGCGTTCTGGCGGCACTACCTGGTGCTCGTCACCGGACGAGAGGTGGCGGCGAACGGCGAGCACGGCGTGTACAGCGCGTTCCGGCAGTCGTTCCCCCGCGTCGACGTCGCCCACCTGCAGGCGGACGCGGAGGAGTGGAGGCACTTCGCTGAGATCTACGGCACCCTCCTCGACCCGTCACGGGAGCAGGACCCCGAGATCGCGCAGCAGCTCCGCCATGTCAACACCTTCGGGCGTTCGTCGTATCCCCTCGTGATGAGTGTGTACAGCGACCACGCACGGGGGCTCATCGATCGCGTCGAACTCATCGAGACGCTGGAGTGGATCCAGGCCCTGTACCTCCGTCGGGCGCTGGTCAACCTTCCGGCCGAGAGGCTCATCGCCAGGCTCTGCCGAGCCCGCCGGGATGGCCGCGATTCACTCGCGCGCGCCTTCGCACGGATCACCCCGTCCGACCAGCGTGTGAGCGCCGTGCTGAAGTACAGCGAACTCCCCCACCCCACGTATGTGCTCGGGCGGCTGGAGGGAGTCGACGACGTCGACGCGTTCGACGTGGAGCACATCGTGCCGACCGTCCCCGGCGACGCCTGGTCGGGAGACGGGGAGCGGCCCTGGAACGAGTACTCCGAGGACGAGCAGAACAGCCATCGCGCGCTCGCCCCGACTCTCGGCAACCTGACGCTGCTCGAGCAGCCGCTGACCGAGCGCGTGTTCGGCGCCGCCTTCCCGGTCAAGCGCACCGAGGCGTACGCCCGCAGCGCGGTGCCGGCGACCCGCGAGCTGGCCGAGGTCGCGACATGGAACACCGCGGCGATCACCCAGCGCACGGTCGCTCTCACTGCCGACCTGATCCGCATCTGGGCGCGACCCGCACTGCCGGAGATCGACGACGACGGCCTGACCCCGATCTTGGATGCCGTGCGCCGTCGCGGCTGGCCCACCGGCTGGGAGCGCGAGTTCGACTACGTCGAGTACCGCGGTGAACGCTGGGAGGTGCCCGACGTCAAGTACCTGTTCAACCGGGTGTTCCGACGCGCATGGACCGACACGAGGGCCGCTGCCCTTGCATACTGCGCCGCCCACGGCGGACCGATCTACCAGGACATGGCGTGGAAGGGGCAATGGGACGAGCTCGACGAGTCCCACTTCCTCTACATGGGCTGGGACTCCAATTACATGATGACCGCTGTGCAGGGGGTGCTCGAGGAGTCGGGCATCGCCTCGGAGGTCTTCGTCAAGTACTCCTACATCGGGAATGTGATGTGACCATGACCACCGTCGTCCGCCAGCTGCTGGATCTCACCGTCGAAGAGCACACGCTCACCGTCCCGCTCGTCTGGGGCGATCCTGCCGACTCCCGCACCATCGACGTCTTCGCGCGCGTGGTCTCCCGCGAAGGCGGTGAGACCCTCCCCTATCTGGTCTTCCTGCAGGGAGGACCGGGACACGAGGCTCCCCGTCCGTTCCACTCTTCGACCTCGCCGGCTTGGCTCGACGAGGCACTCGCCCACTACCGACTGGTGCTCCTCGACCAGCGCGGCACGGGTCGCTCGACCCCGGTCGGCGACGAGGATCTCGCGCGGGGCGCTGAGGCCGTGGCCGAGCACCTCACCCATCTGCGGGCCGACGCGATCGTGCGCGACTGCGAGGCGTTGCGCGAACACCTGGGTGCTGCCACCTGGAGCGTGCTCGGGCAGTCCTTCGGCGGCTTCACGACCCTGGCCTACCTGTCGACGGACGCCTCCTCCCTGGAAGACGTCTTCATCACGGGTGGGCTCAGTGCCATCGGCCGCCACCCCGATGATGTGTACGCGCTCTGCTACGACAAGATGCGCACGACCTCCGAGCGGTACTACCGTCGGTTCCCGGAGCACCGCGACGCCATGCGGAGACTCGTCGATATGGCGGATGCCGGTGACATCGTGCTCCCCGACGGCGAGATCGTGTCCCGATCACGGTTGCGGTCGATGGGCTCTGCTCTCGGCACGAACGACGGCTGGCAGACCGTCTGGTCGTTGCTCGAGCGCGATCCGTCGTCCAACGCGTTCCGATACGACCTGATGCACGCGATGCCCTTCGACGGCCGCAACCCGCTCTACTTCGCGTTCCACGAGTCCAGTTATGCCGACGGCCATGCCACCCGCTGGTCGGCCGAACGGACAGAGCCCTCCGACTTCCGTGACGACCCCACGCTCTTCACGGGCGAGCACATCCGACGCGACTGGACCGAGACGGTCCCCGCCTTCCGCCCCTGGCGTGACGTGACCCTCGCACTGGCTGAGCACGAGTGGCCGAGCATCTACGACGCCGAGGCGATCGCCGCGTCCGGCGCGACGGGTGCTGCCGCGGTCTACGTCGATGACGTCTACGTGCCCATGGACTTCTCGCTCGAGACAGCACGCCTGCTGCCCGGGGTGAAGCTGTGGGTGACCAGCGAACACGAGCACAACGGGCTGCGTTCGGGTCCCGTGCTCTCCCGCCTCATCGACCTGGCACAGGGCGGCCGCCTGCGCTGAGGATCTCCGCCTCGAGGAGGATGCCGCTCTTCTCCGTCACGCCTATCCTGAAGTCATGAAGGACTTGATGGCGTGGGCGACCGTGGTCATCGTGCTGGGCATGGGCCCCGCCCTGCTGATCTTCGGGATGATGCACACCTTCTCGCGGAAGCCGGTCGAGGAGAAGTACGAGCACGTCGCCAACGGCGGCCTCGTCGGCGTCTTTGACAGCGTCTGGTCGCCCACCGCTCATGAGGCGAGCCAGGAACGCGACCGGCAGACGCAGCGGACTGCGCCGGCGCCGTCGCCCGGCGACCCGCCGAGCCGCATCGACGCCGGCCGCATCGTCATCGACGTCTGAGACCGTCGCAGAGCTCTCGAGGAACGAAGAAGGCCCCACACTCCGAGGAGCATGGGGCCTTCATCGTGGCAGTCGTTACTTGGACGATCCGCCGAAGCCCTTGAAGCGCTGGTTGAACTTCTCGACGCGGCCGGCCGAGTCCATGATGCGCTGCTTGCCCGTGTAGAACGGGTGCGACGCGGCCGAGATCTCGACATCGATGACGGGGTACTCCACGCCGTCCAGCTCGATGGTCTTGTCGCCGGTCACGGTCGAACGGGTGAGGAACGTCTCGCCCGAGCCGAGGTCGCGGAACACGACAGCCTTGTACTCGGGGTGAATGTCAGTCTTCATGGGATTCCTTAGTTGCTGCCCTGGATTGTGCCAGGGACGAGGGAAGTCTGCGGTGCGGAGAGCACCAAGGATCGATTCTATCAGACCTGGATCAGGATGCTGCGCGGGCGGCGTAGCGGCCGTCTTCACTGCTGAGCACGATGGGCATGCCGAACGTGTCGGTGAGCGCCTCGGCCGTGAGAGTCTCGGCGATCGGTCCGGCCGCGACGATCGCGCCGTCGCGAATCAGCATCACGTGCGTGAAGCCCACGGGGATCTCCTCGACGTGGTGCGTCACCATCAGCATCGCCGGCGTCGTCGGCGAGGACGCATACCCGCTGAGCAGCGCCAGCAGCTCTTCACGCGAACCGAGATCGAGCGAGGCGGTCGGCTCATCGAGCAGCAGGAGCTCCGGATCGGTCATCACGGCGCGCGCGATCTGCACGCGCTTCTGCTCGCCGTCGCTCAACGTGCCGAACGTGCGTTCCGCCAGATGGTCTAGGCGCCAGTCGGCGAGGACGCGGAGCGCGCGGCGCTCATCGATGTCCTCGTAGTTCTCGTTCCAGCGACCGAGCACCGAGTATGCGGCGGTGAGTACGGTGTTGAGGACCGTCTCGTCGCGGGGAACGCGCTTGGCCATCGCGGACGACGCGAAGCCGATGCGCGGGCGCACCTCGAAGACGTCGGTACGCCCCAGGGTCTCCCCCAACACCGTCACGGTGCCCGCGGTCGGGTGCATGAGCGTGTCGGCCAGCTGCAGAAGGGTGGTCTTGCCCGCACCGTTCGGTCCGAGGATCACCCATCGCTGATCGTCGTCGACCTCCCAGGTCACGTGATCGATGATGTTGCGTCCTTCACGGCGCACGACGACGTCGGTGAATTCCAGAGCGCTCGGCATGGTTCCAGCCTATCGGCTCAGGCGGTGAGCTCCGCGTAGAGCGCGCGCGTCGTCTCGGCGATCGCGGCCCAGCTGAAGTCATCCCGTGCGCGTTCGCGTCCGGCCTCTCCGTAGGCCCGCGCCCGCTCCGGATCCATGGCGACCTCGGTGAGCACCGCGGCCAGATCCGCCACGTAGCGCTCCGGATCCACCGGCGTGCCGGTCCCGTCCTGCAGCTGTTCGATCGGCACGAGCCGGCCCGTGACACCGTCGGCCACGACCTCGGGGATGCCCCCGGTCGCGGTGCCGACGACAGCGGCACCGCAGGCCATCGCCTCGAGGTTCACGATCCCGAGCGGCTCGTACACGGAGGGACACACGAAGGTCGTCGCCGCGGTCAGGATCGCCGACAGCTCGTCGCGGGGCAGCATCCTCTCCACCCAGATGACGCCGCCACGCGTCTCCTGCAGAAGGCGCACGCCCTCCTGCACCTCGGCCATGATCTCGGGAGTGTCCGGGGCACCGGCGCACAGGACGAGCTGCACCTCGGGCGGAAGGAGTCGGGCGGCCTGCAGCAGGTACGGCAGACCCTTCTGCCGCGTGATCCGACCGACGAACACCACGGACGGGCGGGCGGGGTCCATTCCGATCGAACGGAGGAATTCCGCGTCTTGCACCGGGCGCCAGCGTTCGACGTCGATGCCGTTATGGATCACGCGAACCTTTGCCGGATCCACCTGCGGGTAGCTGCGGAGGATGTCGGCGCGCATGCCGGCGCTCACCGCGATGACCGCGGCGGCGTTCTCGTAGGCGAGTCGCTCGATGCCGCTGGAGATCGCGTACCCGCCGCCCAGCTGCTCGGCCTTCCAGGGGCGGAGGGGCTCCAGGCTGTGCGCGGTGAGCACATGCGGGATACCGTGCAGCTGCGAGGCGAGGTGACCGGCGAAGTTCGCGTACCAGGTGTGACTGTGCACGAGGTCGGCCTCGGCGATCGCGGAGACGATCTCGAGATCCGTCCCCAGCGTCTGCAATGCGGGGTTCGCACCGGCGAGCTCCGCGGGCGTGCGATACGCGAAGGTGCCGGGCTCGTCGCGGGTCGCGCCGAAAGCGCGCACCCGCACGTCGACGTGCTCTCGAAGCGCAGCGACGAGTTCCGCCACGTGTACTCCGGCACCGCCGTAGACCTCGGGCGGGTACTCCTTCGTGATCATTTCGACTCGCATGTCTGAACGCTAGTACAGCGGCCGGGAACGCATCTATGGTGGAGCCATGTCCGCTCCAAAGAAGGTCTTCGGGATCATCCTCGCCGGCGGCGAGGGCAAGCGCCTCATGCCGCTCACGGCGGATCGCGCGAAACCCGCCGTGCCGTTCGGCGGACAGTATCGCCTGATCGATTTCGCTATCTCGAACCTCATCAACTCGGGCCTGCGGCAGATCGTCGTGCTGACGCAGTACAAGTCGCACAGCCTCGACCGGCACATCTCGCAGACCTGGCGGATGTCGGCGCTCCTCGACTCGTACGTGACGTCGGTTCCCGCGCAGCAGCGACTCGGCAAGCGATGGTTCTCGGGATCCGCCGACGCGATCCTCCAGAGCATGAACCTGATCAACGACGAGAAGCCCGACATCGTCGTCGTCATCGGCGCCGACCACGTGTACCGGATGGACTTCCGGCAGATGCTCGAGGCCCACATCGAATCCGGCGCGAAAGCGACGGTCGCCGGCATCCGTCAGCCGCTCGCCCTGGCTTCGCAGTTCGGGGTGATCGATGCCGATGCCGAATCCGGCCGTATCAAGCAGTTCCTGGAGAAGCCGACCGACATCGCCGGCCTCGAGGATTCGCCGCACGAGGTGCTCGCCTCGATGGGCAACTACATCTTCGACGCCGACGCCCTGATCGCCGCTGTCGAGGCCGACGGCGAGTTGCCGACATCCGGGCACGACATGGGCGGCGACATCGTTCCGTACTTCGTCGACCGCGGCGAGGCCGGCTACTACGACATGAAGCAGAACGATGTCCCCGGGTCATCGCCGCGCGATCGCTCCTACTGGCGGGATGTGGGGACGATCGATTCGTTCTTCGACGCGCACCGCGACCTGATCTCGACTCTCCCTATCTTCAACCTCTACAACATGGAGTGGCCGATCCACTCGCAGGCGGTCAACTCGCCGCCCGCCAAGTTCGTGCGGGACTCGGTCGGCCGGATCGGGAACGCGATCGATTCGATCGTCTCGCTCGGATCGGTCCTGTCCGGCACCCATCTGGAACGCAGTGTGGTCGGCCCCTGGACTCTCGCCGGCGGCGGCTCGACCATCACCGACTCAGTGGTCTTCGACCACGTCCAGGTGGGGCAGGGCGCGCGCATCCACCGGGCGATCCTCGACAAGAACGTGGTGCTGGCTGACGGCGCGACAGTGGGCGTCGACCGCGAACGAGACCTCGCGCGGGGTTTCACCGTCACGGAGTCCGGCATCACCGTCGTCGGCAAGGGCGTGTTCATCGAGCGTTGACTCCGTCATGCGGCGCAGCGGCAGGTCGGGTGATCGATAGGCTCGACGGGTGACCGCCGCGCGCTTCCTCGTTGTCCTCGATGCCGATTCCACTCTGATCCGCAACGAGGTGATCGAGCTGCTCGCCGACGAGGCCGGACGCCGTGCGGAAGTGCAGGCGGCCACCGAGGCGGCCATGCGTGGCGAGGTCGACTTCGCGGAGAGCCTTCGCGCCCGCGTCGCCGCGCTTCAGGGCGTGCCGGTCCCGGCATTCGAGCGGGTGCGTGCGCGGATCGAGCCGACGCCGGGAGTGCACGAGCTCACCGCGGCCGTCCACGACCGCGGTGGCATCGTCGGAGTCGTGTCCGGGGGCTTCCACGAGATCCTCGACCACATCGCGCCGGGACTCGGCGTCGACCGGTGGCGGGCCAATCGTCTGGAGCTCGCCGACGGCGAACTCACCGGTCGCGTCGACGGCGGGATTGTCGACGGGGCAGCCAAGGCCACCTCGCTCCAGCAATGGGCGGCGGAACTCGGCGTGCCCTCGCACGCGACGATCGCGATCGGCGACGGCGCGAACGACCTGCAGATGATGGCGGTCGCCGGACTCGGCCTCGCCTTCAACGCGAAGCCCGCTGTTCGCGAGGCCGCGAGTCTCGTCATCGGACCGCAGGACCTGTCCGAGGTCATCGCACTCCTGCCGTAGTCCGGATCTCTGGTGAATGTCCGCCCCCGCCGCTAGCGTCGGCACATGGACATCATCCTCATCCCCGGACTCTGGCTCGACGCCTCGAGCTGGGACGACGTGATCCCCGCTCTCGACCGGGCAGGGCACCGCGTTCACGCCCTCACCATGCCGGGGCTCGGCGAGCCCGCGGCCGTCACCTCCGACATCGGCATCGCCGACTGGGTCGACGCCGCCGTCGCCGCGGTCGACGCGGTCGACGGCGATGTCGTGGTCGTCGGACACAGCGGAGGCGGCAACGTCGCCTGGGGTGTCGCCGATGCGCGCCCCGACCGTGTGAGCCGAGTGATCTTCGTCGACACCGTCCCTCCTCCGCCCGGAAACGGGATCAGCGAGTTTCCGATCGTCGACGGGGTCGTGCCGTTCCCCGGCTGGGACTTCTTCGAGGACGAAGACGTGCACGACCTCGACGAGGCCACACGCGCACGCACAACGCCGCTCACCTCCAGCGTCCCCGCACGCGTGCCGACCGACGGCATCTCCCTCACCGATCCCGCGCGCTACCGCGTGCCGGTGACGCTGCTCATGGGCGACCTGGACCAGGCGACGTTCGACGGGCTGATCGACCAGTGGGGCCCATTCGGCGAGGAGTACCGCGCGATCCAGGATGCCGAGGTCATCCGGATCGGCTCCGCCCACTGGCCCCAGTTCACCGTGCCCGATCGTCTCGCCGAACTGCTCAACGGGGCGATCACCCGCTGACGGCGCAAGGGTGGGGTCAGTGCCCCATCCCGAGGCCGCCGTCGACGGGGATGACCGCACCGGAGATGTACCCGGCGTCGTCGCCCGCGAGCCAGGTCACGACACCCGCGACCTCGTCGGGAGTGGCGAACCGTCCGGCCGGGATGTTCGCCTTGTACTGCTTCTGCGTCTCCTCCGGGAGCTCCGCCGTCATGTCGGTCTCGATGAAACCAGGCGCGACGACGTTGGCGGTGATCCCGCGCGCGCCGAGTTCGCGGGTGATGGAGCGCGCGAACCCGACGAGCGCACTCTTCGACGCGGAGTAATTGACCTGACCCGCGGAACCGTAGAGCCCCACGACACTCGAGATCAGGATGATGCGGCCGAAACGTGCGCGGAGCATACCCTTCGAGGCGCGCTTGACGACGCGGAACGTGCCGCCGAGGTTCGTCGCGACCACGCTGTCGAAGTCGTCTTCGCTCATGCGGAGGAGCAGCGTGTCCTTCGTGATGCCGGCGTTCGCGACAACGATCTCGACCGGGCCGAGCTGCTGCTCCACCTCGGTGAACGCCGCGTCGAGAGCCGCGGCGTCGGTCACATCCGCACGGACGGTGAGCGTCCCCTCCGGCCCTTCGCCGCTGCGGGCGGTGACGGCGACCCGGTACCCGTCGCGCACGAAGCGCTCTGCGATGGCGCGGCCGATGCCGCGATTGCCGCCGGTGACGAGGACGACGCGCTCAGCACTCATGGGGGGACACTCCTGATCTGGCCGGTCGGCCCGCGGTCCCGGGCCGTCATCGATCCTATCGACCATGCCGCCGCCGGCTGCTCCCTCTTGTCGGGTCGTCTGCATCATGGCGTTTGACAGACGGGGACGCTGCTGGAACCCTGATCGTGACGAAAGGCTTCATCGTGAGCGACAACCGCATCCCCTCTCCCGGTGGCGAGCCGCCGTTGACACCGCCGCCGCCGCCCGCGGCCGCGCCGGCGCTTCCCGCCGACCCGGTGCAGCCCGCTGCGCAACCGACGCAGAGCTACCCGGGAGCCGCGCCGACCTACGCGCCACCCGGATACCCGCCCTACGGCGCCCAGCCGACCGCGGCACCGCAACCGGGATACGCTCCGCCGCCCGCTCAGCCCGGCTACGCCCCGCCCGCCTCTCAGCCCGGATACGCCCCGCCCGCCTCTCAGCCCGGATACGGCGCCTACCCGAGCGCCGGGTATCCCGCCGCTGCGTCCCGGCCCACCAGCCCGCTGGCTGTCGCCTCGCTCATCTGCGGCATCGCCGGGGTCGTCCTGATCTGGGCCATCATCCCGGTACTGGCTTCGATCGCCGCCGTCATCACGGGCCACATGGCGCTCGGACAGATCAAGCGCCAGCCGGGGATCGGCGGGCGAGGACTCGCCATCGCCGGTCTCATCCTCGGCTACGCGGTGGTCGCCATCGGCGCCTTCACGATCGTCAGCACCATCATCAGCTTCCTGTTCGTCGGCGCGTTCAGCCTGCCGTTCCTCTTCTCCAGCTGAGTCACCGAACGGCACGCCTCCAGGGCTGCACCGGCGTAGGCTGGAAGCATCGTGAAGAACGCGCGTCAAGTCCCGGCCGTCACCTCACTGCCGCAGTCTCCGCGGGATGAGGCTGATCATCGTGTGCGCCGTTACGCCTTGACGATGACCATCCGCATCGTGTGCTTCGGCCTCATGGTGCTCGTGCAGCCGTACGGCTGGTACACCTGGGTCTTCGGGATCGCGGCCGCTGTCCTGCCCTACATCGCGGTCGTCTTCGCGAACGCCGGAAGCGACAGCACAGAGACCACCGCCGAGTCGCCGGTGCGCGAAATCGACGCCCCCCGCCCCACTCCGATCGAGCCCGAGGCACCTGCCCCGCAGGTGTTCACAATCCACGAAGGCCCGAAAGACCGATGACAGACTTCGAGTGTTCGCGCGCCGGCTGCCGGAGCGCGGCGACCAGACAAGTGGTGTGGCGCAACCCCCGCATCCATGCCGCCGATCGCGAGAAGGTGTGGTTGGCGTGTGACGAGCACGTGGACTTCCTCCGCGACTACCTGGCTGCACGCGACTTCCCGGTGACTGTCCGCGACGGTGTTCCCGCATGAGTCGACGTCTCACCCGGTGGGCGGTGTACGTGCTCATCGCGATCGGCTTCGCCGTCGCGTGCGTCTTCCTGTCGAACTGGCAGTTCGAGCGAAACGAGACTCGCGCCGCCCAGATCGAACTCGTCGAGCAGAACTACGACGCGGATCCCGTGCCCCTGTCCGACGTCATCGGCGCTGACGGCGCCCTCGACCCCTCCGACGAGTGGCGCCCGGTGACGCTGCAGGGCGAGTACCTGGCCGACCAGCAGCTGCTCGTGCGCAACCGACCGCACGGCGGTACGAGCGCCTTCGAGGTGCTGGTGCCGTTCCGCGACGCCGATGGTCGCGTGTTCATCGTCGATCGCGGCTGGGTGGCGCCGGGCGAGGGTGCGGAGCCCGACTCGGTGCCGTCCCCGCCGGAGGGCGAGGCCGAAGTGACGGTGCGCCTGCGGCCCGGGGAACAGCTGCCCGCATCGGGCCGCGGCGCACCGGAAGGTCAGGTGCCGACCATCTATCTGCCCTCGATCGCCACGCTGACCGACGGGGATGTGATCACCAGCGCCTACGGCCGCGTCGTGACCGAGGAGCCGGCCGGTGCCGGCGCGCTGGGTGGCTTCGACTCCCCCACGGACGACCCGGGCCCGCATCTCTCCTACGCGATCCAATGGATTCTGTTCGCCCTGATGGGCTTCATCTTCATCGGCTACATCATCCGGACCGAGATCGTGAAGCACCGTGAGGAAGTCGAGGGCGTCCCGACACCCGTGAAGACGCCACGGCGCAAAGATCACGACGCCGACGTCGAAGATGAGCTGCTCGACGTCCGCTGACCGACTCGCCCGGAGTCAGTCCATCCAGGGCGTCATCGTGCATGCCCAGCCGGTCTCCGTGCGCTCGTAGACGATCCGCGTGTGGACTCGTTCCGGCGACCCCTGCCAGAATTCGACTCGTGCGGCGATGATCCGCCAGAGGACCCACTCCCCTGGGCTGAAGCCCTCACGAGCGGCGGCGGAGCGCGCAGCGAGGTCTGCCGCACTTTCCTCCGCGGAGGCCTCCTGGACCCGCCCGCGAACGCGCACCGCTCGCAGGAGGGGCTGCCACCAGAAGTTCAGTGCCGCCGCAGGATGCGCGCCGATCTGCGCACCCTTTCGAGAGGAGCGCGCTCCGGCGAAGGCCCATCCGCGCTCGTCGACGTCCTTGAGGATCAGTGAGCGCGCATCCGGCATGCCGTCTTCGTCGACCGTCGCCAAGGTGGCGACGTGTGGCTCGGGCACGCCTGCGGTGACGGCCTTCCCGATCCAGTCGAGGAAGAGTGACGCCGGATCGTCAGGAAGGTCGACGCGCGCGAGCGGAGGCGCCGCACCGGTGAGCGCGGGCTGAGCACGCAGCCACCGACTGACCTCTGACGAAAGGAGATCCCGCTCTGTCGACATGCTCCCGACTATGCCATGGGCGCAGCGACTGCACGTCGGAAGGCTCAGGCGAGTTCCCTCAGCTCGGGATGATCGGCGATCGGGGGCAGCACGTCGAGCAGTTCGGCGAGCGTCGCGATCCGACGCGTGTCACCGGACCAGTTCTGGTGCCCGCCATCGAAATGGACGAACTCCGTGCCGAGATCGGCCGCGATCTCCCCGTCGTGATTGGTATCACCGATGACGAGCACAGCGCTCGGCCGGAGGCCGGATCTCGACAGCCACCGCGCGATGACGTCGTGCTTCGACGCCCGATACGGGTCGTCGATCGACAGCACATCTTCGAACGCATCGACCAGATCGTGCGGGGCCATCTGCCGCGCGAGCGCATCGGGAAGGGTCGCCGAGGCGAGTACCTGACGAATGCCGCGCTCGTCGAGCGCCGCGAGCGTCGAACGCGCATCGGGGTGGAGCTGCGCCTCTCCGACGCGCACCGCGAGCAGGTCGAGGTAGGCCGTCGCGGCGGACACGAACCTGTCGTCACCGAGCCCGACAGAGCCGTAGAAGTCTCGGATCGGGAATCGGAAGACCGATCGATACGCGTGCTCATCGACCAGCGGATCGAGCGCGTGCTCCTCGAGCACGGAGTTCATCACCTGACGGCAGATCTCCACGTCGTCGAGCAGCGTGCCGTTCCAGTCCCAGCACACGGCGCGGATGTGAGCGAGATCCATGCTGTCACGCTACAACGGGCCGCCGACATGCGACCCCCGCACATCAGGCGAGCTCGATGAGGTCCTGGTACTCCTGGCTCCAGATGTCTTCGACACCGTCAGGCAGGATGAGCACACGCTCGGGGTTGAGCGACTGCACGGCACCGGGATCGTGGGACACGAGGACCACAGCACCCTCGTAGTGCGCGAGCGCGCCGAGGATCTCCTCACGTGAGGCGGGATCGAGGTTGTTGGTCGGCTCGTCGAGCAGCAGCAGGTTCGCCGAGGAGACGACGAGAGTCGCGAGCGACAGACGCGTCTTCTCTCCACCGGAGAGGACTCCCGCGGGCTTCAGCACGTCGTCGCCGGTGAACAGGAACGAGCCCAGCACCTTGCGCGCCTCGGTCTCGGTGATGTGCGGTGCGGCCGAGACCATGTTCTCGAGCACCGAACGGTTCACGTCGAGGTTCTCGTGCTCCTGCGCGTAGTAGCCGACCTTGAGGCCGTGCCCCGGCTCGAGCTGCCCGGTATCGGGCTGGTCGACGCCGGCAAGCATCCGCAGCAGCGTGGTCTTGCCCGCACCGTTGAGTCCGAGGATGACGACCTTGGAGCCGCGATCGATCGCGAGATCGACATCGGTGAAGATCTCGAGCGATCCGTACGACTTCGAGAGCCCGCTCGCCATCATCGGAGTCTTGCCGCAGGGCGCCGGCTTCGGGAAGCGCAGCTTCGCGACCCGGTCTTCCTGGCGCACCTCGTCGAGTCCGGCGAGCAGCTTCTCGGCGCGCGCGATCATCTGGTGCGCCGCAGCGGCCTTGGATGCCTTCGCGCCGAAGCGAGCCGCCTGCAGCTGCAGGGTCGTCGCCTTCTTCTCGGCGTTGGCGCGTTCCTTCTTGCGGCGCTCCTCGTCAGCCACCCGCTGACGCAGGTAGTTCTTCCAGTTCATGTTGTACGTGTCGATGCTCTGGCGGTTCGCGTCGAGGTAGAAGACGCGGTTGACGGTCTCACCCACGAGCTCGACATCGTGGCTGATCACGATCAGTCCGCCCTTGTAGCCCTTGAGGAACTCACGCAGCCACACGACGCTGTCCGCGTCGAGGTGGTTGGTCGGCTCGTCGAGGATCATCGTCTGGGCGTCCGAGAAGAGGATGCGGGCGAGCTCGATGCGACGACGCTGACCACCGGAGAGGGTCGACAGTGGCTGGTCGAGGATGCGGTCGGGCAGCGAGAGGTTGTTGGCGATGGACGCCGCCTCGGCTTCTGCCGCATATCCGCCCTGTGCCTCGAACTGCTCGGTGAGGCGGGCATAGCGCTTCATCGCCTTGTCGGCGACGGCGGGGTCGTCCGAGCCCATCGCGAGTGCCGCTTCGGTCATCCCGAGGTTGAGCTGACCGAGGCCGCGGGCATCGAGGATGCGCGTGCGCGCCAGGTCTTCGGGGTTGCCGGAGCGAGGGTCCTGCGGCAGGTAGCCGAGCTCGCCGGAACGCGTCACACTGCCGCCGGAGGGCAGGACGTCGCCCGCGAGCACCTTGGTGAGGGTGGTCTTGCCGGCCCCGTTGCGGCCGACGAGTCCGATCTTGTCTCCGTCGGCGACGCGGAACGAGACGTTCTCCATCAGCAGGCGCGCGCCAACGCGGATCTCGAGGTCGTGCACGGCAAGCACAGCGGACGTCCATTCTTTCAGGGAGGGTGTTCGGCCGATCGGCCAGCCTCCCAGTATAAGCGCCGTGGCCGGGAGCGACGGTCAGCAAGATCAGTCCGGAGAGTGAGACCCGCGATACCGCAGAGGGATGACCGTCCGGGTACGCGCTGCATAGCGTGCAGGAGTGGACATCCTCAACGAGCTCATCATGCAGGCCATCGCCTCGCCCTGGCTGTACCTGGTCCTGTTCGCGGTCACCGTGATCGACGGGTTCTTCCCCCCGGTACCGAGCGAGACGGTGCTCGTCGCCGCAGCGGCCGTCGCCGCATCGACCGGCGACGGCAACCTGCTGCTCTTGGGTGCGGTCGCCGCGATCGGCGCGGCGATCGGCGACAACATCGCCTTCGTGATCGGCCGAAGTCTCGGCACCACTCGCTTCGCCTGGATGAGACGCCCCCGAGTGGCCGCGACATTCGCGTACGCGCAGCAGGCGCTCGACCGGCGCAGCGCCACCCTCATCCTCGGCGCCCGCTACATCCCGGTCGGACGCGTCGCCGTCAACATGTCCGCCGGGGCTCTCGAGTTCCCGTGGCGGCGCTTCCTGCCCTTGAGCCTGATCGCCGGTGCCAGCTGGAGCGTCTTCAGCCTGGCGATCGGCCTCCTCGCCGGAGCCTGGATCAAGGACCAGCCGCTGCTCAGTGCCGGTCTCGGAATCGTCATCGCGCTCCTGGTCGGCTTCACGATCGACCGCATCGCCGCGGCCCGGCGCCGCCGCGCACCCATGCCGCAACTGGCAGGATGACAGTCATGGCACGCCGCCGGCAGCGCATACCGCTGCGCCAACGGATCAGCCGCCGCACCTTCGCCCTCGGGGCGCTGGGTGGGGCGGTCGTGGCGTTGTACGCGATCCTCGTCCCGCTCCAGACCGTCCTCTCCGGCACCCCGCTGCCCCTGTCGTTCATCCTCGGCGCCGCGTTGTGCGTGTCGCCCGTACTCGCGATCAGCCGTCCGATCTGGGCCATCGGCCTGTTCACCGCGGGTGCGCTGACCCTGCCGCTCACGGTCGTGCCGGAACTCGCGATCCAGTCGCCGTGGCCCTGGTCCGTACCCGCCCTCCTCACCTTCGTGCTCTTCGTCGGCGTGGTCACGTTCCTCCATGGCGCACGCCTCGGCGCGTTCACACTGCTGCTCGGAGCGATCGCGTCTCTCCTGGCGCCGGTGCTCCGCCCCGACATGGTCGCGCTGCCCGGGTCCTCCGCCAGCGCGACAGCCGACCTCATCGTCACGACGGCGGTGGCATCCGCGGCGTACCTCATCGCGGCACTCGTCGCCGGGAGGGTCCGGGTCGCCGCCGAGCTGACGCGCGAGAAGGAGCACAGCGCGCTCGAGGAGGCCCGGCGCGCACTCGTCGAGGAACGCACCCGGATCGCGCGGGAGCTGCACGACGTGGTCGCGCACAGCATGTCCGTGATCCAGGTGCAGGCGTCGACCGCCAAGTACCGCATCCCGGCGCTCAGCGATGCGGCGACAGCCGAGTTCGATGACATCGCCGCAACCGCCCGTGGCTCACTCACCGAGATGCGGCGCATGCTCGGGGTGCTGCGCACCGAGGATCAGACCGCTGAGCTCGCTCCGCAACAGGGCATCGACGACATCCCGGCGCTGGTCGACACCATCCGCCGCGCCGGCGTCGAGGTCGGGCTCGTGCTCGAAGGCGGGGAGGCCGCAGCCGCCGCGACCGCCGCGGTGCAGATCGCCGCGTTCCGGATCGTCCAGGAGGCGCTGAGCAACGCGGTGCGGCATGCGCCCGGTGCGCGCATCGCCGTGCGGCTGCACGCCGAGGCGCGCAGCATCCGCATCCTGGTACACAACGGCGCCCCGCCTCGCACCCCTGAGGGCCCCGGCGGCGGGTACGGCCTGCGCGGGATGCGTGAACGCGCCGAGATCCTGGGCGGCAGCCTCACCGCCGGCTCCGCATCCGACGGCGGCTGGGACGTGGAGGCCGTGCTCCCCCTGGACGCCGACGGCCCCGGCCCCGCTTCCCTCGACAAGGAGACCCCGTGACGATCAGCGTCCTCATCGCCGACGACCAGGCCATGGTCCGTGCGGGTTTCGCCGCTCTTCTCGATGCCCACGACGGTATTCGGGTGGCCGGACAGGCGGCGAACGGCGCCGAAGCCGTCGCCCTCGCGGCGCGTCTGGATCCCGACGTGATCCTCATGGACGTGCGCATGCCCGAACTGGACGGGATCGAAGCCACCCGTCGGATTCTCGGTCCGTCGTACCCCGCCGCGCATGTTCCCCGGATCCTGATGCTCACCACCTTCGACATCGACGACTACGTGTACGACGCGCTCGAGGCCGGCGCCAGCGGGTTCCTGCTGAAGGACGCGCTCCCCGAGGAGCTCGTGCACGCGGTGCGCGTCGTCGCGAACGGCGATGCGCTCCTCGCGCCGAGCGTGACACGACGCATCATCGAGCAGTTCGCCGGCCGCAGGCCCCGTGCACCTCGCTCCGCCACCGCGCTGGCCGAACTCACCGACCGCGAGCGCGAGGTGCTGGTGCTGATCGGGAAGGGCCGCTCGAACACCGAAATCGCCGCCGACCTCTTCATCGCGGAGCAGACCGTCAAGACGCACGTCGGCAAGGTGCTCGCCAAGCTGAATCTGCGCGACCGCGTGCAGGCCGTGATCCTCGCCTACGACACCGGGCTCGTCGAGCCGTCCGCCTGACTCACCCCGTCGTAGGGGGTCGTAACGGCACCCGAGGGTGATGCGTCCGCGGGTACGGCGTCCATAGTCTCCTGGGACACCGCCCCCGAGGAGGACTCATGGCCATCGTTCAGGCAACCACTGCCGGCATCAGCGCGCCTCCGCAGCGCGCGTCCCGCGACACCGGGATCGATTTCGTCCGGGCGCTGTGCGTTCTGGGCGTCGTGCTCCTGCACTCGATCATGGTGGGCGTCACGGTCGACGCGTCCGGCCCTGTGTTCGAGAACGCCAGCGACGGCACCGGCTGGATCGCGCCGCTCAGTTGGCTCCTCCAGGTGATGCCGCTGTTCTTCGTGATCGGCGGGTTCTCCGGGCTCCTCGCCTACCGCCGGATGCGGGAGCGCGGCGGCACCGCCGTCGGCTTCGTCGCCGGCCGACTGCATCGCCTGCTACGACCCGCCGTCTTCACGATCGCCATCGTCGGCGTCGGGCTCGCGCTGCTCACGGTCTTCGGCGTACCCGCCGATCTGATCGCGACCGCGGGCTTCCGCTACGGTCAGCCGCTCTGGTTCCTCGGCGTCTTCCTCCTGTGCCAGGCGCTGCTTCCCGCACTCGCCGCCGCCCATGAGCGTGCCCCCTACCGCACGATCGGTGCTCTCGTCGTGGCACCCATCGCCGTCGACGTGCTGCGCGCCGCGACCGGGCTCGACGGACTCGGCTTCCTGAACCTCGCCTTCGTGTGGATGACGTTGCAGCAGCTGGGGTTCTTCCTCGCCGACGGACGCATCGGGCGTCTGAGTCGACGCCTCCGCGCCGCAACAGGGGTCGCTGCGCTTCTTCTGCTCGTCGCGACCTTCCTGACCGGTGTGTACTCCCCCGACCTCATCGCCAACATCAACCCGCCGACTGCGGCCCTGCTCCTCGTCGGCGTGGCGCACACCAGCCTCCTCTCCCTGCATCGCGAACGCATCGAGCGGTTCAGCCACCGGCCGCGCGTGGCGGCGTTCACGGCGTTCGTGACCGTGCGCACCATGACGATCTACCTGTGGCACATGCCCGTCCTGCTGGTGATGGCCGGCGCCAGCGCCGTGTACGCCCTCGTCACGGGCGTCGCGCTCCCGGCGCTCGACAGCGCGGACTGGTGGGCCGCCCGACCGCTCTGGCTCGCGACCGCACTCGCACTGACCGCACTCGTCGCCGTGGCCTTCACCCGGTTCGAGTCGCAGCCCGCGCCGCAGGCCACCGGTTCACTTCCGCGGATCGTCGTGGGAGCGCTGAGCGGCCTGGTCGGTGTCCTGATGCTCCTGGTGCTCGGCACATCCGTCGCGACCGCCCTGATCGCGGTCGCCCTGATCCTCGCGGCGCTCCGGCTCGCGTCTCGGACGACGCCGCTGCCGCCGATCGGAGTGCGCACGCTCGACCCGCGTAGGGCGTAGGTCAGCCCAGGCCCCGTGCCGCCAGCGCGTCACCCACATCGTCCGCGTGTCGGAGGGTGAGGACGAGCAGCGGAACCGCGGCGCGCACGCCCAACCGCACGCCGCGGGCTCGCGCCGCATCCCGCACGCGCTCCGCGAAGCCGGCGATCACGGGGATCGTCGTGATGGTGAGGGAGATCGTGAGTGCCACCGCGGCGGGATCGAGTCCGAATCGACGAAGCGGGCGCAAGGTCCTCTGCAGCACCTCGACGAGATCCGCCATCCGGGTGGTGAGCGTCAGCAGGCTCGCGAGCAGGAGGATCGCGACGACGCGTCCGGTGCTGATCCACGCGGCGAGAGGCGAGACGAAGATCACGAGTGCCGCGGCGAGCAGGACGATGATCCCGCGCAGACGCCAGATCTCGAGCACGGGCACACGAATCGGCATCGCCGCGATGCCGTACAGCGCGAGCACCACCCCGAGCGAGACGGCGATGCTCACGGCGTTGTGGGGATACAGCGACAGCACGAGCGCTCCGACCGCCAGCGCTGCGAGCTTGACCCCGGCGGGAGCGCGATGGAGGATGCCGGTGCCCGGACGGTAGAGCGCGATCATGCGCACGATCGACGATAGGCCGCGATCACGGTGGACGGCTCTCCGGACGCCGTGACGCGCCCCTCGTCGAACAGCATCGCGGCGTCACAGCGCGCAGCCAGTTCGAGGTCATGCGTCACCACCACGACCTGGGCCTCCTGCGCCAGAAGCAGGTCGCCGATGCGTCGAGAATTCCGCAGGTCGAGGAGTGTGGTCGGTTCGTCGGCGACGATGAGCTGCGGTTCGGTGATCAGCACCGAGGCCAGCGCGAGCATCTGCTTCTGGCCCCCCGACAGGCTGGATGCGGGGACATCCGCGTGGTCTGCCAGCCCGTGCGCAGCGAGGGTCTCTCTCACACGGTCGGCGACCTCGGTCTTCGCCCGCCCGCGCAGGGACAGCGCGATGTCTTCGGCCGGGGTGGGCATGAGGATCTGCGCATCGGGGTTCGTGAACACGAATCCGACCCGGCGACGGAGGGCTGCGCGGTCGCGCACCGTGTCGAGGCCGTGCACCCTCACTTCACCGGAGGACGGGGTGACGAGTCCGTTCAGCAGCCGGGCGAACGTGGACTTCCCCGAGCCGTTCGCCCCGATCACCGCGATCACCGGAGCCGTCATCGTCACGGAGACGTCGCGGAGCACGGGACGACCGTCGAGCACCACCGAGACCTCATCCAGGGCGATGGTCGCGACCCCCGCCTCGCGTGTGCGTGTCATGTGGATCCCTCCGAGCGCGATGCGACCTGAACACCGTTCACCTGAACGCCGTTCACTATAATCGGAGGATGAGCCCGGAGACGAATCAGGCACGGCACGACCGCGACAGCGTCGCCCGGAGCGCACTCACCCTCCTCGATGAGGTCGGGCTCGCCGACCTCTCGATGCGGCGCATCGCGGCCCGGCTGGACGTGCAGCCCAGCGCCCTCTACTGGCACTTCACCAGCAAGCAGGAGCTGCTCGCCGAACTCGCCGACCGGATCACGGCGTCGATCCCCCGCGGCAGCGACGGCGTGATGGCGACCGCCCGAGGGATCCGCGACGCGCTCTTCACCCACCGCGACGGCGCTGAACTGGTCCTCAGCACCTACGCGCTGCAACTCGGTTCTTCGCATGCGCAGGCGGCGCTGACCGAAGCGCTGCAGGCCGACGGCGCACCAGACGCGGCCGACCGGGGCGCGGCCATCCTGCACTTCGTGCTCGGACACGCCACACTCGTGCAGCAGCGCATGCACGCCGACAGCCACGGGGCGCTGCCCACCGCCGGCGAGATCGACGTCACAGCCGGCCTCGACCGGATCTTCGACCTCGGGGTGACCGCTCTCGCGGGGGCGCTCAGCGCACCGGCGACTCCGCCGCGTGCCCGAGCCTGAGGCCGGGCACGACCGCGAGAACGACGAGCCCGACGCAGAAGGCGAAGACCGCACCGAACGCGCCCGCCTCACCTCCGAGGGATGCCACCGCGAGCCCGGCCAGCGCGATCGCGACGGCCGATCCGGTGGCGTCCGAGATCGACAGCGCCGAGGAGTTGAACCCCTGATTCGTCTCGTCCGAGTAGGCGAGCGTCAGGACGGTCAGTCGCGGATACAGCAGGCCCATCCCGCCACCGGCGAACGCCCAGCCGAGCACCACCACGGCCGCCGAGACGTCGAAGAGCGCGGCGACGAGGACGCACAGCAGTGCGATCAGGAGCGAGCCGAGACTGATCAGTGTGATGCGGTGATTCCCCAACCGCTCGCCATACCGCCCCTGCAGCGCCGACGCACCGGCCCAGGCCAATGCCGCGAGCATCAGAGCGACTCCCGCCCACGTCGCACTGAAGTCGAACTTCTTCATCAGCAGGTACGGGATGTAGGCCTCGGCGGCGAAGAACGCGCCCGCCACGATGCCGCGCATCAGCACCACGCTCGGGAGCCCCTGGCCCGAGCGCAACGTTCGCCGTGGCAGCAGCGGCAGCACGGCGAGTCCGATCGCGATGACGGCACCGAGCGCGACCGGCCAACCGATCGACGGCGCCATGTCGGCAGAGAAGCCGACCACCACGGCGAGCACCGCGACGACGACGGCGAGTGCGAGGCGCACAACGAGAGTGCGTCGATCCTGCGGCTCTCCATGCCCCAGATCGACACCGCGGAGGCGCACCGCGATCATCACGAACGCGGCTCCCGTCAGCACCGCGACGCCCAGGAACGCCCATCGCCAGTCGAGGTATTCAGCGACGGCCCCGGCCAGGAACGGTCCGACCATCGACGGCACGACCCAGGCCGCAGCGAACGCGGCGAAGATCCTGCCGTGCAGATGGGGCGGGTAGAGCCTCGCCACCACCACATACAGCGCGACGGTCTGCCCGCCGGTGCCGAGCCCCTGGACGAGTCGCCCGATCAGGAACTGGTGCATCGTCACGGCGAAGCCCGAGATCAGAAGGCCGATGATGAAGAGGGTCACAGCGACGTAGAGCGCCCCGCGCGGACCGCGCGCATCCGACCACGCCCCGGTGGCGACCATGCCTATCACGCTCGTCGCAAGGGTCCCGGCGAAGGCGACAGCAAACAGTGCCTGCCCGTCGAGGGCTTCGCTGACGATGGGCATGACCGTCGTCACCGCGAGTGCCTCGATGGCGGCGAGGAAGATCAGCGCGACCGCACCGAGCGTCACCCAGATGCGTTGGCGGTCCCAGATCGTCGCGACGTCAGCCGGAGTCGTCATCGGCCCACGAGCGCCGCGATGCGCTCGACGGCCTCGGTGATGATCTCCGGGCCGGTGCCGAAGTTCAGCCGCACGTGGCCTGCGCCCTCGGCCCCGAAGGCAGGGCCGAAATGCAGGGCGACCTTCGCATCGCGAAGGATGCGCCGCGCGGGGTTGTCTCCCCAGTCGAGTGCGGAGAGGTCGATCCACGCGAGGTACCCGGCATCCGGGATGCGATAGCGCGCACCCGGCAGGTGCGCGGCCAGCAGGTCCTCGAGCAGCACCCGGTTCTCGTCGAGGGTGCGCAGCAGTCCGTCGAGCCACGGGTCGCTCTCTTCCGAGAACGCTGCCACGGCGGCGAGCAGGCCGAACTGTCCGGTGCGCCACTCCACCTCGACGGGCAGGCCGCGCACGACCTCACTCGTCGCGTCGTCGGCGGTGACCATCAGTGCGCACTTCAGACCCGCGAGGTTGAACGCCTTGCTGGCGCTGACGACGGCATAGCCGACGCGCTGGGCCGCATCGCTCACGGCGAGGAACGGCGTGAACCCGGTCCCGGGTTGCGCGAGCGGCGCATGGATCTCGTCCGAGACGACGGCCGCCCCGAACTCCTCCGCCAGGTCCGCGAGCGCGGCGAGGCTGTCGCGGTCATGCACCGTGCCGGTCGGATTGTGCGGATTGCAGAGCAGGATCGCCGTCGCGCCGCCCTCGAACGCGGCACGGATGCCGTCGAGGTCGAGTTCCCAGTGGGTTCCCGTGTCGCGCAGGGGCACGCGCTCCACCTCGGCACCGGCCTCGGCGACCAAGTCGAAGAACGGCGGATACACGGGAGGGGTGACCACGACCCGCTCCCCCGGCTGCGTGACGCGGCGGAGGATCTCGACGATCCCCATGCTCACATCGGCCGTGCTCCGCATCCGCCCGGGGTCGGGCTCCCAGCCGTAGCGTCTGCTGGCGAAGGCGGCGAACGACTCGGCGAGCGGCGTCCGCGATGCGACGTACCCGGTGTCACCGATCTCCACGGCGCGCCGCAGCGCATCCGAGATCGCCGGCGCCAGCGGGAAGTCGGTCTCGGCCACGAACAGCGGAAGCACGTCGGCCGGGTACTCGCGCCATTTCTCGCTGCTGCGCTCGCGAAGCTCTGCCAGCGGCAGTGCCTTCACCTGAAGCATTCGTTCTCCCGAGGTTCCGGGACGCGCCGCGTCGTGTCGCCAGACCCTACGCGCGCGTCGTCGCACACCGCCGCTCGGCAGCGGTCCCGTGCGGATCAGATCGCGAAGCCGAGCGCGCGCATCATGTCGCGCCCGTCGTCCGAGATCTTCTCCGGACCCCACGGCGGCATCCAGACCCAGTTGATGCGGAATCGATCGACGACGCTGTCCAGAGCCTGAGCGGTCTGGTCCTCGAGAACATCGGTGAGCGGGCAGCCGGCGCTGGTCAACGTCATGTGGATGACGAGAGCATCGTTCTCGTCGTCCCACGCGAGGTCGTAGATGAGGCCGAGGTCGACGACATTGATCCCGAGCTCGGGGTCCATGACGTCTTTGAGAGCCTCGGTGACCGCGTCGTACTTCTCGTCCGTGAGGGTCGCTGTCATGCGATCAGCCTACGCCTCGATGGGGGCTGCAGGGTCGAGGAAACGGTCGTATCCCTCGTTCTCCAGCCGGTCTGCGAGCTCGGGGCCGCCCTCTTCGACGATCTTGCCCGCGACGACCACGTGGACGAAGTCGGGGCGGATGTAGCGGAGGATGCGGGTGTAGTGCGTGATCAGCAGCACGCCGAGTCCGGTGGACTCCTTCGCGCGGTTGACGCCCTCGGAGACGATCTTGAGCGCGTCGACATCGAGACCCGAGTCGGTCTCGTCGAGGACTGCGAACTTCGGCTTCAGCACCTCGAGCTGCAGGATCTCGTGGCGCTTCTTCTCGCCACCGGAGAAGCCCTCGTTGACGTTGCGCTGCGCGAACTTCGGGTCCATGCGCAGGTTCGCCATGGCGGCCTTGACGTCCTTGGTCCAGCCGCGGATCGCCGGTGCTTCGCCGTCGAGCGCGGTCTTCGCCGTGCGGAGGAAGTTCGTCACCGTGACGCCCGGGATCTCGACCGGGTACTGCATGGCGAGGAAGAGCCCGGCACGGGCGCGCTCGTCGACCGTCATCTCCAGAACGTCCTGGCCGTCGAACGTGATCGAGCCGGAGGTCACCGTGTACTTCGGGTGACCGGCGATCGTGTAGGCCAGGGTCGACTTGCCCGAGCCGTTGGGGCCCATGATGGCGTGGGTCTCACCGGTGTTCATGGTGAGGTTGATTCCGTTGAGGATCGGGGTGGTCCCCGCATCGGTCTCGACCGTCACATGCAGGTCGCGGATCTCGAGAACAGACATTCTTCAAACTTCCTTAATAACAGTCGGATCGATGAGCACGTCGTCGCCGTCGATCTGGACGACGTAGACCGGAACGGGCTCATATGCGGGGAGATTCTGGGGCTTGCCGGTGAGCAGCGAGAACGCGGAGCCGTGAGCCCAGCACTCCACCGTGTCACCTTCGACGAAGCCTTCGGACAGCGAGATGTCGCCGTGTGTGCAGGTGTCGCCGATGGCGTGGATGACTCCCTCGCCGTCTTTGATCACCGTGATCGGCACGCCGCCCGGATCGACACGCAACGGCATGTCCTGCTCGAGGTCGGCGACTCCGCAGACGCGTTCGGCGGTCATGCACTCACCTCGGCCAGCTCCGTCTCGATCGCCGCCAGAAGCTCGGCCTCGAGGGCGGGGATGCCGAGGCGCTGCACGATGTCGGTGAGGAAGCCGAGCACGACGAGCCGACGTGCCTCCTCCTCGCTGATACCGCGCGCCTGCAGGTAGAACAGCTGCTCGTCGTCGAAACGACCGGTCGCACTCGCGTGTCCGGCGCCGAGGATGTCGCCGGTCTCGATCTCGAGGTTCGGGATCGAGTCGGCGCGGGCACCCTCGGTGAGGACCAGGTTGCGGTTGGCCTCGTAGGAGTCGGTGCCCGTGGCGTCGGCTCCGATCAGCACGTCGCCGATCCAGACGCTGTGCGCGCCCTGCCCCTGCAGCGCACCCTTGTAGAGGACGTCACCCTTGGTGTGCGGTCCCTTGTGGTGCAGGTACACCTGGCTCTCCAGGTGCTGCCCGGCGTCTGCATAGGACAGGCCGTAGAGGTACCCCTCAGAGCCGGCGCCTGCGAGCTCGACGTTCGGGTTGACGCGCACGACGCCGCCGCCGAAGCTCACGACGAAGTGCTTGAGCGTCGCATCCGCGCCGACCCGCGCCTGGTGCGCAGACGCGTGCACCGCGTCGTCCGCCCACTGCTGCAGGCTGATGACCGTGAGCTTCGCACCGTCGCGGACGATGATCTCGAGGTTCTGCGCATACTGGGCGGACCCGGTGTGCTGCAGGACGACCGTCGCCGAGCTGTGCTCGAGCGCCTCGATCACGATGTGCGCGTCGGCACGACGGTCGGCGCCGAGACCGGCGATGGAGACGAAGATCGGCTCGGCGACCTCTTCTTCGCGCGGGATCCGCACGTGGAGGGCCTCAGCGGATCCCTGCCAGGCCACGGCCGCGGTGACGTCTTCCGCGAGGAAGATCTCGCCACGGGGGGCGGTGCCGATCGCGAGCGGGGCGGCGATGTACTGCTCCCCCTCGTTGACCGTGTAATCGACGCCGTCGTTCTGCGAAGCCACCTCGAACAGCGAAGTGAGCTGCGCGACCGGGGTGTGCTTCCAGTTGACCTCACGCCCGGTGGGGGCACCGAAGTCAGCGGGCTCGAAGGAGTGCGGACGCTCTGAGCGCGTCTGCACCGGGACGAATCCGGCTGCGGCCACCTGGGCTGCGGGGTCGATGTGCGCGTTCGTGTGCTGCGCCTCGGCAGGCGCTGTCGTAGCGGCGGTCACTAGCCGACCGATCCTTCCATGCCCATCTCGATGAGCTTGTTCAGTTCCATCGCATATTCCATGGGCAGCTCGCGCGCGATCGGCTCGATGAAGCCGCGCACGATCATCGCCATCGCCTCGTCCTCGGGCATGCCGCGGGACTGCAGGTAGAACAGCTGCTCCTCGCTGACCTTGGAGACCGTGGCCTCGTGTCCGAGCTGCACGTCGTCGACACGGATGTCGATCGCCGGGTAGGTGTCGGAGCGGGACTTGGTGTCCACCAGCAGGGCGTCGCAGCGCACGGTGTTCGCGGAGTGGTGTGCCGCGGCATCCACTCGCACCTCACCGCGGTAGCCCGCACGACCGCCACCGCGGGCGATCGACTTCGAGACGATCGACGACTGCGTGTACGGAGCCATGTGGATCATCTTTGCGCCGGCGTCCTGGTGCTGACCGGGACCGGCGAAGGCGACAGAGAGCGTCTCGCCCTTGGCGTGCTCGCCCATCAGGTAGATCGACGGGTACTTCATCGTCACCTTGGAGCCGATGTTGCCGTCGACCCACTCCATGGTCGCGCCCTCATAGGCCACGGCACGCTTGGTGACCAGGTTGTAGACGTTGTTCGACCAGTTCTGGATCGTCGTGTAGCGAACGCGGGCGTTCTTCTTCACGATGATCTCGACGACGGCCGAGTGCAGCGAGTCCGACTTGTAGATCGGAGCCGTGCAGCCCTCGATGTAATGGATGTAGCTGTCTTCGTCTGCGATGATCAGGGTCCGCTCGAACTGGCCCATGTTCTCGGTGTTGATGCGGAAGTACGCCTGCAGCGGGATCTCGACGTGCACGCCCTTGGGGACGTAGACGAACGAGCCACCCGACCACACGGCCGTGTTCAGCGCGGCGAACTTGTTGTCGCCGGCCGGGATGACCGTGCCGAAGTACTCCTCGAAGAACTCGGGGTGCTCGCGCAGGGCCGTGTCGGTGTCCATGAAGATGACGCCCTGCGCCTCCAGGTCCTCGCGGATCTGGTGGTAGACGACCTCGGACTCGTACTGGGCGGCGACACCGGCGACGAGACGCTGGCGTTCGGCCTCGGGGATGCCGAGGCGCTCGTACGTCTCGCGGATCTCGACAGGCAGGTCCTCCCAGGACTGCGCCTGCTTCTCCGTGGAACGCACGAAGTACTTGATGTTGTCGAAGTCGATCTCGCTGAGGTCGGCGCCCCAGGTCGGCATCGGCTTCTTCCCGAAGAGCTGGTACCCCTTGAGACGGGTTTTCAGCATCCATTCGGGTTCGTTCTTGAGTGCAGAGATTCCTCGCACGACCTCTTCCGAGATCCCGCGTTTGGCGATGGCGCCGGCGGCGTCCTCATCGTGCCAGCCGAATTCGTACACCCCCAGACCGTCAAGCTCCGGGCGGTCGATCAGTACATCCGACATCCAACACTCTCCTCACAGGTCCCAAACGGTGTCATCCGCCCCGACACACCTGATCCCCGTCGAGTCTGCGGGAGCGGGTGCCGTTGGTGGGCCCTCATCACCGGCGCTTCCATCGCGCCTAAACTGTTGTCGATGCTTCAGCGCGGTCAGCGCTCATCGCAACAATCCGATTCTACAGGTTCCGCCTGACAGACGGGCCATGCCCGCAGGTTCCAGCGCGGTCCGGAGGACTAATGCCCGAGACGACGATCCCCGCCTCCACTCCGACGCAGACGGCTCCGCCCCGTTCTGCTCCGTGGGGACGAGCGCTGACGGTCTTCGCATGGCTCTCCTTCATCAGCGAGACCATCATCATCGGCACCGGCGGCGCCGTGCGCCTCACCGGATCGGGCCTCGGATGCTCCGACTGGCCGCTGTGCACGCCGGACTCCCTGGTCCCCATTCTCGAGGTGCAGGGCATCCACGGCATCATCGAATTCGGCAACCGCCTGATGACGGGCGTGGTCGGGATCATCGCGCTGGCCGTCGTGCTGCTGGTCCTGCATCTCTTCAGCGGGAAGCGCGGCCTCGTCACCGCGCTCTGGTTCGCCGCCGGCGGCATCGTGGCAGCCGTCGCCGCGTTCGGCATCGCCGCCCCCCTGCACTTCCCGGCCTCCCCCATCGCGCTCGGGGTCCTCCTGATCGCCGTCATCGCGGCGGCGGTCCGCTCCGTCCGCACGACGCCCGCACGACGTGACCTGGTCCTGCTCGCGTGGCTCGTACTCATCGGGGTGGTGGCCCAGGCGCTCGTCGGCGGCATCACGGTGCTGACGGGTCTGAACCCCTTCATCGTGGGCTTCCACTACACGTCGTCCCTGCTGCTCGTCTGCATCACCGCGGCTTTCCTGGTGCGCCTGAAGACGGACGGCGGGCCTCGTGAGCGCGCGGTTCCCGCGTGGTTCTCCGCCGTCACCCATGTGACCGGCCTCGCACTCGCCGTGACGATCGTCTTCGGCGTGCTGACGACCGGGTCCGGTCCCCACTCCGGCGATGCCGACGTGCTGCGACACGGCTTCGATGCGACCGTGCTCGCCCACGTGCATTCGTGGCCCGGCTACATCCTGGCCGCGCTCGTGCTGTTCCTCACGGTCGCCGCCTGGGTGCTGCGCCTGGAGCCGCGGCGCTGGCTCCTCGTGCTGGTGCTCGCGATCCTGGTGCAGGTCGGCGTCGGGATCTGGCAGGCACGTGAGGGACTGCCTCCGCTGCTGGTCGGCATCCACATGGTCCTCGCCTCGCTCTCCGCCGCCACGTACACCGTGGTCGTGCTGCACCTGAAGCGCTCGGTGCCCACCGACGACTGAGCCCGCACAGGCGATCCACAGCTCGCACATCGCCGACTCATCAGCGCGTCCGCGATCGTGGACGACATGAACAAGTCACTCTCACGCAGCATCGGATTCTGGCTCCTCCTCGTCGTTTCCCTCGCCACGACGGCTGTCGGCGGATGGCTCATCTCCGGTCAGATCGGGACGATGACGGCCACCCTGCTCGACGGTACGGCCACGGGCGTCGAGGTCTACGTCGGCCAGTCGCTCGTCGTCGTGGGCGCAGGCGTCCTGGCCGCGGGCATCGTCGGCATCCTGCTCACCCTCGGGCTCGTCGCAGCACGCTCGCTCGTCCCCGCTCCCGCCCCGGCCGTCGTCGAGGCGATCGACTGGACCGCCGAGACGACGCAGACTCCGGTCGAGACCGCCACGTCCGAGACCACCGCGTCCCCCGAGGCAGCGCCCGCATACGACGCCGCTGCGGTCGACGTGGTCCCCGCCGCTGACGCGGACGACGCCGCTCGGGATGACGCGCCCACGACCGAGGCGAAGCCGGACGACTCGACGATCACACGCTGATCTTCTCGCGAAAACAACGACGGAGCGGCGCCGAGGAATTCGGCGCCGCTCCGTCGTTTCAGAAGCGTCGGGTCAGAACGGCAGCAGCGGGTCGATCGCGACCGCGACGAAGATCAGCGTCAGGTAGGTGATCGAGGCGTGGAACACGCGCATGGGCCGCGGCTCGGTACCGTGCACGGCACGGTTGTAGAGCCGGTGCGACTCGTAGATGAACCATCCGCCGAAGACCGTGGCGGACACGGTGTACACCAGACCCATGTTCGCGATCGGGACGAGGAGGAGCGAGCACGCCACCGTCGCCCACGCGTAGAGGATGACCTGGAGGCCGACCTGCGAGGCGTTGCGGGTGACACCCAGCATCGGCACATCGACGTCTTCGTAGTCGTCCTTGTACTTCATCGACAGCGGCCAGTAGTGCGGCGGCGTCCAGAGGAAGATCAGGAGGAAGAGGACGAACGCCGGCCAGTCGAGCGAGCCGGTGACGGCGGACCAGCCGATGAGCACGGGGAAGCACCCGGCGATGCCGCCCCAGATGATGTTCTGCTCGGTGCGGCGCTTGAGGATCATCGTGTAGATCACGACATAGAAGAAGATCGCGGTCGCGGACAGGGCTGCGGCGAGCCAGTTGGTCGTGGCGAGCAGCCAGACCGTCGAGACGATCGCGAGCGTCCAGGAGAAGATCAGCGCGCCGCGCGGGCTGATCTCGCCCGTGACCAGCGGTCGATTCTCGGTGCGGTGCATGTGCGCGTCGATGTCACGATCGAGGTACATGTTGAATGCGGCGGCGGAACCGGCGCTCAACGAGCCGCCGATGACGGTCGCCAGCACCAGCCACAGGTTGGGCAGTCCGCCCTGCGCCAGGAACATCACCGGAACGGTCGAGACGAGCAGAAGCTCGAGGACACGCGGCTTGGTGAGCGTGATGTAGGCCTTCACCGTGCGACCGATGGACGACTTCCTCACGGTCTGATCAGACATCGTCGAGATCTCGATCGCCTCCTCTGCACGTGTGACCGGACAACCTCTCCAGTGTATGACACCGGATGACGCCATCCGCGCCGTCCGCTCGCGTAGCACGACAGTCGTCTTCGCTATGCTGAGAGCACTCGCGCGCCCGGCGCTGCGCACACCCCTCCACTCGTCTCCGCGACGGTGCAGGATGCGCCAGGGAAGTTGCGGATGCGCCAGGGAATAAGGGCGCCCTCGAAACTGTCGGAAAGGGCATGAACGTGTCGGAATTGCAGTGGGATGAGATCGATCGACGCGCGGTGGATACCGCCCGAATCCTGGCGGCCGATGCCGTCGAGAAGGTCGGCAACGGTCACCCCGGCACGGCCATGAGCCTCGCGCCGGCCGCGTACCTCCTCTACCAGCGCGTGCTGCGCCACGACCCGACCGACGTCGACTGGCTGGGCCGCGACCGCTTCATCCTCTCTGCAGGGCACTCCTCGCTCACGCAATACGTGGAGCTCTACCTCGGCGGCTTTGGCCTGGAACTCGACGACCTCAAGGCGCTGCGCACCTGGGGTTCGCTGACGCCGGGTCACCCGGAGTACGGCCACACCAAGGGCGTCGAGATCACCACCGGTCCGCTCGGCCAGGGCCTCGCCTCCGCCGTCGGCTTCGCCTACGCCGCCCGCTACGAGCGCGGCCTGTTCGACCCCGAGGCGGCCGCCGGCACCAGCCCGTTCGATCACTTCGTCTACGTGGTGGCCGGCGACGGCGACCTGCAGGAGGGCGTGACCAGCGAGGCATCCTCGCTCGCGGGCCACCAGCAGCTCGGCAACCTGATCGCGATCTACGACTCCAACCAGATCTCGATCGAGGATGACACCAACGTCGCCTTCACCGAAGACGTCGCGAAGCGCTACGAGGCCTACGGCTGGCAGGTGCAGACCGTCGACTGGAAGAAGACCGGCGAGTACGTCGAAGACGTCGCCGAACTCTTCGCCGCGATCGAGGCCGCCAAGGGCGAGACTTCGAAGCCCTCGCTCATCATCCTCAAGACGATCATCGGCTGGCCGTCGCCCGGCAAGCAGAACTCCGGCAAGATCCACGGTTCCGCGCTCGGTGCCGACGAGCTGGCCGCAACCAAGAAGGTTCTCGGCTTCGACCCCGAGGAGACCTTCGCGGTCGCCGACGACGTGCTTGCGCACACCCGTGGTCTCGCCGCCCGCGCCGCCAAGGCCCGCGCCACGTGGCAGGAGTCCTTCGACGCCTGGGCCGCCGCGAACCCCGAGAAGAAGGAGCTTCTCGACCGTCTCGAGGCGCAGGAGCTCCCCGCCGACATCACGGCCGCACTCCCCGTGTTCGAATCCGGCAAGGAGGTCTCGACCCGCGCCGCATCCGGCCAGGTCATCAACGCCCTGGCCGCCGAGCTCCCGGAACTGTGGGGCGGTTCGGCCGACCTCGCCGAGTCGAACCTCACCACGATCAAGGGTGCGCCCTCGTTCATCCCGGCCGAGTGGTCGACACACGAGTGGTCGGGCAACCCGTACGGACGAGTGCTGCACTTCGGCATCCGCGAGCACGCGATGGGTGCGATCGTCAACGGCATCGTCCTGCACGGCAAGACCCGCGCATTCGGCGGCACCTTCCTCATCTTCAGCGACTACATGCGTCCCTCGGTCCGTCTCGCGGCGCTCATGAACATCCCGAGCATCTTCGTCTGGACCCACGACTCCGTCGCCCTCGGTGAGGACGGACCGACCCACCAGCCGATCGAGCAGCTGGCGACGCTGCGGGCGATCCCGAACTTCACGGTCGTCCGCCCCGCCGACGCGAATGAGACCTCTGCCACCTGGCTGGAGATCCTCCGCCGCCACGAGGGACCGGCCGGCATCGCGCTGACCCGCCAGAACATCCCGGTGTTCGAGCGCGGCGAGGGTGCAGCCTCCGGCGACACGTTCGCTTCGGCGGACAACGCGGCCAAGGGTGCCTACGTCCTCGCCGAGGCGCCGAACGGCACGCCGGACGTCATCATCGTGGCCACCGGCTCCGAAGTGCAGCTCGCCGTGAACGCCCGCGAGGCGCTGGCCGCCGAGGGCGTGAACGTCCGCGTGGTCTCCGCTCCGTCGCTGGAGTGGTTCGACGAGCAGGACGAGGCCTACCGCGAGAGCGTGCTGCCCGCATCCGTCACCGCTCGTGTCTCCGTGGAGGCAGGCTCCGTGCTCTCCTGGCGCGGAATCGTGGGCGACCGCGGCCGTTCGGTCGGCATCGACCACTTCGGCGCCTCCGCCGACTACAAGACCCTGTTCGAGAAGTTCGGCATCACGACCGAGGCCGTCATCGCGGCCGCACGCGAGACCATCGCCGCAAACAGCACCAAGGAGAACGCATGAGCACCCCCACCGCACAGCTCGCCGCCGCAGGTGTCAGCATCTGGCTCGACGACCTCTCCCGCACCCGCATCGACTCCGGCAACCTCGCCGAGCTGATCTCGTCGCGCAACGTCGTCGGCGTCACGACGAACCCGACTATCTTCGCGAACGCGATCACCGACAAGAGCAACACGTCGTACGACGCGCAGGTCACCGAGCTCGCCGCCTCCGGCGCGAGCGCCGAGGAAGCCGTCTTCGCCGCCACGACCCAGGACGTCGGCGCCGCACTCGATGTGTTCCGACCCGTCTGGGAAGCCTCGGGACATGTCGACGGCCGCGTCTCGATCGAGGTCTCCCCCGACCTCGCTCACGACACCGCAGGCACCGTCGCGCAGGCGAAGGAGCTGTGGTCCAAGATCGACCGCCCCAACCTCCTCGTCAAGATCCCGGCGACCAAGGCGGGGCTTCCGGCCATCACCGAGGCGATCGCGACCGGCATCAGCGTCAACGTCACGCTGATCTTCAGCCTGGAGCGTTACGCCGAGGTCATCGACGCCTACCTGACCGGTCTGGAGCGCGCGCACGGCGCCGACTTCGACCTGTCGAGCATCCACTCCGTCGCCTCGTTCTTCGTGTCCCGCGTCGACACCGAGACCGACAAGCGACTCTCTGCGATCGGCACGCCCGAGGCCGAGGCGCTCAAGAGCAAGGCCGGGCTCGCCAACGCGCGCCTCGCCTACGAGCTCTTCGAGCAGAAGTTCGCCGAGAAGCGCGCGCAGGACCTGATCAAGCTCGGCGCGAACCTGCAGCGTCCGCTGTGGGCCTCGACGGGCGTCAAGGACCCGGCGCTCCCGGACACCCTGTACGTGACCGAACTCGTCGCCGAGGGCGTGGTGAACACCATGCCCGAGAAGACCCTCGAGGCGACGTTCGATCACGGCGTCATCGCCGGTGACACCATCACGGGCGGCTACGCGGAGGCGCACCAGGTGTTCGACGACCTCGCCGCCGTCGGCATCGACCTCACCGACGTCACGCAGGTCCTGGAGGACGAGGGCGTCTCGAAGTTCATCGACTCCTGGCACGACCTGCTGGGTCAGGTGGCCGAGGCTCTGGAGTCCCAGCGATGACCTTCTCGATCCACACGTCCGGCGCGGCGCGCGCCGCGATCGATGAGACCGTGCCCAGCCTGGTCCACGATCTCGTCGCATCGCGCATCACCGGCGGCGACGCCACCCTCTGGGGTGCGGCCGCCGAGGCCGAGGCCACCGTGCGCCTCGGCTGGGTGGAGGCCGTCTCGATCTCCCGCCCGCTCGTCGCCGAGATCGTCGCCCTGCGCGCCGATCTGAACGCCAAGGGCGTGACCCGCGTGGTCCTCGCCGGCATGGGCGGCTCCTCACTCGCTCCCGAGGTCATCGCGCAGACCGCCGGCGTACCGCTCACGATCCTCGACTCCACGGCCCCCGGCCAGGTGCTCGCCGCTCTCGACGAGGGACTCGCCGACACCGTGCTCGTCGTGTCGTCGAAGTCGGGCTCCACCGTCGAGACCGATTCGCAGCGCCGCACCTTCGAAGCCGCCTTCCGCGACCTCGGGATCGATCCGGTGGAACGCATCGTCGTCGTCACCGACCCGGGCTCCCCTCTCGACGTCTCGGCCCGCGAAGCGGGATACCGCGTCTTCAACGCGGACCCGAACGTCGGCGGCCGCTACTCGGCACTCACGGCTTTCGGTCTGGTGCCTTCGGGTCTCGCGGGCGTCGACATCGACGAGCTCCTGAACGAGGCCGAGGCTTCGTCGCTCGAGGTCGCGGTCGACTCCGCCGAGAACCCCGCGCTCCGTCTGGGCGCGGCGATCGCCGCGACGAACCCGCGGCGCGACAAGCTCGGCCTGATCACCGACGGCACGCACATCAAGGGTCTGCCGGACTGGATCGAGCAGCTCATCGCCGAATCGACCGGCAAGGACGGCACCGGCATCCTCCCGGTGGTCCTGCTCCCGGTCTCCCCCGAGCTCGACCCGGTACCCGCCGACCTGCAGATCGTCCGCCTGGTCGACGACGCCAACGAGTTCCACCTGCATGAGCGCCACGAGGGCGAGATCCTCGTCAGCGGCACACTGGGTGCGCAGCTCATCGTCTGGGAGTACGCGACCGCGATCGCCGGCCACCTGCTCCGCATCAACCCGTTCGATCAGCCCGACGTCGAGTCGGCGAAGATCGCCGCCCGCGGCCTCCTCGACGCTCGCCCGGAGCCGACCGCTCCGGCCTTCGTCGAGAACGGCGTCGAGGTGCGCGTGTCCGATTCGGCCCTCGCCGCCTCCGGCACGGTCGAGGGCGTGCTCGACGCGCTCTGGGCGCAGCTCCCGGCCGACGGCTACGTGTCCATCCAGGCATACGTCAACCGCCTCGAAGTTCCGCAGCTCCAGGGCCTGCGCGAGCTCGTCGCAGCCGATTCGGGTCGCCCCACCACGTTCGGATGGGGCCCGCGTTTCCTGCACTCGACCGGCCAGTACCACAAGGGCGGACCGGCGCAGGGCGTGTTCCTGCAGATCTTGGAGCGCACCGAGGTCGATCTCGAGATCCCGGATCGCCCGTTCACTTTCGGGCAGCTCATCCAGGCACAGGCCGCCGGTGACGCCGCCGTGCTCGCCGAACACGGCCGCCCGGTCGTCACGCTGACGATCACCGAGTCCTCGGACGACGTGCTCGCCCTCTTCGAAGCCGCACAGAAGTAACAGCAGGAGAATCCCCCACCCATGTCTGTTCCCATCTCGCGCGGGCACAACCCGCTGCGTGACCCCGATGACCGCCGTCTCAACCGGATCGCGGGGCCCAGCGCCCTCGTGATCTTCGGCGTCACCGGAGACCTGTCGCGCAAGAAGCTGATGCCCGCGGTCTACGACCTCGCCAACCGCGGTCTGCTCCCGCCGGGGTTCGCCCTCGTCGGGTTCGCCCGCCGCGACTGGGAGGACCAGGACTTCGCCCAGGTCGTCTACGACGCGGTCAAGGAGCACGCCCGCACCCCGTTCCGCGAGGAGACGTGGACGCAGCTGCTCCAGGGCATCCGGTTCGTCTCCGGCGAGTTCGACAACCCCGACTCTTTCCGCAAGCTCCGCGAGACCATCGAGAAGCTCGACGTGGAACGCGGCACGATGGGCAACCACGCGTTCTACCTGTCGATCCCGCCGAAGGACTTCCCGCTCGTCGCGAAGCAGCTGAAGGATTCGGGTCTCGTCGGCGAGAACAGCGATGATGACGAGCGCTGGCGCCGCGTCGTGATCGAGAAGCCGTTCGGGCACGACCTCGAATCCGCCCGTGCGCTCAACGCGGCGCTCGAGGTCGCGTTCCCCGCGGACTCGATCTTCCGCATCGACCACTACCTCGGCAAGGAGACGGTCCAGAACATCCTGGCGCTGCGCTTCGCGAACGAGCTGTACGAGCCGATCTGGAACCGCAACTACGTCGACCATGTGCAGATCACGATGGCCGAGGACATCGGCGTCGGCGGTCGAGCCGGGTATTACGACGGTATCGGCGCCGCGCGCGACGTGATCCAGAACCACCTGCTGCAGCTTCTCGCGCTCACCGCCATGGAGGAGCCCATCAGCCTCTCGGCGGAGCACCTGCGTGCCGAGAAGGAGAAGGTGCTCGCCGCGGTGCACGTGCCGGACGACCTCTCCCTCGCCACGGCTCGCGGCCAGTACGCGGGCGGGTGGCAGGGCGGCGACAAGGTCACCGGCTTCCTGGATGAGGAGGGCATGAACCCCGACTCCACCACCGAGACGTATGCGGCCATCAAGCTCGAGATCGACACCCGTCGCTGGGCCGACGTGCCGTTCTACCTGCGGACCGGCAAGCGTCTCGGACGCCGTGTGACCGAGATCGCCGTGGTCTTCAAGCGGGCCCCACAGCACCTGTTCGGGCGTGGCAACGCCTCGGAGCTCGGGCAGAACGCGCTCGTCATCCGTGTGCAGCCCGATGAGGGTGTGACGATCCGCTTCGGATCCAAGGTGCCCGGCAGCGGGAGCAACGTGCGCGACGTCACGATGGACTTCGGCTACGGCCACGCCTTCACCGAGGCGAGCCCCGAGGCCTACGAGCGTCTGATCCTCGACGTCCTCCTGGGCGACCCGCCGCTGTTCCCGCGGCACGAGGAGGTCGAGCTCTCCTGGAAGATCCTCGACCCCGTGGAGAAGTACTGGGCGGCCGTCGGCGGTCCGGTGGAGCAGTACGCTCCGGGCTCGTGGGGTCCGGCATCCGCCGACGACCTGCTGGCCCGCGACGGACGAGTCTGGAGACGCCCGTGATCATCGACCTTCCCGACACGACCGTCAGTCAGGTCGCCAAGCAGCTCGTCAAGGTGCGCGAAGAGGGCGGCGCCGTCGCCCTCGGCCGTGTGCTCACCCTGGTCATCGCCGCCCGCAACGGTGTCGCCGAAGCGGCCATCGATGCGGCCAACGACGCATCGCGTGAACACCCCATGCGCGTCATCGTCATCACCACGGGCGACGGCGATTCCCGCCTCGATGCCCAGATCCGCGTGGGCGGCGACGCCGGCGCGAGCGAGGTCGTCGTGCTGCGTGCCTATGGGGACGCCGCGAGCAATGAGGAGAGCCTGATCACCGGTCTCCTCCTGCCTGACGCTCCCGTGGTCGCCTGGTGGCCGGAGGATGCTCCGACCTCGCCGTCGACGTCACCGCTCGGCCGCATCGCCCAGCGCCGCATCACCGATGCCGCCACCTCGCCCGACGTGCGCGATCGGCTCGCGCTGCTCGGACGCACCCACGCCCCCGGAGACACGGACCTCGCCTGGACGCGTCTGACGCACTGGCGGGAGCAGCTGGCCGCTGTGCTCGATCAGCCGCCGTACGAGCCCATCACGGGTGTCGAGGTGCGCGGTGGGTCGGCTTCTCCGTCGACCGCGCTGCTCGCCGCCTGGCTGCAGATGGCTCTGGGCGTTCGCGTGCGCTGGTCGTATGAGAACCCCGAGCACTGGCAGGAGGGCATCAAGTCGGTCCGTCTGACCCGCGCCTCCGGCGACATCCTGCTCGAGCGGCCCTCGCCCGGCATCGCCATCCTCACGCAGCCGGATCAGCCGAACCACGACCTCCACCTACCGCGCCGCACGCTCCGCGAATGCCTCGCGGAGGAGCTGCGCAGGCTCGACCCCGATGTCCTGTACGGTCGAGTCATCACCGAGGGCTGGGAGAAACTGGGTCCGCCCGAGACTGGAGAGTGACGTCGATGCCGGTATCGTCCGCAGAGAAGCGGGTCGTGGTGGAATCCACCCCCGCCGCCCTCGCCGCCCGAGTAGCAGACCGTTTCCTCACGCGTGTTCGCGCGCGCACACGGAACGGTCGAGTCGCCCACATCGCCCTCACGGGAGGTTCGATGGGTGGTGCCGTGCTGCGCGTAGCGGCGGACGATCCGCGGTCGGCCGCGATCGACTGGTCGCTCGTGCACTTCTGGTGGGGTGACGAGAGGTTCGTCCCGCGAGACGACGCGGACAGGAACTCCCTGCAGTCGCGCGAGGCGCTCCTCGACCACATTCCCGTGCCCGCCGAGAACGTGCACGAGGTGGCAGGGCCGGAGACCGGGCTCACGCTCGACGAGTCGGCCGCGGCATATGCCGCCGAACTCGCCCGTTTCGGCACCGACGAGCACCCGTGGCCGTCGTTCGCCGTCTGCTTCCTGGGCGTCGGCCCGGACGGACACATCGCCTCGCTGTTCCCGGATCGGGAGGAAGTCACGGTCACCGACGCCGCTGCGCTCCCCGTCCGCGATTCTCCGAAACCCCCGCCCGAGCGCGTCACGCTCACGCGCCCGGTGCTCAACTCATCGAAGCGGGTGTGGCTCGTGCTCACCGGCGCCGACAAGGCCTCGGCACTCGGACTCGCCCTCGCCGGTGCGAGCTACACGAGCGTGCCGGCTGCCGGCGCCAAGGGGCGCAAGCGCACCGTGTTCTTCGTGGATGAGGCCGCCGCCTCCGAGGTCTCACCCGACCTCATCGATCAGGCGTACTGACCGTCGCGTCGCTCCCGGTCCTCGTTCGGGCGGCTACGGCTGCTCGGGGGGACCGGAGCGGCCCGGCGGCAGGTCGCCGTCGTCCGGGCTCTCCGGGCGATCGGGAGTGTCGACGCCCGCGGCCCGCGAGGTCGAGGGGTCGCCGGAAGCTCCCTGACTCTGCGCGGCGGGCGTGCTCCCGCGCTCGATTCCCAGCTCCTGGCTGTCGCTGAGCACCTGCGGGTGGTAGCGGGCGAGGCCCACCACTCCCCACACGGCGATGGCTCCCGCGATCGCGAAGATCACCATGACCCATGGCGGTGCAGCTGCGGCCTCGCCGAGAACGACCATGCCGATCACGACGGCCACCAGCGGATCGACGACGGTGAGACCGGCGATCACCAGGTCGGGCGGGCCCGAACTGTAGGCGGTCTGCACAAAGTAACCGCCGACCGCGGCCGCGGCGAGCAGGGCGAAGACACAGATCGCGGTGATCCACTCGAACTGACCGGCCTCGATGCGCTTGATGACGACCTTGGCGAGGGTGGCGACGAAGCCGTAGAGCACGCCGGCGCCGACCACGTAGAACAGCGCGCGCATGCGGTGACGGAGTATCAGCCAGCAGGCACCGAGGATGATGATGACCACCAGCAGGAGGGCCAGGATCACGAAGAGCTCGCGATCGGTCACCTCCTGCTCGGTCGCGTAGATCGCGGCGAAGAAGACGAAGAGGAAGATGCCTCCGACGCAGCAGGCTATGGCTGTGAGCGACTGTCTCGTCGGACTGTGACCGGAGACCCTCGCATTCAGCAGCGTCGTGATGACGAGTGCGATCGCTCCCAGTGGCTGGACCACGATCAGCGGCGCTCGGACGAGGGCCGCGAGCTGACAGATGACCGCGAGCCCGAGCATGAGCGTTCCGACCAGCCAGGACGGCCGAGTCAACAGCCGCTTGATCTGGTTGAGGCTGAGTCCCGACGCCCCATCAGCGCCGCTGAGACGCTCGACCTTCTCGACGCCGCGATGCTGGTACTGCGCGCCGAGCGACATGAACACCGCTCCGGCGAGGGCGAGAGGGATCCCCAGGAGGATTCCGGGGTCCTGGAAGGCTCCGACGAGCTGATCGCCGACCTGTTCGGCCCCGTTCATCCACACCCCAGCAGTCACGGTACGAGCCTACCGGGCGAGCGCCGCCGACTAGGGTTGTGACGTGGCTGTACTTCCGATTCGCATCATGGGCGACCCCGTCCTGCACTCCCCCGCATCCCCCGTCGACGAGATCACCGACGACATCCGCACGCTCGTCGCCGACATGTTCGAGACGATGGACACCGCGCCGGGCGTCGGGCTGGCCGCCCCGCAGGTCGGCGTCCCCCTGCGCATCTACACCTACGCCTACGTGGACGACGACGATCAGCCGTGGCGCGGCGTGCTCATCAACCCCGAGCTCTGGATGGTGCCGTTCGAACCGGGCGACCCCGACCCCGACCTCGAATCCGAGGGCTGCCTCTCCTTCCCCGGCGAACGATTCCCGCTGCGTCGCTCGGAGCGGGTCCACGTGACCGCGACCGATCTGGAAGGTCGACCGGTCACGATCGACGTCGACGGATGGCGCGCCCGGATCATGCAGCACGAGTTCGATCACCTCGACGGCATCCTCTATGTGGATCGTCTCTCGGACGGCGACTGGAAGACGGTGCAGAAGATCGCCCGTAAGCGCGGCTGGGGGCGTCCGGGGGCGAGCTGGATGCCCGGCGTGGACGACCTCGAGGGCTGAGCCGCAGCACAAGCGGACATCGTGTCCCCGAAGGCACGAAGGAAGACCAACATGAAGCCGTACGAACGGACCCCGCTGCTCTTCGCCGCGTGTGCCCTGACAGTCGCGGTCGCCCTGACCGGCTGCGGAACCGCCGACCCCTCCCCGGAACGCAGCGCGACGGGCGACGGCGCCGGTGTCGCGAAGAGCGAGACTCCCGCTGTGGCTGTCGGCGACTGTCGCCTCGAAGCCACCAGCGGCCTTCCCGAAGACGCGGAAGTCGTCCCCTGCGCCGAACCCCACGACGAAGAGGTCTTCCACGAGATCGAGATGCCCGGCGGCGCCTTCTCGCAGAAAGCGATCGAAGCCGCCACCCTCGACTGCATCGGGGATCCGTTCACGGACTTCGTCGGGGTACCGCGGCAGGAATCCGCGCTCGGCGTGTATCTCATCCCCCCGACGGAGGAGACATGGGACCAGCCCGGCGGGCGCGTCGTCTACTGCGTGCTGGTCGACCCAGCGGGGCAGACCGAGGGAACGCTCGAAGGCGCCGCGCGCTGACCACACAGCCTCACCGGTGGCTCTCAGCCGTCCGATGCGCGCAGCGCGAGCCACGCGGCGACACGATCATCCGGGTCCGCCAACGACAGCCCAATCAGATCCTCGATCCGCCGGATGCGTGCCGTCAGGGTCTGTCGGTGGATCTGCAGGCGGCTGGCGCTCTCGCCCCACGCACTGTTGGTGGCGAGGAAGACCCGCAGCGTCTCGATGAGTTCGGTTCCTTGATCCCCCGAACGGAGCGGATCGAGCAGTCGGCCGATCCGCTGCGCCTGCTCCGGGGCGAGTTGCTCAAGCACGAAGGAAACAGTCGGAATCGCGGCGTAGCTCACCACGCGTTCACCACTGGTACGGGCCGCCTCGCACGCCTGACGCGCCTCATCGACACTTCGCGCCAGCTCATCCGTGCCGGCCGACCGCCCGAGACCGAGGTAGAGCGTCGATGCGAAAGCACGGACCCTGTGCGCGATCTCCTCCGCGTGCTCCTCGCGCAGGAGCCCATGGATGAAACCGCGCTGAGACGTGAAAACGTGCTCGGCACCCAGCTCGTCGAGCCAGAGCGCGAGCAGATGCTCGACATCGACGCCGCTCGTGCGCGATGCCAGAGCAAATCCCACCAGCGTCCGTTCGTGCACGCCCCAGCGACGGAGCAGACGCATGGCTCCGTCGCCGCCCTCGAGAACCGTTTCGAGCATCATCGATCGGCCGAGACGCTCGAGATGACTGCTGTCGCGCGTTCTCATGAGGAGGTCGAGCAGCGCCGCGGCCTGCGAGCTGAGCTCTCTCCCTCGACCGGAGCTGTCGTTTCGCGGAGCGGTGACGAGTCGTGCGCTGATGTCCTGCCCCGGCCCCACCGGATGGACCTGCAGGGCGCGGTGACGCACACGGACCGGGCGGCCGGTCGCGACCGCCATCGCGTCGTCGATGTGCAGGCTTCCCGCTCCCGCCGTCGTGATCACCTCGCCATGCCGGTCGAGGAGCACGGCCCACCCGTCGATCCGGTGTGCGAGTTCGGCGATGACGCCCGTGATCCCGCTGCGTCGAGCCGCGAGCGTGAGAACCCGCATCGCCGAGGTGATCGCTCTCGCCTCCGCGGCCTGGTCAACGGCGAGGAGGGCCGTGAGCCGAGGCATGAGCAGTTCCTGCGATGTACGTGCACCAACGATCGCGGTGATCCGCGCTGCGGAGAGCACCTGACGCAGAGGAGGTGTGTCGGCGCTCGTGACGAGCACGACCTCCCTCAGGAGTGCGGCTCGCTCCGGATCGTCGATGAGCGCGAGGATCGGCTGCTCATCTGTCGTCACGAGTGTCGCGAAGAGTCGATCGGTCGGGACGCCGAACGAATCGATCCTGACGACCGAATTCACGTGCCGGGCGCTCGGGACCTCGCCCTGCAGCAGTTCGCCGTCGAGGTACCGCGCTACGGAGACGACATCACGAACCATGTCTCGATCATACGAAATGTCGAGTGCAGGCCACGCCTTTCACACATTTGTCGGATGCTCTGACCGGGCGCGCTCTCCTAGCATCGTGCGCATCCCCTCTCCACCCGAAGGATGTCATGAAAGCTGTTGTCTTCCGCGATCCGCAGTCTCCGATCGAGTTCGTCGACGTCGACCTCGCACCCCCGCGCGCCGGCGAGGTCCGCGTGCGAATCGCCGCCGCCGGCGTGTGCCACTCCGACCTGCACGTCAAGCGTGGTGAGTGGGACGCCGCCGCTCCCCTGGTCATGGGCCACGAAGGATCCGGCGTCGTCACCGAACTCGGCGAAGGCGTCACGACACTCGCCGTAGGCGATCACGTCGTGCTGAGCTGGGTGCCGCCGTGCGGCGAGTGTCGATACTGCCGCGCCGGGCACGAGGCTCGCTGCCAGAAGGTCGCGACCGTGGTCGCACCGCTCGGTGTGCTGTTCGACGGGACCTCGCGTCTCAGCCGCGACGGCGAGCCGCTGCACCACTATCTCGGTGTCTCCTCCTTCGCCGAGGAGGTCGTGGTCCCGGCATCCGGTGCCGTGAAGGTCCGCGACGACGCACCGCTCGACGTCGTCGCCGTCGTCGGCTGCGCTGTCGCGACGGGGGTCGGCGCCGTACTCAACACCGCCGCCGTCGAGCCTGGTGCCACCGTCGCGGTCATCGGCTGCGGCGGCGTGGGACTCAACGTGGTCCAAGGAGCACGCCTCGCCGGTGCGGAGCGCATCGTGGCGATCGACGTACGCCCCGAGAAGACCCAGCTCGCCCTGCAGTTCGGCGCGACCGACCGCATCGACGCCTCGCAGGGCGATGCCGTCGCACAGCTGCGCGAGCTGATCCCCGACGGGGTCGACTACGCCTTCGATGCGATCGGACGCACGATCACGACGGAGCAGTCGATCCAGATGCTCGGACTCGGCGGCGCCGCGGTGATCGTGGGTCTCCCGCCGACCGGGGCGCGCGCCTCCTTCGAACCCCTCGTCCTCGCCGAAGCCGACCAGCGCATCCTCGGATCGAACTACGGCTCCGTCCGGCCCTCCATCGACGTTCCCGCGCTCGTGGACCGCTACATGGATGGGCAGCTCAAGATCGACCCGCTGATCTCCGGACGGCGACCGCTCTCCGAGGCCGCAGCCGCGCTCGACGATCTCGAGACCGGTTCGGCACTTCGCACGCTCCTCATCCCCTGACCGCACACCGCATCCCCACCCTGAAACCCGAATACAGGAGAACCATGTCAGACACCGTCGTCGCCCCGCCTGGTGCCCCCAAGGATGCCGGTCTTCGCACCGGCGTCATGAGCGGGCCGGAACTCGCGGCCCAGGCCATCGCCAACATCGCCCCCAGCGCCGTCATCGCCTTCACCGCGGCGGCCATCTTCCTCGGTGCAGGCAACGGCACCATCTACGCCTTCGCCCTCGCGACCATCGTCATCCTCTGCGTCGGCTACTGCGTCGTCGTGTTCGCCCGCAAGCACGCATCTGCCGGGTCGCTGTACACGTACGTGTCGAAGGGACTCGGACCGTTCGGCGCCTTCCTCGCCGGGGTCACCCTGCTGATCGGCTGCTTCGGCATCGCGTCCGCCTCCCTCAGCGGTTCCGTCAGCTACATGGCGCAGTTCCTCCGCATGCTCGGGCTTCCCGCTCAGGGACTCGGATGGGACATCGGGCTCGCGATCATCCTCGGCGGACTGGCGACCCTGTTCACGATCCGCGGGATCCGCCTGTCCGCGCGCATCTCGCTCGTTCTCGAACTCCTCTCCGTGGGCATCATCCTCGTGCTCCTGGTCGCAGCGCTCATCTGGGCCGGACCCGCCGCGTGGGACCCCGCTCAGGTGCTCGCCACCGGATCCTCGTTCCAGGGGGTCGCGTCGGGCATGGTGCTCGGCATTCTCGGGTTCGTCGGGTTCTCCTCCGCTGACGCACTCGGTCGCGAGGCCAAGGAGCCGTACAAGGCGATCCCCCGCGCGATCATGTGGAGCGCGCTCGGCGTCGGTGTCCTCTACGTGTTCGCCGCGTATACGCAGATCACGGTGCTGGGCGACGACCTCGCCACCTCAGCCAGCCCGCTGGAGAGCATGTCGGCTCTCATCGGCATGCCGAGCTGGTTCGCCGCCGCCCTCACGATCGGGGTCTCGGCCTCGTTCTTCGCGGTCGTCGTCGCTCCGCTCAACGTGATCGGACGCATCGTGTACGTCATGGGCAAGGAGGGCGTGGTCGCCGAGCGGTTCGGTCGCACCCATGAGCAGCACCTGACCCCGCACCGTGTGCTGATCATCGCCGGCGCAGCCGCGATCGCGGTCGACATCGTGCTGCTGATCTCGGGCGCGGCGACCGGCGACATCCTCGTCTGGGTGAACACCTGGGGCACCTACGGCTACATGGTCGCCTATGCCCTCGTCGCGATCGCCTGCGTCGTCTACACGCAGCGGGCGAAGATGCGCAACGGTCTCGTGAAGGTGTGCGCGACCATCGCGGTGGTGACCATGGCGTACGTGTTCTTCGCGAACGTCTGGCCAGTCCCGGCGTTCCCGTACAACGTGATCCCGTACATCTTCCTGGCCACCGTCGCCCTCGCGCTGACCCGGTACCTCTACCTTTCGCGTCGTCGACCCGACGTGATCGCGAGGATCGGCAACACCGAGACGAGCGCCATGGAGGGCGTGGGCTGACACCGTCTTCCCCGCTGACGAGAAGGGCCCCTTCGGCCGAAGGGGCTCTTCTCCTCGGATCAACTGTTCGACCCCGCACCTGAACGAGAAAAGCCCCCTCCGTGGAGGGGGCTTTTCTCGTTGGCTCCCCGGCTTGGACTCGAACCAAGAACCTGCCGGTTAACAGCCGGCTGCTCTGCCAATTGAGCTACCGAGGAATGTGCCCGCTCAGCGGGCAACTCGACAAGCTTAGCAAACTCCGGACCGACTTCATGACACCGGGGCACCCTTCACGGATGCCGGGCGTGTCGTGCTCAGCGGCGAGAATCCGACTCCGCATTCGGCACCCACAGCAGGTCCCGTCCGACGCCACGGGCGACCACGTGACCGGCACGCAGCATCAGAGTCTCGGCGTTGAGCTCGCGGATGAAGTCCGCATCGTTGGTGACGAGAAGCGCGGCCATCCCCTGCTCCTTACGGCGTCGGGTGATGGCATCGAAGACCACCGGTCGCACTTCGAGGTCGAGGTTCGCGAGGATCTCGTCGGCGATCAGCACCTTCGGCTCCAGGACGAACGAGCGCGCGATCGCGACACGCTGGCGCATGCCGGCGCTGAGCTCGTACGGGAACTTGGCCGCAGTGCCGAGCGGGAGGTGCAACTCGTCCAGGAGGGTCGCGACGCGGATCGAGAGCGCCTTGGTGTTGACCTTGCGCTCGCGGACGAGGATCGGCTCGGCGATGACCTCGTTCACGGTCAGCCGCGGCGGCAGGTCCGCACCCGCCCCCTGCGGGACGAAGCCCGTGCGGTAAGTGAGGATGCGGTGTTTGCGTCCCGGCCGGCGCACGTCGACGCCGCACACCTGAGCGCTTCCGCCGACGACCTTCACCGAGGGGTCGGTGGAACCGGCGAGAGCGGCGACCAGAGTCGACTTCCCGGAACCCGTGGGGCCGGCGACGCAGATCAGTCCCCCGGGAGCGAGAGAGAAGGTGACGCCGTCAACGGCGCGGGTCGGCATCCCGTGGCCGATCCGGTCGATCACGAGATCGGAGCTATCGATCGCGTTCGTGGATTCTGGCCTGCGGGACATGTGTCCATCCTGCCGTCTTCGCGGTGCCGGACAGCGTTACGACTCGGCGAAGCGCTGACGCTCGGCATCGATGTCGCGAAGGCGCATCCGCAGTGCACGGCCCCCATCGGAATCCGCCGGCACGCGCTGCACGGCGCCGAGGAGCTCCTGCTTGTCGCGCTCGAGCTGGCGCAGGACGAGTCGTCGGGCGAGGTCGGCCACGGTGGCGACGGCACGTTCCTCGTCTCGAGCGGGGAAAGGCGTCATCAGCAGCTCACCCGCCAGCGAGCGGTAGGGCTCGCGGACGCTGTTGACGGCCTCCGTCACCCAGCCGGCCCTGGTGCGGTCGGGGGCCGCTGCCACGGCCTCGCGCACGGCGTCGAGACCCGGAGTGCGGAACGGCATTCCCAGCGCCCGATTCAGGAGGGCCTGATCGACCTGATGCCCATACTGCAGAGCCCCCATCAGCGCGTCGCGTTCGACGGCGACATCGGGGCTGCGCGGAAGGCTCGCGAGAGTGACCGGTGCCACGACGGATGCCCCGGTCGCGGGATCGACCTGCGGAGCCTCGCGACGTACGTGCTGCGGCGTGGAACCGCCGCGCGCCGCCCGCTCGACCTCACTGCGCACCTCGGTGGGATCCATCCCGAGTCGCCGCGCCAGAACACGCTCGTAACCCGGGCGGAGAAGCTGGTCGCGGATCTCGGCCACGATCGGCGCGGCAGCCCTCAGCGCACCGACGCGCCCCTCGACAGTGGAGAGATCGAAGCCACCCAGCTTGCGGTCGATCGCGAACTCGAACATCGGCTGCTTGGTGTCCATCAGCCCGCGAACGGCCGCGTCACCGCGCTGGAGACGCAGATCGCACGGGTCGAGGCCGTCGGGCGCGACCGCGACGAAGGTCTGCGCATTGAACCGATCGTCCTCCGTGAAGGCGCGTAGCGCGGCCTTCTGGCCGGCCTCATCGCCGTCGAAGGTGAAGACGACCTCGCCCGAGGCGTTGTCATCGCCCATCACGCGCCGCAGCACCTTGATGTGGTCGGTGCCGAAGGCCGTGCCACACGTCGCGATGGCCGTGGTGAGACCGGCGAGGTGGCAGGCCATCACATCGGTGTACCCCTCGACCACCACGACGCGGCGGGGGTCGCCGCGCGCGATGTCGCGCTTGGCGAGGTCGAGCCCGTAGAGGACCTGGGCCTTCTTGTAGATCGGGGTCTCGGGCGTGTTCAGGTACTTCGGACCGTTGTCGTCGTCGAAGAGCTTGCGCGCGCCGAACCCGATCGTCTGACCCGAGACGTCGCGGATCGGCCACACCAGGCGCCCGCGGAACCGGTCGTAGACGCCGCGCTGCCCGGTGGAGACCAGTCCGGCGTTGCTGAGCTCTTCACGCGTGAAGCCCTGCGCGGTGAGCGCCTTGAGCATGCCGTCCCAGCCGCGCGGCGCGAAGCCGACGCCGAAATGCGCCGCGGCTCCGGCGTCGAAGCCGCGCTCCCCGAGGAAGCGGCGGCCGGCCTCCGCATCCGGTGTGAGGAGCTGGGCACGGAAGAACTCCGCGGCCGCGGTGTTGGCCGCGTAGAGGCGGCTGCGGCCGCTCGTCTCCGGAGCCGCTCCCCCGTCCTCATAGTGCAGCGTGTACCCGATGCGGCCGGCGAGACGCTCGACAGCCTCGGTGAAGCTGACGTGGTCCATCTCGCGCAGGAACGAGTAGACGTCGCCCGACTCGCCGCAGCCGAAGCAGTGGTAGTAGCCCACCTGCTGGCGCACATGGAAGCTCGGACTCTTCTCGTCGTGGAAGGGACACAGCCCCTTGAGCGAACCCACGCCCGCCGACTTGAGCGCGACGCGCTCACCGACGATGTCGGCGATGTTCGTGCGCGCCTTGACCTCGTCCACATCGGCCTGCCGGATCCGCGGCATCAGCGCGCCCCTTCGGCGATGGGCCGCCTCTCGGCGTGCGCGCGAGCCCCGGGTCGGGCGTGACGAGGAGTCCAGATGCCCACCTCGGCCGGATCGATCTCTCCCACGAGCCGGTTGTGCCAGTCGATCGCACTCTGGTCAGTGAGGCTCGCGATCTGATCCACGACGACTCTGGCACGCTCGGCGTCGTTCTCCGCCGCGATGAAGTCCGCGGCGAACGCGGGCTCGAGCACGTCGGATCCGGCGGACCACAGGGCGTCAGTCGACCACAGCGCTTCGGCGAGCCGCGTCAGAACGCGTCGCTGCTCCTTGTAGACCCCCTTGCGGGCCTCGATCGTGACGATGGCCTGACCCATGATGCCCTTGAGCACGGCGATCTCCACCTCGATCACCCGCGGGACGACGACATGGGCGTTGTAGCGAACGAGTGCCGTGCTTCCGTACGCCTCTTTGGTGGCGGCGACCGCGGCCTTGGCGAAGCGGCCGATCAAATCGCTCGTGAGGTTCTTGAGACGGGCGAGCGCCTGCCGGGAACGGTCGAAAGACGCCAGCCACATCGGCTGCGACGATAGGCGGTACAGCGCATCCGCCAGCTCGTCGCGCGTGAAGTCGTAGCCCACCCACTGCTGGATGCGGCCGAGGAGCGCGTCGTGCGCACGCGGGTCGGCCAGTTGAGCGACATCGACGTAGCCATTGACGATCGCATCCTCGAAGTCGTGCACCGAGTACGCGATGTCGTCGGAGAGATCCATGATCTCGGCCTCGATGCACCGCAGGCGGCCGGGCGCTCCCTCGCGCATCCAGCGGAACACGGCCTCGTCTTCGGGGTACACGCCGAACTTGAGCCGCCCACCGGGGTCGGGCACCGGGCTGTCGACCGTCCACGGGTACTTGCACGTCGCGTCCAGGCTGGCGCGGGTCAGGTTCAGGCCGACCGAACGGTCATCGTCGTCGAGCACCTTGGCCTCGAGCCGGGAGAGGATCCGCAGCGACTGGGCGTTGCCCTCGAACCCGCCGATCGGCTCCGCCCACTCGTTGAGCGCCCGCTCGCCGTTGTGTCCGAACGGCGGGTGGCCCAGGTCGTGGCTCAGGCAGGCGGTGTCGACCACATCGGCTGAGACGCCGAGGGCGACCGCGAGCTCCCGCCCGACCTGCGCCACCTCGAGCGAATGCGTCAGGCGGTTGCGGGCGAAGTCGGCCGTGCTGGCCGGGCTCAGCACCTGTGTCTTCGCCGCGAGCCGGCGCAGCGCGGCAGAGTGCAGCACGCGTGCGCGGTCGCGGGCGAAGTCGTTGCGCTCGGATCGATGGGTCTCGGCGAAGAAGCGCTCGGCATCGCGCGCGTCGTAGCCGTCGGCGCGCAGGCCGACCTGAGGGTCAACCGCCACTGTTCTCGATCTCCGCTCCACGCATCATCTCCGAGGCCGACGAGGCGAGCTCTCGCGACTCCAGCCATTTGTCCGGCAGTGCCGTCCGCTTCGGGTGTCCGGAACGTCCGCGCTGCCCCTCGGCATCCGCACCGGGATACGGAGCGGTGTGATCGAGTCGCCCGAGGAAGTCGTCGATCTCCGCGAGGCTGGATGCGGTGGCGAGCCCGGTGCGGATGTCACCACCGACCGGGTATCCCTTGAAGTACCAGGAGACGTGCTTGCGGATGTCGCGGCAGCCGCGATCTTCGTCCTCGAAGAACTCGACCAGCAGCTCGGCATGCCGACGGAAGGCGTTCGCGACGAACCCGAGCGTGGCGTCGACCGTCTTGCCCTCGCCACCGAATGCGGTGGCGAGCTCGCCGAACAGCCAGGGGCGTCCGAGGCACCCGCGTCCGACCACGACACCGTCGCAGTCGGTCTGCGCCATCATGCGCACGGCATCGTCGGCGGACCAGATGTCGCCGTTGCCCAGCACGGGGATGCTCGTGACGGCCTGCTTCAGTTCGCCGATCGCGTTCCAGTCGGCGAATCCGGAGTAGAACTCGCCCGCGGTGCGCGCGTGCAGGGCCACCGCAGCTGCACCGGCGTCCTCCGCCGCGCGCCCGGCATCGAGGAAGGTCAGGTGGTCTTTGTCGATGCCCTTGCGCATCTTGACCGTCAGCGGCACGTCACCGGCGGCCTTGACCGCCTGGTCGACGATGTCGGCGAACAGCTTCGACTTCCACGGGAGCGCTGCTCCCCCACCGCGGCGGGTGACCTTGGGCACCGGGCATCCGAAGTTGAGGTCGATGTGGTCGGCGTGGTCTTCCGCGACGATGATGCGCACGGCCTCGGCGATCGTCTTCGGGTCGACACCGTAGAGCTGAATGGACCGCGGCGTCTCGGACTCGTGGTGCCGGATCAGACGCATGGTCGTCTCGTTGCGCTCGACCAGCGCACGCGAGGTGATCATCTCGCTCACGTAGAGCCCGGCGCCGTACTCGCGGCACAGGCGCCGGAAGGCGGTGTTGGTGATACCCGCCATGGGTGCGAGGACGACCGGCACGTCGAGGTCGATCGGGCCGATGCGAAGGGGGCGGGCGGGGGCGGTGGCGAGAGTCATGTCCTGTTCATTCTCCCAGACGCGGAGCCAGGAGGGATGCTGCGACCTAAGCTGTGAATATGACCGATTCCGCGCTCCGTTCGATCCCGTTCACCGACGCCAAGGGCGAGGAGAAGACGCTCGACGATCTCGGCGCCGACGTCGTGCTGGTGGTCAACGTGGCGTCCAAGTGCGGACTCACCCCCCAGTACGAGCAGCTCGAGGAGCTGCAGCGCCTGTACGGCGACCGCGGTTTCACCGTCGTCGGCTTCCCCTGCAACCAGTTCTTCGGCCAGGAGCCGGGTTCCGTCGACGACATCCTCGAGTTCTGCTCGACGACCTACGGCGTCACCTTCCCCGTCAACGACAAGGTCAAGGTGAACGGCAAGAACGCGTCGGAGCTCTACAAGGCGCTCAAGGAGACCCCGGACCAGGGCGGCAAGGCCGGGCGGGTCGAGTGGAACTTCGAGAAGTTCCTCGTGCTGCCCGACGGTGACGTCGTGCGCTTCCGCCCGAAGCAGAAGCCGGACGCACCGGAGATCGTCAGCGCGATCGAGGCGGCACTGACCCGCTAGACGCGACCGGATCGAACGCAGCGGCCCGCGCCGTTCACCTCCACGTCAGCTGCGCCCCGCGCTGATCCGCGCTCGAACACGGGTCTCGTTCACCTCCTCGTCAGTCCGACGCCATCTGGCCTCCCTAGTCTCACCGCGGCGAACATCGCCCGAAGACGAAGGAGACCACACATGCCCGACCGTCTGCCGATCAGCCGGCGCACCGTCCTCACCGCTGGAGCGCTCGGCGCTCTCGGAACCGCCCTGCCGGTCGGCACCGCCGCAGCGGCTGCTGCCACGGACATCGCCCCGGCAGGCGCCGGGCCAGGCCGCGGTCTGCGGTTCCGTGCCGACGGGACCTTCAAGGTGGTGCAGTTCAACGACACGCAGGACGATGAGCTCACCGACCGTCGCACGGTCGAGCTGATGGAGAAGGTGCTCGACCAGGAGAAGCCCGATTTCGTCGTGATCAACGGCGACGTGATCACCGGCGGATGCGAGACCCGGCTCGCGGTGAAACAGGCGATCAACAACGTCGTCACGCCGATGGAATCCCGGCGCATCCCCTGGGCGGTCACGTACGGCAACCACGACGAGGACTCGCTCCCGCAGTCGGGCGTGGACGAGGCGGGGATGCTGAAGATCTACCGCTCGTACGAGTACAACGTGAATGCCGAGAGCACGCGGGGCGTGACGGGCACGAGCAACACGATCGTGTCGATCGGCTCGGCCGCCCGGAAGAACCGCGAGGCGTTCGCGCTGTGGCTGATGGACTCGGGGCGCTACGCCCCCGGCACGATCGACGGCCAGGACTTCGCCGGATACCCGACCTGGGACTGGCTGCGGATGGACCAGGTGGCCTGGTACCGCGAGCAGTCGCAGCGTCTCGAACAGCGTCGCGGGCGCACGGTGCCGGGGCTGATGTTCCTGCACATCGCGTTGTGGGAGCACCGCTTCATGTGGTGGGGCGGCGTGGACACCCGCACGGAGGCCGATGCCGCGCGCGGCAGGGCCCGGCACGCCATCGTCGGTGAGCGCAACGAAGATGAGTGCCCCGGTCCGTTCAACTCGGGGATGTTCAACGCGATCCTCGAGCGCGGCGACGTGAAGGGCGTGTTCGTCGGCCATGACCACATCAACGACTACGTGGGCGACTACTACGGCGTCATGCTCGGCTATGCCCCCGGCACCGGTTTCGGCGCATACGGTCTCGACGGCGCGGAGCGCAACCGCATGCGCGGCGGTCGGGTGTTCGAGCTCAAGGAGGCGGGTGACGAGGTGACGATCGCCACCCGCGTCGTCTACGCGCGCGAGCTCGGCATCGACCTCACGGCGAACGACCAGCCCATGGAGCCGCTGCCTCTCGCCCCGCGGCAGCAGCGCGTCTGACGCACACACAAGGCGACGCCGGGGACCCGTTCGGGTCCCCGGCGTCGTGGTGTCCGGCAGTTCTCAGGCTTCGACGGGTTCGTCCCGCTTGGCCCACAGGTCGCGGATCACGTTCTCGAACGCGGCCGGCGGCTGTGCACCGCTGATGCCGTACTGGCCGTCGACGACGAAGAAGGGGACGCCCTGGATGCCGTAGGCGCGTGCCTGCGCCTGATCCTGACGCACGGCCGGGAGGTACTGCTCGCTCTCGAGCGCCGTGCGGGCGCGGTCGGCGTCGAGGCCCACCTCGGTCGCGAGTGCCACGAGGTCATCGATGCGCCCGACGTGCTTGCCCTCGGTGAAGTAGGCGGACATGAGCCGCTCCTCCATCTCGTGCTGTAGCCCCTCGGCCTTCGCGAAGTGCAGCAGCTCGTGCGCCTTCACGGTGTTGGTGTGCTGCAGGATGTCGAAGCGGTACTCGAGCCCCGCGTTCGCGGCGACACCGGTCACGTTCGACAGCATCTGCTCGACCTGCTCGCGCGGCATGCCCTTGTGCCCGGCGAGGAAGTCGATCTCGTCGCCGTCGAAGTCGACCGGGGTGTCGGGCGACAGCTCGAACGAGTGGAAGGTGATGTTGACCTGCGGCGCGTCCTCATCGGCAGCGACCGCTTCGAGACCCTTCTCGAGGTTGCGCTTGCCGATGTAGCACCAGGGGCAGGCGATGTCGGACCAGATGTCGATGGAGATGGGTTCAGTCACACTTTCATCCAACCGCATGCGCCCCCGAGCTATTCCGAGGCTGCGGAGGCGACATCGGTAGGATTCTCGGATGCTCACCGCCGCCGACCCGCTTCCCTTCCGGCCCGAGCGGGTCCTGGTCGCCGGTGTCACGGGTTCCGGCAAGACCACTCTCGCGCGCCGCGTCGCCGGCGTGTGGGGACTGCGCCAGATCGAGATCGACGGCCTGTTCCACGGGCCGAACTGGGCTCCGCGGCCCGAGTTCCTCGACGATGTGCGCTCCTTCGCGGCCGAGGACCGCTGGGTCACCGAGTGGCAGTACACGAGCAAGGGCACCGACGAGATCCTCACGCCGCGCGCCGACCTCGCGATCTGGCTGGACTATCCGTACCGCGTGGTGCGCTCACGCCTGCTGCGTCGAACGCTTCGCCGCAGCATCCTGCGCACGCGGATGTGGAACGACAACGTCGAGAAACCGATCTGGCAGATGTTCCGCAGCGATCCCGACGAGAACATCCTCGCCTGGCAGACCAAGACCCTGGGGCATTGGACCGAGCGGATGCCGGACTACACCCTGCGCTTCCCGCAGCTCACGATCGTCCGGCTCCGGACTCCGAACGAGACCGAGCAGTGGCTCCGGGCTCAGGCGGGTGAGTCAGGGGTGTCGATCGCGCCGCCGAAGCGACGGTCCCGCGACAGGTAGATGCCGATCGCCCGCCAGAGTTCTTCCCGCGAGAAGTCCGGCCAGAGCGTGTCGAGGAACACCATCTCGGCGTAGGCCGACTCCCACAGCAGGAAGTTCGAGGTGCGCTGCTCCCCCGAGCTCCGGAGGAAGAGATCGACGTCGGGCATGTCGGGCACGTACAGGTTCCGGCGGATCATCTTCTCGGTGATGGCCTTGGGCTTCACGCGCCCGGCGGCGACGTCTTCCGCGATCGCCCGCATCGCGTCGACGAGCTCGACCCGTCCGCCGTAATTGACGCACATCGTGAGGGTGAGCACGTCGTTGCCGCGGGTGAGCTGTTCGGCGTGCTGCAGCTCCTTGATGACGCTGCCCCAGAGCCGCGGCTTGCGGCCCGCCCAGCGGATGCGCACCCCCCACTCGTTGAGCTGGTCACGGCGGCGGTGCAGCACGTCGCGGTTGTAGCCCATGAGGAAGCGCACCTCCTCGGGAGAGCGCGCCCAGTTCTCGGTCGAGAACGCGTACACGGACAGATGCTTCACCCCGGCCTGGATGGCGCCGGCGACGACGTCGAGCAGCACCTCCTCGCCCGCTTTGTGGCCTTCGATGCGGTTGAGACCTCGGCGGTTGGCCCAGCGGCCGTTGCCGTCCATGACGATCGCGACGTGCTCGGGCACGGCCCGGAACGCCGGCGGGTGCACACCGGTCCAATCCAGCGGACGATAGGGCACCGCGTCTTTGTGTGTGTAGGGCTTCGGGCTCATCGTGGTCCTTCCGACGAGATGTCCGACACATGGGCGAGCGAGCGGATGCCGCGCTCCAGGTGCCACTGGGCGTAGGCGGAGACGAGTCCGGACGCGGCTGCGGTGTCGGCGTGCGCGGACGCATCGATGACGTCCCACTCCCCCGAGATCAAGGCGCGGAGCAGGGTCAGCGTCTTCTCCCCGACGCGAGGGCTTCCGGCCGGGGCGCAGTTCGTGCACACCAGTCCGCCCAGCTGCGCGACGAATCGTGCGTGCGGCCCCGGGGTCCCGCAACGGGCGCACTCGTCGAGCGATGGCGCCCACCCGGAGAGCGACATGACCCGCAGGAGGTAGGAGTCCAGGATGCTGCGCGCGACGTGCTCTCCGCGCGACAGCGCCCTCAGCCCGCCCACGAGGAGCAGATACTGATCGGGGGTGGCCTCGGCGTCGCTCAGGCGGTCGGCCGTCTCCACCATCGCGTTCGCCGCGGTGAACCGGTCGTAATGCGCCGCGATGTCCGTGCCGTACGAGCCGAGTGATTCCGCCTGCTGCACGATGTCGAGCGAGCGCCCCTGGTAGAGCTGCACGTCGGCGACCATGAACGGCTCGAGCCGGGCGCCGAACTTCGACGACGTGCGACGCACTCCCTTCGCGACCGCGCGGACCTTGCCGTGACGCCGCGAGAGCATGGTGACGATGCGATCCGCCTCACCGAGCTTGTGAGTGCGCAGGATCACCGCTTCGTCTCGGTAGGTGGGCACCCCTCGATTATCCTCCGTACAGGAGAATGGACGGGTGACCGAACCGCTCTTCACCATTCCGCTGTGGGCGGACCTGCTCGGCGTCGGCCTCGGCGGCGTCCAGGGCGCGATGTTCGCGTCGGGGTTCCAGGGTCAGCGACGCCTCGACTGGCTCGGCGTCGCGATCATCGGCATCATGATCGGGATGGGCGGCGGTCTCATCCGCGACATCCTGCTCGGGCAGACGCCGGCCACCCTGCAGAACCAGTGGTATCTCGTCACGGCGGCGGGGGCCGCGCTCCTCGGCATGCTTCTCGCGGGTCTGTTCACCCGCTTGAACACGGCGATCGTGGTGCTCGACGCGGTGGTCATCGGGATGTTCGGCGCATTCGGGACGAGCAAAGCTCTCGCCTTCGGCATCCCCGAGGTGCCGGCCGTGTTCATCGGCGTGTGCGCGGCCGTGGGCGGCAGCGTGCTGCGCGACATGCTCATGGGGCTGCCGACCGCGATCATGCACGTCGGCTCGCTCTACGCCGTCGCGGCCGGCGCCGGATGCACGTTCATCGTCATCGCCGTGGCGCTCGGCATGCCCATCACGATCGCTGCCATCGCCGGCATCGCCGTGACCACCGTCATCCGCATCCTCGCCGTCACGTTCGACGTCTCCCTGCCGGAGCAGCGCCGCATCTACCGCCGCAAGGTGGCCGCGGAGACGGGCGCCATCGCGATCGTCAAGCCCAGCGCCGACATCTGAGCCTCGATCTCAGGATCCCGGGCGCTCGCCGATGATCGCACGGAGGCCGTCGACCACCCTCGCCAGACCGAATTCCCACGCGACTGCGGCATCGTAGGGCGTCCCCAGGGACTCGCCCGCGGCCTGACCGACCGATTGCGCGAGCGGGTAGTCCTCCCCCAGGTAGGTAGCGAGACGCGGGCCCGCCTCCGCCCAAAATGCGCCGAACTGCTCCTTCTCGGCGCTCTCCCGCATCCTGGTCGCCGCAGCTCGCACGAAGTCCAGGAGGAAGGACAGTGCCGCGTCGCGTTCGACGTCGCCCAGCCCCGTGTCATCGAACGCATGCAGCTCACGGTCGTACTTGGCGATCGTGCCGGGCCCGAGCGCGGCACGCTGGTCCGCGATGTCGAGCACCCAGGGATGCCCTCGCAGCAGGTCGAGGTTGTCCTGGGCAACCGCGCGCACACGCGCGGGCCAGCCGACTTCCTCGACCGAGCGAACCCGCATCCGGGAGTGCACCACGTCGACCATCAGGACGAGCAGGTCTGCACGGCTGTTCACGTGCGTGTAGATCGACATCGGCGGCAGCTCGAGTGACTGTGCGAGGGCGCGGATCGTCACGGCGTCCAGATCGGTGTGATCGGCGAGCTCGATCGCCCGCGAGATAACCTCCGCCGTCGAACGTCGGGCCCGAGGTCCACGACGACCGCCCGCGGCCGCCGACGATTCGTCCCGCCAGAGGAGATCCACCAGATTCTTGGCCATGTCGGAATAATCCTCTCACGGGATCTCTTAACCATGTACGTTGTACGTAGTTTAGACAGGAGACACCGTGAACATCACTCAGACCGCCATCTCTCTCAACGTCGACGACATCGCCGCGTCGGCCGCGTTCGCGAAGACCCACTTCGGATTCGAGGAGGCGATGTCCGCCGAGGGATTCGTCTCGCTGCAGCACCCGGACGCACCGAACCTCATCTTCCTGGAGACCGGCCTGGGAAGCTTCCGACCCCAGGAGATCGCCGGCTCCGCGGGTCAGGGCACCCTGCTCGTGTTCGTCGTGGAGGACATCGATGCGGAGTTCGCCCGCATCGACGCGGCGGGTGCGCGTGTCATCACTCCCCCGGAGACCGAGCCGTGGGGCGAGCGCTACTGCCAGTTCGCCGATCCGAACGGCATCGTCTGGCAGCTCGTCCAGTGGGTCTGAACAGGGAATGACGAACGCCCCCTCGGTCGTCACCGAGGGGGCGTTCCTGCGCGGACTGTCAGACCGCCGCGAGCTCCTGCTGCCGCGTGCGGATCGAGCGGTTGACACCCGAGACGATCGCCTTGAGTGATGCCGTCGAGATGTCGCCGTCGATGCCGACGCCCCACAGGCGCTGGTCGCCGACCTGCAGCTCGACGTAGGCCGCGGCCTGTGCGTCGCCTCCGGCGCTGAGGGCGTGCTCCACGTAGTCGTACACGGTGATGTCGAAGCCCTGACCACGCAGCACCTCGACGAATGCCGCCACCGGGCCGTTGCCGTTGCCCGACACCGAGACCTGCTCGTCGTCGTCGCGCAGCACCACATCGAGCACCACATCACCGGACATGTCGCTGCGGGTCTGCGTCGCAAGCAACTCGAACCGGCCCCACTTGGCCGCCGAGTCGTCGGCGGGCAGGTACTCGTCGTTGAAGATCGACCAGATCTGGTCGGATGTGACCTCGCCGCCCTCGGCATCCGTCTTGGCCTGCACGACCCCGGAGAACTCGATCTGGAGTTTGCGCGGCAGGTCGATCGCGTGATCCGACTTCAGCAGGTAGGCGACGCCACCCTTGCCGGACTGCGAGTTGACCCGGATGACGGCCTCGTACGAGCGCCCCAGGTCCTTCGGATCGACGGGCAGGTACGGCACCGCCCACTCGATCTCGTCGACCGTGACGCCCTCCGCGCTCGCCCGGGCCTCCATCGCCTCGAAGCCCTTCTTGATCGCATCCTGGTGCGAGCCGCTGAACGCGGTGAAGACCAGGTCGCCGGCCCAGGGGCTGCGCTCGGGCACGGGCAGCTGGTTGCAGTACTCGACCGTGCGCTTGACCTGATCGATGTCGCTGAAGTCGATCTGCGGGTCGATGCCCTGCGTGAACAGGTTGATGCCCAGCGCGACGATGTCGACGTTGCCCGTGCGCTCCCCGTTGCCGAACAGGCATCCTTCGATGCGGTCCGCGCCGGCCATGTAGCCGAGCTCGGCGGCGGCGATGGCCGTGCCGCGATCGTTGTGCGGGTGCAGCGACAGGATGACGTTCTCGCGGTGGTTGAGATGGCGGCTCATCCACTCGATCGAGTCGGCGTAGACGTTCGGCGAAGCCATCTCGACGGTGGCCGGCAGGTTGATGATCACCTTGCGGTCGGGAGTCGGCTCGAAGATCTCGATCACCTGGTTGCAGATGTCGACGGCGAACTCGAGCTCGGTGCCCGTGTAGCTCTCGGGCGAGTACTCGTAGTAGACCTGCGTGTCCGGGATCGTCTTCTCGAACTTGCGGCACAGGCGCGCGCCCTCGAGGGCGATGTCGATGATGCCCTGCTTGTCGGTGCGGAACACCACCTCGCGCTGCAGCACACTCGTGGAGTTGTACAGGTGCACGATGGCCTGCTTGGCGCCCGCGATCGACTCGTAGGTGCGCTCGATCAGGTGCTCGCGCGCCTGGGTCAGCACCTGGATGGTGACGTCGTCGGGAATCAGGTTCTCTTCGATGAGCTGTCGCACGAAGTCGAAGTCGGTCTGACTCGCCGACGGGAAGCCGACCTCGATCTCCTTGTAGCCCATGCTGACGAGCAGCTCGAACATGACGCGCTTGCGCTCGGGCGACATCGGGTCGATGAGGGCCTGGTTGCCGTCGCGGAGGTCGACGGCGCACCAGCGCGGCGCCTCGGTGATGCGGGCGTCGGGCCAGGTGCGATCAGGCAGGTGGACGTTGATCTGCTCGTGGAACGGCCGGTACTTGTGAATCGGCATCGCCGTCGGGCGCTGAGTGTTCTGCATGATGGGGCTTCTTCTCTTCGTCAAGATGAACGGGCCAACACAAGCGCCGCGACGAGGAAGGCCCTAGCTTTAGGACTCGTCGCGGCAGCTAAGAAGAAGCAGACCGCCGAAAGGCATGTGGTCATGCTAGCAGGGATGGTGTGGCGGTTTCGACGCGTGTGAGACGATCCGGCGGCCGGTGACACTCCCCGTTATGAGCACATCGCAGCGTCGCCTGATCCTCGCCCTGGCATCCGCCGTCGGACTCCTCGCGTTGACCGCCTGCACCGCAGGACCCGGCAGCTCCGCGGCGCCGACGAGCACGACTGTCCCGTCGGATCAGCGCCTCGAGAACGCACATCCCGAGCCGCCGGAGGGGCGCGTGATCGGGGTGGGCACCGTGCTGGAAGACGCGGGCGGCGTGGCGTTGTGCATGGGCGCGATCATGGAGTCGTACCCGCCGCAGTGCAGCGGCGTACCGCTGGACGACTGGACCTGGGACGGGGTCGACGGCAGCGAGACCAGCGGGGAGACGACCTGGGGCGCGTATGCCGTGTATGCCATGTACGACGGTGAGCGGCTCGCCCGGACCGACGCGCCGATCATGCTCGCGCTGTACGACACGGTCGCTCCGGAGGACCCGACCGGCGGCGTCGAGGGCTCGACGGCCGAAGACGAGTTGACGCGGGTGCAGGACGACATCTCCGCGCGTCTCGGGGCCGATGCGCTCACGGTCGGGCCGGATCGAGGATACGTCTGGCTGCAGGTCGTGTGGGATGACGGCACGATCCAGGATGCGGTGGATGCCGAATACGGCGCGGACGTGGTGGTCGTGACCTCCGCCCTGCGCGAGATCGACTGACCTACGGGATCAGGGCGAGCTTCCCGCCGGGGTGACCGGTCGCCAACACACGGTGGGCCTGACGCGCCTCGTCGAGCGGGAAGGTCCAGGCGACGGGCACCACGAGGTCGCCGTTCTGTGCGAGGGCGATCAGCTCGCTGCGCACCTCATCGCGGAACCGGGCACTGGCGGGCATGGATCCGGCGATCGCCTGGATCCCCTCCGCCTCGGCGCGCCCCAGCGCGGCGATCGTGACGATACGACGGCGATCGGCGACCAGCTCGAGTGACACGTCGACGGCCTCGTCAGTGCCGACGGCATCGAGCGCGGCGACCACCGGTCCGTCTGCCGTTTCACGGACCCGGTCGGCGAGCCCCGGGCCGTATCGGACGGGCTCTCCCCCGAATCGCCGTACCTCGTCGAACCGGTCGGCGCTCGCGGTGCCGATCACGCGGATGCCGCGGAGCCGAGCCTGCTGAAGGACGCTCACACCGACCGCCCCCGAGGCACCGTGGAGCAGTACGGTCTCCCCCGGCGCAGCCCCGGTGACCGCGAGCATCTCCGCCGCCGTGGTGCCGATGAGAAGCAGATTCGCCGCCTCCGAATGCGTGAGCGTGGACGGCTTCGCGAACACCTTGTCCGCCGGGACCGTCACCTCTGTCGCGTAGCCGCCGCGCACCCGGAACGCGATGACCTCGTCGCCGATCACCGCGGAGCCGGAGCCGATCCGGGTGTCCGGACCGACCGCGCTGAGCGCACCGGACACCTCGTACCCGATCGGAACGGGGAACTCCAGGCCGGGCCGGCCGGACGCGACATGCTTCGCGTCGGCGGGGTTCACGCCGGCAGCGTGCACTCGGATGGTGACCTCACCGTGCCCGGGTGCCGACAGGCGCTCCTCGACGAACTCCCACGACTCCGGTCCTCCGGGCGCAGTCGCCACCCAGTGCTGCGCCAGCGGCAGCTCCCCGGATGACATCGACTGCGACACGGTTCAGACGAGGCAGCGGAGGTTGGTGACCGTGCCGGAGACATTGCTCCAGCCGCCGGCGGCCACGGTCCTCAGGACGGTCGACCCGTTGCGCACCTGGACGGAGCCGGAGCCCCGGGCGTTGGCGACGGACTTGACCGCGAAGCTCGACGGGATCGTGTGCACGGCACAGGTGCCGAACGTCAGGGATGCTCCGCCGAGCGAAGTGCTGCTGTAGGCGCAGATCCTGCCGGTCGTGCAGCTCCCGACCGACCACGATGTCAAGCCCGAGGCTGCGGGCACGGTGAGCTCCATGTCGAGCTTGGGCCACACCGCGTGCCGCCCGTCGATGATGACACCGCCCGGCACCTCATCGAGCACCGCCGCGACCAGGGGGTCGACCTCACGGTCGTCTTCGGCGGCGGCCATGGCAGGGGCTGCCCCCAGTGTCATGACGAGCACGAGCAGGGCAGCGGCCAGAAGGGTGGTGCGTTTCATCGCACGGTCTCCTCATCGAGATCCCACATCTGATACGAGATGATCGCGCCCGCGGGGAACACGTCATCGGCTTTCAGGACCGTGCGCTCGACGCCCACGATCCGTCCGGTATCGCGCGACACCAGGAGCAGGTCGCTCACGGTACCGTCCGGGGACTGGACGCGCACACCGGTCACGGGGCGCCCCAGGCGATCGGTCGTGTTCCCCAGCGCTTCGCCACCACCGGCCTCCTCGAGCAGGAGCAGCAGTTGCGCGTGCTGCGCGTCGGTCAGCGTCCACTGGTCGAGAACCGAGGTGAGCGCCATCTCGACGTCGAACGCCGTGGGGTCTGCCGGCATGCCGAATGCCTCGAGCACCGCCACCATGTCGTCACGGGTCTCGCCGGGCACCGTCGTCCAGGGAGTGTCGAAATCCCCCGGCTCCATCACCAGATCGGTGACGACCTCTCCGCTGCTCGAGACCTCGGCGGCATTGCTGGCGACCGCGTCGGAAGGGTCGTACGGCACACCGGCGATGATGGTCATCCGCCCGGAGCCGTCCGGTTCCCACACGAGCGTGGAGAGCTGCGGCACGACCGTCGTGGTCTTCGTGTCGACATCGACCTGGAAGCCCCAGGAGGCCGTCCTGACCGTTCGCATCGGAGCCGTCGGCCCCGGGGTTTCGGCGAGTGCCGTCTCCGCGTCGTCGACGAGCTGCGCGATCGTGTTCGATCCGCTGAATTCTAGGGGTGCGGGCGTGCCGGCGACGGCCGCGCCCTGCGGCGAGAGCACCCCGATCACCAACGCGGTGGAGGCGGCGACGGCCGTGAGCCCGCCCGCCCACCCGAGCGTCTGCGCCCGACGCCGCTTCGGTGCGGTATCGCTGCGGAGGATGCGGTCACGGGTCGCGAGAGCACGGGCATCGGGTGGCGCGTCGCGTGGGGTCGGTGCGGGGTCGGCCTCGATCAGCATCCGCTCGAGCACGGCGTTGTCAGTCATCACCCGTTGTCCGCCCCCTCCAGGCCCAGCTCGTCGCGCAGACGTCCCCGCGCGACGCCCAGCGTCTTTCGTACTCGGGACTCAGAAGCGCGCAGCAATTCCGCGATCTCCCCCACCGCGAGTCCATCCCAGTACGTGAGCATGATGATACGCCGTTGAAGTGGAGTGAGGACACCCAAAGCTCGAATGACCTCGCGGCGACCCGTCAGCCCCGGCTGTTCGTCGCCGCCGGACACTCCGCTGTGCACGGCGTCGAGGGCGCCGTTCGGCGTCGATGATCGACGGGAACGAGAGCGCAGACGCCGGTCGGCGGCGCGAAGCAGCCAGACCCGACCGGGCGGACGCGCGGGCCTGAGCCGGGACCAGGCGGACAGGAACACCTCCGAGACGATCTCTGTGACTTCCGCCTCGTCGCCGACCACTCCCTCGATGTGGTGTCGTACCGCCGCCCAGTGAGCGTCGAAAACTTGCGTGAAGACCTCGTTCCGCAGCGGATTCGGGTCATCGCTGCGGAAGTTCATGTCTCCGGGGTCGGCGGCCTTCCCGCCGCCATCGACGTGCGACCCGGCCTCATGTCAGAAGCCGAGCCTGCCGAGCTGCTTCGGATCGCGCTGCCATTCCTTCGCCACCTTGACATGCAGGCCCAGGAACACCCGGGTGCCGATCAGCGCCTCGATGCCGACGCGGGCTCGCGCCCCGACCTCGCTGAGCCGCTTGCCCTTGTGTCCGATGATGATCGCCTTCTGGCTGTCGCGCTCGACGACGATCGAGGCGTGCACGTCGGTGAGATCGGTGCCCTCGCGCGGCGCGATGTCGTCGATCACGACCGCGATCGAGTGCGGAAGCTCATCGCGGACGCCCTCGAGAGCCGCCTCCCGGATCATCTCGGCGATGCGGTCCTCCTGCGACTCGTCGGTCGTGATGCCTTCCGGATACAGGGCGGGTCCCTTCGGCATCAGCAGGAGGATTTCGTCGGACAGAACCTCGAGCTGGTCCCTCGTCAACGCCGAGAGCGGGATGACCGCGGACCAGTCCTCGCGCAACGCATCGACCTCCAGCAGACGCTCGGTGATCTCGTCGCGCGCCGCAGCATCGGTCTTCGTCACGATCGCGATCTTCTTGGCACGCGGATAGCCGTCGAGCGACGCGGCGATGCGGCGATCGCCCGGGCCCACCTTCTCGTTCGCGGGCACGCAGAAACCGATGACGTCGACGTCGCCGAGCACCTGCTCGACCAGGTCGTTCAGTCGCTCACCGAGCAGCGTCCTCGGCTTGTGGATGCCGGGGGTGTCGACGATGACGAGCTGCCCCTCGGGGCGATTCATGATGCCGCGGATCGCTCGACGCGTGGTCTGGGGCTTCTCGCTGGTGATGGCGATCTTCTCGCCGACGAGCGCATTCGTCAGCGTCGACTTGCCGACGTTGGGGCGGCCGACGAAGGTCACGAACCCGCTTCGGGTGTCGTCAGTCATCGTGTCGATCTCCTTCATCCTGCGAAGCGCCAGGGTCTCCTGCCGCACGTTCCACGAACACCGTCGCGATCCCCCGGCCTCGACCGCGAGAGGCTCCACCGGTGAGGACCAGGCCCTCCACCGTCGCCGTCGCACCGGGTTGCGGGACCTGTCCCAGCGCCTTGCCGAGCAGACCGCCGATCGAGTCGACGTCCTCGTCCTCGAGTTCGAGACCGAAGAGGTCGCCCACGTCCTCTAGGGAGAGACGGGCACTCACGCGGTAACGTCCGTGACCGAGATCGACGAACTCTGCGGATACTTGATCGTACTCGTCTGAGATCTCGCCGACGAGCTCCTCGATCAGATCCTCCAGGGTGACGAGGCCGGAGATGCCGCCGTGCTCGTCGATCACGAGGCACACGTGCACGGCGTCGCGCTTCATCTGCTGCAGGAGGGTCTCAGCGCGCATCGACTCCGGCACGAAGGTCGCCGGTCGCGCGATCGGCCGGATGGACGCGGCCCGCCAGGCGCTGTCGTCACGGTACGCGAACTGCACGAGGTCTTTGAGGTACAGCACGCCGACGACGTCATCGGCGTCATCGTCCACGACAGGCATTCGGGAGACGCCGCGGTTCAGGAACAGCGACATCGCCTCATCCGTCCTCGCGCTGGCGTCGACGGTCACCATCTCCGTGCGCGGCACCATGACGGCGCGGACGAACTGGTCGGTGAAGTCGAACACCGAGTGGATGAGGTCGCGGTCGTCCTCCTCGATCAGATCGTTCGACGCCGCCTCATCGACCATGCTGAGCAGTTGGTCCTCGCTGGCGAAGGAGCTGCGGCCCGTGCCGGGTGTGACCTTGTTGCCCAGCACGACGAGGCCCTGCGCCAGCGGTCCGAGGAAGATGCGGAGCCCGCGCACGATCGAGGCGGTGCCGCGGATCATGCCCTCGGCGTGCTGGCGTCCGAACGACCGTGGACTCGCGCCGACGAGCACGAAGGTGATCGCCGTCATCAGCAGCGCGGCGGCGAGCATCGCCCACCAGTTGTTGTCGATGAGCATCGTGAACGCGACTGTCACCAGCACCGCAGCGGTCACCTCGGCGAGCACGCGGATGAACGCGACCGCGTTGACGTGCGCGTCCAGATCGACGGCGATGCGCCCGAGCGCCTTGGCCCGGCGGCCCTCGGTCGCCATGTCGGCGAGATTGGCTCGGGAGGCGACACCGTAGGCGGCGTCGATCGCCGCCATGAGACCGCCGAACGCCACCAGCAGGACGGCGGCGATGAGAAGGAGGGCGGCCGTCATCGGCGACGTTCAGCCGCGGCGAAGCCCTGGATCAGTTCCTTCTGCAGTCCGAACATCTCACGCTCCTCGTCGGGCTCGGCGTGATCGAATCCGAGAAGGTGGAGAAGGCCGTGGGTGGTGAGCAGGATCAGCTCGTCCATCAGCGTGTGACGCGCGGCCTGAGCCTGCGCCTCCGCCACCTGCGGGCACAGCACGATGTCGCCGAGGAGCCCGGGGGCCGTGGGGCGGTCTTCCGTACCCGGACGCAGCTCGTCCATCGGGAAGCTGAGCACATCGGTGGGGCCGGGCTCATCCATCCACTGCACATGAAGAGCTTCCATGGCGCCCTCGTCGACGAGGACGATCGCGACCTCGGCATCCGGGCTGACGTGCAGCTGCGCCAGGTTGTAGTCCGTGAGCCGCTGGAGCACGGTCTCGTCGACGTCGATGGCCGACTCGTTGTTGATCTCGATCATGAGAGTCCTCGTTTCGGCATGCGGTCACGTGGTCCGGGGCGCTGCGCTCCCCTGCGGTCGGCGCGGTTCGCGAACTCCGCGGCCTGTTCGCGCTCGAAGCGCTGTGCCGTGCGCTTCTCGTCGTACTCGCTGTATGCATCGACGATGCGTCCGACCAGCGAGTGCCGAACGACGTCATCGCTGGTGAGCCGCGAGAAGTGGATGTCGTCGATACCGTCCAGCACGCGCGTGACCAGACGCAGTCCGGAGGAACCCTGCGGAAGGTCGACCTGGGTGATGTCGCCCGTCACGACCATGCGCGTGCCGAAGCCGAGGCGCGTGAGGAACATCTTCATCTGCTCGGGCGTGGTGTTCTGTGCCTCGTCGAGCACCACGAACGAGTCGTTGAGAGTGCGCCCGCGCATGTACGCGAGGGGTGCGACCTCGATGGTCCCTGTCGCCATGAGGCGCGGCACGATCTCGGGGTCCATCATCTCGTTGAGCGCGTCGTACAGCGGCCGCAGGTACGGATCGATCTTGTCGGTCAGCGTGCCGGGCAGGAAGCCGAGACGCTCGCCCGCTTCGACGGCGGGACGGGTGAGGATGATGCGCGTGACTTCCTTGCGCTGCAGCGCCTGGACGGCCTTCGCCATCGCCAGGTAGGTCTTGCCCGTGCCGGCAGGACCGATGCCGAAGACGATCGTGTTCTCCTCGATCGCGTCGACGTACTCCTTCTGCCCGAGGGTCTTGGGACGGATGACCTTGCCGCGAGTGGTCAGGATCGCCTCGCCCAGCACCTCACTCGGGCGCGGACCGCCCTCTTGGCGCAGCATGCGGGCCGAACTGGCGACGTCGCTCGGAGCCAGATCATGGCCGGCTCTGGTCATGGCGAGCAGCTCTTCGACCAGCGCCTTGGCCTTCGCGACCGCATCCACGTCGCCGCCGAGAGTGATCTCGTTGCCGCGCACGAGCACCTGGACGTCAGGGTGCTCCTTCTCGAGCATCCGCAGCAGGCGGTCCTGTGGTCCGAGCAGCTGCACCATGGCGACGCCGTCGGCATAGATCTTCTCGACCGCCTCGGGCGGTCGACCTCCCAGGCTGCGCTCCTGCGGTTCGTTGTTGTCAGGCACCGACGCTCTTCTCGGTCAATCCCCCGGCCAGCACATGGGCATGGACGTGGAAAACGGTCTGTCCGGCGTTCGCGCCGGTGTTGAAGACGAGGCGGAAGTCGCCGTCGTCGGTGTGCTCCTCGGCCAGCTTCCCGGCGAACGCCACCATCTCGGCCAGCAGGGACGGATCCCCCGCGGCGAGCTCGGTGACATCGCGGTACTCCGCGGTCTTCGGCACCACGAGGAGGTGTACCGGTGCTTGCGGCGCGATGTCACGCAGTGCGAACAGGCGGTCGGTCTCGCCGAGGATCTCGGCAGGGATCTCCCCGTTCAGAATGCGCGTGAAGATCGAGGGTTCCGTCATGCGCTCAAGTCTACTGATCGCCGCGTCCGTGGCGCCCTGGCTCCCTCGACGCCCGGACCAGCGCTCACCAGCGTCCGAGCGCGACCGACAGCACGGCGATCGCCGCCGGGCCCGCGGTCGAGGTCCGCAGCACAGTGTCGCCCAGGAGCACCCTTTCGGCGCCCGCGGCCGTCAGCCGGTCGAGCTCCTCCTCGGCGATCCCGCCTTCGGGCCCCACGACCAGCACCAGATCGCGACCGTCGGCCGTGATCTCGGAAAGACGCACGGAAGCCGTGGGGTCGAGGAGCAGCACCCGCTGCGAAGACGCCCGCTCGGCGAGCTGCTTCGTCGACACCGGTGCGATGACCTCGGGCAGCCAGGCCCGATGGGCCTGCTTCGCGGCCTCGCGCACGATGGTCGCCCATCGCTCGCGCCCCTTGACGGCCTTCGGCCCCTCCCAGCGGGAGACGCTACGGCTCGCCTGCCACGGCACGATCTCGTCGACGCCGAGCTCGCACGCCGCCTGCACGGCCAGCTCGTCGCGGTCGCCCTTCGCGAGAGCTTGGACCAGGACGATCCGTGGGCTCGGAGCCGGATGCTCGACGCGGTCGGAGATCCGGACCTCGACCCGGGTCGGGGACACCTCTTCGGCCGCACCCGTCAGCCACACGCCCGCGCCGTCGCCGACCGTGACCGGCTCGCCGACGCGTAGCCGCCGGACGACAGCGGCATGCTTCGCCTCCGCGCCCGTCAGCGACACGAGTTCGCCGACGCCCGCATCCGTCGACGACTCGACCACGAAGTGCAGTGCCATGATCAGTGGCTGCGGAAACGGTCGCGGAGCTTCGAGAAGAGCCCGGGCTGGAACTGCGCGAGCTGCGGATCCGGAGCCTTGGTCTTCTTCGCGAAGTCCTCGATAAGTGCGCGCTGCGCGGAGTCCAGCCGGGTAGGCGTCAGCACCTGCACACCGACGCGCAGGTCTCCGCGCTGGGTGCCCCGGAGCGGGGTGATGCCCCGCCCCTTGATGGTCAGCACATCCCCGGACTGCACGCCGGAACGGATCTCGAGGTCGACCTCGCCGTCGAGCCCCTGGATCGTGGTCTCGGTGCCGAGGATCGCATCGGTCATCGACACCTCGAGCGTGGCGAGCAGGTCGTCGCCCTCGCGGCTGAAGGCGGGATGCGCGTTGACCGTGACCTCGACGTACAGGTCGCCGTTCGGGCCACCCGCCTTGCCGACCTCGCCCGAGCCGGGCAGCTGCAGGCGAAGCCCGGTCTCGACGCCGGCCGGGATGTCGAGCGAGACCGTGCGACGCGAGCGCACGCGGCCCTGGCCGCCGCACGTACCGCACGGGTACGGGATGGTGGTGCCGTAGCCCTCGCACGTGCCGCAGGGCTGAGAGGTGACGACGTTGCCGAGCAGGCTGCGCACCTGACGCTGCACGTGGCCGGAACCGCCGCAGATGTCGCAGGTGACGGGGGACGTCCCCTCCTGGCAGCAGGACCCCTGACACGTCTCGCACAGCACGGCGGTGTCGACGTCGATGTCGCGGTGCGCACCGAAGACGACGTCACCGAGGTCGAGCGTGACACGCACGAGTGCGTCCTGTCCGCGCTCCCGGCGCGAACGGGGTCGCGCCCCGCGTCCGCCGCCCTGGGAGGCGCCGAAGAACGTCTCGAAGATGTCGCCGAACCCGCCGAATCCGCCGAAGTTGCCGGCAGCGCCGTCTCCTCCGCCCATGTCGTAGCGGCGCCGCGACTCATCGTCGCTCAGCACGTCATACGCGTGCGTGACGAGCTTGAACTTCTCCGCCGCATCCTCACCGGGATTCACATCCGGATGCAGCTGTCGCGCGAGGCGCCGATACGCCTTCTTGATCTCGTCGGTGGAAGCGTCTCGGGACACCCCGAGAACCTCATAGTGGTCCGCCACAATCGCCTTTCTGCGTGTGTCTTCCGGTCGCGACCGCGTCAGCGGCCGGCCTCGTCTTCGTCGAGCATCCGCGACAGGTAGCGGGCGACCGCCCGCGCCGCCGCGAGATTGCTCGGATAATCCATCCGCGTCGGCCCCATCACGCCGACGCGCGCGGTGCCGCTGGGTGCCGCGTAGTTGCTGGCGACGATCGATGCCTCGCCGAGGCCGAACGGCGCGTTCTCGGTGCCGATGCTGGCCGCGAGCCCGTGCTCGTCGGTCACCATCTCACTCATCAGCCGCAGCAGGGTCACCTGCTCCTCGATCGCCTCGAGGAGCGGATGGATGCTGCCGCGGAAGTCCTGTTCGCGACGGGCCAGGGTGGCTGCTCCCGCCATCACCAGACGCTCTTGGCGGAAACCGCTGAGCTCGTCCATGACGACGCTCGCGATCGCGCGCAGCACGTGATCCTTCGGCGCGTCCTGAACGGCGAGCAGTGCCTGCAGACGGTCGGAGGCCTCGCCGATGCCGTGACCGGTGATCAAGGCGGCCATGCGCGCGCGCAGCACCGCCATCTCGGCCTCGTCGATGGCCTCCGGCAGCTGGGCCACGCGTTGCGACACACCACCGGCATCGGTGACCAGCACGATCAGGAGTCGGTTGGGCGCCAGCGCGACCAGCTCGACGTGGGTGACGTGAGCCCGTGCGAACGAGGGGTACTGCGCGAGCGCGACCTGACCGGTGAGCTGCGTCAGCACACGCACCGTGCGCACCATCAGGTCGTCGAGGTCGGCGGGCTCGCCGAGGAACGACTCGATCGCCGAGCGCTGCGCCGACGAGAGCGGTCGCAGCTGTGCCAGGTGGTTCACGAAGACGCGGTAGCCCTTGTCGGTCGGCACCCGACCGGACGAGGTGTGCGGAGCCGTGATGAGCTCTTCATCCTCGAGCAGCGCCATGTCGTTGCGGATCGTCGCCGCCGAGACCCCGAAGGAGTGCCGGTCGACGATGGAACGGCTGCCGACGGGTTCGTGGGTCTCGACGTAGTCCTGCACGATCGCGCGGAGAACCTGGAGTCCTCGCTCTGTGACCATCACCCTTCCCTTCCGCTGGCACTCGGACGTTCAGAGTGCCAATCCTACCCCGTGCAGCTCGGGATTCTCCGTACCGCGGACGCACGACCCTAGGATGACGCTCATGACCTCCTCACCTCAGGCCACGCTGTCGACCGGCGCTGTGCGCGGTTCCGAAGAGGAGGGTGTCGCCCGGTTCCTCGGCATCCCCTATGCGCAGCCTCCGTTCGGCGAGAACAGGTTCCGCACCCCGCAGCCGGTGCCGGCGTGGGAGGGCATCCGTGAGGCGACGCAGTTCGGCCCCACCGCTCCCCAGCTCCCCTACGCCGGCGCGATCGGCGAGCTCCTCGGCTCGGTGCGCATCGACGGGGAAGACATCCTCACGGCCAACGTCTGGGCTCCGGTCGGGGCCTCCGCGGCGCCGGTGCTCCTATGGATCCACGGCGGCGCGCTGGAACGCGGAACCGCCGCGCTGCCCCTCTACGACGGCACCGTCTTCGCGAAGGCGGGGATCGTGTTCGTCTCGATCAACTACCGTCTGGGGTCGGAGGGGTTCTCGGTACTCGACGGCGCACCCCGGAACCTGGGTCTGCGCGACGCCGCTGCCGCGTTGGAGTGGGTGCATCGCGAGATCTCCGCCTTCGGAGGCGATCCGGCGCAGATCACCGCGATGGGGGAATCCGCAGGCGGGGCGATCCTCGCCGGGCTTCTCGCACGAGACGCTTCCCGCGAGCTGATCCATCGCGCCATCATCGAATCCGGGCCACTCACGGCACAGCCGGTGAAGAAGGCGGGTCGGGTGACCGCACAGCTCGCGAAGCACCTCGGTGTCCGGGCCGACCGTGACTCGTTCGCCGCGCTCTCACCCGATCAGCTGCTCGAAGCGCGAAAGGCACAGTCGGCCGGATCCTCGCCGCTGGGCGGAGCTCCCGGCTTCCAGTTCGCCATCGACCCGGACAGCCTGCCCCGCTCTCCGCACGAGGTGCTCGGCGAGATCGAGACTCCGCTCCTGATCGGCAGCAACACCGACGAGTACCGGTTGTGGTTCCCGCCCGAGGCTCTGGCCGGCATCAGCGAGCTGAAGCTGCAGGCCGCACGGATCCTCTCCCGCATCCCTCGTCGAGCAGTGCGCGAGTATCGCTCGGCCTTCCCCGGGGCGAGCACCGGCGAGGTGTTCGGGCAGCTCGTCACGGACATGATGCTGCGAGGGCCGTTGAGTCGTGTGGCGGCAATGCGACCGGAGCGCACGCATGTGTACGAATTCGCGTGGCCGAGTCCGGTTCGCGATCTGCGCGCCGCGCATGCACTCGAACTCGGGTTCGTGTTCGATCGGCTCACGGACGACGAGACGGTGCGGCTGGCGGGCCGCGACGCCCCGCAGACGCTCGCCGACGAGATGAACGCGGCCTGGGTCGGATTCGTCACGAACGGCGACCCCGGCTGGCCGGCGTACGGGTCCGGCCGACAGACGCGGGTCTTCGACACCACCAGCGCGACGCTGCCGCAGCGGCGGACCACCGGCATGGATCTGCTCCCGGGGTGAGCCCGACCGGCGCGGGCGCTCAGTCGGTGAGCTCGCGCACCACGGCATCGGCGAGGAGTCGTCCGCGCAGAGTCAGCTGGACACGGCCGCGGATGGCTGCGGCCGGGTCCACGAGCCCGTCGGCGATCAGTCCGGCGACGCGGCTGCGGTTGGCGGTGGGCACCTCGTCGATCGCGATCCCCTCGCGGATGCGGCTCAGCAGCAGGATCCGCTCCAGCGTCCGGGACTCGGCGTCCGGTCGTTCCGTGCCCGCGGCGGGTGACTCGGATGCCGCGAGCCGCTGTGCGTATGCCGCCGGATGCTTCACGTTCCACCAGCGCAGCCCGGCGACGTGGCTGTGCGCGCCGGGGCCGAAGCCCCACCAGTCACTCCCGCGCCAGTACGCGAGATTGTGCCGCGACCGCTGCTCGGGCGTGCGTGCCCAGTTGCTGACCTCGTACCAGTCGAAGCCCCCCGCCGCGAGACGGGCGTCGGCGAGCTCGTACATGTCGGCCTGCACGTCGTCGTCGGGGGTCGGAACCTCTCCACGGCGGATCTGGCGAGCGAGCTTCGTGCCGTCCTCGATGATCAGCGCGTACGCGGAGACGTGGTCGGACTCCAGCGCGAGCGCCGCGTCGAGCGAGGCTTCCCAGTCGGCGAGCGACTCCCCCGGCGCCCCGTAGATCAGATCGACACTGACCGCGAGACCCGCGTCCTTCGCCGCGGCGACCGCGGTGGTCACGTTCTCGGGCCGGTGCGTGCGGTCGAGGGAGGCGAGCACGTGCGGCACGGCCGACTGCATGCCGACCGACATCCGCGTGACACCGGCAGCGGCCAGTGTACGCGCGACCGCGGGCGTCACGGTGTCAGGATTCGCCTCCACCGTGACCTCTGCGCCCTCCGCCAGTCCGAAGGCCGAGGTCGCGGCTTCCAGCATCCGGGCGAGATCGCCGGCCGGCAGCAGCGTGGGCGTGCCACCCCCGAAGAAGACGGTGTCCATCGGCCGCAGCGCCCCCGCGTCGGCCAGCACCCGACGGGCGAGGCCGATCTCGGAGATCAGCGTCGATGCGTAGTCCTCCTGCTTGGCTCCGCGGAGCTCGGTCGACGTGTACGTGTTGAAGTCGCAGTAACCGCAGCGCACCGTGCAGAACGGGATGTGCAGGTAGGCCGAGAACGGCACACTCGTGTCGATGGGAAGGTCGTCGGGCAGATGTCCGTCTGCCGGCGCAGGGTCTCCCAGAGGAAGCGGTCCCGCCATCACAGAGGGGTCGCGTACAGCGGGGAGATCGCGCGGAGGTAGCGCGCGAAGAGCTCACGACGACGACGCTTCACGAGTGCAGGCACGGTGCGGTACAGCAGCGCGTGCGGAGCGTCGAAGGCGCGGACGGTGAACCAGACCTCGTCGTTGTCTTCGCGCCAGTCCACGTCGAAGGACTCTTCGCCGCGGACGACGGATCCGCCGACGGTGCCGAGGACGAAGCCGATGCGCCGGGTCTCCTCGGTCACCGAGATCACGCGCAGCTCCGCGTCCGCACGCATGCTGCCGACGCGACCGCGCAGATGAAGAGTCATCCCCGCACCGACGAAGGGCATGCCCTCCGCGTCGTAGCGGGGCTCGACGTCGCGCTTGCTCGGCGCGATCGGGTTGCCCTCCGCGTCGAAGCTCACCCCGGCGTAAGCAGGGCCGGGCGCCGGGCGCACGTCTTCGACCGACAGTCCGGCCGCGCGCTGCGCCGTCCACGAGAGCAGCGCTTCACCGGCGGTCTGGAAGCGCTCGATGCCGCTGCCGATCCGCCAGGATTCCTCCGCCGGGAGACTGCGCTCCGGCGGGTACTGCATCAGATCGGGCGCGTGGGTCGCACCCACGGCCGCATAGTCCACCGTGTCGTCTCGGAAAGTCCCGCGCCGCATGAGTTCCAGCCTACTTCCCGTTACCTGAGCGAACACCCCCACGCGCCGCACGGCGACACATCTTCGGTCGGCGCACCCGGCCGGTCGAGCGTCACTGCGTGCGGGAAGCCGCCGCTTCGGCCTGCACGATCTTCACGTAGCGCGCATGGGTCGCGCGCTGCACCATCCGCAAGGCAGGACCGAGAACCCGCCAGAGTGCGGTGGAAGGGCAGGAGATGGACCGCGCCGTGAACACACCGTGCTCGTCGATCCGGAACGACTCCTCGCCGTAGATCGGGTGCCCGGGTCGCGTCTCATAGCCGAACCCGCTCTCATCGGCCCAGACGATGCGCACCGGCTCGACGAAGCGGATGCCGAACAGGCGCTTCGCGAGCACACCTTCGAGGCCGGGCATCGGCTCCTGGGGCGGCACCTCGAATCCGGCGCGTCGTTTGAACTCCCACGAGCACACCAACGCCGCGACGGCATCGCGCGCCGCCGGATCGACCACGGTCGAATGCTCGGCGATCCGCATCCCCTCCGGCGCTGTCGCGATCGGATGGCGTGTGATTCCCCGCTCGTATGCCGGCAGCGGCACGTGCTACTTCTTGTCCTTGCCCTCGACGTCGCCCGACAGCGCGGCGATGAACGCCTCCTGGGGGACCTCGACGCGACCGACCATCTTCATGCGCTTCTTGCCCTCCTTCTGCTTCTCGAGGAGCTTGCGCTTGCGGGTGATGTCACCGCCGTAGCACTTGGCGAGCACGTCCTTGCGGATCGCGCGGATCGTCTCTCGGGCGATGATGCGCGCGCCGATCGCGGCCTGGATCGGAACCTCGAACTGCTGGCGAGGGATGAGCTTGCGCAGGCGTTCGGCCATCATCGTGCCGTAGGCGTAGGCCTTGTCGCGGTGGACGATCGAGCTGAATGCATCGACCTTCTCGCCCTGGAGCAGGATGTCGACCTTGACCAGGTCGGCCTCCTGCTGGCCGGACGGCTCGTAGTCGAGGGAGGCGTAGCCCTGCGTCTTGGACTTCAGCTGATCGAAGAAGTCGAACACGATCTCACCGAGCGGCATGTTGTAGCGCAGCTCGACGCGCTCCTCGGAGAAGTACTCCATGCCGAGCAGCGTTCCGCGGCGCGACTGGCACAGCTCCATGACGGTGCCGACGTAGTCCTTGGGCAGCAGGATCGCCGTCTTCACCATCGGCTCCGACACGGAGCCGATGCGACCGTCGGGGTACTCGCTCGGGTTCGTCACCGTCACGGTCTCGCCCGTATCGCTGGTGAGTACCTCGTAGATCACGCTGGGTGCGGTCGTGATGAGGTCGAGGCCGAACTCGCGCTCGAGACGCTCGGTGATGATCTCGAGGTGCAGGAGTCCCAGGAATCCGCAGCGGAATCCGAATCCGAGGGCGACGGATGTCTCAGGCTCGTATGCGAGGGAGGCATCGGAGAGCTTCAGCTTGTCGAGCGCCTCGCGGAGTTCCGCGTAGTCGCTGCCGTCGATCGGGTACAGCCCCGAGAAGACCATGGGCTTCGGGTCCGTGTATCCGGGGAGAGCCTGGGTCGAGGGCCTGCGTGCCGTGGTGATCGTGTCACCGACCTTCGACAGACGGACATCCTTCACTCCGGTGATCAGGTACCCCACCTCGCCGACGCCGAGTCCCTTGGAGGGCACGGGCTCGGGGCTGGACACGCCGACCTCGAGCGCCTCGTGGGTGGCGCCCGTCGACATCATCTGAATGCGCTCTCGCGGCGAGAGGCTGCCGTCGACCATGCGGACATAGGTGACGACACCGCGGTAGGCGTCGTAGACCGAGTCGAAGATCATGGCGCGCGCGGGAGCGTCGGCGTCGCCGACGGGCGCGGGGATCTCCTTGACGAGGCGGTCGAGCAGCTCCTCGACGCCGACGCCGGTCTTGCCCGAGACACGGAGCACGTCCTCGGGCTTGCCGCCGATGAGGGATGCGAGTTCCTTCGCGTACTTCTCGGGATCGGCGGCCGGCAGGTCGATCTTGTTGAGCACCGGGATGATGTGGAGGTCGTTCTCCAGCGCCAGGTAGAGGTTCGCCAGCGTCTGGGCTTCGATGCCCTGCGCCGCGTCCACGAGCAGGATCGCGCCTTCGCACGCCGCGAGCGAGCGCGAGACCTCGTAGGTGAAGTCGACGTGACCCGGGGTGTCGATCATGTTCAGGGCGACGGTCTGGCCGTCGAGCTGCCACGGCATGCGCACGGCCTGGCTCTTGATGGTGATGCCGCGCTCGCGCTCGATGTCCATGCGGTCGAGGTACTGCGCCCGCATGTCGCGATCCGAGACGACACCGGTGATCTGGAGCATCCGGTCGGCGAGGGTGGACTTGCCGTGGTCGATGTGGGCGATGATGCAGAAATTGCGGATCTGCGCAGCCGGCGTCGAGGCAGGCTGAAGAGGTGTGAGAGCGCGTGGGGACATGTCCCCTCGATTCTACGGTCAGGCGGCGGCAATCCCCGATTCGCGTGATGCGACACCGGGGAAAGCACACTGGGCGGCCCCCGAAGGGACCGCCCAGTGTGTGATGCGAACGGGGCTTACTTGGCCCAGCCCACGTTCTGCCAGAAGTTCGTGCCGGTGGTCGACTCGAACTGCGAGGGACCGTAGTTCACGAGACCGTCGGCGATCGCGTACTGGTTCGGACGTGCCGCCAGGGGGATCGTCACAGCTTCGCTCATGATGATCTTGTCGATCTCCTTCGCGATCTCGAGACGTGCCTCGGGGTCGAGCTCGGCGTTGGCCTTCGTCCACAGACCGTCCAGACGCTCATCCGCGACGCCGGGGAAGTTCTGACCCGAGTCTGCCGGGCTGAAGATCGACTCCGTCGAGGAGATCGGGAACGGCGTACCCTGCCACGCGAAGATCGTCGCCTCGAAGTCACGCGTCTCCGTCGTGATGTACTTCGTGAAGAAGTCCGCCGACGGGACGGTGTCGATCTTGACGTCGAAGCCCGCCTTGGCGGCCATCGGCTGGATCTGCTGCGAGAGGATCGCCGAGTTCGGGGTCTCCGAGGGGATCACGAGGCGAACGGTCAGCTTGGTGCCGTCCTTCTCGCGGATGCCCTTGTCGCCCTCGACCCAGCCGGCGTCTTCCAGCTGCTTCTTCGCGGCGTCGACGTCGAACGCGATGTCCGCGCCGTCGTCTTCGTAGCCGTTCTGACCGTTGAGGAAGATGAGGTTGTTGAGGACCTCGGGCTCGACGCCCAGCGGCTCGATGACTGCCTGAGCCATGATCTGGCGGTCGAGCGACTTCGCGAAGGCCTGACGGACGGCGACGTCTTCGAACACGCCGGCGGTGCCGTTGAGCGTGACGTGGCTGTACGTGACACCCTTCGAGTTCAGGATCTCGGAGTCGGAGCGTGCCTTCGCGGACTCGAGCGTGTCGACGCTGGAGTTGATCGGAATGGCGTCGAACTCCTTGTTGGCGAACGCCTGTCCGACGGTCGAGCGGTCTGTCGCCTTGTAGTTGATCGTGTCGAGCTTCGGCTTGTCGCCCCACCACTTCGGGTTCGGCTCGAACGTGATCGTCTTGCCGGTCGCGTCGAACTTGCTCACGATGAACGGACCGCCCGAGACGTACGTCGAGCCGTCAGCAGCGAACGGGCCGTTCGCCCATGCCGTGTTGAAGCTCTCCGGCGTCGCCGTGAGCCAGCGGGGGTAGATCGTGCCGGTGCCGAGGATGGAAGGCCAGTCGGCGTTCTTGTTCGCGAACGTGATCAGCACGTCCTGGTCGTTCTCGCCGGCCTCGACGGAGGCGACGTCGGACCAGACGTTGGTGGACGTCGGGGCGTATGCCTCGGTCTTGCCGTTGAGCGCATTGAACTGGCCCTGGAAGTCCTGCACACCGATGGGGGTGCCATCGGACCAGACGGCGTCAGGGTTGACCTTGACCTCGACGACCTGAGGGTCCTCGCTCTTCAGCTCGACCGACGTGGCGAAGTTCGGGTCGGCTTCCCAGCCGCCGTCCTCGTTGATGACCACGAAGCCGGGGGTGAACAGGCTCGAGATCGTGTTGTCGTCGACGGTGCCGGCATCGAGGTTGTAGAGGTTCCAGTTGGCCGGCGTCTCGTCGAGCGGCAGGTTCAGCGTGCCGCCGTCCTTGATGGCGTCGCGGTCAGCGGCGACCCAGCCGGTCGCGGGAAGCGCCTCGGGCGAGGAACCGCCGTCCCCCTCGTTTCCGCCGTTCGTGGCGGGCGCGCACGCAGAGAGCGCCAGCGCGACCGCGGCGATCCCGGCGAGACCCGCCCATTTCTTGGAGTTCGACTTCATCGATCTCCCCCTTCTATCGTTTCGTGCAGACTGCACAGGACTCGTCCGAGCCGGTACCGAAGACAGCGACCGGCTATGGAGCAACATCATCGATGATCGCCCCGTACACCGGCATGTCAGGCACGTGTTGTCCGGATCGTTACCTAGTTGTCGTTGAAGTCACATGGTCGCACGACTGAAACGGGGTCGCGTCCGCGCTGACACCGCGTCGCGTCGGCCCGATCACCATGAACGTGGCACCATAGGGAGCCTGCCGGCGATCGAAGAGGATATGCCGGAGTTTTGGAAAGCGGGACTCGGGTGCCTAGAGTAGCGAGGCCGCAACAGATGTCGGGTGCGCGGCGATCCCGCGCCGAAGGAGCTCCATGATCGGATTCATCGCCAAGCGATTGGTGAACTATCTCATCCTCACCGTCATCGCCACCCTGGCCGGTTACGCGCTCGTCTCCACCACTCTTCAGCCGGCGGCACGGTTCCTCGGCAAGAATCCCCCGGTCCCGCAGTCCAGCATCGACGCGGCGCTCGACAAGATGGGCGTCAATCCCGACGTCTCTCTGCTTCAGCGCATGTGGGACTGGCTCGTCCAGTTCGTGACGACCGGCTCCCTCGGAATCTCGACGCGCAGCACCGAGGTCACGGCCGACATCATCGAACGTGCCGGCACCAGCCTGCGACTGCTCATCATCGGCACCATCCTGGGCGCGGTCTTCGGCATCCTGCTCGGCGTGTGGGGAGCCATCCGGCAGTACCGCGCGAGCGATCAGATCATCACCTACGCGTCGTTCACCGTGCTCGCGACGCCGATCTTCGTGATCGCGGTCCTCCTCATGATCGGCGCGACCTGGGTCAACAACGCGTCCGGCCAGCAGCTCATCAACTTCACCGGCGAGTACAGCGTCGGGGTCACCGGGTTCTGGCCCGTCATAGGCGATCGAATAGCGCATCTGCTGCTGCCCACGATCGCGCTCACCGTGACCGCGGCAGCCTCCTACTCCCGGTATCAGCGCAGCGCGATGCTCGATGTGCTCTCCTCGGACTTCATCCGGACGGCACGTGCGAAGGGACGCACCCGCGGATCCGCCATCATGCGTCACGGCGTGCGCGTCGCCCTGATCCCCATGTCGACCTTCTTCGCCTACTCGTTCGGCACCATCCTGGCTGGCGCGGCGGTGACCGAGAAGATCTTCAGCTGGCACGGCATGGGCGAATACCTCATCGACTCCGTGTCGAACAACGACATCAACGCCGCGACCGGGTCCATCCTGTTCGCCGCGATCCTGGTGCTCATCGCGGGCACGCTGGCCGACGTCCTCTACGCGGCCCTCGACCCCCGAGTGAGGATGTGACATGACGCTCGATCCCACACAGCTCGACGCTCCGCCGCTCGAGCCGGAGAACGAGGAGTCTCCTTCGATCCCCCGGTGGCGGCTGATCCTGGTCCGCACGTTCTCGACCAAGCGCGCCTGGATCGGCGCCGGCGTGCTCGTGCTGATGTTCCTGCTGGCGTACGTCGGCCCGCTGCTCTACCCGTGGTCCGCGACCGATCAGGACTACCTGTCATTCAACAAGGGTCCGAGCCTCGACCACTGGTTCGGCACCGACACGATCGGGCAGGACATCTTCGCCCAGTCGATGGCCGGCCTGCAGAAGTCGCTGCTCATCGGCCTCATCGTCGGTCCGGTCACCGCGATCATCGCCGGGCTCGTCGGCGCGATCGCCGGGTATGTCGGCGGCGTGTGGGACCGGGTGATCGTCTGGATCATCGACCTGCTCCTCGTGCTGCCGAGCTTCTACATCCTGGTCCTGCTGAGCCCGCTCTTCAAGGACCTGGCCTGGGTCGCGCTCGTCGTGTTCCTCCCCCTCTTCGGGTGGATGGTGCTCGCGAGAGTCATCCGCGGTCAGACCATGTCGCTGCGCGAGCGTGACTATGTCAAGGCAGCCCGTTTCATGGGCGTCGGCGGTTTCACGATCATCCGCCGCCACATCATCCCCAACGTGGCATCGCTGCTGATCATCGACGCGACGCTGGGTGTCGGCGCCGCGATCCTCGCCGAGACCACACTCAGCTACTTCGGCTTCGGCATTCAGCCGCCCGATGTGTCACTCGGCACGCTGCTCGCCGCCGGAAGCGCCGCGGCGACCACCCGCCCCTGGCTCTTCATCCCGCCGGCGATCATCCTCGTCGCCACCGTGCTCGCGTCGAGTCTGCTCGGAGATGCCCTGCGTGACGCCGTCGACCCGACCTCGGAGAACAACCGTGCCTGAACCCCTGCTTCGCGTCCGCGACCTCAACGTCACCTTCGAGACGAAGGCCCGCACCGTCCACGCGGTGCGTGGCGTCAACTACGAGGTCAACCGGGGAGAGTTCCTGGCGATCGTGGGAGAATCCGGCTCGGGAAAGTCCGTGTCGTCGATGGCGGTCATGGGCCTCCTCCCGAGCACCGCCAACGTCTCGGGCTCCATCACGTACGACGGCACCGAGCTCCTCGGCTCCACCGACCGGCAGCTGTCGAAGCTGCGCGGTTCCGACATCGCGATGATCTTCCAGGACCCGCTCTCGGCGCTGACCCCGGTCTACACGATCGGCCAGCAGATCATCGAGGGCCTCAAGCTCCACCAGCCCGGACTCAGCAACCAGGCTCTGGAGGCCCGAGCGGTCGAGCTGCTCGACATCGTGGGCATCCCGGAGCCCCGCCGACGGGTGAAATCGTTCCCGCACGAGTTCTCGGGCGGCATGCGCCAGCGCGCGATGATCGCGATCGCCATCGCGAACGATCCGAAGCTGATCATCGCGGACGAGCCGACCACGGCACTGGATGTCACCATCCAGGCCCAGATCCTCGATGTGCTCCAGAAGGCGAAGGACATCACCGGCGCCGCCGTGGTGCTCATCACGCATGATCTCGGCGTCGTCGCCGGCAACGCCGATCGCGTGGCCGTGATGTACGCGGGCCGCATCGTGGAGACAGCACCGGTCGACGAACTGTTCGCACGTCCGGCGATGCCGTACACGATCGGACTCCTGCGCTCGATGCCCAGCATCGCCAACGGGCCCTCCGAACGTCTCGTCCCGCTCGAGGGACGTCCGCCGCTGCTGACCGAGGTGCCCACCGGCTGCCCGTTCGCCGATCGCTGCCCCGCCGTGATCTCGGCGTGCCACGACATCGAGCCCGATCTCGTCCCCGTCGCACCGCTGCAGTCCGCGGCGTGCATCCGCTCGGAAGAGATCGTCGACGGCCGGCTCCCCCGCGACGAGGTCTTCTCCCCGCCGGCCCCTGTCGAAGAGGTCGTCCGCGAGGTCGAGACCCGCGGCACCGTGCTCAAGGTCGAGGACCTGAAGCGGCACTACCCGCTCACCAAGGGCACCGTCTTCCGCCGCCGGATCGGCACCGTCCGCGCGGTCGACGGCGTCAGCTTCGAGCTGGACGGCGGCAAGACCCTCGGCCTGGTCGGAGAATCGGGCTGCGGAAAGTCGACCACCGTCATGGAGGTCATGGAGCTCGCCCAGCCGCAGTCGGGGCGCGTCTCCGTCAACGGCATCGACACGGCCACGCTCTCCGCTTCACAGCGTCGCGCGCTCCGAACCGACATCCAGATCGTGTTCCAGGACCCGGCGGCCTCGCTCGACCCGCGTATGACCGTCGAAGAGCTCATCGGCGAACCGCTCACCGTGCACGACGTCCCGGCGAAGGAGATCTCGCGCCGCGTGCGCCGGATGCTCGAGCTCGTCGGTCTCGAGCCGAGCTATGCCCGTCGCTACCCGCACGAGTTCTCCGGAGGTCAGCGCCAGCGCATCGGAATCGCGCGTGCGCTCGTCGTCGAACCGAAGATCCTCGTCCTCGACGAGCCGGTTTCCGCGCTCGACGTCTCGGTGCAGGCCGGCGTGATCAACCTGCTCGAAGACCTGAAGCAGCAGCTGGGGCTCTCGTACCTGTTCGTCGCCCATGACCTCGCCGTGGTGCGGCACATCGCCGACGACGTGGCCGTGATGTACCTCGGGCGCATCATCGAGTACGGCGACGTCGACGAGATCTTCAGCAACCCGCGCCATCCGTACACGCGCGCGCTGCTGTCGGCCGTGCCGGTCCCCGACCCGCAGATCGAGCGGACGCGCGAGCGGATCCTCCTCTCCGGAGACCTGCCATCGCCGACCGAGACGATCACCGGGTGCGCGTTCCGCACGCGGTGCCCGCTCTACGCGATACTCCCTCCGGAGCAGCAGGCCGAGTGCGAGACCAGGTCGCCCGAGCTGCGGCCCGTGGAGGGACGCGACGTCTCCTGCCACTGGGCGGAGCAGGACATCCTGCAGACCGCGTGATCCGTGGTGACGGCGTGAGCGGGCGCGGCACTGACCGCATCGTCATCCGCGGCGCATCGGGCTGGTGGATCAGCGGTGTTCTGGCGGCGCTCTTCGCCTACCTGCTCATCGATGCGACCGTGCGCGCGGAGTGGGCGATCGTGCTCCTCTCCCTGCCCTGGATGGCCGCGGTACTGCTGGTGTGCTGGATGCTGTTGATCCGGCCCTGCCTGATCGTCGCGCCGCCCACGCTCACCGTGGTCAACGTCGTCCGCACGCACACGATCCCGTGGCAGGAGGTGGCCGAGCTCCACGTGCGGTATCAGCTGGTCGTCGAGTTGACCGACGGCACCACTATCCGCGCGTGGGGTTCGCCCACCGTCCAACCGCGCCGGGACCGGGAAGCCGATGCGTCGACGACGCACCGTTCCCGCGCCTTCGTCGGTGTCGTGGAGGCGATCGACCGGGCGCGTGATGACGTCGGGCGAGCGCCGACGGGTACGTCATCACGAACCGTAGGTTTCGCGTGGCTGCCTCTCCTCGCTCTCGCCCTCGCCGTGGCTCTCGGCGTCACGGCCGCCGGCCTGCTGTTGTGACGCGGGGTCTCGGCACAGACGCCGAGATCCTAAGCTGAACGCGTGAGCGCACAGATCGTCCTCGTGCACGGCATCCGCACGTCCGCCACCATGTGGCGCGCGCAGCTCGCCTATCTCGAGGCGCGCGGATACGCCGCCACGGCCGTCGACCTGCCGGGACACGGCACCCGGATGAGCGAGGACTTCACGCTGCATGAGGCGCTGCACACGATCGATGCCGCGGTTCGCGCCGCGGCGCAGAAGGGGCCCGTCGTGCTCGTCGGGCACTCGATGGGTGGGCTCCTCTGCCTCGCGTACGTCGGCGGAGCGCAGACGCCACCCGTCGCCGGTCTCGTCGCGGCAGCGTGCACCTCGCTCCCCCACGGCGCAGGTCTGCGGGCCTATCGGCTGTTCGCGAGGGCCGTCGACTCGCTCCCCGACCGCGGCATGTGGCTCACCGCGCGCATGCTCGAGGCCACCATCCCCGCCGAGACGCGGTCGGACTTCGCCGCGGGCGGCTACGCACTCGACACACAGGATGCCGCGCTCCGCAGTCTCGCGGCCCTCGACGTCGCCGCCGCGGTCCCCCGCATCACAATCCCCCTCTGGTTCGTGAACGGTCAGTACGACCAGCTGCGCCTGAACGAGACGCTCTTCCGTCGTCTCGCCCCGCACGCCGAACTGATCGTCGTCCCTCGAACGACCCATCTGGTCACGGCGATGAGACCGCGGATCTTCAACGCGGTGCTGCAGCTCGCGATCGCGACGGTGGAGAAGGACGCATCGCGCTCATGAGCGCTTCGGCTCTCGGGCGAACGCGGTGAGGAGTCCCCCCACCAGCGACAGCACGGCCGCCGCGACGAACACCAGCCAGAACCCGCCGACCAGGGCGACCAGCGCAGCCCCGAGCACCGGTCCGATCAGCTGGCCGAGGGCGGCCGTGACGTTCACGATCCCGAGGTCGCGCGCGTGGTCCTGTTCATCCGGCAGCAGATCGGCGGCGAAAGCGAGCCCCACCGTCGAGAAGGCGCCGTAGCCGAGGCCCATCAGAGCCGCGGCCACCATCGTCATCTCGAACGTCGGCACGAGCGCGATCGCGACACCGGATGCCGCCTGCACCACCGTCGCGGCGACCGCGAGCGTGCGCCGGTTCCCCGTGCGGTCGGAGACGATGCCGGTGACCACCGAGGCGATCACCACGAACACGGTGTACACGACGATGAGCAGCAGGAGGTTGTCCTGGGCGACCGCACTCGGCTGGCCGAGCCCGTGCAGCAGGAAGAACAGGAACAGGGCCGTCCCGAGCGCATTGCCGATGTTCGTCACCAGGCGACCGGAGAGCATCCAGGCGAAATCCCGATCGCGCAGAGAGGCCAGCCGGCGACGCCCCACCTGCTTCGGTCGCATCGCCTCGACGCTCGGCGGGTCGGGCAGGAGCAAGGCGACGGCCGATCCGACGACGGCGATCACTCCGGCGAGCAGCAGGTAGCCTTCGCGGATGCCGAGTCCGAGGAGAACGACCAGGCCGACGCCGAGCACGATGCCGACGGCCTGACTGGAACCGACCGCCGCCGATGCCGCACCGCGCTGCGTCGACGGCAGCTGGTCGGCGATGAGAGCGGTGAAGGCGGCGGACGAGACCGCGACGCCGATCGACACGCCCACCCATCCGGCGCCGACCGCCCATGGGCCCTCGGCGTATCCGGTCAGGACGAGGCAGACCGCGGTGAACAGAACGCCGCCGAGCGCCCACGGACGGCGGCGGTGGCGCCCCGCAGCTGCGCGGTCGGAGAGCGCTCCGGCCGCAGGACCGGCGATGATGCCGGCGAGCCCGCCGATTCCGAGCACCAGACCGGAGGAGACGACACCGCGGATCCAGTCGTCTTCCGGTGTGTCCAGCTGCAGGGGAAGAAGCAGCTGCACCGGCGTGAGCTGCACGGTCCAGATCGCGAGCCACGCCAGCGTGAACAGCGACATCCATCGTGCTCCCGCTCGAACCGTGCGGGTGCCGGCGACCTCGGTCATCTCGCCACCGCCGTCGCTGTCGCCGCGCGCGAACTCGCGATGACGTCGCGATACCAGTCGTAGGAGGCCTTGGGCGTCCGCTCCCCCGTCTCGAAGTCGACGTGGACGAGCCCGAACCGTTGGGTGTAGCCGTCGGCCCACTCCCAGTTGTCGAGCAGTGACCACACCGTGTACTCCTCCACTGGGACTCCGGCTGCCATCGCTTCCCCGACGGCGGCGAGGTGCCCGGCCAGATACGCGATCCGGTCCGTGTCATCGACGTGGCCGGCGCGCGGCGGTTCCGGGAACGAAGCCCCGTTCTCACCGATGATGACCGGGGGAAGACGGGGGTGCCGCGCATGCAGGTCGACCAGGAGGTCGCGGAGCGCTCCGGGCACGATCGGCCATTCGGGACCGAAGCCGGTGACGGGAGCGCCGGGAGTGGGCACGATGTCGAAGGGGATGGGACTCCCCTCCTCTGGTGCCGTCACGGTCGTGGGGTTGTAGAAGTTGATGCCGTAGAAGTCGATCGAGCCGCCGATCTCCTCGAGGTCCCCGTCGCGCACCGGCATCGGCGGGAGGCCCAGCGACTCCAGGTCCGGGTAGGCGCCGGTGAGGAGCGGCTCGCTGAAGACCCGATTGTGGATCAGATCATAGAGGCCGGCCGCCTCGTGGTCGGCGGCCGTGTCATGCAGCGGAAGCACCCACGTGTGGTTGTTCGCGAGCCCGACGGCGGAGGCGCCTCGCTCCCGCAGCACGGAGGCAGCGCTGGCATGGGCGAGCAGCTGGTGGTGGGCGGTCGGCAGCGCGCCGAAGAGCAGCTGTCTCCCCGGCGCGAGTGCGCCGACCGCGTATCCCTGCAACGTCGTCATGGCCGGCTCGTTCAGGGTGTACCACTGCCGCACGCGATCACCGAGGCGGTCGGCCACGATCGTCACGTAGTCGGCGAAGCGCTCGGCGGTGTCACGCTCGAGCCAGCCGCCGTCGGCCTCGACCGCACTCGGCATCTCCCAGTGGAAGAGGGTCGGGAACGGAGCGACGCCCGCCTCCAGCAGAAGGTCGACCAGCCGCGAGTAGTGGTCGAGGGCGGTCTTGTCACCGTCACCTCTGCCGTCCGGCTGCACGCGCGCCCACGGGATGGAGAACCGATAGCGGTCGAGCCCCAACCCGGCGGCGAGGGCCACATCGGCCTCGGGATGCCGGTAACTGTCGCATGCCGGGTCTGCCGTCGACCCGTCGATGATCGCGCCGGGCCTCTCGAGGAAGTCGTCCCAGATGGAGCGTCCCGTATTTCCCGTCGGACGCGATCCCTCGATCTGGAAGGCGGAGGTCGCGGCGGACCAGCGAAGGCCTGCGGGCACGGACGGAGGAACGCGTTCGGGGGTCATATGGCTCCTTGACAGCGGTGTCGGGATAGTGATGATTCTGCACCCAGTACCACGAGATCCGCGACGGAGTTTCGCAATCCGTCGGCCGTTTCGCGTCTACACCCCCTCTGCTGGTAGACTCGACTCTTGGCTTGCGTGTGGGTTCTTCCCTCACGACCGCCGTGCAGCAGCCCTCTTCTGCTGCCGGCATTCCGAACACTCCTGTACAGAAAGCGTCCACACGTGGCAAACATCAAGTCGCAGATCAAGCGCAACAAGACCAACGAGAAGGCGCGCGAGCGTAACAAGGCCGTGAAGAGCGAGCTCAAGACGGTCATCCGCACGACTCGCACGGCAGTCACCGCCGGCGACAAGGTCGCAGCCGAGGCCGGCCTGAAGAAGGCCGCCGTCAAGCTCGACAAGGCCGTCAGCAAGGGTGTCCTGCACAAGAACCAGGCGTCGAACCGCAAGTCGGCTCTCGCCAAGCAGGTCGCTTCTCTCTGAGCTGAAGCTTCTGAGAAAGGCCCGTCCCGTCTTCGGGGCGGGCCTTCTTCGTCTCCGGCAGTGATCCGCGGCGTTCTGCGGAGCGAGGACGCGTGACTATTCTTCGCCGAACGGTCGACGAGTGGCGATCACCGTGACCATGCGCTCGAGCGCGAAGATCGGATCGCGGGCGGCACCCTTGACCTCACCGTCGGCGCGCGCTGTGGCCTGGATCGCCATCCCGAGCGAACGCTCGTTCCACCCGGCAAGGTCACGGCGGGCACGGTCGACCTGCCAGTCCTTCATGCCCAGTCGCTGGGCGAGCTGCCGGCTGGGTTCGCGGTTTCCGGCGACCCGCGCCATGGTGCGGAGCTTCATCGCGAAGGCCGCGACCATCGGCACCGGATCGGCTCCGGATGACAGGGCGTGGCGGAGCGCGACCAGCGCCTCACCGTAACGGCCGGCGATCGCGGTGTCGGCCACGACGAATGCCGACACTTCGACGCGCCCGCCGTAGTACTTGGTGACGACTTCTTCGGAGATGTCGCCCTCGACGTCTCCGATGAGCTGCTGGCAGGCCGCCGCCAGCTCGGTGAGATCATCGGCGAACGCGGAGACCAGCGCGCGCAGCGCCGCCGGCGCGATGCGCTTCTTGGCGGTGCGGAACTCTCCGGCGGCGAAGTCGACCCGATCGCCATCGCGCTTGATCGCGGGGCAGGCGATCTCGATGCCTCCGCCGGTGCCGGCACGGACCGCATCGAGCAGCTTCTTGCCGCGCACGCTCGCGCCCGTGTGCCGGAGGATGACGGTCGCGCCCTCCTGCGGGTTGTCGAGGTACGACACCGCCTCCTGGATGAAGGCGTCGGAGCACTTCTCCACGCCGGAGACGCGCACCAGGCGCGGTTCGCCGAAGAGGGACGGGGAGGTGAGGGCCAGGAGCGTTCCCGGCGCGTAGTCGTCGGCCCGCACATCGCTGACCTCGAGAGCGGGGTCTTCGGCGCGGAGATAGTCGCGGACGCCGGCGATCGCGCGCTCTGCGCAGACCTCTTCCGGCCCGGAGACGAGCACGAGCGGAGCGGGACGAGGCTCTCGCCAGGAGACCTGGGGGACCTTCGTGGGTTTCGCACCACCGCGGGAAGGGGGACGCGAAGCTGCCATGGATCCAGACTACCGGCGGTCGCCGACACCGCTGCCCGCTCGCTCATGGTGCGGTCTTCTCAGTCCACACCTGCAGCTCGCTGTCGCCGGTGCCGAGGAGGATGCGTCCCTGCCGATCGGTGCGCAGCGTCTGCGCCCCGGTCGCCGACAGAAGGTCGAGTGTCTCGATGCGCGGGTGGCCGTAGTCGTTGTCCGCTCCCACGCTGAACAGCGCCACGCGAGCCTGCACGGCCTCATAGAGACCCGCGTCCTGGTCCGCGCTGCCGTGATGGGCGACCTTGACGACGTCGTAGTGACCCAGCCGAGCCGTGCGGAGCAGCATCCGCTGGGGTGCCGCAGAGAGGTCGCCGAGGTAGAGCGACCGGGGCACTCCTCCCCCATCGAACTCCATCACCACGCTCGCGTCGTTGCCCGCCGGAAAGGCGGCCGAACCCCGCACCGGCCACAGCACTCGCCACGCGGCATCGCCGAGGTCGCCGCGTTGGCCTGCCCACGCCTCGTCGACCTGTGCACCCGAGACGGCGAGGTCGGCGAGGAGACGTCGTTCGTCCGCCTCGAGCGCCGGACCGTGGAGGACCGCACCCACCCGTCCCTGCACGGCGGCGACCCCGCCGACATGGTCGAGGTCGAAGTGCGTGAGGACGAGAAGATCGATGTGCCCGATGCCGAGAGACCGCAGACATGCCGCCAGTGGCTCCGGGGCGGGCCCCGTGTCGATCAGCGCCACTCTCGTCGCCGAGCGCACGAGCAGCGCATCGCCCTGTCCGACATCGCACGCGGCGATCGCCCACCCCTCCGGCGTCGTCGCCGTGGCGAGCGGTCCGTCGAGGACCACACGGGCGCCGGCGAGCGAGAGTACGACGATCAGAACCGCGGCTGCGGCTCGCTGCACGATGAGTCCTCCACGCCCGGTCGCAGCTCCCCTGCTCTGGGGGCCGGACCTGATGACGACGACCGCGATACACGCGCTCACGAGAGCCACGAGCAGTGCGCTGCCGATCCCTGCGGGCAGCAACAACTGTGCGCCCGGCAGGCGAGCGGTCGTCGTCGCCGTCGTCGCGATCCAGGCGGCCGGCAGCCAGGCCGACGACGCCAGCAGATCAGCGAGACCCGGCAGCGGAGCGGCCAGACATGCCAGCATCCCGACCACGGTGGCGATGGGCGCCGCGGGAGCCGCGATGATGTTCGCGGCGATGCCGATGAGCGACTGCTGCTCGGCGAACAGGGCGATGATTGGGCCGCAGGCCAACTGTGCGGCAAAAGGGACCGCGAGAGCCAGAGCCACCGGTCCGGGCATGATCCGGCCGAACCCCCGCGCGAGTGGAGGCGCGAGCAGGATCAGCGCTCCGGAGGCCGCGACCGAGAGCGCGAATCCCGGGGTGGCGGCCAGCCAGGGGTCGACGAGGAGGATGCCCGCCGCGCACAGCGAGAGCATGCCGGATCCAGCGCTCGGGCGGCCGAGCAGCACGGTGAGCATGCCGACAGCCGCCATCACCGCTGCGCGGATGACACTCGGCTCCGGCGTGACGAGGACGACAAACCCGGCAAGCCCCACGACAGCGAGGACGACCCGCAGCATTCGCCCCGCACCGCACAGGGCGGCGATCCAGAAGATCCCGCCGACGACGATCGCACAGTTCGCCCCGCTCACCGCGGTGAGGTGACTGAGACCGCTCGTGCGCATGTCGTCGTTCAGCTCGATCGACACCGCCCGGGTATCCCCCACGGCCAGGCCGGGAAGCAGGCCCGCGCCGGGCTCGGGGAGCCGTGATGAACGCTCGACGAAGGCGTGCTTGAGAGCCGCTGCGACGCCGAACGCTCCCGATGCCGGCTCGACGACCTCGGCATCGTTCGCGAAGACCACGAGCGCCGACCGCTCTCCCGCATCGGTGGCTGAGGCCTCGCCGACGGCTCGGATGCGCGCGCCGAGGTCGAACCCGTCAGCCGGGTCCACTCCGATGCGCACCGGTGCCGACGACCCGCTCGCGCGCCCCGGCGGTCCGAGCGTGGAGGTCGAGGCCTCGAACCACAACCGCCCGTCGCGACCGACCGATGCCGAGGACGTGACTTCTCCCGTCACCTCGACCACGCGACCGTTCCACGACATCGCCTGCTCCCGTGCGGGGAGGGCGAACCCGACCGTCAAGGCCGTGGCTGCGGCGGCTGCGAGAAGCACGACGGCCAGACCGCCGGTCAGGCGCGAAACCCAGGTTCGCGGGCGCCCGACGAGCAGCATCAGCACCAGAATCGCCACGAGACCGCAAGCGGCCGCAGACCACCAGGCCGCCTCGGGTATCAGTACGCAGAGCAGGGCGATCACCCAGACAGCCAGCGCAAGAGGGAGGAGTCGGAGGTCGCGCGTCTTCACACCCTGACCCCGTCGCGCAGGCCGGCGAGCAGCTTCTCCCCGATGCCGGGAACCGCAAGCAGGTCGTCGACGGATCCGAAGCGCCCGTTCTCGTCGCGCCAGGCGATGATCCGCTCCGCCAGCGCTGGACCGATGCGCGGCAGCGTCTCCAGGGCGGCCTGATCCGCGGTGTTGAGGTCGACGCGGTCGTCACCCGGAGGACCCGTTCCCGGTGCATCGGTCGCCGCACCCACGGCCGGGACGACTATCTGCTCACCGTCTTCGAGCAGCCTCGCGAGGTTGACCGCCGCCAGGTCGGCATCGTCGGTCGCGCCCCCGGCCGCGGCCAGCGCGTCGACGAGGCGCGCATCGAGGTCCAGCACGTAGATACCCGGACGGGCGACCGAACCCAGCACGTGCACGTACAGCTCACCGGACGGGCCGGCGGTCGTCGCGGCATCCGTCAACGGTACGGATGCGGTCGGCGCGGCCTGGCCGCGGAGGATGCCGAGGCCGACGGCGGCAGACAGCACCACGAGTGCGAGAACCACCCCGGCGCCGATGCTCAGACGCAGTCGACGCCGTGTCGGAGCTGGTGCTTGCGGGGATGCCATCCGGCCAAGCTAGGTGTGCGAGGCAGACTCCCCGCACCCCACAGACCTGAGCCGTGGACAACCGGCGTCCTGAACTGATGGTGCAGAGCAGTTCGGATCGCGCATCTCAGCCCCGCGACGGATCTGGATACATCCCCCGACCGATGCTCACGGGAGCCCCCTGTCCGTAGCGTCGTGGGCATGCCCACCACTCGTCTGTCCGTGCGCTCCGTGCTGCCCTTGGGCATCGTCTCAGCCCTCGCCGCCCTCCTGCTGATCGTCCCGCTGCCGGGGAGCCTCAGCGTGGTCGGCACCCGATGGCTCAGCTCCGCAGGGTCAGCCGTCCCCGCCGTCGAGCTGATCTCCGAGGCAGGGCTCCTCGTGCTCGCCGCCGCCACGGCCGTCGTCATGGCCCGCGCCTGGTGGAGCCAGCCGGAACGACGCGTGCATATCGCCGCCTCCGCCGTCGGCGTGGTCCTGGCCTACCTCTTGAGCGAGGGCGGAAAGCTGCTCTTCGCCCAGGCGCGTCCGTGCTCGGTCTGGCAGATCGCTGGTGAGTGCCCGCCGCCTGGAGACTGGTCGCTGCCCTCGAACCACGCGACCCTCGCATTCGGCGCCGCCGCAGTGATCGCCATCGCCGTCGGACGGTCGTGGCTCACCTGGTCGGCGATCGCGCTCGCCTCCGTCGTCGCCGTCGGGCGCGTCGCGCAGGGCGTCCACTACGTCCACGACATCGCCCTCGGAGCGATCCTCGGCGTGGCGGTGGTCATCGGCGTCGAGGCGGTCTTGCGCGCTATCCGTGCGCGCGCCACGACTCCTCAGGAATGACGGCGACGGCCCCTGGCCTCACCGAAGTGAGCGCCAGGGGCCGGAAGCAGTCCCTGCGGTGGGAGCCGATCAGCCCTTCACGACGATGCTGACGATCTTGGGCGCGCGCACGACGACCTTGACGATCTCGCGGTCGCCGATCGAACGGATGACCCGCTCGTCGGCACGGGCCAGCGCTTCGAGCTCGGACTCGCCGATGCGCGCCGAGACCTCGAGCTGTGCGCGGACCTTGCCGCCCACCTGCACGACGGCGGTGATCGTGTCCTCGACCAGCAGCGCGGCATCGGCGGATCGCCAGGGCACCAGCCCGACCGAGGGCTCGTGCCCGAGGATCTCCCACACCTCTTCGGCGGTGTGCGGGGCGAACAGGTCGAGCATCACGGCGATCGTCTCGGCGGCCTCGCGCACGGCGGGGTCAGCGGCACCGGCGGCACCGTCGATCGTCTTGCGGGTGATGTTCACCAGCTCCATGAGACGGGCGACCAGGACGTTGAACTTCGTCTGTTCCACGAGAGCCGGGGCCTCGGCGAGCAGCTTGTGCGTCGCGCGGCGCAGTGCGGGGTTCCCACCGTCGAAAACGACGTCGACCGGGCTTGCGACGTCGCCGGCGATCCGCAGCACGCGGGCCAGGAACTTCTGCGCACCGGCAGTGGAGACGTCCTCCCAGTTGATGTCATCCTCCACCGGGCCTGCGAAGGCCAGAGCGACGCGGACGACATCGGCACCGGGGTCGATCATGCTCGACGAGAACTCGACCAGATTGCCCTTGCTCTTCGACATCTTGGATCCGTCGAGGAGCACCATGCCCTGGTTGATCAGCGTCGTGAAGGGCTCGGTGAAGTCGATCAGCCCCATGTCGAACAGCACCTTCGTGATGAAGCGCGCGTACAGCAGGTGCAGGATGGCGTGCTCGACACCACCGATGTACGAGTCGACAGGAGCCCATCGGTCGGCCTGAGCCGGGTCGAACGCCACGGTGTCGCTGTTCGGCGACAGGAAGCGCAGGAAATACCAGGAGCTGTCGACGAAGGTGTCCATGGTGTCGGTGTCGCGCAGCACCGGGTCGCCGGTCCCCGGGGCCGTCGTACGCACCCAGCGCTCCGCCGCACCGAGCGGCGAGGTGCCCTTGGGCGAGAGGTCGAGACCTTCCACGCTGGGCAGCTTCACCGGCAGCTGGTCTTCGGGAACCGGGATGATGTCCCCGTCCTCGGTGTGCAGCATCGGGATGGGAGTGCCCCAGAAGCGCTGACGCGAGATCAGCCAGTCACGCAGGCGGTAGTTCTTCGCGGCGCGTCCGGTGCCGGATGCCTCGAGCTGCTCGATCGCACGCGCGATCGCGTTGCGCTTGGACAGTCCGTTCAGCGCACCCGAGTTGATCATGCGGCCTTCGCCGGTCAACGCGATGCCGGTGGATGCGGGGTTCTGCTCGTCGAGAGCGGCGCCGGTGTCGATCGGCACCCCTTCCTCGTCGACCTCGATCACGGGCATCGCGCCCGTGACGGGAGCCGTCGTGTCGACGACGACCTTGACCGGCAGGTCGAACGCGCGGGCGAAGTCCAGGTCGCGCTGATCATGGGCGGGCACGGCCATGACGGCGCCGTGACCGTAATCGGCCAGGACGTAGTCGGCCGCCCACACCGGCAGCTTCTCGCCGTTGACCGGGTTGATCGCGTAGCGCTCGAGGAAGACACCGGTCTTCGGGCGGTCCGTGGACTGCCGGGCGATGTCCGTCTCCTTCTGCACCTGCTCCAGGTACGTCCGGAAGCGCTGGCGCACCTCGTCGGGCGCATCCGCCGCCAGCTCGGATGCCAGGTCGGAGTCGGGTGCGACGACGAAGAACGTCGCTCCGTGCAGCGTGTCGGGGCGCGTCGAGAAGACGGTGACCGGCTCTTCGCGACCCTCGATCACGAAGTCGACGTCCGCTCCGATCGAGCGTCCGATCCAGTTGCGCTGCATCTGCAGCACCTTGTGCGGCCAGAAGCCCTCGAGCTGGTTCAGGTCATCGAGCAGACGGTCGGCGTAGTCGGTGATGCGGAAGTACCACTGCGTGAGCTTCTTCTTGATGACCTCGGCACCGCAGCGCTCGCAGCGACCGTCGACGACCTGCTCGTTCGCCAGCACCGTCTGGTCGTTGGGGCACCAGTTGACCGGGCTCTTCTTGCGATAGGCCAGCCCGCGCTCGTAGAGCTTCAGGAACAGCCACTGGTTCCAGCGGTAGTACTCGGGGTCGGACGTGTGCAGGACGCGGGTCCAGTCGTAGGAGGTGCCGAACTCCTTCAGGCTCTGCTTCTGCTGATCGATGTTGGCGTACGTCCACTCCCGAGGGTCGGCGCCGCGCTTGATCGCCGCGTTCTCCGCGGGCAGGCCGAAGGAGTCCCAGCCGATCGGGTTGAGCACGTTGTGACCGCGGTGACGCCAGAACCGCGCCACCATGTCGACGTACGCGTAGTTCTCGGCGTGCCCCATGTGCATGTCGCCGGACGGGTAGGGGAACATTCCGAGCACGTACTTGCGCGGGCGGGTGTCTTCCTCGCCGCCGGTGAGGAACGTGCCGTTCTCCGCCCAGTACTTCTGCCACTTCGTCTGGATGGCGTGCGCCGACGGAGTCTCGTCATCGGCGGGAGCGGTGGACAGGTTCTCAGACAACGAACGCACGACCAATCTGAAGGAAAAAGCGGGATCAGTTCAGGATATCGGAACGCCAGACCCCCGGCATTTCCGCACCGAGCGCGGCGAGGGGCGCTCGCGCCTTGGTCGCGACCTCGGCGACTTCGGATGCGGCCACCGACCCCCAAGTGATCCCTCCTCCGGCGCCGACCACCGCCTGCTCGTCGTCGATCAGGATGCTGCGGATGACCATGGCGAGGTCGAGCACACCGTCCGCACCGATGTACCCGAAGCAGCCGGCGTAGACGCCGCGCGGTCCGCCTTCCAACTCCTGCAGTCTCGTCATCGCGGAGAGCTTGGGCGCACCCGTCATGCTGCCGGCGGGAAAGGCCGCGTCGAGCAGCGAACCGACGGTCGTCCCGGCCGCGGCGACACCGCTCACGGTGCTCACGAGCTGGTGCACGGCCGGGTAGCTCTCGACCACCCACAGTCCGTCGACGCGGATGCTCCCCGGCTCGCACACGCGGGAGAGATCGTTGCGCATCAGATCGACGATCATGACGTTCTCGGCGCGCTCCTTGCGATCTGCCGCGAGTTCTGCGGCCAGCGCGGCATCCTCCTCCGGGTCGGCACTGCGGGGCCGGGTGCCCTTGATGGGGCGGGTGCGGATGACACCGGCCTCGACGTGGAGGAACTGCTCGGGGCTGGCGCTCAGCAGCGCGCGGCCGCCGATGCGGAGGAACCCGCCGTGATGCGCGGGCGTCGCGGCTCTCAGGCGACGGTAGACGTCGACGGCGTCATGCGCCCCGGCCACGGTGAACCGCGTCGTCAGGCACAGCTGGTAGGCGATGCCGGCGCGGATCAGGTCGCGGCAGCGTTCGATGAGCGCGGTGTACTCGTGCGGATCGTGTCGCGCTTCGGCGATGCGGACCGCACCGTCGGAGGCCTTCAGGGGGACCGCGTGGTCCGGCGGCTGCGGGGCACCGGAGACCTCCGCCGCCCACGCCGGGAGGTCGTCGTCGGCGCCGAGTGCCCAGGCGCGCCGCGCGGCATGATCGAACGCGACGACGTGTGTGGCGCGCAGCCAGGAGCCGCCTAGCTCATCGACAGGCCCACTCACCGGCGCACCGGCGGCCGCGGCGCCGGACTCGTAGTCGAGCCAGCCGACCCACCCTCCGGAGAACGGCGGAAGGGTGGGATCGCTCGGCGCCCCATCCAGCGCCACATCCCGCGGCAGGGACGACCGCTCCCCCGTGCCGACGAAGCTCCAGCCCTCTGTGGCATCCGCTCCGGCGTCGAGCCAGAAGACATCGGCGCCGCGCGCTTCGAGCATCCCGAACACGGACGACGGCTCCACCCAGGAGGGAAGGGGTCGAGCGGTCAGCTGTTCGGGCACCTTTCCAGCCTAGGACCGGGTCGCTCCCGTATTCTCTTGACGTGGACGACCTCCTGCTCTGGCTCCTCGACACCGTGCAGTCGATCGATCCGATCACGCGCACACTGGTCGCGGGGATCGCCGTCATGCTGGAGACCAGCATCCTGATCGGCCTCATCGTCCCCGGGGACACCATCGTCATCATCGCCTCGATGGGCGTCGCCACCGTATGGGAGGGCATCGCGATGGGTGTCGCCGTCGTGATCGGCGCACTGATCGGCGAGAGCATCGGATTCTGGCTCGGACGCTGGCTCGGCCCGCACATCCGCGTGTCGTGGCTCGGCCGCAGGATCGGCGAGCACAACTGGGTCCGTGCCGAGAACTACCTCGAGCGCCGCGGCGGCATCGCGATCTTCCTCTCCCGGTTCCTCCCGGTGCTGCACTCCCTCGTCCCCCTCACCGTCGGCATGAGCGAGTACCCCTATCGCAAGTTCCTGGCCTGGACGGCTCCGGCCTGCGTGCTCTGGGCCACCGCGTATGTGAGTGTGACCTCCCTCGCGGCCGGCAGCTTCCGCGAACTCGTCGATCGCGTGCACTTCGCGGGCTACATCTTCGTCGGCGTCATCGCGCTGTTCCTGCTCCTCGCGTTCCTCGGCAAGAAGCTGCTGCAGCGGCTCGAAGCCCGCCATCAGGAGGCCCCGGAGTCGGCAGCCGACTCCGACGTGAAAGACTGAGTCAATGGCATCGGCTCCCCCAGCCCCCCGGATCCACTGGTTCGCCCGACTCGAGCATCGCCTCCATGTCTGGCGTGAAGGTCGTGCGCGCCGTCGTGGCCGTGTCGCCACGATCCTCCCCTTCCCCGGCTACGGCGGTCCCGGCTGGGTGCGCGTCGTCGGTCGAGTGCTGATCGTGCCCCCGCAGCGTCGTACGCGCGACGGCGAACCGGCGAGCGTGCGCGGTTGGCGCAGCTTCGTCGGGATCCCGGTCGGGTACGCGGCGGTGACCGTGCACGTCGGAGGGACGACGCATCAGCTGGTCGCCGATCGTGGTGGCGTGGTCGATGCGAAGATCGCCGTCGACCTCGAGCCCGGCTGGCAGAACTTCACGATCTCAGTCGAGGGCCAGGAGCCCGTCGAGGCCGGCGCCTTCATCGTCGCGAAGGACACCACGTTCGGCGTCGTGTCCGATGTCGACGACACCGTGATGGTCACGGCCCTGCCCCGTCCGTTCATCGCCTTCTGGAACTCCTTCGTGCTCGATGAGCATGCCCGCCTCCCCGTGCCCGGGATGGCCGTGCTGCTCGACCAGCTGCTGCGACAGCACCCCGGAGCGCCGATGGTGTACCTGTCCACCGGCGCCTGGAACGTCGCGCCGACCCTCTGGCGGTTCCTCGGTCGTCACCTCTTCCCGGCGGGGTCGATGCTGCTGACCGACTGGGGCCCGACGCATGAGCGCTGGTTCCGCAGCGGGCGTGAGCACAAGCTCACCAACCTGCGCCGGCTCGCGACGGAGTTCCCCGACGTGAAGTGGTTGCTGATCGGCGATGACGGCCAGCACGACGAATCCATCTACTCGCAGTTCATGGACGAGCACCCGGATTCGGTCGCCGGCGTCGCCATCCGGCGCCTGCTGCCCGCCGAAGCCGTGCTCGCCGGCGGCCGCGCCGGCCGAGAGCCGCATTCCGACGACGTGGCCCCCTGGGTGAGTGCCGAAGACGGCGCCGGGCTCCGCGACCTGCTCGGCGAAGCCGGCATCCTGCACTGACGAGAGACACGGGCAGACATGCACACGGTGGTGGAGAGGGCGATCCCCCGCGACGAATGGCTCGCCCGTGAGCGGGCACATCAGGAGCGCGCAGACGCCCTGACGGCCGCGCATCGCGAGCGCGCCTCTCGATCAGAGAAGCACCCCGTGTGGGACTTCCTCCACACGTATTACTCCTACAAGCCTGCGCAGCTTCGGCGCTGGCATCCGGGAGCGGACGTCGAGCTTCAGGATGCGCCGGAGCGCCTCTCCTGGCGCTGGTATTCGCCGGGCGAGACCGAGGGCAGCGCCATGCCCGACCCCCGATCCTTCGCGCAGGAGAAGAGGGACCTCGCCGCGCTCGTCGAGCGGATGCTGCGCCGCACGGCGTCACGCCCCGGCCAGTTCGGTTGCTTCGGGCTGCACGAGTGGGCGATGGTCTACCAGGCGGACGAGCACCGCCACGCGGTGCCGCTGCGTCTGGGACGGGCGGGCACGGATGCGGTCGTCGAGAGTCACGACCTGCGCTGCACGCACTTCGACGCATTCCGGTTCTTCACCCCGGAGGCTGTTCCGCGCAATCGCACGTCGCTGAGCCGCGAGGACCAGCCGCTGTTCGAGCAACCGGGGTGTCTGCACGCGGGGATGGATCTCTACAAGTGGGCGACGAAGCTCGGACCGCTCATCCCGGGCGAACTCCTGCTCGACTCGTACGAGCTGGCGCGTGACATCCGGCTGCTCGACATGGAGGCCGCGCCGTACGATCTCTCCGCGTGGGATGTGACCCCCGTCCGCATCGAGACGCCGGAGGGCAAGGCGGAGTATGTGCGTCGGCAGCGCGTCTTCGCCGAACGCGGGGCCGCTCTGCGCGCTGCCCTGTTGGACGCGTGGCTCGGCGACGGCGCACGAGAAGCAGCCTGAGCGTCACTCCGCCGGTTCGCACTCGGCACAGAGCGTCCAACGCGCCGACGCCGCGGACAATTGAGTACGCAACGTGAGCACTCGCGTCGCCGCTTCTTCGAGCCGTTCCTTCGGCAGCGTGCCGGCCTCGACCGCCGCGGCGATGCCGGCCGCCATCTTGCCCGCGGTCTGCGCATCGGAGCCCGCGATCATCAGCACCAGGTCGTTGCCGGCCGCGATCGCGGCGACACCGTTCGCGACCGGATCCGCGTAGGCGGGATTCCCCGACGACAGCAGCATCCCGAGGTCGTCGGTCACCGCCACCCCGTCAAAGCCGAGTTCCTCCCTGGCGATCTCATGCCACTGGGCAGAGAGGGAAGCCGGCGCGGCATCGACAGCCGTGTAGGCGAGGTGCCCGTACATGAGGAGAGATGCTCCGGCATCGATCCCCGCCGCGAACGGAACAGCCTCAGTGTTGCGCCATTCGTCGAGTCCCATGCTCGTGCTCGGGATCGCGGAATGCGAGTCGCCGGGGGCGGCGCCGTGTCCGGGGAAATGTTTGAGCGTCGAAGCGACGAACTGTTCCTGTGCGGTGGTGGCCGCCGCCACCCGATCCGCGGCGCTCGCGGGGTCGGTGCCGAGCGCGCGACCGTAGATGAAGGTTCCCGAGTCGGCCGTGAAATCGGCCACCGTGCCGAAGTTCACCGTGATCCCCGCACGGGCCACCAGCGACCCTCGAGCCGTGAACGCCGTGGAGGTCTCGTCGACCGGGAGCCCCTTCAGCGTGGTGGAGGCCGCGTACTCATCGCCGTGCAGACGCGAGACGATCCCGCCCTCCTGGTCGACCGCGATCAGCGGAGGCAACGCGGGATCGATGGTCATGGCGGCGGTGAGGGCCTGCAGTTCGGCCTCCGAGTCGGGGATGTTCGCCCCCATCAGGATGAACCCACCGAGACCGGAGCTCATGTATGCCCGGAGCGCGGCGGGATCCGTTCCCGACACGTGCCCCATGACCACAGCGGAGGCCTGCTCGGCCACCGACATCTCCTTGACGAGAGCGGTAGCATGCGCGGCCGGGCCGGCCGGCTCCGCGACCGGGGAGACGGCGGCGGGAGTGCGGGAGGCCGCCGTCGACGGGATGGTCGCAGCGACAGCTGCCGGTGAGACGCACAGTGCCGCCGTCGCGACGACCGCCAGTGCTCCTGCGGCCCAGCGACGGTATCGGGACATGGCGGGTCCTGTGCGGTGTGGACGCGTCAGCAGCCGAGCGCCTCGGTGATCGGCACGGCGGTGGCCGCGTCGCCGTTGCCGAAACGGATCGTGCGGCCGATGGTGCACGGCCCGTGGAGCGCTGCGGCGATGACCGCGGCGACGTCTGCCCGTGCCACGGCTCCGCTGCCCGCAGGATCGATCTGGATCCGCGCGGTCGGCTCGTCGAACGTGAGTGTGCCGGGAGCGAGGATCGTGCCCTCCAACCCGCTGCCGCGCAGATGCTCGTCGGCCGCCCACTTGGCATCCGCGTACGGGAAGAAGGAGTCGCCCTCCGGGACACCATGATCGGCCGTGGAACCGAGCCACGACACCATCACGTAGCGACGGACGCCCGCGCGCTCGGCCGCGTCCATCGAACGCTGCGCCGCATCGCGATCGACCGCGTAGGTGCGCTCCGGGGATCCGCCGCCGGCACCGGCCGACCACACGACCGCGTCGTGCCCCCGGATGATCTCGGCGAGCTCGTCCACGTCGAGATTCTCGATATCCGCGACGAGGGCCTCGGCCCCCGCCGCTTCGACATCGGAGGCATGCTCCGGGTTGCGGATCACTCCGGTGACTTCATCGCCGCGAGCGACGAGCAGCGGCGCGAGCAGAAGGGCGATGCGGCCATGGCCGCCGAAGACGATGATGCGCGACATACCTTCACCCTACGCGCCCCCTCCGACCTCAGCGCGGGGTCTGGTCGCTGTCGATCACGAACGCCTGCGGATGGCTCGGCAGGTAGCGGACGACCACCGGCTCGCCGCTCGTCAGGTAGACGTCGCGGTCCGGGTACACGGCGGGCGTGAAGAAGTTGCTCTCCAGCGTGTACTCGACGCCCTCGGCGGTCGTGAACGTCACCCAGTCCCCCTCCAGGGTCCCGGTGGTCGGGCGGCCGTTGTCGTAGATGTATGCGCGGGTCACGGGCACTCCGGTGAGGCTGAGGATCCCGATCACGAGCGATCCCAGCATGAGGAGCGCCAGCACGCGGGCACCGATACGGACGACGCCGGCCCAGACCCGAGCTCGCGGACGTTCCGTGGGGTGCAGGAGACCTTCCCGCTCCCGGATGCTCCGCAGCGAATCGCCCGGCACCGCACCCCGCGCCGACAGCGCGAACAGCCCGAGGATCGAGAACCCCGCGATGAAGACCATGGCGTAGCCGTGCGCGGCCGGGAAGTTCACGAGCCACACGAGCGTGTCCACCGGATTCATCGTGCCGTCTCCTTCTCGAGGGTTACCGCGACGGTTTGCGTGTCCTCCCGGCGGTAGAACGCCCATACGGGAGCTCCCACCTGGAGATGCGGGATCGCCTGGGGGTAGACGAACACGGTCGTGTCGGCCTCCCAGGTCGCCGCCCCTTCGGGTGCCATCAGTACGCGCAGCGCGAGTTCGCTCTGCCCCTCGCGCCGTCGGCCCGTCGGCCGCACCTCGAGCACCGACGCCGGCACCTGCGTCCCGCTGGTGCGCGCTCGCACCTGCCGGGGGTCGATCAATCCACGGTCGATGCGCCACTGCAGCATCGCGTCTCGAACGGCGGGGTCGCTCAGGTCCGCGAGCTCGACCGTGTCCTGGTCGGTCACGCTGTAGCGCACCGGGACCGGAAGCCCCACCTGGAGCGTCGCGAGATCCGTCGGCTGCACGAGCGTCCGGAGCTGCCCGATGAAGTCATCGGCCGCGCTCGGGGTCACGCGGATGAAGAGGTCGTACTGCGGCACATCGTTGACCGTCATCCCGGTGCGGGTGACCTCGACGATCGTGCCGACCCCGATCTGCGCCTCACCACGCGGGGTCCTGCGACGCGCCAGGCCCGACAGCATCCCGCCGAACGTCAGCAGCAGGCCCCACGCGACGCCGATGATGATCGGGCCGCCGAGGGTGTCCTCACCGGCGAAGGGGAGGATGGAGTGACGCTGATCCACGCCGAACAGCCCTTCGCCGACCCAGATGACGAGCCAGGCGGAGAGCAGCAGCCAGACAGCGAGGAACACGATGCGGAGCATGATGTTCAGCGTAGCCAGGCATCGTTCTCCTCCCGAGCACGGATCTGCGCGCCGTGCCCCTCGTTCAGCGACACCGGGTCCTCTACACTCGGGGCAACGATGCCGACCCGAACGGCATCCCTCCCGACAGCAGGACGACGATGCCCACACCGCTGATCGAGCGCGAGATCACCGCGCCCGTCTCGCTCACGACTCCCGACGGAGCCCTGAACCGCGATGCGCTCGGCTGGTCTCGAATGCCTCTGCACGACACCTCCGGCATCCCCGGCCGAGGCCATTGGGGGCGCAACAAGCGCTGGGAGTACTGGAACGTGATGACGCCGTCGCACATCATCGCGTTCACCGTGTCGTGCGTCGACTACCTGGCGCTGCACGAGGTCTGGGTGCTCGACCGTGCGACCGGGGAGGACATCGGCTCGACGGTGATCTCCCCCCGTGCGCGCACCGCGACGCTGCCGGCATCGCTCGGAGACGGCCCCGCGCACGCCCGCACCCGCCGGATCACGCTGGACGTCGACGAGGTGTTCGACGGCACGCGCCTGCGGGGCACCGCTCCCCGGGTGACGTTCGACCTGCTCGCCGCCAGGCCGCCCGAGCACGAGTCGCTCGGCGTGGTCGTGCCCTGGCGTCGTGGAGACGACATCCGCAGGTTCCAGTACACGGTGAAGGATGTGGCGCGGCCGACGACCGGTTCCGTCGCGATCGACGGCACCGCCCACGACGTGCCGGTGGGCAGCTGGGCGGTGCTCGATCACGGACGCGGGCGTTGGCCGTACCGCGTCCAGTGGAACTGGGCGGCGGGCAGCGGCACCGTCGACGGCCGAACGATCGGGTTGCAGCTCGGCGCGAAGTGGACCGATGGCTCCGGGGCGACCGAGAACGCGCTGCTCGTCGACGGACGTCTGTCGAAGATCAGCGAGGAACTCGTGTGGGACTACGACCCCGAACAGTTCATGCACCCCTGGCGGGTGCACGGTACGACGGCCGACCTCACGTTCACCCCCTTCTACGACAAGAGGTCGCGCACGAACGCGCTGGTCATCGCCAGCCGGACGGATCAGCTGTTCGGCGTCTGGTCGGGTTGGGTGCGCGACGACACGGGTACGCAGGTGCGCGTCGACGGCATCGAGGGCTTCGCCGAAGAGGTGCTCAACCGCTGGTGACGTTCGCTTCCGCGGACCGCAGCGCGCGCTGCACACCTTTCGCCGCGGAGCGTCCGGCACGGTTCGCGCCGATCGTGCTCGCCGATGGGCCGTAGCCGACCAGTTGCACCCGCGGATCCGCGACCGCGGTGGTTCCGCGCCCGTTGCGGTCGAGCTGGATGCCGCCGGCGGCGGTGCGCAGATGCAGGGGCGCCAGGTGACTGATGGCCGGACGGAACCCCGTGGCCCAGAGGATGACGTCGACGCGCTCGAAGCTGCCGTCGGCCCAGCGCACGCCGTCGGGCTCGATGCGCTCGAACATCGGCCGCCGTGCGGCATAGGCGCCCAGACGCTCGGCTTCGCGCTCCTGCGGGCGCAGCATGAGTCCGGTGACGCTGACCACGCTCTCGGGAGGGAGGCCCGCGGCGACGCGCTGCTCGACCAGAGCGACCGCGGCGGCGCCGGCTTCGGGGGTGAAGTCGTCGTTCCGCCACACGGGTTCCCGACGGGTGACCCAGAGCGTGTCGGTGATCGGGGCGAGGGCGCCGAGGAACTGCACCGCGGACGCCCCACCGCCCACCACGAGAACCCGCTTGCCGAGGAAGTGCTCGGGGCCGGGATAGTCGACCGTGTGCAGCTGCTCACCGACGAAGGTCTCCATGCCGGGGTAGTGCGGGAGGAACGGATGCGACCACGTCCCCGTCGCGTTCACCAGCGTGCGGGTCGTCCACTCCCCCTCCCGCGCTCGCACGACGAGGAGTCCGTCCTCGTCGTCGACCCGTTCGACGTGCACCGGCCGGAGCACGGGGAGAGCATGCGCGCGCTCGTATGCCGCGAAGTAGTCGGGGACCGCGACGTTGGCGCGGGCTCCGTCACGCGGCGGAGGCGTGTCGCCGGGCAGCTCGGCGACGCCGTGCACGTCGCGCATCGTGAGGGCATCCCAGCGATGCTGCCAAGCGCCTCCAGGTCGCTCATCCGCGTCGAGGACCACATGCGAGATGCCCAGCCGCGACAGGTGGAAGGATGCCGAGAGACCGGCCTGCCCTGCGCCGATCACCAGACTGTCGAGGATGCTCACGAAGAACAGAACGCCCCGCTCCCCGCGGTTGTTCCAGCCGGATGACGACACTCCCGGGCGGCCGCCGCCGATTGGTGCTCGCGCGGATTCGTGTAGTACTCTTTTCAAGTTGCTCCGGCTTCTAGGGAGCGGCATCTGGGCCTGTGGCGCAGCTGGTAGCGCACCTGCATGGCATGCAGGGGGTCGGGGGTTCGAGTCCCCCCAGGTCCACAACGAAACCCGCGAGAGATCGCGGGTTTTCTTGTTTTTCCGCGCTCCTTTCGAGGCTGAGGTGATCACCCGGAGCCGCGCGGAACGCCGCCGCCATAGGCTGACGACATGAGTAGAACCGACCGCGCCAGCCTCCTCCTCCACGTCGGCCGCGACGAAGCGTTCGACGCCTTGACCAGTCGCGAGGCGCTGCTCTCCTGGCTGCCTCCCCACGGGATGCACGGGCGATTCGAGCGCTTCGACATGCGCGAAGGCGGCTCCTATCGACTTGTTCTCACGTACGAGGACCCCACCGACGCGCCGGGCAAGACCTCGGCCGACTCAGACGCCTCCGAGGTCCGCGTGACGCGGATCGTGCCGGGCGAGCTCATCGTGCAGGAGGTCGACTTCGACTCCGCTGACCCGGCGTTCCACGGCACGATGCGGATGGAGTGGCGCGTCCGCAGCGTCGAGGAGGGGACGGAGGTCGAGCTGACCGCACGCGACGTGCCCCAGGGCGTCCGTGCCCGCGACCACGCACAGGGGCTGACGTCGTCGCTGGCGAATCTCGCAGCCTATCTCGAGCCCTGAATCCCGGCGCCGTGGGTAGCGTGCGACTTCGCAGGCGTCAACCCGGTTCAGTCCGCACGCTCCGGGTTCTAGCGTGAACGCACCTCGACGAAAGGATGCGATCATGTCGAACCCCATCATTCCTCCGGTGCCTCCCGTCCCTCACGATGACGACGCGGCCGGTGTGCCCACCAGGGACGTCGACGGTGAGCGCGTGCTCGATCCGGATGTCGACGACGCTCTCGTCGACAGCGCCGAGGCCGATCGCGTCGCCGCAGGAGCGGACGAGGAAGACCCTCTGATCTGAACAGGTCAGCGGACAACTCAGAAGCGCACCCCCTCGAGCATCGAGGGGGTGCGCTTCTGTACGGCGTGGTGGAGACGGTCAGGTCGCCATCAGCGGCGGCCGGTGCGGAATGCTGATCGGACGGGTAGCACGGCTGGAACCGCGCATCCGTTCGACGTCCTCGAGCACTTCGAACGCGGTTCCGTAGCGGGTTGCGAGCGGCAGGTCGCGGAGCCAGGTCACCTCGACCTCGGTCTCGGCGAGTTCGTAGACGCACGCGACCACATGCCGCGGATCGTTCGGCGGGTACCGAAGGTCGTTGATCACCCATTCCGACGCGGTGATGCGATTCAACATGAAGCGCGGATCGGGAAGTTCAGACATGTGGGGGCCCTCCAGGACTCTCTCAAGGAGAGCCTGTGCCATCACCGCCCCGAAGAGAAGCCCCTTGACATCGCCAGCGGAGGATGCCGGATCGGCTCAGCGGCCGGGGCGCACCGTCAGATCGGTGATCTCCGCGTCACGCGGAAGGTCGAGCGCCGTGAGAATGGTCGTCACGACCGCCTCCGGTGTGGCGTAGCGTTCTGCGTCGTACGCCTGCCCCTCCTGCTGGTGCACACGCTCCTGCATCGGCGTCGCCGTGCGGCCGGGGTAGATCGAGGTCACACGGACTCCGTGCGAGGCCTCCTCGGCGCGCAGAGCATCGGCCAGAGCTTTGAGGCCGTGCTTGGACGCGGCATACGCGGACCATCCGGCGTTGGCGCGCAGGCCGGCGCCGGAGTTCACGAACACCACCTGCCCCTGCGACACGCGCAGCACCGGAAGGAGGAGCCGGGTGAGCTCGGCGGGAGCGACGAGATTGACGGCGAGCTGCTGCTCCCACAGCGCGGCCGGCAGATCAGCCACGTCGCCGAGGTCGACGACACCGGCGACATGCACCAGCGAGTCGATGCGGTCGGGCAGCTGCTGCTTCGACAGCGCCCACGACAGGCGCCCGGGCTGCGCGAGGTCGCCGACGATGACGGACGCCCCGGGAAGGTCGTCCGCGATCTGCTTGGCACGCCCCGCATCCCGAGCCATCGCCACCACGGCATCGCCACGGTCCAGCAACCGCCGGGCGAGAACGGACCCGATGCCGGAGCCCGCACCGGTGATCAGGTGCGTGGTCATGTCAGCTGGCGTCGGCCGCTGGCTCGGCCACGTCGATCGGAACGACCGGGCAGTCCTTCCAGAGGCGCTCGAGTCCGTAGTAGACGCGCTCCTCCTGGTGGAAGACGTGCACGATCAGGTCGCCGAAGTCGAGCAGCACCCAGCGGGCCTCCGCCCGCCCCTCGCGACGCACGCGCTTGTGACCGGACTCGATCAGCCGGTCCTCGATCTCGTCCGCGATCGCGGCGACGTTGCGCTCACTGTTTCCCGTGACGAGCAGGAAGATGTCGACGAGCGGGAGCGGCTCGGAGACGTTGAGCGCGACGAGATCCTCACCACCCTTGTCGATGGCGGCTTGTGCTGCGAGGCGCAGCATCTCTTCGGCGGTTTCAGGTGATTGCATCAGATCATTTTCGTAGTGAAGGCGATGACGAGAACGACGCCGATCGCGAGGGCGAGTCCGCCGGCGATGATGGCGAGGGTCACCATCAGTCGGTTCCCCTTCTCGGGGGCCGGAGGCCGGATGACTTCTCCGGCGGGCTTGATGGTGCTGACGGCCGCACTCGCGGCGATCGGCGTGGGCGAGGATGCCGGCGGCAGCTCGCCATCGATGAGAACGGCGTCGATGTCCTTGCCATCGGTGGTGCCGAGTGCGTGCCCCTGCGAGCCCATGCCCTGCGGCAGCTCGTAGGAGCCGGTGACGAGGATCTCTCCGGTCGACGCGACCGGGCCGGACAGTGAGCCCTCCCCCGGCGACGGGGTGAAGATCAGCGCGTTGGGAGCGGAGTGCTGCGATCCCGTGGAGTCTCCCACGCCGATCAGTTCGTCGAAGGACGGCCGGAAGGGTGTGTGGACTTCGGGGGCGTCAGCGAGAAGGCCTTCTCCGAAGGAGGAGTTGACCGTGGGACGCTCCGTGTCGTCTTCGTCGTCTTCGTCGGCATCGTCCACGTCGGCGAGGACATCGCCGTCGACGGCCTCATCGCTGCCCTCGACGGGAAGGCCGAGCGCCGCCTCGACATCGTCTTCGTCGACGGCTGCGTCTGCGGGGGTGTCGACAGCCTCGAGCGGGACGTCGCCGACCGTGTCGGCCGCGACGGATGCACTGACGGGCGCGATGGCGACCTCGTCATCCACATCGTCGTCATCGTCATCACCGGCGTCGACGGTAGGAGCGAAGTCCGGGACCCCGGAGACGATCTCGGCAGGCTTTTCTGCAGCGGCCACCGCGGGAGCTTCCTCCTGCTGCGGTGCCTCTTCTTCGAGCGGCTCTGCGGGTGCTGCCTCGGACTCCTCGGCGGGTGATGCCGCCTCTGCCTCGTCGGCACCGATCACGGAGACGGAACCGGTGCGGGCCTTCTCCTGCTCGCGAACCTGGCGGCGGGTCAGCGGGGCATCACCGTTCGCTTCGTCGGCGACGGGGACCGGCAGCGGTGCCGGTTCGATCTGGACGGGTTCTGCAGCACGGGGCAACGGGGGCGCGGGAGGCGCGGCCTCGGCCGCCGCGGCGGCCTCCTCGCTGGAAATCACCGGGTTCGATCCCGTCAACCGGATCTCCCGCAGCTGCTTGCGCGTCAGCGGACCGTGCCCTTGCTGATCCGATGTACTCATGCCTTGCTCCGATACAGATGATGCTTCGCGATGTACTGAACGACCCCATCAGGGACCAGGTACCAGACCGGCTGATCGTCGCGAACGCGTTCACGGCAGTTTGTCGACGAGATCGACAGCGCCGGCACTTCCAGTTGGCTGACGTTGTCGCTCGGGAGGCCGTCTGTGCTCAGGACATGTCCAGGGCGTGAGACCGCGACGAAGTGGGCCAACTCCCACAACTCATCATGGTCCCTCCAACTGAGAATTTGCGCCACGGCGTCGGCTCCCGTGATGAAGAAGAGCTCGGCGTCGGGTCGATCGCGCTTCAGATCGCGCAGCGTGTCGATCGTGTAGGTGGGGCCTTCGCGGGCGATGTCGACGCGGCTCACCGTGAACTGCGGGTTCGAGGCGGTCGCGATCACCGTCATGAGATAGCGATGCTCACTCGGCGAGACGCCGGACTTCTGCCACGGATGCCCAGTGGGTACGAAGACGACCTCGTCGAGGCCGAAGGAGTTCGCGACCTCGCTGGCTGCGACCAGGTGGCCATGGTGGATGGGGTCGAACGTGCCGCCCATCACGCCAATGCGCGGGGGGCGCGTGGTCGCAGCGTCGTTCATGCGGGCCTAGTGGCCGTGTCCCGCCTCGTGGCTGTCCTTGCCGTGCTGCGCGGCCCACGCCTCGGCCTTCGCCGAATGACGGTTGGCGACGTTCTTGTACGAGAACGTCACGAGGCCGAGTGCGCCGAACACGATCGCGGCGATGACCCCGAAGATCAGCGTCTCGAGCGCGACGTTGCCGTGGTGCTCGGTTTCGGCAGCGGCCATCGCGATCTGTGCGACGAGGTTCATCCTGGCTCCGTTTCGTGGCGTGCTGTTCGGGATCCTGTGGGGGTTACAGCGTCCCCCAGTCTAGCCCTCAGCCGCGCGTCTGCCCCGACCCACGCGCGAGCCATTTCGTGCTGGTCAGCTCGGAGAGCCCCATCGGTCCCCGCGCATGCAGTTTCTGGGTCGAGATGCCGACCTCCGCCCCGAACCCGAACTCGCCTCCGTCGGTGAATCGTGTGGACGCGTTCACCATGACCACGGCCGAGTCGACCTCCGCAAGGAACCGCTCGGCATTGCGGGAATCCGTCGTGATGATCGACTCGGTGTGCCCCGTGCTGTACCGGCGGATGTGCGCTAGTGCCTCGTCGAGCGAGTCGACGACCTTCATCGCGATGTCGAGGCTCAGGTATTCGGTCTCCCAGTCCTCCTCGGTGGCGGGGATCACGTTGGACATGAGCCCCACGACCATGTCGTCGCCGTGGATCGCGACGCCCTCGCTCTGGAGAGCGCTGGCCACCAGCGGCACGAGCCGCGGCGCAGCCTGACGGTGGACGAGGACCGTCTCGACCGCGTTGCACACGCTCGGACGCTGCACCTTGGCATTCACGACGATGTCACGCGCCCAGTCGTCGGGAGCGGTCTCGTCGAGGAAGATGTGGACGTTACCGGCTCCGGTCTCGATGACGGGCACGGTCGACTCCGTCACGACGGTCTCGATGAGGCCTGCGCTCCCCCGCGGGATCAGGACGTCGATGAAGCCGCGACCGTGCATGAGAGCCTTCGCGCCGTCGCGTCCGAAATCGTCGACGGTCTGGATCGCCTCCGCCGTGAGGCCGGCGCTCTCGACCGCCGCACGCATGATCTCCACGAGCACGGCGTTGGAATCGTGAGCGGCGCTGCCACCGCGCAGCACCACCGCATTGCCCGATCGCAGCGCGAGCGCGGCGATGTCGACGGTCACGTTGGGTCGGGCTTCGTAGATCGCGCCGACCACACCGAACGGAACCCGCACCTGCTCGAGCGCCACGCCGTTGGGCATCCGGTGCCCGCCGACCACGCGCCCGACGGGGTCGGGGAGAGCGGCGACCTCGCGCACGGCGGTGGCCAGAGCCGCGACGCGCTTCTCGTCGAGGCGCAGCCGATCGATCAGGGAATCACCGATGCCGTCGCGCTGCCCGCGCGAGATGTCACGACCGTTCGCCTCGATGATGCGCGGCGTGTCCGCCAGGAGCGCGAGCGCGATGGCTTCGAGCACGCGGGCCTTGTCAGCGCTGGTCAGGGCTGCGGTGGCGCGGGAGGCCTCTTTGGCGCGCTCCAGGCGCGCCTGCGGGGTCTGGTCGGTCATCCGTCCAGTTTATGAGCTGGCGGGTTCGAACCAGGTCCCTATTTCGGCGCCGGAGAGCGCCTTGTCCACCAGATCAGCGCTGGTGACGAGCACGCCGATGCCGGACGCGGCAGCCAGACGTGCGGCCGAGACCTTGGTGGCTGCTCCCCCGGTGCCGACGCTGTTGACCACGGTCGCACCGAATTCGAGCCCGGTGAGATCGGCATCGGGCGCGACGATGTCGATCGGCTCCGCACCCGGGTCCGTCGGCGGCTTCGTGTACAGCGACTCGATGTCGCTCAGGAGGATGAGCGCGTCGGCCTCGATCAGCTGCGCGACCAGGGCCCCGAGACGGTCGTTGTCGCCGAACCGGATCTCCTGGGTCGCGACGGTGTCGTTCTCATTGACGATCGGCAGGGTCCGCAGGCCGAGAAGTCGCTCCATCGCGCGCCGGGCGTTCGAGCGCGAGGTGGGATGCTCCAGGTCGCCGGTGGTGAGGAGGACTTGACCGGCGACGATGTCGAACGGGCGAAGCGATTCCTGATACCGGTACATGAGGATGTTCTGCCCCACGGCCGCGGCCGCCTGCTGGGTGGCGAGGTCGTTCGGCCGCGAGTCCAGACGCAGGAAAGGGATCCCGGAGGCGATCGCGCCGGAGGACACCAGCACGACCTCTGCGCCACGGGCGTGCGCCGCGGCGAGGGCCTCGACGATGACGGGGATGCGCCACGACGACTCACCGCTGATCGAGGACGACCCGACCTTGACGACGATGCGTGACGCGGTCGCCAGATCGGCGCGGGTGCGTGCGGTCACTCGCCGTCCTCGCGGTACGCGGCCAGGCGCTGGGTCTCCACCTCTGCACGAGCCTCGGCCTTGGCATCCATGCGCTCGTAGTACTGCTCGCGGCGCTCTGATGTCGTCCGACGCGCGTTCGGCGCGAGACGGGGGTCGGTACCACGCGGAGCGCTCATGAGCTCTGCTGCCGAGGTCATCGTGGGCTCCCAGTCGAAGACGATGCTGTCGCCCTCGCCGATCACGACGGTCGATCCCTGCACCGCACCGAGGCGGAAGAGCTCATCCTCGACGCCGAGCTTCTCGAGACGATCGGCGAGGTAGCCCACGGCCTCCTCGTTCTGGAAGTCGGTCTGCTGGACCCAGCGCACCGGCTTCTCTCCCATGATGCGGTAGACGTTGCCGTAGGTGCCGCCCTCGACCCGTATGGTGAACCCCTTCTTGGGGCCACGCGGGCGGATGACGACGCGCTCCGGCGGGGTCTCGAGCGCGGCTTCGGCGCGGGCCTTCTCGACGAGCTCGCCCAGCGCGAACGTGAGCGGGCGCAGGCCCTCGTGCGAGACCGTGGAGATCTCGAACACGCGGAATCCACGCGCTTCGAGGTCGGGGCGCACCAGTTCGGCGAGATCGCGCGCCTCGGGCACGTCGACCTTGTTCAGCGCGATGAACTGCGGGCGCTCGAGCAGCGGAGTCTGGCCCTCGGGCACCTCGTAGGCGCCGAGTTCGGCGAGGATGACATCGAGGTCGGAGATCGGGTCGCGCCCGGGCTCGAGGGTGGCGCAGTCGAGGACGTGCAGCAGAGCCGAGCAGCGCTCGACATGGCGGAGGAACTCGAGTCCGAGGCCACGCCCCTCGCTCGCGCCCTCGATGAGGCCGGGAACGTCGGCGACCGTGTAACGGAAATCGCCCACCTGCACGACACCCAGGTTGGGGTGCAGGGTGGTGAACGGGTAGTCCGCGATCTTGGGTCGTGCTGCCGAGATCGCGCCGATCAGGCTCGACTTGCCCGCGGACGGGTAGCCCACGAGCGCGATGTCGGCGACGGTCTTCAGCTCGAGGACGACATCGCCCTCATACCCGGGCGTACCCAGCAGTGCGAAACCGGGAGCCTTGCGCTTCGGAGTGGCCAGAGCCGCGTTGCCCAGCCCACCCATCCCGCCCTTGGCGACGACGAACCGCTCACCCGGGATGATCATGTCGATCAGGACCTCGCCCGCGGTGTTCTTCACCACGGTGCCCACCGGAACCAGCAGTTCGAGCGTCTCGCCGAGGAAACCGGAGCGGTGGTCGCCCATTCCGGGACCGCCGTTGCCCGAGGAACGGTGCGGCGAGTGGTGGTACGAGAGCAGCGTGCCGGTCTGCGGGTCGGCGACGAGCACGATGTCGCCGCCGTCGCCGCCGTTGCCCCCGTCGGGGCCGCCGAGCGGCTTGAACTTCTCGCGGTGCACGGAGACGCAACCGCCGCCGCCCTTACCCGCACGCAGGTGCAGTGTGACGGTGTCGACGAACGTGACCATGTGCGGGTTCCCCTGGGTTCCTGTTTATGACTGTGTGCAGATACACGGACGGGGCGAGCCGAAGCCCGCCCCGAACCGGATGACTAGTGTCGTGCTGAGATCACTCAGCTGCAGCGACGATGTTGACGACCTTGCGGCCGCCCTTCGCTCCGAACTGGACCGCACCGGCGGCCAGAGCGAACAGCGTGTCGTCGCCACCACGGCCGACGTTGACGCCGGGGTGGAAGTGCGTGCCGCGCTGGCGGACGATGATCTCGCCGGCGAGGACCTGCTGACCACCGAAACGCTTCACGCCGAGGCGCTGAGCGTTGGAGTCACGACCGTTACGGGTTGAGCTTGCGCCCTTTTTATGTGCCATGTCCTAGTCCCCTCGGGCTTACTTGATGCCGGTGATCTTGACGCGCGTGAGCTCCTGACGGTGGCCCTGGCGCTTCTTGTAACCGGTCTTGTTCTTGTACTTCTGGATGATGATCTTCGGGCCGCGGAGGTTGCCGATGACCTCAGCCGTGACCTTGACCTTCGCCAGCGAGTCAGCGTCGGTGGTCACCGTGGCGCCGTCGACGAGCAGCACTGCAGCCAGCTCGATCTTCTCGCCCTGGGCAGCCTTGACACGGTCGAGCTGAACGATCGTGCCGACCTCGACCTTCTCCTGCCGCCCACCGGCGCGCACTACTGCGTAAACCACTTCATACCTGTTTCGTTGGGGAGCTCGCGGCTCCGAGATCTCACGGGAAGACTGTTGCTTGCATGCGCCGCAGAACGGCGGGCGCGAACGCAAGACTCTCCGCTTCGACCGACGAGGACGACGCGGCATACGCACCAAGGGACTACTTTACCGGATGCGGGTCGGTGTCGCAAAGCGGGCCGCTCCCGCGCCTCCGTGTGTCGCTCCGCGGCCGCCCACGTCCGGAGCGGCCGTAGGCTGACGAGGTGACCGTTCTCGTCGACGACCCCCTCTGGCCCGCCCACGGACGCCTGTGGGCGCACCTGGTCAGCGACGAGAGCCTCGATGAGCTGCACGCCTTCGCGAAGGCGAACGATGTGCCGGCGCGCGCCTTCGACCTCGACCATTACGACGTGCCGGAGGAGATGATCCCCCGGCTCGTCATCGCCGGTGCCCGCCCTGTGAAGGGCAAGGAGCTGGTGCGCCGGCTGATCGCCTCAGGACTCCGAGTCCGCGGCCGTGACCGGCGCTGACGGCTCGGAGTTCACCGACACCGGAGTGCCGGTGAGTGCGGCCGTGCTCACCCGACGGCGACCCCGACCCTGACCAGGAGCCTTCGGCTCCGGAAGGGCGTCGAGAACCGAGTCGAGCAGCTGCTCTGCCGGTGACTTCGGTGCCGAACGATCGCCACCGCGCTTCTTGCGGGCTTTCTTGGGCCGCTCGGCCGCCGTCGGCGCCTCGGCCGCTGCCGGGGCGGTCTCCGCCTCTGTAGCGCCTTCCGCAGCCGGAACGATCGTGGAAGCGGCGATCTGAGCCAGCGCCGACTTGGCACCCTCGGTGATGCTGTGGGTCACAGTCGGGACCGCCGGCGCACTCTGATTCTGACCGTTGCCGCCGTTGTTGCCGTTGCCGCCGCGCTGACGACGACCGCTCTGGCCGTTGCCGTTGCTGCTGCCGCCGTTGTTGCTGGAGCGGTGCTTCACGACCGGATCGTGATGCACGATGACGCCGCGGCCGGCGCAGACCTCGCACGCCTCGCTGAAGGTCTCGAGGAGCCCGAGTCCGAGCTTCTTGCGGGTCATCTGCACGAGACCGAGAGAGGTGACCTCGGCGACCTGGTGCTTCGTCCGGTCACGGCTCAGGCACTCGATCAGACGGCGGAGCACGAGGTCACGGTTGGACTCGAGCACCATGTCGATGAAGTCGACCACGATGATGCCGCCGATGTCGCGCAGTCGCAGCTGGCGGACGATCTCCTCGGCAGCCTCGAGGTTGTTCTTGGTGACCGTCTCTTCGAGGTTTCCGCCGGACCCGACGAACTTGCCGGTGTTGACGTCGACGACGGTCATGGCCTCGGTGCGGTCGATCACGAGCGAACCACCCGACGGAAGCCAGACCTTACGGTCGAGGGCCTTCTCGATCTGCTCCGTGATACGGAACGCGTCGAACGGGTCGGTCTCCTCTTCGTAGGCCTCGACACGCTCGAGCAGGTCGGGCGCGACGCTCTCCAGGTAGGCGCGGATGGTCTGCTGCGCGTCCTCGCCCTGGATCAGCATCTTGGTGAAGTCCTCGTTGAAGACGTCACGGACGATCTTCACGAGCAGGTCGGGCTCCGCGTGCAGGAGGGCCGGAGCCTGCTGGTTCTCGACCTGCTTCTGGACGTGCTCCCACTGCGCGGTGAGGCGCTGCACATCGCGCGTGAGCTGGTCCTCGGTCGCGCCCTCGGCGGCGGTGCGCACGATCACACCGGACGACTCGGGGAGGACCTCCTTGAGGATCCGCTTGAGTCGCGCACGCTCGTTGTCGGGAAGCTTGCGGCTGATGCCGTTCATCGAGCCGCCGGGTACGTAGACCAGGTAGCGGCCGGGAAGGGAGATCTGGCTGGTGAGGCGCGCACCCTTGTGCCCGACCGGGTCCTTCGTGACCTGCACGAGCACGCGATCGCCGGGCTTGAGCGCGAGCTCGATGCGTCGCGGCTGGTTGCCGGTCTCCACGCCGTCCCAGTCGACCTCACCGGAGTACAGCACGGCGTTGCGGCCGCGACCGATGTCGACGAACGCGGCCTCCATGCTCGGCAGCACGTTCTGGACGCGGCCGAGGTACACGTTGCCGATCAGCGATGCGTCCTGGTTGCGGGCGACGTAGTGCTCGACGAGGACACCGTCTTCGAGGACGCCGATCTGCGTGCGGCCGTTCTTGGAGCGCACGACCATCTTGCGGTCGACCGACTCGCGACGCGCGAGGAACTCCGCCTCGGTGACGACGGGACGACGCCGACCGGCGTCACGTCCGTCGCGGCGGCGCTGCTTCTTCGCCTCGAGCCGCGTGGAGCCCTTGATGGCCTTCGGCTCGGTGATGTACTCGACGACACGCTGACGCTGACGCGGCTCTTCGCGCTGGTCGTCTCCGTCGGATCCGCCACGGCGGCGGCCGCGACCGCGGCCACGACCCGAGGAGTCGTCCTGCGGCTGCTCGCGCTCGGCGATGCGGTCGAAGATGCGCTCTCCGCGGTCGGGGCGTGCCGGCAGCGGGATGACCTCGGGGGCGTAGAAGTGCAGTTGCGTGGAGACCTGCGACACGAAGACCTCGGGCAGCAGCCCGAGCGACACGGCGGTCACCGCAGCCGGAGCCTCGGGAGCAGCCGGAGCCTTCTCCTCGACAGGTTCCTCGACGGGCGTCTCGGTGGCAGCGTCAGCCTGTCCTGCAGACTCCTCGGCGGAGGTCTCGGCACCGGACGCTTCTTCGGCAGCCTCGTCCCTCACAGCGCTCTCTTCGACGATCGCCTCGGACATCGCCTCGACGTCGGCATCCGAGGGAGCCACGGCATCGCCGCTCTCCGCCGTAGCGTCTGCCTCGGCCTCGGCTTCGGCCTCGGATCCGGATGCGTTCGCAGCCTCGGCAGCGATCACCGCGGCAGCCTCGTCGTCTGCAGCGGCATCCGCGACGGCGCCCGCCGCAGCGTCATCCGCAGCGGCGGCGGCGTCTTCCGCAGCCGCGTAGCCGGCAGCGACATCGTCGGCAGCGGCATCGGCGGCAGCTTCCGCTGCATCCGATGCGGCGTCGCCCTCGCTCGTCGACCCGTGGGGGTCGTCGGCCTCGGGAGCCGTGGGCTCCGTCAGCGGTCCCGCGGCGTCAGCCGGGAAGTCGAGGGTAGGTACGTTGTTGTCATTGTTCTCATCGGCCATCTCTGGCTTACTCCCTGCACGGGGCACTGGTGCTCCGTGAAATCTCATGCGGTACCCGCAGGTTCCGCGAACTCACTCGGTGTGCGACCGGCTCATGGCTCTGATCGCGTGGGGCATGGGGCCCCGAAGTCTGCGTCGGCACGTGTCGCGGCAAGGCCGTTCATCGTGTCACAGGCCATTATCGCACCAAGTGGGTCCGTTCACGGCATCCCATCGAGACCAGCGCGTTTTTGTCCGGCCTGTTCTCGCCACATCCATAGCCATCGCAGGGATAATCCTCAGTATGAGCGAGCAGCGCACCCGCCCCGTCGTCTACGCCGTCTGGCTGATCTTCGCGAGCGTGGTGGGCTGGTTCGCCGCCTTCCAGCTCCTCACCGAGAAGCTCGCCAAGCTCGAGAATCCCGACGCGGTGTCCAACTGCTACGTGAGCGTGATGATCCAGTGCGACGTCAACCTCAACTCGTGGCAGGGCGAGGTCTTCGGCTTCGCGAACCCGATCATCGGCCTCACACTGTGGATGGCGCCGCTGGTCGTCGGCGTGGCGCTGCTCGCCGGCGCGCGCTTCCCCCGTTGGTTCTGGCTGGCTTTCGGTGCCGGGATCACGTTCGCGTTCGGCTTCGTCGTCTGGCTCATCAGCCAGAGCCTGTACGCGCCGAACCTCGGCGTGTTGTGCCCGTGGTGCATGGCCACGTGGGCGGTCACCATCCCGACCTTCTTCGCGACCATGGTGCATCTCACCCGCAACGGCACGTTCACGAGCAGCGAGCGGGCGCAGGAGCGCGCGAACCGGCTGATGCCCTGGGTGCCGCTTGCGACGATCCTCGCCTACGCGTTGATCATCCTGCTCGTCCAGCTGCGCGGCCTCGACCTTCTCGGCGAGGTCATCGGCATGATCTTCTGATCCCGCTCCACGGAATGAGGAAACCCGCCGCCGATCCTCGGATCGACGGCGGGTTTCCTGTCTCGGAGCTCAGTCGAACCAGATGCCGAGCTCACGTGCGGCCGACTCGGGGCTGTCCGAGCCGTGCACCAGGTTCTGCTGCACCTTGAGTCCCCAGTCGCGACCGAAGTCGCCACGGATGGTGCCGGGGGCGGCCGTGGTCGGGTCGGTCGTGCCGGCGAGCGAGCGGAAGCCCTCGATCACGCGGTTGCCCGCGAGACGGATGGCGACCGACGGACCCGAGAGCATGAACTCGAGCAGCGGCTCGTAGAACGGCTTTCCCTCGTGCTCGGCGTAGTGCTCGGCGAGCAGATCGCGGTCGGGCTCCACGAGGCGGATGTCGACGAGGGCGTATCCCTTCGCCTCGATGCGGGCGAGGATCGTGCCGGTGAGGCCGCGGGCGACGCCATCGGGCTTGACGAGGACGAGGGTTTCTTCGGTGGCCATGTCATTCACTCTCTGTCTGAGTCTCGGTCGTGGGCTCGGCGGGGCGTCGTGCGTCCAGTCGGGCCCCTCCGATGGTCGCATACGCCCACATGCCGCCAAAAATCAGGACGACGAGCAGGATGGCCGGAACGAAGAACGCCGACAGCGCGACGATGGCCTGGACGACCCACCCGGCCGTGAGGGCCCAGGGCTTCGTGATCATCCCGGCGATGGCGATGCAGGCGATCGCGAGCACTGCACCGCCGACGATCCCCCACCACTGCTCGATGCCGGCGGGAAGCTGCCGCAGGCCGAAGATCGTGAGTCCGACGAGGAACACCACGATCGCCTCGAACCCGAGCACGATGGGCGCGAGCTTCTGCACCAGTGTCCTCGGCGGGCGAGGTGCGCGTGCGGGAGCGGCATCCGCGGTCACGCGCGCCACCCCGACTTCCAGTCCTCTTCCTCGGCAAGAGCGATCGCCTCACCGGCGAGCACGACCGAGCCGGCGATCACGACGGCGCGGCGATCGGATGCGGCCGCCCACTCGCGCGCCGCGTCGGCAGCGTCAGAGAGGGAGTGATGCACGGTCGCCCGCTGACCCGTCTGCTCGACGAGGTCGGCGATCGCGTCGGCGTCGCTCGCGCGATCCGAGTCCGGCGCCGTGGCGAAGACGTGCGCGACGGCGGGAGCGAGCCGGCCGACGATGCCTGCGGCGTCCTTGTCGTCGAGCACACCGAGCACGAGGCCCCACTCGTCGAAGTCGAAGCTGTCGTCCAGCGCCTGGGCGAGAGCCGTGGCACCGTGCGGATTGTGGGCGGCATCGACGATCACGGTCGGCGCGATTCCGAGCAGCTGCAGCCGCCCCGGAGAGGTCGTGCCCTGGAGCCCATCGGAGATGATGTCGCCCGCGATCGCCTGGGTCGCCCCGCCGATGAGCGACTCGACGGCGGCGACGGCAAGTGCGGCGTTGTGGCCCTGGTGAGCTCCGTACAGCGGCAGGTACTCCTCGGCGTACTCCCCCGCGAGCCCACGGATCGTGAGCAGCTGGCCGCCGACGGCGAGCTTCTGCTCGGTGATGCCGAACTCCTCGCCCTCGAAGGCGATCGTGGCGTTGCGCTCCGCGGCCACGCGGCGCAGCACCTCGGCGGCCTCGGGAGGCTGCTGGGCGGAGACCACCGCCGCACCCTCCTTGATGATGCCCGCCTTGACCTCCGCGATCTCGGCGATCGTGTCGCCGAGCCGGTCCGCATGGTCGATGTCGATCGGCGCGAACACGGCGACGTCACCATCGGCCGTGTTCGTGGAGTCCCACTCCCCGCCCATCCCGACCTCGAGCACCAGCACATCCACCGGCGCATCCGCCACGGCGACGAACGCCAGGACCGTCAGTAGTTCGAAGAAGGTCAGCGGCGCGTCCCCCGCGGCCTCGAACTCGGCATCGACGATGTCGACGAACGGCTCGATCTCGTCCCACGCGTCAGCGATCGCCTCGTCGGCGATCGGCTCGCCGTCGATCATGATGCGCTCCGTGAAACGCTCCAGGTGCGGGCTGGTGAACAGCCCCGTGCGCAGATCGTGGGCACGCAGCAGGCTCTCGATCATGCGTGCCGTCGAGGTCTTGCCGTTCGTGCCCGTGATGTGGACGACGCGATAGGTGCGCTGCGGGTCGTCCAGGAAGGCGAGGATGCGCGCGGTGCGCTCCTTGCGCGGCTGCACCCAGCGCTCCCCCGCACGGCTCAGCAGCGCCTCGTAGACGGCGTCCGCTCGTTCCCTCTCGCTCATGCTCCGGCCTTTCCGCTCGCGACCGCAGTCGCATCGATCGTCACGATCACCGGGGCCTTCGTCGCACCGAGCGCACGCGCTCCCGAGCGGAAGACGCCGTCGCCGGGGCTTGTGACCTCATCGACCAGGGTCTCGAGGTCGTCGGTCGGCTGCACGGCGAAGGCGACCGCGAGCGTCTCCGCAGCGATCAGCTCTGCGTGGGCTTCCAGCGCGGCGGCGTCGTCGGGCGACGCGTTCAGTGCCAGGACGATGCGGTCGCTGACGTCGAGGCCCGCATTCTTCCGGGCCTCCTGGACCACACGGATCGCGTCGCGGGCGAGACCCTCGGCTTCGAGCTGCGGCGTGGTCTGCGTGTCGAGCAGCACGAACCCGCCCGAGGGCACGATCGCCAGCGCCTCGCCGGCCGGACGCCCCGTGGTCTCCAGCGCCAGGTCGTACTCGGCGGGCTCCAGGGCGATTCCGCCCGCGGTGACGACCCCGCCCTCCTCGGACCAGTCCCCCGCCTTGGCGGCCCTGATCACGGTCTGCACGTTCTTGCCGAGGCGCGGACCCGCGGCACGCGCATTCACGCTCAGGCGGTGCGTGATGCCGTATTCGACGGCGGTCGTGTCCTGCAGGGCGACGAGCTCGACCGACTTGACGTTGAGCTCCTCGCGCAGGATGTCCTCGAACTGCCCCAGCGTTCCGGCCAGCGGCGACACGACGGTCAGACGTGCCAGCGGGAGTCGCACGCGCAGCTTCTCCTTCTTGCGCAGAGCGTTGCCGACGCTCGAGAGCTCGCGCACCGCATCCATCGCGTCGCGGATCTCGTCGGCGGCCGGGAACTGCGTGTCATCCGGCCAGTCGGTCAGGTGCACACTGCGCCCGCCGGTGAGGCCCTGCCACACGCGCTCGCTGATCAGCGGCACGAGCGGTGCCGCGACGCGGGTGAGCGTCTCGAGCACCGTGTACAGCGTGTCGAATGCCTCGCGGCTCTTCGGGTCTTCGGTCACACCGACCCAGAAGCGGTCGCGCGAGCGACGGATGTACCAGTTCGTCAGCACCTCGGCGAAGTCGCGCAGGCGCGCCGATGCCGTGGTCGAGTCGAGCCCTTCCAGGTCCGCTCGAACCTCGCGCACGAGGTCACCGAGGCGAGCCAGGATGTAGCGGTCGAGCACGTCGGTGGAATCCGTGCGCCATTCAGCCTCGTAGCCGTCGGGGCCGGACGCGTTCGCGTAGGTGGCGAAGAAGTACCAGGAGTTCCACAGCGGCAGCAGGAACTCGCGGACGCCGGAGCGGATGCCCTCCTCGGTCACCGCGAGGTTGCCGCCGCGGAGCACCGAGCTCGACATCAGGAACCAGCGCATCGCGTCGGAACCGTCGCGGTCGAGCACCTCCGACACGTCCGGGTAGTTGCGCAGCGACTTCGACATCTTGTACCCGTCGCTGCCCAGCACGATGCCGTGGCAGCTCACACCGGTGAACGCCGGGCGGTCGAACAGTGCCGTCGAGAGCACGTGCATGACATAGAACCAGCCGCGGGTCTGACCGATGTACTCGACGATGAAGTCCGCCGGCGCGTGCGAGTCGAACCACTCCTGGTTCTCGAACGGGTAGTGCACCTGGGCGTAGGGCATCGAACCCGAGTCGAACCACACGTCGAAGACGTCTTCGATGCGTCGCATCGTGCTCTTGCCCGTGGGGTCGTCGGGGTTCGGGCGCGTCAGATCGTCGATGTACGGGCGGTGCAGGTCGATCTCGCCCTCGGGGTTGCGCGGCAGCGTGCCGAAGTCGCGCTCCAGATCCTCCAGCGACCCGTAGGCGTCGACGCGCGGGTACTCCGGGTCGTCGCTCTTCCAGATCGGGATCGGCGAACCCCAGTAGCGGTTGCGGCTGATCGACCAGTCGCGCGCGCCCTCGAGCCACTTGCCGAACTGGCCGTGCTTCACGTTCTCGGGAACCCAGGTGATCTGCTCGTTGTTCGCGAGCATGTCGTCCTTGATGTCCGTCACGCGGATGAACCAGCTCGACACCGCCTTGTAGATCAGCGGGTTCCGGCAGCGCCAGCAGTGCGGGTACGAGTGCTCGTAGCTCTGCAGACGGATCAGTCGGCCGTTCTCGCGGATCAGTCGCACAAGCGGCGTGTTCGCGTCCATCCACAGCTGGCCGGCGACGTCGGTGACGTTCGGGAGGAACTTCCCGCCGTCGTCGAGAGACAGGATCGTGGGGATGCCGGCAGCGCCCGCGACCCGCTGGTCGTCTTCACCGTAGGCCGGGGCCTGGTGGACGATGCCGGTGCCGTCGCTGACCGTGACGTAGTCGTCGACCAGGATGCGCCAGGCGTTCTCGGTGCCGTAGGTCTCGGTGTCGGCGTAGTAGTCGAACAGGCGGTCGTAGGTGACGTCCTGCAGCTCGGCGCCGCGGACGGTGGCGTCGACCGCGGCGAGCGCGTCATCCGTGCTCTCGTAGCCGAGGTCCTTGGCGTAGCCGCCGACGAGCTCGCGGGCGAGCAGGTAGCGGTGTGCGGACGACTCGATCGCCGCATCCGTGGTTCCGGCGACCTGATGCACGTCGGCCGCGCCGAGGGGACCGGCGGGCAGCACGACGTACTCGATCTCCGGCCCCACGGCGAGCGCGACGTTGGTCGGCAGCGTCCAGGGCGTGGTCGTCCAGGCGAGGGCGCGCACTCCCGTGAGCCCGAGCGACTCGGCCTTGGCTCCGGTCAACGGGAAGGTCACCGTGACGGAGGGGTCCTGACGCATCTGGTACACGTCGTCGTCCATGCGGAGCTCGTGCGCACTGAGGGGGGTCTCGTCGCGCCAGCAGTACGGCAGGACGCGGTAGCCCTCGTAGGCGAGGCCCTTGTCGTACAGGGTCTTGAACGCCCAGAGCACACTCTCCATGTACCCGAGGTCGAGCGTCTTGTAGCCGCGGTCGAAGTCGACCCACCGCGCCTGACGGGTGACGTAGTCCTGCCACTCATGCGTGTAGGCGAGTACCGAGTTCTTCGCCTTCGCATTGAAGACGTCGATTCCCATCTCCTCGATCTCGGCCTTCTCGGTGATGCCGAGCTGCTTCATCGCCTCGAGCTCGGCCGGGAGACCGTGGGTGTCCCAGCCGAAGACCCGGTCGACCTTGTGGCCGGTCATGGTCTGGAAGCGCGGGAACACGTCCTTGGCGTAACCGGTGAGCAGGTGGCCGTAGTGCGGAAGGCCGTTCGCGAACGGCGGGCCGTCGTAGAACACCCACTCCGGCGAGCCCTCGCGCTGCTCGATCGAGGCGCGGAAGGTGTCGTCGTCCTTCCAGAACGCGAGCACCTCCTCCTCGATCTGCGGGAAGCGGGGGCTGGGCGCGACGGAATCGGCGGCGGGGCCGAAGGAGGAACGGGGGTAGGTCATCGTGTCTCGCAGTGGTCGTCGTGGCGGATGCTCCTGCGAGGACGACCCTCGCGGACCGCGGTACCACCTCGCGTGCCACGCCTTGCGACGCGACCACTCTCACTGCGGCTGTGACGGGCCTGCCCCGCTCGGTTCTACTGAGCACTTCCCGAAGGATGCGCCGTTCTTCCGAGAGCTCCCCGGTGATGCCGGATCGATGCTCGTCCCTCCAGTGTACGCGGGTCCCGTGCGGTGGGCGGTCGCGCCGTTATGCGCTTGCTTCGGCCTTTCGCGCCTACCGCGGCCGAAATCGAAGGAATAGGCCGCGCGGAGCGCAGAAGGCCGCGGCAACAGCTATCCGGAAGAGACCGAGTCAACGGAGAGCCACGCGTTTGCGGGACGATTCGGCCTCGTGCAGCCCCTGCGCCACCGCACGCATGATCAGGTCCTGCACCATGGGCCAGTCGAACATCATCTGCGCGTACGAGACCCGGATGACGTGGTAACCCCTGAGCTTCAGCACCGCGTCGTGTCGGATGTCTTCGCTGCGTTGAGCACCGACATGATGCCCACCGTCGATCTGGATGACGAGGCGGCTGCCGATCAGAGCATCGACGCGATGCCCCGCGATCCAGATCTGAGCGCGCACCGGCACCCGGAGCCAGCGGATCCGCTCGCGGAGATACGTCTCCAACCCTGCATCCGAGAAAGGCACGGCGGTCGCGAGTATTCGACGTGCGGCCGGTCGCCAGGGGAGACCGTGGAGTTCCTCGATCGTCACGAGCGATCTGTTCAACGCGGACTCCCACGTGGCGAGCGCCTGTTCGAACGGTTCGCACTCCGCGATGTGCGCGAGCACGTTCTCGACCGGATCGACCAACGCGTCAGGGTGACGCGGGATGACCGGCGCTCCCCAGTGCACTTTGGCGCGGAGACCGCGTCGACTCGCAGAGTTCGTCCCGACCGCGACGTGCGGGATACCGCTCGGGTCATGCACCCAGAGCCTGAGGCGGTCGGCCTGCGTCCGACAGGTGAGCACCACCCCGTGTCGGGCTGCGCCCAGCAGGAGCGAGTCGGCCGTGGGCGAGGCGAGCCATCCACGGCGAGGGCGGGTGATGGTCCCGGCTCTGAGTGCAGCATCCACTGCCGTCCTACCGAACCCGAGATCAGCGACGCGAGCGGATCGCACGACACCACCGAGGTCGACGATTCGCTCCGTGAGTCCCTCTGCTGTTCGCCGCACCCGTCCAGTGTGAAGTTGATGACGCTCACTCTCCGAGCGCGAAAACGGCATCCGTGTACGACTGTGTGCTCTCGGGGCGGGTGGAGGAAGAGTAGAGCTCGCAGTTCCCCCGGCAATTCGCGCTCGCCTCGGCCGAGATCCTTGCGGGCGGCCGCACGGAGCGCAGAAGGCCGCGGCAACTGCGAGTCGAGAGCCGTCGGCGGTCCGTGGAAGACGGCCGAAGCGTGCGACTCGGGTGCGAATCTGCGATGCCGATGCCGATGCCGATGCCGGGGCTGTGTCGGTGCCAAGCCATAGCCTCGAGGGATGGCCCGCACCGCAGAGTCCCCCGCACCGCCCCGCATCAGCGATCCCGACCTGCCCCGGGAGTTCGAGCCCGCATCCCCCGCGCGCAGCGCCGACATCGTCGCCGCGAGTCTCGATCTCCACGGAACAGTCGACCTCGCCTACGCCACACTCGAGCAGTGCACCGTGTCGGCAGATGCCGAGGCGGTCGACCTCACCGGCGCGACGGTGGTCGACGTCGAGATGTCCGGGGCACGGATCGCCTCCCTGCGTATGCGTGACGCCGGGGTACGAAGACTGCGGATCAGCGGCGGCCGCATCGGCACCCTCGACCTCAGCGAGGCGCGCATCTCGGAACTCGAGCTGCGCGATGTCCGGATCGACTACCTCAACCTCGGCGCCGCGAAGGTGACCGACCTCGAGATCTCCGGCTGCGCGATCCGCACGATCGACATGCCCCAGGCCGAGCTCACCCGCGTCCGGTTCACCGCCACGACCAGCGATGAGGTCGACCCGCGGGGCATGCGCGCCAAAGACGTCGACCTGCGCGGCCTCGATGCGATGACCTACCTCGACGCCAACAGCCTCCGCGGGACGACGCTCTCCTCGTTCCAGGTGCAGCAGCTGGCACCGGTGATCGCGGCGGGTCTGGGCATCCAGATCAAGGACTGACGGGACCGCTCGCCGCCAGCAGCTCCTGCGTGAACGGATGCTGCGGCGCCGCGAACACGTCGGCGGTCGCGCCCTGCTCGACGATCCGGCCGTCCTGCATGACGAGCACCTCGTCGGCGACGGCCCCGACCACATCGAGATCGTGCGAGACCAGGATCATCGTCAGCTGCCGCTCGCGCTGCAGTCGGGCCAGCAGCTGCAGCACGCGTTCACGTACCGAGGGATCGAGCGCCGACACGGGTTCGTCGAGGACCAGCACCTCGGGATCGGCGGCGAGCGCCCTGGCGATCGCCGCACGCTGACGCTGTCCGCCGGAGAGTGCGCGAGGACGGCGATCGGCGAGCTCGGCTGCGAGGCCGACCTCGTCCAGCAGTTCGGTGACCCGCACGGCCCTGCTGCCCCGTGGCACCCCGGCCGCCTCGAGCCCCTCGCGCAGGGAGCGGCCGATCGTCCACCGAGGGTCGAATGCGCCGAGCGGATTCTGATGCACGAGCTGCACCCGCGGCGCGCCGATCCAGCGCAGCGAGCCGGCGTCCGGCTGCTCGACACCGACGATCATTCGTGCCAGAGTCGTCTTCCCCGATCCGGACTCCCCCACGACACCGAGCGTCTGCCCTGCCGTAACGGTGAACGAGGCGCCCGTGACCGCCGGCACCGCGTCGAAGCTCTTCGAGAGCCCGTCCGCGACCAGCACCGGCAGGGAGTCCGACTCCACGGCCGCACGAGGTTCGTGAATCGTCGCCGCGATCAGCTGACGCGTGTACTCGTGCTGCGGGTTCTCCAGCACCTCGGCCACCGTGCCGGACTCGACCACCCGACCGCCCTTCATGACCAGCACCCGATCCGCGAGCCGTCGGACGGCCGCGAAGTCGTGGCTGATGAAGACGAGCGCCGTCCCCGCATCCGTGATCTCGCGCAACAGAGCGAGGATCCGTGCCTGCACGGTGGCATCGAGCGCGGTCGTCGGCTCGTCGGCCACCAGGACCACGGGGGCCGCGGCGATCGCGGAGGCGATCAGCGCCCGCTGCCGGAGCCCGCCCGAAAGCTCGTGCGCATACTGCCGGGCGCGACGCTCCGCATCGGGCATCCACACGCGCCGCAGCAGTTCCCGCACCCGGGCATCGAGCGTCACCCTGCCCCGCGCGAGGCCATGCAGGCGCAACGGCTCCGCCACCTCCGCACCGATGCGGCGGAGCGGGTCGAGCGAGACCAGGGCATCCTGCGAGACGAGGCCGATGCCGGAGCCGCGGAGTCCCCGCCAACCGTGCTCGGAGAGCGTCGCCGCATTCCTCCCGTCGACGATGAGGGTGTCGACCGTCACCGTCGCCTCCGACGGCGTGAGCCCGAGGAGTGCGCGCGCGGTGAGGGTCTTGCCCGCGCCCGACTCCCCGACGATCGCGACGCACTCCCCCGGCTCGACCGCGAACCCGACGCCGTCGACCACCGGCTCCGCGCCGAACGCGATCCGCAGTCCCCGCACCTCCAGCGCACTCACGACGTCCGCCCTTCTGCGCGTGCCCGCAGGATTCGCCCGATGACGGTCGCCGAGATGACGGTGAGGGTGATGGCGATTCCGGGGAAGACCGCGATCCACCATGCCTGTCCGAGCACGTTGCGTCCTCCGGCGAGCATCAACCCCCATTCGGGCGTCGGCTCGGACGGCCCGAGACCGAGGAAGCTGAGGCCCGCCGCCGCCAGGATGCTCGACCCGATGCCGATCGTCGCGAGCACGCTCAGCGCTCCGAGCACACCGGGGACGACGTGACGCGTGAACGCCTTCACCCTCGGTACGCCCAGGATACGCGCGGCTTCGACGTGCTCGGCGACCCGCAGGGTCTGCGTCTGCACGCGGGCGAGCCGGATGTACACCGGCACCGCGGCGAGAGTGACCGCGATCGCGATGTTCACCGGGCCCGGCCCCAGCACCGCGACCACGACGAGAGCGACGAGGAACTCGGGAAAAGCCATCAGCACGTCGTTGACCCGCATCACGGTGGTGTCGACCGCCCGGGGCGCGACCCCGGCGAGAGCACCGACGACGAGGCCGACCGCCAGCGCGACCGCCGTGGCGAGAAACCCGATTCCCAGCGAGCGTCCTGCCCCGTAGACGACACGCGAGTACACGTCACGACCGCTCTGGTCGGTGCCGAAGAGATACTCGGCACTCGGCGGGAGCAGCGCCGAGCGCACGTCGGTCTGCAGCGGATCGTGAGTCGCGAGCACTCCGGGGAAGACGGCGGCGAAGACGATCACGGCGAGCACTGCCGCGGCCGCCCACAGCAGCACGCGCTGTGCGCGCTTCATCGGACGCCTCCGGCTCGGGCCGCTCGGACGCGCGGATCGATCAGCGGGTGCACGAGCTCGACGACGAGGTTCACGACGACGAATACGAGTGCACTCAGGAGGATGATGCCGGTGATGACCGGAAGGTCCCGGTCGCTGATCGCGGCGAGCGTGACGCGACCGAGTCCCGGCCGGGCGAAGACGGTCTCGACGAGCACGGCCCCACCGAGCACGGAACCGGTGAGGTACGCGGCGAGCGTGATCGCGGAGGCCGCGCCATGACGCAGTCCATGCCGCACGGTGAACCACGAGGGGCTCGCGCCCCGAGCACGCACGGTCTCGGCGAACGGCATCCGCTCCGCCTGTATCAGGCCGTCCCGCAGCACCTGACTCAGCAACGCCGCGACCGGAAGGGCGAGGGTGATCGCCGGCAGCACGAGAGTGGCCGGATTTCGCGCCCCCGAGACCGGGAACCAGCCCAAGCCGAAGGCGAAGACGCTGAGCAGGATGAGCCCGATCCAGAACACAGGCGACGACAGCACGACCAGTTCGATACCCGCGGCGACGGTCCGAGCCACCTGGCCGCGCACGAGCACCGCGACGGCGAGCGCCAGCACCAGGGCGATGAGGAGCGCGAGCACCGAGAGCTGCAGGGTCGCGCCGAGCTGCCGGCCGATGACCTCGGACACGGGCATCCGCAGCTGGTACGACTCGCCCAGGTCTCCGCGGGCCAGCTGCCCGATGAAGCCGACGTACTGCTCGAGCGGCGGCCGATCCAGCCCGAGGTCGGCGCGGATCCCGTCTTTCACCGCCTCGCTGACCTGCGCCTGGGGACCGAGCATCACCGACACGGGATCACCGGGGATCACCCGGAACGCGAGGAAAGCGACGGTCGCGGCACCCCACAGCACGATGACGACGGATGCAGCGAGGCCGACGATGCGGCCGAGAGCAGCCTTCACCACCCCTGCCCTCCGCTCAGCCGGCGGTTCAGCCGACGGTCACATCGTAGAACAGCGGTCGACCGTACAGGTCGTACTGCAGTCCCTCGACGCGCTCGCCGACCGCGGTGATCGCCGACGGGCTGTACAGCGGCACGATGGCGGTGTGCTCGGCGTTCCACTGCTGCAGCTGCGCGTAGAGCTCGTCGCGCTCGCCCTGGTCACTGCTGGCCACAGCCTGCTCCAGGAGTGCGTCGATCTCGGGGTCGCTCACCTGCGACGCGTTCTGGACGCCGTCCGTGTGCAGGTGGCTGCGCAGCAGATCGGGGTCGACTCCCGAGAAGCCCCAGTCGGTGAGGTCGAACGTCTTGGGCTCGTACTGCTCGTTGTAGGCGCCCGGCTCGAGCACCTCGCGCTTCACCTCGAAGCCGATCCCCTTGAGGTCGGACTGGATCGCGTTGGCGAGCGCCGCGCGGTCGTCGGGAACCGGGGTCCAGGCGATCCAGCGCACCGACAGCCGCTCGCCGTCCTTCATGCGGATGCCGTCGGCGTCGCGCTCGGTCCATCCGGCTTCGTCGAGCAGCGCATTCGCGGCGTCCTGATCGAACGGCCAGCTGCCCTCGAGCGAGGCGTCATAACCCGGGGTCGTCGAGCCGAGGATGCTCCATGCACGCGGGAACTGTCCGAAGTAGATCTCCTCGACCGCCGCGTCGATGTCGATGCCGCGGGCGAAAGCCTGACGCACCTTCTCATCGGCGAAGACGCCGTACTTCTCGTTGAGGTACAGCGAGTACGGCAGGCCGGGGTACTCGATCGAGTCGACCGTGACGCCGTCGCCAAGGTCCTTCGCGAGGTTCGGCGGGATGTTGCTGGCGAGATCGGCCTCACCGCTGGTCACCACGCCCGTGCGCACCGACGCCTCGGGCTGGATCTCGACGCGCAGCGTCTCGAACTTCGGAGCCTTCGTGTCGTGCGGGCCCCAGGCGTAGTCATCGTTGCGGGTGTACACGAGCTCCTGGTCGGGCGTGTACTCGGTCAGCTCGAACGGACCGGTGCCCACGGTGATGCCGGGGCCGCCCGCCTTGAGCTTGTCGCCCGACTCCTCGAGCACGGCGGGCGAGTAGAACCCGAGCTGCGGCGTGCTGGCCGCCTGCAGGAAGGGTGCGTACGGCTGGGTGAAGGAGACCTTCACCGTGTGGTCGTCGATGACCTCGGTGCCCTCGTAGAAGGCCGCACCGAGCATGCTGGCCGCCTGGGCCGAGACCGTCGCGGGGTCGACGATGCGGTCGAAGTTCGCCTTGACCGCCGCCGCGTCGAAGGGCTCGCCGTCGGTGAACGTCACGTCATCGCGAAGGGTGAAGGTGTACTCGGTGCTGTCCGGCGAGACCTCCCACTCCTTCGCGAGCCACGGTGTGAACGTGCCGTCGTTCTCCTGGAAGACGAGCGAGTCGAGCACCGCCCGCTGCACCATGCCCGAGACATCGAGCTGGCTGATCTGCGGGTCCATGTGCCCGGCCGACAGGTTCGCGCCCTCGATCGACCACACGAGTTCTCCGTCACCCTCCCCCTCCGAGGCAGGAGCAGCGCAGGCGCTCAGCACCAGGGCGGTGGCGGCGGCGAGCGCGGCGAAGGGCAGGAGACGACGCACGGGGTTTGCGGGCATGACGATCCTCAGAACGAACGGGGCGGGATGCGTCCATTCTACGGCGGATTGTTGGACTGGGTCGATCTGTGTGTCCCCGCGGCTCTCGGGCTCCTCACTCCCCGTCGAACACAATGCGATGCCGGTCGGCGGGCGAGACGATCTCGTCCTCTGTACGCGTCTCATCGTGCGCGATGACGGTGAGACTCAGGCTCTGCACGCGAGGCCGGGGCACACCCACCAGGCGTGCTTCCACGCGCAGGTCCGCACTCGCTCCGGCGATCCGCCAGCGCAGCTCGGCCTCGGTGGCGGCTGCGATCACCCGCTCGGCGAACGGCTTCTGAACGGGGTGCATGCCGCCGATCGTGGCGATGTGCGCCGCGAGGCGGGAATCGCGGATGTCCGGCGGCACATCGTCGAGGACGTGGTCGGCCAGGCCCGGATACTCGGCGGCGGATCGGCCCTCTCGGATGGCGGCATCGATCGCCCGGGCCGCGGTCACGGTCTCCGGCCACGGGCGCACCACGGCCGACGGCGCGTCGGCCGTGTCGAGCGCGTCCTGCAGTGCGGCACCGGCCACACGCCGCGCACCGAACTCGTCCGAGTTCCCGAACGCCACCACGCCGATGCCGGTCGCCGCATGCCAGCGCATGTGGGCGGAGAAGCCCGGAAGGCCCCCGGAGTGCTGCACGATGCGGCCGAACCGCCGGTCCTGCTCCACGAAGAGTCCGTACCCGTAGCCGGCGCCGGCGAGGTCGCGTCCGTCGAACATCCCCGATGGCACGTCGATGGGTGTCCGCGGCTGCTGCATCTCCCTCCGCGAGGAGGGAGCGAGCACGTGCGGCGCGTGCGGATCGTCGGTGAAGGCCGAACCGAGGAACCACATCCAGGTGGCGATGTCGTCCACGGTGCTGAACATGCTTCCGATGCAGCCGAGAGCGCCGGTGCGCACGTAGGGCTCGGGGTGGAAGGTCGCGCCGTCGTCGAAGGTGCGGAAGCCACCGGCGAGGGTGTCGCGCGCATAGCCGTCGGCCGAATGGGCGGTGCGCGTCAGTCCCAGCGGCTCCAGCAGGGTCTCCCGCACCACGTCCTCGACAGCTCGTCCGGTGACGGCCTCGACCGCCGCGCCGACCAGCGACTGCCCGAGATTGGAGTACTGGTATGTGGTTCCGGGCGCGGCGGCGAGCAGCATCCCTTCGGAGAACAGCGCGGCGATCTCCGAACGGGAGTCCCCCAGGTGGCGGTCGACCCAGGCGTTGTCCTCGCCGAGCCCCGATCTGTTGGACAGCAGCATGTCTCCGGTGAGCACGGCATCGGCGCCCCTGTGCCTGGCGCGCACGGCGGGGAGATACTCCGTGATCGGGGCATGGAGATCGAGGGCACCGCTGTCGCGCAGCGCGAGTGCTGTCGCGGCGAGAAAGCTCTTCGACATCGAGGCGATCCGGAACACGGTGCCCCGACTCGTCGTCGAGTCGTCGGCGCGCGGGTGTCCGTGAGTGCGGACACCTCGCACCTCCCCGCGCTCGCACAGGGCGACGATCGATGCCGGGGCGGTCCGACGCGCCCTCTCGTCCCGCCCGTGCCGGAGGGCACGGGCTACCGCCGTCGCCGTCACCGGCGTCGTCGCGAGCGGAGGGGTCGCCCTGTTCACGCGCGATCTCCGACCAGGACCTCGTCCGCGAACGCCTCGACGAGAGCACGGCTGACCTCGGTGTTGTGCGCGTCGACCTCCTCGGCGGAGGCGATGAGGCGCGCCAACGATCGTCCTTCTCCGCGCAGGGCGGCGTCGTCCCAGCGGGCGAGATCGGCAGCCGAGGCCTCGGGGTGGAACTGCACACCGCGCACGTGCCGCCCCAGGCGGAAGGCCTGGATCTCGATCGCGTCGCTGGATGCGAGCAGCACCGCCCGCGGAGGCAGACGGGTGATCATGTCCTGGTGGTTCTCGATCATCGGGGCACCGTCGCCGAGCGTCGCGATCACCGCATCCTCCCGGCCGGACGGGGTCGGACGGATGGGCGTCGCCCCGCGCTCGACGGGACCGGTCTTCGCCTTCACCTCGCCGCCGGCGACGTACGCGAGCACCTGCGCGCCCAGACAGATGCCGAACGTCGGGAGGTCGCGGTCGATGGCCTCGGCGGCGAGCGCGCGCTCGGCCACGAGCCAGGGTGCACGATCGTCCTCGTCCGGCATCAGTCCGCCGCCGAGGAGCACCAGCCCGGAATAGCCGTCGAGAGTGACGGGGAGCTCCTCCTCGGCGCCCACCACGGCGTCGATCGCGATGCCGCGATCGACGAGCCAGTCCCCGAGGCGTCGTGGTCCGGAACTCGCCGAGTTGATGACGACGAGCACGCGCGGGCTCACAGCGCTCCCTCCCGCGTCGACACATCGACGGCGGGCACCAGCGCGACGGTGGCGGGCGGTGCCGCCCGCCCCGCCAGGAAGGCCTCGTGGTCGCGATCGGAAGCCTCGAGGACCCGGAGCACGTTCTCGTGCGCGAGGGCGGCGAGGTCGGCCTCCGACCATCCCCGCGCTCGCAGCTCTGCGAACAGCGCCGGGTAGCCGGAGACGTCGGCGAGCCCGTCCGGCATCACGTCGGTGCCGTCGTAGTCCGCGCCGATGCCGACGGCGTGCGGTCCGGCGACCCGTCGGATGTGGTCGAGGTGATCGGCGACGTCGCCGACGCCCACGACCGGCGCATCACCCTCGCCGCCGGCCTCCCACCAGTCGCGGCGGGCCTGCGAGACGAACGTGGGCACGAAAGCGACCATCACCACTCCGCCCTGGGCTCCGATCGTGGCGAGCACGTCGTCGGGGACGTTGCGCGGGTGATCGCAGAGGGCGAGAGCACCGGAGTGGCTCACCATCACGGGGCGGGTGGTCTCCTCGAGGGCGTGACGCATGGTGGTCGGGGCCACGTGGGAGAGATCGATGAGGACACCGATGCGGTTCATCTCGCGCACCACCTCGCGGCCCCATGCACTGAGACCGTCGTGATGCGCGTCGTCGGTCGCGGAGTCGGCCCAGGCGGTCGTCCGCGACCAGGTGAGCGTCATGTACCTCGCGCCCAGACGGGCGTACTGGCGCAGCACCGCGAGCGAACCGCCGAGCTGGCCGCCGCCTTCGATGCCGATGAGCGAGGCGATCCGTCCCTCCGCCATCGCCTGGCGCACATCCGCAGCGGTCCGCGCGAAGGCGAGGCGCTCGGGATGCGCGTCGACCAGGCGGTGCACGAAGTCGATCTGCTCCAGCGTTCCGACGACCTGTTCTGCGCCCTGCAGCACCGGATCGACCCATACCGACCAGAACTGTCCGGCCACCCCGCCGATCGCGAGCCGGGGAAGGTCGGTCTGCGTCGACGGCACGCCGTCCGCGAGCTCCTCCACCCCGTACCCGAGCAGGGTCCTGCTCGCCCATGCCAGGTCGTTGTGTCCGTCGATCACCCTGTCGAGCATCCGCCGTGCCCCTCTCTCAATCCTCGCGCGCGTCCAGCGCCGCGTTCATCCGCGCGGTCAGGTCATGGTCGATGGCCCGCTCCGCGCCGTCGAGCTGCGCCACCGGCACCGCGCCGCGCGTGCTGGAGCACAGCCACAGCGCATCCGCCCGATCCAGATCGTCGCGTATGAGCACCCCGATCCGCGTCGGGACGTCGGTGATTCCCGAGAATGCATCGGCCTGGGTCGTTCCGGGGAGGACGCCGAGCTCGGCGGGTGGTGTGACGAGCTCGCCGTCGATGCGGGCGATCAGCGTCGAGCGCGGGCCTTCGAGCACGAATCCGTCTCCGCTCACGAAGATCACGTCATCGGCGCCGCGCCGGGCCGCCTCCCGGAGAGCGGCCTGATTCACCGCGTAGGCGAGCGACTTCGCTCCCTGCAGCAGCCAGGGAGCGGTCTGCATCGCATCGTGCCGGTAGCCGCGATCCAGCACGACGGCGCGGACGCCGCGGACCCGCACGCCGGAGGGGTCGCTGCCGGCGAACCCGAGCACCCATCCGGTCGGCCCTGCCGGGTCGAATTCGTCGCCCCGGGTCATGACGAACTTGACGGACGCGATCTCCCCCTCCTCCAGCGCTCCGGGAAGGGACACCTCCGCGGCCGCCCGCAGCACGGCGGCTCGCCACAGGTCGCGCCGGGGCGCGGGCAGCTCCATCAACGCCGCCGAGCGTTCGAGCCGCGTCAAATGGGCTTCGAGCGCCTGCGGCCTGCCGCCGCGGACCACGGCCGTCTCGAACACGCCGTCGCCGCGATTGACGCCGAGGTCGGTCGCCCTGACGATCGGCTCACGCGGGTCGATCGGGTGGATGCTCTCCTCGACGGCGGACGTGCCCGACAGGTCGAGGCGAAACAGCAGCAGCGCACGCATGATGGTCCTCTCCGGGACGGGCGTCTCACCCATGCGTGAGCGCGGGGTCACGGACGGCGGATTCGGCGGAATCCCAGGTGCGAGAAGCGGCCCGCTCGATCCGCTCCACGAGCACGTCGTGGCCGATGCCCGCTCCGCGAGGAACCTGCACCCTGCCCTCCACCGCGGTGACGGGTGGGGCGATGATGTCGTCGACGTAGTACTTGTCGGAGCCGGAGACATCCGACGGGAGCAGGAACCCGGGCAGTGCCGAGATCGCGACGTTCGCCGCTCGACCGATCCCGAACTCGTGCATGCCCCCGCACCAGACGGGGACGCCGGCGTCGACGGCGAGGTCGTGCGCCGCCTTCGCGACGGTGAGTCCCCCCATCCGCGACACCTTGATGTTGAGGATGCGCGCGGCGGAGAGCCTGATCATCGTGCGCAGATCGCCGAGCCCGACGACGGACTCGTCCAGACACACCGCCGTTCCGATGCGGGCCTGGAGCGTCGCGTGCGCCACCATCTCCCGCGGGGCGAACGGCTGCTCGATCATCGTCAGACCGAGCGCGTCGAGCTGTGTGAACACGGCGGCGGAGTCGTCGTCGTCGGGATACGCGCCGTTCGCGTCGACGTGGAGGTCGAGGTCGGGGTGCGCGTCGCGTACCGCTCGCACCGGCTCCACGTCCCACCCGGGGGCGATCTTGAGCTTCACGCGCGGATAACCGGCTGCACGCTGCAGCTCCACCTGGGCCAGGAGCTCGTCGATCGACGGCTCGATGCCGAGCGAGACTCCCGCCACGACCTCGTCGCGGGTGCCGCCCAGCGCCGTCGCGAGGGCGATTCCCCGGCGGCGGGCGAAGAGATCCCACACCGCGCCGGAGAAGCCGGCTCTGGCGAACTCGTTGCCGCGCACCCGCGCCCACGTCCTCTCCAGGTCGGCGGGCTCCTCGCCCTCTGCACCGACGAGGGCCGGTACGAGGTAGCGGGTGGCGATCTCCCACGCCGTCGTGGTCGTCTCCGCGCCGAAGTACGGGTCGCTGGGCGCGGCGATCTCTCCCCAGCCACGGCGGCCTTCCTCGTCGGTGGCCTCGACGAGGATGTGCTCGATTCCCGACTTGCGATGCGAGCTGGTCTCGAAGCTGTGCCGCAGTTCCTGCCGCAGCGCGAACAGACGGATGCGGGTGATCCTCACGCCTCCGCCTCCTCGTCGACCTCGGGTCGCGAGGGATCCGAGCTGTAGAGGCCCAGTCGCGCGACGAGCCGATCGCGCTCAGCCAGGCGGCGGCGGGCTCCCTTCGCGCTCGCCGTCGTGAGCGCACTCAACAGGTGGCAGACGGCCGCGACCGGGGTGGGCGAGTCCGCGTAGGACGCCGACCCGGTGCGCACGCGGATGAGCGACGTCGCGAGCGGTGCCAGCGGGGCGTCCTCGCTGTCGGTGATCACCACGAGCTGCCCGCCCGCCTCCCGGAACAGCTGGCCGAGCCGCACGGTCTCCTCCCGGTAGCGCCGGAGGGAGAAAGCGATGAGCACGTCCGAGGCCCGCACATCGGTCAGCACGGTCAACGGCTGCAGCGCATGCCCGTCGACGAGGAAGACGTTGGACAGCGTCGCGGACAGGTCGGCGTTGAGCAGCTGCGCGTAGGCGGCCGCCTTTCCCTCACCGGCGACGTAGCGTCGTCGTGCGCCCAGCAGCAGCGCCGCGGCCTGCGGCACCTGGGCCGAGGTGCTCAACTCTTCGAAAGTGAGCGCGAGCGTGCGCAACTCGGTCTCGATGATGCGCGCCTGGATGCTCTCCGCCGAGAGATTGGTCCGGATGCGCTCGCCGAAGCGGTCCCGCGGCGAGACGAGCTCGCGATCCTCGTGCTGCTGGTCGCTCATGCGATGGCCTCCCCTGATGTCGCGCGGTAGACCGCGGTGTGCTCGTCGACGCGGGAGGCCGCGACGAGCACGTCGCCTCGCCGGAACACCTCCGTCATCGCACTCTCCAGCTGCCGACGCAGCGCCGACCGCTCGCCGGGCACGAGCTCATCCGCACGCGCGGGGATCGCGATCCAGTCGGCGTCGCCGGCGTGCACGACGCGCCCCCAGTCCTCCCTGCCCAGTCCTGTCGGAACGCCCGATCGCGGCACCCGGGGCACGGTCGCGGTCAGATCCCAGGAGACCACGAGCCGGTCGGTGTCGGGCCGGGCGTAGTAGTCGCGTTCGAACGCGATGCCGACCGCACCGAGGGAGCTGAGGTTGAAGTGCGCGTTCCGCGCCAGCAGCGGATCGAAGGTCCAGCGCATGGACTGCTGCCCCCACCGGAGCGCGACGTCGCGTTGGGCGAGCTTGAGTGCCTGACCGACCCCGCGGCCCTGCTGCGCGGCATCGACCGCGGCGGCCTGCGAGTAGTGGAAGTGGGTCCCGCTCGCATCGCAGCCAGCGAAGCCGTAGGCGAAGCCGATGAGCCCACCATCGTCAGCGAAGGCCCCCACCGCGGATCCCCCGTTACGGGCGAGCGCGGTGAGCAGATTGGCGTTGAGCGCGTACTCCTGCTCGGTGTACGCGAAGACGCGCGCGTAGAGTGCCGCCGCCTCACGGAACTCGGAGTACTGGGTCAGTTCGCGGCAGTCGTAACCGACGCCCGCGTCGGCGGCCACCGAAGAGTGAGGCACGATACGTTTCCTAAGATCGAACGAGTGATGCAGCTGGGAGCGATGTTATCGGCGGGTTGCACGTCAATCAAGAGGCAGATACGGTTCGTAACTGTGACCACTTTCCCGGCAGCTCCCGGAGCGGACCACCCTTCAGACGACATCATCGCACTCGTGCGCGAACTTGTGACCTGCGAGTCGCCCACCCGCGATGTCGTCGCGAGCCGCACCATCGCCGATCTCCTGACCGGATGGTTCGAGGGCGTCGGCGGGGAGGTCCGTCAGGAGCCGACCGCCGCGGGAACGGATCTCGTCATCGACGTCGCCGGAGCCGGCGATCCGTACCTCCTCATCGGTCACACCGACACCGTGTGGCCGGAGGGCACCCTCGACGGCACACTGCCCTGGTCCCAGCAGGGCGACATCGTGCGCGGGCCCGGCGCCTACGACATGAAGGCCGGGATCGTGGTCATGCTCGAGGCCTTGCGGCGACTTCAGCCGCTCCCCCGCGAACGCCGGAGAGCCGTGCGCATCGTCCTGGTCGCCGACGAGGAGGTCGGCTCGCCCGAGTCCGGCCCCCTGCTCACCGAACGCGCACGCGGAGCCGTCGCCGCCATCGGATTCGAATCGCCGCATCCGGACGGCGCCCTCAAGGTCGGCAGGCGCGGGAGTGCACGGCTCAGGATCGCGGTCACCGGGCGCGCCGCACACGCCGCCCTCGACCCCGAGCACGGCGTGTCCGCCGTGGACGAGCTCGTCGATCAGTTGCTGCGCGTGCGGGAGATCGTCGCGGATCCCGCCTTGCCGGGGCCCGTGCTCTGCAATGTCGGGACGATCTCCGGCGGGGCTCGCGCCAATGTGATCCCCGCGCAGGCGCAGGCGGAGATCGGTCTCCGCTTCACCGATCCGGTCACCGAGGAGCGCGTGATGCGGGCACTCGCCGCGCTGCCGCCCGTCCGCACCGGTGCGGAGATCGTCGTCGAGACCCTGAGCTCCCGCCCTGCCTGGGCCGCCTCCGCGCAGGACGCCGCGCTGGTGGCGGCCATCGAGCGGTCCGCCGCCGGCGTCGGGCAGCACGTCGAGGGACGTCCGGCGGCCGGCGCGGGGGACACCAATCTTCTCGGCGCCCTCGGGCTGCCGACGGTCGACGGATTCGGACCCCGCGGGGGCGGCGCGCATGCGGAGGACGAGCACTTCCTGCGCTCCTCCCTCGGCGAGCGCATCGAGCTCCTGCGTGCCGTACTCACCCTGCCCGCGGAATGAGGATACGATTCCCGTTTGTGCCCTGATCACGATGATCCGAGGGATACGTTCCGGATCTCGGGACGGGAATACTGCCTCATCGAACCCCCTTCGCGTGGGGCGCATCCTTGCATCCGCATGTTTCCGCGCTGTTACACGCGGAAAGCAACCTGCGCCCAGATGCCGACTTGCGAAAAATCTTCGACGATACGCAACGAATCCCTTGACCCAGGGGCAGACTTCCGCTTGCATGGTCTCCACCGACCCGGCTTCATCGTGGATCCGGGCGGCGCCCGAAGGGACTTCTTCTATGCGTCTTGCCCCCCGCTCCAGAACAGCACGAAGTCTGACCGCCGCTGCGATCGCCTCCGCGCTGCTCATCGCTGCTCCCGCCGGTGCCGCTCAGGCGCAGTCCGTGAGTGCCGCGACCGAATCCCCCGCCTCCGAGACCACGTTGCGCATCGCGACGTCCGGCTTCGTCGACACGTTCAACCCGTTCATCTCGATCTACCTGACGCCGACGAACATCATCCGCTACGTGTACGAGTCCCTCGTGCAGAACGACGCCGAGGACGGCTCCCCCACCAAGGGCCTCGCCGACTCCTGGGAGGCCAGCGACGGCGGCCAGACCTGGACCTTCACCCTGCAGGACGATCTCACCTGGTCGGACGGCGAGCCGATCACCTCGGCCGATGTGAAGTACACCTACGACCAGATGATGACCGTGCCGGCCCTCGGGACCGCGAACGGCAACCTCGTCTCCAACTTCGACTCGGTCGAGACTCCCGACGACAAGACCGTGGTGATCTCGCTCAAGACGCCGCAGGCGCCCAACCCCGGCTCCGAGATCCCGATCGTCCCGCAGCACATCTGGGAGGCGGTCGACGACCCGACCACGTTCGCGAACGACTCCGAGGTGGTCGGCTCCGGCCCCTTCGTCCTGGACAGCTACTCGGCCAACCAGTCGATCGTGCTCAAGGCGAACAAGAACTTCTGGCGTGGCGCCCCCAAGATCGACGCGATCCAGTACGTGTACTACACCAACTCGGACGCCCAGGTGCAGGCGCTGAAGGCCGGCGACGTCGACCTCGTCTCGGGCCTCACCCCGACGCAGTTCGAGGCGCTCGACGGCGTCGAGGGCATCACGACCCATTCCGGGATCGGACGCCGCTATCACTCGATCAGCATCAACCTGGGCCAGCAGACCCGCGAGAACGTGCCCTACGGCACCGGTAACGCGGCGCTGACGGACCTCGAGGTCCGTCAGGCGATCCGCCTCGGCACCGACACGGAGACGCTGCTCGACAAGGTCCTCGCCGGCGAGGGCGTGCAGGCCACCAGCTTCATCCCCGCGTCCTTCCCGAAGTGGCACCTCTCGAACGACGACGAGGTGATCGTCGGGTTCGACCCCGACGCCGCGAAGGCGAAGCTCGACGACGCGGGCTGGGTGCCCGCTGCCGACGGCATCAGGGAGAAGGACGGACAGCGTCTGAGCCTGCGCCTGCTGACGGACGCCGACGACTCGAACGAGCAGTCCATCGCCGAGTTCTTCGTCCCGTGGATGAAGGACATCGGGATCGAGATCGCGGTCGAGTCGACCGACTCCGACACCATCAGCGCGAAGGCCACGTCCGGCGACTACGACCTGTACTTCAGCGGATGGTCCGTCAACCCCGACCCCGACTACCAGCTCGGCATCAACACCTGCATGAACCTGCCCACGGCGACCGACGGCACCGGCGGCACCACGCAGGACGGCTACTGCAACCCCGAGTTCGACGAGTTGTACGCCCAGCAGCGCTCCGAGATCGACGAGGAGAAGCGCCAGGAGATCGTGCACGACATGCTGGCGCTGAACTACACCGACACGGCGCAGGTCGCCACCTGGTACGCCAACTCGCTCGAGGCCTACCGCTCCGACCGGTTCACCGGCTTCACCCTGCAGCCCAAGGACGGTGGCATCATCGCGAACCAGGCCGGCTACTGGGGCTACCTCACGGTGGAGCCCGTCGAGGGCGCGACCGCCAGCGGCACCGGCACGAACACCGGACTCATCATCGGAGGCATCGTGGTGGGAGTGGTCCTCATCGGAGGACTGGTCTTCTTCCTGATCCGTCGTCGCAACATCGCCGACGTCGAATGACTCCAGCGAGACGCCGCGGGCGGCGGGCATCCGCCCCCGCGGCGTCTCCCGGTCCGCTGTAAGGAGACTTCATGTCGAACGCGGTTCCCCCATCCACATCCGCCATCGCCACCAGCGCCGCAGCCGAGGAGCAGCCGAGAGGTCTCGGCGGCCTCCGCTACTTCCTGGTCAAGCTGGGCGGCGCGGCCATCAGCATGGCGATGGTCATCCTCCTCGGATTCTTCGCCTTCAAGATCCTGCCCGGAGACCCGGTCGCATCGATCGCGCGCGAGCGCGGCATGAGCGCCGAACAGGTGGCGCAGCTGCGCGAGCAGCTCGGCCTGAACAAGCCCCTGTGGCAGCAGTTCATCGACTACCTCGGCAACGTCTTCACGCTGAACTTCGGCACGAGCTACGTGTACCGCACGTCGGTCTCCGAACTCATCGGCATGTACTTCTGGAACACGATCCTCCTCACCGGCACCGCGGCGATCATCGCCATCGCCCTCGGCCTGTGGCTCGGGCAGAAGGCCGCGTGGAAGCACGGCTCCACCTTCGACCGCATCGTCTCGGGCACCTCGCTGGTGTTCTGGTCGGTCCCGACGTTCTGGCTCGCCCTGCTGCTGCTGATGATCTTCGGCGGCACGCTGCACTGGTTCCCCACCGGCGGGATGGTCTCCCCCAACCCGCCCACCGATCCCGTCGGCGCCGTCCTCGACGTGATCTCGCACATGGTCCTGCCCGTGATCACGATGGTCGCCGTCGTCTATGCGCAGTACCTGATGGTGATGCGCAGCTCGCTCCTGGAGGAGATGGGCGCCGACTATCTCACGACCGCGCGCGCGAAGGGACTGCGGGAGGACCTCGTGCGCCGACGCCACGCCGTCCCCAACGCCCTGCTCCCGACCGTCACCCTCGTCTTCATGCACATCGGCGGGCTGATCGCCGGGGCGGTGACGGTGGAGACCGTGTTCTCGTGGCCCGGACTGGGCAAGCTCACCTTCGAGGCCATCTCCGGTCCCGACCTGCCCCTCCTGCAGGGCACCTTCGTGGTGTTCTCCACGATCATCATCGTGATGAACCTCATCGCGGACCTCATCTACCGTCAGCTCGACCCGAGGGTGAGGCGCGCATGAGCACGGCATCCACTTCCATCCGCTCGCCCCGCGCGCTCGCCTGGCACCGCCGCGGGGCGGCGTTCGCCGACTTCTGCCGCCAGTTCACGCACCACCGCGCGGGCATGGTCGGTCTGATCTTCCTGGTCATCGTCGCGGCGGTGGCGATCCTGGCACCGGTGATCGCACCGTCGAGCATGCTCGACGTCACCAAGCTCGTCGACCCGGAGCGGTTCGCGCCGCCCTCGTGGCAGCATCCGCTCGGCACCGATCAGCAGGGCCGCGAGATCTGGGTCCGCATGGTGTGGGGGGCGCGCGTCTCCCTTCTGGTCGGACTCGCGGCCACCGCCATGTCGATGGTCATCGGCACACTGGTCGGGCTCTCCGCCGGTCACTTCACCGGCTTCTTCGGCGGCCTGATGATGCGCATCATCGACTTCTTCCTCGTGCTGCCCTCGCTCATCCTCGCGATCGTGCTCTCCTCGGTGCTCAGCCGCGGTGTCTGGACGATCATCATCGCGATCGGGCTCACATCCTGGGCGGGCACGGCGCGCGTGGTGCGGGCGCAGACCCTGTCGATCGAATCGCGCGACTACATCGAGCGCTCGCGGGCCCTCGGCGCCGGCCACTGGCACATCATCATCAAGCACCTCCTCCCCGGCGTGCTGCCTCTGGTGCTCGCCAACACCACGCTCACGGTGGGTTCGGCGATCATCTCCGAGTCCACGCTGGCGTTCCTCGGGCTCGGCGACACCACGCTGCAGTCCTGGGGCTCGATCCTGAAGAACGCGATGGACGTGTCCGCGGCGACCAGCGGCTACTGGTGGTACGTGCTCGTGCCCGGTATCGCGATCGTCCTGGTGGTGCTGTCGTTCACCCTGATGGGCCGCGCCGTCGAGAACATCACGAACCCGACGCTGAGGAGCCGATGACATGCCCGATCTGATCTTCGACGACGTCTCGATCACCTACCGCACCGCCGGGCGCGCCGGGCGGGACGAGGTCGCCGCCGTCCGCAACGTCTCACTGACGCTGCCGGCGGGCCAGACGCTCGGCATCGCCGGGGAGTCGGGGTCCGGTAAATCGACCCTGGCGATGAGCGTACTGCGCCTGCTGCCCCACAACGCACGCCTGAGCGGCCGCGTGCTCCTGGGCGACCAGGACGTCGCGGAGCTCTCCTTCGGCCAGCTCCGCGCGGTGCGCTGGGCGCAGACCTCCATCGTGTTCCAGGGGGCGATGCACTCGCTGAACCCGGTACGGACCGTGGGCTGGCAGCTGCTCGAGGCCCTGGAGCTGCACGCGTCGGATCGCTGGAAGAGCGAGAAGGGCCGCAAGCAGCGCATGGCGGAGCTGCTGGATGTCGTCGACCTCCCGCAGCAGAAGTCCGAGTCGTACCCGCACGAGCTCTCCGGCGGCCAGAAGCAGCGGGTGATGATCGCGATGGCCCTGGCGTGCGACCCCGAGGTCATCATCGCCGACGAGCCGACGACCGCTCTCGATGTCATCGTGCAGAAGCAGATCCTCGACATGATCTCGCGGCTCGTCTCCGAGCGCGGCATCTCGATGCTGATGATCAGCCACGACCTGTCGGTCCTCGCGACGGCGTGCCAGCGCATCGCCATCATGCGCGACGGCGAACTCGTCGAGGTCGGTGAGAGCTACGCCGTCTGCACACGTCCGACGCAGGACTACACCCGGCAGCTGGCCGACGCCTTCCCCACCATCGGCGATCCGGCCTCCCGCCTGGCGCCGGTGACCCGGCACGGGCAGGGCGCCGACGAGGTGCCGGACATCGCCCATGGCGACGAGGTGCTGCTGGAGGCCCGCGGGGTCAACGTCACCTATCGCTCGGGCAGTCGACCGGTGCACGCCGTGCGCGACGTCGACCTCACCGTGCGTCGAGGCGAGATCGTCGCGCTCGTCGGACAATCCGGTTCGGGGAAGTCGACACTCGCCAGGGCGCTCATGGGCCTGCAGCCCGCCGACCCCGGCTCACGGATCCTCTTCGACGGCGCGGAGATGCCCACGAAGGGCCGCGACCTCGCGCACTTCCGCTCTCAGGTGCAGCTCGTGCTCCAGGATCCCTGGGCCGCGCTGAACCCGAAGCACAGCGTGTACGAGTCGGTCGCCGAAGGTCTGCGGGTGCAGCACTTCACAGGCGACGAACGCGAGCGCGTGGCCCAGAGCCTCACGGATGCCGAGATGACGCCGCCGGAGAGGTTCTTCAGTGCCATCCCACAGGAGCTCAGCGGCGGGCAGCGCCAGCGCGTGGTCATCGCCGGTGCCCTCGCCGTGCAGCCGCAGATGCTCATCGCCGACGAACCCGTCGCTTCGCTCGATGCCTCGGTGCGGGGAGAGATCCTCGGCCTGCTGCTCGACCTGCGCCGGCGGCTCGGACTCTCCGCGCTCGTCATCACGCACGACCTGGGCCTCGCCTGGAACATCGCCCACAGCGTCGCCGTGATGTACCGCGGGGAGATCGTCGAACGGGGCACGACCGAGGAGGTCCTGTTGAATCCACAGCACGAGTACACCCGGCATCTGCTCTCCGCAGCACCGCGCATCGAGGAGCAGCCGGCATGACCCGCACGACCTCTCCTTACCTCGACTCCGCCCCGCTGCAGCCCGGAGACACCGTGGCGATCGTCTCGCCGTCCGGGCCGGGGAACGAGGAGAACACGCAGCGCGCGGTCGACTACTACGAGTCATGGGGTCTGCGGGTGCGGGTGGGCGACCACGTGCTCACCCCGCACCCGCGCGCGTCGTACCTCGCCGGTCCCGACGACGTGCGCCGCTCGGATCTCGTCGATGCGTGGATGGACCCGGACGTGGACGCCGTCGTGGCCGCCCGGGGCGGGTACGGGGCACTGCGACTGCTCGACGGCATCGACTGGGCGGAGATGCGCCGCGGAGCGCTGCGGCGCGACGGTCGCCCGAAGCTCCTCACCGGCTCCTCCGACATCACCGCGCTGCACGAGACCATGCGCGCGCACCTGGACCTGGCGACGCTGTTCTGCCCGATGGCGGGCAACAACGTCTTCCGCGACTCGGAACAGGTGCGCGCCGACGTGCAGCGGTGGTTGTTCGAGCCCTGGCGCGGACGCGAGCTGATCGGCCCGAAGACCGAGGTGATGACACCGGGGCGTGCGATCGGGCGTTTCACCGGCGGCAATCTCAGCCTGCTCGCCGCCGGGCTCGGCGCCCCCGAGGCTGCCGTGCCCGCTCCCGGCATCCTCTTCCTCGAGGACATCACCGAGGAGCCGTACCGGCTGGACAGCTTCGTGACGCAGCTGCGGAGGGCGGGGCGACTCGCGCAGGCGACCGGGATCGTGCTGGGCTCCTGGCACGAATGCGGCGACCTCGAGCTCGTGCACGCCCTCATGCGCGACGAGTTCCAGGACGCCGGTGTGCCCGTGCTGTGGGAGCAGGGCTTCGGGCACGACCCGCACGCCCTGACGATCCCCCTCGGCGTCGACGGCGTCCTCGATGCGATGACGGATGAGCCGCGACTCACGGTGGGAGTGCCCGGATGATCGCCGTGCCGACGCTCGATCCCCGCATCACCTGGTCGGTGCGGATGATCGACGCCGACAGCGGCGCCACCCTCGCCGAGCACGACCCACACGTGCAGTGCGAGACCGCCAGCATCGGCAAGATCTTCCTCCTGCTCGAAGTCGCGCGCCGACTCGAAGACGGCACGCTCGATCCGGATCAGCCGGTCGCCATCCCGGAGGGGCACCGTGTGGAGGACTCCGGTCTACTCTACCGGATGCGCAATCAGGGTATCGGCGTGCACGACGCCGCCCTCCTCGTCGGCGCGGTGAGCGACAACCTCGCCACGAACGCCCTCATCCACCTGTGCGGCCTCGAGTCCGTGCGCGCCGTCGCGCCGGCCCTCGGATACACGCAGACCTCGCTGCACGACTACATCCGCAACGAGCGCACGCCCGACCTGCCCTGGACACCGTCGTACGGCACCGCGGCGGAACTGACCGACCTGATGCGCCGCCTCGGTGCCGGTGAGGCCTTCTCCCCCGCGGTGAGCGCACGCGTGCTCGACTGGCTGGCCGCCGACACCGACACGTCCATGACCGCCGATGCCTTCCTGCTCGACCCGCTCGCCCACGTGGACGCCGAGTACCAGGGCATGGTCCTGCGGCACAAGACCGGCAGCGTCGGATTCGCCCGCGTCGACACCGGCCTGCTCCGCGGCCCCGTCGCGACCGTCGCCTACGCGGTGGCCGCGAACTGGAAGCAGAGTCCGACCGATCTGCGCGCGCCCGTCATCGACGGCATGAGAGACATCGGAGAACGGATCCGACTGCATGTCACCGGGCTCGCGCGTGACGAGACGGGGCTCGCATGAGCGTCATCGGCGCGGAACTGCCTGCGGATCACGGCACGGTGTGGTCCGTCCTGGTGAAGGACATCGACACCGGCGAGGTGCTGCTGCAGCATGAGCCCGAGGCGGCGCTCGACACCGCGAGCGTCGGCAAGATCTTCCTCCTGCATCGGCTGCTCACCGAGGTCGATGCCGGGACGCGGAGCCTGGAAGAGCGCGTGACGCGCCGCCCCGTGGAGTCCATCGACGACTCCGGACTCTGGTACCTGCTGCAAGCGGCGGAGCTGTCGCTCTACGACGTGGCCGCCCTCATCGGCGCGGTCAGCGACAACGCCGCGACGAACACCCTGGGCCGGGTGATCGGGATCCCCGTGGTCCAGGAGCACACGCGCGCCCTCGGCTACACCTCCTCCGCGCTGGACGACATCGTGCGATGGCCGATCCCGCCCGGCGCTCCGACGACGCTGTCGCATGCGAGCGCCACCGAACTGGTGCGATTCATGACGCGTCTCGCCGACGGGACCGACCTGACCCCGGCATCGGCCGACACCCTCCGACGCTGGCTCGGCGCGGGCATGGACCTGTCGATGGTCGCGTCCGCCTTCGACCTCGACCCGCTCGCACACTGGGGCTTCGACCGCGGCATCTGGCTGCTCAACAAGACCGGCACGATCTCCCGGGTGCGCGCCGACACGGGCATCGTGATGTCGCCGGATCGCCGGATCGCCTATGCGGTGCTGGCGAACTGGGACCGCGGCACGGACGGGCGCGGACCGGTGCTGGCCGCGATGCGCACGATCGGCGAGGGCATCCGCAGCGCGCTCGCCGGGTGAGTCCGCGGCTGTGCACGCGGGTCAGACGGCCCCGGCGCGGGCGAGACGCGCCCGGACCTCGCCGATGGGCACCGCACGCGCGGTCCGACCATCCGGGCCGACGGTCGTCTCGGCGGCGAGCACGGAGTTGATCAGGGCCTCCTCCACGGCATCCATCGTGGCGGCGAACAGCGGCGACAGCACGTCGTCCGCCACCGGCCCTCCGAGCGCCGGATCGTGCACCGAGAACGCGATCGCGTAGTCGCCGCTGCCCTGCGCGTAGTCGGCGCCGACGCCCCGCATCGCGAACACCGCACGATTGGCGACTCGCCCGAGCTGCCGACCATCCACGGCCGCATCCGTCGCGACGACGATCATGCACGAGTTGCCGACGGGCTGAGCTGCGGCCCCGGACAGCAGCTCCTCCGCGGGAAGCGGCACTCCCGCGATCCGCAGCGTCCCGCTGAAGTTGGTCTGCACCAGGGCACCGACCGTACGCGTCTGTCCCGCGACGTCGACGAGCCGGGATGACGTGCCGATGCCGCCCTTGTAGCCGAGAGCGACCGTCCCCGCGCCGGCCCCGACACACCCCTCCACGACGGGACCGGCGGCCGCCGCCTCCAACGCCTGGACCACCTGCTCCTCGCCGACGGCCCGGCGTCGGATGTCGGAGAGGAAGCCGTCGTTCGTCTCCCCGACGACCGGGTTCAGCGTCGTCGTCCGCGCGTGCGCCGGGGTCGCCAGCAGGTGTCCGAGCAGCGCGTCGGCGACGCGGAAGACCGACAGGGTCGAGGTGAGGAGGATCGGGGTCTCCAGCGCGGCGAGCTCACGAAGTTGCGTGGCGCCGACGAGCTTGCCGTAGCCGTTGCCGACCGAGAGGTTCGCGGGGAGGCTGCGGCGCTCCCCGGTCAGGGTATCGGGCACGATCGCGGTGACCCCGGTGTGGAGACCGTCGCCGTGCAGCGTGGCGTGCCCGACCCGGACACCGCCGACATCGGTGATGGCGTTCTCCGCACCGCGCGCGAACGCCCCCGACGGCACACCGAGGTCGGCGAGGCGGGGACGGGAGGAGGCGGACGACAGCAGTGTCATGCTCCAATCCTTCCAGGGGTGCAGCAGCGCACATCCGCGCCGCGCCGGACGACTCTGCCGTGTCGAGCCGGCCTCCCACTCGCTCGATAGACTGGTGCGCACAACCCACACTCAGGCACGCTCACACAGTGCCGCATACATCGCTCGAGGAGATCCCCATGCCTGCTTCCGAATCGATTCCCACCGGGATTCCCGACAAGCCCGCACTCGAAGGTCTCGAAGCGAAGTGGGACGCCGCCTGGGTAGATCAGGGCACCTACCTGTTCGACCGTCTGCGCGCGGCACAGTCCGGCCGCGAGGGCGTGTACTCCATCGACACCCCGCCGCCGACGGCATCCGGAAGCCTTCACATCGGGCACGTGTTCTCGTACACGCACACCGACGTGAAGGCGCGCTACGAGCGCATGCGCGGCAAGACCGTGTTCTACCCGATGGGATGGGACGACAACGGCCTCCCCACCGAGCGCCGCGTGCAGAACTACTACGGCGTGCGCTGCGACCCCTCGCTCCCCTACGACGCCGACTTCACGCCGCCGTTCGAGGGCGGCGACAACAAGTCGAGCCGCGCGGCCGACCAGCAGCCGATCAGTCGCCGCAACTTCATCGAGCTCTGTGAGCGCCTCACGATCGAGGACGAGAAGCAGTTCGAGGCCCTGTTCCGCCAGCTCGGACTGAGCGTGGACTGGACGCAGACCTACCGCACGATCTCCGACGACACGATCCGCCAGAGCCAGCTCGCTTTCCTGCGCAACATCGAGCGCGGCGAGGCGTACCAGGCACTCGCACCGACCCTGTGGGACATCGACTTCCGCTCCGCGATCGCCCAGGCCGAGCTCGAAGATCGCGACCAGCAGGCCGCGTACCACACCATCGAGTTCCCCTTCGCGGACGGATCGGGCACGCTGGCGATCGACACCACGCGTCCGGAGCTGCTCCCCGCGTGCATCGCGCTCGTGACGCACCCGGAGGGTCCGCACAAGCACCTCATCGGCACCAAGGTGCGCACGCCCTTCTTCGACGCCGAGATCGAGATCCACGGACACCACCTCGCCCAGCCCGACAAGGGCACGGGAGCGGCGATGGTCTGCACCTTCGGTGACGTGACCGACATCGTGTGGTGGCGCGAACTGCGCACCACCGAGAACGAGCCGCTGCCGAACATGACGACGATCGGCCTGGACGGGCGCTTCCTCCCGGAGGCCCCGACATCCGTCACGAACCCCGCGGCGATCACCTGGTACGCCGAGGAGCTCGCGGGCAAGACCGTCTTCAGCGCACGCAAGGCCATCGTCGAGAAGCTGCAGGAGACCGGCGACATGACCGCGGTCGGCAAGCCGTTCAACCACGCGGTGAAGTTCTTCGAGAAGGGCGACCGTCCGCTCGAGATCGTGTCCACCCGCCAGTGGTACATCCGCAACGGCGCCCGCGACGGCGCGCTGCGCGACACGCTCATCGCCCATGGTCAAGAGCTCGCCTGGCACCCCGAGTTCATGCGCGTGCGCTACGAGAACTGGGTCGGCGGCCTCACCGGCGACTGGCTCGTGTCGCGCCAGCGATTCTTCGGAGTGCCGATCCCGCTCTGGTACGCGCTCGACGAGAACGGCGAGCGTGACTACGACCGCGTGCTCGCTCCCGACGCGGCGACGCTCCCGATCGACCCGACGACCGATGTCCCCGCCGGATACACCGAGGACCAGCGCGGCGTGGCCGGCGGGTTCGACGCCGAGGCCGACATCCTCGACACCTGGGCGACGTCGTCCCTGACTCCGCAGCTCGCGGGCGGCTGGCAGCGCGACGAGGAACTCTGGAACCTCACCGCTCCGTTCGACCTGCGCCCGCAGGGTCAGGACATCATCCGCACCTGGCTGTTCTCGACCATGCTGCGCTCCACTCTCGAAGACGGCAGGACCCCGTGGCGCAACGCCGCGATCTCCGGCTTCATCGTCGACCCCGACCGCAAGAAGATGTCGAAGTCGAAGGGCAACGTGGTCACCCCGGCCGACGTGCTCGAATCGCACGGCTCCGACGCGGTGCGCTACTGGGCCGCCTCCAGCCGCCTCGGCATGGACGCCGCGTTCGACCCGCAGAACCCCACGCAGGTGAAGATCGGCCGTCGTCTGGCCATCAAGGTGCTCAACGCCGCCAAGTTCGTGCTGTCGTTCCCCGTGCCCGAGGGTGCGCAGGTCACGCACGCCCTGGACGCATCGATGCTGACAGCGCTCGACGGTGTGGTGGCCGAGGCGACCAAGGCCTACGACCGCTACGACGCCGCCCGCGCGCTCGAGCTGACCGAAGCGTTCTTCTGGACCTTCTGCGACGACTACCTCGAGCTCGTGAAGGAGCGCGCCTACAATCAGGCCGACGTGGGCCAGGCCTCCGCAGCACTCTCGCTGCGTCTGGCCCTTTCGACGCTCCTCCGCCTGCTGGCACCGGTGCTCTCCTTCGCCACGGAGGAGTCGTGGTCGTGGTTCGAGGAAGGGTCCGTGCACACGGCGGAGTGGCCCACGCCGCTCGGCATCGACGGCGACCCGGCCGTGCTCTCCGCCGCGAGTGAGGCGCTGATCGGCATCCGCCGCGCGAAGACCGAGGCGAAAGCGTCGCAGAAGACCCCCGTCTCGCGCGCCGCGATCGCGGCTCCCGCCGCAAAGCTCGAGGCGCTCCGTGCCGCCGCAGACGATCTCCGCGCCGTCGGCCGCATCGCCGAGCTCGATTTCAGCGAGGCCGAGGAGTTCGCGGTCACCGCGATCGAGCTCGCACCGGTCGAGGGTTCCTGATGCAGCTCGGCACTCGATGGGCGGCCGGTTCCGAGGCACCGGCCTCGGTCCCCGCATCGCTGCGGCCGGCGATCTCCGCGGTGGAGGCGAAGGGCCTCACCGGCCACTGGACCCTCACCTGGCTCGAGGGTCGCGCCATCGCGGAGCTCGACGCCGGCTGGGAGGTCTTCCAGGCCGCGTCCGGCGAGGTCGTCGCCCGCCCCTTCGCGGACTGAGCAGGCCCGCGCGGAGATACTTCGGGCTCCTTCAGAACCGAGGGATGTCGAGCTGCGCGAGCGCGCGGGTCAGCGACCGCGGGTCCTGCGCCGGCGTCTGCTGCTGCCGCAGCCTGTCGAGAACCCTCGCGCGACGCTCGGCCCGACGGGCGACGCGGCGCGCGACCCATGTGGTGAGCGTGTCGGCCAGCCGGAGCACACGAACCTCGGTGTGGGTCGGAGCCATCAGGTGAAGCGTCGCACTGGTCATGATTCCTCCTCCATGTCGGCGGCGGGGGCGGATGTCGGTGCCGACGGCGTCGACAGGTCGAAGAGCTCGGTCCGCAGCGACACCCGCCGGACGTCCGGGCCCGTCTGACCCCGGTAGCGCTCGATCGCGCGCTCGACGATCACCTCGAGCTCATCGCGGAGCGACGTCGCCTGCTCCGGCGTCAGGTCCAGGTGCGTGGTCATGATGATGCCGGTGTCGCGCCACTCCTCCGGCACGTCCGCCTGAGGGCGATTGACGTAGGCCATCAGGGTCTCGTGACGCAGCCGGAAGAACTCCGAGTTGACGATCTGGGCGGCGGCGCGGTTGGCCGGCGAGGTCATATCGTCGGGACCGGGAACGTCGATGCGTCCCTTCGGCCGCTCCCACCACCGCTCGCGGGCGGTGCCGCGCCCCTCCACCTCGCGGATGAGGTCGTGGGCGGCGAGAGCTCGAAGGTGGTAACTGGTCGATCCGGAGGTCTCCCCCACGAGCGCCGCCAGCGAACTGGCGGTCTGCGGGCCACGAGCCGCGAGCAGGTCGAAGATCTTCACCCGAAGCGGGTGCGCCAGCGCCTTCAGCGCCCCGGCATCGAGCGTCCGTACCTGCGTCTCGTTCGTCATGATGCAAAGATACCTTTGCAAAACTTTCTTTGCAAGTATTTCTTTGCAACACTGTCTGCACGGTTCCCGACCTCTGCCCGCATCGGTGGTTAGGCTCGGAGGATGACCGACGCCACGAATCCGCTGCTGCAGCCGTCGACGCTCCCGTTCGGGCTTCCCGATTACCCCGCGATCCGCCCCGAGCACTATCTCCCGGCGTTCCGAGCCGGGTTCGAGGAGCAGCTCCGCGAGGTCGCCCGCATCACGATGGTGCGATCGATGCCGACCTTCGAGAACACCCTCGAGGCGCTCGAACGCTCCGGCGAGTTGCTCGACCGGGTCGCCCACGCCTTCTACACGGTCAGCTCCGCGGATGCGACGCCCGAGATCCAGGAGATCGACGAGCAGCTCGCACCCCTGATGGCCGCTCACCAGGACGCGATCACCCTCGACGCCCAGTTGTACTGGCGGGTGCAGCAGGTGTTCGAGCAGCGGGATGCTCTCGGTCTCGACGCCGAGCAGCGTTATCTGGTCGAGCGCCACCACCGTGAGATGACGCACGCCGGTGCCGCCCTCGACGATCAGGCCAAAGAACGACTGACGGCGCTGAACCAGAAGCTCTCGACGCTGACGAACACGTTCGAGCGCAACCTGCTGAACGACACGAACGACCTCGCCGTGGTGTTCGACTCCCCCGCGGAACTCGATGGTCTGAGCACGGGAGAGCTGTCGGCCGCGGCGCGTGCCGCGACGGACCGCGGGCTCGACGGCAAGCTGCTCATCACTCTCCCGTTGTTCACCGGACACCCCGCCCTCGCCCAGCTGCGTGTGCGGGAGTCACGACGGCGCATCATGGCGGCGTCCCTCGCTCGCGGGTCACGTGACAACGCGAACGACAACCGCCCGGTCCTCCTCGAGATCGTACGGCTGCGTGCCGAGCGTGCGACGCTGCTCGGGTACGAGTCGCATGCGGCGTATGTCACCGCCGACGAGACGGCCGGGACTCCGGATGCCGTCGAGCAGATGCTGCGTCGGCTCGCCACCCCCTCCGCGCGCAACGCGAAGACCGAGCACGCCGCCCTGCAGACGATCGTCGACGAGACCGAATCCGCCCCGTTCGCCGTGGAGGCCCACGACTGGGCGTATTACACCGAACGGGTGCGCACGGCCCGGTACGACATCGACTCCAGCGCGCTGCGCCCCTGGTTCGAGGCGGAGCGCGTCCTGCAGGACGGCGTCTTCTTCGCCGCGACGCAGCTGTACGGTGTGACGTTCGCAGAACGCGACGACCTCGTCGCGTACCATGCCGGCGCTCGGGTGTTCGAGGTTCGCAACGAAGACGGCACGCCCGTCGGTCTGTTCATCCTCGACCTGTACACACGCGACTCGAAGCGCGGCGGCGCCTGGATGAACCCGATCGTGAGTCAGTCCCGCCTGCGCGGTACCGCAGCCGTCGTCGTCAACAACCTCAATGTGCCACTGCCCGGCGACGGCGAGCCCACGCTGCTGACGCTCGACGAGGTCACCACCCTGTTCCACGAGTTCGGTCATGCCCTCCACGGACTCTTCGCGACGGTGACCTACCCGCACTTCGCCGGCACGAACGTGTTCCGCGACTTCGTCGAGTTCCCGAGTCAGGTGAACGAGATGTGGATCCTGTGGCCGGAGGTCCTCGACAACTACGCCCGCCACCACGAGACCGGCGAACCGCTCGACCCCGCCATCGTCGAGCGCCTGCGCGCGACCGAGACCTTCGACCAGGGCCACGCGACGAGCGAGTACCTGGCCGCCGCATGGCTGGACCAGGCCTGGCACCGCGTGGGCGTCGACGCGGAGATCGGTGACGTCGCCGCGTTCGAGGCAGCCGCCCTCGCCGACATCGGGCTCGACGACCCTGCCGTCCCCACCCGCTACTCGTCCACGTACTTCGCACACATCTTCTCCGGTGGCTACAGCGCGGGCTACTACTCGTACATCTGGAGCGAGGTGCTCGACGCCGACACGGTCGACTGGTTCCGAGAGAACGGCGGACTCACCCGCGCCAACGGTGACCGGTTCCGGGGGCGCCTGCTCGGTGTCGGCGGCTCGAAGGACCCGCTGGAGGCCTACCGCGACTTCCGGGGTCGCGACGCCGAGATCGAGCCGCTGTTGAAGCGCCGTGGCCTCGGCGACTGAGTCGTGAGAACCTGGGCGGATGAACGCATTCCCCGACGCACCGTTCGGCCCCGCTGACCGCCTCGACCTCGACGCCACTCCGCTCGCCGTCATCCGCCACAACGGCATCCGCATCGCCGATCTTCAAGACGCGTTCGACGCGGGCTACTCGGCGATCGCCCTCACGTTCGCCGGCGACGTGCTGACCCCGACCGGACCCGCGCTCGCGATCTACCACGGCGACCCGATGGGTGTCTTCGACCTCGAGCTCGGCTTCCCCGTGGACTCCCCGCCGCAGAATCCGATCCCGACGGCGAGCGGGAGTGTCATCGTCGGCTCGACCCTGCCGTCGGGGGCGGCGGTCGCGACCACCGTGCTCGGTTCCTACGACGAACTGGGTGCCGGGTGGGCAGGGCTCGTCGAACGGGCCGGAGCGCAGGGGCTCCGCCCCGGAGGTGTCTGGATCGAGGTGTACGTCTCCGATCCGAGCACCACGCCGGCAGACCTGCGCACCGACCTCATCATGCCGCTGACCTGATCGAGGTCACGCGCTCTTGCGCTTGCGCTCCATCACGATGGTGGGCGGGGCGCCTTCGTCGACGGCCGCGCGGGTCACGATGACCTTGGCGACGTCTTCTGCCGACGGGATCTCGAACATGATCGGCCCGAGGACGTCTTCGAGGATGGCACGGAGTCCGCGCGCACCGGTCTTGCGACCGACGGCGAGGTCGGCGATCGAACGCAGCGCGTCTTCTTCGAACTCGAGCTGCACGCCGTCGATCTCGAACATGCGCTGGTACTGCTTCACCAGCGCGTTGCGCGGGCCGGTGAGGATGTCGATGAGCGCAGCCTGGTCGAGCGGCGAGACCGAGGTGACGACCGGAAGACGGCCGATGAACTCGGGGATCAGGCCGAACTTGTGCAGGTCTTCGGGAAGCACCTCGCTGAACAGGTCGAGGTCCTTGCCCTTGTCGTGCAGCGGCGCGCCAAAGCCGATGCCGTGCTTGCCGACGCGCGCGGACACGATGTCTTCGAGGCCGGCGAAAGCGCCCGCGACGATGAACAGCACGTTCGAGGTATCGATCTGCAGGAATTCCTGGTGCGGGTGCTTGCGTCCGCCCTGCGGCGGAACCGACGCGACCGTGCCCTCGATGATCTTCAGGAGCGCCTGCTGCACGCCCTCGCCCGAGACGTCACGGGTGATCGACGGATTCTCGGCCTTGCGGGCGATCTTGTCGACCTCGTCGATGTAGATGATGCCCTGCTCGGCGCGCTTGACGTCGTAGTCGGCGGCCTGGATGAGCTTGAGCAGGATGTTCTCGACGTCCTCGCCGACATACCCGGCCTCGGTGAGGGCGGTGGCGTCGGCCACGGCAAAGGGCACGTTGAGGCGCTTGGCGAGAGTCTGCGCGAGGTAGGTCTTGCCGCAGCCGGTCGGACCGATGAGCAGGATGTTGCTCTTCGCGATCTCGACCTCTTCGGCCCGCTGCTCGGCGGACTGCAGAGTGCCGAGTGCACGAACGCGCTTGTAGTGGTTGTAGACGGCGACGGAGAGAGCGCGCTTGGCGGGCTCCTGACCGACGACGTACTCCTCGAGGAACGAGAAGATCTCACGCGGCTTGGGCAGCTCGAACTCGGCGACACCGTCGCCGGAGGACTCGGCCATGCGCTCTTCGATGATCTCGTTGCAGAGCTCGACGCACTCGTCGCAGATGTACACGCCGGGTCCGGCGATCAGCTGCTGGACCTGCTTCTGGCTCTTTCCGCAGAAAGAGCATTTGAACAGGTCAGCGCTTTCACCGATGCGGGCCATGCGCGTCCTCCTATGGGGGGATCAGAGATCGTTCTTCGAGCCTAACCGCTGCATACGACACTGGGCCGCATTGGACCGCACTCGGCATCGGGTCGCGACACATGAGGAGTCAGGAACCGCCGCTACCCCCGGTTCCGGGGCGGCGATTCCCGACCCCTCACGAGATCGACAGAGGGCGTCAGACCATGCTCTTCGTGTGCCAGACCGTCTTCACCTCGGTGAAGGCGCCGATCCGCTCGGGCGAGGCGACGACCTCACCGGGCGTGAGAACGCGCTTCAGGGTGTCGGCGGCCGCGATCTGCATGTCGACCCAGTCGAGGTCGCCGGCACCGGCGAGGTCGAGGGCGTTCACATCCTGGTGCGAGGCGAGCCACGGAGCGATCTCCGCGGGCGAACCGGTGAGCACGTTGACGACGCCACCGGGGACGTCGCTCGTGGCCAGGACCTCGGCGAGGCTGATGGCCGAGAGCGGATGCCGTTCGCTGGCCACCACCACGACCGTGTTGCCCGCGACGAGAGCCGGAGCGACGACCGAGACCAGGCCCAGCAGCGCGGAGTCCTGGGGCGCGACGATCGCCACGACGCCCGTCGGCTCCGGAACGGAGATGTTGAAGTACGGCCCCGAGACCGGGTTCGCGTTACCCGCGACCTGCGCGTACTTGTCGCACCACCCGGCGTACCAGACCCAGAGATCGATGGCCTCCTCCACCTGCGTGGCCGCAGCGGAGGACGAGATCCCCTGCTGGGCGACGATCTCATCGATGAACTGCGCGCGCCGCCCCTCGAGCACCTCGGCCACGCGGTAGAGCACCTGGCCGCGGTTGTAGGCGGTCGCGCCGGACCAGCCCTTGACCGCCGCGCGCGCGGCCACGACCGCGTCACGGGCGTCCTTGCGGGAACCCTTCGCCGCGTTGGCGAGGAACGCGCCCTTGGGCGAGAGCACCTCGTACGTGCGGCCCGACTCGCTGCGCGGGAAAGCGCCGCCGATCGCCAGCTTGTATGTCTTCGGAACGGTCAGACGCTTGCTCATGCTGCGGCTCCCTTGAGGTAGGCGGTGAGGCCCTGACGTCCGCCCTCGCGGCCGTATCCGGACTCCTTGTAACCGCCGAACGGGCTCGACGGATCGAAGCGGTTGAAGGTGTTGGCCCAGATCACCCCGGCGCGCAGCCGGTCGGCCACCGCGAGGATGCGGGATCCCTTGTCGGACCAGATGCCCGCCGAGAGCCCGTAGGGCGTGTTGTTCGCCTTCGCCACGGCCTCGGCCGGTGTGCGGAAGGTGAGCACCGAGAGCACGGGACCGAAGACCTCGTCACGGGCGATGCGGTGCGACGCCTCGACCCCGGTGAAGATGGTCGGAGCGAACCAGAACCCCTGCTCGGGGATCGCGCAGTCGGCCGTCCAGCGCTCCGCACCCTCGGCCTCGCCGATGTCACTCAGCTCACGGATGCGGGCGAGCTGGGCGGCGGAGTTGATCGCACCGATGTCGGTGTTCTTGTCGAGCGGGTCGCCGAGGCGCAGCGTCGACAGGCGCGCCTTGAGCCGGTCGACGACCTCGTCATGGATCGACTCCTGCACCAGGAGGCGGCTCCCTGCGCAGCAGACGTGGCCCTGGTTGAAGAAGATGCCGTTGACGATGCCCTCGACGGCCTGGTCGATCGGAGCGTCGTCGAACACGATGTTCGCAGCCTTACCGCCGAGCTCGAGGGTCACCTTCTTGTTCGTCCCGGCCACGGCGCGCGCGATGTCGCGACCGACACCGGTCGAACCCGTGAAGGCGACCTTGTCCACATCGGGGTGACGCACGAGCGTCGAACCCGTGGCTCCCGCTCCGGTGACGATGTTCACGACACCGGCCGGAAGGTCGGCCTGCTGCAGGATCTCGGCGAAGATCAGCGCCGTCAGCGGCGTGGTCTCGGCGGGCTTGAGCACGACGGTGTTGCCCGCGGCGAGAGCGGGCGCGATCTTCCACGCGAGCATGAGCAGCGGGAAGTTCCACGGGATGATCTGTCCGGCGACGCCGAGAGCGCGGGGGTTCGCACCGAGCCCGGCGTGATCGAGCTTGTCCGCCCAGCCCGCGTAGTAGAAGAACCAGGAGGCGACGAGCGGCACGTCGACGTCGCGGCTCTCCTTGATCGGCTTGCCGTTGTCGAGGCTCTCGGCGACGGCGAGCTCACGGGCACGCTCCTGCACGAGGCGGGCGATGCGGAAGAGGTACTTGCCGCGGTCGCGACCGCTCATCCGCGACCAGGTCTTCTCGTAGGCGCGACGCGCCGCCTTGACCGCACGGTCCACGTCGTCGTCACTCGCGGAGGCGATCTCCGCGATGTGCTTCTCGGTCGCCGGCGAGATGGTGGTGAAGGGCGTGCCGGACCCGTCGACGAACTCGCCGTCGATGAACAGCCCGTAGCTGCTCTTCAGGTTCAGGACCGCAGTGGACTCCGGTGCCGGAGCGTATTCCAGAAATGACATGTTCGTCTTCCCGTCAGTCGATCGTGACGTAGTCGGGGCCCGAGTAGTGGCCGGAGCTGAGCTTCTGACGCTGCAGGAGCACATCGTTGAGAAGGCTGGACGCACCGAAGCGGAACAGGTGCGGCTGCAGCCACTCCTCCCCCACGGTCTCTGCGACGGTGACGAGGTACTTGACCGCGTCCTTGGACGAGCGGATGCCGCCGGCAGGCTTCACACCGATCTTCTCGCCCGTGCCGCGGTACCAGTCGCGCACCGTCTCGAGCATCAGGAGCGTCGTCGGCAGAGTCGCCGCCGGCTGCACCTTGCCGGTCGACGTCTTGATGAAGTCGCCTCCGGCCAGGATGCCGAGCCAGGACGCCCGCTTGATGTTGTCGTAGGTGTTCAGCTCGCCGGTCTCGAGGATCACCTTGAGCGAGGCGTACGAGCCGTCTTCGCGGCGGCACGCCTCCTTCACCTGCGCGATCTGGTCGAACACGAGGCCGTAGCGGCCGGAGAGGAACGCTCCGCGATCGATCACCATGTCGATCTCGTCGGCGCCCGCAGCGACTGCCTCGGCGGTGTCGGCGAGCTTGATCGCGAGTGATGCGCGGCCGCTCGGGAACGCCGTCGCCACGGCGGCGACCGAGATCAGGCCGTCGTCGGGGTCGCCGTGCATGCCGCCGAGTGCCGTGACCGCGTCCCCCACCATGTCGCCATACACGCACACGGCCGCGACCCGAGGGGTCGACGGATCGGCGGCGTCCGGGGTCTTCGCCTTCGCGACGAGCGAGCGCACTTTGCCGGGGGTGTCCGCACCCTCGAGCGTGGTGAGGTCGATCAGCTTGATGATCGTGTCGAGGGCCCACGCCTTCGACGTGGTCTTGATCGAGCGCGTGCCGAGCCCGGCAGCGCGCTGCTCCAGGCCGACCGCGTCGACGCCCGGAAGCCCGTGCAGGAAGCGACGGAGGGTGGCGTCGTCCGGCTCTCCGCCGAGGACATCCACCGCCGCTCTGCGGCTGATTTCTGTGGTGGTCACTGTTCCTCCAACAATGCTCGTGCTGTGGTCTCATCGGTCACCAGTACGCCGCACAGGCCGCTGGTCACGACCGTGCGTGCGATGTCGTGCTTGGCAGGTCCCGCCGTGACGAAGATCGCGTGGTCGGCTCCGCGCAGCCGGTCGAGCGAGACGCCCACCGTTCGCGCATCGAGTTGCGAGTCGACGATGTTGCCCTCGGCGTCGACGTATCGGCCCAGAACGTCGCCGACGGCTCCCCTGCGCGCGAGCTCCTCGACCTCCTCGCCCGTGAGGTAGCCGTTCTCGACATGGGCGGACGAAGCATCGCAGGGTCCAGCGGTGAACAGGAACGCCTGCGCCTCGGCGGCTTCTTCGAGAACCGCCGCCACCGTGCGGTCGGACTCGATGGCCTGTTTGGTCTCCACGCGCTCGAGGATCGCCGGGCTCGGCAGCAGCGACACCTGGCCGGAGGCGCGCTGGGCGATCGTGACGGCGAGGCCGGCCGCACCGCCGGATCGGCGGTTCAGGCTGACGCCGCCGTTGAGCTGCACGACGGTGACGCCGTTGGCCCATCCGTCGGGAAGCGCCTCGGCGACGGCACGGAGCGTGCGTCCCCAGCTCACCCCGAGCGTGCGCGGAACAGGTCGCAGCGCGGTCAGGAAGTCGGCGGCAGCCTGGGCTACGCGTTCGAGCGTCCCGTCATCGCCCTCGGGCGCGGGAACGACGACGGCATCGGTGAGGCCGAACCGCTCCACCAGGAGCCGCTCCAGACCGAGTCGGCGAGCACGCGGGTGCACGATCTCGATGCGCACGATGCCGCGTTCCTTGGCCTGCACCAGAAGCCGGCCGACCTTCCAGCGGGAGATCTTGAGGAGTCCGCCGATCTCGTCCTGAGTCTTGTCCTCGTCGTAGTAGAGCTCGGCGACGCGAACCATGAGCAGATCTTCTTCCACGGCTTCCTCCTTCCTTACCCAGAGTATGCCGGAATCCGCGTTCGCGCATCCACATGCTCATATGCGCACTATGCGCCGAGCGCGTGCACATTCGCCGGAGACGACGAAGGGGCGCCCGTCATGATGACGGACGCCCCTTCAGGATCGGAAGGCCTCAGACCCGCTTGCGGGTGGTGAGCACCTGGTCGACGATGCCGTACTCCAGCGCCTGCGCGGCGGAGAGGATGTTGTCGCGATCGATGTCGCGGTTCACCTGCTCCGGGGTGCGCTTGGTGTGCCCGGCCAGGGTCTCCTCGAGCCAGGTCCGCATGCGGAGGATCTCCGCGGCCTGGATCTCGATGTCCGAAGCCTGGCCGTGGCCGGCCTCGCCCATCGCGGGCTGGTGGATCAGCACTCGGGCGTTCGGCAGCGCGAGACGCTTGCCGGGCGCGCCGGCCGCGAGCAGCACGGCCGCGGCGGATGCCGCCTGGCCGAGCACGACGGTCTGGATCTGCGGCGCGACGTACTGCATCGTGTCGTAGATCGCGGTCATCGCGGTGAAGGAACCGCCGGGCGAGTTGATGTACATCGTGATGTCGCGCTCGGAGTCCTGGCTCTCCAGGACGAGGAGCTGCGCCATCACGTCGTCGGCCGACGCGTCGTCAACCTGCACGCCGAGGAAGATCACGCGGTCTTCGAACAGCTTGTTGTACGGGTCCTGACGCTTGAATCCGTAGGCCGTGCGCTCCTCGAACTGCGGGAGCACGTAGCGGCTGGAGGGCAGATCACCGGCAGCGCGGAAGGTGGGTGTGTACATGAGCGTCCTTTCGCTTTCCGTTACTCGGTGTCCTGGTCGGTTCCGCCGCCGCCGATGACGTCGGAGGCCGATTCGCGGATGTGGTCGACGAAGCCGTACTCGAGCGCTTCCTCGGCGGTGAACCAGCGGTCGCGGTCACCGTCGGCGTTGATCTGCTCGACAGACTTGCCGGTCTGCGCCGCGGTGATCTCGGCGAGGCGGTTCTTCATCGACATGATGAGCTGCGCCTGGGTCTGGATGTCACTCGACGTACCGCCGAAGCCACCGTGCGGCTGGTGCAGCAGCACTCGGGCGTTGGGCGTGATGTAGCGCTTGCCCTTGGTGCCCGCGGTCAGCAGCAGCTGGCCCATCGAGGCGGCCATTCCGATGCCGACGGTGACGATGTCGTTCGGCACGAACTGCATCGTGTCGTAGATCGCCATACCCGCGGTGATCGAGCCACCCGGCGAGTTCACGTAGAGGTAGATGTCTCGCTCGGAGTCCTCTGCGGCGAGAAGAAGGATCTTCGCGCAGATCTCGTTCGCGTTCTCGTCTCGCACCTCCGAGCCGAGCCAGATGATGCGGTCCTTCAGCAACCTGTCGAAGACGCTCGTTGCGAGGAGGGGTTCTGCAGCCATGTCAGCTCCTGATTCCGTGTTTCAGTGATTCGAATCTACCGGCGACAACGCAGCGCTCAGGCCGTGTTCGCCGTCGGCATATCAGGTGTCGGTGCCGGCGATCTCGTGGGCATAGGCCGTCATCGAGCGGTGGTACCGCGGGAGGTGCGGCACGAGGGCGAGCAGTGCCACCGAGAGCCCCTGCGCCGGTCGCCCGGCGCTCGCGAGGATGAGCGCGTGAACCGTCGCGACGGCGTCACGATAAGGACCGTCCGCCGACAGCTCCTCCTCGGCGCGGATCACGGTGAGAGCCTCGTCGTACTCCCCCAGGTTGCGCAAAGAGCTCGCCAGCTGGATCACGCACTGCGGACGGTGCTCATCGTCGAGGCCCAATGTGAGCGCCCGGCGGTACAGTTCCACCGCCTCGGCAGGCTTCCCCGCCGAGTCCCGCGCGCCGGCACGTTCGAACTCCGCGCGTGCGTCGTCCGATCCGCGCTCGGCGGCCAGGGCGTCGATCCGCGCGATGGTGTCGTCGCCGACCTCTTCGCCCGTCGCGTCGTCCCACACCTCGTCGATGCGCTCATCCCACGTCTTCATCGCTGCTCTCTCCCTGGATGGAAAAGAGGGCGGATGCCGCAGCATCCGCCCTCTTCATTGGATCGTTTGCGATCACTCAGCCTTGTCGGCAGCCTTCTTGGCCGGAGCCTTCTTGGCGGCAGGCTTCTTGGCAGCCGGCTTCTTCTCGGCGGGCTCGTCCGCAGCGTCGGCGTCGGCCTTCTTGGCCGGAGCCTTCTTCGCGGGCGCCTTCTTGGCGGGAGCCTTCTTGGCCGGCTTCTCCTCGGCTTCGGTCTCTGCCTCGGCGGCCTCGTCGTCCGTGACGATGAAGTCGGAGAGGTCGACGGCCTTGCCGTTGCTGTCGACGACCTTGACCTTGCCGAGCGCGATGGCGAGGGCCTTGTTGCGGGCGACCTCACCGACGAGCGCGGGCAGCTGGTTCGAGGACTGCAGCGCCTCGACGAACTCCTGCGGAGCCATCCCGTACTGCGCGGCCGACTGGATCAGGTACTGGCTGAGCTCTTCCTGCGAGACCTGCACGTCGGCCTGCTCGGCGATCGTGTCGAGCAGCACCTGCGTACGGAACTGCTTCTCGCTCGCCTCGGTGACCTCGGCGCGGTGCACGTCGTCCTCGAGACGGCCTTCGCCCTCGAGGTGGTTGTGCACCTCGTCCTCGATGAGCTGCGGCGGAACCGGGATCTCGATCTTCTCGAGCAGCGCCTCGACGAGCTTGTCGCGCGCGGCGGAACCCTGCGTGAAGACACCCTGCTGTGCGACGCGCTCGGCCAGGCTCTCGCGGAGTTCCGCGATGGTGTCGAACTCGCTCGCGATCTGCGCGAAGTCGTCGTCGGCCTCGGGAAGCTCGCGCTCCTTGACGGCCTTCACGCTCACGGAGACCTCGGCCTCGGAGCCGGCGTGGTCGCCGCCCACGAGAGCCGAGCGGAACGTGGTGTCCTCACCGGCGGTGAGCGACTCGATCGCGTCGTCGATGCCCTCGAGCAGCTCGCCGGAGCCGATCTCGTAGGAGACACCCTCGGCGCGGTCGATCTCGGCGCCGTCGATCGTCGCGACGAGGTCGAGTTCAACGAAGTCGCCCTTCGCTGCGGGACGGTCGACGGGGACGAGCGTGCCGAAGCGCGCGCGCATGTTGTCGAGCTCGGCGTCCAGTGCGGCCTCGTCGGCCTCGACGGCGTCGACCGTCACGGTGATGTCGTCGTAAGCGGGCAGATCGATGTCGGGGCGGACGTCCACCTCGATGTCGACGAGCAGGTCTCCGGAGAAGTCCTTCTCGTTCGGCCACTGCGTGATGTCAGCGGCCGGACGGCCGACGACGCGCAGCTTGTGCTCGACCGTGGCGTCACGGAAGAACTTGTCCAGGCCCTCGTTCACCGCGTGCTCGATGACCGCACCGCGGCCGATGCGCTGATCGATGATGGGCGCCGGGACCTTGCCCTTGCGGAAGCCGGGGATCTGCACGTCCTGAGCGATGTGCTCGTAGGCGTGAGCGATGCTGGGCTTGAGGTCGTCCGGGGTGACCGTGATGCTGAGCTTGACCCGGGTCGGGGTCAGCTTCTCGACGGTGCTGTTCGCCATGCTGGTGTGTTCTCCTTGTGATTTCCGCGCGGTATCGCGGCTGTAAGGTCCGTGGGGCCGTGTCGGGGCGACAGGAGTTGAACCTGCGACCTCCCGCTCCCAAAGCGGGCGCTCTACCAAGCTGAGCTACGCCCCGGGGAATCCGCACGCAGATTCAGCCCCACCGAGTCTAACGGACAAGAGCACTCCCGACTGTCCGGTATGATCGATGAGTCCGGAGATACGACTCCGGCCCGACCCCGAGATTCCGCGGGGATTCGGGGCTGTAGCTTAGTGGTAAAGCCTTAGTCTTCCAAACTAATGATGCGGGTTCGATTCCCGTCAGCCCCTCCGGATCAGAAGGCCCTCATCGAATACGGTGGGGGCCTTCTCGCATGCTCGGCGGTCGGTCCAATACGCTGACAGCACCGACCACGCAGTCTCCGACCGGAAGGCACCATCGAATGGGCACGACGTGACCGCCCCGCTTCGGCCCGACCTGGAGACTTCGACGCCTTCGACACGCGGCCCCCACGAGCTGCCGGTGCGCTTCTCCTCGAGTCCATACGCGACCGCGAAGCCCCGTGCTCGCCGTCGCCCGCGTCGGGGGCTCGTCATCGGCGTTCTCGGGGGCGCCGCGGTGATCGCCGCCCTCGGCATCACCCAGCTGACCGCGAACCTCGGCTACGACGCTGCCGCGGACCGATTCGCCGACACACTGCGAACCGCGACGGCGGTCACGTCGGAGACCGCTCACACCCGAGACGTGCTCGCCCGGGCGACCGATGCCGGTCACGTGATCCGAGACGCCGGCAGCGCACCGATCGCCGTGCCGGAGGACATCGTCTCGGCGCTGTCGACCGCCATCGCCGAGGGCGAAGAAGTCGGAGCTGCCGCGGAGAAGCTTCTCGCCACCGCATTGCCGTCCCCCGGGACGAAGCCGATCTGGTTCTGGGAGCTGTTCGGAGCCTCTTCGGAGCTCGTCGAGGACGAGAGCTCGCTCGACGACCTGGTGCAGGACCTCGAAACCGCGTCCGAGAGCGCCGTCGAGGCCGAGGATGCCGTCCAGGAGAGCGGCCTGGCCGTGCTCTCCTCCGCCGGCGAGTCAGCCGCGGCTTTCGAGGCCGCACATCCCTCAGCCCGCAACGATGCCGTGATCGCGCTCCGCAACGCCGCTGCGGATGCGCTCGCAGCGACCACCATCGACGACGACGCGGCGACGACCTATGTCGCACTGCAGGACGCCGGCGCGCAGGTCGTCGCGACGGAGTCCGAAGAAATGGCGGAGAAGTCGGGGCCGTTGCGAGGTGCTCGCCTGGAGATCGAGGCCTTCGCCCGCTCCCTTGCCCCCGGCGTGCTCCTCGAGTTCGACTGGTCCCCCGTGGTCAACGGCGCGGGTTACAACGGCAGCATGGGCGGGTACACCACGTGGTGGTGGGACGACCCCGGCCGCGCCCACATCGAGCTGTCGGACTCCGTCGCCGAGCAGTGGCCGGCGGAGCGGAGCAAGGCACTCGTCGCGCACGAGGTGGGTCACGCGATCAGCGTGAAGTGCGAGGACATGTACGACGCGTCGACGCAGGACAGCATCGAGAAGTGGGCCACCGCGTGGGCCATCAGTATGGGATACACCGACGATGCCAACGGGGTCTGGGCCTACGGATACCCGCCCCAGGAGTACGTCGACGCCGCCGCAGGCTGCCGCTGAGCCACGAAGCAGACCCGGGAACGGAAGAAGCCGCCGTGATCGCTCACGGCGGCTTCTTCGATGTCAGCTCGAGGTCACTGTCCCCGACGCTCGCGCAGCTGCGTGAGTGCGTCGTCGAGAAGCTGGACGGCTTCCTCGTCGGTGCGACGCTCCTTCACATACGCGAGGTGCGTCTTGTACGGCTCCGGCTTCGCGAGAGCAGGAGGGTTCTCCTTGTCGCGCCCGGCCGGGAGACCCGACTGCGGGTGGTCGATCGTCTCGGGGATCTCTTCTTCGGGAAGTCCTGCGGCGAAGTAGCGCACGGTCTCGTTGCCGAGCCCGTCCCAGTACGAGACGGCGATGCGGTCGGCGTGATAGCCGTGATCCTGTTCGCCCATCGGGCCGGAACCCACACGGGTGCCGCGGATGGCGTTTCCACCGGTAGCCATCAGATGACCTCGAATTTCGTGATGAGGCCCAGCGCGACGATGGCGACGAACCATGTCAATGCCAGGACGACGGTGAAGCGGTTCAGGTTCCGCTCCGCAAGACCGGAGGAGCCGACCGCAGAGGTCATGCCTCCACCAAACATGTCGGACAGTCCACCGCCCCGACCTTTGTGGAGGAGGATGAGGAGGGTCAGCAGAACGCTGGTGATGCCCAGCACGACCTGCAGGACGAACTCGAGAATTGCCACGAGAAAGAGCCTTTCGCTGGGGCCGGAACGCCCCCGTAACGGTCAAGTATACGGTGCAGCGGGGCCGCAGCCCCGCTGCACTCACACTCCGACGTGCTTCTCGAAGCGGATGATCGCTGCGAATTCGTCCACGACGAGGCTCGCCCCGCCGACCAGTGCGCCGTCCACGTCGGGCTCACGCATGAAGCTGGCGATGTTCGCCGCCTTCACCGAGCCGCCGTAGAGGATGCGCGTGCGCGCGGCGGCCTCGTCGCCCAGAACCTTCGCGACGACCGCACGCAGAGCGGCGCAGACATCCTGCGCCTGCTGCGGCGTCGCGGCCTGGCCGGAGCCGATCGCCCACACGGGCTCGTACGCCACGACGATGTCCGCCTTCGGGGACACGCCCTGAAGCGCGGCCTCGAGCTGGGACACCGGAACGGCGCTGGCACCGAACTTCTCGAGGTCACCCGCGGTCTCGCCGACGCAGATCACCGGCACGAGACCGTGCTTGAGCGATGCCTGCACCTTGGCCGCCACGACATCGTCGCTCTCGGCGTGGTACTCACGACGCTCCGAGTGACCGATGATGACGTACTTCGCGTCGAGCTTCGCCAGGAAAGCCCCGGAGACCTCGCCGGTGTACGCACCGGAGTCGTGTGCCGACACGTCCTGTGCACCGAGCGCGAACGGGATCTTGTCCGCGTCGATGAGCGTCTGCACGCTGCGGATGTCGGTGAACGGCGGGAAGACCGCCACCTCGACGGATCCGTCTTCGTGCTTGGCATCCTTCAACGTCCAGTGCAGCTTCTGCACGAACGCGACCGCCTGCAGGTGGTCGAGATTCATCTTCCAGTTTCCCGCGATCAGCGGGGTACGGGAGTTCACGCCCATCCGAGGACCTCCAGCCCAGGTAGTTTCTTGCCCTCGAGGAATTCGAGGCTCGCGCCGCCGCCGGTCGAGATGTGACCGAACTGGTCGTCGCTGAATCCGAGCTGACGCACAGCCGCGGCGGAATCGCCGCCGCCGACGACACTGAGGCCGTCGAGCTCGGTGAGCGCCTGAGCCACGGTCTTCGTGCCGGCCGCGAACGCCGGGAACTCGAACACGCCCATCGGGCCGTTCCAGAACACGGTCTTCGACTCGCGGATGACCTCGGCGAAGTGCGCGGCCGTCTCCGGACCGATGTCGAGCCCGATGCCGGAGGCACCGAACGGCGTCGACTCGATCGCGTCTGCGGCGACGACTTCGTGCGCGGCGTCCGCACCGAACGATGCGGCGACGACGACATCGGTGGGGAGCACGAGCTCCACACGACGTTCGGCCGCTTCCGCGATGTATCCGCGGACCGTCTCGAGCTGATCCTCTTCCAGCAGGCTCGAAGCCACAGCGTGACCCTGCGCCTTCAGGAAGGTGAAGAGCATTCCGCCACCGACGAGAATCTTGTCGACGCGCGGCAGCAGATGCGAGATGACGCCGAGCTTGTCGCTGACCTTCGACCCGCCGAGCACGACCGCGTACGGGCGCTCGGGATTCTCGGTCAGGCGGTCGAGCACGTCGAGCTCGGCCGCGATCAGCAGACCGGCCGCAGACGGGAGCAGTTCGGCGAGCTCGTAGACGCTCGCCTGCTTGCGATGCACGACTCCGAACCCGTCGGAGACGAGCACGTCGCCGAGCTCGGCGAGCTCAGCCGCGAAGGCTCCGCGCGCGGCGTCGTCCTTCGCGGTCTCGCCCGGGTTGAACCGCAGGTTCTCGATGACGACGACCCCGCCGTCCTCGAGCGATGCCACGGCCTCCTTCGCCGACTCGCCGACCGTGTCGCGTGCGAACGCGACCGGAGCGCCGAGCAGCTCGGACAGCCGCTGAGCCACCGGCTCCAAGCTGTATTGCGGGTCGGGCGCGCCATCCGGCCGCCCGAGGTGAGAGCACACGACGACGCGGGCGCCCGCGTTGATGAGTGCGTTGAGGGTCGGCAGCGAGGCGCGGACACGGCCATCGTCCGTGATGATCCCGTCCCGGAGCGGGACGTTGAGATCACAACGGACGATGACGCGCTTGCCCTCGAGCGACCCCAGTGTGTCCAGGGTGCGCAGAGTCATGTTTCTGAGCTTAGAGGCGCTCGGCCACGTACTCGGTCAGGTCGACGAGACGGTTGGAGTAGCCCCACTCGTTGTCGTACCAGCTCGAGACCTTGATCAGGTTGCCGCTCACGTTGGTGAGCGTCGAGTCGAAGATCGAGGAGTGCGGGTTGTGCACGATGTCGCTCGAGACGATCGGGTCCTCGTTGTACTGCAGGTAGCCGGCGAGGCGACCATCGGCAGCAGCCTTCTTGTACGCCTCGTTGACCTCGTCGACCGTGAGGTTCTCGCGGTCGGTGATGAGGGTGAGGTCGACGATCGAGCCGGTGGGAACCGGCACGCGGTACGACGAGCCGCTCAGCTTGCCCTGGAGCTCCGGGAGCACCTCGCCGATGGCCTTGGCGGCTCCGGTCGAAGCAGGGGTGATGTTGATCGCGGCAGCGCGGGCACGACGGAGGTCGCTGTGCGGGCCGTCCTGCAGGTTCTGGTCGGCGGTGTACGCGTGCGCGGTCATCATGAAGCCGCGGTCGATGCCGAACGCGTCGTTGAAGACCTGTGCCAGCGGCGCGAGGCAGTTCGTGGTGCAGGACGCGTTGGAGATGATGTGATCCGTCTCCGGGTTGTACGTGTCTTCGTTCACGCCCATGACGAACGTGCCGTCGACACCGGTGCCCGGAGCCGAGATGAGGACCTTCTTCGCGCCGGCCTCGATGTGCTTCTTGGCGAGCTCGGCCTTGGTGAAGAAGCCGGTCGACTCGATGACGATGTCGACACCCAGCTCGCCCCAGGGGAGGCCTGCGGGGTCGCGCTCGGCGAAGGCCTTGATGACCTTGCCGTTGACCGTGATGCTCTCGTCGTCGTAGCTGATGTCGGCGTCGAGGACGCCGCCCACCGAGTCGTACTTCAGCAGGTGCGCCAGGGTCTTGTTGTCGGTGAGGTCGTTGACGGCGACGATCTCAAGGTCCGCTCCCTGCGCGAGAGCCGCGCGGAAGTAGTTGCGTCCGATGCGGCCGAAGCCGTTGATACCGATCTTGACAGACACTCAGGTCTCCCTGTTTCTCGTGCGCTGCACACAGCTTTCCAGCATGAGTGAAGCGCGGGGTTTTTTGGCTGAGAGGGCGTCCCGACGAGCCGGAGCCCGTCGGGACGCGACCCGATTACGACAGTACCAGCAGGCCGTTCGTCTGCTTGCGGGCGACGTCGAGGCGCTGGGCGACGTTCTCCCAGTTCGCGATGTTCCACGCGGCCTTGACGTAGTCGGCCTTGACGTTGAGGTAGTCGAGGTAGAACGCGTGCTCCCACATGTCGAGCTGGAAGAGCGGGATCGTGCCCTGCGCCGTGTTCGACTGCTGGTCGAACAGCTGCTGGATGATCAGGCGCGAGCCGATCGAGTCCCAGCTGAGCACGGCCCAGCCGGAGCCCTGGATGCCGGTCGCCGCTGCAGTGAAGTGCGCCTGGAACTTCTCGAACGAGCCGAAGTACTCGTCGATGGCCGCCTTCAGCTCGCCCTCGGGCTGGCCTCCGCCGTTCGGCGAGAGGTTCGTCCAGAAGATCGAGTGGTTGACGTGGCCGCCGAGGTTGAAGGCGAGGTCCTTCTCGAGCTTGTTGACGTTCGCGAGGTTGCCGCTCTCGCGGGCCTCGGCGAGCTGGTCGAGCGCGGTGTTCGCGCCCGCGACGTAGGTCGCGTGGTGCTTGTCATGGTGCAGTTCCATGATCTTGCCGCTGATGTGCGGCTCGAGGGCTGCGAAGTCGTAGGGAAGGTCGGGGAGCGTGTAGGTCGCCATATCGCTTTCATCCAATCCGCGCCGCGCCGCGGCGCTTGCCGATCCTCCGCGCCGCCGATGTGCGGCGTAGAGCGGACAACTTTCATCCTACTGACGACAACGCGGGTGCGCCCCGGAACCTTCCGCCATATGACGGTTCGGACCGATCGCGGTCGGATCAGACGTTCAGCCCCAGGTGCGGGATGCCGAGAGCGAATGGGCTGAGCGCGAGCTTGCGACGGTCGACGTACATCAGGGAGTCCTGTCGCAGTGCCGCCGGAGTCGGCGCCCCCGTGGCCACGATCTGCTCCAGGAGGGCGTCCGCCGCGGTCGACGCGTTCGGGGTGGTGGCGGGGAACGAGATCCGCTCTGCGAGCGCCTTTCCGCCCACCGGCATCACATGGATGTTTCCCGCTCCCGCCTTGAACGCGATGGTCAGCGAGGTCTTGCGACGCGCCGCCCACCGTTCGGCCCTGGCGAGGGCGTCATGCGCCGGGTCGGCATACCAGACGTGCAGTTGCGCCTCCGACCGCCCATCCCCCAGCGCCGCCGTCGCCTCGTACAGCGAGACGAGCGTCTGGGTCAGGACGGGAGCCAGGGCATCGAAGTCCTCGACGGACCGCTCCCCCGGCAGATAGCTCCCGTTCGGGAGGAGGGCGATGTCATCCGCGCGCCACCGGTAGGGAAGAGCGGAGTCGGGCAGCGACTCGAAGTTCCGATACTCCTCGTCGGCCGCCGCATCCGCCTGCTCGACGAGGATGTGCGCGCCGCCGCTGCCCGAGGGACGCACGGTAACGAGCCGCGCACCGTCGTACCAGCGGACGAAAGGCCCCTCGGCGATCGTGGGAGCGACGCCGAGCACGATGACCGCATCGCGGATCGCCTCCGCGAACGGCGTCCCGACCGTCGCCTCACCGAATTCTGCGCTACGCCAGTCGAAGACACTCATACGGCGAGTCTCTCAGACGTCGAGTCCCACGGGCACGGCGGCCTCGGTACCCGGAATGCCCTCCTGCTGAGCGCGCTTGTCGGCCATCGCCAGCAGACGGCGGATGCGTCCGGCAACGGCATCCTTCGTCAGCGGCGGGTCGGCGTGATGGCCGAGCTCGTCGAGGCTGGCGTCCCGGTGAGCCAGACGCAGCTCTCCGGCGACCTTCAGATGATCGGGCACCTCGTCGGCCAGGATCTCGAGCGCGCGCTCCACACGGGCACAAGCGGCGACAGCAGCCTGCGCCGAACGGCGCAGGTTCGCGTCGTCGAAGTTCACGAGGCGGTTGACCCCGGCCCGGACCTCGCGGCGCTGACGGAGTTCTTCCCACGCGATGGCGGTCTTCTGCGCGCCCATCTCGTTGAGGATGGTGCGGATCGCCTCACCTTCGCGCACGACGACGCGCGGCATGCCGCGGACCTCGCGCGCCTTGGCGGCCACGCCGAGCCGGTGCGCTGCACCGACGAGAGCCATCGCCGCTTCCGACGACGGGCAGACGACCTCGAGCATGGCCGAACGGCCCGGCTCGCTCAGCGTGCCCGCGGCGAGGAACGCGCCACGCCACAGGCCGGCGACCTCGGCCCGAGAGCCGGTCGTGAGGCGGTTCGGGAGCCCCCGCACGGGGCGCCGCCGCTGGTCGAGGAGCCCCGTCTGACGGGCGAGCGTCTCGCCCTGGGCGATCACCCGCACGGCCCACCGGGCACCATCGTTCGCGGTGCTCGACTGCACCTGCGCGATCTCGGGACGCACGCCATAGATCTCGGCGAGGTCACGTGCGACGCGGCGCGCGAGCGTCTCGGCGTCCACCTCGGCCTCCACGGCCACACGGCCGGCGATGGAATGCAGACCACCGGCGAACCGGAGGATCGCGGTGACTTCCGCAACTCGCACCGTCGGGGGTGCATTGCGGATGCTGACCAGCTCGGCCTTGACGTCGGTGGTTAGTGCCACGACACTCCTTCACGTTCACGCGCCGGGTCGCGGCGCAAACGTCCAGCTTACTCGGCCGGGCGGACCGCTATTCTCGGCCGAGGTCTCGGTGGCGGACGTTGACGGCGACGCCGGGGATCGCGGACAGCCTGCGCGCGAGCTCCTCCGACATCGCGACCGAACGGTGTTTTCCGCCCGTGCAGCCGATCGCGATCGTGGAGTGGCTCTTGTTCTCGCGCTGATACCCCTCGAGGACAGGCACGAGGGCCGTCGAGTAGGCGTCCAGGAACTCCATCGCACCCGGCCGCGAGAGGACGTACTCACGGACCGTCTCGTCCTGGCCGGTCAGGCCGCGGAGTTCTTCGTTCCAGAACGGGTTGGGCAGGAACCTCATGTCGGCGACGATGTCGACGTCGGTCGGCAGGCCGTACTTGAATCCGAAGCTGAGGAGCGTCACCCGGTGACGCGCCGCGCCCTCCTCCGAGAAGATGTCCGACACCTGTGTCGCCAGTTGATGGATGTTGAGTCTCGAGGTGTCGATGACCAGGTCCGCTGCCTCGCGGATCGGTGCGAGCCGGGTGCGCTCGATGCGGATCCCGTCGAGGAGCGTCCCATCCCCCTGGAGCGGATGCGGTCGCCGGACGGACTCGAAGCGCCGCACGAGGACGTCGTCGGAGGCGTCGAGGAACAGGACACGGACGGACCCGCGAGAGCGGAGAGCTCGCGCGACCCCGGGGAAATCGTCGAAGAGGTTGCGGCCTCGGACATCGACCACGGCGGCCACCTTGGGAAGCGCATTGCCGCCCATATCGGTCAGATCCAGCAGCGGCCGGAGGATCTGGGGCGGGAGGTTGTCGACGACGTACCAGCCGAGATCCTCCAGCGCGTTCGCCACCGTGGTCCGGCCCGCGCCGGACATTCCCGTGACGATGAGGAACTCGCCCTTTTCCTCGTCAGACATTGCTCAGTGCTCCCTCTCCCCCTCGGCCTCCAGCCTAGCGAGTGGACAGGTGCGAATGGATGTTCTGGGCGAGCACCGGCCCGATTCCCTGCACTTCTTCGATCTGTCCTGGTTCAGCCGCGCGCAGCGCGGCCACCGAGCCGAAGTGCTTGAGCAGGACCTTGATGCGGGATGCGCCGAGCCCCGGCACCTCGGCGAGCACGGAGGAGATGTCGTTGCGCCGCCGCTTGCGCTGGTGCGTGATCGCGAAGCGGTGCGCCTCATCACGAAGACGCTGCAGCAGATAGAGCGCCTCGCTGGTGCGCGGCAGGATCACCGGGAAGTCGTCGCCGGGGAGCCAGACCTCCTCCAGGCGCTTCGCGATTCCGCACACCGCGATCTCCGGGTGCCCGGCATCGCGGAGGGCACGGGCCGCCGCTTCCACCTGCGGTTGCCCACCGTCGACGAGCAGCAGCTGCGGCGGGTAGGCGAACCGTGGCTTGCGGCGCACCGTCGCCTCACCCAGATCTTCTGCGACGACCGCCTCGGTCGTCGGATCGATGACCTCCGGTTCCTCGGGACGATCGAGGTAGGCGAGCCGACGACGAAGCACCTGGTACATGGAGTCGGTGTCATCCGTCGTCTCGGCGATGTTGAACGAGCGGTACTGGTCCTTGCGAGGAAGACCGTCTTCGAACACCACCATCGACGCCACGACGTTCGTGCCGCCGAGATGCGAGATGTCGAAGCATTCGATGCGCAGCGGGGCCTCGGACATCCCGAGCGCCTCCTGCAGGTCTGTGAGGGCCTGTGTGCGGGCGACGTAGTCGCTCGTGCGACGGGTCTTGTAGCGGATCAGCGCCTGCTGCGCGTTCAGCGTCGCGGTGCGCATGAGGTCGGCCCGCTGGCCGCGCTGCGCGACCGCGATCTCGACCTTCTTGCCACGACGCTCGCGCAGCCACACCTCGAGCTCGGCAGCGTCGTCGGGCAGTGTCGGGACCAGGATGCGGCGAGGGACGTCCTGCGCCTCGCCGTACGCCTGCTGCAGGACCTGTTCGACGAGATCGCCACTCGAGATGTCGATCTCCTTCTCGATGGTCAGCGCACGCACACCGCGCACCCGGCCGCCGCGGATCACGAAGTGCTGCACCGCCGCCGCCAGCTCGTCCTCGGCGATCCCGAAGAGATCGGCGTCCTCGTCGGAGGGGAGCACGAGTGCGCTCTTACCCAGCACCGCTTCGATCGCCGTGAGCTTGTCCCGGTACTTCGCCGCCGCCTCGTAGTCCATCGCCGCCGAAGCAGCCAGCATCCGTTTGGTGAGCTCGCGGGTGAAGCGCTCATCACCGCCGGCCATGAACGCCACGAAGTCATCGACCATGGCCCGGTGCTCCTCGATGCTCACCGTCATCGAGCAGGGACCACCGCACTTGCCGATCTGCCCCGGGAAACAGGGCCTGCCGGTCTGCATCGCACGTTTGTAGCTGGAGTCGCTGCAGGTGCGGATCGGGAACGCCTTGATCATCAGATCGATGGTCTCGTGCACCGCCCACACCTTCGGGAACGGACCGAAGTACCGCGCACCGGGGATCTTGCGATTGCGCGTGACGATCACCCTGGGCGCTTCGTCGGCGAGCGTCACCGCCATGAAGGGATACGACTTGTCGTCCTTGTAGCGCACGTTGAACGGCGGATCGAACTCCTTGATCCACATGTATTCCAGCTGCAGCGAGTCGACGTCCGTCGACACGACCGTCCACTCGACGGATGCCGCCGTCGTGACCATGCGCCGGGTGCGCTCGTGGAGCGTCCGCAGCGGGGCGAAGTAGTTCGACAGGCGCTGACGCAGGTTCTTCGCCTTGCCGACATACAGCACCCGGCCGGACGCATCACGGAAGCGATACACGCCGGGATCGGTCGGTATCTCCCCCGGCCGCGGCTTGTACGGCAGCACGTCGGCCATCAGCTGGCCTTCCGCGCGGAGCGCCCCTCACCCAGGATCTCGCCGAGGAACAGGCCGGTGTGGCTCGCCTCGACGCGTGCGATCTGCTCCGGGGTGCCCGTGGCGACGATCTGGCCACCGCCGGAACCGCCCTCGGGGCCGAGATCGATCACCCAGTCGGCCGACTTGATCACATCGAGGTTGTGCTCGATGACGATCACAGTGTTGCCCTTATCGACCAGTCCGTTCAGCACCTCGAGGAGCTTGCGGACATCTTCGAAATGCAGACCCGTCGTCGGCTCGTCGAGCACGTAGATGCTGCGTCCGTTGCTGCGGCGCTGGAGCTCGGTGGCGAGCTTGACGCGCTGCGCCTCCCCACCCGAGAGCGTCGTCGCCGACTGTCCGAGTCGGACGTAGCCGAGCCCAACGTCGACGAGCGTCTTCATGTAACGGTGGATCGCCTGGATCGGCTCGAAGAAGTCGGCCGCCTCTTCGATCGGCATCTCGAGCACCTCGGCGATGTTCTTGCCCTTGTAGTGCACGGCCAGCGTGTCACGGTTGTACCGCTTGCCGTGGCAGACCTCGCAGTCGACGTACACGTCGGGCAGGAAGTTCATCTCGATCTTGATCGTGCCGTCACCGGAGCACGCCTCGCAACGGCCACCCTTGACGTTGAAGCTGAAGCGACCGGGCTGATAGCCGCGGACCTTCGCCTCCGGCGTCTCGCTGAAGAGTGTGCGGATGCGATCGAACACGCCCGTGTATGTGGCGGGGTTCGACCGCGGGGTGCGGCCGATCGGCGCCTGGTCGACGTGGACGACCTTGTCGAGGTTGTCGAGTCCGGTCACGCGCGTGTGCTTGCCGGGGACCGTGCGAGCACCGTTCAGCCGCGACGCGAGCACCTGGTACAGGATGTCGTTCACGAGCGAGGACTTGCCGGAGCCGCTGACACCGGTGACGGCCGTGAGCACACCCAGCGGGAAGTCGGCTGTGACGTTGCGGAGGTTGTTGGCCCGAGCGCCCACGACGCTCAGCATCCGCTTCTTTTCGATCTTGCGGCGCTTCGTCGGCATGGGGATCTCACGGCGACCCGAGAGATACTCCCCCGTCATCGAGTCGCTGTCCTCGAGCAGTGCCGAATACGGACCCGAGTGCACCACCTCGCCGCCGTTGACGCCGGCGCCGGGACCGATGTCGACCACCCAGTCGGCCGCTTCGATCGTCTCCTCGTCGTGCTCGACGACGATGAGCGTGTTGCCGAGGTCGCGCAGCTTCAGCAGGGTGTCGATGAGGCGTCGGTTGTCACGCTGGTGGAGTCCGATCGACGGCTCGTCGAGCACGTAGAGCACCCCGGTGAGGCCGGAGCCGATCTGCGTGGCCAGGCGGATGCGCTGCGCCTCTCCACCGGACAGGGATCCGGCCGAGCGGCTGAGGTTGAGGTAGGAGAGTCCGACCTGGAGCAGGAAGTCGAGACGCAGACGGATCTCGCGCAGCACCTGAGCGGCGATCTTCGCCTCACGGTCGGTGAGGGTGAGGGTCTCCATGAACCCGCGGGCGTCGGCGAGGCTGAGGTGCGAGACCTCGGCGATGGAGTGACCGTGCACCTGTACGGCGAGCACCTCGGGCTTGAGGCGGTTGCCGTCGCAGACCGGGCACGGCACTTCGCGGAGGTACTCGCCCCACCGGCTGCGCTGGTTGTCGGACTCCGCCTGCAGGTACTGCCGCTCGATGTAGGGGACGACGCCCTCGAAGCCGGAGGCGTAGCGCATCTCGCGTCCGTAGCGGTTCTTCCACTTGACGGTCACCTTGTAGTTCTCGCCGCGCAGGATCGCGTTCTGCACATCGGAGTGCAGCTTGCGCCACGGGGTGTCCAGCGAGAAGTCCAGATCGCGGGAGAGTCCCTCGAGCAGGCGCTCGTAGTACTGGAAGAGGCCCTTGCCCTGGGTGGTCCAGGGGATGATGACGCCCTCACGGATCGAGAGATCTTCGTCGCCCAGCATCAGGTCGACGTCGACCGACATGCGGGTGCCGAGCCCGGAGCAAGCCGGGCACGCACCGAACGGCGCGTTGAACGAGAACGTGCGGGGCTCGATCTCGGTGAGCGTGAGCGCGTGCCCGTTCGGGCAAGCGAGTTTCTCTGAGAACGTCTGCCACGCGTCGTCGCCCTCGCCGTCGACGTAGTTGATCTGCACCACTCCGCCGGCGAGACCCAGCGCGGTCTCGACCGAATCGGTCACGCGGCCGAGGATGTCATCAGACGCCACGAGGCGGTCGACGACCACCGCGATGTCGTGCTTGTAGCTCTTCTTGAGCGTCGGCGGCTCGGCGAGTTGGACGAGATCTCCGTCGACGATGGCACGCGAGTAGCCCTTCGCACCCAGTTCGCGGAACAGGTCGACGAACTCGCCCTTCTTCTGCGAGACGATCGGTGCGACGACCTGGTATCGGGTGCGCTCCGGAAGCTCCATGAGCTGATCGGCGATCTGCTGCACCGTCTGACGCTGGATGCGCTCCCCGCATTCGGGACAGTGCGGGATGCCGATTCGCGCCCAGAGCAGACGCATGTAGTCGTAGATCTCGGTGATGGTGCCGACGGTCGACCGAGGGTTGCGGTTGGTCGACTTCTGGTCGATGGAGACCGCGGGGCTGAGACCCTCGATGAAGTCGACGTCGGGGCGGTCGACCTGCCCGAGGAACTGGCGCGCGTACGCGCTCAGCGATTCGACGTAGCGACGCTGCCCTTCGGCGAAGATCGTGTCGAACGCGAGACTCGACTTGCCCGACCCGGACAAGCCGGTGAACACGACCAGTGAGTCGCGCGGGATGTCGATGTCGACGTTCTTGAGATTGTGGACGCGGGCACCGCGGACACTGAGTTTTCCTGAGGAAGCAACGGGGACGATGGGCACCGAACAAGTCTACGAGGGACCACGGACATCGGCTCCGACTCCGGCTTCCACGACGGCATCTCCCCCGCCTGGGGCCGTGTGCGCCGGCTCCGCATCCGCCCGCTTCGAAGCCCGCAGCGCGAGCAGTACCCCCACGACGAGGGCCGCGGCGGCGACCGGCGCGAGCCATGCCGTTCCTCGGTCGACACCGCCCGGAGCGAGCAGCCACATCGCGAAGACCAGCGGCTGCGAGAGGAGCTGCACGACGAGGAACCGCAGGAGGGTCGGCCCCAGCACCCGCAGAGCGAGGCGCGACCGCAACGGCACGACCAGGCTGAGCGCGGCGAGGACGTGGATGGCGTGCACGAGCAGGAGCGCAAGAGCCGTCCGGCCGGGAGACGGCTCCGTGAGGATCACGCCGAACGGGAGGCATGCCGCAGCCGTCCACGCCGTGAGCGTGCGAGGGATGACGACGGCGACCAGGGCCGCGACCACCGCGATCCCCTGCCAGAGGGGGAACGGGACCAGCACCACCGCGCCGACCGAGACGACGCCGAGGAGGAGCAGCCGGATCGTGATCCCGGGTACGGCACCCGGCACCCGGATCCGCCGGATCGTACGACTCATCGTCGCACCGCCCTCATCCGCTGCTGGCGCAGGGCCGCCAAACGCATCGCGGCATCGACATCCGGGGCCGCCCACGACACCACCTCGATACCCGCATGGCGCAGCTCGGTCAGGATGTCGGTCCGTTCCGCGAGAACGGTGCGCAACGCGATGTGCTGCTCCCGCGTGAGGCGTGATGCGTCCGGCGTCGGGAGCACGTCCACCGCGACGACGGCGTGGCCCGCCGCACGCCATCGGGTCGCCAGCTGAGCAGCCACCCCGTCGAAGAAGGTCGAGAGCACGTACACGATGGAGCCGGACGGAACGACGGGCGAACGGCGATAGGGCGAGCCATCGGTGCTCGGACCGGTCGCGGCGATGACGTCGCGCATCCGGGCCAGGTGTCGCGCTCCTCCGCCCGAGGGGATGCTCCGTCCCCCGCTCGACAGCGCGTGGTAGGCGATCCTGTCGCCCGCACCGACGGCCGTGGTCGCGATCGACAGCGCCGCTTCTCGGGCGAGGTCCAACGAGGTCACGCCGGACCGGTCGGGGTCGGCGGCGCCCCAGCCCGCGACCACAGCGCCGAGATCCTCTGCCGTATCCACTGCGAGGACGACGGACGAGTCGCTCAGGGTGTTGTTCCGGCGCACGAGGAGCTCGCCGGGCCTCCGAGCGGCCCGGGCGGTGGCACGCCAGTCGACGCGGCGCAGCTCATCACCCGGCGCGAACGGATGGATGTCGCGGAAGTCGCCGCCCTGGCCCGGGCGTCCGCCCTCATGAGCGCCGTGAAGACCGGTGAGCCGCGGCGCGACGGGGAGTCCCCCTATGTGACGCACGCGCGGCGGCGTGTTCCACCGGATCCCCACGGGCGGAGCCTCGTCCGTGATCCAGGCGCCGTCCTGCGCCACACACCTGGCCGTCACGCTCAACAGATCCACCGGACCGGAGTGCTGAAGGCGGGTTCTCGTGGTGACCACGCATCGACCGACGCCGACGTCTGCGAGTCGCTGCGGGCCCTGGTCCTGTGCGACGGCGAGCTGCACCCAATCCGCATCGACGTGGACGTCGACCTCGCCCCGTGCCTCCGCCTGCTCACCGTCCGCACCGGCCTGCGCGCGCAGTTCGACGCGCAGCTCGGCCGCGGTAGGTCGGCGCACCAGCATCCAGGCCGTCGTCAGCGCAAGAGGCAGACCGATGCCGACGATGTCGGGCCGCGAGAACGCGAGCCCTGCCGCGACGAGCAGCGCCGCTCCGGCCACGCCGATTGCGACGACGGGGGTCCGCTGCCACCGGAGCGTCGTGTGTTCCGTGACGCGGATCGGATCGGTCATCGCACCGCGGATACGGTCGGTGGCACCGACGTCTTCGCGACGACCGCCGCGACGATCGATCGGGGATCCACGCCCTGCGCCCAGGCCTGCGGGGTGAGGGTGAGGCGGTGTGCGAGCACGGGTTCCGCGATGCGCTTGATGTCGTCCGGCCGCACATACGCCCGCCCGTCCAGCGCGGCGAGTGCGCGTCCAAGCAGCACCAGGGACTGCGAGCCGCGCGGAGAGGCACCCACCGAGACGTTCGCCACCTCACGCGTGGCGCGGACCAGCTCGACGCAGTAGCGGGCGACGTCCGCGTCGACGTGGATCCGTTCCACCGCTCGCTGGATCGCCCGCAGGCCCTCGCCGTCGACGACCGGCTCGACGGAGACGTCGGGCGACTGCCGTCGCACGCGGTCCAGGATGATGCGGGTCTCGTCGTCGACGTCCGGATAGCCGACCGAGAGCCGCACCATGAAGCGGTCGAGCTGGGCCTCGGGAAGCGCGTAGGTTCCCTCGTACTCGATCGGGTTCGACGTGGCGATGACATGGAACGGCTGGGGCAGCGGGAACCTGTTCCCCTCGACGGTGACCTGGTGCTCCGCCATCGCCTCGAGCATCGCCGACTGGGTCTTGGGGGTGGTGCGGTTGATCTCGTCCGCCAGCAGCAGCCCGGTGAAGATGGGCCCCGGCCGGAACTCGAAGTCGCCTGTCGCCGGTGCATAGACGTATGACCCGGTGACGTCTCCGGGGAGCATGTCGGGTGTGCACTGCAAGCGCCGGAAGTCCAGACCCAGCGCAGAGGCCAGGCTCCGCGCTGCGAGTGTCTTGCCGAGCCCGGGGACGTCTTCGAACAGCACGTGACCACCGGCGAAGATCGCGGCCAGGGCGATCGTGAGCGGCTCGTCCATGCCGACGACGGCGGCGCCGACGCTCTCCCGCACTCGGTGTCCGACAGCAGCGATCCGGGTGACGTCATCCGTGTTCATCGGTTCTCCTCCATGCCGGCTTTCGCGGCGGTCGGGTGGTCTGCGTTCGCGGAGGCCTCGGTCGTGATGCCCTCGACCGCGTCGAGCACCTTTTCGAGATCGGCGGCCTGAACCTCGCGCTTGTGGAGCGCGTCACGGACTCCCGGCCCGAGAAGCGCATCGATCGTCGCGTGCTGACCGGGATCATCGAGGTCGAGCCCCCGATGGGCCAGTCGACGATGCAGCACGTTCTGCACTCGACGAACGACCACGTGCCCGGCGACGCCGGTCCGCGAGTTGATCGACCAGGCGAGCCGAGACACTTCGGAGCCGCGCTCCGCACCTCGGCGTTGCTCCGGAGGCCAGAGGGAGCTTTCGTCGAAGAAGACCTGACGGCTCACGAGCGCGATCGTCAGCACGATCAGCAGCCAGGAGGCGGCGAACAGCAACGGCACGCCGAGTGCGCCGAGCAGCACGAGGACGACGGCCGCCACGACCGCCCCGAGCGCCAGGAGAATCAGCCGCGCCTTCATCGCCACCCCTCCTGGATGCCGTGCAGACAGGCCGCTGCCGCGGCGCGATCGCGCTCGTCCGCGACGAGACCGCCGAAACGGACCTGCTCGTACAGTCGGAGCAGCCCGACGACGTCGGCGGCTATCCCCGCACGTCGGCCGATGATCCGGACGGTGAACTCGGAAGGCGTCTCGTGAGGGGCGCGGCCGGCGCCGGCATCCGTCGCCGATTCCTCGAGACCGACCCACGCGGCGACGATGCTGTCGCCCGGTGCCGGGTCGACGTCGATCGTCCGCAGTGCTTCGTCGATCCCTCTTCGGATGACCGCTGCGTCAGGCTCGGCATCCGCCCCGGCGACAGCCGCGCTCGACGCATCGATGTCGGCGGCCTCGCGCCGCGCGAGCGGTCGATCCCGCCAGAGACCGCGCGCGTAGCGGACCAGCATCCTCACCCCGAAGAACAGCAGCGTCAACACCGCGATCGCGACGAGGGCGGCCATCACCGCGCCGATCACCTTGAGCAGGGGCGATTCCTCGGTCTGCTCCATCGGTCCGGGCGTCGACTCGGCAGGCGCGGGCTCACTGGTCGCTTCATTGACGATCTCCGCACCGTTGCCGGACAGCGGGCGGAACTGCGGAAGACCCTGGTGTGCAGCGACGAACATGAGGACCGCGAAGACGCCCGCGACCGTGACCAGAGACAGAAAGACGCGGACCGCGCGAGAGCCGCCGACGCGCCGGTCCCCGGAAACCGGGGCTTCGGCGCGCGACATGCCTCCACCCTAGGGCGCGACTCCCGATGAATCCGTCGTCGGTCGCGCGAGTCGTGGGCGGCATCGCTCGGGTTCAGCCGAGATCCGGACGCCGCCCGGCGAACGGACCGAGGCCGTCGCGGAGCGCAGCGATCTCATCGATGCCCATGCCGACCGCCGCCATGACCTGGTGCGGAACATCCACGGCGCGCTCGCGCAGTGCCACGCCTGTCGCTGTCAGGGTGATCTCCAGTCGTCGCTCGTCCTCGCTGCTTCGCTGTCGCGCCACGAGTCCGTCCGCTTCGAGCCGCTTGACCAGGGGCGACGCGGTCGCAGGCTCCAACGCGAGATCCAGAGCGAGATCGTTCAGCGTGCGCGGCGCCCTCTCCCACAGGGCGAGCATCACGAGGTACTGCGGGTGCGTGAGTCCCAGGGGCTCGAGGATCGGGCGGTAGAGGGCGACGACGTTGCGTGCCGCGGTCACCAGGGCGAAGCACAGCTGGTTCTCCAGCTTGAGCAGGTCGTCGTCAGCCGTCACATGGACGACTATACATCTGCACTAATCATTAGTACACTAAGCAACATGGCACAGGACTCCGACCGCCCGCCCCTTCGCACCCGCATCCGCGAGGCAGGTGGCCTCTACTCCTGGGTGAACACGAACCTCATCCGGCTCGCCGGTCCTGCCTCCGTCGGCCCGTACGAGAAGACTCCTCCGCCGAGTGCCGCCGAACGCGCCGAACGCGCATGCCCGCTGTGCGGTGCACCGATGACCCAGCACGAGATCGATCGATCGGGCCCCAAGCCACTGATGCACTGCCCGTAGGTCAGTCCGAGCCGGAGGTATCGGTCGCCGAGCCGGTCGACTCGCGCGCGACATCGAGCCAGAACATCAGTTCGCTGTCGTCTTCGATGGCCTCAGGCGAGACGTCGAGCCATCCGGAACCCATCGTGCGCGAGCCCATGACCGCCCGCGCGACACCCGCGCGAGTCACGAGCGCCGCTCCGTTCTCGTCGTCGACGCGCACCAGGAGGACGCCGCCCGGACGCGCACCGAGAAGAATGCGACCGTCGTCGAGGAATGCCCGGGTTCCGAACATCCGCCGCTCCTCGATCTCGATGTCGGCGCTCAGCAGCGCCCTGATCCGATCGGCCAACTCGTCCCCCGCAGCATCCATGGTCCGCGCGTCGCCTTACGCGTGCCCCGCGCGTTCCATCGCCCGGAGTTCCTTCTTGAGGTCCTGCACCTCGTCGCGCAGGCGTCCGGCGAGCTCGAACTTGAGCTCCGCCGCCGCCGCGAGCATCTGGTCGGACAGATCCTGGATCGTGGCTTCGAGCTGCAGCGCTCCCTCGGCCGCGATGCCGGTGCGGCGCAGGTTGGGCGTCGGCGACTTGCCCTTGCCCGATGCGCGACCACGGGCCGACATCAGCTCTGCCGTGTCGGCGCCTTCGCGGGCGAGCACGTCGGTGATGTCGGCGATGCGCTTGCGGAGGGGCTGCGGGTCGATGCCATGTTCCTTGTTGTACGCGACCTGCTTCTCGCGTCGACGATCCGTCTCGTCGATCGCCTTCGCCATCGAGTCGGTCATCTTGTCGGCATACATGTGCACTTCGCCCGAGACGTTTCGCGCGGCGCGACCGATGGTCTGGATGAGCGACGTCCCCGACCGCAGGAAGCCCTCTTTGTCGGCATCCAGGATCGCCACGAGCGAGACCTCGGGAAGATCGAGGCCCTCACGCAGCAGGTTGATGCCGACCAGCACGTCGTACACGCCGGCACGCAGCTCGCTGAGAAGCTCGACACGACGCAGGGTGTCGACGTCGGAGTGCAAGTACCGCACGCGCACACCATGCTCACCGAGGAAGTCGGTCAGCTCTTCGGCCATCTTCTTCGTGAGAGTCGTGACGAGAATGCGCTCGTCCCGCTCGACGCGGACGCGGATCTCCTCGAGCAGGTCGTCGATCTGACCCTTCGACGGCTTGACCACGATGTGCGGGTCGACCAGACCGGTCGGACGGATGATCTGCTCGACGATGCCGTCGGCGATCCCCATCTCGTACTTGCCCGGCGTGGCCGACAGGTAGACGGTCTGCCCGATCCTGTTCTTGAACTCGTCCCATCGCAGCGGGCGGTTGTCCATCGCGCTCGGGAGCCGGAAACCGTGGTCGACGAGGGTGCGCTTGCGGGACGCGTCTCCCTCGTACATCGCGCCGATCTGCGGCACGGTGACGTGCGACTCATCGATCACCATGAGGAAGTCGTCGGGGAAGAAGTCGAGCAGCGTGTGCGGCGGCTCCCCCGGCATGCGCCCGTCCATGTGACGTGAGTAGTTCTCGATCCCCGAGCAGAAGCCCAACTGCTGTAGCATCTCGAGGTCGAAGGTGGTGCGCATGCGCAGACGCTGCGCTTCGAGGAGCTTGCCCTGCCGCTCGAACTCGGCCAGGCGCTCTTCCAGCTCGTGCTCGATCGTGCCGATCGAACGCTGAATCACGTCGGTACCGGCGACGTAGTGAGACGCCGGGAAGATGGGGACGGCGTCGAGCTTCTCGATGACCTCGCCCGTCAGCGGGTGGAGCGAGTACAGTGCCTCGATCTCGTCACCGAACAGCTCGATGCGGATGGCGTGCTCTTCGTAGACGGGGATGATCTCGATGGTGTCGCCGCGCACCCGGAAGTTGCCCCGTGAGAAGTCGACGTCGTTGCGGTTGTACTGCATCGCGATGAATTGACGGATCAGCGCGTCGCGGTCGTATCGCTCCCCCACCTGTAGGGCCACCATGGCGCGCAGATACTCTTCGGGAGCACCGAGTCCGTAGATGCAGGACACGGTCGAGACCACGATCACGTCGCGACGACTCAGCAGCGAGTTGGTCGTGGAGTGCCGCAGCCGCTCGACCTCGGAGTTGATCGACGAGTCCTTCTCGATGAAGGTGTCTGTCTGCGGAACGTAGGCCTCAGGCTGGTAGTAGTCGTAATACGAGACGAAGTACTCGACGGCGTTGTTCGGCATGAGCTCGCGGAACTCGTTGGCCAGTTGGGCCGCGAGCGTCTTGTTGTGCGCGAGAACGAGCGTCGGCCGCTGCACCTGCTCGACGAGCCAGGCGGTGGTCGCCGACTTTCCGGTACCCGTAGCTCCGAGCAGCACGACGTCGGTCTCGCCCGCGTTGATCCGCGCCGCCAGGTCGGCGATCGCCGCCGGCTGGTCGCCGGCGGGCGCGTACTCGCTGATGACCTCGAAGGGGCGGACACTGCGCGTGGGTTGCATACCTCCAGCGTATGCCGCCCCTCCGACATCGAGGCCGTCAGGCGAGGATGGGGCCGTCGATCTGAGCGTCCCCGGAGCGGAGCCCACGACGGTGGAGGTCAAGCACCTCGCCGAACGTCACCGCTGCCGGAGCCGACCCCAGAGCGCGTCGGTCTGCTCGTGCGTGCGCTCCAGGGTTCCTGCCGTGTCGATCACGACATCGGCGATGGCGAGCCGCCTCTCGTCAGAGACCTGGGCATCGATCCGCTCCTGCGCGGCCTTCTCCTCCATGCCGCGCAGTTCGGTCAGCCGTCGGAGCCGTTCCGACGCGGGGGCATGCGCGACGACGATCAGATCCCACGGATCGTCGACCCTCGCCTCGACGAGCAGCGGCACGTCGTACACGACCACAGCATCCGCGTCGGCCGCGAACGCCGTATCGAATCGGCGCTGCGACTCCGCTCGCACGGCCGGGTGCACGATGGCGTTCAGCTTTCCGAGAAGTTCGGGGTCTCCGAAGACCTTCGCACCCAGGGCTGCGCGGTCGAGCGCACCCTCGCCATCGATCATCGACGCCCCGAACGTCTCCGCTATCCGCTCCAGCACCGGCGAGCCCGGCGCCTGCACGTCGCGGACGATCTGGTCGGCGTCGACGATCACCGCTCCGTGCTCCGCCAGTCGCCGGGCGATGGTCGATTTCCCCGACGCAATGCCGCCGGTGAGCGCGATGAGTGGCATGTCGCCAGTCTATGTTTCGATCAGGTCGACGCTCAGCGGGCGAGCAGCTGACGCCGCGAGCTGATCACACCGGTGTCGAACCCGGCGAGGTGCAGACCGCCGTGGAATCGGGCGTGCTCGATCTTGATGCAGCGATCCATCACGACCGACAGCCCTGCCGCCTCGGCGACTGCCGCAGCGTCTTCGTTCCATGAGCCGAGCTGCAGCCAGAGCGTCTGCGCGCCCGCCTCGATCGCCTCCTGCGCGACACCCGGAAGGTCGTCGTGCCGGCGGAACACATCCACGATGTCGGGGACGACGGGAAGGTCGCTCAGCGACGCGTAGACCGGCTGCCCGAGGATCTCGGTCTCGCGCGGGTTGACGAGATAGACGTCGTAGCCGGTGCTGGAGAGGAGATAGGTCGTCACGAAGTACGACGCCCTCGCCGGGTTGTTCGACGCCCCCACGATCGCGATGGACTTGGCCCGCCGGAGCAGCCCGAAGCGCTCCTGCTGGCTCGGGCCGACCCAGCTCCGCTCGGGATGAGCTGCGGGGGCGCCGGGCAGCGCACAGGCCACCCCGTCCGACACCGCCGGAACAGCGCAGGACTCTGCGGTGGCCGTCTGCGTCTCGCTCATCGGTTCGCTCCTGTCGCGGTCGTGAGGGCCTGGTCGAGATCCCAGATGATGTCCTCGGCGTCTTCGAGACCCACCGAGATGCGGATCAGGTCGGGGCGCACGCCGGCGGCCACGAGCTGCGCCTCGGTGAGCTGGCGATGCGTCGTCGAGGCCGGGTGGATGACGAGGGTGCGAGCGTCGCCGATGTTGGCGAGATGCGAGGCGAGCTGCAGGTTCTCGATCAGCGTCTCCCCCGCGTTGTGTCCGTCCTCCGCCGCGACGCCGAACGCGAACACCGAACCGGGGCCGAGCGGCAGGTACTTCGCCGCCCGATCACGATGCGGATGTCCTTCGAGACCCGCCCACGTCACGTACGCGACCCGTGGATCGGAGGCGAGCCAGTCGGCGACGATGCGTGCATTCGCGAGGTGGGCGTCGATGCGCTGCGGGAGCGTCTCGATCCCCTGGAGCAGATTGAAGGCCGACTGCGGGCTGAGTGCCGGGCCGATGTCGCGCAGTTGCTCCGAGCGAAGCTTCGTGAGGAATCCGTACTCCCCGAAGTTGTCCCACCATTTGATGCCGCCGTAGGAGTCGACGGGCTCGGTCATCTGCGGGAACTTGCCGTTGCCCCAGTCGAAAGTGCCCTTCTCGATGACGACGCCGCCGAGGGTGGTGCCGTGCCCGCCCAGGAACTTCGTCACGGAGTGGATCACGATGTCGGCACCGTGCTCGAGCGGCCGCGCCAGGTACGGCGTGGCGAGCGTCGCATCCACCACGAGCGGAACCCCGGCCTCGTGGGCGACGGCGGCCAGTCCCTCGATGTCGGCGATCTCCCCGGACGGGTTGCCGATCATCTCGACGTAGACGACCTTGGTCTCCGGACGGATGGCCGCCGCATAGTCGGCAGGGTCGGTGGACGGGACGAACGTCGTCTCGACGCCGAACCGTCGCAGTGTCACGTCGAGTTGCGTCACCGTCCCGCCGTAGAGCTGGGCCGCGGCGACGACGTGGTCACCGGCCCCGACGAGCGCCGCGAACGTGATGAACTCGGCGCTCATGCCCGACGCGGTCGCGACGGCGCCGATGCCGCCTTCGAGCGAAGCCAGGCGCTCCTCCAGCGCGGCGACCGTGGGGTTGCCGATCCGCGAGTAGATGTTGCCGTACTTCTGCAGAGCGAACAGATTCCCGGCATCCGCCGCATCCTCGAACACGAACGAGGTCGTCTGGTAGATCGGCACCGCCCGGGCACCGGTGGCCGCGTCAGGCGTACCGCCGGCGTGCAGGGCTCTGGTGCGAAATCCGAAGCGGTGTTCTTCCGTCATGCTGTCCTCAGTTCGGCGGCGGCGAGCACGTCGGCGATGTCGTCGACGGCCCAGGGGTTCTGGAGCGATGTGGTGTCCCCAAGCGGGCCGGGGTCGCGGCCTGACCGGCGATCCTGCTCGGCCTCCCACAACTGTGCCAGGAGTCTGCGCATGATCTTGCCCGAGCGGGTCTTCGGCAGGTCGGGCACGATCACGATGTGCTTCGGCTTGGCGACGGGGCCGATGGCGTGCGCGACCTGCGTGCGCAGGTCGGATGGCGTGATCTCTGCCCGGCCGGACGGGGTCACGAAGGCGACGACAGCCTGCCCGGTGACCGGGTCGGAGACTCCGGCGGACCCGGCCTCACCCACGGTGTCGTGCGCGACCAGTGCCGATTCGATCTCGATCGTGGAGAGTCGGTGTCCCGACACGTTCACGACGTCGTCGAGCCGGCCGAGGATCCAGATGTAACCGTCGGCGTCCCTGGTCGCTCCGTCACCGGCCACATAGAACCCGCCGTGCTCGCCCCGTCCGGCGAACGCCGACCAGTAGGCGTCGCGATATCGGGCGGGGTCGCCCCACACGGTCCTGGCCATTCCTGGCCAAGGTCTGCGGACCACGAGTGTTCCTGAGCGCCCGGGCGCGACCTCGTCGCCCCGCTCGTCCACCACGGCCGCATCGATGCCCGGGAGTGGCACGGAGGCTGATCCCGGCTTGAGAGCGGTGATACCCGGGAGCGGGGCGATCATCGCCGCGCCGGTCTCCGACTGCCACCACGTGTCGATGACGGGCAGCTCGTCGCGGCCGAAGTTGCGTCGGAACCAGACCCACGCCTCGGGATTGATCGCTTCGCCGACGGTTCCGAGCAGCCTCAGGGTGGAGAGGTCATGTCCCCGTGGGAATTCCGCCCCGAACCAGGTCATGAACGTGCGGATCAGCGTGGGCGCCGTGTAGTAGACGGTCACCCCATAGCGCTCGATGATCTCGAGGTGGCGTTCCCGGTGCGGTGCGTCGGGCGTCCCCTCGTAGAGGACCTGGGTGAGTCCGTTCGAGAGCGGACCGTAGATCTCGTAGGTGTGCGCCGTGACCCACGCGAGGTCTGCGGTGCACCAGTGCACGTCGTCGGGCTTCGCGTCGAAATGCGCCCAGTGCGCCCAGCTTGCGTGTGTCAGGTACCCGCCCGACGTGTGCACGAGCCCCTTCGGCTTCCCCGTCGTTCCCGATGTGTAGATGATGAAGAGCGGATGCTCCGCATCGAAGGCCTGCGCCTTGTGCTCCGGCGACGCCGTGTCGACGACGTCATGCCACCACACGTCGCGGCCATCCGTCCACGGAATGTCCTGCCCCGTGCGGCGCAGCACGAGGACGTGCTCGAGGTCGGGAAGCTCCGCCGCAGCGACATCGGCCGTCGACTTCACCTCGGTGGCGGTTCCGCGGCGATACTGACCGTCACTCGTGACGAGCAGCTTCGCGCCGGTGTCCGCGAGACGGAACCGCACGGCCTCGGCCGAGAAGCCGCCGAAGACGAGCGAGTGCACGGCGCCGATCCGTGCGCAGGCGAGCGTGATCACCACCGTCTCGACGAGCACGGGCAGGTAGATCACGACGCGGTCGCCGGGACGAATGCCGAGGGCGACGAGCGCGTTGGCTGCCTGCGACACGCGGCGCTGCAGATCGGCGTACGTGACGGACAGACGGTCGCCGGGCTCGCCCTCGAAGTGCAGGGCGACCTTGGCGCCGCGCCCGGCTTCGACGTGACGGTCCACACAGTTGACCGCGACGTTGAGCTTCCCGCCGAGGAACCAGCGTGCGGCCGGAACCGCGTCGCCGACCGGCGGATCCCACTCGTGGGCGGTGTGCCAGGGCTCGGACCAGTCCAGCCGGTGCGCGGCCTCTTCCCAGAACGCGATCGGATCCGCGGCGGCGCGCGCATACGCCTCCGCGGTGACGTTCGCGTCGCTGAATCCGCCGCCGGGCGCGTACACACGCGACTCCTGCAGTCGAGCCTCGGTCATGTTCACACCCATCGACGGAGCAGGTACTTCTCGACCAGCACGAGGATCCCGTTGGTGAGCGTTCCCAGAAGGGCGAGCAGCACGATCGAAAGCAGGATGCGGTCGACGCGACCGCTGCTCTGCGACTCGGTCAGCAGGAACCCCAGGCCCATGGACGCTGCGATGAGCTCGGCCGCGACGAGGAACAGCCAGGCTTGCGCGAGCGCCAGACGCAGCCCGGACACGACCGACGGCACGACCGCCGGCAGCTGCACGATCCGGAACAGCGACCAGCCCCGCAGGCTGAACGAACGCCCGGCCTCGACGAGCTGAGGATCGACGTGTCGGAGCGCTGACGAGACCGTCGTATACACGGGGAAGAATGCACCGATCGCGATCAGCGTGACCTTCGACTCCTCGCCGATCTGCATCCAGAGGATGAGGAGCGGCACCCAGGCCAGCGACGGCACGGCGCGGACCGCCGTGAGCGTCGGGCTGAGAAGCACCTTTCCCAGCCGGGACAACCCCACCACACCTGCGGCCGCGAGCCCGATGACGGACCCGATCGCGAAACCGAGCAGCACGCGCTGTACAGATATCGCGATATGCGTCCAGAGTTGTCCGGTCTCGGCGAGCTCCACGCCGGCCTGGAACACCGACGCCGGCGTGGGCAGGCGGTACGGCGGCACCATCCCGCTCGTCGTCACCACCTGCCACGCGGTCAGGATGATCACGGGCAGCAGGAGACCGGCGATGACCCGGACGACCGGCCGATCCCACGAGCGCCGCGCAGCCCCGCTCCGTGGCTGTGACGCGCCCTTCGCGAAGTCGAACGCGTCCCGAGACTCCTCGGGAACGATCAGTCGGTCGGGAATGGTCACTCGCCGTCGACCGCCTTCTTCGCGAACGTGTCGTTCACGATCGATGAGAGCGCCTTGTCGACGGAGTCCTTGCCGCCCTGCACGTCACCGGACTCGACGAGCACGGGCGCGATCTTCTCGAGCACCGCGATCTGGTCGTCACCGGGGACGCCACTCACGTCGAGGTTCGAGCGCTCCTCGATCACCGTGGTGGCGACGTCGAGGTCGATGCCGGCGACCTCGGCGAGCAGCGTGGCCGTCTCCTCCGGGTTCTCGAGAGCCCACTCGCGGGCCTGCTCGTACGCGTCGACGACAGCCTGTGCGAGGTCGGGATGGTTCGTGATGAAGTCCTCGGTGGCGTTCAGGAAGCCGTACGTGTTGAAGTCGACATTGCGGTAGATGAGCTGGTCACCCGACTCCACCTCGGCCGCGGCCATGATCGGGTCGAGTCCCGCCCAGGCGTCCACGGAGCCACCGTCGAGCGCGGCCCGGCCGTCGGCGTGCTGCAGGTTCTGCACCTCGACGTCGGAGAGCGACAGGCCGCCCTCCTCGAGCGCCTGCAGGAGGAAGAAGTAGGGGTCGGTACCCTTGGTGGCGGCGACGGACGCACCCTTGAGGTCTTCGAGCGAGGTGATGTCGCTGTCCGGACCCACGACGATGGCCGACCACTCGGGCTGCGAGTAGATGTCGATGACCTGGATGGGCGAGCCGTTCGCCCGAGCCAGCAGTGCAGCCGATCCTGCCGTCGAGCCGACATCGACGGAGCCGGAGCGCAGCAGCTCGTTGGCCTTGTTCGACCCGGCGGACTGCACCCACTCGACCTCGACGTCGTCGCCGAGGATCTCCTCGAGGATGCCCTGGTCCTTGATCACCAGGCTCAACGGGTTGTAGGTGGCGAAGTCGATCGACAGCGTGTCCGACGACCACTCGGTCGTGCCCGGCGTGCTCTCCGTGTCGGACGCCTTGGCGTTCTCTCCGGCCACGCAACCGGTCGCGACGAGCATCATCGTCCCGGCGATCGCGATCGCGGGGACGATTCGGCGGGTGGTGATGCTCATCGGGACTCCTCGGTGATGCGGTGGTGGGTGTCGACGCCGAGTCCTTCGAGAAGGTCGGCGCGCAGGTCGGCGAGGCCGCGATCGGCGCGGTCGCGGGGACGGATACCCGGCACGGAGATCGTGCGGGCGATGGACGGTTCGTCGTCGGCGCCCGTGCCCGAGGCGTCCAGCGTCCGCAGGAGCAGCACGCGGTCGGCGAGGTAGAGCGCTTCTTCGACGTCGTGGGTGACCAGCAGGATCGTCGTGGGCTCGGCCGCATGGATCTTCAGGAGCAGATCGTGCATGCGCAGGCGCGTCAGGGCGTCGAGCGCGCCGAACGGCTCGTCGAGCAGCAGCACCCCGGGGTTTCGGGCGAGCGCCCTGGCAAGGGAGGCGCGCTGGGCCATACCGCCGGAGACCTCGCGCGGCCGCTGGTCGGCCGCGTGTTCGAGTCCTACCAGGTGCAGCAGTTCGCGCACCCGCTCTCGGCCGTCACGACGAGCGGTGCCTCGCGGCAGTCCGAGCTCGACGTTCTGGGCGATGGTGCGCCATGGGAGCAGTCGCGGCTCCTGGAAGGCGATGGCTGTCCGCTCGTCGACGTCGGCGACGTCGATGTCGTCGAGGAGGATGCGTCCGCGCGACGGAGCGTCGAGTCCGCCGATGAGACGGAGGAGGGTGGACTTGCCGCACCCGGAGGGGCCGACGACCGCGAGGATCTCCCCCGCTGCGATACGGAGGTCGATGCCGCGGAGCACGTCGCGCCTCCCGCGCGGCAGCGCGAAGGAACGGTCGATCCCGTCGAGACGGACGGCCTGCGCAGTTCCTGCCGACGGCGAAGCGTCAGCGGTGCGCGACGCGGGCAGCAGAGCGGTCATACCCCCATGCTGGCGGGGCGCGTCGATTGTTACGAATGCCGTCGTAATGTTCCGTCACGCAACAGCAGCCGCATCCCGGAAACGCGAAACGGGCCGCCACACCCGCCCGAAGGCGAGGTGGCGACCCGTTTCAGAGTGCTGCTTAAGCGTTGCCGCCCGAGAGCTTCTCGCGCAGAGCCGCAAGAGCCTCGTCGTCCGCGAGGGTGCCGGCACCGGCGACCTCGCTGGCGAAGGACTGGCCGCCGCCGAAGTCTTCTCCGGCTGCTGCCTCGGCCTCGGCCGCCTTGACGACCTGAGCCTTGTGCGCCTCCCAGCGAGCCTGGGCTGCAGCGTACTCCTGCTCCCATGCCTCGCGCTGGGCGTCGAAGCCGTCCTTCCACGCACCGGTCTCGGCGTCGAAGCCCTCCGGGTACTTGTACTCGCCGGCCTCGTCGTACTCGGCGAGCATGCCGTACAGGGCCGGGTCGAACTCGGTGCCGTTGGGGTCGACCGACTCGTTGGCCTGCTTCAGCGACAGCGAGATGCGACGACGCTCGAGGTCGATGTCGATGACCTTGACGAAGACCTCTTCGCCGACCGACACGACCTGCTCGGCCAGCTCGACGTGCTTGCTGGAGAGCTCGGAGATGTGGACGAGGCCCTCGATGCCGTCTGCGACGCGGACGAACGCACCGAACGGAACGAGCTTGGTGACCTTACCCGGCGTGACCTGACCGATCGCGTGGGTACGGGCGAAGACCTGCCACGGGTCTTCCTGCGTCGCCTTCAGCGACAGGGAGACGCGCTCGCGGTCGAGGTCGACCTCGAGGATCTCGACGGTGACCTCCTGGCCCACCTCGACGACCTCGGAGGCGTGCTCGATGTGCTTCCAGGACAGCTCGGAGACGTGCACGAGGCCGTCCACGCCACCCAGGTCGACGAACGCACCGAAGTTGACGATCGACGAGACGACACCCTTGCGGACCTGACCCTTGTGCAGGTTGTTCAGGAACGTGGTGCGCGACTCCGACTGCGTCTGCTCGAGCAGCGCACGGCGGCTGAGGACGACGTTGTTGCGGTTCTTGTCGAGCTCGAGGATCTTGGCCTCGATCTCCTGGCCGAGGTACGGCGTGAGGTCGCGGACGCGACGCAACTCGATGAGCGACGCCGGCAGGAAGCCACGGAGGCCGATGTCGACGATGAGTCCACCCTTGACGACCTCGATGACCGTTCCGGTGACGACGCCGTCGTTCTCCTTGATCTTCTCGACGTCTCCCCAGGCACGCTCGTACTGTGCGCGCTTCTTGGAGAGGATCAGACGGCCTTCCTTGTCCTCCTTCTGGAGAACGAGGGCCTCGACCAGGTCGCCGACAGCGACGACCTCGTTGGGGTCGACGTCGTGCTTGATCGAAAGCTCACGCGAGGGGATGACACCCTCGGTCTTGTAGCCGACATCGAGGAGGACCTCATCGCGGTCGATCTTGACGATCGTGCCTTCGATGATGTCGCCGTCGTTGAAGAACTTCAGGGTCTTCTCGACCGCGGCCAGGAAGTCCTCAGCAGATCCGATGTCGTTGATGGCGACCTGCTTGGTGGCCGGGGCGGTCGTTGCGGTAGTCATGTAGTGGGTTGTCCTTGTGAATGGAGACTCAGGCTGAGAGGCAACGACCGCGCACGGCCGACTGCATGCTTCTCAGCAGTTGGATTTTGGTTTTCTTGCCACGAGGGCATGCGCATGCACGCCACGAGTGACGGTTAAGGCTATCAGAACTTCGGATGCTGCAGGGAGTCGGATTCCGGGCAGGCGAGCTGTGGATAACTCGAAGGGGCAGGCGGTCTCGCGAGTTAGCGTGACCGGGTGATCTCCCCGACGCCTTCCTTCCGCTCGTTCGCGCGCGTTGCAGCACTGACGAGCGCTCTTCTCCTGCTCGCCGGCTGCACCCCCGAGCCCTTGCCCTCGCCTACTCCGACCCCCGCCTTCGCCTCGGAAGACGAGGCCTTCGCCGCCGCCGAGGCGACGTATCGGGAATACACCGACGCATCCAACGCGACGGACCTACGCGATGCGCGTTCGTTTGAACCCCTATATGGATGGCTTCGAGGTGAAGCGCTCTCAGCAGCGAAAGACAACTACAGCGACTTCTACGCCAATGGCATGAGTCGCACCGGCGAGACTACCTTCGATTCGTTCTCACCCGTTTCGTACGACGGCGAGATCGTCACCGCTCGTCTTTGTTTGGACGTATCAGATGTTGAGTTGCTCGATGCGTACGGTGTTTCAGCTGTGCCCGCCGACCGTCCCCCTCGACAATCGCTCGAGGTCCAGTTCACGCGCGCCATGACGAGTTCTGCGCTTGCGATCTCTTCGACCATCTCTACGACGGCGATCGAATGCTAGGAGTTCGTGCCTTACTAGTCATCTCTCTGGTCACCAGCGTCGTGACATCCGGACAGACGGATAGTCCGCCACCCCAGGCGGGGATCGATGACGCATGGGCATCCAACGTCAACAACGCCGTGGTCGTCTCCGGTACCGATACCCGATCGCCCCGCGACACCTCCCGGTCCCCCAACTCTCCGACCGACCCACGTACGAGTCCCGACAAACCGAAGCCCTGCACCACCGACCCCGTCCGCCAGGCGTCCTGCAACATCACGGCTGAGCGGATCACGAACGACGAAGGCCAGCCCCTCACCATCACCGATGTGGCGCAGTTCGCCCCCACCCCTGCGACGACCGCGGGAGAGCCGGGCAATGTCGGCATCGCGGGCATGCCCACGAACTTCGTGGCCGCGGCAGCCGTGCACACGCGCGCCGGCACGCTTTTCGACAGACCGATCAGCGTGCGCTTCACCCCGGTCCGATTCACCTTCGCGTTCGGCGACGGCGCCTCGGCCATCTCGAGCACGGGCGGCCGGTCCTGGGCGACGCTGGGTCAGGCGCAGTTCACCCCGACTCCGACGAGCCACTCGTATCGCGACCGCGGCACGTACTCGGCACACGTCACCGTCCACTACACCGCCGAGATCGATATCGGCGGCGGGTGGTTCTCGGTCGCGGGCGAACTGGCGATCGACGGCCCGGCACAGCAGATCCGGGTCTATGAAGCAGAGACCGCACTGGTCGCTCGAACCTGTGTCGAGCAACCCGGTGCGCCCGGTTGCTGACCGCGGACCGACCGCGCTCTACGCTGAGTCCATGCCCCGCGCCGACCGCCTCATGCTGCTCGACACCGCCAGCCTCTACTTCCGCGCCTTCTACGGCGTTCCCGACAAGGTGACGGCGCCGGACGGGTCGCCGATCAACGCGGCCCGCGGTCTCCTCGACATCATCGCCAAGCTCGTCACCCTGTACGAGCCGACGCATGTGATCGCGTGCTGGGACGACGACTGGCGCCCGCAGTGGCGCGTCGATCTCATCCCGAGCTACAAGACCCATCGAGTCGTCGAAGTCGTGGCCAGTGGGCCCGACGTCGAGGAGATCCCCGACCCGCTCGAGGCGCAGATCCCTCTGATCCGCGAGACTCTCGCCGCCATCGGCATCCCCATCATCGGGGTCGCCGAACACGAAGCCGATGATGTGATCGGCACACTCGCGACCGACGCCACGATGCCGGTCGACATCATCACGGGCGACCGCGACCTGTTCCAGCTCGTCGACGATGCCCGCGACGTCCGCGTCATCTACACCGCGCGTGGCATGAGCAACCTCGAGATCGTGACCGATGCGACGGTCGTGGCCAAGTACGGAGTGCTCCCTTCGCAGTATGCGGACTTCGCGACGATGCGCGGCGACGCCTCCGACGGGCTGCCCGGCGTCGCGGGCGTGGGAGAGAAGACGGCGGCGACGCTCCTCCAGACTCACAGCGACCTCACCGGCATCCGCGCCGCGGCGGAGGAGGGCGAGGGAATGAGCGCGGGAGTCCGCACGAAGATCCTGGCGGCTTCTGCCTACCTCGACGTCGCCCCCACCGTTGTCGCCGTGGCGACCTCGCTGCCGATCAGTGCGCCCGACATCCCGCTGCGCGTTCTCGACCCCGCCGAGGTCGACGCCGCCACCGCTCTCGCTGAGAAGTGGAACCTCGGCGGTTCGATGACGCGCGCGGTCGCCGCTGTGTCGAAAGCTGCCCTCGGAGCCGACTGACCGACGTTCGCGGGTAAGTCACTCCGCCCAGGCGAGCAGGCGCGAGAGGCCCCAGGTCGTCACGATCCGTGAGGCGGGAATCCCTGCCCGTTCGGCGCGCTCGGCGCCGTGATCGAGCAGCGACAGCTGCCCCGGCGCGTGGGCATCCGAATCGATCGAGAACAGGCACCCCGCGTCGAGCGCGATGGCGATCAGCTCGTCCGGAGGATCCTGCCGCTCGGGCCGCGAGTTGATCTCCACCGCCACGCCGTTCTCCGCGCATGCCGCGAACACGGCCGCGGCGTCGAACGCCGACGGCGGACGCGTTCCCCGATCGCCCTGCACGAGCCGCCCCGTGCAGTGCCCGAGCACGTTCACCCGTGGATGCGAGACGGCGGCGATCATCCGCGCCGTCATCGGCCGTGCGTCCATACGCAGCTTGGAGTGCACGGAGGCCACGACGATGTCGAGTTCCGCGAGCAGCTCATCCTCTTGGTCGAGGGTGCCGTCCTCCAGGATGTCCACCTCGATCCCCGCGAGCAGCGTGAAGCCGTCGCCGGACTCGGCGCGCACCAACGGAATCTGCTCGCGAAGACGCTCGGCTGACAGCCCGCGCGCCACGCGCAGGCGGGGAGAGTGATCCGTGATCGCCTGGTATTCGTGTCCCAGCGCCCGCGCGGCCGCGGCCATGACCGGGATCGGCGTCGTGCCGTCCGACCAGTCGGTGTGCGCGTGCAGGTCACCGCGCAGTTTGGCGCGCAGCGCCGAGACGCGCTCCGGCTCGACGTCGCCGCGCAACTCGACCAGATAATCGGGAACCTGCCCCGCCTGTGCCTGCCGGATGACCGCGAACGTGGACTCGCCGATGCCCTTGGCCGCACGAAGTCTCGTGGGATCGGCCTGCACGTCGTCGGGAAGATCCTGCAGAGTCGCCGCGGCCTGGCGGAACGCCTTCGCCCGGTACCGTGACGCACGCTCGCGTTCCAGGAGGGAAGCGATCTCGAGCAGCGCGTCGACGGGATCCACGATCACTCCTGTGTAGCCGCCAGCTCGCGACTGACACCGATCCACTGATCGAGCTTGGCCAGGGCGCGACCGTCATCGACGGCCGCGGCAGCCTTGTCGTACCCGGCACGCAACCGCTCGAGGATGGGCCGCTGCACCTGGGTGGCGTCCTGCGAGAGCTCGAAGGCGACGATGCCGGCAGCGGCATTGAGGAGCACGATGTCACGCACGGCGCCGGTCTCCCCCGCAAGCGTCCGCCGAAGCACCTCGGCATTGTGCTGCGGCGAGCCGCCGATCAGGTCGGCGAGGTCGGCGATCGGGATGTCGAGGTCGCGAGGGTCGAGGTCATGCTCGTGGATGTCACCGCGGGTGACCTCCCAGATGCGGCTGTGCCCGGTCGTCGTCAGCTCGTCGAGGCCGTCGTCACCGCGGAAGACGAGGGCGGTCGCGCCACGGGTGCGGAACACACCCGTGATCAGAGGGACGCGTTCGATCTGCGCCACACCGACGGCATTGGCTTCCGCACGGGCCGGGTTACACAGCGGTCCGAGCATGTTGAAGACCGTCGGCACCCCCAGCTCGGCGCGGACGGCGCCGGCGTGCTTGAAGCCGGGGTGGAACGCTCCCGCCCACGCGAAGGTGATCCCGGTGCGGTCGAGGATGGATGCCACGTCAGCGGGGTTCAGAGAAAGCTCCAGGCCGAGCGCTCCGAGCACGTCCGAAGATCCGGAGGCGGAGCTGGCCGCGCGGTTGCCGTGCTTCACGACGGGCACGCCGGTGGCACCGATGATGATCGCTGCGGTCGTGGACACGTTGACGGTACCGACGCGGTCCCCGCCGGTGCCCACGATGTCGAGCACATCCGGCGAGACCGGGAGCGGCACGGCGGCCTCGAGGATCGCATCGCGGAACCCGACGATCTCGTCGATCGTCTCCCCTTTCGCACGGAGTGCGACGAGGAATCCCGCGAGCTGAGCCTCGCTCACTCCGCCCTGCATGATCTGACGCATCGCCCATGTGGACTCCCAGACGCTGAGATCGCGGCGTTCCAAGAGGGAGGTGAGCACGTCGGGCCAGGTCAACGAATCAGGCATGTGTGCGATCCTATCGGCGTGGAGAAAACATGCAGATGCTTCCGCACGCATGCGCACTCCGCGCCCACCCCCAGTTTCCCGCGGATTCACCGGGTATTCGCAGTGTTTTCTTAGGGTCCCCTAAGTCAAGGACCGGCGATTCGAAGGTCGTGGGTGCAAGAATCACGCCCCAGGATCGGCCATAATGGAGGGGTGACGACCTCAGCGACGTATGCCCCGGCGGCGAGAACGATTAAGCGGCCCAACCCGGTAGCTGTCGGCACCATTGTGTGGCTCGGCAGTGAGGTGATGTTCTTCGCGGGACTCTTCGCGATCTACTTCACTCTCCGCAGCACCTCCCCGGAGCTGTGGGCAGACCGGACCGAGCTGCTGAACGTCCCGTTCGCCGCAGTGAACACTGCGATCCTCGTCCTCTCCTCGTTCACGTGCCAGATGGGCGTGTTCGCGGCAGAAGACCTGCAGCCCTACAAGATCGGCAAGGGGCAGAAGAACGGCGCCGGACGCCGTCGCCTCTTCGGCTGGGGAATGGTCGAGTGGTTCTTCCTCACCTTCGCCCTCGGCGCGATCTTCGTCTCCGGCCAGGTGTGGGAGTACGCACAGCTTGTCGCTGAAGGCATGCCGATCAACGCCGACTCGTACGCCTCCGCCTTCTACCTGACTACCGGCTTCCACGCCCTTCACGTCACGGGCGGCCTCGTCGCGTTCCTGCTCGTCATCGGACGCGCATACGCCGTCAAGAACTTCCGGCACAAGGAGGCGACCTCCTCGATCGTGGTGTCCTACTACTGGCACTTCGTCGACGTCGTCTGGATCGTGCTGTTCCTCGTTATCTACTTCCTGAAATAAGAGCGGAGCTGATCCCCGAGATGGCACGAGAGAAGAAGCGCCGTTCCAGCGGTCGTCGCAGCCCTTTGGCGGCGGCCGCGCTCATCGGAGCAGGCCTCATGATCACCGGCGCCGTGTACGCCGGTGCCACGGCTGCGTTCGCCGCATCCGACACGCCGACCGCGTCGACGCAGCTGACCGTCGAAGACGGCGAGAAGCTGTTCCAGGCGAACTGCGCCACCTGCCACGGTCTCGACCTGCAGGGCACCGCCAACGGCCCCAGCCTGTACGGCGTGGGCGAGCTGGCAACCGAGTTCCAGCTGTCCACCGGTCGCATGCCCCTGCAGATGCAGGGACCGCAGGCTCCACAGAAGGCACCGCAGTTCACCGAAGACCAGATCCTCGCGATCTCGTCCTTCGTGCAGTCCGAGGCTCCCGGCCCGACGTTCCCCGCCGACCACATCCTGGACGGAGAGGGCGACGTCTCGAACGGCGCCGAGCTGTTCCGCGTCAACTGCGCGATGTGCCACAACGTGGCCGCCGCGGGTGGAGCACTCACCGAGGGCAAGTACGCACCGGGACTCCAGGAGACCAGCGCGCTGCACATGTATGCGGCCATGGTCACCGGCCCGCAGAACATGCCGGTCTTCGGCGACATGAACCTGTCCGACGAGGACAAGCGCGACATCATCTCGGCGCTGCTCTTCCAGCAGCAGTCCGTGCAGATCGGCGGATTCTCGCTCGGTTCGCTCGGCCCGGTCTCCGAGGGCCTGTTCGTGTGGATCTTCGGAATCGGCGCGCTCGTCGCCATCACCGTGTGGATCACGGCGAAGTCCAACTGACGCTTATTCATCGAAGAGGAACGTACGAGGAGCACCATGGCACACGACGACGACTCGCAGGCTCTTGACAGGGCCTACCAGCCCTCTCCGGGGCTGGGTGTCGCAGTCAGCGATCCCGTGCAGAACCCCGGGCTTCCGCCGCACCGCGCGCGGATGACCGATAAGGACCCGCGCGCTGAGAAGGCCGCTGTCCGCACTGTGTACACGCTGTTCTACCTCTCGCTCGCCGGGAGCATCTGGGCGGTCGCCGCCTACATGCTGTTCCCGATCGAGAGCGGCGCGCTCATCGACATCCGACAGAACAACCTCTTCATCGGTCTCGGCATCGCCCTCGCGCTGCTGGCCCTCGGCATCGGTGCGATCCACTGGTCCAAGGCGCTCATGTCCGACAAGGAGTTCATCGAGCACCGCCACCCCACCCGCGGCAAGGATGCGACCCGCGAGGCGGCCATCCAGGCCTTCGCCGACGCCAACGAGGAGTCCGGCTTCGGCCGCCGCACGGTGATCCGCAACTCGCTGTTCGCCGCACTCGTCGCCTCGATCATCCCGGGCGTCACGCTCTTCCGTGGCCTGGCTCCGCACTCGACGCCGGAAGACCCCACCGCGGGCGACCCGGTCGTGCTGCTCAAGCACACAATGTGGGAGAAGGGCGCGCGCCTCGTCCGCGACCCCGACGGCACCCCGATCCGCGCCGCGGACGTGACCCTCGGGTCGGCGTTCCACGTGATCCCCGAAGAGCTCGCGACGCTCAGCCACCACGACGGCTATCTCGAAGAGAAGGCCAAGGCCATCGTCCTGATGATGCGCCTACGCCCCGAGCAGCTGATCGAGGCCGAGGACCGCAAGGACTGGTCCTACGACGGCATCGTCGCCTATTCCAAGGTCTGCACGCACGTCGGATGCCCCGTGGCTCTGTACGAGCAGCAGACGCACCACCTGCTGTGCCCGTGCCACCAGTCGCAGTTCGACGTCACGGACCACGCAAAGGTCATCTTCGGCCCGGCGGCACGCCCGCTGCCGCAGCTGCCCATCACCGTCGATGACGAGGGCTACCTGGTCGCACGCAGCGACTTCAAGGAACCCGTCGGCCCGAGCTTCTGGGAGCGCCATTGAGCACCGCAACGCTGTCCAAAGACGACAAGGACACCAAGGCGCCCCTCGGCGGTCGCTTCGTCGGTGCCGCGTCGAACTACATCGATGAGCGCACCAGCCTCTCCGGCTTCGTCAAGGAGCTCGGACGCAAGATCTTCCCCGACCACTGGTCGTTCATGCTCGGCGAGATCGCGCTGTGGAGCTTCGTCGTCGTGTTCCTCTCCGGAACATTCCTGACGTTCTTCTTCCAGGCATCCATGGTCGAGACCCACTACACCGGCGCCTACGCGCCGATGCGTGGTATCGAGATGTCGGCGGCCCTCGAGTCGTCGCTGCACATCTCGTTCGACCTGCGCGGTGGGCTCCTGGTCCGCCAGATCCACCACTGGGCGGCGCTCGTGTTCATAGCCGGCATCGGCGTGCACATGCTCCGCGTGTTCTTCACGGGAGCGTTCCGCAAGCCGCGTGAGCTCAACTGGGTCATCGGGTTCGTCCTGTTCATCCTCGCGATGGCAGAGGGCTTCACCGGCTACTCGCTGCCGGACGACCTGCTCTCGGGCAACGGTCTGCGCATCATCGACGGCATGATCAAGGGCCTCCCCCTCATCGGCACCTGGACCTCGTTCCTCCTCTTCGGCGGCGAGTTCCCCGGAACCGACATCGTCGGACGCCTGTACACGCTGCACATCCTGTTGCTGCCGATGCTCGTCATCGCGCTCATCGTCGTGCACCTGATGCTCATGATCATCAACAAGCACACGCAGTTCGCCGGCCCCGGCCGCACGAACGACAACGTCGTGGGCTACCCGATGATGCCGGTCTACATGTCGAAGATGGGCGGCTACCTGTTCATCGTGTTCGGCGTGATCGTGATGATCGCGACGTTCTTCCAGATCAACCCGATCTGGAACTACGGCCCGTACGACCCGTCCCCCGTCTCCGCCGGCACGCAGCCGGACTGGTACATCGGCTTCGCCGACGGCGCTCTGCGTCTGGCGCCGTCGAACTGGGACATCGTCTTCCTCGACCGCACGTGGTCCTTCGGAATCATCGCGCCCGTGCTCGTACTCGGCCTCTTCATCGTGGTCGTCGCGATCTACCCGTTCCTCGAGGCGTGGATCACCGGCGACAAGCGCGAGCACCACATCGCACAGCGTCCCCGCAACGCGGCGACGCGCACGGCGATCGGCGTGGCCGGCGTCATCTTCTACGCCGTCCTCTGGGCTGCGGCATCGTCCGACCTCATCGCGACGCACTTCATGCTCACGATGGAAGGCGTGATCCACACGCTGCAGGCGCTGCTGTTCCTCGGCCCGATCCTCGGATACTTCGTCACGAAGCGCATCTGCATCGCGCTCCAGAAGAAGGACCGCGAGATCGTGCTGCACGGCTTCGAGTCCGGCCGCATCGTCCGCCTCCCCGGTGGCGAGTTCATCGAGGTGCACCAGCCGGTCGACCAGTACGACCGCTGGAAGCTCATCGATGTCGACGGCTACGAACCCCTCGTGGTTCGCCCGAACGCCAAGGGACGTATCCCGTGGACGGAGAACCTCCGTTCCTCGATCTCCCGCTGGTTCTTCGAGGACCGTCTCGCCCCGCTCACGCAGGCAGAGGTCGAAGCAGCTGATGCACACCAGCACCACGTCACGGCTCAGAACGACGAGACCGAGGCCGCAGAGATCCAGGGCGCTCACGAGCGCGCCGGCTTCCCTGATGCCCCGCTCACCGTCGATGAGACGCACGTCGACGAGACGCCGAACACCCCTAGCACGGTCATCGCGACTGAGCCGGTGAAGAAGCCTCGCAAGAAGTCGGAGGATGGCGAGTAGTCGCCACTCCCCCACACGATAAAGGCCTCGTCCACACGGACGGGGCCTTCATCGTTAATCCCTGAATGAGAGGATCGAACCATGTCATCTGCCGTCCAGCTGATCCGCGCCACCGCCCTCGCTGATGCCCCCTACGCCTACGCCGCCACCGCACCTGCGGGTTCGCGCCTCATCTTCCTCGCCGGAGCCTGCCCTCTAAACGACGACGGGACGACCGCCGCGCCGGGCGACTACGCGGCTCAGGCGGCCCGGTGCGTGAAGACGCTCGAGGCAGCACTCGCCGTCGCCGGCGCGACCCTCACTGATGTCATCAGCACACGCGTCCTGGTGGCCTCCTCCGCGCAGGCCGACCTGGTCACGGCGTGGGATGTGGTCCACGCCGCCTTCGGCGATCACGACGTCCCCAGCACCCTCCTCGGGGTCACGGTACTCGGCTACGACGACCAGCTCGTCGAGATCGAGGCCATCGCCGCCGTCGCCGGAGAGTGACCATGGAGATCCGCGTGCGTCCCGCACGTCCGGCGGATGATGGGGCGACCGAACAGATCGAAGTCGCGGCAGATGCCATGCTCGTCGATCGTTTCGGCGCCGCCGATTGGCCTCCCCCGACCACTGCGCAGGAACGGACGTCAATGCCGGGCTTCGTGCTCGTCGCCGAGGCTCGGGAGGCCTCAGCTGTGTCTGCACACGCCGTCGGCTTCGTGCACGTCCTGGAGATCGACGGGCACGCCCATCTGGAACAGCTCTCCGTGCTGCCCTCATTCGGCCGCCGCGGAATCGGCCGTCGGCTCGTCCAGGCTGCGCTCTCCGAGACACGAAGCCGCGGCCATCAGACGATCACCCTCCGCACCTACCGTGACGTCCCCTGGAACGCCCCGTTCTACGCCTCCTGCGGCTTCACAGTGACCGAGCCGGACTCCACTCTGCTCCGCTCCCTCGTCGACACGGAGACCGCCCTCGGGCTCTTCAGATACGGCCCGCGCGTGCAGATGTCGGCAACCCTCTGATGCGACGACGTTGACGGCATTCGCTCTCTGGACGACTGGAATCCACTCGGACCAGCGGATGGCCTCGTCCTAGGCTGAGAGCATGATCGATCGCGCGGACTTCTACACGGCCAAACTCGCCTACGAGACCGACGCCAGCGATGTGCGCGCCGCGCAGAAGGCCGGCGAGAACATCGTCATCGTCGATGTGCGCTCGGACGAGGCCTGGGCGCAAGGTCGGGTCGCCGGCGCCGTACACATGCACTACAGCGAGATCGCCGACCGCGCGCCAGTGGAGATCCCCGCAGACGCAGATGTGGTCGTGTACTGCTGGAGCCCGGGCTGCAACGCCGGAGCCAAAGGTGCCCTCGAGTTCGCCCGCCTCGGCTATCAAGTGCGCGAGATGATCGGCGGCTTCGAATACTGGGTACGAGAGGGCTATCCCGTGGAGGACGCTGACGGTGTGCACCGCCGCCCCGTCGACCCGCTGACCGGCATCGCACGCGTCCGAACGAGGGCGTGAAGAGCCCCGCTTTCCGCACTCGAACCGATCCGCTTGCGGGTACATGAAGAAGGCCCCCGGACGAATCCGGGGGCCTTCGCTACATCTACGCCAGCGTCAGCGGGCGAAGTTGCCGCGGTAGTACTCGTACACCCAGCCCACGATCGCGACGACGAAGATCGCGAGACCGATCGGGAGCAGGAAGTGACCGACGGCCAGGCCGACGACGAAGACACCGGCCGAAGCCGCGAGCACGATCGGCCACCAGGACCAGGGGCTGAACTCGCCGAGCTCGGGGTCACCGTCGTCGATGTCCGCCGTCAGGATGTCTTCCGGCAGCTCGCCGTTCTGCGCCTTGTGCGTGCGGTCGAGGTAGAACGCGACCATCGCTGCCATGAACGCCGCGAAGAACAGGGCGACGGTTCCGACCCACTCGATCCGCATCGCGAAGTTGTCGGACGGAGTGACCAGGATGTGCCAGCCGGTGTAGACGACACCGACGAGGGCGAAGAACGCCGTCAGCACCCACCAGAGAATGACGTTGTCGCGCATGACTTAGTGGGCCTCTCGCTCGCCGGGCGCCGTGGTCGCGAACTCGGCGGCCTCCGGGTGATTCAGGTCGAACGCAGGACGCTCGCTGCGGATGCGCGGGATCGACGTGAAGTTGTGCCGCGGCGGCGGGCACGACGTCGCCCACTCGAGCGAAGCACCGTAGCCCCACGGGTCGTTGACCGTGACCTTCGGAGCCTTGCGGGCCGTGATCCAGACGTTCAGGAAGAACGGCAGCATCGAGGCGCCGAGGATGATCGCTCCGATCGTGGAGACCTGGTTCTGCCAGGTCCAGCCGTCGGCCGCGGAATAGTCCGCATAGCGCCGCACCATTCCGTCGACACCCAGCCAGTGCTGGATGAGGAACGTCATGTGGAAGCCGATGAACAGCATCCAGAAGTGGACGTAGCCGAGACGCTCGTTGAGCATGCGGCCGGTCCACTTCGGCCACCAGAAGTAGAAGCCGGCGAACATGGCGAACACGACGGTGCCGAACACCACGTAGTGGAAGTGAGCGACGACGAAGTAGGAGTCGGAGAGGGCGAAGTCCAGCGGCGGGGCCGCGAGGATGACACCGGTCAGACCACCGAAGACGAATGACACGAGGAATCCGAGCGCGAACACCATCGGAGTCTCGAAGGTCACCGATCCTCGCCAGAGCGTGCCGATCCAGTTGAAGATCTTCACACCCGTCGGCACCGCGATGAGCATCGTCATGAGGGCGAAGAACGGCAGCAGCACCGACCCGGTCACGTACATGTGGTGCGCCCACACGGCGACGGAGAGAGCGGCGATCGCGATCGTCGCGTAGACCAGCGTCTTGTATCCGAAGATCGGCTTACGGCTGAAGACCGGGAAGATCTCCGACACGATGCCGAAGAACGGCAGAGCGATGATGTAGACCTCGGGGTGACCGAAGAACCAGAACAGGTGCTGCCACAGCAGGACGCCGCCGTTGGCGGGGTCGTAGATGTGAGCGCCGAGGATGCGGTCCGCTGCAGCAGCGAAGATCGCTGCGGCGAGCACGGGGAACGCCATCAGGATGAGCAGGCTCGTGATGAGCGTGTTCCACGAGAAGATCGGCATGCGCCACATCGTCATGCCCGGAGCGCGCATCGTGATGATCGTGGTGATGAAGTTGACGGCACCGAGGATCGTTCCGAAACCGGAGATGCCCAGTCCGACCATCCAGAGGTTTCCACCCGCGCCCGGCGAGAACGACGCACCGGCCAATGGCTGATAGGCGAACCATCCGAAGGACGCCGCGCCCTGCGGGGTGAGGAAGCCGGCGACCGCGATGGTCGAGCCGAAGAGGAAGAGCCAGAAGGCGAACGCGTTCAGACGCGGGAAGGCCACGTCGGGGGCGCCGATCTGCAACGGCAGGATCGCGTTGGCGAAGCCCGCGAAGAGCGGCGTCGCGAACATCAGCAGCATGATCGTGCCGTGCATCGTGAACAGCTGGTTGTACTGCTCCTTCGTCGGGACGATCTGCATGCCCGGCGCGAACAGCTCGGCGCGGATGACGAGTGCCATCACACCACCGAGGAGGAAGAACAGTACGGACGCGATCAGGTACATGTACCCAATGGTCTTGTGGTCGGTGGAGGTGATCCACTTGACGACGATGTTGCCCTTCTGCTCCACGCGCGAGGAGCTCATGAGAGCGGCCTGGCGAGCGGGCAGAGTGGTCGGACGCGACTGGGGAGTCTCGTCGGTACGGGGAGCTTCTGTGGTCGACATGACTTACTCCCCTCCTTCCTCGGTGTCGGTCTTCGGGGTCGTCCCCGGGAAGTTCGAGAGACGGTCGTACGCGTCGGTGATGTCGCCCGTGTTGCCCTTCTCCTCGAGCGACTCGAGGTACGCGTCGTAGTCGTCCTGAGAGACGACCTTCACGTTGAAGAGCATCATCGAGTGATACTCACCGCAGAGCTCGGCGCACTTGCCGGCGTACTCGCCCTCACGGGTGGGGATGAACGACCAGGAGTTGTCCTTCCCGATGAACATGTCCTTCTTGTAGAGGAAGTCGATGATCCAGAAAGAGTGGATGACGTCGCGCGACTGCAGGTCGATCGTGACCTTCTTGTCGACCGGCAGAACCAGGGTCGGCAGCTGCGACTGATCGATGTTGCCTTCGGCGTCGGGCTGGGCCTGGATGCCCATCGTCCACACGGCGTCGGAGTTGTCTTCCTCTTCGCCGTCGTACTGGAAGTCCCACGCCCACTGCTTGGCGATCGCGGTGATCTCGACGTCGGGCTCGTCCCACTTGGCCTCGATCTCGGTCTGATCACGAGCGGTGAAGAAGAACATCCCCAGCACGAGGATGAGCGGCACGATCGTGTAGAAGATCTCGATCGGCATGTTGTAGCGCATCTGCACCGGGAGGCCGGTCTGCCCCTTGCGGCGACGGTAGGCGATCGCGGCCCAGGCCATCAGGCCCCAGGTGATGATGCCGACCGCGAGCAGCACGATCCAGGAGTTCACCCAGAGCGAGGAGACGCGCTCGGTCTGATTGGTGGCTGCGGGGCCACCCTCCACGAAGCCCGGAAGAAAGCCGTTCAGCTCGGTGGGAGAACATCCCGCCAGAGCAACGGCTGCCACGACTCCCACAGGGAGTGCGGCCCAACGAAGGCTGCGTTTCGAGGGCACGATGCACCTTTCAGATCGCGAACAGAGCACACCCAAGTCTAGGGCAACCTCACACCTGATTCATGCCAACCACGCAGGTTCCGAAAGCGGAACGGCCGCCGTCACCAGTGGTGACGGCGGCCGATTCGGCAGACGGATGATCAGTGGAAGCTGTCACCGCAGGCGCAGCTGCCCGCAGCATTGGGGTTGTCGATCGTGAACCCCTGCTCGGAGATCGTGTCCTTGAAGTCGATCGCCGCACCGTCGAGGTACGGGACGCTCATGTTGTCGATGATCACCTCGACGCCGTCGAAGTCGACGGTCTCGTCGCCCTCGAGGTAACGCTCGTCGAAGTACAGCTGGTAGATCAGGCCCGAGCATCCGCCGGGCTGCACGGCGACGCGCAGACGGAGATCGTCGCGGCCTTCCTGCTCGAGGAGGTTCTTCACCTTGACGGCGGCAGCGTCGGTCAGGGTGACGCCGTGTGCGCGGGTGGTCTCTGGGGAGAGTGTGGTGTCGCTCATGTCGCTCCTTGTGACGGGCCGCAGGTGCACGGCTTCTCGGACGATTCTACCGCCGCAGATCCTGAGAGGCTCAGAGTTCTGCAGCATTCATGCGGGCGAGCAGCAATGCCTCGGTGGCGACCGCATGGCGGAAGGTGTCGAGGTGCAGCGACTCGTTCGGGCTGTGCGCGCGCGAGTGCGGGTCCTCGACACCGGTGACGAGGATCTGGGCGGACGGGAATTCCCGCACCAGGTCGGCGATGAACGGGATCGACCCGCCGACTCCCAGATCCACCGGCGGGACGCCGTAGCCGTCCCGCATGGCGTCACGCGTGAGCTGCACCGCCCATCCGCTGGTGTCGACGAGGAAACCATCCCCCAGGTCCACATCCGAGAAGGTGAGTTCAGCGCCGAACGGGGCGTGCGCCCGCAGATGGCTCTCGAGCGCGTCATAGGCGTCCTGTCCTGTCTGCCCCGGTGCGACACGAGCGCTGATCACGACCGTGACCTCGGGAAGCAGGGTGTTGGATGCCGCCGCCACGCTCGTCGCGTCGATGCCGATCACCGTCACTGCGGGCTTGTTCCAGATCCGGCTGAGGATCGTGCCGTCACCGATCGGAGTGGTGCCGGGCAAGAGCCCTGCCTCGTCACGGAGTGTCGCCTCGGTGTAATCAGGAGTGGGAGCATCGCGCTCCGTCATCCCCGCCACCGCCACCGAGTCGTCGGAGTTCCACAGCGTCGAGAGCAGCTTCACGGTCGACATCATCGCGTCGGGCACCGCTCCCCCGAACATCCCCGAGTGGGACGCGTGATCGAGGGTGCGCACGCGCAGCGTGAAGCGGGCGTTCCCGCGAAGCGAGACGGTGAGGCCCGGGGTGACCGAATCCCAGTTGCCGGAGTCGGCGACGACGATGGCGTCCGCGCGGAGCGCCTCCTTGTTGTCGGAGAGGAACTGAGCGAAGGAACGAGACCCGTACTCCTCCTCCCCCTCGATGAACATCGCGATACCGAGGTCGAGGTCGTCGCCCAGCACCTCGTGTACGGCTCGGATCGACGCGATGTGCGCCATGATCCCCGCCTTGTCGTCTGCGGCGCCGCGTCCGTACAGACGCCCGTCGCGCACCGTGGGCTCGAACGGCGGGGTCTCCCAGAGGGCGTCATCACCGGGAGGCTGCACGTCGTGGTGCGCGTAGAGGAGGATCGTCGGCTTGCCGTTGCGGGCCTTCCGAGTGGCGAGGATCGCCGGCTGTCCCTGCTCATCGGTGCCCGGAATCGCCGCACGGAGCACGCGCACCTCGTCGAAGACGCCGGTGCCCGAGGCCAGCGCCGCCACGGCTTCCGCGCTGCGCTCCAACTGGGTCTGGTCGAACGCGGGCCAGGCCATTCCGGGGATGCGCACGAGGTGGCCGAGGTCCGACAATGCCGAGGGGATACCGGTCGCCACTGCCTCGAGGACGGCGGCATCGGGCTCACGGGGAGGAACAGGAGAGGTCATGCGAGTAATCTTAAGGTGATCCCCCGCAGCGAACCGAGGAACTCCGTGGCCACTACCCCTGTCTCCCCTTCGACGAACGACGACGCCCCCGAGACGCCCGCCGTCGGAAAGGGGCGCGCGACGCCGACCCGTGCGGAGCAGGAGGCTGCCCGCCGCCGCCCCCTGGTCGCCAACACCAAAGAGGCCAAAGCCGCCGCTAAGGCTGAGCTCAACGAGCGCCGAGCCAAGGCGCAGGCCGGTATGGCCGCCGGCGAGGAGAAGTACCTCCCCGTCCGCGATAAGGGGCCTCAGCGCCGTTGGGTGCGTGACTACGTCGACGCGGGCTGGCACCCGGCGGAGTTCGTGATGGGCGTCATGGTGCTGGTCATCCTCGCCTCGCTGCTGCCCACGAACATGATGATCTCGTTCTACGCCTACATGGTCATGATGGGCTACCTGGTGATCGCGATCGGCGGCATGGTTCTGCTGGGCATGCGCGTCAAGCGCAAAGCGGCGGCGAAGTTCGGCAAGGAGCGTCTCGAGCGCGGTCTCGGCTGGTACGCCGCGATGCGAGCCCTGCAGATGCGATTCATGCGTCTGCCGAAGCCGCAGGTCAAGCGCGGACAGTACCCCGACTGACCAGTCCCCTGTTGATCTCGCGGCCCCAGAACGGACCGCGGTACAGGAATGCCGTGTAACCCTGCACGAGCGTGGCGCCGGCTTCCAGACGCTCCTGGACGTCTGCAGCGGTCTCGACTCCACCGACCGCGATCACGCAGAAGTCGTCGGGAACTGCGGCTCGCACGACGCGCAGCACCTCGAGTGAGCGCTGCTTCAACGGCGCACCCGACAGACCGCCCGCGCCGGCAGCCTCGACCTTCGTCGCATCCGCGAGCAGGCCGTCTCGGCTGATGGTCGTGTTGTTCGCGATGATTCCGGAGAGTCCTTCGGCCACTGCCAGCTGCGCGATCGCCGCGATCTCCTCGTCCGGAAGGTCCGGGGCGATCTTCACGAGCAGCGGAGTGGCACCGGAGGCCTGCTTGACCGCGCGCAGGAGCGGGGCGAGGGTCTCCACCGCCTGCAGCCCGCGCAGCCCCGGCGTGTTCGGAGACGACACGTTGACGGCGAGGTAGTCGGCGAGCGGGGCGAGGCGAGTCGCGGAGGCCACGTAGTCGGCCGTCGCGTTCTCCACGTCCACCACCCGGCTCTTGCCGATGTTGACGCCGACCACCGTGTCGGGCGCTCCGCGGCGCAGGCGGGCCAGACGACGCGCCGCAGCATCCGCGCCGGCGTTGTTGAAGCCCATCCGGTTGATCACGGCACGGTCGGCGATGAGACGGAACAGACGCGGCTTCGGGTTGCCGTCCTGCGGGATCGCCGTGAGCGTGCCGACCTCCACGTGCCCGAAGCCGAGAGCAGCCAGGCCCCGCACCCCGACGGCGTTCTTGTCGAATCCGGCCGCGATGCCGAAGGGCGAGGGGAAGGTGAGACCGAGCGCCTCGACACGCAGGGATGGGTCCGGGCGGGTCATCGCACGTGTCGCCCAAGAGAGCGGAGGCACGCCGAGAACTCGGATCACCGCCATTCCGGCGTGGTGGGCGAACTCGGGGTCGAAGCGCGAGAGGACAGCGCGGAAGAGCAGCGGATACATCCCTGCCAGATTACCGGTCCGCGGACTCCTGCTTCGTGTGGTCGGCTCGCAGATCGGTGATCGCTTCCTCGAAGTCCTCGAGCGAGTCGAACGCCTGGTAGACACTGGCGAACCGGAGGAACGCGACCTCGTCGAGCTCACGCAGCGGGCCGAGGATGGCGAGACCGATCTCGTTCGCGTCGAGCTGCGAGACACCGGTCTGGCGAACGGCCTCCTCCACCCGCTGCGCGAGGATGGCCAGGTCAGCCTCCGTCACCGGCCGTCCCTGGCAGGCCTTGCGCACGCCGGAGATGACCTTCTCGCGACTGAACGGCTCCATGACGCCGGACCGTTTGATGACGTTGAGGCTCGCCGTCTCGGTGGTCGTGAACCGGCCCCCGCATTCCGGGCACTGACGGCGGCGCCTGATCGACAGCCCGTCGTCGCTGGTGCGCGAGTCGATGACACGAGAGTCGGGATGACGACAGAAGGGGCAGTGCATCTGACCGATCCTACGCCGTGAAACGCGCCTCGATCGCCTCGCCGTGTGCCGGGAGCACCTCGGTTTCGGCGAGGGCCACGACGCCGGCGCGAACGGCTGACAGCGCCGCGCGATCGTAGGAGATGACCTGCTGCGGTCGCAGGAAGGTGTAGGACCCGAGACCGGGCGCATACCGCGCCTGACCACCGGTCGGGAGCACGTGGTTGCTCCCCGCCATGTAGTCACCGAGGCTGACGGGCGTCTGGTCGCCGACGAAGACGGCACCGGCGCTGGTGAACGCCGCGGCCGCGTCCTCAGCGTCGGCGAGGTGCAGCTCGAGGTGCTCCGGGGCGTAGGCGTTGCTGAAGGCCGTCGCCATGGCACGGTCGTCGACGAGGACGATCGCGGATTGCGGACCGGACAGAGCCGCGGCGACACGCGTGCTGTGGCGTGTGACCGCCGCCATCCGCTCGACCTCGGCGGCGACCTGATCGGCGAGCTCGACCGCATCCGTCACCAGGACCGCGGAGGCCTGCTCATCGTGCTCCGCTTGGCTGACCAGATCCGCGGCGATGAGTCGCGGGTCGGCATCCGCATCGGCCACGACGAGGATCTCGGTCGCACCGGCCTCGGAATCCGTCCCGACGACGCCGGCGACGGCGCGCTTCGCAGACGCGACGTAGTTGTTTCCCGGACCGGACACCACGTCGACGGGGTCGAGCCCGAGCGACGGGACACCATGCGCGAAGGCGCCGACCGCGCCGGCTCCCCCCATGGCGTAGACCTCGGTGACGCCCAGCAGGGCGGCGGCCGCCAAGATCGTCGGGTGGATCCGACCGCCCTGATCGACCTGCGGCGGCGACGCCAGAGCGATCTGCTCGACGCCCGCCACCTGCGCGGGGACCACGTTCATGATCACGCTCGACGGATAGACAGCCTTACCGCCCGGGATGTACACGCCCACGCGGTGCACGGGCTGCCACCGCTGCAGAATGCGCGCACCGGTACCGATCTCGGTTGTCCGCGGTGCCGGCACCTGGGCTTCGGACCCGCGGCGCACACGCACGATCGCCTCTTCGAGCGCGGCCCGGACGGCGGGTTCGATGGATGCGAGGGCGTCGGCGATGTGCTCGGCGGGAACACGCACCTCGTGGCCCGTCACCCGATCGAACTGCTCCGCCTGCTCACGGAGAGCGGCTTCGCCGCGAACGCGCACGTCCTCGACGATGCGGGCGGCGGTGTCGAGCGCCTCCGCTCGAGCCTGTGTGGCGCGCGGCACGGCCGCGAGCATGTCAGCGGGCGAGAGCTCGCGCCCCCGCAGATCGATCGTGCGCATTTCAGCCCTTCGAGATGTCGTGGATGTCGTGGAGGTAGCCGATCCGTCCGTCGTCATGTCGGACGACGTACGCACCTCCACGGTCCTCGATCACAAGAGCCCAGGCGCTCGGCCCGATGCGGAACAGCGGCTCTCCTCGCTCGTCATGCACATCCCGTTCGGAGGCGGCGAGAATCCAGAACGGCTGCGCGGCCGGAGCCGTCTCACGAGGATTCGTCGCATCCAGATCAGCGTCGGCGTCGGCGAAGCCCTCGACGATGCGGGGTTCCGCTTCAGCCGAGACATCACCGGTCTCGTAGGTCGCCGCCGTCTCGAGCAGCGACTCGATGCTCCCAGTGTCTGAGACGATCTCGGGCTCCTGCCCGCGGGATCGACGGGAGTAGGTGGGAACATACTCCTCGTCGGAGGTGTCCTGGTCAGTCCCGACACCGCCACCGGAGGCGTGCGCCGTGAGAGGCACCTGCTCCGCGAGGTCGAGTCGCGCGATCTCGTCGGTCGCCTGGCGCCCGCTCATCTCGACGTCGAGGCCGGTCACCGGCGGCAGCGCTGATGCATCGACGGTGACCTCTGCCTGAGTACCGCTGGGCGCGGCGGTCGACTCGGCAACGGGGTCGGGCTCGGGCTCGGGCCGCGGGCGTGCGATCACCGGTCGCACTGGATTCGCATTGCGATGAGCGAGCGTGACGAGGCGGCCGTGGAAGTCCTCTTTCAGCCCCGGAATGATCGGGGCGAAGACCGTGAACGTGACCAGCGCCAGAGAGGTGATGACCATTCCCACGCCATTCCACGGGAGTCCCCAGTAGCCGGTGGCGATCAGCCCCGAGATCGAGAGCCACAGATTCCCGACCCAGACGACCGCCGCGACGGAGAACGCCACCGAGGCGAACTGGTCGATGCCCAGCGAGCCCACCCGGCGGATGCCATCGGGTGAGAAGCGGCGCAGCACCAGCAGGAAGACCGCCACGGTCGGAAGTGCGATGGGGAGGATCCACTGGATGCCGATCCCCCAGAGCGAGAGGCCGCCGGTCAGCGGGAAGAAGGACAGCACGAAGGAGACCACCCACACTCCGACGATCAGCAGTTCGCGCAGCGTGAATCCGAGAATGCCGAATTCCGGAGTCACCTCGTCGTCGTAGAGCACACCGTCGTCGTCGCTGAAGATCGAGTCCTCGGGGTCCGATTCGGGAAGGTCGGGTTCGGAGGTGTCCGTACTCATGGTGGTCCTTTCGTCACAGTGCTCGACGGGGTGTTCGTCGTGCTGCCGACGGCTCACGATCCTACCCGCTCACCCCAGACAGGTGGGTCCGAGCAGCGACTTGAGGTCACCGAAGAGGTCTGCGGAGACCTTGACCGGCATCGGCACTTCGAAGACCTTCGCGGTGCCGCCGCGGTGCACGCGGAGCAGCACCTCGGTATCGCCGTTGTGCCGACGAAGAACCTCGGCGAGTTCCGTCATCACCCGCTCCGTCGCGCGCTGCTCGGCGAGGACGAGCGCCAACGGACCCGCGGCATCGAATGAGCCGATGTCGGGCGCGAACGCCGATTGGGCGTGCAGGTTGAGCCCGTCGTCACGTCGGGAGACTCGCCCGCGGACAGCGAGGATCGCATCTTGCTGCAGCGTGTGCTGGAACTCGGTGTAGGTCTTCCCCATGAACATCACGGTCACCTCGCCGTTGAAGTCCTCGACGGTGATCATGCCGTACGGGTTTCCACTGGCCTTGGCGACGCGGTGCTGCACACTGGTCACGAGTCCGGCGACCGTCACCTGATCGCCGTCCTGAAGATCCTCGGAGTTGTTGAGGTCGTGGATCGAGATCGAGGCGTGCTTGGCCAGCGGAACCTCGAGGCCCGCGAGCGGGTGATCGGAGACGTAGAGGCCGAGCATCTCCCGCTCGAAGGCGAGCTTGTCCTTCTTGATCCACTCCGGGCGAGCGGGCACCTTGGCAGGGGCTGCCTCTTCCATCCCGTCGTAGAGGCTGTCGAAATCGAACCCGATCGCGCCCTGGGCCTCATTGCGCTTACGGTCGACGGCCGCTTCGACCGCGTCTTCGTGCACCTCCATGAGAGCCCGTCGCGAATCGCCCATCGAGTCGAAGGCACCGGCCTTGATCAGCGATTCGACGGTGCGCTTGTTCGAGACGTGCAGCGGCACCTTGTCGAGGAAGTGGTGGAACGAGGTGAACCGCTCGTCTTTTCGTGCGCGCACGATGCCGTCGACGACGTTGCTGCCGACGTTGCGGACAGCGCCGAGACCGAAGCGGATGTCGTCGTCGACGGCCGCGAAGTAATTGATCGAGTCGGACACATCGGGAGGGAGCACCTTGATGCCCATGCGGCGACACTCGTTGAGGTACAGCGCCATCTTGTCTTTGGAGTCACCGACGCTGGTCAGCAGCGCGGCCATGTACTCGGCGGGATAGTGCGCCTTGAGGTAGGCGGTCCAGTACGACACGAGGCCGTACGCGGCGGAGTGGGCTTTGTTGAACGCGTAGTCGGAGAACGGAAGCAGGATGTCCCAGAGGGCTTTGATCGCCGCCTCGCCGAATCCGCGCTGCTTCATGCCGCCCGCGAAGCCCTCGTACTGCTTGTCGAGCTCGGACTTCTTCTTCTTTCCCATCGCTCGGCGCAGGATGTCTGCTTGTCCGAGGCTGAACCCGGCCACCGCTTGAGCGATCGCCATGACCTGCTCCTGATAGATGATGAGACCGTAGGACTCCTGCAGGATCTCCGCGAGAGGCTCCTCGAGCTGAGGGTGGATCGGCGTGATCTCCTGCAGACCGTTCTTGCGCAGCGCGTAGTTCGTGTGGGAGTTCGCACCCATGGGGCCCGGGCGGTAGAGGGCGATGAGGGCCGAGATGTCACCGAAGTTGTCAGGCTTCATGAGGCGCATCAGAGACCGCAGCGGCGGGCTGTCGAGCTGGAAGACGCCCAGGGTGTCGCCGCGCGCGAGCAGTTCGTACACGCCGGGATCATCGAGGCCGAGGTGCTCGAGGTCGAGTTCCTCGCCACGGTTCGTCCGGATGTTGTCGAGCGCGTCGGAGATGATCGTGAGGTTTCGGAGCCCCAGGAAGTCCATCTTGATCAGGCCGAGCGACTCGCACGACGGGTAGTCGAACTGCGTGACGATCTGACCGTCCTGCTCCCGCTTCATGATCGGGATGATGTCGAGCAGGGGGTCGGACGACATGATCACGCCGGCGGCGTGCACGCCCCACTGACGCTTCAGGCCCTCGAGACCGAGCGCACGGTCGAAGACCGTCTTCGCCTCGGGGTCGGTCTCGATCAGCACGCGGAACTCGCTCGCCTCTTTGTACCGCGGGTGCGCCGAGTCGAACATGCCGTCGAGGGGCATGTCCTTGCCCATGACGGGCGGCGGCATCGCCTTGGTGAGCCGCTCCCCCATGCTGAACGGGAACCCGAGCACGCGACCCGCGTCCTTCAGCGCCTGCTTGGACTTGATGGTGCCGTAGGTGACGATCTGGGCTACGCGCTCCGAGCCGTACTTCTCCGTGACGTAGTCGATGACCTCGCCACGGCGCCGGTCATCGAAGTCGACGTCGAAGTCAGGCATCGAGACACGGTCGGGGTTCAGGAACCGCTCGAAGATCAGGCCGTGCTCGAGGGGGTCGAGGTCGGTGATCTTCATCGCGTACGCGACCATGGAGCCGGCACCGGAGCCACGGCCGGGACCGACGCGGATGCCGTTGTCCTTGGCCCAGTTGATGAAGTCGGCGACGACCAGGAAGTAGCCGGGGAAACCCATCTGCAGGATGATGCCGGTCTCGTACTCGGCCTGCTTGCGCACCTTGTCGGGGATACCACCCGGATACCGGTAGTGCAGGCCCGTCTCGACCTCTTTGATGAGCCAGCTGTCTTCGGTCTCGCCGTCCGGCACCGGGAACCGCGGCATGTAGTTCGCCGAGGTGTCGAACTCGACCTCGCAGCGCTCGGCGATCAACAGGGTGTTGTCGCAGGCCTCGGGGTGATCGCGGAACAGCTGCCGCATCTCGGCGGCGGTCTTGATGTAGTAGCCGTCGCCGTCGAACTTGAAGCGGTTCGGGTCATCCATGGTGGAGCCCGACTGCACGCACAGCAGAGCCTCGTGCGCATCGGCCTCGTGCTGGTGCGTGTAGTGCGAGTCGTTCGTCGCGACCAGCGGGATGTTCAGGTCTTTCGAGAGGCGGAGCAGATCGGTCATCACCCGTCGCTCGATGGAGAGACCGTGGTCCATGATCTCGGCGAAGTAGTTCTCCTTGCCGAAGATGTCCTGGAACTCTGCGGCCGCCGCCCGCGCCGCGTCGTACTGCCCCAGCCGGAGCCGCGTCTGCACCTCGCCCGACGGGCACCCCGTCGTCGCGATGATCCCCTTGCCGTAGGTCTGGAGCAGCTCGCGGTCCATGCGGGGCTTGAAGTAGTAGCCCTCCAGGCTGGACCGGGAGCTGATCCGGAAGAGGTTGTGCATGCCGGCAGTGCTCTGGCTCCACATCGTCATGTGGGTGTAGGCGCCCGAGCCGGAGACGTCGTCACTCTTCTGATCGGGCGACCCCCACTGCACGCGCGTCTTGTCGCTGCGGTGGGTGCCCGGGGTCATGTACGCCTCGAGCCCGATGATGGGTTTGATGCCCGCATTCCGCGCCGCGTTGTAGAACTCGAACGCCGCGAAAGTGTTGCCGTGATCGGTCACCGCGATGGCCGGCATGCCGTAATCGGCGGCCGCCTGGGTCATCGCATTGATCTTCGCCGCACCGTCCAGCATGGAGTACTCGCTGTGCACATGCAGGTGGACGAAGGAGTCGGATGCCATGCCTTCGAGTCTACGGCGGAGCCCCGACACCGGAGGTCGGTGTCGGGGCTCTGTGCCTGCGATCGGCGACCGCTACGGACCCGAATTCACGAGGGAAACGGTGTACGTCGTCCGGATGTCGGGCACGTCTGCGGGCACCATGTCCCCCGACGCACCGGACTGACGGTCGTAACGCACAGTATGGACAGTCACCCATCCCGTCGTTTCGTCGACGCGTATCGTCTCGGTCCGCGGGGAGTACTGTTCTCGGCGAACCTCGAAACTGACGGTCCCGTCGTCTGACGATGTCGTCACAGCGAGGCCACTCAGGGTCAATGCACCCATGTACGCCTCGCGGACATCGGCCGGTGCGAAGTTCGACAGCAACGTGGACGTCATGTTCTCGAGGAGTGCATCGTCCGTCTCTTCCTGGCTGGACGTCCAGGCGCCGACAACCGTCCGTAGATGATCGAGAAGTGCTTGCGGTTCCCGCGGAAGGTCCGCGTAGTACTCCGTCGAACCCATGGGGGGGAAAGCGTCGCCCGCCAGCCCACCCGTGCTCCATGTCTCCCCGACATTGCCGTCCACCGGCATGAGGGTGTTCCACCTCTGCTCCTCATCGGGCCCCTGCACCCCCGGGAAGAGCTTCACCCTCTCGGCCGTGGGGCCGTGCGCCTGATACCAATCGCCCGAGCGATCCGCGGGGACGTACTGCTCGTCGCGATCGCGCGCCAGCAGAGCCGAGACGGGTGGGGACGAGGACTGGGTCGTCCAGGCCCAGGGGAACACCTCCCCTGACGAGGCTGTGTAGTGCAGACGTTCAGTGACGCTGACGATGTGGAGGTATTGTCCCGCCTGCGGGGTCGTACCGGGGAAAGGCTCGGTCGTCCCGGTTCCCGAGGTCGCGGAGGGCTGCGGACTCGGCGACGCCTGCGGCTGCGGCGTCGCTGTCGGTGTCGGAATCGCCTCGACGCGAGGCGGCGGCGCTGTCTCCTGCGTGAAGACCACCACGGCTGTGGCCACCGCGGCTGTGGTCGCCACGGCGCCGGCGATCAACAGGGTTCGATGCGCGAGACGTCGGCGATTCCGCTCCCGGCTCTCGTCGATCCCACTCAGAAGGCGTGCACGAGCCGCGGCTACACGGTCGTCCGTGAGGCTCGCGCTCGTGTTCACCTCACGCACGCGTTCGAAAACGTCCATCGACCTCTCCTTCCTTCTCGCTCACAACTCGTTCTCGGCGGTTCCCTCTGGTCGGATCGAGTCGAGTCCGTATTCGATTCATTCGCGAGCGGACGGTGCCCACAGGTACGCCGAGGGCGACGGCGACCTCCTCATACGTCAGGTCTCCCCAGGCGTAGAGCAGCAGCGTGTCCCGTTCCTTCGCTGACAGCGCGGCGATGCGGGGCGCCAGCTCTCGGGTGGAGATCTCGGCATCGAGGCGAGCGATCGTCCCCTCGAGATCGCCGAGCGACACGTGTTCCTCGCGGTGTGCGGACTCCACACTCGATCGGTGGTGCTTCGCCTCCCGAACTCGGTGCTTCTTGATCAACCGCGAGGCGATGCCGAACAACCACGGCAGCGCGGAGTCCCACGCCGCGTCGAAAGACTTCCGTCGCGCGAAAGCGACCAGGAATGTCTCGCTCAGGATGTCCTCACCGGCATCGGGACCGAGGCGGCGAGCGGCATACCGACCCACCGATCCCGCGTGCCGATCGAACAGTTCAGCGAAGGCTCGGGGTTGCCCGAGCGACCGCTGAATGATCTCGCTATCTGTGCTCACACTATGTATTGCCCCTGAGTCGGCAAACGGTTCGAAATTATCTTGGGCGTCCCGCCGAGTCTATGGCGGAGCCCCGACACCGGAGGTCGGCGCCGGGGCTCAGCCTCGGCCGCTAGCCCTGGGGCGCGGAGTCCACGACGGAGGTGTGCACCGTGGTGACGGAGTCGACCGTGTCTCCTGCGGGCCCACCGATTTCGTAATTCTCCGAGATCGAGTCGACGAGGCCTTGCTCGGTATCGATCGCGATCTTCGTCGTCCGGTGGCCGGGAACGACGTATTGCAGCGTCGCCGTCGAACCGTCCTCCGCCACCACCTCGAATCCGGGGATCAGCGCGATCGCGAGGAAGAACGCCGAGCGCAGGTCGGCCGGCATCAGGTTGATCGCCGACGGGTCGCTGAGACTCGCCACAAGCCAGCGGTCCCCCTCCTCCCCCGTCATCCCCGACTGCGCGCGGAGCCAATCGAGCAGCTTCTGAGGATCCCTCGGCATTTCGTCGTAGTACGGACGGTATCCGTCCGCCAGGTACGGCATCGGCGGTTCGTCGCCTCCCACGGCGAGATACTCGCCCGCCGGGAGTGTCTCGATCGTGCCGCGTTCACGAATCGCGGAGCCGGGCGAGGATGACCACTCCCGTGCCGCCTCCGCGCCACGGGATCCGAAGGAGTCCACGACCTCGGAGGAGCCCCAGTCGTAGAACCAGTCACCAGCCCGGTCGGCCGGGACGTAGAGCACGCGCGTGTCGCGCTCCAGCACGGCGGCGTCGCCGCCGTCTCGCGAGGCGTTGAACGCGAACGTGTTCTCGTCATCGTCATCGGCCCATTCGGCCTTCCAGAAATGGAGGTACTCACCGACGGTCTCGATCCGCAGGTATTGCCCGGGGACGAGTGTGGTGTCCTGCGCATCGAGCGTCACCGCTGACGCGCGCTCCAGCACCTCGGCTGCGGCCGCATCGGGTGCGTTCGGTGGCGCGATGACAGAACCGGCCACGATCGCGGTCACGGCCGCTCCGGCCACGAGACCCCCGAGACCGATCCCGGTCCACGTGCGTCGTTTCGACGACCGCGCTCGCTCCGGACGCGCACTCCGCGCCATCTCTCGCGTCAGCGCCCGTCGCGCCGCGAGAACGGTGTCTTCATCCACACGGGACTCGTCGATCCCGATCTCACGAACTTGTTCCATAAGCTGCATCGCTCTCCTCCTTCGCCATCCATGTCAGTCGGGCTGCTCCGTGCGAGCCGGGCGGTGCGAGCTTGCGACGAACGCGATTCAGTCGGGACCGCACGGTTCCGACGGGCACGCCCAGCGCAGCGGCGATCTGCTCATACGTGAGATCGCCCCACGCGTGCAGCAGCAAGGTGTCGCGATCCTTCGCCGCGAGAGCCGCGATCCGCGGGGCCAGCGCTCGCAGAGCGGCATCGGCGTCGATCCGGGACTCAGATGCGACCTGCGGAGTCTCTGCCGCAACCTCCCCTGCGGACGCCGAGGCCTCGAAGGCCCGCCACTGCCGCGCTTCCGCAGCCCGATGGCTCTTCACCACCCTGGTCGCGATGCCGAGCAGCCACGGCCGCGCCGACTCCGTCCCGAGCTCGAAGGACGCGCGTCGCCGGAAGGCGACGAGGAACGTCTCGCTCAGAACGTCGTCGACGGCGTCCGCCCCGACCCGTCGTCGGATGTAGCCGCCGACGGGTCGGACGTGCCGCTCGAAGATCTCGGAGAAGACTCCGGGTTCTTCGAGCGACCGCTGGATGATCTCGCTGTCCGTGCTCACACTGAGTATTGGGACGATTCACGAAAACGGTTCACGCTTTCTTCGACGCCTTTCGTGAGGCGCCCAGATCGAGCCTCATCAACACCCGAGGGAAGCCGTCGAGGACGGAGCCCGTATCGGCTGCCTTCACGAAGCCTGCGCTCTCGAAGAGCGCTCGCGTACCGACGTACGCCATAGTCAGGTTGACCTTCTCCCCGCCGTTGTCGACGGGATACCCCTCGATCGCCGGCGCGCCGCGCTTCCTCGCGTAGGCCACGGCACCGTCGATCAGCGCGTGGGAGATGCCCTGCTTGCGGTGTCCCGGCCGCACCCGGAAGCACCACAGCGACCAGACGTCCGAATCGTCGATGTGCGGAATGAGACGGTTGCGCGCGAAGCTCGTGTCACGCCGTGGATGCAGCGCCGCCCAGCCCACCGGCTCATCGTCGAGGTAGGCGATGACCCCAGGTGGCGGATCCTGATGGCACAGGTCGCGCACGCGATCAGCGCGCTGCGACCCACGCAGTGCGACGTTCTCCTTGCTGCCGATGCGATAGCTCAGGCAGAAACAGACGTTGGACGTCGGCTTCTTCGGGCCGACGAGCGCTGCGACGTCATCGAACTCCGTTGCTGGTCGAACCTCGATGTCCATGCGATCAGTGTGGCGCACGACGCAGACATCGCCTCGACGAAGCGCGGGCTATTCGCCGCGGAGCACGTCCAGCGCGTGCCGGAAGTCCTCCGGATACGGGGAATCGAACTGCACCCAATCCCCCGTCGCCGGGTGCGCGAACGCCAGCTGATGCGCATGAAGCCACTGCCGCGTGAGTCCGAGACGGGCCGACATCGTCGGGTCGGCTCCGTACAGCGGATCACCGACGCACGGATGCCGGTGGGCGGCCATGTGCACACGGATCTGGTGAGTGCGTCCCGTCTCGAGATGGATCTCCAGGAGCGAAGCACCGGGGAACGCCTCGAGCGTCTCGTAGTGGGTGACCGAGGGCTTGCCGTCGGGAACGACGGCGAACTTCCAGGAGTGGTTCGGATGGCGCCCGATCGGCGCGTCGATCGTCCCGGCGAGCGGATCGGGGTGCCCTTGCACGACGGCGTGATAGATCTTCTCGACCGTACGATCCTTGAACGCCTGCTTCAGCACCGTGTAGGCGTGTTCGGATTTCGCGACGACCATCAGACCGCTGGTGCCGACATCGAGCCGATGCACGACTCCCTGGCGCTCGGGAGCGCCGCTGGTGGCGACGCGGAATCCTGCGGCCGCGAGAGCACCGACGACCGTCGGGCCTTCCCAACCGACCGAGGGATGCGCCGCGACGCCGGTGGGCTTGTCGACCACGACGATGTCGTCGTCGTCGTACACGATGCCGAGTTCGGGCACCGCGATCGGAATGATCCTCGGCGCTTCCTTCGGCTGCCATTCCACATCGAGCCAACCGCCGCCGCGAAGGCGGTCGGACTTGTCGAGCGTCAGGCCGTCCAAGCGCACACCGCCTGCTGCGGCGACGTCGGCGGCGAAGGTACGCGAGAAGCCCATGAGCTTCGCCAGAGCCGCGTCGACGCGAGTGCCGTCCAGACCGTCGGGCACCGGCAGAGACCGGGACTCCACGGTCAGCGTCCTTCGGATGCGGGAGCCGCATCCTCCGATGACGCATCGTCGTCGCTCGAGCGGCCTGTGCCTGCGGCATCCGCCGCTGCATCATCCGCGTCGACGAATTCTGCATCCGTCTCGGTCTCGGCCATGGCGGCCACAGCGGCCGCTTCGGCTTCTTCCTCGGTCTCGATGACGGCGTGGTCGCGCTCGCGCGTCCCGTCGAAGCGGAGCCCGAAAACGACGAGAAGGGCGACCGAGATCATGCCGGTCACGATGAAGATGTCTGCCACGTTGAAGATCGCGGGCATCATCCACGGCATCGAGATCATGTCGACGACGTGCCCAACGGGGAAACCGGGCTCGCGGAGCAGACGGTCCGTGAGGTTGCCCAGCACACCGCCGAGCAGGCAGCCGAGAACGACGGCCCACAGCCGGGACTTGATCCCGAATGCCTTCCAGATGATGATCGACGCCACCACCGCGAGGGCAATCGTGAAGATCCACGTCACCTCGGACCCGAGCGAGAAAGCCGCGCCGGGGTTACGGACGTAGTACAGCTGAAGGAACTCACCGAGAACCGGAACCGGCTCATGCAGGGGCAGGTTCTCGATCGTGAGGTACTTCACAAACTGATCGGCGGCCAGCACGAGCGCTGCGAGAATCGCAACGATCGCACCGGCCGCCGACCGACGAAGGGGCGGGCGTCCTGACAAGGGGCGCCTTACAGACCGATCGCGGAGACGGGCGTGGAGTCCGTCGACGCCGACTTCTCGTCGAGCTCGCGGAGCTGGCCCTCGATGTAGCCGCGCAACTGCGAGCGGTAGTCGCGCTCGAAGTTGCGGAGTTCGGTGATGCGGGCTTCGAGCGTGTTGCGCTCGCGCTCCAGGCGTGCCGACTCTTCGCGCTGCTTCGCCTCGGCCTCGGTGCGGATGCGCGCCACCTCGGTCTCGGCCTCGGCGATGAGCGCATTGCGCTTCGCCTCACCCTCGGCCACGTGCTCGTCGTGGAGACGCTGCGCGAGCTCGATGATGCCGGCGGTCGCGGTCGCGGATCCGGTCGGTGCGGGCTCTGCAGGAACCTCGGCGACGGGCGCGGGAGCTTCGGTCGCGGCAGGTGCGGCGGCCTCGGGGGCCTCGGGGGCGGCACCGGACTCGTAGGCGGCCAGCTTGGCCTTCAGCTCGACGTTCTCCTCGAGAGCCTTGCGCCACTCGATGACGATCTCGTCGAGGAAGTCGTCCACCTCGTCCGGGTCGAAGCCGTCCTTGAATCGGACGTGCTGGAACTGCTTGGTGACGACGTCATCCGGGGTAAGTGCCATGAGTGGCTCCTCTTTCGATGAGTTCGAATGCCAGTATCGATGTATGGCGTGGTCGTGATGTGGCGCGAACCCGGGGCGCGCACCTGGGTGCCAGCATAGTCCCCGCGCCTCAGCGCCGCGATGTCGCGACACTCAGAGTGCACGAACTCGGGGCGTGCCCGACGCGAGGAGCGGGCGGAGTTCAGCGGATGAAAAGCCGCACGATGTTCATGAGGATCAGCACCACGAGCAGCGTGAGCGTGAACCCGAAGTCGAGCGACAGCGATCCGATCCGCAGGGGCGGGATGAGCCTCCGGAAGAACCGGATGGGTGGATCGGTGACCGTGTAGACGGCCTCAGCGGCGACCAGACCGAAACCCTTCGGACGCCATTCCCGATTGAACATCGGGATGTAGTCCAGGATGAGGCGCGCGAAGAGCACGAAGATGTACAGCAGCAGCACCAGATGAACGATGCTCGCTGCGACGGAGACCAGCTCCACGGGCTACGACTGGTCGAAGCCCGCAGACTCAGCGTCTGCGTGTGCGATGCCCCCGTGGCCCGAAACCGCGATGTTCTCCGGCGAGAGCAGGAACACCTTCGAAGTGACGCGCTCGATACGGCCGTACAGACCGAGGGAGAGCCCGCTCGCGAAGTCGATGAGGCGACGCGCGTCGGCATCGCTCATCTGGGAGAGGTTGATGATGACGGGGACGCCCTCACGGAAGCTCTCGGCGATCAGCTGCGCGTCGCGGTACTGCTTCGGGTGGACGGTGAGGATCTCGTTCACGGCTCCTGCAGACGGCTGGCGGACGGCGACGGGGCGACGCAACGGCGTGACGGGGGCCGGTGCCGGCTCCTCGCGGTCACGGTCTCGTTCGCGGTGAGCGCGGGCAGGAGCCTGCGCCTCTTCCTCATAGACCTCTTCCTCGTCGGCGAGGCCGAGATACACCATGGTCTTCTTCAGCGGGTTACCCATCGTGTCCTCCGGTTCGAACGTTTGGGGCTGGTCTTTTCACAGGTTAACCCCGGTCGGGCCGGGGTCCGGTGATTGCGGAGCCGATCCGCAGGTGTGTCGCGCCGGCGGCGATCGCCTCGACGAAGTCTCCGGTCATCCCGGCCGAGATCCAGGTTGCGTCCGGGGCCGCGGCTCGGACGGCATCGGAGACGTCGCGCAGACGAGCGAATGCGGCACCAGGCTCCTCATCGAGAGGAGCGACCGCCATCACGCCGCGCAGGCGCAGGGAAGGCAGGGCGAGCACATGCTCGGCGAGACCGACCGCATCGGCGGGGGCCACGCCTCCTCTACCCGGATCATCCGTCAGGTTGACCTGCACGAGCACGTCGAGCACATCGTCACCGTCGGCTGCTCTGTGCAGGGCATCGGCGAACCGGCCTCGGTCGACCGAGTGCACCACGTCGGCGCTGCGACGGATAGCCGCCGCCTTGTTCGTCTGCCCCTGGCCGATGAAGTGCCAGGCCAGGTCGAGGGCGGCGAGCTCAGCCTGCTTGGCCGACAACTCCTGCTGCCGGTTCTCACCGACGTCCCGCACACCGAGCGCGCACAGCTCCTCGACCAGCGACGCCGGGTGGAACTTCGTCACCACGATCCTGGTGAGCTCTTCGGGATCTCTGCCTGCGGCACGCGCGGCGGCGGCGATCCGTTCGTCGATCGCCGCCAGCCGCGCGGCCAGGCCCGATGGCTCCTGGCCGTCGACCGCCGAGGTCACTTCAGGAATTCGGGGATGTCGATGTCGTCGTCGGCGAACGCCGGCTCGATGCTCGTGGCGGGCACGCGCTGGTGCACGGGCTCCGCCTGTGCAGGCTCGCTCTTCGTCTCGGACTCGTCCGGGAGGGCCACCTCGGGAAGCGTCGCGGCCGACGGACGCGAGACCACCATCGGGTCGAGACGCAGCGACGGTTCCCCGCTGTCGAAGCCGGCGGCGATCACCGTCACCCGCACCTCGTCGCCCAGAGTGTCATCGATGACCGTACCGAAGATGATGTTCGCCTCGGGGTGCGCGGCCTCCTTGACGAGGTCGGCGGCATCGTGGATCTCGAAGATTCCGAGATTCGATCCACCCTGGATCGAGAGCAGCACACCGTGGGCACCCTCGATGGAGGCTTCGAGCAGCGGCGACTCCACGGCGAGCTCCGCGGCCTTGATGGCCCGGTCCGCCCCGCGCGCCGAACCGATGCCCATGAGCGCGGAGCCGGCGCCCTGCATGACGGACTTGACGTCCGCGAAGTCGAGGTTGATCAGACCCGGGGTCGTGATGAGGTCGGTGATGCCCTGGACACCGGCGAGCAGAACCTGGTCGGCGGTGGCGAACGCCTCGATCATCGAGATGCCGCGGTCGCTGATCTCGAGGAGACGGTCGTTGGGGACGACGATGAGGGTGTCGACCTCTTCCTTGAGCTTGACCACACCCGCCTCCGCCTGGCTCTGACGACGGCGACCCTCGAAGGAGAACGGCTTGGTGACGACACCGATGGTGAGGGCGCCGATGGACTTCGCGATGCGAGCCACGACCGGTGCGCCTCCGGTTCCGGTTCCGCCACCTTCGCCGGCGGTCACGAAGACCATGTCGGCGCCGGTCAGGGCCTGCTCGATCTCCTCGGCGTGGTCCTCGGCGGCACGTCGACCCACCTCCGGGTCCGCGCCGGCGCCGAGGCCGCGGGTGAGCTCACGGCCCACATCGAGCTTGACGTCGGCGTCGCTCATGAGCAGCGCCTGAGCGTCGGTGTTGACGGCGATGAACTCGACTCCGCGGAGACCGAGATCGATCATGCGATTGACGGCGTTGACGCCGCCACCGCCGACGCCGACGACCTTGATCACGGCGAGGTAGTTCTGGTTCTGGCTCATGGCCGGCCTCCGATTATTCGAGCCTGGAAAAGGGTGAACCTTAAACCTCAAGTAGAGGTGTAAAGTATTTCCCGGTATTGCGTTCTCTTTGATCGAAGGTAAGCGCCGCCTGGCTCCGCGCGCGCGATCGCCTGGGCGTGTCGCGCCATTCCTTCGCGAAAGCCTTCGGCGTGGCTTCGAAAGCCGTCAGCCGACGACGGCCACCTCGGGAGAAGTGACGTCGATGGAGGCAGCGTCCGGGTTCTTGGCCATCGTGACGGAGAGCGTGAGCGCCTTCAGGGCCGACTCCTCTGCGCTCCCCCAGACCACGGTCAGCCCGGATTCGAGGGTCAGCGTCACATCATCCGCGGTCGTGGCGCGCACGCCTGTGAGAGCGGCACGGACATCTGCCGGCAGCGCACGGACGACGAGACCGGCGCTCTGGAAAGCGCGCGACTCGACGCCGCCGTCGACGTCGATCACCGGCTGGCCCGCCGGTTGATCGGCTGTGGTCGAGAGCGCGACTCCCGCGGCATCGACGAGGGTGTACCCGGCGCCCGATCGGATGACACCGACCGGCGTGCGTTCCACGATCCGCACCGTGAGGTCGTGTGGCGGACGCGCTTCGAGTGCATATGTCTCGATGAGGGGGAAGGCCAGCAGCGCGGCCTTCACCTCACTGGTGTCCACGAGCGCCAGCGGCGTGCCGATCTGGTCGCCGAGCGCCGCCTCGATCGCGGCGGGATCGAGGCTCCCGGCCCCGACCACGGTGATCTTCTCCACCGCGAACAGCGGGCTGTACGCGGCCGCGACGCTGCCCCCGATCAACAGGATCACGGCACCGATGCTACTCAGCCAGATGATCCGTCGACGCCGGGAGCGCTGCGTGAAGCGCCGAATCTCGGAGCGGAGAGCCTTACGTCTGGCCCGTGCTGCACGCCACACGTCCCTGGTCGAGGTCGGCTCCGGCTCGTCCGCGCCGGCAGCGTCGAATCCGTCGTGGGCCGGAGGCTCCGGCACCGACCCATCCGGTTCGGACCGCACCCCGCTGCGGTCGCTCCGCCGTCCGTGGCGTGCCCGTGCTTCTGACGCGTCGCCCTTCTCCACCGGGCTCTCCGGTGCGGACGGCAGCGGTGGGGGACGGCGCATCGCTACGCCTCGTCGGTCCGGCGCAGCGAATCCAGGACCTGCGGGATGATCTGGTAGACGTTGCCGCAGCCGAGCGTCACGACGAAGTCGCCGTCACGGGCCACCGCGGCGGTGTAGTCGGCCGCCTGCTGCCAGTCGGCGACGAAGTGCACATGCGACGGATCGCGGAACGCCGCGCTCACCAGCTCGCCCGTGACACCGGGGACGGGGTCTTCGCGAGCGCCGTACACGTCGAGCATCACCGTGTGATCGGCGAACTCCTCGAGGACGTCGGCGAACTCCTGATACATGTGCTGTGTGCGGGAGTAGGTGTGCGGCTGCTGGATCGCGATGATCCGTCCCGACCCCGCGATGCTGCGCATGGCCTCGAGCGCCGCCCGCACCTCCGTCGGATGGTGCGAGTAGTCGTCGTAGACCGTGACGCCTCGTTCGACGCCGTGCTGCTCGAGGCGGCGCACGGTCCCGGCGAAGCCCTCGACCGCGCGCACGGCGTCGACGAGCGGGTACCCGAGTGCTCGGAGCACCGCGACGACTCCGGCCGCGTTGATCGCGTTGTGCACGCCGGGGACCGCGAGCTGCATGCGCGCCTGCTCATCCCCTTGGCTGATGGTCGCGGCGACCGGTCCGGCCGCGACGATGTCGGTGACGCGCACGTCGGCGTTCTCCGCCTGGCCGAACGTGAGCACGTTCGGGTGGGACAGCCCTGCACCGACGCGGAGCGCACCGGCGTCGTCGCTCGAGATGACGACGGCTTCGGTGGCCGCGTCGGCGAACCGCACGAAAGCGTCGTGGAATGCCTCTTCCGAGCCGTAGTGGTCGAGGTGGTCGGGATCGACGTTGGTGATGAGCGCCACCGCGGTGTCGTACAGCAGGAACGTGCCGTCGGACTCGTCGGCCTCGACGACGAACAGGTCGCCCGTGCCCGTGGCGCTCGAGGTGCCGAGCTGTTCGATGACGCCTCCGTTGACGAAGTGCGGGTCGGCGCCGAGCTCGCGCAGTGCCGTGACGATCATCCCGGTCGAGGTCGTCTTCCCGTGGGCACCCGCGACCGAGACCAGCCGCCGCGAACCGATCAGCCAATGCAGCGCCTGCGACCGGTGGATCACGTGCAGACCGCGCGCCTTCGCCGTCACGAACTCGGGGTTCTCGGGCCAGATCGCTCCGGTGTGCACGACCGTGTCGGCATCACCGAGGTGGGCGGCGTCGTGGCCGACGTGCACGGTCGCCCCGGCGGCTGCCAGGGCGCGCAGATTGTCGCTGTCCGCACGGTCGCTGCCGGAGACGCGGATCCCCGCGTCGAGGAACATCTTGGCGAGGCCGCTCATGCCGGAACCACCGATGCCGATGAAGTGCGCAGCGGTGATCGTCTCGGGAATGGGGAGGGTGAGGTCGGGTCTGATCATGTCCGCTTCAGTCTACTTTTCTTCGATGTCGTCGACCGTGTCAGACCGCGTCCAGCGCGCGGTCGATCAGCCGGATCACGTTCTCGGTGCCGTTGCGCGTTCCCGCCGTCTCGGCCGCTGCGGCCATCCGGTCGAGCTTGTCCCGGTCCCCCAGGATGGGCACGACGATGCGCCGCACGGCGTCGCCGTCGAAGGTCGCGTCGTCGAGGAGCTCGGCCGCACCCGCCGCCACCGCGGACGCCGCGTTCAGACGCTGCTCGCCGTTGCCGACCGAGTAGGGCACGTACAGGGCGGGGATGCCCAGCGCACTGATCTCGCTGACCGTCGCCGATCCGGACCGCGAGACGATCAGGTCCGCGACGGCGAAAGCCAGGTCCATACGGTCGACGTAGCGCCGCAGTGCGTACCCCTCGGCCCCAGGATCGGCGAGTTCGCTGCGCTCACCCGTCACGTGCAGGAGCTGCCACCCGGCCGCCAGGACATCGCGCCAGGAATCCTCGAGGGCCTCATTGAGGCGCTGAGCACCGAGCGAGCCGCCGAACGCGAGCAGCACCGGGCGATCCGGGTCGAGACCGAAGTACTCCGCGGCCTCCGCGCGCGCCGCCGCACGATCGAGCGTGATGACCTCCTGGCGCAGCGGCATCCCGACCGTCTCGCTGCCCCGGAGCGGCGTGCCCTCGAACGCGACGCCCACGGCCGCGGCACGGCGGGCCCCGAGCACGTTGGCGAGACCGGGCTTGGCGTTGGCCTCGTGCACCACGAACGGCACGCCCTCGCGCCGCGCAGCCACGTAGGCGGGGGCGGACGCGTAGCCGCCGAATCCGACGACGACATCGACGCCGTGTCGGCGGATGTGCGCGCGCACCTGAGCGATCGCCTTGCGGAACCGCATCGGGAAGGCCGCCGCCTGGCGGTTCGGACGACGCGGGAACGGGACCTTGTCGACGATGAGCAGTTCGTAGCCTCGAGCGGGCACCAGCCGGGACTCGAGCCCCTCGGCCGTACCGAGCACGAGCACGGTGGCATCGGCGTCGCGTTCACGAAGTGCGTCGGCGACGGCGAGCAGGGGATTCACATGGCCGGCGGTGCCACCGCCGGCGAGGAGGTACGAGGTCACCTGGTGACCCTACCCCGCTCGGCTGAGGGCTTCTCGACCACGGGAATGGTGCGCGCGAAGGCGAGCAGCACGCCGCAGGCGATCAGCACGGCGAGCAGGGCCGTACCTCCCTGAGACATGAACGGGAGCGGCACTCCCATCACCGGGAACACGCCGATGACGACGCCGATGTTGAGCACGGCCTGACCGACGATCCACACCGTGATTCCGCCTGCCGCGACGCGGATGAAGGGATCAGGCGTCTTCCGGATCACATGGAAGGCACCGACCGTGAAGAACGTGAACAGCGCCAGGACGACGATGCAGCCGATCAGCCCGAGTTCTTCCCCGACGATCGCGAAGATGAAGTCGTTGCCGGCGGCGGGCAACCATCCGTACTTCTCCTGGGAGTTGCCGAGCCCGAGCCCGAATATCCCGCCCGATGCCATCCCCCAGATGCCGTGGATGGACTGGTAGCAGTCGCTCTCGTACAGCGCCATGTTGTCGCAGGTCGCCGTGATGCGCCGCATCCGGTCCTGGCTCGACAGCGCGTAGGCGAGGACCGCGCCGATGCCGATCACCACCGGGATGATGAACAGGCGGAGTTTGACGCCCGAGAAGAAGAGGCAGCCCAGCAGGATGAGAACCAGCACCATCGCGGTGCCGAGGTCCTTCCCGGCGAGCACGGTTCCGATCGCCAGCGCCCCGACCGGGATCACGGGGATGAAGACGTGGTGCCAGGTGCCGAGCATGGCCTGCTTGCGCAGCAGCACCGCGGCGATCCACAGAGCCAGTGCGAGCTTCAGGAACTCGGAGGGCTGCAGCGTGAAGCCGCCGATGTCGATCCAGTTCCGGTTTCCGCCGTCTTCGATCCCGAGCGGGGTGAACACGAGCAGCTGCAGGGCGACGGCGCCGAACAGCGCGGGCCACGCCATCTTCTTCAGGAACGCGACGGGTAGACGGCTGATCAGGAACATCAGCGGGACTCCGAGGAGCGCGAACACCCCCTGGCGGAGGACGCCGCCCATCGGATCGGATCCGCTGGCCACCGCGGTCGCGCTGGTCGCGGAGAGCACCATGACCAGGCCGAAGAGCGTCAGCAGCAGAGCGGTCGACGCGATGAGGAGGAACTCGGTGGACACCGGCGTGAACCGGCGTCCGAGCGACACCCTGGCGGCGAGTCCGCCGGACTCAGAGCGCGGAGGGCGGGACACCTGCGTCATCGGCGCTCCCCCGGTCTATCCAGCCACGCACCGCCTCGGCGAAACGGTGACCTCGATCCGCGTAGCTCGAGAACTGATCGAACGATGCCGCCGCCGGGGCCAGCAGGACTGTGCCCTCGCCTTCGACGATCCCCGACGCGATCTCCACGACACGGTTCATGACCTGTCCAGTCTCGCCAGCATCGACCTCGAACACCGGTACCGACGGCGCGTGTCGCCGGAATGCCGCGACCACGGAGGCCCGCTCGACCCCGATCACGACTGCCGCTCGAGCCGTCGCACCGACATCGGCGACCAGGTCGGCGATGTCGACGCCCTTCAGGTCACCCCCGACGATCCATACCGCTCCGGGGTAGGCACGCAGCGACGACGCCGCGGCGTGCGGATTGGTGGCCTTGGAGTCGTCGACCCAGGTGATGCCCGCATGCCGCGCGATGACCTGGATGCGGTGCGCGTCCAGGCGGAAACTCTGCAGCGCCGTGTGGATCGCCTCCGGTTCGACTCCGAGCGATCGCGCCAGGGCACTGGCGGCGAGGATGTTCTGGACGATGTGCGGAGCTGCGAGCCCGACCTCGTCGAGGGCCGCGATGGTCGTGAGTTCGAGGGCGCTGCGCGCGCGGTCGTCGAGGAAGGCCCGATCGACGATGAGCCCCTCCACGATGCCGAGGTCGCTCGGTCCGGGGATACCCAGATCGAAGCCGATCGCGCGGGCTCCTTCGACCACCTCGGCTTCTTCGACCATGAGCCTGGTCGCCTCATCGGCCTTGTTGTAGACGCAGGCGACGCGGGTGTTTCGATAGACCACAGCCTTCGCGTCGCGATACGCCTGGGCGCTGCCGTGCCACACCAGATGGTCGTCGGCGAGGTTGAGGCACACGGCCGCGTGCGGGAAGAGCTCACCTTCGGGCCGCGACTGGCCGAGGTACCAGAGCTGGTGGCTGGAGAGCTCGACCACGAGCACGTCGAAGCCGGCGGGGTCCCGCACCGCATCGAGGACGGGTACGCCGATGTTGCCGCAGGGCGCCGCCCGCAGGCCGCCCTCGACCAGCAGCGAGGCCGTCAGCTGCGTCGTGGTCGTCTTGCCGTTGGTCCCGGTGATGAGCACCCAATCGGCCGGCGTTCCGTCGGCGCGCACCACCTTGTCACGGACACGCCAGGCGAGTTCGACATCGCCCCAGATCGCGATTCCCGACTCCTGGGCCCAGCGGATCACGGAGTGCGACGGCGAGAAACCGGGCGAGGCGATCACCACTTCGGGGGCGAAGTCCACCAGTGCGGCCGGCACGTCGGCCAGGGAGCCGAGTTCGAGCGCGGCACCGATCACCGGGAGCAGGCGCGCGTACTCCTCTTCTGCGGACTCGCTGAGCACGAGCACCTCCGCACCGAGCTCGGCGAGGGTGTCGGCCACCGAGAAGCCCGTCATCGACAAACCGAGCACGGCGACGCGGAGATCGCGCCAATCGGCGTTCCAGCTCGTGAGTCCGCTGAGCCGATCAGTCGACACGGGTGAGCCACTCGACGTAGAAGAGGCCGACGGCCGAGACCGCGAGGAGTCCGGCGATGATCCACATGCGCACCACGATCGTGACCTCGGACCAGCCGCGCATCTCGAGGTGGTGATGGAAGGGACTCATCAGGAACAGCCGCTTGCCGCGCGTGATCTTGAAGTACGCCCGCTGCAGGATGACGGAGCCGGAGGACAGGACGAAGACGCCGGCGATCACCAGCAGGAGGAGCTCGGTGCGGGTCAGGATCGCCATCGCGGTGATCACGCCGCCGATCGCCATCGAGCCGACATCGCCCATGAAAACCTTCGCCTTGGGCGCGTTCCACCACAGGAATCCGATGAGGCTGGCCGCGACCGACGCCGCGATGATGGCCAGGTTGAACGGGTCGCGCACCTCGTAGCATCCGCCGAGGGCGTCGGGATCGCCGCCGATGCAGGGCTGCTTGAACTGCCAGAACGCGATCACGCTGTAGGCGCCGACGACGATGACTCCGGCCCCGGCGGCGAGACCGTCGAGACCGTCCGTCAGGTTCACACTGTTCGAGGTCGCGACGCCGATGATCGAGATCCACACGAGGTAGAGGATCCAGCCGAGCACGACGCCGAAGGCGAAGAGGTTCAACCAGGTGATGTCGCGGAAGAGCGAGATCGCGGGGCTCGCCGGCATCTGCCCCCATTTGTTCGGGAAGTTCAGAGCGACGATGCCGAAGGGGACGATGACGAGCAACTGGCCGATCACCTTGCGCCAGCCGGACAGGCCGAGGCTGCGCTGGCTGCGGACCTTCATGTAGTCGTCGATGAAGCCCACGGCGCCGAAGCCGACCATCAGCCAGATCACCAGGATCGCCGAGAGTGCGGGCACCTCGCCGCTCACCAGCACGCCGGTGAAGTAACCGACGATGGATCCGACGATGAAGATGACACCGCCCATCGTGGGCGTGCCGCGCTTCGCCTCGTGGCTCGGATTGTGCACTGACTCCGGGGTGCGGATCACCTGCCCCCAGCCCCACTTCCGGAAGAGTCGGAGGAAGACAGGAGTCAGGAACAGGGTGAAGGCGAGCGAGATCGCCGCCGACATGATGAGAGACCTCACGAGAACAATTCTCCCAGACGATCGCCGAGATGCCGGAGGCCCACGGAATTGGATGACTTCACGAGTACGCGGTCGCCGTCGCGGAGTTCGGTGCGCAGGTACTCGAAGGCTGCGTCCTGGTCGGCCAGGTGGATGGCCTCACTGTCCCAGGAGCCCTCGCCGACAGCAGCGAGGTAGAGCCGCCGCGCCTCGGGGCCGACGACGACGATGCGTTGGATGTTGAGTCGGACGGCGAGCAGACCGATCCGGTCGTGCTCCTCCCCTGCGCTCTCTCCGAGCTCGGTCATCGCGCCGAGGACGGCGACGGTGCGCTCCTCCGGCCCGGTGATCTGCGCGAGAGTCCGCAACGCCGCGGACATCGAGTCGGGGCTGGCGTTGTAGGCATCGTTGATGATCCGCACGCGGTCGCTGCCCAGCGGCTGCATGCGCCACCGCTCGGCGATCTCCACCGTCTCCAGGCGCGCGACAGCGTCTACGGGAGTGACGCCGACGACGAGCGCTGCGGCGATGGCTGCCAGCGCGTTGGACACGTGATGCGCGCCGAGGACCCGCAGGCGCAGCGTCAGGCGGTCGCCGCCGACCTCGACGGTGCAGGTCGTGCCGGAGGCGGAAACGGAGATATCGTGCGCGCGGACATCGGCACTCGGACCCTGCCCGAAGCCGACGACCTGCAGGCCACGCGCTTCGGCGAGCTCCTGCATGGCGGCGACCCTGCTGTCGTCGACGTTGAGAACGGCGGTCCCGGGCACGCGAGCCGCTTCGACGAGCTCGGCCTTCGCCTTCGCGGTTGCTTCGATCCCCCCGAATCCGCCGGCGTGAGCCATGCCGACCATGAGCACGACAGCGACGTCCGGCTCGACGAGACCGGCGAGGTGCGCGATGCTGCCCGGTGCCGCCGCCCCGAACTCGCTCACCAGGAACCGCGTGTTCTCGGTGACGCGGAGCATCGTGACGGGGGCGCCGACCTCGTTGTTGAACGACTTGACCGGCGCGACGGTTTCGCCCTCACCCTCGAGGATGCGTGCGAGGAAGTTCTTCGTGGTGGTCTTGCCGTTGGATCCGGTGATCCCGATGATGCGGAGGGAGCCGCCGGCACGCACACGTGCCACGACCTCTCTGGCCAGCTCTCCCAGCGCCGCGACGGCGTCGGCGACGACGATCTGGCTGACGGGGACATCGACCGGGTGCTCCACGATCGCCAGCACCGCGCCGGCAGCGACGGCAGCTCCGACGAACTGGTGACCGTCGGTCTCCGCTCCGGGCTTCGCGACGAAGATCGAGCCGGGGACCATCGTCCGCGAGTCCGTGTCGACGAGGCCGTCGACGACCGTCTCGGCCGTGTCTTCTCCGGCCACGCGCAGATCACCGCTCACTGCGGCGGTGATCTCAGCGAGCGTCAGGGCGATCATTTCATCTCCATGCGCGGCTCTCGCCGACTATCCGAACTTGGGAAGGAGCTCGTCCATCGGGACAGAGGACGGCATCACGCGATACGTTTTCATCACCTGCGTCATCGCCTTCTGGAAGGCGGATGCGGTGGCCGCGGACGATACAACCTTAGTCGGCTCGTCCAGGGTGACCACGACGACGTACTGGGGATCATCCACCGGCGCGAAGCCCACCATGCTCGTGTAGTACACGCCGTTCTTGTAGCCGCCGTTGATGGGGTCTGCGACCTGAGCGGTTCCGGTCTTGCTGGTCACGCGGTAACCGGGTACCTGGATCCGCTCGGCGTTTCCACCCTGCACGGCCACGTTCTCGAGCATGCGCGTGATCTCGGCCGCGGTCTGCTTCTCGATGATCTGCTCGTGCTTCGGCTTGTCAGGCGTGGCGACGGTGCCGTCCGCCTTCGTGCAGGACTCGACCAGGGAGAGATCGATCTTCTCGCCGCCGTTGGCGATCGCCTGATAGGCGCCGGCGAGCTGTGCGGCGGTGACCGTGTAGTACTGGCCGAAGGTCGTCGTGTAGAGCGACTGGCTGTCCCATTCGCTGACCGGGTGCAGTGTTCCCCCGACCTCGGAGGGGAAGTCGATCGTCTTGTCGCCGACCCCGAACCGCTCCAGGTAGTCGTAGCGCACCTCGGGACTCACCTTGGTGCCGAACTTCGACAGCGCCACGTTCGAGGAGTCGATGAGTCCACCGGCGAGGGTGTAGTTGTACGCCGGGTGGTTGAACGCATCGTTGATCACGGCGCCGTTGGGGAACGTCTCCCGCGACGACGCGGTGACCGTGCTCAGGGGCGTCAGTCCCGCGCCCTCGATGACGGCGGCGGCGGTGATGGCTTTGAACGTCGATCCCGGCTCGAAGTCCCGGTGGAAGATCTGGCTGTATCGCGTCTCGGGCGTCGAGGAGTCGAGGTCGTTGGGGTCCAGGGACGGCCACTCCGCCGCCGCTCGGATCTTCCCCGTCTTCGCCTCGACGACGGTGACGGTGCCACCCTTCGCTCCCTGCTTGCGCGCCTCTTCGCCCACCATCTGCTGCAGGTACCACTGCAGATCACTGTTGATGGTCAACTGCACCGAGCCGCCGTCGACGGCATCCACCGTGCGCTCGCTTCCCGGGATCACGACGCCGTTCGCGCCGCGGCGATAGGACTCCTCGCCGTCGATCGGCGCCAGGCACCCTTCGCCCAGCTGCTCGACACCGGCCTGCGCCGTTCCCGAACCGTCGAGGAAGCCGAGGATGTTGCCGGCGACCGCGCCGTTCGGGTAGACCCGGGTCTCCCGTCCCTCCATGTGGAGGTAGGCGAGCTTCAGGTCGCGCAGCTCGATGTACTGCTCGGTGGTGAGGGACTTCTTCAGCGGTGCGTACTGACTCTGCGAATCCTTCGCGAGTGCATCGGCGACGAGCGCGCGGACCTCGTCGCCGGTCTGCCCGGTGATCGCCGCGATCTTCTCGGACGCTTCCGCCCAGGGAACCTTCGGGTCCTTCTCCTCGAACTGGTTGATGACGAGCGGGCTGAGTTGCGCGTCGTACACGAGCACGCTCGAGGCGAGGACCGTTCCACCGGCGTCGACGACCGATCCGCGCTGACCGGGGATCTTGTCGCCCGCGCCGATCTTGGTGAGCGACTGAGCGACGTGCTCGTCAGCGCTCACGACCTGGATGTCGACCAGACGCACCACGAAGGCGGCCAGCACGGACAGGATGACCGCGAGGGCGACGACGGTGCGTCGCCGCGGTCCGCGGGTGGCTCGTGTCGTCATGCGTCTCTCCGTCGATCGTGGGCGTTCAGCGTGTGGTGGGGCTCGGGAGTCCGTCGGTGATCGCCGGCGGCAGATCTTGAATGACCTCGCCCGACGCGCCGGCATCCGTCGCCGTCTTCGTCTCCGGTGGCGAGGGCTTGACGATCAGCGAGTTGCTCACGGCACCCGCTCCGCCCGGGTTGACGGTCGACGTCCAGTCCGCTCCGGCCCCGGTGCCGAACACCGCGCCATCGCTGAGGCGCAGGTACGACGGCGATCCCGCCACCACCATGCCGAGCCCCGCAGCACTGTTGGCGAGTACCTGCGGCGAGCTCAGACCGGTGAGCTCCTCCTGGAGAGCGTGCGTCTGCAGACTCAGCTCACGCTGCTGGGACGAGAGACCGGCGAGTGTGAACGAGTCCTGCGTGATCGCGAGCGACAGCGCGACCTGGGCCGCGCCGATCGCCAGCGCACCCCCCAATGCGACGAGTGCGTAGGCGAGCTTGGGCTTGCGGCGGACGGCAGGCGAGCTGACGGGCTGAAGTCTCCGCTGCGGCTCGCGGGCGGGTGCGACCGGCTGGACCGGTTTGCGGACGACGGCGTTCAGGCTCATGCGCTCTCCCGCAGCTTCTCGGCGGCGCGGAGCCGCACCGGTATCGCCCGCGGGTTGCGCGCGCGTTCTTCGTCGGAGGCGAGTTCTGCCCCCTTGGTGAGGATGCGGAACTTCGGAGCATGCTCGGGAAGCTCGACGGGGAGCCCTGCCGGAGCAGTCGAGGCTGCGGCAGCGGCGAACGCCTGCTTGACCAGGCGGTCCTCGAGCGACTGGTACGACATCACGACGATGCGTCCGCCGACGCCGAGCGCATCCATCGCGGACGGGATGGCATCGGCGAGCACGTTGAGCTCGGTGTTCACCTCGATGCGCAGGGCCTGGAACACCCGCTTGGCCGGGTGCCCGGCGCGCTGAGCGGCTGCCGGAGTCGCGGCGATCAGGATCTCGACCAGCTGGCCGGAGCGGGTGATCGGCTGCTTCTGCCGGGCATCGATGATGAAGCGCGCATAACGGCCGGCGAGCTTCTCCTCGCCGTACCGCTCGAAGATGCGACGCAGGTTGCCCTCGTTGTACGTCGCGATCACGTCGGCCGCCGTGACGCCCTTGGTCTGATCCATACGCATGTCGAGCGGAGCATCCTTCGAGTACGCGAATCCTCGCTCGGCCTCATCCAGCTGCAGCGAGGAGACGCCGAGGTCGAAGAGGATGCCCGCGGCCCCCTGGGCATGCAGGCCGATCTCGTCGTACACCGTATGCACGAGCGTCACGCGGTCTTTGAAGCGCGCGAGCCGCTCCCCCGCGATACGCAGGGCGTCGGTGTCGCGGTCGAGTCCGACGAGGCGGATGTTCGGGAAGCGCTCGAGAAGCGCCTCCGAGTGGCCGCCCATGCCGAGCGTGGCATCGACGAGCACCGCGCCGTCCGCCTGGAGGGCGGGAGCGAGCAGCTCGACGCAGCGGTCGAGCAGTACGGGGGTGTGAATGTCTCGGAGGTTCATGATCTTTCTCGGGGTGACCTTCGGCTCTGATCCCCCTCCGCTTCTCGACCCGGCACCGGGGAAGTGTGTCGGGGCGGGAGCGGCGGGGCATCACAGCCGTGGTCAGAAGAGTCCCGGAATCACCTCCTGCTCGAGGTCCGAGTAGGTCTCCTCGCCGGCGGCGAGGTAGGTGTTCCAGCTCTCGGCATCCCAGATCTCGGCGTGTGCGCCGACTCCGGTGACGATGAGCTCTTTCTGCAGACCTGCGTACTGACGCAGGTGCGCGGGGATGGTGATGCGGTTCTGGCTGTCGGGCATCTCCGCGCTCGCACCGGAGAGGAACAGTCGCATGAAGTCACGCGCCTGCTTGTTGGCGAGCGGGGCCTGACGGATCCGCTCGTGCATCGCCTCGAACTCGGCCGTGCTGAACACGTAGAGGCAGCGTTCCTGGCCTCGGGTGACGACGATGCCGCCGCCGAGGTCTTCGCGGAACTTCGCAGGAAGGATGACCCGTCCCTTGTCGTCCAGCTTGGGTGAGTGCGTACCCAGCAGCATCGGCCACCACCCCCTCTCCGTCCGGCCAACTCGAGGTGCGCCCCACTTTACTCCACTTTCCTCCACACACCTACGACCAATCCGCAGATATCGCACCATCGGCCCGAAGCGCGCGCCGAAGAACCGCGGAATTCCGCGGTGGAGGAAGGTGGAGGCTCAGTGGAGGAGCAGAGCGGCGCGCGCGTTAACGACAGAAGCCCGGATGCTCAGCATCCGGGCTTCTGTCGTGAAAATCTGTGGGGGTCAGTGACCGTCCTGGCGCCGATCCCAGCGATCGTTCATACGGTCCATGAACGAGGCGGAATCCTGACGCTTCGGGGCGGAACGCTCTCGCGGCTCGGCTGGAGTCGCTCGACGCACGGGTGTGACGGCGACCATGACCCCGGCGAGCATCGCCGCGAATCCGATCACACCGACCACGATGCCCCACACGCCGCCGAGGATGACGCCGGCCACGAGGCCGCCGACTCCGGCGAGCAGGAGAAGAGCCCCGTAGACCAGATTTCGGTAGCTCAGTGCACGGTCGCCGGACGGCGCGGTGACCACGTCGGCATCGTTGTGAAGGAGATGGCGTTCCATCTCGTCGAGCAGACGCTGCTCCTGTTCGGAGAGTGGCATTTCGTCCCCCTCGGGTATCGTGCGTTCCATTCTACGCGCGCCCGGGCGTCGGGGGCTAGCAGTTCGACGTCCCCTTGCTTTACGTATGCTGGGAGTCGTGCCGTCTTCCTCCCCCGTTCCCGGTGCGGTCGCCGCACGTCTCGACCGATTCCTCACCCGTATGCGCGAGGAATCCACGGAGTACGGCCCGGATGCCGCCTCCTTCCTCGATGCCGCTGCCGGCACGCTCGAAGGCGGGAAGCGATTGCGTGCCCGGTTTTGTCACGCCGGTTGGCGCGCCGTCACCCGGTTCAGCGATCGCACCACGACCGAGACGGATGCCCTCTGGGACATCTGCACCGCGCTGGAGATCTTCCAGTCGGCCGCACTCGTCCACGACGATCTGATCGACAACTCGGACACGCGCCGAGGGCGCCCGGCCGCCCATCGCGCCCTCGAGACGTCGCATCGCTCTGCCGGCTGGTCTGGAGACGCCGAGGCCTTCGGACGCGCCTCGGCCATCCTCCTCGGCGATCTCCTCGTCGCCTGGAGCGACGACCTGCTCGAGTCCGCCCTCGAGGGGCTCCCACACGCACGCGACGTGCGCTCCGAATACGCCAGGATGCGCCGCGACGTGACCACGGGCCAGTTCCTCGACATCGCCGAGGAGTCGGCCTGGAGCGTCAACGACGGGCGGCTCCATGCCGAGCGAGCGTTGCGCGTGGCGTCACTCAAGTCCGCCAGGTACAGCATCGAGCAGCCGCTGATCCTGGGCGCAACCCTCGCCGGCGCCCAGTCGGATCAGACGGCGGCACTGCGTCGCTTCGGCCACCCGATCGGCATGGCCTTCCAGCTCCGCGACGACGTGCTCGGGGTCTTCGGAGACGCGTCCGTCACGGGCAAACCGGCCGGGGATGATCTTCGAGAGGGAAAGCGCACCGTTCTCATCGCCCTCACCCGACAGGCCCTGGACCCGTCGGCGCGGAATCTTCTCGACGAGATGCTCGGCGACCCGGAGCTGACGGCGCAGCAGGTGTCATTCCTGCAGGCCACTATCACCGACTCCGGTGCGCTGGACCAGGTGGAGGCGATGATCGCCGACTATGCACGCGAAGCAGATCGCGCCCTGTCGGGTGCACGGCTCGACAACGCCGCCGTCGGCGAGCTGCGCGAGCTGGCGCGAGCCGCCACCGTCCGCTCCGCCTGACGCGGGATTCGTCTCAGGCGAGGGTACGCGCGAGTCGCCGGACCGCGCTCTTGTGCCCGGCCAGCAGCGCATCCATCGGCGATCGGCCGAGGGACTCCTCCTCCGTGAGGAGCCAATCGATGAGCTCATCGTCGGAGAAGCCGGCGTCCTGCAGCACGATGATCGTTCCCCGCAGCGAGCTGAGCGGATGCCCGTCGACGATGAACACCGCCGGCACCGCGAAGGCCCCACTGCGGCGCGACCCGACCAGATAGTGGTCGTCGATCAGACGGCGGACACGACCGAGGGACTCGTCGAGCACCTCGACGAGATCGGGCATGGTCAGCCACTCGACATCAGCGGCGGCAGGGGTTCCAGCAACGTTCTCAGACACGTTGCCCACTATCTCATCTCTGCACGGGCATCGCATGTCGCCTCTCCAGTCACATCCTTCACTTGCGTCACTTCTGTTGACTTCCGTTTACATCCGTGTCAGCGTGAAGTGCTCGAAAAGGGGGCAAGCCTTGAGAACCAAGACCGCCACGCGTCGCACGCGAAACCTGCAGTTCGGAGTGCCCGCCGCCGTGCTCGGCGCTCTCGCCGCCACTCTCACCGCCGCGCCAGCCGAAGCCGCCGCGACGACCACCGATCTCGCTCCGGTCGAGCGCCAGCGCAGCACGCCCGTGCGCGTGGTGCCCGCCCAGGCCGCACCGGCGAACTATGTCGTGCGCCCGGGCGACACCGTCTCGTCCATCGCCTCGAGGTTCGGACTCCGTACCGTCGACGTGCTCACCTGGAATCGTCTCTCCTGGCGCTCGGTGATCTACCCCGGCCAGACTCTGACGCTGCGGACGGCAGCCACGGCGCCCGCTCCTGCTCCTGCTGCTGCTCCTGCTCCTGCTCCCGCTGCCTCGCACAAGGTGGTTGCGGGCGACACCGTGTACGCCATCGCGCAGAAGTACGGAACCACCGTCGATGCGGTCCTGGCCGCGAACGGACTCACGCGCGCATCGGTGATCTACCCCGGTCAGAGCCTGTCGGTGGCCGGATCGGCTGCGCCCGCCGCCGCACCGACGTCAGCGCCGGCACCAGCACCGGCGGCGGCGCCCGCGCCTGCCCCCGCGGCATCGCACACCGTCGTCGCCGGCGACACCGTGTTCGGGATCGCCCAGAAGTACGGCACCACGACGCAGACGGTGTTCGCCCTGAACGGACTGGGCCCGTCTTCGATCATCTACCCCGGGCAGAAGCTCGCCGTCCGTGCGGCACCGACTGCCGCACCTCCCGCGGCGGCAGCAGCCACGACGGGCGGACAGCGGTCCGCGACCCTCGACAGCGAGCAGGCGGCGAACGCGTCGCTCATCATCCGCGTCGGTCGAGAGCTCGGCGTCCCCGATCGGGCGATCGCCCTCGCACTCGCGACCGGCATGGTGGAATCGGGACTCCGCAACCTCGACTGGGGCGACCGCGATTCGCTCGGCATCTTCCAGCAGCGTCCGAGCACCGGGTGGGGAACGCCGGCGCAGATCATGGACGCCGACCGGAGCACCCGCGTCTTCTACGGCGGCCGGAACGACCCCAACGGACATGTGACGCGCGGCTTGCTCGACGTCGCCGGATGGGAGAGCATGCCGTTCACATCCGCCGCTCAGGCCGTGCAGATATCCGCCTATCCGGACAAATACGGGCAGTGGGAGACGCAGGCCTACAGCTGGCTCGCCCTCCACGGCTGACCACTTCCATAAAATCCGCAGGGCCGAGAGGTGAGCCGCTCCCCTGTCTTTCAGGCAGTTCTCAATAGAATTCTGACGTGACGACCAATCAGCAGGCCGACCCCCTCATCGGGCGGCTTGTCGACGGTCGCTACCGAGTCCGCGCTCGGATCGCACGCGGAGGGATGGCGACGGTCTACGTCGCCACCGACCTCCGCCTCGAGCGGCGCATCGCGCTCAAGGTCATGCACGCGCACCTCAGCGACGACTCGGCCTTCCAGAGCCGCTTCATCCAGGAGGCCCGCGCAGCCGCCAGGCTGGCGGATCCGCACGTCGTCAACGTCTTCGATCAGGGGCAGGACGGCGAGCTCGCCTACCTCGTGATGGAGTATCTGCCCGGCATCACCCTGCGCGAGCTCCTGCGCGAGCAGAAGCGACTCACCATCCCGCAGACGATCACGATCATGGATGCGATCCTCGCCGGACTCTCGGCAGCGCACCGCGCCGGCATCGTGCATCGAGACGTCAAGCCCGAGAACGTGCTCCTCGCGGAGGACGGCCGCATCAAGATCGGCGACTTCGGACTGGCCAGAGCGACCACGGCGAACACGGCGACCGGGCAGCAGCTGCTCGGGACGATCGCCTACCTCGCCCCCGAGCTGGTGACCCGCGGGACCGCCGACGCCCGCAGCGACATCTATGCCCTGGGCATCATGCTCTACGAGATGCTCGTCGGCGAACAGCCGTACAAGGGCGAGCAGCCCATGCAGATCGCGTTCCAGCACGCCACCGAATCGGTGCCGCGTCCGAGCGTGCGCAACCCCTCCGTGCCGGAACAGCTCGACGAGCTCGTGCTGTGGGCGACCGAAAAGTCTCCCGACGAGCGCCCGGATGACGCCCAGCAGATGCTCGAGCGCCTGCGGGCGATCGAGCGTGAACTCGGCGTCACCCCGACTGCGGCGAGAGCGACCGCTCCGCAACACAGCCATGCCGACTCCGGCGACCTCACCAAGGTGATGCCGGGGACGATGGTCATCCCGGATCCGACCGCGCCGGTTCCCGCCGAGATCGACAACGCGACGCTCCTTCGCCGACGAGCCTCGAAGCGGCGCGCCCGCGGAGCGTTCCTGCTCACCCTGGTGCTGCTGTTGGCGGTGCTCGCCGGCGGTGTGGGCTGGTGGTTCGGGTCCGGCCCCGGCTCACTCATCGCCGTGCCGGGCGTCGCGGGCAAGACCTACGATGAAGCCGCCGCCCTCCTGGTCGACGCGGGCTTCGTCCCTACTCAGAAGGACGAGTCGTCCGTAGATGTCGAGGCCGGGGCGGTGATCGAGACCGACCCCGAAGAAGGTGCGCGCCTTGACAAGGGGACCACGGTCACGGTCGTCGTGTCGTCGGGGCCGGCGTCCCACGACATCGCCCCGGTCGCCGGCGTGGCGTCCGACGACGTCCGCGCCGCGCTGCAGGCAGCCAACCTCGAACTCACGGACGACGAGGAATACTTCGGTGACCTCGACGACGGCAAGGTCATCAACGTCCGCATAACACCGCGCGACGGCGGAGACGCATTCGGCTGCGCCGAGGGCTGCACGGTACATGAGACCGACACGGCGACGATCCAGGTGTCGCGCGGCGCGGTCCCCGATGTCAGCGACCTCAGCGTCGCCCAGGCCACGGACGCGCTCACGGGCAAGGGGCTGAAGGTCAACCCGGACAGCCTCTACCAGACCAGCGACGGCATCGGGAAGGACCGGGTCATCGGGATCGCCGACCGGCCGACGGAAGGCGCCTGGCGCCCGGGCGAGACCGTGCAGCTCATCATCTCCGAGGGTCCCCCGCTGTTCGACGTGCCCGATGTGTCCGGAAAGACCCGTGACGAGGCGACGCGCGCGCTGAACGACGCCGGCTTCAAGTGGTCGTACACGAGCGGCACCGGACTCCCGGATTCGGTGTGGGATCTCTTCGCCAACGAGAACACGAAGGTCGAGTCGTACAGCCCGACCGACGCCCAGCGCAAGGGGACGACCATCACCCTCACGATGAGCTTCTCCGGCTGAGGCCGGATACACGAAGAGGGGGCCGGAATGCGATTCCGGCCCCCTCTCTTCGTCTGCAGCGTCAGCGCTTCTCGAGCTCCTCGGCCACGAGGAACGCCAGCTCCAGCGACTGCATGTGGTTCAGGCGCGGGTCGCACAGGCTCTCGTAACGGGTCGCCAGCGCGGCCTCGTCGATCTGCTCCGACCCGCCGAGGCACTCGGTGACGTCATCGCCGGTGAGCTCGACGTGGATCCCGCCGGGGAACGTGCCGACCGCACGGTGCGCCTCGAAGAAGCCGCGCACCTCGTCGACGACGTCGTCGAAGCGGCGGGTCTTGTATCCGGTCGGAGTGGTGATGCCGTTGCCGTGCATCGGGTCGGTGACCCACAGCGGCTGTGCGCCGGAGTCACGGACCGCCTCGAGCAGCGGCGGCAGCGCGTCGCGGATCTTGCCCGCGCCCATCCGCGTGATGAAGGTGAGTCGACCCGGCTCGCGCTCGGGGTCGAGCTTGTCGATCAGGGCCAGAGCGGTCTCGGGCGTCGTCGACGGCCCGAGCTTCACTCCGATGGGGTTGCGGATCTTGGAGAAGTAGTCGACGTGCGCGCCGTCGAGCTCACGCGTGCGCTCGCCGATCCAGAGGAAGTGCGCGGAGGTGTTGTACGGGGTGTCGGTGCGCGAGTCGATGCGCGTCATCGGGCGCTCGTAGTCCATCAGCAGACCCTCGTGGCCGGTGAAGAACTCGACCCGCTTGAGCTCGTCGAAGTCGGCGCCCGCGGCCTCCATGAACTTGATCGCACGGTCGATCTCGGCCGCCATGCGCTCGTAACGCTGGTTGGCCGGGTTCTGCGCGAAGCCCTTGTTCCACGAGTGCACCTCGCGAAGGTCGGCGAATCCACCCTGCGTGAACGCGCGGATCAGGTTCAGCGTGGACGCCGCCGTGTGGTACCCCTGCAGCAGGCGAGCAGGGTCGGCCGTGCGGGAACCCTCGGTGAAGTCGTAGCCATTGACGATGTCGCCGCGGTACGCGGGCAGGGTGACCTCGCCACGCGTCTCGTTGTCGCTGGAGCGCGGCTTCGCGAACTGACCGGCCATGCGGCCCATCTTGACGATGGGCATCGACGCGCCGTAGGTCAGCACCACAGCCATCTGCAGCACCGTCTTGATTCGGTTGCGGATCTGCTCGGCAGTCGCTCCCGCGAAGGTCTCGGCGCAGTCTCCGCCCTGCAGGAGGAACGCCTGCCCGGAGGCCGCGCGCGCGAGCCGGTCGCGGAGGTTGTCGACCTCACCCGCGAACACCAGCGGCGGGAGGCCCGCGATCTGACGGGAGACGTCGGCGACGCGGTCCGCGTCGGGCCACTGCGGCTGCTGCTTGATGGGAAGCGAGCGCCATGCATCAAGGGCTTCGATGTGGTGCGGGAGCATGCGTTCCAGCCTAGTGGTCGCGCGTACCGCCCAGACGCGCGCCGAGGGCTATGTGACGCGGGTCGGGAGGCGGTCTTTGACCGTCGACGCGTAGACGTCCTCGTAGGTCTGCTCGCCGAGCCGCTGCAGGGCCACCATGATCTCGTCGGTGACCGATCGGAGGATGTAGCGGTCGTTCTCCATGCCCGCGTACCGGGAGAAGTCGAGCGGCTCCCCGATCACGATGCCGACGCGGACGATGCGCGGCAGGCGCCTGCCGATCGGCATGGCCGTGTCGGTGTCGACCATGATCACGGGGACCACAGGGACCTTCGCCTCGAGCGCCATCCGGGCGATCCCCGTTCGACCGCGATATAGCTTGCCGTCGGGGCTGCGCGTGCCCTCGGGGTAGATACCCAGCAGGTCGCCACCGCCGAGGACCTGAAGCCCCGTGTTCAGGGAGGCCTCAGAGGCCTTGCCGCCGGATCGGTCGATCGGGATCTGGCCGGTGGCCTTCATGAAGAACTTCGTCGCCCAGCCTTTGAGGCCGCGACCGGTGAAGTAGTCGCTCTTCGCGAGGAATGACATCGAACGGTCGATGACCAGCGGCAGGAAGATGGAATCGGCGAAGGAGAGGTGGTTGCTCGCGAGGATCGCCGCACCGTTCGCGGGCACGTTGTTCCGCCCCACGATCCAGGGGCGGAAGACACCCTTGACCACGGGGCCGATAACGACGTACTTCATCAGCCAGTAGAACATCGAGGTGAAGTCTAGCGCCGCCGTGCCCCGCGCCTGGAAGTTCTCGACTTCTCCGCCGCAGGAGCGACTGAGTCTCACCTCGGGCGCGACTCGATTCCATGCCCTACACTCGAAGGACACCCGTGCCCGACCGGTACCGAAGGAGCTGCCGTGGTCCAGTTTGAAGTCCCCGCGATCGTCCCCGCCGATCCCGACGCGAACGTCGCCGACCTGCTGGTGAAGCGCGTCGAAGCCACTCCGGATCGTGCGCTCTTCTCCGTGCCCGACGGCGACGGCTGGCGCGACATCTCCGCAGCCGACTTCCAGACGGCCGTCGTCGCTCTGGCGAAGGGCTTCGCCGCGGCCGGCATCCAACCCGGCGAGAAGGTCGGCTTCCTCGCACGCACGACGTACGAGTGGACGCTCGTGGATTTCGCGCTCTTCTACGCCGGCGCGGTGATGGTGCCGATCTACGAGACCAGCTCACCGTCGCAGATCCAGTGGATCCTCGAAGACTCCGGCGCGATCGCTCTGATCGTGGAGACCTCCGAGCACTTCGCCCGCGTCGATGAGGTGCGCGGGGACCTGCCGCTGCTCCGCGAGGTCTGGCAGCTGCACCTCGGGGCCATCGACACCCTGACCGCTCAGGGCGCCTCGGTGACCGATGCAGAGATCGAACGACGCCGCACCCTCGCCGTCGGTTCCGACATCGCGACACTCATTTATACCTCCGGCTCGACCGGGCGGCCGAAGGGGTGCGTGCTCACGCACAGCAACTTCGTCGAGCTGTCCCGCAACTCGGCCAAGGCGCTCGACGCCGTCGTACAGACCCCCGGCGCTTCCACGCTGCTCTTCATCACCACGGCGCACGTGTTCGCGCGCTTCATCTCGATCCTCGACATCCACGCCGGGGTGCGCACCGGTCACCAGCCGGATACGCGCCAGCTCCTGCCCGCGCTCGGCTCGTTCAAGCCGACCTTCCTCCTCGCGGTACCCCGTGTGTTCGAGAAGGTCTACAACTCGGCTGAGCAGAAGGCCGAGGCCGGAGGCAAGGGCAAGATCTTCCGCGCCGCGGCCGACGTCGCCATCGAGCACTCGAAGCTGCTCGAGGCCGGCAAGAAGATCCCGTTCGGGATGAAGCTCAAGTTCGCCCTCTTCAACAAGCTCGTCTACAGCAAGCTCCGCGAGGCGATGGGCGGCAACGTCGTGTACGCCGTCTCGGGCTCCGCTCCCCTGGGCTCGCGCCTCGGCCACTTCTTCCACAGCCTCGGCGTGGTCATCCTCGAGGGATACGGTCTGACCGAGACGACGGCACCCGCGACGGTGAACCTGGCGGACAAGTCGAAGATCGGCACCGTCGGCCCTGCGCTCCCGGGTGTGGGCGTGCGCCTCGCCGACGACGGCGAGATCGAAGTGCGCGGCATCAACGTGTTCAAGGAGTACTGGAACAACCCCGAGGCGACGGCGGAGGCCTTCAGCGAGGGCGGCTGGTTCCACACCGGCGACATCGGCAGCTTCGACTCCGAGGGCTTCCTCACGATCACCGGACGCAAGAAGGAGATCATCGTCACGGCCGGCGGCAAGAACGTCGCTCCCGCCGCGCTCGAGGACCCGATCCGCGCCAACCCGATCATCGGTCAGGTCGTCGTGGTGGGCGACCAGCGTCCGTTCATCTCGGCGCTCATCACCCTCGACCCCGAGATGCTCCCGACCTGGCTCGCGAACAACGGTCTCGAGGCGAAGATGTCGCTCGAGGACGCGTCGAAGAACGCCGCTGTCCGCGCCGAGGTGCAGCGAGCGGTGGACATCGCGAACGCCCACGTCTCGCGTGCAGAGTCGATCCGGAAGTTCACGATCCTCGACTCGGAGTGGACGGAGGCTTCCGGCCACCTGACGCCGAAGCTCTCGATCAAGCGCAACGTCATCATGAACGACTTCGCCGACGAGATCATCGCGATCTACGACGAGCCCGTCGCCACGACGAACGTGGCAATCGGCGGCTGACACTCCGACGCACGAAGAAGGGCCCCGCTCGCGCGGGGCCCTTCTTCGTGCGTTCAGAACCAGGCGCTCTCGCGGACCTCTCGCATGGCGAGCTTGCGGGTCTCCGGGTCGAGCCGGGTCAGGAACAGCTTGCCATCGAGGTGATCGGTCTCGTGCTGCAGCGCCTGGGCGAGTAGACCCTCACCCTCGAGCACCACCGGCTCGCCGTCGAGGTCGATGCCCTCGACGCGGGCCCACGGGTAGCGCTGGGCATCATGCCAGAGTCCGGGAACCGAGAGGCATCCCTCCCCCGTCGGCTGGGGCTCACCACGAACCTCGGTGAGGACGGGGTTGAGAACGTATCCGATGTCGCCGTCGATGTTGTAGCTGAAGGCGCGGAGCGCGACACCGATCTGCGGCGCGGCGACGCCTGCACGTCCGGGGAGCTCGACGGTGTCGACGAGGTCGGCCACGAGGGCCCGCACACCGTCGTCGATCTCGTCTATCGGCGCGCAGACGCTGCGCAGAACCGGGTCGCCGAAGATGCGGATCTCACGTACCGCCATCAGGCAGCCTTCGCCCGCAGGCCCTCGACCAGGAGTGCTGCCAACTCACGGGCCGCGATCCGGGTCTCCGGGAGCAGGTTCGCGAACACGATCGTGCCTCCGCCGGCGATCTGCGGGTCGTAGGGGACGCGGACGACGCTGCGGGCACGGGTGGCGAAGTGCGCCTGCAGTTCGTTCAGCCGCACCAGCGGGGTTCCCGGCGTCGACTGGTTGAGAACCACGATCGCGTCGCGCGCCTGCTCCGCATAGCCGTTGGTCTCGAGCCAGGTGAGCGTCTCGGAGGCCAGCCGGGCCTCGTCGACGCTGAGCCCCGAGACGATGACGATCTGATCCGCGAGATCGAGGGTCGCCGACATCACGGAGTGGACGATGCCGGTTCCCGTGTCCGTCAGGACCAGAGAGTAATAGTGTGCGGCGACACCGGCGACATCGCGGTAGTCGCTGTCGCTGAAGGCCTCGGCGATACGCGGGTCGGAGTCGGAGGCGAGCACGTCGAGTCGTGTCGCGTCTCTGGCGACGATGGCCGAGATGTCGTGGTATCCCTTGACGTCGTCGTGGATGCGGACGAGGTCGCGCACGGACTTGCTGTGGTGCGGACGCACGATGCGCTCAGCGAGCGTGCCCCGATCGGGGTTGGCGTCGACAGCGATCACACGATCCTCGCGCGCGTCGGCCAGAGCCATGCCGAGCAGCGCGGTGATCGTCGTCTTGCCGACTCCCCCCTTGCGCGACAGCACGGGAACGAACCGCGCTCCGCCGGCGAGCGGAGCGGCGATCCTCGCCGACAGGGCCTTGCGCTCGCGTGCACGACGTCCGTCTCCGATGTTGATGCGACGCCCCGAGACGGCATAGAGGAAGTGGCTCCATGCGCCTTCCGGTTCGGGCTTCGCGAGCCGGTGCGGGTCGAGCAGCCGGTCCGCGGTCAGAAGGTCGGCGGATTCCCTCGAGGCGTCGCCCAGGTCGTCCAGGCGTTTGGATGTGAGCGTGACGTCAACTCGCGGAGCGGGCCGGACCGGCTGGGATGCGACGGACTTCTTCTCATCGGGAGTGGACACGGACCTGTTCTCCTTCTCGACGGATGCTCGCGCGGGCACGGATGCCGCGGGCACGGATGCCGCGGGCGCGGATGCCGCGGGCGCGGATGCGGCAGGCGCCGGTGCGACGTCGGCCTTCGCTCTCGCGAGGAAGCGCTCCGCCGTCGCCGCCTCTTGGGACTGCTCGCCGTCGTCGTCCGGCGTATCCACGAGCGCGGTGGTGTCGGGCTCATCGACGACCACGGCATCGATGATGTTCTCGGAGCGCGGATGGACGAGCGGAGGCGAAGCCACCGGGGTCTCGTCGATCGCGGCGGCATGGACGACCGACGGCTCGACGACCTCGGCCTCGGGCTCGGGCTCGGGCTCGAGCTCAGCCTCGTCGACCCCAGGCTCCTCTACCGCGGTCTCGTCGGCCGCCCTCGCGGGACGCCCGAGATCTTCGACCTTCTTCGGAGCCGGGACCGGGGTCAGAGTCGGGGTCTTCGCCGCTGCCTTCTGCTTCTTCGGCTTCTTCGCGGCGTCCGGACGCTCGGTCCGAGCAGCGGTCACCTCCGCGGCGGGCGCTCCCGATGCCAACGGCTTCGCCGTGGACGCCGGCTCCACCTCGGACTGCACGGCAACGGGCGGGTCGATCACGAGGTCGCCGACGACCTCTCCCTCGACGACCCCGTCGTCGGTGAGGTCGTCGTCCTCGTCCTTGGGCAGCGTCACACTGACCTGTGCGGTCCCGCCGAGGATGCCGATACCGGCCGTGTCGAGCGACGCGGCCTCATCGAGCACCCCCAGCGGGCTCTCCTCGGGGTCGGTGATGTTCTTCGGTGTCACGATGTCGCTCCCAGCCTGTGCGGGCCTCGGGTTGCGCACACGGTGCGCAGGCCTCGCCCGCACAAGGTTAGTGCGCGGGGCGGATCACGACCAAAAGATCTCCGGCATCCACCTGCTGCGTCTCGGCGATCGCATGGCGCTCGATGACGCCGTCGACGGGCGCGGTGATGGCCGCTTCCATCTTCATCGCCTCGATCGACGCGACCGGCTCCCCGGCCCGGACGGCCGCGCCGACCTCGGCCTTCAGGGTCACGACGCCGGAGAACGGCGCCGCGACCTGCCCGGGAACAGAGGTGTCCGCCTTCTCGACCTCGTGCGCGTCGACGACGATGGAGCGATCTCGCACGAACACGGGGCGGAGCTGTCCGTTGAGCGTCGTCATCACGGTCCGCATGCCCTTGTCGTCCGCCTCACCGATGGCCTCGATGCCGACGTAGAGCTGCACACCGCGATCGATCTCGATCATGTGCTCCTGCCCCGCCACCAAGCCGTAGAGGTAGTCGCTGGTGTCGAGCACCGAGAGATCGCCGAACAACTCGCGGCGCTCCGCGAACTCCGCGCTCGGCCCGGGGAACAGCAGGGTGTTCAGTCGTGTCCGTCGCTCGGCGCTGGTACCGGCGAGTGCCGCCTCGTCCTCCACCGTGATGTCCGTGAGGCCGACCCGCACCGAGCGTCCGGCGAGAACCTTCGTCCGGAAAGGCTCCGGCCACCCGCCGGGCAGGTCGCCGAGCTCGCCCGCCATGAAGCCGACGACCGAATCCGGCACGTCGTACTTCTCCGGGTTGGCCTCGAAGTCGGCGGGATCCGCCTTCACGGCTGCGAGGTGAAGGGCCAGGTCGCCCACGACCTTCGAGGAGGGAGTCACCTTGGGCACGCGCCCGAGGATCCGGTCGGCGGCGGCGTACATGTCCTCGATGAGTTCGAAGTCGTCCGCGAGACCCAGCGCCTTCGCCTGCTGACGCAGATTCGACAGCTGACCGCCGGGGATCTCGTGGTGGTAGACGCGTCCCGTCGGTCCCGGAAGCCCGGACTCGAACGGAGCGTACGCCCGACGCACCGCTTCCCAGTAAGGCTCGAGGTCGGACACGCCGTCGAGCGAGATCCCGCTGTCCCGCTCGGTGTGCGCGAGAGCTGCGACGAGCGACGACAGGGACGGCTGGCTCGTGGTGCCGGACAGGGGTGCCGACGCGGCATCCACCGCATCGACGCCGACGGCGCTGGCCGCGAGGAGCGTGGCCAGCTGACCGCCTGGAGTGTCGTGCGTGTGCAGGTGCACCGGGAGGTCGAACCGCTCACGCAGCGCCGCGACGAGCTTCGCGGCGGCCGCGGGGCGCAGCAGACCCGCCATGTCCTTGATCGCGATGATGTGCGCGCCCGCCTCGACGATCTGGTCGGCGAGGCGCAGGTAGTAGTCGAGCGTGTAGAGGTCTTCTGCGGGGTCGAGCAGGTCGCCGGTGTAGCAGAGCGCCACCTCGGCGACGGCCGTGCCGGTCTTGCGGACGGCCTCGATGGCCGGGCGCATCTGCTCCACATCGTTGAGCGCGTCGAAGATGCGGAAGATGTCGACGCCGCTGGCGGCCGCCTCCGCGACGAATGCCTCGGTGACCGCCGTCGGGTACGGCGTGTAGCCGACCGTGTTGCGCCCACGCAGGAGCATCTGGATCGCCACGTTCGGCAACGCGGCACGCAGCTTGTCGAGGCGCTCCCACGGGTCCTCGCCGAGGAACCGCAGGGCGACGTCGTAGGTCGCGCCGCCCCAGGCCTCGACGGACAGCAGTCCAGGGGTCAGCCGCGCCAGGTACGGAGCGGCCGCAACGAGGTCCTTCGTGCGGACCCGCGTCGCCAGGAGGGACTGGTGCGCATCGCGGAAGGTGGTGTCGGTGATCGCCAACGCGGTCTGCTCGCGAAGACTGCGCACGAAGCCCTCCGGCCCGAGTTCGAGAAGCCGCTGACGAGAGCCGGCCGGCGGTTCCGTGGTCAGATCGACCGTCGGCAGCTTCGACGAGGGATCGATCACTCCCGGGTGGGCGCCGTGCGGCTTGTTGACGGTGACGTCGACCAGCCAGTTCAAGTACTTCGTGCCGCGGTCCTTCGACACCCGGCCGCGCAGCAGCTCGGGCCGCTCGTCGATGAACGAGGTGCTCACATCGCCCGCGATGAACGCGTCATCCTCCAGCAGTGCCTGCAGGAAGGGGATGTTGGTGGAGACGCCGCGGATGCGGAACTCCGCCAGTGCGCGACGCGCGCGGGCGACAGCTGCGGGGAAGTCGCGACCACGGCAGGTCAGCTTCGCCAGCATGGAGTCGAAGTGCGGGCTGATCTGTGCCCCTTGGTGCACGGTTCCGCCGTCGAGACGGATGCCGGCGCCGCCGGGCGAGCGGTAGGTCGTGATCTTTCCGGTGTCGGGACGGAAGCCCTGCGTCGGGTCCTCCGTCGTGATCCGGCACTGCAGCGCCGCGCCCCGCAGATGCAGGTTCTCCTGCTGCAGGCCGAGGTCGGCGAGGGTCTGACCGGAAGCGATGCGCATCTGGCTCTGCACGAGGTCGACATCGGTGACCTCCTCGGTGACCGTGTGCTCCACCTGGATGCGCGGGTTCATCTCGATGAAGACGACCTCGCCCGTGCGCTCCCCCGCCGTCTCGAGCAGGAACTCGACCGTGCCGGCGTTCTCGTAGCCGATGGACCGTGCGAACGCGACCGCGTACCCGTGCAGCGCGGTGCGGACGCTGTCGTCGAGGTTCGGAGCCGGAGCGATCTCGACGACCTTCTGGTGACGCCGCTGCACCGAGCAGTCGCGCTCGAACAGGTGAACGGTCTCGCCGGTCTTGTCGGCGAGGATCTGCACCTCGATGTGCCGCGGTCGCATGACCGCCTGTTCGAGGAACATCCGGGCGTCTCCGAAGGCGCTGGCCGCCTCGCGCATCGCCTCGGCCAGCGCGGGGGCGAGATCGCCGGAGGTCTCGACACGGCGCATGCCGCGACCGCCGCCGCCGGCGACCGCCTTGGCGAAGAGCGGGAATCCGACGTCCTCCGCCTGGGCGACGAGAGCGTCGACGTCGTCTGAGGCCTCGGTGGAACGGAGGACGGGCACGCCCGCCTCGATCGCGTGACGCTTCGCCTCGACCTTGTTCCCCGCCATCTCCAACACGTTGGAGGGCGGACCGATGAAGACGATGCCGTTGGCTGCGGCCTTCTCGGCCAGCTCCGGATTCTCCGAGAGGAAGCCGTATCCGGGGTAGATCGCATCCGCCCCCGACTCGAGAGCGACGCGGATGATCTCGTCGACGTTCAGGTATGCGCGCACCGGATGGCCGCGCTCGCCGATCTCGTAAGCCTCATCGGCCTTGAGCCGATGCACGGAGCCGCGGTCCTCATGAGGGAACACCGCGACGGTGCGCGCCCCCACTTCGACTGCCGCACGGAATGCGCGGATCGCGATCTCGCCGCGGTTCGCCACAAGGATCTTCTGGAACATGCACACCTCTGAAAGCTCGATGCGCAGCGTTTTCGATGCGCATGGGGCGGGGCTGAGTGTTCCCTCAGCCTAGGGGAAGGTAACGTGGTGTCCGTGCACGTACTCAGCGTCAGCTCTCTCAAGGGGGGCGTCGGCAAGACGACCGTGACACTCGGGCTGGCCTCCGCGGCTTTCGCTCGAGGAGTCCGGACTCTCGTCGTCGACCTCGATCCGCAGTCCGACGTCTCCACCGGGATGGACATCCAGGTGGCCGGACGACTCAACATCGCCGACGTCCTGGCGAACCCGAAGGAGAAGGTCGTCCGTCAGGCGATCACCTCCAGCGGCTGGGCGAAGGTCCACCCCGGCACCATCGACGTGCTGATCGGGAGCCCTTCCGCCATCAACTTCGACGGACCGCACCCGAGCGTGCGCGACGTCTGGAAGCTCGAGGAGGCGCTCGCCTCCGTCGAGGCGGACTACGACCTCGTGCTCGTCGACTGCGCGCCCTCGCTGAACGCCCTGACCCGCACCGCCTGGGCCGCGAGCGATCGCGTCATGGTCGTCACCGAGCCCGGCCTCTTCTCCGTCGCCGCAGCCGATCGCGCCCTCCGCGCCATCGAGGAGATCCGTCGTGGTCTCTCCCCCCGACTGCAGCCGCTCGGCATCGTCGTGAATCGCGTGCGCCCGCAGTCCATCGAGCACCAGTTCCGCATCAAAGAGCTGCGCGACATGTTCGGCCCCCTCGTGCTCTCGCCGCAGCTGCCGGAGCGCACCTCCCTGCAGCAGGCACAGGGTGCGGCCAAGCCGCTGCACATCTGGCCCGGTGATTCCGCCCAGGAACTGGCGGCCGACTTCGATTCGCTGCTCGACAGGATCATCCGCACCGGTCGGATCGCCGTCCCCGAGAGCGGTCCGCAGAGCTGACCCTCACCACGTGCACAGCAAAACGGCCATCCTCATCGAGGACGGCCGTTTTCTGTATGACGGGGGAAGGCGCGATCAGGCGGAGCGCTTGGTCCGACGGGCGGAAAGCTCGTCGACCGGATCCGGAGCGGTCGCGTCGAACGCGACCAGCGTCGACTCCACCTCGCGGAGGACCTTGCCGACGGCGATGCCGAAGACGCCCTGGCCGCGGCTCACGAGGTCGATGACCTCGTCGTTCGACGTGCACAGGTAGACCGATGCACCGTCGCTCATGAGCGTCGTACCGGCGAGGTCGCGGATGCCTGCGCGTCGGAGCTCTTCGACGGCCGTGCGGATCTGCTGCAGCGAGATGCCCGTGTCGAGCAGGCTCTTCACGAGCTTCAGGACGAGGATGTCGCGGAAGCCGTAGAGACGCTGCGACCCGGAGCCGTTCGCCCCGCGAACGGTGGGTTCCACCAGCTCGGTGCGCGCCCAGTAGTCGAGCTGACGGTAGGTGATGCCGGCGGCGCGAGCGGCGACCGCGCCACGGTAGCCGACCTCGTCGTCCATGGCCGGAAGACCATCGGTGAAGAGGAGTTCGGGTACGAACCGCGGGTCTCCTGCGAGCTCATCCGCATTCATCTGAAATCCTCCCTGGAACGGTTATCTTCCACGGTAGAGCAGTGCCTGGGCACCGGCAATCACATCCGCGGGACCGCGAAGGTGTGTCGCAACCAGTTCGTTACGAAAGCACTCGCGACAGCGCGTCTTTGACGAAGAGCGAGCGCACCTCGTCGATCTTCGCGGCCAGTTCCGGCGCCAGCTCGCTGGCCTTGGCCCGGGACGGAGCATCCGTCCGACGCAGCAGCGCGGACATCGCCGATTCGATGAGCGCGACCTCGCGATCTGCTCCCTGGCGCAGCGAGCGCAGGTGCCGCGGCTCGATGCCGTGGCGGTCGAGGGCGACGAGGCCGCGCAACAGCGTGACCGTCGTCTCCTGGTAACTCTCCTGGGCGATGATGACACCGGTGCTGATCGCGTCGTTGAGCAGCTGCGGGCCCGCGCCGGCTGCAGCCAGCAGCTCGTCGCGTCGGTATCTGCGCGGCGCCGGCGTGATCGAGGGCGGCGGAGCGAACGGAGTCGCCTCCCCGCCGGCATCGACGTCGTCGAGCTGCTCGCGGATCACGCTCAGCGGAAGATAGTGGTCGCGCTGCAGAGTGAGGCCGAGACGCAGTCGTTCGATGTCCGCCGTGGAGAACTTGCGATAGCCGGACTCGGTGCGCGAGGGGCTGACGATGCCCTGCACCTCGAGGAAGCGCAGTTTGCTGGAGGTGAGGTCGGGGAACTCCGGTGTGAGCCGAGCGAGGACTTGGCCGATGCTCAGCAAGCCCGCGGACGCGGAACGTTCGCGGGCGGGAGTAGCCGCCATCAGTCGTTCGCCGCCGCGCGATCGCGAGGGGAGGCGAAGAAATTCAGGCGGAACTTGCCGACACGCAGTTCCGAACCGTCGACGAGCGGGCTGCGGTCGACGCGCTCCCCGTTGACGTACGTTCCGTTGAGCGAGCGCTGATCGATGATCTCGAACGCCGACCCGGTGCGGGTGATCTCTGCATGACGACGGGACACGGTCACGTCGTCGAAGAAGATGTCGGCCTCCGGATGCCGGCCGACCGTGGTCACGTCGGTGTCGAGGAGGTAGCGGGCACCGGCGAGAGCGCCGGAACGGACCAGCAGCAACGCCGATCCTGCGGGCAGGGCGCTGATCGCACTCTGCTCGACGTCGGTGAGTTCCACTCCGAACGGCACGAAAGACAGGTCGGAATCGTGCCCGAACGTCTGCGTCACGTCGTGTCTCTGCTCACCGGAACGGTGGATCGCGGCTTCTCCGGCCGGTCGGCTGTCGCTGTCAGTCACAGTGCCCTCCTTGGCTTTCCAGACTAACGGATGCCGAGGCGCTCGCGGGAGGCCGGTTGCATACTCAGCCATCACATACCGGGTATTCATAGGGTGGAACCGTGAAGACCAATGTCCTGCGGCGCCCGGCGACCCCGATCGCCCTCGCCGCCACCCTGCTCGCTGCGTTCCTCGTGCTCTTCTCTCCACTCTCGGCCTCCGCGCACGACGCGCTCGTGTCGTCGTCTCCGGCCGCAGACGAGTCCGTCGAGACCGTGCCGTCGGAGCTGACGCTCACCTTCAGCGCCAAGCTCATCGACGGCGAGGGCGCGACCGAGGTCGTCGTCACCGGCCCCGACGGCTCCTCGGTCACCGACGGCGCAGCGACGGTCGACGGCGCGATCGTCACCCAGCCGCTGCAGGGCTCGGGCCCGGCCGGCGAGTACCACGTCATCTGGAAGGTCGTCTCGAGCGACGGCCACCCCACATCCGGCGAGTACTCCTTCACCGTGACCGTCGGCGACGATGCGACACCGACCGAGGCACCCACTGCTGCGCCCACCACCGCGGCACCGACGGCGGAGCAGACCGCAGCACCCGAGGCGACCACGACGCCGCCGGCCGATTCCGGTGACGGCGACGCCGGATCCCCGTGGATCTGGGTGCTCGCGATCGTCGCCGTCCTGGTGGTCGCCGGCGTGGTCACATGGATCGTCCTGAGCCGTCGCCGCGGCGGTTCCGCGACCGGTTCCGACGCCCCCACGGAGCGATAGGCTTAAGGCATGCCACATTACGACGTCGTCATCCTTGGTGCAGGTCCTGGCGGATACGTCGCTGCGGTTCGCAGCGCGCAGCTCGGTCTGTCCACCGCCATCATCGAGGAGAAGTACTGGGGTGGTGTCTGCCTCAACGTCGGCTGCATCCCCTCCAAGGCGCTCCTGAAGAACGCGGAGCTCGCGCACACCCTGAACCACAAGGCCGAGTTCTTCGGAATCTCCGGCGAGTTCACGATCGACTTCGGCAAGGCGTTCGATCGCAGCCGTGAGGTCGCCGAGGGTCGCGTCAAGGGCATCCACTTCCTGATGAAGAAGAACAAGGTGACCGAGTACAACGGTCGCGGCACGTTCACCGGCCCGAAGGCGATCTCGGTCGCCAAGGCCGATGGTCAGGTCGAAGAGGTCACCTTCGACAACGTCATCATCGCCACCGGCTCCAAGGTCCGCCTCCTCCCCGGAGTGACGCTCAGCGAGAACGTCGTGACGTACGAAGAGCAGATCATGACCCGTGAGCTGCCCGAGTCGATCGTCATCGTCGGTGCCGGCGCGATCGGCATGGAGTTCGCCTACGTCCTCACGAACTACGGTGTGAAGGTCACGATCATCGAGTTCCTCGACCGCGCGCTCCCCAACGAGGACGCCGACGTGTCGAAGGAGATCACGAAGCAGTACAAGAACTACGGCGTCGACATCCTCACCTCGACCAAGGTCGAGTCGGTCGTCGACAACGGCTCCTCGGTGACGGTCACCTACACCGGCAAGGACGGCCAGCAGTCGTCGATCGAGGCCGGCAAGGTGCTCATGTCGGTCGGTTTCGCCCCGAACATCGAGGGCTTCGGCCTCGAGGCCACCGGCGTGAAGCTGACCGAGCGCGGCGCGATCGACATCGACGACCACATGCGCACCAACGTCGAGGGCATCTACGCCATCGGCGACGTGACCGCCAAGCTGCAGCTCGCCCACGTGGCCGAGGCTCAGGGCGTCGTCGCTGCCGAGACCATCGGTGGCGCGGAGACCCAGACGCTCGGCGATTACCGGATGATGCCGCGTGCGACGTTCTGCTCCCCGCAGGTCGCGTCGTTCGGTCTCACCGAGCAGCAGGCCAAGGACGAGGGGCGCGAGATCAAGGTCTCGACCTTCCCGTTCATGGCCAACGGCAAGGCGCACGGCCTCGGCGAGCCGGTCGGCTTCGTCAAGCTGATCGCCGACGCCGAGCACCTCGAGCTCATCGGCGCCCACATGATCGGCCCGGATGTCTCCGAGCTGCTGCCGGAGCTGACGCTGGCCCAGAAGTGGGACCTCACGGCTCTGGAGCTGGCCCGCAACGTGCACACGCACCCGACGCTGTCGGAGGCGCTGCAGGAGGGCTTCCACGGCCTCGCCGGCCACATGATCAACTTCTGATCCGCTTTCTCGAAGGCCCGGTCCCGCGCACTGCGGACCGGGCCTTCGTGCGTCAGAGGCCGTGCGTCAGAGGCGGTGTGTCAGAGGCCGCGCATCAGAGGCCGCGCATCGTGAGGAGCCCGGCCGTCCATGCCCGCAGCGGCGGCGAGCCCAGCGCGCGCATCAGCAGCTCCCGGCCGCGGACCACGGGCGCCGGCGCCGGAGCACCCATCGACATGTAGAACGCCGAGCGCCGCTGTGCGCGCGAGGCGGACCGCAGCACGTGCCACTCGAACCTCGCCAGCTCGGGCATCCGATGCGGCAGCGACCGCGCGAGTTCGGACGCGAGACGAGCGGCATCCACCCAGCCCAGGTTCATCCCCTGCCCGCCGATAGGACTGATCTCGTGCGCGGCGTCTCCGAGGAGCACCACCCGCCCCCTGGTCAGCCGTGTCGCCCGGTGCTGTGCGGCGACGAAGGAGGCCGGCTCCGCATCGGGCGGGAGTTCGATGGCGATCCCGGTGCGCGCCTCGATCACGGCACGGAGGTTTTCGGCAGTACCCAGAACCCCGTCGGACCCTTCGCGCACAACCCAGCGCCGCACTCCACCGGGAAGCGGGAAGGACTCGACGAGACCGGCGGGTTCGCAGTGCAGGACGGCATGCTCACCCGGTGAGGCGTCTGCGACGTCGAGCATCGAGTACGACGCGCGTCCCGGACGACGGTGCCAGCCGAGGTCGAGCTCATCGCGCAGACGGCTGCGCACACCGTCTGCCACCACGACGATCGACGCGGTGAACGTGCGCGGTCCCGCCCCGGTCTGCGCCGAGACCTGAACCGCAGCGGCGGTGCTCCGAAGCGCCTGCACCGTGCATCCGGAGATCAGGGCATCCGGGGAGAGTGCCTGCAGTCGGGCCCGGAGCAGCGCACTCGTCCGCGGCTGCGGGAGGATCAGGACGGGGCGATCCGGCGCGAAGGTCAGCGTGGCCAGGGTCCTGCGGCGACTGCGCACCTCTCCGCCTTCGAGCCGCAGCGCTTCCGACCGGACGTCCGTCCCGATTCCGACCGCATCGAGCGCGTCCAGCCCCGGCCGATGGATGCCGATCGCCCTGGTCCGATCGTCGGCATCCGTGCGCCGCTCGCAGACCACCACCCGCAATCCGTCCTGCAGCAGCAGGCAGGCCAGGAGCAGACCGACGGGCCCTGCTCCCACGATCAGCACGTCATGATCGGGCACTGCCCTCCTCCCACCGCAGCTCCAGTCGCGAGGGCAGTCCCCCGCGGACGGTCCACCCGGTCGGAGCGATCGCCGTCAGCTCGGCGACCGTGTACGAGCGTCGGATGCTGATGAGACCGTCTTCGCGGATGAACGAGTCGGCGAGAAGGGTGCGCGAGATCGGCAAGGTCGCCGCGGCGAACAGCACGTGGGCGGTCCGGCTCCGGGCGATGTCGTGGTGGGACACTAATCCGCCTGGCGCGACGAGCCGCGTCGAGTCGCTGAGGACCGTTTGGAGCTCGTCCTCGTCCAGATGGTGCAACACGTGGTTGGACAGCACGACGTCGTAGGTGTCGCCCGCTTCGACCAGCTCGGTGGTCAGCGCCCGTCGATAGCGGATGCCGGCGCCGCGGTCGTGCGCCGAGGCCCACCGGATCGCCCGCTCATCGGCATCGAGGGCGGTGATCTCGGCATCGAACCCGTCGTGACGCAGCCGCCCGGCGAGCAGACGGCAGAGGTCTCCCCCGCCGGCGCCGACATCGAGGATGCGCAGTCGCCCTGCCCGCTCCGCGCGCGGCCGGATGTCGCGGCGATAGAGCGTGCCCGGACGCGAGACCAGCGCGTTCACAAAGCCGAACCGCCCGTAGGTCCGCGCCAGCATTCGCGCATCGGCGTGCGGGTCGTCCATCAGCTCACGGGTCTCGACGTCCCTGACCGCCAGGGCTGGACTCATGAGGCCGAGGGGGCGACGACGGTGAGCAGCGCGCTCTCGGCGGTCAGCCCCGGCCCGAAGGCCATCGCGGCGACGCGCTCGCCCGCTGCCGCGCCCTCCTCCTCCAAGATGCGCTTGAGGACGAAGAGCACCGTGGCGCTGGACATGTTGCCGTTCTCGCGCAGGACCTCGCGGGCGGGGTGCAGCTGCGCATCGCTGAGATGCATCCGCTCCTGCACCCGGTCCAGGATGCTGCGCCCCCCGGGGTGGATCGCCCAGTGCTCGACCTTCTCCCCCACCCGCCCCGCCTCGAAAGCCTCGGCCATCTCCGCATAAGCGGAATACAGCGGCCGGAGAGCGCCGATGATGGTCTCCCCGATGATCTGCGGGACGGCGGTGGAGAGGATCATCTCGAACCCGGTGTCGCCGATCGTCCAGGCCATGTCCTTCTCGCCCTCCGGCGCGATGGCCGTGTGGAACCGGTCCAGCCGCAGGGCGGTCGACGCCGACGGAAGGTCACGGGCCGTGACGATGCCGGCCGCCGCACCGTCGGCGAACAGGGAGGAGGCGACGATCGTGTCCGGGTTCTCCGAGGAACGCAGATGCAGGGTGCACAGCTCGACGCTGACGACCAGGACGACCGCGTTCTCGTCGGCGATGCAGAACTGGCTCGCCGCCCGCAGCGCCGGCATCGACGCGTAGCAGCCCATGAACCCGAGATGGAAGCGCTGCACCGCATCGGAGAGCCCGAGAGCGCGCACGATCTCGTACTCCGGTCCGGGAGCGTGGAACCCGGTGCAGGACACCGTGATGACGTGAGTCACATCCTCCGGGCCGATCTCGGGGTCGGCCTCGAGGGCCCGCCGCGCGACGTCGACGAAGAGTCGGGCAGCCTCCCGGGTGTAGATGTCGTTGCGCGCCTTCGTGCCCGGAGCCAGCAGCTCTCCGGAACGCCGGTCGAAGAAGACGGGATCGGCCACGTCGGATTCGAGCGACAACTCGTCGATCACGGTATGGCGGCGGTCGATGCCCGAGACATTGAACGACGTCGTGACGATCCGCTGCGCCAAGCGCCCGAGGTCGGGCTGCTGGGCGAAGACGTCGCGCACCTGCTCCTGCACGAGAACGGTGTCGGGGACGATCGTCTGCAGCGATCGGAGCACAGGCGGTCGACTCATGCTGTCACTCAAGCACGCGGTGTCGTCCCGGGGAAAGGGGTTGCGTTCGACTCGGCCGTCTGACTAGAAGCCGAGGGCACGGGCGAGCTTGGAACCGGATGCCGATTCCCGGCCTCCTGCGGCCAAAACCGCGCGCTCCACCGCATCGAAGAAGGCGGCGCGCGCCTCGTCGTCTGCCGGGGCCGCGGGACCGAGTTCCATCTCCCACTCCCGCCATTCGCGCTGCACGTCGCCTCGGAGATCCGTCGCCTGCACCCGGTCGTCGACGAACTCGGCCACCACTCCGCCGGGGCCGGTGAGCAGGTAGGCGGTGCGATCGTTCCGGATGCGGGCGAGCGGGGTGAGCGGCGCGGTCGTCCAGGCGGACACGGTGTCGGCCACGGCCGCGGGGAGCTCGTCATCCTCACCGAGCGGCCACCCGAGTTCGAGCCGACCGTCGCCCTGCCGCGGTCCCTTCACGTGCCAGCCCTCGTCCGGGCCGCCGGTGCGACGACGCAGCGCCACTCCCGCGCGGGCGAGTTCGCCGTCTGCCGTGTCGAAGTACTGCGCGTCGAGCGCCCTGGCCTCCCCGGTGGTGACGGCGTCGACCCCGGGGATCGCTTCCCAGACCGGCAGCGGGGTCTCGCCATCGACGTCGTACTTGCGCTCGACCTCGACCGTGCGGGACGGTTCAGTCATCGTCGTTGAGAGTGAGATCCTCGAGAGACTCTTCGAACCAGTAGTCGACCTCGGTCGGCCCATCGTTCGGGCCGGTGTTGTGCGGTTCGCTGCGGCGGTTGTACACCACCTGCGTCTCGCTGTAGGGGACGATCAGCTTGTCGTCCGCGTCGCCGAGGGGGATGATCTGCCCGTCCAGCGGGCCGCCGTGAAGCCGTGCAAGTGCCATGTGCTTCAGGGTAGCGCCGACATCGGACTATCCGTGCGAGACCCGGCGGATTCAGCCGAGGACGACGCCGAGGAGCGCACCCGCGATCATCCACGGGCCGAAGGCGATGCGGGTGGCCCCGTCGGCTCGGCGCAGGAGGATGAGCACGAGCGCGTAGAGCGCCCCGAGCACGAAGGCCGAGGCGGCGCCGATCGCGAGCGACTGCCAGCCGTGCCAACCCAGCACGAACCCGATGACCGCGGCGAGCTTCACATCGCCGCCGCCCATCCCGGCACGACTGATCCCCCGCAGCACCGCATAGAAGCCGCCCAGGATCACCAGGCCGAGGAGGGCGCGGAGGAACGCGATGCTGTGCCCCGTGACCAGGACGTCGAGTGCGCCGAGCACGATCAGCGCGGCGAGCGTCGGCAGCACGATGCGATTCGGGAGGCGGTGCGTGCGTGCATCGATGACGATCAGCCATCCGCCGATGCCCGCCAGCATCACGTGCACGAGCGAGATGAGGGCGAGCCGCGGGTCCATACGCGCAGGTTAGGAGATCCGCAGGCCCGGTGCCGACGCCCTGTGGAGAACTCCACTGATGTCCGATGTACGAACTATCGTCATCCACAGGACTTGGTATATTAGAATATATCTTCGAGAAAGGATGCAGGGTGATCGGTCTCGATGCGCTGGCCTCCCTCTCGCCGGCGAGCGACTCCCGCGCGGGAGAAGTGCTGCGACTGCGCCGCGAGATCAGCCGGATGCAACGGCGGCGCAGCGAGCATACGCTGCTCCCCCTCGACCCCGCCTTCTCCGCACTCCTCCCCGAGGAGGGACTGCAGACCGGCACCTCCTACACCGTCTCCCCCTCGCCGAGCCTGGTGCTCGCACTGCTCAGCGCCGCATCGCAGAAGGGGCACTGGTGCGCCGTCGTCGGCATGCCGACACTCGGCGTCGAAGCGGCGGCCGCATTCGGCATCGATCTCGCCCGTCTGATCCTCGTCCCCGACCCGGGAGAGCGCTGGCTCGCGGCGACCTCCGCGCTGGCCGAGGTCGTGCCCCTGATCGTCGTGAACCCCGCCACTCAGGCTCGGGATGCCGATGTCTCCCGTCTGAGCGCACGCCTGCGCGATCGCGGATGCACGCTCCTGGTCACCGAGACGCCCGGCACCGGACGATGGCCGCAGAGCGAGGGGACCATACGCCTGCATGACCCGCACTGGCACGGCCTCGGCACCGGCTGGGGGCTGCTCTCCGACTGCACAGTGACCGTGACCGCGCAGACCCGGCACACCTCTCGACCATCGAGCGTGCAGGTGCGGCTGCCGGGAGGACACGGCGCCGTCGAGACCGTCGCGACCGAGCTCACCGCACTGCCCGCACTCTCGCCCGAGATCATCGGCCGGGGCGAGGATGCTCCCCCCGAACTCCTGCGATGGGCGGAAGCCGGATGAACAGTCCGCTCCGCGTGCTCGTGCTGTGGTTCCCCGACTGGCCCCTGCGGGCCGCGCTCGGCAGCCCGCCTCCGCACCCGCCCACCGCCCTGGTGCAGGCGAACACGATCGTCGCCTGCACCGCCTCCGCCAGGGAGCACGGCGTGCGCACCGGTCAGCGCCGCCGCGTCGCACAGGGCCATCTCTCCTCGCTGCGCGTGCTCCCCCACGACCCCGACCGCGACGAGCGCGCCTTCCTCCCCGTACTGCACCTCATCGAGAGGCAGGCACCCGGGGTCACCCTGCTGCGGCCGGGACTCGCGATCGTCCGTGCCCGGGGCATCTCCCGCTATCACGGCGGAGAGGCGGAAGCGGCCGAGGCGCTCACCGCCGTCCTCGCGGAGGCCGGTTTCCCCGAGGTGCGCATCGGCGTCGCGGACGGCCCGTTCACCGCCGAGATCGCCGCGCGGGGCCCCACCCCCTGCACGGTCGTGCCGCCCGGAGGATCCCGGGAGTTCCTCGCCCCCTACCCCGTGCAGGTGCTGCGCGACGAGCAGATCGCCGGCCTCCTCGTGCGACTCGGGGTGCGCACCCTCGGCGAGTTCACCGCGCTCGCCCCGCTCGACGTGCGCGACCGCTTCGGCGAACACGGCGCGCGCCTGCACGCACTCGCCGCCGGCGCCGACTCCCGTGCGCTGACGCCGCGTCCGCCCGACCCCGAGCTCGTTCGGGACATCGAGTTCGACTCACCGTTGGCCGGAGCGGACCAGGTCGCCTTCGCGGTGCGGCAGACGGCGGATGCGGTCATGCTCGCGCTCGGCGACGCCGCGGTCGTGTGCACGGAGGTGCGGATCGATCTGACCGACGACAACGGCGTGGTCTTCTCCCGGTCCTGGCTGCATCCGACCTGCTTCGATGCCTCCGACCTCGTCGACCGGGTGCGCTGGCAGCTGGAGGCCCTGGCCGCGCAGTCGGCGAAGCAGCCGGTCGATGAGGCACGGGCGTTCGGCGGCATCATGGCGGTGCGCATCGTCCCCGCCGCCGTGGACGACGCCGCCCATCACCAGCCGGGGCTCTTCGGATCCGGCACCGATGAGCGCCTGCACCATGCGGTCTCCCGCGTGCAGACCATGCTGGGACATCAGGGTGTCGTCACCGCCGCGGTCTCCGGCGGCCGCTGGCTCGCCGATCGGCAGGTGCTCACGCCCTGGGGCGAGCGTACGGTCCCCCCGCGCGACCCGGAATCGCCCTGGCCGGGGAGCCTGCCCGATCCGCTCCCGGCAGAGGTGTTCCGCCCGCCGCGTCCGATCGGAGTGCTGTCCGCGGACGAGACCACGATCACCATCGACGAGCGCGGGGCGCTCTCGAGCGATCCCGCCCGCATCGACGGGGCGGCCGTGCAGGCGTGGGCCGGCCCCTGGCCCATCCACGAGCGCCGCTGGGCGTCCGGCGGCGGCAAGCGCGGGCACCGACTGCAGATCGTCGACGACCGCGACCGCGCCTGGCTGGTCTTCCACACCGGCGAGCGCTGGTGGGCCGAGGGGAGGTATCGCTGATGGGCTGGCACAACCCGCCCCTCTCCTGGAAAGACCTGGAGCGCACCCTCAGCGGCGAGGAGTCGCCCCCGACCCCTCCCGGCGCCGAGCCGCGCGGCCAGCGGACGGACCCAGGACCGGTGAGCCGACGCCGCAAGCGCACTCCGCCCACCGCCAGCGCTCGCCCCGAGGATGCGGTCCCCTATGCCGAGCTGCACGCCCATTCCTCGTACTCGTTCCTCGACGGCGCCTCCTCCCCCGAGGATCTCCTCGCCGAGGCCGACCGCCTCGGTCTGACCGCCCTCGCCCTCACCGACCACGACGGCTTCTACGGCGCGGCCCGCTTCGCCGAGGTCGCCGACCTCATGGAGAGTCCGCTGCAGACCGTGTTCGGAGCCGAGTTGTCTCTCGACCTGCCCGCACCGCAACGAGGCTCCGCCGATCCCGCCGGGGAGCATCTGCTGGTCCTCGCTCGCGGGATGGAGGGCTACCACCGGCTCTCGGGCGCGATCTCCGCCGCACAGCTGCGCGGTGGAGAGAAAGGGCGTCCCGTCTATGACCTCGACGATCTCGCCGCGCGCGCGGGCGGGCACTGGACGATCCTGACCGGATGCCGCAAGGGTGCGGTGCGCCGTGGGCTCGAGGCCGGAGACGCGGCCACTCCGCTGCGCTCCCTCGCCGACCTGTTCGGAGCCGACAACGTCGCCGTCGAGCTCTTCGACCACGGGGATCCGCTGGACACCCGCCGCAACGACGCCCTCGCCGGTCACGCCCGTCGGATGCGGCTGCCGGTGGTCGCGACCAACAACGTGCACTACGCCACCCCCGCACAGGCGCCGCTCGCCGAGGCGGTGGCCGCGGTCCGCGCGGTGCGCAGCATGGATGAGCTCGACGGCTGGCTGCCCGCGCACGGCGGCGCGCATCTGCGCAGCGGAGCCGAGATGTCGGCCCGCTTCCGGCGCTACCCCGGCGCGATCTCGTACGGGCTCGAGCTGGCCGCGGCATCCGCCTTCCCGCTGCGTCTCGCACGACCGGCACTCCCCCAACAGCAGGTACCGGAGGGGCACACGCCGATGAGCTGGCTGCGTCACCTGGTCTGGGAGGCCGTGCCGTCGAAGTACCCCCGACTGGACGACGCCGGCCACCGCCGCATCGAACGCGAGCTGGACGTGATCGAGGAGAAGGACTTCCCCGGATACTTCCTGATCGTGCACGGCATCGTCGCGGAGGCGCGCAGACGCGGCATCCTCTGCCAGGGCCGGGGGTCGGCCGCGGCGAGCGCGGTCTGCTACCTGCTGGGGATCACCGCGGTCGATCCGATCCTCTACCGCCTTCCCTTCGAGCGCTTCCTCGCGACCACGCGGACGGAGGAGCCGGACATCGACGTGGACTTCGACTCCGACCGCCGTGAGGAGATCATCCAGTGGGTGTACCGGGAGTACGGGAGGGAGCGGGCCGCCCAGGTGGCGAACGTCATCCAGTACCGTCCGAAGAACGCGGTGCGCGACATGGCGAGAGCGCTCGGCCATTCCCCCGGGCAGCAGGACGCCTGGTCACGCCAGGTGGACGGCTGGGGTGTGGGGCTCGAACCCGTCGAGGGTCATGACATCCCGGAGAACGTGCTCGCCTACGCGGGTGAGCTGCTGAAGGCACCCCGCCACCTCGGCATCCACTCCGGCGGGATGGTGCTCACCGCACGCCCGGTCGGCGAGGTCGTGCCGGTGGAGCATGCCCGCATGGAGAACCGCACCGTCATCCAGTGGGACAAGGACGACTCCGCCTTCATGGGCCTGGTGAAGTTCGACCTGCTGGGCCTCGGGATGCTCGCCGCCCTCCAGCACTGTTTCGACCTGATCCGCGAGAACACCGGCGAGGAGTGGACGCTGGAGAGCATTGCCAAAGAGGAGGCGGGGGTGTACGACATGCTCTGCCGCGCGGATTCGATCGGCGTCTTCCAGGTGGAGTCCCGCGCGCAGATCGGTCTGCTCCCCCGGCTGCAGCCGCGCTGCTTCTACGACCTCGCCATCCAGATCGCGCTCATCCGTCCCGGTCCCATCCAGGGTGGGGCCGTGCACCCCTTCGTGCGGCGCAAGATCGCGAAGGATCGTGTCGACGAGGAGAACCGGGAGCGCCTGGCCCGGGGCGAGGAGCCGGTGGACTTCACGATCCCCTACCCGCACAGCGACCTGGAGGACATCCTCAAACGCACGCTGGGCATCCCGATCTTCCAGGAGCAGCTCATCCAGATGGCGACGGCCATCGGCGACTGCACGGCCGACGAGGCCGACCTGCTCCGCCGGGCGATGGGGTCGAAGCGCGGCCTGGAGAAGATCGAGAAGGTCAGGGACAAGCTGTACGCCGGCATGGCCAGGCGCGGCCTCGTCGACGAAGCGGCCGATCGCATCTACGCCCAGATCCAGGCGTTCTCGAACTTCGGCTTCGCGGAGTCGCACTCGCTGTCATTCGCCCTGCTCGTCTATGCCAGCTCCTGGCTGAAGCTGCACTACCCCGCCGCGTTCCTCGCCGGCCTGCTGCGTTCGCAGCCGATGGGCTTCTACTCGGCGTCGACCCTCACCGCGGATGCCCGACGGCACGGGGTCGAGGTCCGTCGTCCTGACCTGCACGTCTCCGGGGCAATGGAGATGCTGGAGCCTCTCGACGAGGGCGCGTCGCACGGGCCGACGGGGCGGGACGACTGCCTCGACGATCCGCAACCGACCCCGCTCCGGTTCGACAGGCGGGCCCCGGACGAGTCCGCGTCACATCGGAGGGACGGCCGATCAGCGGTGCGACTGGGGCTCAGCGGCATCCGCGGGATCGGTGTGCCGATGGCGGAGAAAATCGTCGCCGAACGCGAGGCACACGGGCGCTACCGCGATCTGCACGATCTGGTGCGCCGGACGGATGCCACCGCCACGCAGTTGGAGGCGCTCGCCACCGCCGGCGCTTTCGACTGCCTGGGGCTGGAGCGCCGAGAGGCCATCTGGCTCGCCGGCGCCGCGGCGGACGACCGCTCCCGCTTCCTTCCGGGGACCACCGTCGCCGTGCAGCCGCCCCTGTTCGCGGATCAGACCAGCTACGAGCGGCTCTCGGCGGACCTCTGGGCGACCGGGGTGTCGACCGACGACCATCCGATGGCGCACTTCCGGGAGGCACTGCGCACCCGCGGGGTGCTCACCGCCGCCGATCTGCAGGGCCACGAGGTCGGTCGCCGTATCGAGGTCGCCGGTCTCGTGACCCATCGCCAGCGACCGGCGACGGCATCCGGGATCACCTTCGTGAACCTCGAGGACGAGAGCGGCCTGGTGAACATCGTCTGCTCGGCCGGGGTCTGGAACCGTTACCGCCGTGTCGCCAGGGAATCACCGGCGCTCATCATCCGCGGCATCTTGGAGCGGTCGGCCGAGGGCGTGGTCAACGTGCTCGCCGACGGTTTCGAGGATCTGCGCACCGGCGTCACGCATCGGTCTCGGGACTTCCGTTGAGGGCGACCGCCCCGCATCACCAGAAGCGCTCGGGCTCCTCCACCGGGGGACGATCCGCGCCACCCCATCGGTCGGCTTCGGCCTTCGCCGCATCGGCGGCCGCGTCGGCGCCGCGCAGCGCGATCTTGGCTCCGGTCGCTCCGGGGCCGATGGGATCGACCAGCAGCGTGGTGCGCGCCCCGATCCCGCCGATGGTCACCGTGCACTCCAGCACCCGGCCGATCCATCGCGAGAAGTCACCGCCCGGCTCCTCCGTGCGGCGGTAGCGGATGCCCGTGTCGAGGTCGACGAGAGCGAGGACGACGGGTTCATCGGTGAGCGGATCGACCTGCTCCGTCACCTCGACCCGGTGGCCGTGGGTGATGGCGACCTGAGCGGGGAGCACGAGCATTCTGTCCATGAGTCCACCCTAGGCATCGCCGCCGGGAAGACAACAGGCGACCGGAATCGCAACATTCGTAAATTTCTTTGTCCCCCAAATGGCGGACAAGCCGATTAAGCGGTACTCTGCTCAGGTAGCGGGGGCTACAGGCTGAGATCTGGGGAGATCAGCCGAGAGCGCAGCGAGAACTTCGCCGCCTCCCCAACCGTCCGGGAAGGACGGTCAGCCCTCTCGGCGGTACCGTCTGGGGCGGATCGTTCGGGAGGGCATACCCCCGCCGAACCGCCGGCCAGTCGACGCGCTCAGTCAACCAACTCAGTCGAGCGGGATCACCTCGAGGGTGTTCGAGCGCACCGGCTCCTGTCCCATCTCGGGGGCGTACGGGCTCGGCGTGTACTTGGCGAGGTACTCGGCATCGATCGCCGTGTTCGTCGCCTCATCGGTGACGCGCTCGAAGCGGACGTCCTTCGTGACGCCACCGGCCGACACGCGGCCGCGCAGACTGGCGAGTGCCGGGGCATACCACTTGCCCTCGAGCCCCGTGTAGGAGCGCACGAACAGGCGCCCGTCCACGGCGACCGCCCAGATTCCCACGGTCTTCGGCATCGTCCCATCGTCGAGCTGCGCCGAGAGATCGAACATCTCCGGCGCCGCGATCGTCGCCAACTCGTCGGCATTCCACATCGTCATCCCCCTGTCGTCAGACGCCACGACTAGCCCTGATCCCCGACGTGACCCGGTGCCGTGAGCGACAGCACCCGCTCGACGAAGGCGGCGTACTCGTTCATGTAGTGCTGGAGGAACTCGCGCGTGCGGGCATCCTTCACCTCGCCATCCGGACCGAAGGCCTCGGGATCGAACGTGATGTACGCCTCCGGGGCGTTCAGCTGCGGGGCGTTGAGGAAGCTCAGGACGCTGCGCATCGACGACTGCATGACGGCCGTGCCGATGGCACCCGTGGATGCTCCGATGATGCCGGTGGGCTTGCGGGCGAAGGAGTTGTGGCCCCAGGGGCGGGAGCCCCAGTCGATCGCGTTCTTCAGCGCACCGGGGATGGAGCGGTTGTACTCGGGCGACACCAGCAGCAGCCCCTCGGAACCCTCGATGGCGCGCTTGAACTCCGTCACCGCGGCGACCGGATCGAGCTCGTCGTCGCGGTTGTAGAGCGGCAGGTCCCGGATCGGGATCTCGACGAGCTCCAGGCTGGGCGGCGCGAGCCCCACGAGCGCTTTCGCGAGGATCCGGTTGATCGAGTCCTGCGCGAGACTTCCGACGAGATAGCCGATGCGATGCGTCATGTGTGCTCCGCAGGGAGGGCAGTCGGTCGAGTGCGTCAGCGTGATCCCCGCGTCCTTCCATTTCCAGGATATCTCCGAGAAGGGGGCTTGCCGCAAGACCCCACCCATGCGGCAGAATCGACCCTCGCTCGTGCGATCCGGCCCTCGCGCGTGAGGAGACCCATGTCTTTCGACCCCTTCCACCTGCCTGCGAATCTGGGCGCGAAAGCGACCACCGCCCTTCTCGACGCCGACCGCGATCACCTCGGACGGATCGCCGACACCCTGGAGGAGCAGCGCAGCGAAGTCACCAGACGCCTCGCCGAGGTACGACGCCAGCGTGCGGGATTCGGCGACAGCGCCGTGAACCGCGACCTGGAGATCCGACGCCTGAGCGGAAGGCTCCGGATCCTGCAGCGGTTCGGCATCGACATCTGCCTGGGCAGGATGACGCCGGCAGAAGGCGAACCGATCTACATCGGTCGCACGGGTCTGGCTGCGGCCGACGGCACCCGTCTGCTCGTCGACTGGCGGACCCCGGCGGCCGAACCGTACTTCGCCGCGACCATGGAGGATCCGCGCGGCATCGTCTCGCGCCGGCGATACCGCTGGACGGACGGACGCATCAGTGACTACTGGGACGAGGCGCTCACGCCCGCCGGGTTCGACGGCGCAGCGTCTCTCGACGATCAGTCCGCATTCATCGCCAGCCTCGGCACGCATCGCACATCACGGATGCGCGACGTGCTCGCGACGATCCAGGCCGACCAGGATGCGATCATCCGCACTCCCTCGCCCGGTGCGCTCGTCGTGGACGGCGGTCCCGGGACAGGGAAGACCGTCGTCGCTCTGCACCGGGCCGCGCAGCTGCTGTACGCGGAACCGCGCCTGACCCAGAGCGCCGGAGGCATGCTGCTCGTCGGGCCGAACGCGCACTATCTCGCATACGTGGAAGATGTGCTGCCGAGTCTCGGCGAGGACACGGTGCGACTGTGCACGCTGCGGGACCTCGTCCCGGAGGGGACGACCGCCGTCGACGAGACGGATGCGCGCGTGGCCTCACTGAAGGCCTCCCTCTCCCCCGACCTGATGCTCGATGCCGCGGCGCGGTCGTTCGAGCGACCGCCGCAGCATGCCATGCGCCTGGAGTCCCCCTGGGCCGACCTCTGGCTGAGCCGCCAGGAGTGGGTCGAGGTGTTCGCCGCCGCTGACCCCGCAGCGTCGCACAACGAAGCGCGCGACGAGGTGTGGGAGGAGATCCTGGAACTCCTGGTCGATCAGGTCGACGACGACGAGGTGCCGCCGCACGTGATCCGGCGCTGGCTGCGTCAGGACGACGACCTCACCGGGACGTTCGTGCGCGCCTGGCCGCTGCTGTCCCCGACCTCCGTGGTGGGGCGGATGTGGAACTCGCCCGCTCTGCTCCGGCAGTGCGCCCCGGCCCTGTCCGCGGACGACATCGCGCTGCTGCACCGGGAGGAGACGGCGCCGTGGACCACGGCGGACCTCCCGTTCCTCGACGCGGCGCGGCGCCGCATCGGCGACCCGGAGGCGGTGCGCGAGGAGCACCGCCGTCAGGCCGTGATCGCCTCGGCGCAGGAGCAGATCTCCCACGTCGTCGACCACCTGATCGAAGACGACGACAGCGAGATGAAGGTGATGTCGATCCTGCGCGGGCAGGACGCACGGAACGTGCTGCTCGGCGTCGACGCCCCGCCGGCACTCACACCCGACGAGCTGGCCGGCCCCTTCGGACACATCGTCGTCGACGAAGCCCAGGAGCTGACGGATGCCGAATGGCGGATGCTCGTCGCACGCTGCCCCTCGCGCAGCTTCACGGTCGTCGGCGATCGCGCGCAGGCACGGCACGGCTTCACCGAGACCTGGGAGGAGAGGCTCATGCGCATCGGTCTGCGCGATGTGCGGATCACCCACCTCGGCGTGAACTACCGGACACCGGCGGAGGTGATGGAGACGGCGGCACCCCTGGTGCTCGCGGCGATCCCGGACGCGAACGTGCCGACGTCGGTCCGCGAGAGCGGGGTCCCGGTCCGGTTCGGCGAGGCCGCATCGCTGCCGGCGGTGCTGGATGCCTGGCTCGACGCGCATCCCGGCGGCGTGGCGTGCGTCATCGGCGACCCCGGCTTCGCAACGACGGAAAGGGTGCGGTCGCTGACCCCCGAGGGTGCCAAGGGGCTCGAGTTCGACCTGGTCGCCCTCGTGCGGCCGGAGCAGTTCGGTGACGACGTGACCGGCGCCGTCGACCGCTACGTCGCCATGACCAGGACCACTCGAGAGCTGGTCATCCTGCGGTGAGCGGCCGGACCGACGCCGTCAGGCCAGCGCGTCACGCAGCGCGAGGAGGTGGGCGCGGCTGAGGTCGGCCGCGCCTTTCGCGTCGCGGTCGGCGATCGCCTGGGCGAGCACGGCGTGCGCCTCGTGGTCCTCATCGCCGCCGTACACGCGGCGGATGCGGAGCATCTCGATCATGGCCTCCCGCAATCGCGGGGTGAAGCTGTCGAACAGATCGAGCAGGACCGGGTTGTGTGCTGCGGCGACGATCGACCGGTGGAAGACCGTGTCGGCGTCGACGTGGCTCTCGATATCCGAGCGGTGCGCAGCACGATCGGCCAGAGCGCGCCGGACGGCGCGCAGATCGGCGGGGGTCCGTCGTGACGCGGCGAGCGCCGCCGCCTCGGTCTCGATGGCGATCCGCGCCTCGATCACCGCGACGACTCCCGCTCTGCGCAGAACCGAGTCCCAGTCCTCCGGCGCATCGAGAGCGGTGACGAAGACCCCCGCTCCCTGCCGCGACGCCAGCACTCCGCGGCCGGCGAGCTGACGGATCGCCTCACGGACGGTGGAGCGTCCCACCCCGAGCTGCGGTGCGAGCGTCGTCTCTCCGGGCAGCTTCTCCCCCAGCGTCCACTCTCCCGCGCGGATCCGTTCCAGAAGCAGCTCGGCGGCCTGATCCGCCAGCGGTGCGCGCTTCACCTGTGCCATCGGCCATCCGATCTCTCGCGTCGACGCCTCGTCTACTTGTCTGAGGAGTTCTGCTACAGTCTAGCCATGTTCATGTCAGAGCACCTTCTTCTTCGCCGCCACGGCGGGGCATAGCCGGACCGGCTCCCCGTCGTGGAGTCGAACATGCGCCGGTCGCCTCTCTGACGAAGGAAGCAGCACCGCCATGACCACGACCCCCTCCTCCCGCATCTCCACGCCCGCCGGCCCGGTACCCGCACACGCACCGTCCTGGAACCGGCAACGGCACTCGCAGATGCCGTCGCACCGGTACCGCGATGTGTTCTCGCGAGTGGAAGTTCCCGTGATCGAGCGCGACTGGCCCACGCACCGTCTGACTGCTGCTCCCCTGTGGGTGCCGGTCGATCTGCGCGACGGCAACCAGGCGCTCGCCGAGCCGATGGACCCCGAGCGGAAACGGCGCTTCTTCGATCTGATGGTCTCGATGGGCTACAAGGAGATCGAGGTCGGGTACCCCTCGGCGTCGCAGACGGATCACGACTTCGTCCGCCTCATCGCCGAGAGCGACATCGCGCCGGACGACGTGACCATCGTCGTCTTCACCCCGGCTCGCCGTGACCTCATCGAGCGCACGGTCGCCTCGATCCGCGGCATCCGCAATCCGGTCGTGATCCACATGTACACCGCGACGGCTCCGGCCTGGCGCGACATGGTCCTCGGCTACGGCGAAGCCGATCTGAAGCAGCTCATCCTCGCAGGCGGTCGCGACGTGCGCGAGTTCGCCGGCGATCTGCCGAACGTGCGGTTCGAGTTCTCGCCCGAGGTGTTCAACCTCACCGAGCCCGACTACGTCCTGGACATCTGCGACGCCATGACCGACCTGTGGGATGCGACGCCCGAGCGGTCCGTGATCCTGAACCTGCCGGCGACGGTCGAGGTGGCGACGCCCAACGTGTACGCCGACCAGATCGAGTACATGCACAAGAACCTGGCTCGCCGTGACGCGGTGATCCTCTCGGTGCACCCGCACAATGATCGCGGCACCGGCATCGCCTGCGCAGAGCTGGCCGTGCTCGCCGGAGCGCAGCGGGTCGAAGGCTGCATCTTCGGAAACGGTGAGCGCACGGGCAACGTCGACATCGCGACCCTCGCGCTGAACCTGCACGCGCAGGGCATCGACCCGATGATCGACTTCTCGGACATCGACGAGATCCGCCGCACGGTCGAGTACTGCAACCGGATCGAGGTGCACGCCCGGCATCCGTACGTGGGTGACCTCGTGCACACGGCGTTCAGCGGAACCCATCAGGACGCGATCAAGAAGGGCTTCGCCGAGCACCGCGCCCGTGCGGCGGCGAACGGGCGCCCGGAGCACGAGGTCGAGTGGCGGGTTCCCTACCTGCCGATCGATCCCGCCGACATCGGACGCGACTACGACGCGGTGATCCGTGTGAACTCGCAATCCGGCAAGGGCGGCATCGCCTACCTGTTGGAGACCGAGTACGGCGTCGAGCTGCCCCGGCGCCTGCAGATCGACTTCGCCCGCCACGTGCAGCGCCACGCGGATGCGACGGGAGCCGAGATCACGGCCGCCGAGCTGTGGGACGTGTTCGGGGCCACCTACATCCGGCAGGCCTCCACGGCCGTCGACCTCGTCTCCTACGACATCGCCGAGAACGGCGGGCGCACCCACACCGGCATCACGCTGCGCATCGACGGACGCGAGCACGTCACGGACCACACCGAGGTCGGCCCCGTCGAGGCGCTCACCGCCGCACTCGACGCCCACGGCATCCGCGTCGATGTGGTCAGCCTGCATCAGACGAGCGTCGGCTCCGGCAATGACAGCGACGCGCTGACCCTGGTGGAGCACCGCGACTCGGAGGGAAGCCGCTGGACGGCCGGGCGAGGCCGCTCCGTGCTGGCGGCCACCATGTCGGCCGTGATCGCCGCCGCGAACAGCCTCCGCTCCCCCATGCTGGTGGGTGGCGTCGGCTGACGAACGACGACGTGAGGGCCTGCGCCGCACGGGGGGATTCCGCGCCGGCGGTGATTCCGGTCAGGCGTCCGCTCGCAGCGGGACCTTCACGTCGCCGCCGGCCTCTTCGGTGAGCCGCTCGCCCATCTGCACGAACGTGGGCTCGGCGATGAAACCCCCGGCGAACAGTGCCTGCCCCTGCACGAACTGCGCGGAGCGCCGGATGGCCTCCTCCGAGGCGAAGCCGAACACGTCGGCGAGTTCGGCGAGGTCTCGGGGTGCATTGACCCGCATCAGCGCGAGGTTGTCGCACTGCGAGAGGACGTTGGGGTGGATCTTCGTCGGCCGCTGGGTGGAGAGCAGCAACCAGAGCCCGAACTTGCGCCCCTCGGCGGCGATCTGCACCAGCTGCTCCGTGAGGGCTCGCTCGACCGCCGTCTCCGGATTCGGCGAGCAGAGGTTGTGCGCCTCGTCGATCACGATGAGTATCGGCCGCCGCTCCTCGCGCCGGGACCACAGGTGCTCGAGCACGGCGAGCGCGGCGACCTTGGGCTCCGGCCGGTGCTCGAAGCCGCCGAGGTCGAGGACCGTCGCGCGCGGGCGCTGGTCGATCGTGTCCACCACCGATACGGCACCGCGCGACCACAGCTCCCAGTCCAGGACCTGCAGGTTCTCCATCCGGTTCGCGAGTCCCACCCGGGCCGGGTCGTTCGAGGCGCGCAGATCGGGGAGCATGTCGCGCGCATCGAAGCTCTCGGCCTCCTGTTCGACATGGATCAGGGCGTTGTACTCCTCGGCGTCGGCGATGGGATCCATCCGCAGCACGGCCGCCTTCGATGAGGGCACCAGATCGACGAAGCGCACGTGCAGCCGATCGCCGTCGCCCGCACCCGCGCCCGAACGGAACACCCGGATGTCGGCCTCGGCGATCCGGGACGCATCCGCCTCGTTCGCCGTGGCCCTCGTCTCGCGCAACCGGGTGAAGTCGCCGTTCGGGTCGAGGATGAGCATCGGCAGCTCGGTCTCCAGCAGCAGCTGCTCCAGGAGCACACCGAGCGCATAGGTCTTGCCGCTCCCGCTCTGACCGACCCAGAAGGTGTGGCGGTTGAAACGCCGCGCGTCGAGGTCGGCCTTTGCATCGGCATCGCCGAGAACAGTCCCGATCGTGAGGTTCGTCATCATGGCGGTGCGCCCTTTCGTTCACGGTGTCGAGGCGATGATCGACATCATCCTCGATCCTGCGCGTGGGCGCCAGAGTCGGCGGCGGTGGCGCACCGCAGGGCGCATGTCCGAGAGCTCCGTCACGTGCCTCACAGCTCCACGACGCTGACGGTGTCGATCGACCCTCCCTCCACCGCGGTGTCGGCTCGGAATCCGATGTTCCCTCGCACGTGCGCCGCGTGCGTCGTCACATCGACCACCGTGCCGTTGATCCGCGTGGTGAACGTCGAGCCGACCGCATCGACGCGAACGGTGAAGTCACCGCTCGGCACCACGCCGGTGACGGTCTTCAGCAGGGTCCACGCACCGGCGATCTTGACGTGCGGACGCAGCGCCCCGTCTGCACCCAGCTGCCACATGTAGAAGTTGGCGGCATCGCTGCATCGGAAGACGAGCCCGATCCGCGCCCGGTCGACCCTCAGCGTCGCCTCGACCGCGTAGTCCTTCCAGTCGAGCCCGCCGTTGGCGTTGCGGATGTCCTCAGCCGCGGTGACGGTGAGCTTGCCGCCCGACACCGAGCAATTGCGCGCGTTGACCCATTTCCGCAGGTCGCCCGAGAAGTCATCCGAGAACAGCCCGATACTCGGCGACGATGCGACCCGGTGGTAGACCTCGATCTCCGAGAGCTGCAGACGGTAGTGGTTCGCCTCGATAGCGAGCGGCCGCAGCTTCGTGCCCCGCACCCGCACGTAGCGGGCGGGCTGACGTCCGAAACCGTACTCGACGGCGGCCGTGGGCTGGGGCACCGCGACTCTGTTGACCACGCCTGTCCAGCTCGTCCCGTTCTTCGAGACCTCCACGACGAAGTCGAGGGGGAAGCCCTCGCCGGGGGTGTCCATGCGAGGAGTGAGCCGGATCGCGTTCACCACGTGCACACCACCGAGGTCGACCGAGACCCACTCCTCGTGATCCGTCAGGACGTTTCCCTCGCTGGACCAGCACGTCGCCGTGTTTCCGTCGACGACGCCTGCCTTCGAGAAGCTCCACGCTTCGACGGAGGTCGAGGCGGAGACCGGCCGGCCGGCCGCAAGGTTCCAGTCCCGGGAGAATCCCGCCGGAAGGGCGAACAGGCGGGCCTCGCCCGCCAGGAAGCTCGCCGTGACGACACCCGTGCCGGCGTTGTACGCCGCCGGCGTCTCCAGACCGGTCGTCGAGGAGACCTCGTTGACTGCGGCGAGGTTCTTCTCCGTAGCGAACTGCAGAGTCTTCGACCCGGCGTCCAGGGTTCGATCCACGATCAGCACGTACCGACGGCCGCCGTCGCCGACGAAATGCGAGACGATGACGTTCACTGTAGAGGTCACCGGACGCCAGAAGGAGTTCGCAGGGACCGGAAGCGTGCCCGTCGCCATCACCCCGGAGTGGTAGACCGCCTGCGAGGTCGCTGCGGCGGTGACGGTGCCCAGGTTCGTCAGCGATCGACCGATCGCCTGCACGGGGGCGTACAGGTCGGTCTTCGTGCCATTCGGAGCGATGATGGCGTTCGTGAACGGCTCGGAGCGATTCTCGGGCGTCGCCCAGGTGAACCAGTACAGTGCACCGAATCCGTACGCGAGGTACGCATGGGCGTTGTAGCGCATCTCGATCTCGGTGGGCCTGCGCAGTCCGCCGGGGATGCCGACCGACTGGAGGTAGGCACCGGTCGGCAGGTTGTGCCGAAGCGCCGAGTGCCGCACGATCTCGACGTTCTCGAACCAGTCGCTGTGTATCCCACCCGTCGTGGGCCAGGGGTACCGGTCGTAGGCGAGCCGTTTGACGTACGAGGCGCCGACGGCGCCGATCCAGCCCTCGAGATAGTTCTCGTAGTCGGCGTTGTAGACCGTCATCGGAAGGAGGTTGAGCAGCGGCTCATACTGCGGAGCCTCCATGAGGAACCTCCGATACGCAGCGGCGTATGCGGCGAACTCCGTGTGCAGCGGCTCGTCCTTGACGTAGAAGCCGAAGAGCGCGGGATCGCCGCCGTACTCGCTCGCGATGGTGGCGGCGAGCGCCGGATTCGTCTTCAATCCGGCGCTGTTGGTGTCGGCGACGACGACCTTCATCCCCCTGGCTCCGGCCAGGGTGAGCATCTGGTGGTTGAGGGCGGCGGAGTTCAGATCGTTGCCGACGACGTTCTGCAGCACGGTCACATACGCATCACGCAGCCAGTCGTACTGCGTGGCGTTCAGGAGCGCCGCGGGCGGCGGCCAGAAGGCACCGATCTGCAGAGCACGGGATGCGCCCGCCGGCAACCCTGCCGCTCTCACCGTCGTCGAGGCCGCAGTGGCACCCCCGCCTGGCGTGGCCGATGCGGCGGAGGGGAAGCCGATCGCGCCGATGACACCGGCGACGAGGGAGCCCCGAAGCACGGTGCGTCGGTCGATGCCGCGGCCCGGAGTCCTGTCGCCGTCGGCATCCATGACGCCGCGCTCGCCGTTCACCAGGTCACCAGCGCGGGAGCGACGACGTTGTTGGAGCCCTGATTCAAGGTGGGCGTCGTGTTGCTCTTGAACATGTTGGTCGCGGCGATCGCGACCCGGTTCGCGGTCGGCGCCAACCAGATCGCCGTGTCGAAGAAGGCGAGGATGTTGTTGGAGATGAGGATCGAATCCTCCGACGCGCCTCCGGCGATCAGGATGCCGTTCTTCGCCGCGGTCGTGCTCCCCGCGTACTCGATGATGTTGTCGGCGATCATGCTGAGGTGCCCCACCCCGGAGCCGCCGCCGTTGGACACGCTCACGGCGAGGAACGCCACGGACGCACCGCCGGCGGGAAGGCCGTAGATCAGGTTGCCCGTGAAGAGGATGTTCCCGTAGTTGCTCGTCGAGATCGCGCCCTTCGTGCAGTTGAAGTGGGACTGCGAGACCTTGATCCACAGCGACTGGTCGGTCGGGGCCGCATTCGCCGTGACCCCGTAGGCGCAGGCCACCGCCGCGCACTTGTCCAGATGCACGCCCTCGAGACGACGGTCCGCCGTCCCGTCGACGAGGAATGCCGTGTTCATGAAGTACACGTTGATCTCCGAGAGATAGATCTCCACGGGAATCGATCCACCGGACAGCAGCACGCCGACGGTATCGCTCCCGCCCCCGCTGCGACGCCCCTGGATGCGAGAGCCGCGGAACCGCAGGGCACTCGCATCCACCAGATGGAAGGCGACCTTCGGACCCGTGGTGTCGCTGACACCGACGACTTCGACGTTCTCGATGATCGACGTCTGCGCCGTGGCCCCGCTGACGCGTGCGAACCGCGCGGTGACCGCGGTGATCGTCTCTGCGGAATCGCAGAGGACGGCGAAGTCACGCAGGACGAGATGCCCGTTGTCCCACTCCGAGCTGACTCCGAGGTCGAAGTCGAATCGACCCGAGGCGGAGAGACGGAACCGTGTCTGGACCTGGCCGGCCCCCTGGATGAAGAGCCGTCGGGAGGTCCCGACCGCCGGCACCGTCACGGTGCTCGTGATGCGGATGGTGCCGGCGGGCGCCATGAGCACCGCACCGGCGCGTACGGCGGCGTTGACCGCGCTCTGGAATGCCGCGGTGTCGTCGGCGGTGCCATCCGCCTTCACCCCGAACCACCGCGCACTCATCCGGTCGTCGCCGTCCATCTGACGCCGCCACACACCTGTCGTGGACGCCGTCGACGCAAGCCGTGTCCCTCCGTCGGCACTGCTCGCCGCAGCCGCCGCGTCCCAGACGAACACCCCCTCGCCACCGTCTCCGATCGCCGCCCTTCCGAGCACCACCACCGGCTCCATGGGTGCGGTGATCGGAAGCGCCGCGAGCGCCGCGAAAGACCCGATCGATGTCAGAGTGGTCGCTGCATGGGCTGCGGCGCCCCCGGTCCCAAGTGCGAGCGCAGAGGCTGCACCGCCGACGACGACTCCCAGTGCGGCCCGCCGAGCAATACCTGGCGACGTCGCCGTCGCTCGATCATCGTTTCTCATTGCAACTCCTTTGTTGTGAGAGTGAGCGACTCGGTCGAGCCGCTCGACGGCGCAGGGAGAACCAGCGCCGGAGTCAGATCAGGACGTCGAGATCGACGCCATCCGCCATCGCGCGGTACCCCTTCGAGTTCGGATGCGTGCCGTCCGCGTCCAGGTCGGGGCGCAGGCTCCCCGGCTCCTGCGGGTCATCGAGCGCAGGAACGAAATCGATCACGCCGTCGTAGACCGATTGCCGGTGGATCCAGGCATTGGCGCGCTCGCGTTCGCGTTCCATCGGCGCGGCCCAGCCGTAGCCGCCGCCTCGAGGGACGATGGTCGCGATCAGCGCGCGCATCCCGCGGACGTGGATGCGCTCCGCAATCCGTTCCCACTCCGCGATCAGGGCGTCGGCCGTTCCGCCGAGGTAGAGATCGTTCGAACCCGCCGCGATGATCACGGCCCGGATCCCGGACAGACTCAGGGCATCGCGTTCCAACCGGGAGACGACGTTGGGCCCGACCTCGCTGTTGCCGAAGCCGGCCACCGTGTTGCCCCCGATCCCCGCGTTCACGATGCCGAGCCGTCGGGGATCGGCCGCGTCGAGCGCTAGTGTCCGCTCCGACAACAGATCGGTCCAGCGAGTGTCCGTGCCGAAGTCCGCCCCGGCGCCGTCCGTGATCGAGTCACCGATCGCGACGATGGACCCGGCGCCCGAGGTGCGCACATCGATCGCATCCACCCACGCCGACCCCGTCGTCCACGGCCGGAAGGCCGCGCCCGCCGACTCGGCCGTGAGATCACCGACCGCACCCATCGTCGTCCAGGAGAAGCGGTTCCCCCACGGATGGGCGGAGACCTCCGTCGGGGCACTCACGAGGATCGAGATCACGACCTCGCCGCGCGTCGGCACCTCCAGTGCTGCGGGATCGCTCCACACGGCGTCGCCCGGGTGCACGAGCACACCGGCGGCGCCGCGGAAACGCAGCGCGACGGGCTCTCCCGCGATGTCCGGGAGGGTGGATCCGGGGAGTCCGATCGAGACGGCATCGACCCGCAGCGGCGCGTAGGAGTAGGGGTTCGAGATGCGGATGCGGACGGCATCGCCACCCCAGGCCATCCGCATCGTCTGCCGGATCGTCGCGTCGGGGCCGGCGAAAGTGCCTCCGGCTCCGCTGAGAGACGCCGTCCAGCCGGTGACCCATCGCAGCTCACCTCCGTCATGCATCGACACGGGTCCGCACCTCCCCTCGGAACGAGTACTGCCCTGAGCCGAGTACGAATGCCGTTCCCCCCTCCGCCGCGACCACGTCGGAGACCCCGGGCGCGTCCTCCAGCACGACGCCGTGTTCCACGATCGCGATCGCGGGCAGGACGACTTCGGCGGTCACGTTGGCGGGTACCCGGATGTCGCATTCGAACGCATCGGTCGTCAGCCGCCATTGCACGGTGATGAGGCCCCGCACGGATCGGAACTCGGCTGACGCGTTCGTCACCCCTTCACCCGGCTGGGGGGCGATGCGCACCCGCGCGAAACCGGGCGCGGCCGGCGCGATTCCACCCACCACCCGGAACAGCCAGTCGGTCACCGAGCCGAAGGCGTAGTGGTTGAAGGAGTTCATCAGCGGATCCTGGTAGCCGGACTCACTCCACCCGTCCCACCGCTCCCAGATGGTCGTGGCGCCGTGAGCGATCTCGTGACCCCACGACGGATAGTCCTCGTTCAGCATCAGCCGGTAGGCGAGGTCGGAACGCCCGATCGCGCTCAGCGTCGGCAGCAGGTGGGCGATCGACAGGAATCCGGTCGTCAGATGCCCGCGGCTCTCGACGTCGGCGGCCAGTGCTTCGGCGGCGATCGCGCGCTGATCGGGCAGCAGGAGGTCGAAGGCGAGCGCGAGCACGTACGCCGCCTGGCTACCGGCGGGCATCGTGCCGTCGGGCGCGACGAAGGCCGCGCGGAAGGCCGCCGCCGCGCGCACGCTGAGTTCCTCGTACCTGCGGGCATCGTCGTGCCGGTCGAGAACGCGGGCCGATCTGGCCATGAGCTGCACGGCCAGGTTGAAGTACGCCGTCGCTGTGAGGTCTTTCGGCGTTTCGACCGGAGCGAGCCAGTCGCCGTAGTCCGTGTTGCGGTTCGTTCTCCAGACGAGATCGTTCAGGCGATGCTCCACGTAGGAGACCCAGCGGGCGCCCGCATCGTAGGCACGCGCGATGAGGGTCGCGTCGCCGTAGTACTCATAGACCGCCCACGGGATGATCAGGACCGACTCGGCGTAGCCGGACGATCCGTCCCCCGTGTACGTGAGCCGCCCGAGCAGGCCCTTCGCGGGTGCGATGTCGGGAACGGCGCCGGAATCCGGCACGGCATCGAGGATGTCGTCCATCCATTTCGAGAAGAAGTTCTGTACGTCGGCGAGCCAGCATGCGGTCGATGCGAAGACCTGGCCGTCCCCGGTCCAGCCGACCCTCTCATCGCGGGCGGGACAGTCCGTCGGCACGTCCATGAAGTTGCTGCGCATGCTCCAGCGCGTGTTCCGCACGATCGTGTTCACCAGCGCGTTGTCGGTCACGAGTGTTCCCGTGTCATCGGTCGCCGATGACACGGCGACCCCGGTCACCGCATCGAGTTCCGGCGGCGTGGGCAGACCGGTGATCTCGACATAGCGGAAACCGTGCGAGGTGAAAGTCGGGGCGAACTCGTCGTCCGCGCCGCTCAGGATGAAGGTGTCGGCCGCGCGCGCTCCCCGGAGGTTCGCGAGGTACACGCCTCCTGCGTCATCCAGGACCTCCGCATGGCGCAGCCGGACGATCGTCCCCGGGGCGCCCCGCGTCCGAAGACGGACGTGCCCTGCGAAGTTCTGCCCGAAGTCATAGACGAAGCTTCCCGCGGTGCTCTCGTGCCGCGACAACGCGGGCAGCTCGGCGATGGGGCGAGGGGCGTCGATGGGCGAGGGCACGAGCTTCCCCGTGGGCCCGCGGTCGATGTCGACGGTCCTCCACCCGTGCCCTGCGCTCCTCGTCCAGTCGCCGAGATCCCTGCGGGCATCGACGACCTCGCCCTGGATGAGATCCGCGGCCTGGATCGCGCCGAAGGATGCTTCCCAGGACTCATCCGTGACGATGACCTCCGTGTCTCCGCCCTCATAGTCCAGGACGAGCACGGCACGCCAGACGGGCCGCTTGCCCCAGAAATTCCTCCGGTGGAACGGTCCGACCCCACCGGCGTACCAGCCGTCCGCGACGACCGCACCGACGTAGACCGCTTCCTCCTCGTCGAAGAGTCGCGTCAGGTCGTAGGTGTGGAACGCCACGCGCGTGTCGTAGTCCGTCCATCCCGGAGCGAGGGAGCCGGGCGTGATGCGCTCGCCGCCGGCCCAGAGCTCGTAGATCCCGCCGGCTGTGGCGTGCATCCGGGCACGGACCACGCGCCCCCGCGGCGCGATGAGGCGGCGCAGATAGGGGACGGGACGATGATCGTCGTGCTGATGGTCGTCCCGACGCAGGGTGATCCACCGAGCGTCGGTCCACAGACCGCTCTCCGGGGATGTCTCGAAACGCGAATCGCCGGAGGCTGCCTCATCGGACGCGCCGTTGTGCCGCACCTCCACGCTCCATGCGTACGCGCGACCCGGCGCCAGCGCCTGCTCCGGCATCGACGAGTCCTGCGACATCGCGCCCTCGCGCATTCCCGAGTCCCAGACGAGGTCGTCCGACCTGTCGTCGCGGTACACCCGGATCCGGTAGGCGGTCTGCACGATTCCGCGCTCGGGAGAGACGAGCTGCCAGCTGAACACGGGAGCACCCTGAACGGCGAGCGCTTCGGCACGCCCTCCGACCCGCAGCTCCGAGACCTCGACCGTCATCGCACTCCTCCGAACTCGAACTCGTAGTGTCCACTTCCGACGACGACCTGCACGGCCTCGTCGGTGTGCTCCGCGGAGAGCACGCCGTCCTCGCCCTCCCGCACCGTCACAGAGGCGGCGGGGATCTCGATCACGGCTTTCACGTTGGCCGGGATATCGACCGCGAGGCGCAGTTCGTCGCCCTGGCGGCTCCACTCGCAGCCGATCCGACCGGGCGGTGCCTCGAAGGCGAAGCGGGAGCCACGAATCGGTCCGGAGACGTACGGAGCGATCCGCAGCTCGGAGAAACCCGGGGCGAGAGAGGTGACGCCGCCGACGACCCTGTACACGCCGTCGAACCCGGAGCTCAGCGCGAAGTGGTTGAACGAGTTCATGGCGGGATCGATCAGGTGCCCGGCCTCATCCCACGCGGTCCAGTGCTCACCGATCGTCGTCATTCCTCGCACGACCTGGTTCGCGAGTGACGGTGACTCCCGGCGGAGCAGCGTGCTGAGCACGAGATCAGGGCGTCCACTGTCGATGAGCACCGGATAGATCCATCGGATGCCCAGGAAGCCGGTGGTGATGTGACCACGAGCCTCGACGTCTGCCACGAGATCGGCGCGGGCCTGAGCTCGATCCTCCGGACGCAGCAGGTCGAACGCGAGCGCGAGAGCGAGCGCCGTCTGCGTGGCGTCCTTGATGCGCCCGTCGGCGTCCACGAACTCTGCGCGGAATGCCTCCGCCACGGCGTCCGCGAGCGCGGCGTGCGCGTCGGCTTCCTCGGTCAGCCCGATCACGCGCGCGACGTCGGCGGTCACTCGAGCTGCGTACCCCCAGTACGCCGTCGCGGTGAGCGCCTTGTCGGTCGGGACGGTGGCCAGCCAGTCTCCGTAGTCGGTGTTGCGGCGATGCCGCCAGACGTGGTCGGGGTTGACCGTGCCGATGTACCGCAGCCAGCGGGTCATCCCCGCGTAGTGACGCTGCAGCACTCCAGGATCGCCGTAATGCCGGTACAGATCCCACGGCAGGAACACGCCGGCATCGCCGTAGCCCGCCGCACCCTCTTCGGCGAAGTCGACCAGGGCGCCGGGAGCGATGTCGGCGAAAGCACCGTTGGGCTTCTGCGCATCGGCGATGTCGTCGAGCCACTTCGTGAGGAAGGCCTCGACGTCGCCGTTGTACATCGCCACGGGGGCGAACATCTGCGCGTCACCGGCCCATCCCAGGCGCTCGTCGCGGTTGGGGCAATCCGTGGGGACCTCGATGAAGTTGCTCAACATGCCCCATTCCAGGTTGCGCTGAATACGGTCGAGCATCTCGTCGTCGGTACGCAGCTCGAGGGAGATCCCGTCGAGGCTCGACACGGCGACGGCCGTGGCATCCTCGATCGAGAGCTCCTGCAACGCACCGTCCACTTCGACGAATCGGAAGCCGTGGTAGGTGAAGATCGGGTCGAGCAGCTCTTCTCCCCCACCCGCGAGCACGATCTCGTCCGTCGCCGCCGCGCCGCGGAGGTTGTCGAGATAGAGCGCGCCGTCCTCGTCGAGGATCTCCGCGTGACGAAGCCGGACGATGGTGCCGCGCTCCCCGCGCAGTCTCAGTCGCACGCGACCCGCCAGGTTCTGCCCGAAGTCCAGGATCGGCGACCCCGTCGGACTGCGCAGCACCGCGACGGCGGGGACCTCTCGGACGATGCGGGCCACCGGGATGCGCGCGGGGACGAGATCTCCTGCCGGCCCCGCCTCGACCTGCACCGGATCCCACCCGCCGAATGCCGCCGACCAATCTCCCAGGGAGATCCTGTTGTCCTGCCGGTAGCCGTGCAGCAGCTCCGCCATGCGGATCGGACCCGTCGTGCACTCCCAGTCGGAGCCGGTGACCTCGTGCTGCACGGAACCGTCGGCGTACTCGATGATCACCACGGCCCGCAGCAGCGGGTACTCGCCCCAGACCGCTCGCTTGCCGAACGGACCGACATACCCGCTGAACCAGCCTTCGCCGAGCATCGCTCCGAGGACGCTCGTGCCCGGTGAGAGCGCGGCGGTGATGTCGTGGCCGTGGAAGGGCACGCGGACCCGGTAGTCGGTCCACCCCGGCCCGAAATCGCCGGCGGAGATGCGGGTTCCGTTGCACCAGAGGTCGAACAGACCGCCGGCCGTGACATAGGCCCTGGCGCGCACGACACCGTCGCGCACGGTGAAGGCGCCGCGCACGTACGGCGCCGGGTGGTTGTCGTGCGGTGTCATGACCTGACGATGCCTGCCGACCCATCGTGCACGATCCCACAGCAGCGATGACGGACCCGTCTCGAAGGCGCTCTCCGACTCTGCGGCGGTGCCGTCGCTCAGTCGCACGGCGACCCGCCACGTGAACCTCGACCCCGAAGGCAGAGTGCGTCCCTCGTACGGGATCCCGTGGCTCCGGGCGCTCTCCACCCACCCGGAGTCCCAGAGCTCGGCATCCTCACCCCGAGCTGTGGTGACGACGATCCGGTACGCGAGCTGAGTGACCGCGCGACGGGTGGATTCGATGCGCCAGGAGAGTACCGGCCGGGGGTCCGGGATCGCGAGCGGCTCCGCCCGTCCGCAGACCTGCAGATCGATCAGTGCGGCGCTCATGAGGCCGTTCCCTCCTGCAGCTGAGCTGCCTCCGCGGTCGCCGACAGCGCCGCTCGCCTGTCGGCGAAATCGGATCGTGCGAAGTAGTGTCGCGTCGCGTCTTCGCCCAGGCCACGGATCCCCCCGGCCTGCAGGGCCCCCAACCGGACCCTCGCGCTCTTCACCGCCATCGCCGAGATCGCATCCGCTCCCTCGACCGACTGCGAGATCGCGACGATCCCGTGGTTGCCGAGCAGCACCAGCGAGGGGACCTCGCCCCATTCATCGAGGTGCTCGCGCAGACGGCGTGCGAACAGTCGCCCGAGGGGAAGACCGGGTTCGGCGTACGGCACATGAAGCGAGCGCCCCAGGACCATCAGCTCGTCCGAGTAGACCGGCTCCGCGAAGGCGCTCTCCGAACGGACGCTCGCCAGCAGCGCCAGGACCGGCGTCGGATGAGTGTGCGCGACGAACCGCACCGACGACACCATCCGCACGGCGACGTGCACCATCGTCTCGATCGACGCCCGAACCGTCGATCCCCCGCCGTCCTCCTCCAGCGCACGGGTCAGCTGCTCCTGATCGCCGGACGGGTCATCGATGAGATCGGCGAGTGCCGCCAGGTCGACGGCGGCGAATGACGAGTGGTCGGCGTCTCGCATGGACGCCCCCGACGCCTTCACGACGATCTCGTCGCCGACGAGTTCGCTGGTGTTCCCCTCCGCCAGGATCACCAGATCACGCTCGGGAGCGCCGAGACGTCGGGTGAGATCGAGCAGCTCATCGCTGACGAGGTCGGGGGCGTATCTGGTGCTCACGGAGTTCCTTCGGTCGGGTGTACGGCAACGGTTCACGGGAGATGGAGGGTCGGGGGGTGCGTGCGCCGCACGAGCGCGCGCATCTCCGGCACCGAGTCGTCGATGGCACCCGCGCTCATCGCCTGGACCAGCACATTGCCGATCGCAGTGGCCTCGGCCGGTCCGGCGAGGACGGGCAGTCCGGAGCGGTCTGCCAGGAGCCGGCAGAGCAGGTCGTTGCGCGCGCCCCCGCCGACGATATGGATCGCCTCGATCCGGCGGGATGCCAGCCGGGCGGTCGTCCACGCCGCCTCGGCGAAGGCGCTGGCCAGAGACTCCAGCAGGCATCGCGTCACCTCGGCCGGGCCTCGTGGAGAGCGGATCCCGCGGAGGCCACACCACTCGCCGATCAGTGCCTCGACGTCGCCGCCGGCGCTGAAGAGCGGGTCGTCCAGATCCACGGTCGGGAGCCCCTCGGGCGCGGCCGAAGCCAGAGCCACGAGTTCCTCCACCGAGAGCTCGGCCCCGGCCCGCCGCCAGCTCCGCTGCGCCTCGCTCAGCAGCCACAGCCCCATCGTGTTGCGGTAGACGAGGTATCCCCCGCCGACCGCGGCCTCATTGGTGATCCCCGCCCGCCGGGCGTCCTCGGAGATGACCGGCGTCGGGCTCTCCACGCCCACCAGGCCCCAGCTGCCGCAGGAGATGAATGCCGCCGACCCCTCGAGCGGAGTCGCGAGCACGGCGGAGGCGGTGTCGTGCGCGGCGACGGCGACCACATCAGGGCGGGCGCTGAGCCCTGCGGCATCCGCGACCCGACTCGTCACGCGTCCCACGACCGTCCCGGCCGACACCACCGGCGGCAGGAGCCGCGCAGAGACGGGGATCGCGGCGAGCGTAGCGGGATCCCACTCGCCGTCGAGGGCGAGCATGCCCGTCGTCGAGGCGATGGTCCGTTCCGCTGCGGGTGCGCCGCCGAGCCAGCCGGAGAACAGGGACGGGATCGGAAGCACCACATCCGCGAGCGCGAGCATCTCCTGATCGGCGGCGAGCTGGTAGACGGTGTTGATGGCCATGAACTGCGTACCGGTCCGTGCGTATTGGTCCGCATGCGGCATCCGGCTGTGCACCGCATCCACCGCGCGTTCGTGCCGCGGATCCCGGTAGTGCGCGGGGGCGGAGAGCAGTCTGCCGTTCCGTTGGAGCCCGTAGTCGACGCCCCAGGAATCGACGCCGACGGAGCGGATGTCCGCCACCCGTCCCGCCACGCCCAGTCCATCCAGGATGCCCGCCCACAGCCCGAGCACGTTCCAGCGCAGCACACCGTCCGGCGCGGCCGGCCGATTGGGCATGCGGCAGACCTCGCGCAGCTCGAGGATCTCGGGCCCGACGCGGCCGAGCATCACGCGACCGCTCGTCGCGCCGAGGTCGACGGCGACAACGTGCACGGGGGGATCCGTCGAGGACATGGGGCAACCTCGCTGATCAGTAAGCCAGGCCGCGGGGCTCGGGGCCGAGACGCGCCGAACGGGGATGCGGGACCTCGAAGCCGTTCGCCTTGTACGCCTGGTAGTCGAAATCCTCGACCTCGTCATAGCCGATCAGGTGGTACTCGTAGAAGCCGTCCCACTCCTCGTAGTCGTCGCCGAGCGAGGACTCCAGGAAGGCATCCGCCATCGCCATCGCGAGGCGAGGACCGGTGTAGAAGGCTCCCATCGCGAGCAGATTGGCGTTGTTCGCGGTCGCGGCCCGTCGCGCCGAAGGAACGGTCTCGGCCACCGCGGCGTGCACGTGCGGCACCTTCGATGCCGCGATGTGGATACCCATGCCGCTACCGCAGAAGGCCAGCGCCTTGTCGTACTCCCGCTCCGCGATGCGGCTGCCCACCAGGAATCCGGCGCGGTGGTACATCGGCGCCTCGGACTCCACCGGGGTGAGGTCCTCGACCGTCCACCCTCGCTCCTCGAGATGCGCCTTCACGGCCTCCTTGAGTGCGAACCCGGCGAAGTCGGATCCGACCACCACCTGCTTGTCTGCCGCGCGCTTCATTCCTGCATCTCCTTCTCCCGCTTCGATCTCATCGCCGGCGGAGCCGGCGTCTTCCTGCCCGATGGCGGCGCTCACTCCAGGCCGCTTCCTGCGGCGATCCCGCGGACGTACCACTTCTGCATCGCCAGGAAGACGATCAGCGCCGGGAGCATCCCGAGCGTCGCGCCGGCGAGACCCACCGCCGGCGACACGTAGGTGTAGGCCGACGCTCCGGCGATCGGCGCGAGCGCGACGTTGATGACGGCGAGGTCAGGATCGGTCGCGACCACCTGCGGCCAGATGTACATGTTCCAGGCCGTGAGGAAAGTCAGCGAGCAGTACGTCGCGATGATCGGCTTGGCCAGCGGGAGGGTGACCCACCAGAACACGCGGGGCCAGCTGGCTCCGTCGATCCGGGCGGCCTCGACGATCCCCGCCGGCAGCGAGGCGAAGAACTGCCGGAAGAGGATGACGGCGAAGGCGATCTGTCCGGCGATGGGGACGATGATGCCGGCGTAGCTCTCCAGCATCCCCAGTTGATATGTCACCACGAACGTCGGGATGAGCGTCAGGTTGCCCGGGATGAACATCGGCACGATGAGGATCGCCAGGATCGTCCCCGACCAGCGGAAGGGGATCAGTGCGAGCGCGAAGGCGACGGGTAGCGCGAGCAGCAGCTGCAGCAGGACGATCCCGATCGCGACGATGAACGAGTTCAGGATCGTCCGCGGGCTGAGGTACGCGAACGCTTGGATGTAGTTCTCCCAGTTCAGCCCGGCCGGGACGAACGTGGGGGGCAACGCGGACACCTCGGCCGGCGTCATGAAGGAGCGGGAGATCATGAACAGCAGCGGTGCCGCCATCACCAGCCCGCAGACGAGCATCAGGGTCAGCCGCGCGGCGACCGCCGACTTCTTGGTCTTCATCGGGCGGACCTCGTTCCCTTCATGACGGCGCGACCGATGAGGAACACGACGACGATGAGCACGAGCTGGAACATCGCCAGCGCGCTCGCATAGCCGATGTCCCTCCGCTCGAAGGCGATCTTGTACGAATAGAGGGCGAGCGAGGTCGTCTCCCCCAGCGGTCCGCCATCCGTCATCAGCAAGGCGTACTCGAGCGTGCCGCTGAGGAAGGTGAGGAGCATGAGGATGGCGACGACCATCGTCGTGGGCGTCACACTGGGCCAGGTGATGCTCCACAGCTTCCGCCACCGCCCGGCGCCGTCGAGGGCTGCCGCATCGAAGAGGTCTTCCGGGATCTTCTGGATCGCCGCGATGTAGAGGATGGTCACGATGGGCAGGGAGCTCCAGATCAGCACGACCACGAGCGCGGGGCGGGCGAGCATGGGATCGCTCAGCCAGTTCGGTCCCTCGATCCCCACCGTGGCGAGGAGTTGATTGATCAGTCCGGATCGCTGGTTGTAGATCGAGGACCACAACACCGCGGCCACCGCGCTCGAGGCGACCATGGGGGCGAAGTACAGGGTGCGGATGACGCCCGCTGCAGGCACCTGCGCGCTGGCGATCACTCCCAGCACGAAGCCCCCGAGCACCGTGGGGATGACCCCCATCACGACGAACAGCACCGACACGAGAGCGGAGTGCCACATGTAGGGATCCCCGAAGAGCCTTGTCACGTTCTTCATGCCCACGAAGGTCGGGGCGGAGAAGAGGTTCCAGTCGAAGAAGCTCAACGCGAGTCCGCCGATCGCGGGGACGATCACGAAGAGGACGAAGGCGAAGAGTCCGGGGGCGATGAACAGGGTGGCGGCGAGGGCGTCCCCCCGTCGCCCCCTGGCGCGGCGCGCCGGGGACGAGGGGGTTCGAGCAGCCTGCAGGGTGTGGGTCACGATCTCCGGCTCCGGGTCGGCGGGGGTCTGTTTCGGCGTCGATTCACGGATCGGACGGTCGCGCACGACCGTCCGATCCGCTGGCCGATCAGCCCGCTTCGGCGAGAGCGGCACGGACCTCGTCCGCGGCTTTCCCGAACGCCTCTTCGACGCTGACGCCGTTGAGCACCACCTCTTGGACCGCGCGCTTGGTGGCGTCGGTCATCACGCTTCCGGCGCTGCCGGGGAGGGCGACCAGCAGGGTCGCATCCTTGGCGGTCTGGGCGAAGACGCTCATGTTCGCGGGAACGTCGACGTCCTGCCAGCTTCCGGTCTCGAGACCGTCGACGGTGGGCGGGATGATGCCACCGGCATCCGGCTGCTGCGCCAGTGCCATCCCTCCGTCTGTGCTGTAGAACCACTCCATGAACGCCCACGCTGCATCCTGATTCGCGCTCGTGCTCGAGACCGAGAGGCCGTACGAGCCTCCGCCCGACGGGTGCGTGCCGTCGATGGACGGAACCTCCGTGACGTCCCAGTCGACGTCCTTGAGCGTCTCGCGGAAGCCCGCGATGTTGGCCCGGGAGGTGATACCCATCGCCACCTTCCCCGAGGAGAAGTCGTAGGCCGGATCACCGCCGGTGGACGTGTAGCCGCCGGAGCCCGTGCCGTAGAAGGCGATCATCGACTTCCACGCCTCGATGGCCTCCGGTGAGTCGATGTCGACGTCGTTCGTCTCCGGGTCGTAGACCTTCGCACCGTGGGCGACGAGGACGGGGCCCCATTCGACGATCCCCGAGCCGTCCGCGCCCGGAGGCACGGTGCCGAAGATGCTCCCGCCCGACTTGGTCTGGATCTCGGTGGCGACCCGGAGGAAGTCGTCCCACGTCCAGGTCTCGTCAGGGAGCTCATCCACCCCGGCTTCCTCGAAGAGCGTCTTGTTGTAGACGAGCGCCGTGGAGTCGGCACTGACCGGTAGCCCCGTGATCTGGTCCGGGGTCTCCATCGGACGGTACTGGCCGAGGAACTGCGGGAGGAAGAAGTCCTCCTCGAGCCCCTCGCCGTCGTTGAGCCGATCCGCGATGTCGAGCGAGACACCGTTGGTCGCGAACTCGTTCGCGGCGAAGTCCACGTTGAAGAAGATGTCGGGGAGCTTCTTGCTGATGAGCTGGGTGGCGAGAATCTGCGAGTACTTGCTGAAGTCCTCGCTGACCCCGATCACCTTCACCTTCCGGTCGGGGAACTCCTTCGTGTAGGCCTCCGCGTACTGCTCGAACTGACCGAGCAGCGGCGAGAAGGTGCCGATCGTGATCTCGCTGCCGTCGACCTCGCCCGCACCGCCACCCGGGGTCGCGGCGCTGCAGCCGGCGAGTGCGAAGATCCCCACAGTGACGGTTACAGCCGTGAGCCGTCGTGCCGTGATGCCAAACGTCATTGTTCTGGTCCTTGTCTCTTGGACGACATCGGTCCGCAATTTGACCGGTCCATTTTGTCGTTGCAGTGACTATCTCCTGCCGAGTGTGGGCGTGTCAAGAGTCAGGACTATCCGGTTTTGCAACCGTGCGTGCAGCTCCACCGCCACGGTTCCCGCGCCTGACACGTTGACGATGGTCCGGCACTGCCGTACTCTGACGTGAACACATTGAACCGGTCCACATTCAGCGCACGTGTCCGTGCCCTCTCGTAGCCCGGCGCACGCCACTCGACCTGGCCTCGGCCGGACAGGATCTCGATGCAGTCAGAGCAGGCTCGACCACCGCGCGAACGTCGGGGTGTGACGGTTCGCGATGTGGCGCGACTGGCCGGGGTGTCGCATGGCACCGTGAGCAACGTGCTCAATCGTCCCGATCGGGTGGCTGTCGATACCCGCGAACGAGTCGAGGAGGCGATGCGCCTGCTCGCCTTCGTGCCGAACGGCGCGGCACGAGACCTCGCCGTGGGCAGGTCGCGATCGATCGGCCTGGTGCTGCTCGATCTGGAGAACCCCTTCTTCCTCGAGGTGGCGCGCGGGGTGGAAGACACCGCCAGCGAAGCCGGCTACGTCGTGATGCTGTTCAACTCCGCCAACTCCATGGAACGGGAGACCCGCGCTCTGGGCGCTCTTGAGGCTCACCGTGTGAGCGGGGTGCTGATGAGCCCCGTCGCTCGAGTGTCCGACAACCTGAGCCGGCTTCGCGACCAGGGCACGCACATCGTGTTCCTGGATCGCCGCGCTCCCCGCACACAGTCGTGCTCCGTCGCCGTCGACGACCACCATGGCGCCGCCGAGGCAATGAGGCACCTCCTCGCTGGCGGCCACACGCGCGTGGCGTTCGCGTGCGGCGCCAGCCACGTCCGCCAGCATCAGTCGCGTCTGAGCGGCATACGCTCGGCCGCATCCGCAGCCGGCCTGGACCCTGGCGAGATCGCTGTCTACCGCGAGGAGATCTCGGTCGCCGGCGGCGAGCGTGCTGCCGAACGCATCCTCGCTGCCGGCGACCTCCCGACTGCCGTGGTCTGCGCGAACGACCAGCTGGCCCTCGGAGTGGAGCGGACGATGATGGCGCACGGACTGCGCGTCCCCGAGGACATCGCGATCGTGGGATACGACAACGTCGACCTCGCCTCGCACGCGAACGTTCCGATCACCAGCGTGAGCCAACCGATGTATGAGATGGGAAAGGCCGCCACGCGGCTGCTCATCGACGAGATGGAGAACGAGGAGCACGTGCACGAGCAGGTGCTCTACACGCCCACGCTGATCACCCGCGCGAGCTCCTGACCACCGAGTCGGACGCGCTTCGACGGGAGACCTGACGGTCACCCGGGGCCATCGCTCGCCGCCGCGAGCAACGGCACCACGACGTCGCTGACCGGTGTCGCGATGCCGTAGGTCCGACCGAGGCGGCGGACGACGCCGTTGCGGATGTCCCACTCGAGCGGTCGACCGGCTTCCCGATCGGTGAGGATCGACGTTCCCATATCGGCGGGGAAGCTCTGGAAGGTCTGGAGGATCTCGGCCGTCACTTCGTCACCCAACACGGCGCCGTCGGCACGGGCCACCGCCAGGCACTCCCCCAAGTACGACTCGGCCAGTTCAGCGATGTCGTCGCGGGCGAACATGCCCGCTCGCCGCCCCGCGAGGACCATGAGTCCGGCGACGGCGTTCTGCAGGAGTTTGCGCCAGGCGACAGTGGCGAAGTCGGTGGTCAGCTCGACCGCACAACGGCTTCCACGAAGGGCTTCGCGCACCCGGTGGGCGCCGGGAGCATCGGGCAGGGTCAGGCGCGCATCACTCCTCAGCCACACCGAGCCATCCGCCTGAGCCTGCGCGGGGAACCACACCACCGCGGGTACCACCGGGCTCCCGGGGGTGTGCGGGGCGACGGCCGCCGTCTGCTCGATGCCGTTCTGTAGAACACAGACCACGGTGTCCGGGCGACACAGAGCCGACAGCCACGGCGCCGCCGCGTCGACCTGCGTCGCCTTCACGGCCAGGAAGACGACATCGACGGTCGTCACGACGTGCGCAGGGTCGGTCAGCACGGGGCCCGGGACGATCACCGTATCGTCGCTGCGCCGCAGCTCCAGCTGGTCTCGCGCGGTCCGGCCGCAGAGAATCGGCGTGCGTCCCGCCTCGTGAAGTGCGGCCGCGACGGTGGTCCCGATCGCCCCCGGCCCCACGACGGCAACCGTCTTCACCCCGGGTGTCGCCGCCCGTTCCCGATCGCTGAGCTGTTCCACGAAAATCACGCTACTGCACCCCGGTGACGTGGCGGAGCGCGCTCACGACGGGTCGGGCGAATGCCTCAGCGGCCGCGCCGGTCAGCGGGGTGCTGCGGTCGAGGCGCGGACGATCAGCTCGGAGGCGAGGGGTGGGATGTCTCCGAGTTCCGTACCCGAGATCGTCTTCAGCAGAAGGTCGACCGCCAGGGCACCGCATCGCTCGATGGGCATGCGCACGGTGGTCAGTCCGGGCGTGACCGCACCGGCGAGATCGATGTCATCGATCCCGACGATGCTGATGTCCGACGGGCAGTGCCTTCCCAGCTCGGACATCCCCGCCTCGATACCGAGCGCGACGAGGTCGTTGTAGGCGATGACCGCCGTGGCGCCGCTGGCGGCGGCGAGAGCCGCAGCGGCCCGGCCACCCTGGATGGAGGCTGCTTGATGACTGAGACGTGTGAGGCGGGTGCCGTGGCGCTCACAGGCCGCAGCAATGGTCTCGAATCGGCGGGCGTCGGCCCAGGAACCGCGTGGACCCGAGGCATACGCGATGTGATCGTGCCCGAGCGCGACGAGGTGTTCGATCGCCTGGGCGGGTCCGTGCTCGGTGTCCATGAGCACGCACGCGATGCCGTCGATCTGGCGGTTCACGACGACGACGGGCACATCGCGGACCAGGTCGAGCACGTCGGCGTCGGGCAGTCGCGGAGAGCACAGCAGCATCCCGTCGAGCTTGCGGGCCTGCTCGATCTGCTCATGCTCGCGCCGACGGTCTTCGTCGGCGTCGAAGAGCACGATGCGGTGGCGACCGTGCCATGCCTGCCCCTGGATGGCTTTGAGCAGCATGCCGTAGACCGGGTTGGCGACATCGGGGACGACGACGCCGAACGTGCGGGTGGCGGTTCCCGCCTGCGTGGTGGCATAGCCCAGCTCGGCTGCGGCTTCGAGCACACGTTCGCGGGTGGTCGGCGCGAGCCGGTCGGGCTCACCGAATGCGCGGGATGCGGTGGCGATGGAGACGCCGGCGCGCCGTGCCACGTCCGTCAATGTCGCTGCCACATCGCCTCCCCCGTTTCTCCGCAATCCTAGATCATCACTCCCGATCATGTAATGACTTGACAAGTTTGTACAAACCATTCACACTGCTTTACATGACGATCAACGCCGATCTGCGGATCCTGAGCCGGGCCGAATCCACGGCCGCCGTTCCGCTGGTCTCCCCCGCGGGTGCGGGCATCCTTCACCTCGGTCTCGGCAGCTTCCACCGGGCACACCAGGCCGTCTACACCGCCGCCGCGCTCCAGGCCTCAGGCGGCGACTGGGGCATCATCGGGGTCGCCTCGCGGACACGCTCGATCGTCGACGCCCTGCACGCCCAGGACTTCCTCTACTCCGTCGCCACCATCGCGCCCGGCAGCACCTCGCTCATGATCCCTGGGGTGCACACCGACGCGTTCGTCGGCGCCGAGCAGCCCGAGCGCGTCGTCGCGCAGATCGCCGACCCCGGCATCCGCATCGTGACCCTCACGGTCACCGAGAACGGCTACAGCTACTCCCCCGCGACGCAGCACCTCGACCTCGACGACGAGACCGTGCGAGCCGACCTTCGAGGCGGCGCACCCCGCTCGACGATCGGACAGCTCGCCCGCGGCCTCCAGGCCCGTGCCTCCGCCGGCGGAGCCCCGATCACGATCCTCAGCTGCGACAACCTGTCGGCCAACGGCGCCCACACCGAGAAGCTCGTCCGCGAGTTCCTGCATGAGCTGCCCGGCTCCGAGGGTGCGGACGCCCTGGCTTTCCTCGGCCGTGCGGTGTCGTTCCCCTCGAGCATGGTCGACCGGATCGTGCCCGCGACCACCACCGAGATGCGCACCCGCGTCAGCGCGCTGCTCGGTGTCCGCGACGACATCCCCGTGCCGGCCGAGCCCTTCACGATGTGGGCGATCGAGGACCGCTTCGCCGGGGGACGCCCGGCCTGGGAGGCGGGCGGCGCGGTGTTCACGGACGAGGTCGGACGCTACGAGCAGATGAAGGTGCGACTCCTCAACGGCACCCACTCGCTCATCGCCTACCTCGGCGCTCTCAGCGGTGTCGGCACGATCCCCGAGGCCATCGGGCTCGACGGCATCGAGAGCGCCGCCCGCGCGGTGCTGCGCGACGAGTACGAGCCGTCGATCGAGGTCCCGTCCGGCGTCGATATCCGCGCCTACGAGAGCGAACTCTTCGAACGGTGGGCCAACAGCGCCCTGGGTCACCGCACGAGCCAGGTCGGCACCGACGGCTCGGTCAAACTGCGCCAGCGCATCCCCGAGCCCGCACTTCTCGTCCTGCGTGATGGCGGGATGCCGCACCTGATCGCCCTGACCGTCGCCGGCTACCTGTCGTGCATCGCCCCGCTGCCCGGATTCGACCCCGGTCTGCACGCTGCGGCGATGACCGACGGCGCCCGCGAGCGCCTCGCCGGATTCGCGGCGACCGCCCGCAACGGCCGCGAGCTCGCGCAGCGCGTGATCGGCGAGCTGCACCTGTTCGGTGCTGAACTCGGATCGCAGGATGGGTTCATCGCCCGCGTCGGCGAGCTCGTCGACATCATCCAGCGTCGCGGCGTCGGTGCCGCGATCGACGATGCCGTCTCGTCATCCCGGACCACCACATCATCACGCACCAGCGCAGAGGAGTTGCAGCCATGAAGGCTCTCGCCATCCACGGCAAGGAAGACATCCGCTGGGAAGACCGTGAGGCGCCCACCCCCGGCGACGGAGAGGTCCGCCTGCGCGTCAACTACGTGGGCATCTGCGGATCCGACCTGCACTACTACTTCCACGGCGCCAACGGCGAGTACACGATCCGTGAGCCCCTGACCCCCGGTCATGAGCTCTCCGGTGTCGTCGACCTCGACCCGTCGGGCCGTCTGACGCCCGGCACTCCCGTCACGGTGCACCCCGCGCGCTACGGAGCCGAGGTCCCCGGCCTCGAGGACCACCCGCACCTGCGCCCGGGTGGCGACTACTTCGGCAGCGCCGCGGCGGATCCGCACCGTCAGGGCGGGGCATCCGAGCTGCTGATCGTCGAAGACCACATGGTCCGCGTGCTCCCGGCATCCCTTCCGCTCGAGCGCGCCGCCCTGGCCGAACCGCTGGCCGTCGCGATCCATGCCGTGAGCCTTGCCGGAGACATCGCCGGCAAGCGCGCCCTCGTGATCGGCGCCGGACCCATCGGCCTGCTCGTCGTCGCCGCCGCGATCAAGGCCGGCGCCGCGGTCGTGGGCGCCAGCGATGTGCGCGAAGAGCCCCTCGACCGGGCGAAGTCCCTCGGCGCGACCGAGGTCTCGCTCGTCGGCCGCGACACGATCGAGAACGAGTCGTACGACGTGGTCTTCGAGTGCTCCGGGGTCGGAGTCGCGCTCACCCAGGCAGTGCGCGCAGCCCGCCGCACCGCGACGATCGTCCAGGTCGGGATGCTCCCGAACGCCGACATCGGAGTGAACCTCGCCCCGATGCTCGCCAAGGAGCTGACCATCCGCGGCGCCTTCCGCTTCTCCACCGAGATCGATGATGCCGTCGCGCTGCTGGCCGAGTCCGACGCCCTCGATTCCGTCATCTCCCACGTGCTCCCGGCATCCGATGCCGTCCAGGCGTTCGAGCTCGCCCGCGACTCGTCCGCCTCGGCCAAGGTCCTCCTGGCCCTCTAACGACTCACCCCCACCCGGCGGCTCGCCGCACCGATACACCCACCCTGTTCCTGGTCCGAAGGAGTACCTCCCATGTCCGAACCGCAGACGACGGCCGCGGCCGCCGATCCCGCCGCGAAGAGGTCTGTACGCGACCTCGTGCGCGCCGCCATCTCCGGATGGCTCGGCACCGCCCTCGAGTTCATGGACTACCAGCTGTACTCGCTGGCAGCCGCACTCGTCTTCGCCGATCTGTTCTTCTCCTCCGAGAACCCGGCGGTCGCCGTCGTCGCCGCGATGGCCACGTACGGCGTCGGCTACGTCGCCCGCCCGGTCGGCGCGTTCTTCTTCGCACGCCTCGGGGACAAGACCGGCCGCACGAAGGTGCTGTTCTACACGATCCTCCTGATGGGTCTCGCCACCACCCTCATCGGCTTCCTGCCGACGTACTCGCAGGTGGGCGTGCTCGCACCGATCCTCCTCGTGCTGCTCCGCATCGCGCAGGGCTTCGGTGCCGGAGCCGAGATCTCGGGTGCCGGTGTCATGCTCGCCGAGTACGCACCGGCCAAGCGCCGCGGCATCATCGCCTCGCTCGTCGCCCTCGGCACGAACTGCGGCACGCTGCTCGCCTCGGGCATCTGGGCCATCCTCCTCGTCGCCTACAGCGAGGACGAGGTCATCGCCTGGGCCTGGCGCATCCCGTTCATCGCGAGCGCGGTCATCATGCTCTTCGCGATCTGGGTGCGCTTCAACCTCAAGGAGACCCCGGTCTTCGAGGAGCGCGATGACGTCGTCGACGGCAAGGCCCTCTCCCGCGACGAGGCGATCCAGCTCGCCACCGAGACCAACGACATCCGCACCCTCGAGGCGATGCAGCGCAAGCCCTGGAAGGCGTTCTCGATCGCTCTCCTGCTGCGCTTCGGCCAGGCCGGCAACTCCGGCATGATCCAGACGTACCTGCTCAGCTACATCACCGTCGTGCTGCTGCTCGACCGCTCGATCGGCGTCAACGCGGTGATCGTCTCGTCGCTCGTCGCCTTCATCACCGTGCCGCTCTCGGGCTGGCTCGGTGACCGCTTCGGCCGCAAGCGCATGTACATGGTCTGGTCGATCATCGCGCTGATCATCATCGTCCCGACGATGCTCATGATCAGCAGCAAGGACACCGCACAGGTCTTCGTCGGATACGTCGTGCTGCACAACCTCGCGGTGATGAGCTTCGCGTCACTCGAGAACCTCACGCTCCCGGAGCTCTTCGGATCGCGCAACCGCTACACGTTCACGGCCATGGCGCGCGAGATCGCCGCCATCGTCGCGACCGGCGCGGGCCCCGTCATCGCCGCGGCGTGGGTGTCGGCCGTCACCGGCTCGTTCATCCCGATCATCATCATGCTGTTCATCTTCACGCTGAGCGCGCTCATCGCCTCGATCTGGATGCCCGAGGTCGCCGGTCGCGACCTCACGGATCCGCGCGACGCGATCTGACCTCACGGCTGATCACGACCAGGGGTGCGGGCGCCCGAACGCCCGCACCCCGCACCTCGACCCGCACCTCGCACCGCACCACCAGGAGAACGACATGACCATCGAGATCGTCGACGTCAACATCACCAGCCCCGGACGCAACTTCGTCACGCTCAAGATCACGACCTCCGACGGCATCACCGGGCTCGGCGACGCGACCCTCAATGGGCGCGAGCTCGCCGTCGCCTCCTACCTCTCCGACCACGTCGCGTCGATGCTCGTCGGCCGCGATGAGGACAGGATCGAAGACACCTGGCAGTACCTCTACCGCGGCCCGTACTGGCGCCGCGGACCCGTGACCATGGCGGCGATCGCCGCCGTCGACATGGCGCTCTGGGACATCAAGGCCAAGAAGGCCGGGATGCCGCTCTACCAGCTGCTCGGCGGTGCCAGCCGCGAGGGCGTCCGTGTCTACGCGCACGCCTCCGGCACCGACTACGCCGCCCTCAAGAACGCGATCACCGGCTACGAGGAGCTCGGCTACACCGCCGTGCGCGTGCAGACCGGCGTGCCCGGCCTCGGCCAGATCTACGGTGTCTCATCGACCGGACCGGGCGTGCGCTACGACTACGAGCCCGCCAAGCGCTCGGGTGACCGCCCGAGCGAGGAGACGTGGGACACGCGCAACTACCTCAACCACATGCCCGGGATCTTCTCGCAGATCCGCGAGGACTTCGGCACCGACCTGCGTATCCTGCACGACGGGCACCACCGGATGTCGCCGATCGAGGCCGCGCGCTTCGCGAAGGACATCGAGCCCTACGACCTCTTCTGGCTCGAGGACTGCACCCCGGGTGAGGACCAGACGGCGCTGCGCCTCGTGCGTCAGCACTCGACCACTCCACTCGCGATCGGCGAGGTCTTCAACTCGGTCTTCGACTACCAGACGCTCATCACCGAGCGCCTGATCGACTACGTGCGCTCGGCGGTCACCCACACCGGTGGCATCACGGCCATGAAGAAGCTGCTCGACTTCGCCGCGATCTACGGCATCAAGTCCGGCATCCACGGCCCCACCGACATCTCCCCCGTCGGCATGGCCGCGGCCCTGCACCTCGACCTCGCGATCCACAACTTCGGCATCCAGGAGTACATGCCCCACAACGAGCAGACGCTCGAGGTGTTCCAGACCTCCTTCACCTTCGACAAGGGCTTCCTGCACCCCGGCGACAAGCCCGGACTCGGTGTCGACCTCGACGAGGATGCCGCAGCCGGTCACGAGTACACCAAGGCGTACCTGCCGGTGAACCGTCTGCTCGACGGGACCGTCCATGACTGGTGAGGCCATGACCGGTGAGGTGCGACGGGTCGCGCTGCCGCCGCGAACCGTCGACTCGCGACTGATCGTCGTGGCTCGGGCGAAGCGTGCCGTGGACTACGACGCCGTGCTCGACGTGCTCGTCGACGCCGGCATCCGCAGTGTGGAGCTGACCCTGACCACACCGGGCACGTTCGAGCACTTCCCGCAGCTGCTCGCGCGGTTCGGGGAGGCGATCGACCTCGGCATCGGCACCGTGACGAACTCCGTCGACCTCGCACGGGCGATCGATGTGGGTGCGACGTACCTCGTGACCCCGATCACCTCGGCCTCGTTCGTCACCCAGGCAACGGACGCCGGTGTGCCGATCGTGCCCGGAGGACTCACCCCGACCGAGCTGTTCGCGTCGTGGTCGGCCGGGGCCTCGGCCGTGAAGATCTTCCCCGCGGGGCAGGTCGGTCCCGGCTACCTCAAGGACCTGCGCGGTCCCTTCCCCGATCTGGTCGCGGTCCCGTCCGGCGGCGTCGACCTCGCGGGCGCTTCGGCGTGGCTGCAGGCCGGCGCGGCGGCCGTCAGCGTGGGCGGTCCACTGCTCGGCGATGCCTTCTCGGGCGGCGATCCGAGCGCGCTGCGTGATCGGGCGACGGCGTTCGTCGAGGTCTGCGCACGCCCCTAGGCACTACGCAGACGCGGCGCCGGGCCTGAACGTCACCGCATATCGGAACGTCGCCGGCAGCATCGCCTGCGCCGGGAGCACCCCCGGCCCGCACGACCCCGACCCCAGGCCGCCCTGTCCCGCGTCGAGGTTCAGCCACACCCGGTCGGAAGGCTGCAGATCGTACGGATGCTGGGCGGCATCCAGATCTTCGGACCGCCACCGCCTCACGGTGAAGTCCACGTGCGGATGCGCGTCGATGCGCAGCAGGCGCTCTCCGTCGCTCAGGCACAGCCAGCGTGCATCGATGCGGTTGCCGTTCTCCTGCGGCATCATGTACGGCGTCTGCATCTCGTCGATGCTGCGCTGCCAGTGACCGATCCGAGCCGCCTGCCTGCTGTCGGAATAGGCCTCGCCGGGTCCCGGTCCGTACCACTCGACATCGGCGAAGCCTGCGGGAAGAGCGAGGCGAAGGCCGAATCTCGGCAGCGGAATGTCCCAGTTGCCGAGGGGTTCGGCTTCGACCGCCAGAGAGACGGCTCCTTCCGCCGCCGTCCAACGCATCGTCGTGGCGTAGCCGAGATCACTGCCGTCGAAGCCGAGACGTCCGCGCACAGCGATCCCCTCTTCGGAGACCTCCACGGCGTGAACGACGTGTCGCGGGTGATCGAGCCCGATCTGTCGCCAGCGGGACTCGCGCGGCTCCCAGGAGAAATCCCGGTCGTTGTCGATGACCGCGCGCCAGGTGTCGAACGCCGGCGCCTCGATCTCGATGCCGGCGAGGGAGATCAGGTCACCGCTGCGACGGTCGAACAGCGCCTCGCCGAGAGCGATGCGATCCCCCACGTTTCGAGGGGACTCGCTCGACTCGACGGGTGCACCCGCTGCCGGGACCACTACGGACTGGCCCCACGCCACCTCGTGACCGGCATCGGCCCAGTCGGCGCTCGCGGCCAGGACGGCACGCACCGTCAGCACCAGTTCCGCGGTGCTGTCAGACCGAGCGGGAACGTCGAACGCGGGCACTTCGAGAGCACCGGACTCGCCCGCAGCGACGTGCCCCACGGCGAGGTCGCCCCCATCGACACGCACACCGTCACGGTGCAGTTCCCAGGAGAAGCGGAGGTGCGACAGGTCGCGGTGGTCGTACTTGTTGTGCACGACCGTCTTTCCACGCACGAACGAGAACGCGACCGGCTGCAGCACCTTCTTCAACTCGTGCAGAGCCGGGCTGGGGGTGCCGTCGGGGAAGACGATGCCGTCGGCGATGAAGTTGCCGTCGTGACGCTCCTCACCGAAGTCGCCGCCGTAGGCGAAGTACTCCTCGCCATCCGCTCGGTGCGCACGCAGGCCGTGATCGAACCACTCCCAGGTGAAACCGCCTGCCAGCCGGGGATACTGCTCGAAGATCTCCTGGTATTCGAAGAGACCGCCGGGTCCGTTGCCCATCGAGTGCACGTACTCGCACAGGAGGAACGGCATGTTCCGGCGACGGGCATCCAGGTCCGCGTCGGGGAACGGCGCCTCTTGGCGCTGTCCGAGCAGGTTGAGCTCACGGTGCGTCGAATACATGCGGCTGTACACGTCGACGTACTCGCACGACCAGTCGCGTTCGTAGTGCAGAAGCCGTGACGGATCGCGCAGCTTGGCCCATCGGGCCATCGCCCCGAGGTTCTGCCCCGTGCCGCACTCGTTGCCGAGCGACCACATGATGACGCTCGGGCTGTTCTTGTCGCGTTCGACGAGCCGCTGCATCCGATCGACCAGCGTCGCCTCCCAGCGCGGGTCCTCGGCGGGGTTGCCCGGCAGCTTGTGGAACCAGTCGACCGGGAAGAAGCCGTGGGTCTCGAGGTCGCATTCGTCCATGACCCACAGTCCGAGCTCATCGCAGAGCTCCAGGAACCGCGCCTGCGGAGGGTAGTGGCTGGTGCGCACGGCGTTCACGTTGAACTGCTTCATCATGACGATGTCCGCGCGCATGCGCTCCTCGGAGATGACGCGGCCGGTGTCGGGATCGTAGTCGTGCCGGTTCGTGCCGCGCAGCAGGATCGGCACCCCGTTGACGCGCAGCTCTCCATCTGCGACCTCCACGCGACGGAAACCGATACGCAACGCGATCGCCTCCCCCTCGGACACGAGTTCGCCCGCATACAGCCGCGGCAGCTCCGCCGACCAGGGGTCGACCGGGATCCGAGCGACCTCTCCGGCCGCGATGTCGATGCCGAGCTCCGGCACTCGCACGCGCGCCGGAGCGCCGCCCGCCACGACGGCGTCCACGCGGAGCTGTCCCTCGCCCGTCGCCGCCTCGTAGTCGGCGTGCACGAAGTGATCCTCGATCGCGCCCACCGGGCGTCCGAGCAGGGTGACGCTGCGGAAGATCCCGGACAGCCACCACATGTCCTGATCCTCGAGGTAGCTGCCGCTGGACCACTGGTGCACCCGGACGGCGAGGACGTTCTCCGCGCCGCGTCGGAGGAGCGCCGTCACGTCGAACTCGTTACGCAGGCGGCTGCCGGCGGCGATGCCGACCTGTTCGCCGTTGAGCCAGATCGTTCCCAGCGAGTCGATGCCGTCGAAGCGCAACAGCACCCGCTCCACGTCCCAGTCCGCAGGAACGGTGAAGGTGCGGCGATAGTCGCCGGTGGGGTTCTCGCGCGGCACGTACGGCGGGTCGACCGGGAACGGATAGACGCGGTTCGTATAGATCGGGGAGCCGAAGCCGTTCAACTGCCAATGTGCCGGAACGGCCAGCGTGCTCCATCCCTCAGCCGATGTCTGCGCGTCGAGGGCATCGCCGAGGAAGTCGACCGGCGCGTCGCCGCCGGGCGAGAACCGGAAGTCCCAGACGCCGTCGAGGCTCAGCTCCGGGGCATCAGACCGGGCGTGCGCCCGCGGCGGCAGCACGTTCCGAGACGGGGACAGTTCTTCCCAGTACTCGAGCGGTCGGTCCATCGACACGAGGGCATGGGTGATCCCGCGCTCGCGGTCTTCTGCGGCCAGATCACAGGCGATCCGGTCATTCATCGCGCTGAGGTTGTTCACTCTTTGACTCCTCCGGTCGTGAGGCCCGATGTCCAGTACTTCTGCAGGTAGAGGAACACGATCACGAGCGGCACGATCGACACGAGCGAGCCCGTGATGACGGTCGAGAACTGTGCGGATGCTCCGCCGCCCGCCTCGCTGGCCGCTTGCAGTTGCGCGAGACCCAGAGTGAGCGGGAAGAGGTCCGGGTCGGTGAGCATGATCAGCGGGAGGAAGTAGTTGTTCCAGGTGTGCACGATCGCGAACAGCAGCACTGTCACGATGCCGGGCGTCATGATCCGCAGTGCGACCTGCCAGAAGATCCGGAACTCGCTCGCACCGTCCAGCCGGCCCGCCTCCAGAAGGGTGTCGGGGATGGCTTCCTCCGCGTAGACACGCATGAGGTACACGCCGAACGGGCTCACCAGCGAGGGCAGGATGATGGCCCAGATCGTGTTCGTCAGCCCTGCTCCGGCGAAGAGCAGGTAGGTCGGGATGGCGAGCGCGGTGGTCGGGATCATGATCGCGCCGAGCACGACGGCGAACAGGAACTTCTTGCCAGGGAAGTCGTACTTCGCGAACGCATATCCGGCGGCGGCCGACAGCAGAGCCGATCCGACACCGGCCACGAGCGCATAGAGCACCGTGTTGCCGATCCACTGGACGAAGACGCCGTCGCGGGTCGTGAACAGGGTGGTGAGGTTGTCGATGAGGTGGTTCTCGCCCGCGAACCACAGGCCGAAGCTGGAGAACAGCGACGAGTTGTCCTTCGTCGAGGCGACGATGAGCCAGAACAGCGGAAGCAGGAAGTAGCCGGCCGACACCCAGAGGACGATGGTGAGGATGCTGCTGCGCTTCTCCCCCGGGACGCGGGACTTCGGGCGGCGGCGGGGTGCGGAACTCGTGACGACGGCACGAGTGGCGTGCGTCTCGACGGTGGCGGTCATGCGCGCGCTCCCTTCTCCCGACGCGCAGCCGAGAGCTGGAACACGTACGAGACGATCATGATGATGAAACCGAGCAGGAACGCGATCGCTGCCGCGTAGTTCATGTCCTGGTTCGTGAAGGCCAGGTTGTAGGCGTAGAGGTTCGGCGAGAACGACGAGCCGATCGCATTCGGGGCGATTTCGTACAGCAGCTTCGGTTCGCTGAACAGCTGGAACGCTCCGATGACGGAGAAGATCGTGCACAGCACGATCGAGTTGCGGATCGCGGGGATCTTGATGCTCCAGGCGATCCGGAACTGACCGGCCCCGTCGATGCGGGCCGCTTCGTACTGCTCGGTCGGGATGGCGCGCATCGCCGAATACATGATCACCATGTTGTAGCCCACGAACTGCCAGGTGACGATGTTGATGATCGAGCCGAGGATGTTGTCCGAGGAGAGCAGCTCGGGAGAGCCGAGCCCGATGGCCCTCATGAACTGTGCGATCGGCCCGAAGTTGTCGCCGTACAGGTAGCCCCACATGAGGGTCGCCACGACACCGGGGACGGCGTATGGGACGAAGATGGCGAGCCGGGCGAACTTGCCGCCCCGCACCCGCGCGCTGTCCAGCGCCAGCGCGAAGAACAACGCAAGCCCCAGCATGATCGGCACCTGGATGAGCAGGAACACGAACATGCGCATCACGCTGACGAGGAATCTCTCGTCGCCGAGCGCGCGGACGTAGTTGTCGAACCAGACGAACGAATCGCCGCCGACGAGCTGCACCTTGAACAGGCTCAGATAGCCCGCATAGAGCAGCGGCAGCAACAACATCGTCGCGAAGAGGATCATGAACGGGGCGATGAAGAGGTACGCCGCGGTGTTCTTGCGGCGCTTGTCACTCCAGCGCTTGCGTCCGAGAGCCGTGGTGCTCATCGACGGGGCCTTTCTGATTCGGTGCGATGGTTCTGCGGGGGCGGATCCCGATGGGCTCCGCCCCCACACGTGCTACGGGGTGACGACGATGAAGCCCTGGGCCTCGCCGTAGCTGACGAGCTCGTCCTTCCAGTCCGCCAGAGCGGCGAAGAGGTCTTTCTTCTCCGTGATGGCGGCGCCCAGCGTCTCCTTGAAGCTGCTGCTGGCGAAGTCGTTGTACGGCAGCCACTGCCAGTCGCTGTCGACGGTCTGAGCGATGTCGGCGAACACGCCGTTCACCTTCTGCCCGGCGTAGAACTCCATCTCCTGGTCGCGCACCTCCGGCGAGTCGAGGGTCTCGATCCGCGACGGGAAGATGAACTGCTCGGTGGCGAGTGTCTGCGTCGCTTCGGCATCGGTCGCCAGGAACTTGACGAACTCGGCGGCGACGATCTTGGCGTCGGAGTCGGCCGTCACCGTGATGGCCGATCCGCCCTGGTTGCCGGAGGCGGGCTCCGACGCATCCCACTGCGGCATCTCGGTGGCCTGCCACAGACCACTCGTGTCCGCGGCGGTGCCCTGCAGGAACACGGGGCCCCACGCGGCGGCGAGCCAGCTCGCATACTTGCCGCTGGAGATGCTCTGGTACCAGTTGTCGTCCAGCTGCGGTGCGGTGTCGACGAGGTCGGCCTGGATCAGGTCGTTCCAGTAGCCGATCACCTCGGTGACCTCGTCGGAGTCCAGGTCGATCGTGACCGTCTTGTCGCCGTCATACCCGAACGGACGAGCGCCGGCCTGCCACAGCAGGGCGAGGATCGGCGAGAAGCTGTTGCCGGGGAGGTCGGAGATGTACGAGCCCGTCTTCTCCTTGATGGCGGCGGCGGCCTCTGCGTACTCATCCCAGGTGGTGGGAGCTTCGACGCCGGCGGCTTCGAAGATGTCGGTGCGGTACAGCTGACCGGTCGGGCCGAGGTCCTGCGGCAGACCCCAGACGGCGTCGTCCGTGCCGACCATGGCCCACGCGCTGTCCACGAACTGGTCCGACAGCTCACCGGCGCCGTAGGGCGCGAGGTTCTCGAGGCTTTCCGTGATCGTGAACGACGGCAGGAACGAGTACTCGATCTGCACCGCGTCGGGCACATCGCCGGACTTCACCGCGGCGCGCAGCTTCTGGTACTGCGCCGTGGCACCGCCCTGGTTCGACAGCTTGACCGTGATCTCCGGGTACTTGGCCTCGAACAGGTCGATCTGGTTCTGGATGTCGGGCACCCAGGACCAGAAGTCGATCGTGGTCGGCGTGCTCATCGCCTTGTCGATCTCCGCCTGGGAGACCGTCTCCGCCGATCCACTGCTGCCGGGGGCTGCGGGGGTTCCGCAGGCGCTGAGCATGACGGCTGTCGCGGCGACGACGGCACCCGCCACGACCCTGCGGCGACGCTGCACTCTGGTCATTTCTGTCCTCCTCGTTGGGGGCCGGTCTCCTCGGGCGCGCCGATCGGCGGCCGGGGATCCGGCGGTGGGGCAAACGCAACCGTCAACTCGGCGAGGACGACCGGGAAAGACGACTCAGTCGATCTCGGCACCTACGACGACGGTGACGCTCTGAGCACGTTATCACAGCAAATCGAGAGAACGTATGCTTTTTGAATCAGCGGGATTCTTCCGGCAGATTTCCGCGCTCGGCAGCGACGGACAAGATGTCGATCTCGTCGAGGGCGGCCACGAGGATCGAGCGCATGATTCCGTATGCGGCATCAGGGTCGCGCCGCTGGATCGCGCCGGCGACGTCGACATGCAGCTGCAGCGCGACATCCGCCGGTCGATCCGGCACCAGGCCATGCTCAGTGCGACTGACGAGCACCTGCCCGATGAGTCCGTCGAGCCGGGAGAACATCGCATTGCCCGACAGGCGAAGAATGAGCGCATGGAACTGCACGTCGAGTTCCAGGAACCGATCGTCGTCGCCCTGCTCACCCGCGGCCCACAGCTCGCCGGACAGGGCGATCAGCGCACTGACCTCCTTCGCCGTGGCTCGCGTCGCCGCCAGCCGAGCGGCCTCCGGCTCGATGGCAGCACGCAGCTCCACCATCGCCGACAGCTGCTCCGCGCGATCCGGCGAGTCGAGGCGCCACCGGATGACCTGTGGGTCGTAGAGGTTCCATTCGGACTCCGGCAGCACGACCACGCCGATCCTGCGGCGGGACACGACCAGGCGCATCGACTCCAGCACGCGTACCGTCTCTCGCGCCACCGATCGGGAGATCCCGCAGCGCTCTTCGATCTCCTCGAGAGTGAGGCTCGACCCGGCGGCGAGCTCTCCCGCGCAGATCGCGAGACCCAGCTCGTCGAGAGCACGGGAATGCAGGCCCGCCAGCGAAACGAGCGGGGTGTCCTGAGGCTTCAGCGTCATTCTTGTAAGTTACCAGCCACCACGACATCAAAAGGCATACGTTATAGTGCATCTGAGAAGAAAACTTCCGATCGACGTGTCCGTCGATCGGTTCCGCCGAAACCGATGGGGTTCCCTGTGCAGATCGCACGCATCGAGACATTCCTGATTCCGCCGCGATGGCTGTTCGTCCGCGTAGAGACCGACACGGGCATCGTCGGCTGGGGCGAGCCGGTCGTCGAGGGGCGTGCCGAGACCGTGCGCACCGCTGTCGAGCAACTGTCAGAGCTGCTCATCGGGCAGGACCCGCTGCGCATTCAGGACCACTGGCAGGTCATGACGAAGGGATCGTTCTACCGGGGCGGCCCCATCCTCTCCTCCGCCGTGTCCGGGCTCGATCAGGCCCTGTGGGACATCGCCGGTAAGAGCGCCGGGCTTCCCGTCCACCAGCTGCTCGGCGGGCCGGTGCGCGACCGCATCCGCGTGTACGGGTGGATCGGCGGGGACGAGCCGAACGAGGTCGCCGACGCGATCTCCGCGCGGCTCGAGCAGGGACTCACCGCCGTCAAGATGAACGCCTCCGGACGGATGGAGCGGATGTCGACCCTGCGCGACCTGGACGGTGTCGTCGCCCGCGTCGCCGCCGCCCGCGAGGTTCTCGGTGACACCGGCGACGTGGGCGTCGACTTCCACGGCCGCATCGGCCTGGCGGACGCGCGGCGCCTGATGCCGGCGCTCGAGCCGCTGCGGCCGATGTTCGTCGAGGAGCCCGTCATCCCGGAGAACAGTCATCTGATCGGGCGCATCGCCGACATGACGTCCATCCCGATCGCGACCGGCGAGCGGCTGTACAGCCGACAGGAATTCCTGCCGGTGCTGCAGTCGGGAATCGCCATCGCCCAGCCCGACCTGTCGCACGCCGGAGGCATCTCCGAGACGCACCGCATCGCGAGCCTCGCAGAGGTCTACGACGTGCAGCTCGCGCCGCACTGCCCGCTGGGCCCGATCGCTCTGGCCGCCTCTTTGCAGATCGGCTTCGCCGTGCCGAACTTCTTCATCCAGGAGCACAGCATCGGCATCCATTACAACGAGGACGGCGAGGTGCTCGACTATGTCGCCGACACCTCCGACTTCGACTTCTCGACCGGATTCATCGAGCGGCTGACCAAGCCGGGACTCGGCATCGACATCGATGAGACCGCCGTCCGCGACGCCGACAAGCGGGGGCACGCCTGGCGTGGTCCCATCTGGCGCCATGAGGATGGGAGCTTCGCGGAATGGTGAGCTCCACGCAACTCCTCCAGCTGCTCCGCGCGGAGCGGGTCATGCCGATCATCCGCAGCACCGCGAGCGAGGATGCCGTCGCCATCGGGCGCACGCTCATCGACGCGGGCTTTCGCGTGCTCGAGGTCTCGCTGACCACACCCGGCGCACTCGATGCGATCGCCGAGCTCTCCGAAGACCCGCGAGCCGAGATCGGTGCCGGCACCGTGCTCACCGCCACCGATGTCTCGGCTGCCACCGCAGCCGGGGCATCCTTCATGGTCACCCCGGCGGTCACCGCGTCGATCGAGGTGTCGGCCGCAGCGGGCATCCCCGTGCTCGCGGGTGCCCTGACGCCGACAGAGGTTCTGGCCGCTCTCGAGCGCGGCGCCACCGCGGTCAAGCTCTTCCCCGCCGAGTTCGGCGGACCGTCCTACCTGTCGGCGCTGCGCTCACCGTTGCCGGATGCGCCGATCATCCCGGTCGGTGGTGTCGACGTCGAGAGCGGACGCGAGTACCTGCGCCGAGGCGCCCTGGCGGTGGGCGTCGGCTCGCCGCTCACCGGCACGGGGCCCGTCGACCTCACCGCGATCTCGTCCCGTGCCGCGGCCTTCCGCGCTTTGGCGACCGCGCCGTAAGACGCGGCCGTCGCGTCATCCGATGACCTTGCCCGGGTTGAGGATTCCGGCGGGGTCGAGGGCGGTCTTGATCGCTCGATGCATGTCGAGGACGACCGGAGAGAGCTCTGACACGAGCCCCTCGCGCTTGAGCAGACCCACGCCGTGCTCGCCGGTGACCGTGCCTCCGAGCGCGAGGGCGGCGTCGATGATCTCTGTGAACGCCTTCTCCGCGCGAGCGCGCGCCTCGTCGTCACCGGTCGGGACCACGAGGAGCGGATGCAGGTTGCCGTCGCCCGCATGCGCGATGTTGGCGATGAGCACGTCGTTCGCGAGCCCGATGGCCTCGATGCGTCCGAGCATCTCCGCAACGGCGGCTTTCGGGACGCACACGTCTTCGGTCAGGACGGGACCGAGGCGTTCCAAGGCCGGATAGGCCAGGCGCCGGGCGGCGAAGAGCGCCTCCCCCTCGGCCTCGTCCGTGCTCCGGTCGGCCCACGTGGCACCGCCGCGCTCGAAGGCGGCCAGCAGCGCGGCCGCCTCTTCCTCCCCCGCGGCACCCGGGGTGTCCACGCGCCCGAGCAGCACGACCGCGGCATCGGCCGAGAGCCCCATGTTCTTCCAGTCGTCGACCGCGCGCAGACAGTTCCGGTCGATCAGCTCCAGCGCCGACGGCGTGAGCCCGGCAGCCGCGACCTCGCGCACCGCCTCCCCCGCGTCGGTGAGCGAGTCGAAGAACCCGGCGATCGTCTGCTCGGGCGGGCGCGCCGGCCGCAGTCGCACCGTGACCTCGGTGACGATACCGAGCGTCCCCTCGGATCCGACGAGAAGACCGGTCAGGTCGTATCCCGCGACGCCCTTCGCGGTGCGGCGTCCCAGGCGGACGAGCTCTCCCGTCCCGGTCACGACCTGCATCCCGAGCACGTAGTCCCGGGTGACGCCGTACTTCACGCAGCAGACCCCGCCGGCGTTCGTCGCGACGTTGCCGCCGATGGTCGACCAGGGCGAGCTCGCCGGATCCGGCGGATACCAGAGGCCGTTCTGGGCGACGCGGGCGCGGAGGTCGTCGTTGACCACCCCGGGCTGCACGACGGCGAGGCGCTCGAGCTCGTCCACTTCGAGCACGGCGTTCATCCGCTCCAGGGAGATCACGACGCAGCCGGGGAGCGCGTTGGCACCGCCGGAGAGCCCGGTGCCCGCCCCACGGGCGACGACCGCGGTGTCATGGCGCAGGCATGCCCGGACCACCGCCTGCACCTCTTCGGGGGTGCGCGGTCGCACGAGGCAGGCGGGCAGCGACCACTCCGCCCACTCGGCGTCGTCGTGCGCGTAGCTCTCGAGCACATCCGGGTCCGTCGTCAGACGGTCGGCGGGCAGCACCGCGGAGAGATCGGCGAGGAGCGCGGACTCACTCACGGGCGTCGTCGCCGGGGATGGATCCCGAGCGCGTGTGGCAGGTCTTGAGATAGCTCAGGAACGAGGCCTGCAGCCCGGTGAGGTGGGTCTCGTGCAGCATGGCCCTCGAGACGTCCCCCGCGCGTCCCCTCGCATGCAGTTCTTCTAGGACGGTGAGCAGGTTGCGCCCGATCTCCCGGTAGATGGGAATCTCTCCGAACAGCTCGGCTTCGTTCAGCGTGACGTGCAGCCGCCGAGCGGAGGACGCGGGATCGTGGTCCGAAAGCGCAGCGATCAGGGGGAACACCTGGCTGTCCGTGGCGGCGACACCCGGGCTGCCGGCGCCGAACGTCGCGAACGGAGACGTCGCGTGCAACCAGGCGTACAGGGCGAAGAGACCTCCGTAGGAGTAGCCGAAGAGCCCATGACCGGTCTCGCTCACACGGAACTTCGACTGCAGGAGGGGGTGGAGCTCCTCCGTCAGGAACTCGAGGAAGACGTCGGCGTGGGTGTCGGCCAGCTGGGCGAGGTAGGCGTCGACGTGCTCCGGGGTCATCGCTCCGGAATCGCGGGCAGCCGTGAGTGTCCTCCGCATCTCGTCGCCCACGGGTTCTCCCGGCGGCACGAGGTCGCGGTTGCGAAGCTGAGCCCACTGCGCGGCCTCGTCACCGGCGTAGCCGACGCTGACCTGGATGTAGGGGGCGATCGTGAGGTAGGGGTCCGCCTGGGTAACGATGAGCGGGGCGGTGAGCCCGACGGCCCAGTTCCCGTCCGTCACGTAGATCAGCGGCAGGGACTCGGCGGATTCCGCGTAGCCCGGGGGCGTCGTCACCCAGACCGCGTAGCGATGTCCCGACCGTGCCGTGACCTCGAGGTACTCCGTGTCGGCCAAGCAGCCGTTCAGCATCGCGCTCACTGGGTGTCTCCCTTCATGATGCGGCCGGCCTTCACGACGAAGGCGGCCATGTCCGGATCCGCGAAGACGCGGGCATCGTCGAGCGGGTTCCGCTCCCACGCGACCATGTCGGCCGCCATGCCCACGCGGAGCATCCCGACGGTGTCTCCGATGCCGAGGATGTCGGCATTGACGCGGGTGGCCGAGACGAGCGCCTGCATGGGCGACTCCAGCTCGGCGCGCAGTCGCAGCTCCTCGCCTCGGCGGTATTGCTCGGGTCCGAGGAGGTCGGAGCCGAGGCCGATCCGCACCCCCGCTGCGCGGGAGATCTCGAGCGCGTTCGCCATGCGGCGACGAGCGCCGGCCAGGCGGTCGCGTGTCGATGGGTCCACGTCGAGGCTCCCGGGGTCCATGATCTGATCGACCACCGCGAAGGTGGGGACGAGCGCCACATCGTTATCCCGCATGAGCTGTGCGGTCGGCTCATCGATGTCCGTGCCGTGCTCCACGCAGCGCACGCCCGCCCGCACCGCATTGCGGATGCCGGCATTGTTGTGCGCGTGCACGGTCACGTAGGTGCCGCGCGCGGCGGCCTCCTCGACGGCGACCGCGATCTCCGCCACCGTGAACTGCGTGTCGTCGAGGCGGTCATGGCCCCCGACGACACCACCCGTGACGCAGAGTTTCAGGAACGTCGCCCCGCGCCGGAACGACTCCCGCACATTGCGCCGCAGCTCGTCGGCGTTGCCTGACATGAGGGACAGGGCCGTGAGGCCGGGAATGTGGTGCGTCTCCCACAGCTCGGTCGGCTCCCACGCCGCCCCGTAGTAGCCATGTCCGCCGGTCTGGCACTGCACCGGGCCGCACGACAGCACCCGCGGACCGCGCACCTTGCCCTTCGCGATGACGTCGACCACTCCCCCGTCGATGCCTCCGGTGTCGCGCACCGTGGTGAAGCCCGCATCGAGGGTGCGGCTCGCGGTGTGGAAGATGTCGGCGGCGATCTCGGCGGCCGAGAGCTGGAAGCCGAACTGCGCGCGGATCGGGCTCGAGAGGCCGAAGTGCACATGGGCGTCGATCAGGCCCGGCGTCACCAGCATGCCGTCGAGGTCGACGGTGGTCGCGCTCGCCGGAGCCGCTCCGATCCGGGTGATCACGCCGTCCTCCACGCAGACGTCCGCAGGCGAAGGCTCGGCGCCGGACCCGTCGGCGATGATCCCGCCTGCGAACCAGATCTCGGTCATGACGCCTCTTCCGAGAACGACTGCGTCCTCAACAGTGGTGAATTGGTTGTGCGCTAACGTACTCAACAGTGGTGAAGAAGTCAACGGAGGCAACATGCGAGCACCGGTGGGCGAAGGAAGGGCGCGCCTCCTGCAGGCGCTGTTCGACGAGTTCGGCGAGAACGGTCCCAGCCCGAACCTGTCGATGCGGCAGGTGGCCGAGCGGCTCGGCGTGCACCACACGCTGCTGACCTACCACTTCGGTTCGCGGCCGGGTCTGCTCAGCGCGGTGCTCTCCGAAGCACGCGGCCGCGACAATCTCATGATCGCGGCGACGAGTGAGGGGCTCGGATTCAGCGAGCTGTTCCGATCGATCTGGGACTTCTACTCGAGCGCAGCGCAGGAGGAGCGGACCCGCGCCTTCTTCCATCTGATCGGCCTGGCCGTCTATGAGCGTGGCGCCTACGACGAGTTCGTGGCCGATCTCGACGATCTGACGCGTCTCCTCGAAGCGGCTGCCCGTCGCGACGGATCCTCGGCGACGGATGCCGCGCAGTCGAGCCTCGTCGCCGTCGCCGGCATGCGTGGGCTCCTGCTGCAGCGACTACTCAGCCCCTCGGCGGAGGTGGATGCCGCCGCAGACCGTTTCATCGCATCGTTCACGAAGGAGTCGACGACATGACCCAGGGCTACTCTCACATCGTCATCGGTGCCGGAGCCATCGGATCCGCGGCCGCCTATTGGCTGGCGCAGGCCGGCGCAGAGCGCGTTCTCGTGCTGGAGCAGTTCGAGCTCGGCCATGCCTTCGGCTCCTCCGGCGACCATTCTCGGATCATCCGCCGCGCCTACCATCGCGAGGAGTACACCCGGCTCACGGATGCGATGTTCGCCGCCTGGGCCCAGGTCGAGGAGCGTTCGGGCCTTCAGGTCTACACGAAGACCGGCGGGATCGACCTCGCGGCCGCGGGCAGCACCGGCGCGGCGGAGATCGACGGGTACCGTCGGGCGATGGATGCCGCGGGGATCCCCTACGACGAGCTGACGATCGACGACATCCGCACGCAGTACCCGCAGTGGAACGTGAGCGACGACACGATCGGGATCCATCAGGCCGATGGCGGCATCCTCGACATCCGCCGGTCGGTGTCCGCTCATGTGTCGCTCGCCCGGGCCGCCGGGGTCGAGTTCCGCGCGGGGGTGGTCGTGACCGGCGTGCGGGTCACGTCTGAAGGAGTCACGATCACGACATCGGAGGGCTCGTTCGACGGCGGCCACCTCGTCGTCGCCGCCGGTTCGTGGCTCGGCGACCTCATGCCTGACCTCGGTCTCTCCTTCGAACTCACGCTGAGTCAGGAGCAGGTCGGGTACTTCTCGTCATCGCACCTCGCAGACTTCACTCCGGACAGGTTCCCCATCTGGATCCATCACGCCGACGAGGTGCACTACGGATTCCCCGTCTACGGCGAAGCGGCGGTCAAGATCGCCCGGGACATGCGCGGGCGCTTCATTTCATCTGCCGAGCGGACGTTCGTGCCCGACGACACGGAGCCGCTGCTGCTCGGCGACTTCCTCCGGGAGCACCTTCCGGCCGCCGCCGGCCCGCTCCTGATGAGCAAGACCTGCGTGTACGACATGCCCGCCGACCGGGACTTCGTGCTCGACACCATCCCCGGCCATCCCCATGTCGCGGTGTTCAACGGCGCCGGCCACGCGGGCAAGTTCGCGAGCCTGATGGGGCGGATCCTCGCCGAGCTGCTGACCGTCGGCCGCACGGAGCACGACATCTCCGCGTTCAGCCTGCGGCGCCCTGCGATCGTCGACCCCGACTTCGTGCCCGTCTTCCGGCTGGGGCCGGGCGACGGAGCGGTGGGTGCGGGACCGGGCGGGGTCTGACGCGTCCCGCGGAAGCCCGCTCGGAACACCCCGAGCAAAACCGGCGGCCCGTCGTGGTATCCCTTCCACACCACCCCGGGCCGCCAGCCGCGCAGTGCCCCGTTCCCTCCCCGGGCATCGGCGGCTACTGCAGCGAGCCACGCTAGCCCCGTGCAGAGGAAACCATAAGGGGGTGTCCAAGCCGGGCGTTCGAGGTTAGGTTGTACCGGATCGCAAGTGACAGCGGTCACGGGCCGGCGAAGTCCCCAGCTGAGCCGGCCGGTGGTCCCGAGGGTTCCCCAGACCTGGCGGGGCCACCCTCCCGGGATTCTCTTGCGAATCACAGATGCGTGTCGGGGTGGGGACGACGTCTCCTGCAGCGTCCTGGATGGCGACGGCGCGTCCTACCCCGGGATGACACTCGGGAGGAGTCGCGGCGAAGGGGGTAGCGGCCCGTGCCGGTCGGATGCGCGCAGCCCGTCGATCACGAGCGCCGCGTAACGACGCGCGGCGCGGGTGCGCTCCGCCTCCGTCGTGCTCGAGAGTCCACGCGCCGCGAGCAGGACGATCAGGAAGTCATCCACGACGAAGTCGCCACGCAGCGCGCCGACGTCGATGGCGCGACGAGCGACCGCGACGATGCCCCGCACCGCCGCTTCGCGCTGTGCTCGGAAGTCGACGGCGTCGGGGTAGGCGGAGAGGAACGCATCGGTGAAGCCCTGGTTGCGGGCGTTGAGCGCCAAGACCCGTTCGATGATGCCGCGGAAGCCGCGCCACGGGTCGGGGTCGGCAACGGCGTCGACCACGATCGAGCGACAGGCGTCGAGCTCGTTCACGAAAGCGGCGCGGACGAGATCGGCTTTCGTGGGGAACCGCCGATAGAGGGTGGCCGGGCCCACACCCGCATGTCGGGCTATCTCTCGCATCGTCACGTCGAGGCCCTCGGTCGCGAACAACTCGCGAGCCGCGGCGAGCACCCGATCACGGTTCTCTTTCGCGTCGGAGCGCAGGTCCTGAGGCAGAGTCGTGGACATGTGTCTCACTTTAGTCAAGTGGACGCAGGCGTCCGTTACGTTTCCGAAGGCGGGTTCGACCCTCCCGCCACGAAACGGAGTGCACCATGCGCGCAGTGATCATCCGGAGCTTCGGCGACCCGAGCGGGATGGAGTTGACGGACCTTCCCCTCCCGACGCCGGGAGTCGGCGAACTCCTCGTTCGAACGGAGGCGATCGGCGTCGGCGGGGTCGACGTCGTGATCCGCCGAGGCGGCATCGCTGAAGCGACCCGCGACTCGGGGATGATCCCGGGAAGCGAGGCAGCCGGGGTCGTGACGGCGACCGGCGCCGATGTCGACCCCGCCTGGCTCGGTCGCCGCGTCTGGGCGTTCACGGGAATCTCGGGCGGGTATGCCGAGTACGTGATCGCACGCGCCGACGACATCGTCGCACTGCCTTCCGAGCTCTCGTCCGTCGACGCGGTGACCTTCGGGAGCGCGGCACCGGTCGCGCATTTCGCGCTCGAACGCGCCCACCTCGTCGAGGGCGAATCCGTGCTCGTGCGGGGCGCCGCCGGGAGCATCGGTTTGGCCGGTGTCGAGCTGGCCGCTCGCACCGGCGCCGCGACCATCGCCGTCACCACGTCGTCTCGCGAGCGCGGGGAGCGGCTGCGGGCGTTCGGCGCCACGCACGTGCTCGACCGCGCCGGTGCGGGCGATCCAGAGGCCCCGTCCGAGTTCGACGTCATCCTCGACATCGTCGGCGGACCCGATCTTCCCCGGTTCATCGAGCGGCTCGCTCCCAACGGTCGCCTGATCGCCGTGGGCGTGGTCGGTGGATTCCCGCCCGCTGACTTCGGCACCGCGCTTCTGGCTGGCTTCCGCCGATCGATCACCTTCGGAACGCTCAGCCTCGACACCGTGCCACGCGCCGAGCTCATCCGAGTACGAGGCGAGATATTCGATGACGCCGTCCGCGGCATCCTCTCCCCCGTGGTTCACGACACCCTCCCCCTGAGCGCCGCCGCCGAGGCGCACCGGCTCATGGATGCCGGTGAGGTGTTCGGGCGCATCGTGCTCGTGCCCTGAATCCGTCACCACCAGGACACTTCTCATAGAGTCGATCCATGCCTCACACGTTGACGGTGAACGGTCGTCCGACTCTCGAACATGTCGATCTGGAGCTTCTCGATTCGTACCTTTTTCCGGACGGAGGAAGGTTTCCCGAGTCGTATCGTGCGTTCATCCGGCGTGCGGGCTGGGCTCGACTCTTCGGCCTCTGGCTGATCTACCCACCCGTTCTTCCCGGCTTCGCCGACGGCCTTCAGGGGCGTGGAGAGAATCTCACCGCTCGGTTCCGTTCCGTGTATCGGGAGGGCGAGGAAGAGGAGTTCGAGTGGATGGTCGAGCCCGATGCCGATTGGTCGCGGCCGGTGTCGTTGCGAGTGTTCGGGTGGAGCGAGAACGGTGACGCGCTGCTGTGGGACACTTCGTCGCGCACCCCGGACGGGGAGTTCGCCGTCTGGGAATCTCGCTCGCTCGATTCGCTCCACCGACTCGGCGGAAGCCTCTCCGAAGCGTTGCCTCTGATCCAGCCGCGGGCGCGCGGATCGTTCGGCGCTCGGGGCCACGACATCGAACCGCTTCCCGCTGTCCGCCTCTGAGACCCCTCGCGGTCAGCTCCTCAGCGCTCGACGGTGAACCAGGCCGTCGGGCCGTTGGTGAGCAGCGGAGCATCCTTCGCCCCGAAACGGGATGCGGCATCCGGCCACGCGACGAAGTTCCTCTCCGCGCGAGGCGCCACGTTCTTCGTCACCGGATCGACGGCGAACACGCCCCTCCCGCCGGCGCGCACCACACGCATCAGCTCGCGGATGTACTCGGTGGTGCGGGTGTCATCTTCCGGCACGGATGCCCGCAACTCGCCGTTCCGCAGGCCGTCGTCGTTGGAACGTGACCGCACGAGGCTCGCGAGGCCGGCGCCGACGATCGCGTACACCCACCCCCGACCGGACGGGTGAGGCACCACGTAGTCACGATGGAAGATGCTCTCGGAGATGATGCTCGTGTCCACGAGGGTGACGTGAGGGCCCGCGCACTCGCTCAGTGACGAGCGAAACGTCGGGGTGAGTGTCTCGGGTTGTTGAGTGGCGTCGACGAACCGCACCGCGGGAAGGCTGGTTCGCACCGCGTCGCTGAACTGTTCTTCATCGGCGGGTGTCATGAAGACGCAGAGCCGGTGGAGCTTCGACGGTGCGCTCATGACACCAGCGGTGACGTGATCTTGGTCGCCCGGTACGACTGCCCATCTTTCGTGGCACGCCACCGGCGCCAATGCTTCGCCGACAGGCGGAAGGGCAGGTGCTTCTGCACGTGAGCGGCAGCATCGTGCAACCGGTCGTCGGCGGGGAACCCGAGCCAGAGCGAGAGGGAGGAGGCTGTCGTGCCGAACGTGGCACGCGCCCCGGACGCGCCGAGGAGACGCCCGTAACCATCCACCGCGAACCCACCGAACGCGTCGGCGTCGATCCCTCCGTACGGCGCGCCTGTCGCGGGGTCGACGATAGCCACCGGCGCGCTCCAGACCAGCGAGGCCAGCGGGTGCCCATGGGTGGTCACGGCTCCCGAACCCGCACCGCTCAGGGTGTCGAGCGTGGCATCGACGTCATCGGAGCGAACCCGCCACTGGGTGTGTGTACGCTGCCGGTTCTGCGGCCCACCGAGGTGCGCGGCCGCAAACGCTTCGAACCGGCCTGCGATGTCGGGCGGCCCTCCGGCCCAGAGCTGGAAGGACATCTCCGGCGCACCGATGGTCTGTACGGCGGTGTCGAGGAAAGCCTGAACGCTATCGTAGGCAGTGCGGGGATCCTTCGTGCGAAGCGAATGCGCGCTTCCTGCCGAGGCCGGCAAACCGTCGTAGGTCACGACCTCCTGAGTCAACGTCACCTCTCCATTATCCCGACGACCAGGACACGCGCGAAGCGTGCGCTGCGAGCGGGACCGGCCCGGCACGGCAGGAGCGACGACAGCTCGCACAACTAATCTGAGTTGTGCGGCGGGGACGACAGCCCGCGGACTCACGGATGAATGGATGAGGACATCATGAGCAAGCGGACCATGGTGCTGCACAGTGCGCACCAGGACCAGTTCGACGTGCCGGACAGGGACCTCGTCTTCTATGACCGGCCCTACGACGCCGAGCAGCTGTCGCGCATCACCGATGTGCACCTGTGGTCTCCGCTGGACGGACCGCTTGACCGTCTCCCGGAGATCATCTCGGCGATGACGAGCTTGAAAGCCCTCAGCATCGGCCCGGGGCGGGTCCTCCCCACCATCGTCACCGAACTGCGGCAGGGCGATCTCCCTGAGAGTCTGGAAGACCTCTCGGTGCACATCGGTGAGCGGACGCTGGTGTGGCCGGATGTGGTGGTGCCGAACCTGAAGACCCTCTACGTCGGCGAACCCTTCCGCTTCAAGAACGAGCACTTCCCCCGGCTCCAGGCCCTCTCCCTCTACCCGCAGAGATCTCTGAACAATGTGCGGCAGGCGCTCGAACTCCCGCTGGAGGAATTGAACCTGTTGAACGTGCCCACGGACGAAGAAATCTTCCGCCTCGTCGAACCGGTCGGGCTTCGCCGGCTCGGGTTGATCGGTGGACGCACCCTGACGAGCCTCACCGGGATCAGCGTGCTCCCCCAGTTGGAATCGTTGCGGCTGAAGAATCTCACCGCCCTGGGTGACATCTCAGAGCTGGCTGCCCTCCAGCAACTCGAGATCGTCAACATCCAGTACTGCAAGAAGATCGTCGGCATCGCCGCCGTCAACGACCTCCCTCGACTGCGCCGGCTCACCCTGGTCGGATGCGGTCACGTCGGCCTCGAGACGATCGAGGCGAAGTTGGCGACACTGGAATGGGCCAACACCGGCGCGACCACGTGACCGTCTGCCTGGAGAGCCAGCTCGGTAGCCTGGCAGCATGACGGAACTCTTCCGACGTGCCACCGGATGCCTGGAGGAAGCCGGGTGGACGGGTGAGCCGCCGCTGTCCACGGAAGACGGAGTTCCCTCCGCGCTGCGAACGGCACCCGACACGGTGATCCGCTGGGTGTCCTCGTTCTCGCAGCTGTCGAACGCAGACGAGACCGGGTGGTTCTTGTCCCGCCACGACTATTCGACCGGCGCGGAGGATGCCTTCGCGTGGAACGAGTTCGAACAGCTGAGCATCCAGGCGGCGACAACGGGTGATGAGTTGGTCGCGGTCTCCCGTTTCTGGAAGCGCCACCTACCCATCCTGCTTTCCGTTCGCAACGGATACGAGTACCTGGCAGTGCGCGACGACGGAGCTGTCGTCCACGGAACGGAGCCGGAGTTCGAAGAAGCGGTGGTCGCGTTCTCTCACTTCGAGGATCTGCTGAGGTACATCATCGCGCGTCCGGCAGCACGGAACGACGTCGTCGAGAGACTCCTGTTCGATGGCACCCGTCTCCCCGAACGAGGCTGAGCCGCTAACTCTTGACGTCCGGGTCCAAGGGCAGATCGTCCGCACGTCCCGCGGCCGCGGCACGCGCAAAGCGCTGCGCGTACGCTTCACGCGCGGCGTCGGCGTGCTCCTCGCCGTCCCACTGGTCCGGCAGCGGCTCGCCCTCGCGATGGGAGCGTGTCACGCGCGCGAGACCGAACGCGACGGACGTGTTCAGAAATGTGCACCGGGTGAAGCTCGTGCCCGCGGAGAACGTGGCATCGACGAACGTGCAGTCCGTGAAGGTGGTGTCCGAGAAGTCAGCGCCACTGAGGTCAGCGCCGTCGAAGATGCAGCGTTCGAATCGAGCGTTCGGCAACGATCTCACCGTGCGCAGGTTCGCGCCCGAGAAGTCGCACTCGGTGATCTGCGTGCCGATCGCCAGCCCTTTCAGGGATGCGCCACGGAAACTGCAGCGCACGAAGCTGCGGTCGAAACGGGGCTGCCCGGTGAGCGATACCGAATCGAACAGGCAGTCGGAGAGCTCGGACTCGAAGAACATCAGGCGGCCTCGCGCACGGCGGAAATCAACGCGGGACAGGGTGACGTACCGGAACTGCAGACCTTCGCGCCCCGCTTTCACGCCGCGCAGATCAAGCAGGCCCTCGTCCGTCGCCGGCCAGTCGGTATCGAACCGATGCGGGCCCTTCAGGATGCGCGCCTGCTCCAGGATTTGCTCCTGCAGCGCAGCCAGCCGCTCTGGTGTCCACCGGCGTGACAGCTCGGCATCGCCAGGCGCTTTCACCGGCTCATTCACTCGCGCGTCCTCTCGGCAGCAGGCGTCTCCGCAGCGGGAACGGCCTGAGCGTCGACGGTGGCCTCGTCGTCGATGAGGAAGGCGATCTTCTCCCGCTCCGTGTCCGCGTCGAAGGCAGGGTCACGAGCAGCGATGCGACTCATGAGCTCGGCGATCGCCTGGTGGATCGTCTGCCGCAGGAAGGCGACGGGATCGACGGCGGCGCTGACATCGTCGTTGCTGATCCGGATCTCTCCTGTGGCAGTGCGTCGCGACAGGAACACCCGCGGTGTTCGCAACCCGGACGGCCCGGGCACGGGCGTGATCTCGCCTCCGACCATCAGGAAGAGGTCGAGCTGATACGAGAATTCGACCGTGCGCAGGTGCTGCTTCATCCGCGCGACCTCTTCGATGAAGCCCGCCTGCGGCGACGGACCACCCCACACCGTGCGGAACGTGAGCCGGCCATTCGGTACGCCGTCGATTCCGGAGGGATCAGTCATCGTGCGGCCCCACCTGGAGCGGGTCCGTGGCGCCGTCCGGCGTCACGACCTCATATTCGACGGTGCTCACCGTGGCAGTTTATCGATCGCGCTTCGAGGGCCGCGAGCGGTGTTGTCGCGTTCGGCTAGAAATCGAGAAAGCCTGCGACGACGTCGCGCACGATCCCGTCCGCGCCCGGTGTGCCGTAGAAGTACACCGAGCCGTATCCCCACAGATACTCCTCGATGAGGTCTTCGAGCTCGCCCTCCACGGGCCACCCGTCCTCATCGATCTGAAAGAGGAAGCGATGCCCGTCGGCGCGCACGGCATCAGCGAACGCCGGCTCGTTCTGGATCAAGACGGGTTCGTCATCGATCCGCACCAGAGCCGGTGTGGACGCGGCGTCCGGTCGTTGGATCAGCGCTGTCGCACGCAGCCCTGGCCACCCCAGGTCGTCCCGCCCGCCACGCGGCGAGGGGTCATGGACGATCGCCCGCATCGCCATGTCCGGATAGACGACATCCTCGTCTTCGATGCCGAAGCCGGCACGCAGCACCACCGACACCTCACGGCCGCCCGTCCACGACGCGCTGCCTGCGGCGAGAGTCAGCAGATACCGATGCGTCTCCAGAAGCGGATGCGTCTCGATCGCCGATGGCGGAGCACCACCCAACCGCGCCCCATCCCCGCGATCCGGCAAGGCGGGGTACAAGAACGCAGGCATGCGCCCAGCCTATGGGCACGCCGACGGGGGGTCACCGGACCCCCAGTCGGGACAACGCCCAGGTCGGCGCATCGAGCGTGGCCGCAACCCTTCGGAGGGGGTTCTTGGAGATGGTCGGCGTCCCCCGGACACGCGAGGTGGGGGTCTCTCAACGTATCTAGTTCTCGCTGGGCATGTCTGTAGGGCGAAAAGGGGACATCGCTGCGCCCAGGCAGGTTGATAGGTTGACCGCGAACGCCCTCGGCCGCGGGTCCCATTTCAACTTTTAGGAACTGAAAATGAAGAGAACTCTGGCGCCTCGTCGCGCCCGAATTGGAATGCTGGCGGCGCTTGCGGTTGCAGTCGGCGCGCTGACCCCGTTCGTAGCGGAGCCGCCCGCCGCGCAAGCCGCGTATGGCGCGATGGTCCAGCCGGCCTCTGGGAAGATTCTTTCGCGCGTCGACGATGGATGCGGCAACCCACGGGATCACGAAGGCATCGACATCTCCAACAACGGGGGAACACCGATTATCGCTGCCTACGGTGGGACAGTCAGCGCTCGCACGTATAGCAGCGGGTATGGCAATTATGTGGTGATCTCCCACCCCGGTGGATATACGACCCTGTATGCGCACATGGTGTCGCCGGGATCGGTGAATCTTGGTCAGGCTGTAACCAAGGGACAGCAGATCGGCGTCGTGGGGAGCACCGGAAACTCAAGCGGACCTCACCTGCACTTCGAACTGCGCCGCGACGGCGCCAATATCGCAAACCAGGGGTACACGTGCAACACGAACGTCACCCGAGGCAACGCGATTCCCATGGACTTCCCCGGCCTCGGTGCGGGTGGCGGTGGAGGGTACGACATCAACTCAGACGGACACGATGACGTCTTAGGTGGAGACACCGACATGACCGCCTATTACGGAAACGGTGCCGGTGGCCTGACCGGCCAGACGCTCGGCAGCGGCTGGGGTACGACCACTGCGATCGTTCGCGGCGATTTCAACGGGGACGGCAACGGAGACATCGTTACCGTTCGAAACGACGGCAACCAATGGTTCTATCGAGGCAACGGGGCGAGTTCGTTCAACCCGACGCAAGTCGGCCATGGATGGGCCAACATGTCATTGATCACGGGCGGTGCGGACTTCAACAGTGACGGCCGCGCAGATATCGTCGCTCGAGCGGCTGACGGCAACCTCTACGCGTACCGGGGTAACGGCAGCGGGTCTTTCCCCGAACCCCTGAAGATCGGCAACAACTGGTCCGGTATCACCGCCGCCGTGGCGGGCTACTTCAACGGAGACGCGTATGGCGACATCATCGCTCGCAACAGTGCTGGCTTGCTGTTTCTCTATGCTGGCACCGGCTACGGCATCGGAGCGGGAACCCAGATCGGTAACGGCTGGAACGGGATGAGCGTGATCACCGGCGGAGGGGACTACAACACTGACGGCAAGGCCGACATCATCGCCCGAGACGCGAGTGGAAACCTCCTGCTCTACCCGGGCACCGGAAGTGGAGTCTCCAACCCGACGCAGATCGGTCATGGCTGGAACAATCAGCGACTGATCGGCTGATCAACGGCAGAAGCCTCCCACCCAGCCTGAAAGCTCGGTGGGGGTCTTCTCGGTTCAAAGCCCGAGGCGATCGTTGTAACCAGAGATCGCCGTGCAGAGCTGCGTCGTGTCGTCAGTGCACGTGTCCGTGTCCGATACAGCGAGCATCGCGCGCCACTGCCAAGGACGCGACGCAGATGCTGAACACTGACTCGCACCTATGGCCGAACGGGTGAACGAGGCGATCGCAGCCGTCGAGCTTCGTCGGACCGAGGCGCTCGAGGCCGCCCGTCATCTCGCTGCCTCGGACGCATCTCTCGTCGTCGTGTGAGACGTATGCGAGACGCCGCCGGCTCAGCCTTCGGGCGGGCATAGAAAAAGCCCCGGAGTTCCGCGTAATCCTGCGGTTCTCCGGGGCTTTGTGGTCGGGCTGACAGGATTTGAACCTGCGACCCCTTGACCCCCAGTCAAGTGCGCTACCAAGCTGCGCCACAGCCCGTTGTTCTGCACTCTCGCGCAGGCAACTCCCCTATCTTAGCCGCAACCCGAGCCCCTCCGCGAACCGAGCCGTTGCGGGTTGTCGGATGCCGCGCGTACCGTCGCGTGCATGGTGACGATCACGACCGAGGTAGCGACGACCGACCGCTGGGACGATGTGCAGCACGCTCTCACCGGCGGCGGCGACGGCGCGAGCTGCCAGTGCATCTGGCCCGTGCTGAGCAACAAGGACTGGAACACGACCACGACCCCGCAGCGCACCGAGATGTTCCGCGCCGAGATCGCCGACGGGCCTCCGCCCGGGATCATCGCCTACGTCGACGGCGAGGCGGCCGGGTGGATCAGGATCGGGCCACGCACCCGTCAGGCTCGCATCCCGCGCACGCGCATCATCGCGGCGGCGACCACCGAGCCGTTCGATGACGAATCCGTCTGGGCAGTCACGTGCTTCGTCGTGCGGCGCGAGCACCGCGGCGTCGGGCTGAATCACGCACTCCTGGAAGCCGCTGTGGACTACGCCCGTGAATCCGGTGCTCGACTGATCGAGGGCTACCCGGTCGACACACGCGGCGAGAAGCAACGAGCCAACGATCTGTTCCACGGCACGCTCGGCACGTTCCTCGCGGCCGGCTTCACCGAGAAGACCGCACTCAAGCCGGGGCGCACCCTCGTCGCCCTCGACCTGACCCCATGATCGTGCCGCGCGCCCGAGCCACTAGCGTGAAGGCATGAGCGACGCGAGCCCGACCATCGACGATCCCGAACTCGGCACCTTCACCCGCGCCACCTCCGAGCTCACCGACGGCTCCGTGCTCACGCACGACTGGTTCGTCGGCACGGTCTCGGTCGAGGGCACGGAACTCGAGCTCATGCTCGAGGGAACAACTCCCGACGAAGTCACGCTGCTGCTCCCCCGCACGCGCGAGGTCGTCAAGCGGCTGCACACGCTGCGACGGATCGCGACGGATGCCGTCGTCACGAACTTCAACACGGGCGAGCCCGACCCGCAGGACCTCGATGACGCCGCCTCCGATCTCGCGCTCGAGGCGATCGAGGCCACCCCCGACGGCACTGTCATCCTCCATTTCACCGACAGCTGCGGAGAGCACTTCCCCGAGGGATACTGGCCGGCCGTGCACCTGGGCATCGACGATGCCGTCCAGCAGGTCACCGTCGAATCCTGAGCCCGCGTATGCCTCGTCCGACAGCGCGCCCGACGATCGGCCGAGCCTACGATGGGGAGATGCAGCGCCGCGCCCCGTCCTCGCTGATCGCCTGGACGTTCCTCCCCTACGTCGCGGTCTCCGTTCTCCACGTCATCCTTCTCGCCGTCGGAAGCCCGCTCGCCGGACCGACGAAGCTGCTACTGATGCCGATGCTCGCCGTCCCCGTCCTGGCCGCTGCCCGGTGGATCAAGCCGCCGATGACCCTGGCCCTGCTCCTCGCGGCGGTGCTCTTCTCCTGGCTTGGCGACGGCGTGGGTGCGTTCTTCCCCGCGGCACCGGAACTCCCCCTCATGCTGCTGTTCTTCGGCATCGCCCATGTGGCATACATCCTGCTCTTCGCCCGCCGGCTGGGCGTGCGGCGGATGCCCTGGTGGGCCCTGATCTACGCACTCTGGTGGGTGGCGATGATCGCCGTCCTGGGCCCGCACACCGGGGGCTTGCTGATCGCGGTCGCCGTCTACGGACTCGTCCTCGGCGGCACTGCGGCATTCTCGGCCCGGTGCCACCCACTGATCGCGGTCGGCGGAGCGTTCTTCCTCGCCAGCGACACACTGCTCGCGTTCCGGCTCTTCCTCCCCGACGGGCTCCCGGTGTGGAGCAGCCCGGCCGTGATGCTCACCTACACGCTCGGCCAAGGCCTCATCATCGCGGGCGCGCTGATCACGCTGCGAAAGCGGGCTTCCTGATGGATGCCGCACGCGTCGACAGCTGGCTCTGGGCGATCCGCGTCTACAAGACTCGATCGGCCGCGACCACCGCATGCCGTGCGGGGCACGTACGGGTGAACGGCGACAAGGTGAAGGCTGCACAGCAGATCCGCGTGGGCGACGAGCTGCGTATCCGCATCGCCGGATTCGACCGGATCCTCTTCGTGCGTCAGGTTCTCGTCAAGCGAGTCGGCGCTCCCGTGGCGGCGCTCGCCTACGAGGACAAGACGCCCGAACGAGAGCCCCAGGCGGCACTCGGTCTGCGTGACCGCGGGGCCGGGCGACCCACGAAGCGGGAGCGTCGGGACATCGACAAGCTGCGCGGGCGGAACCATGACCCAGAGGATTGATATGCCGTCATCTTCGCCCCGATCTTTCGAATATTTGTTCTAGAATAGGGGTATGGCTGCTCGGACCGACATCGACCTCGAACTCGCGGAGCGACGCCGCGTGCTCGATGCCTGGGCCGAGAAGCGACGGCGCATCGCCGCGCTCGAAGCGGAGGCCGCCGAGCTGCTGGTGGAGCAGATCGCTCTTCACGATGCCGAGGTGTCAGCGAGCCCGTTCCACCGCGACGCGATTCACCGCTCCATGATCGTGGAGTTCTCCGCCGCCGGTCATGTCTCCCGTGGGTCGATGGACTTCGCATTCGCCGACGCACAGGCACTTCACGACCACCTCCCCGCGGTCCGTGCAGCGTTCGCCGCGGGTTCCCTGAGCGCCGGCCATGTCCGCGAGATCGCCCGCGCGAGTGCGCTCGTGGCCGAAGCCATCCGCAACAAGAAGGTCGATGCCGACGTCATGGCCCTGTTCGAGACGGCAGTCCTCGTCGTCGCCGAGCAAGACACGGCTGCTCGCACCCGTGCGCACGCCAGACAGGTCGCCAGCGCACTCATCGGCGAGAGCATCGGGGAACGGCATCGGCGAGCGGCGAAGGAACGCTGCGTGACCGTGAAGTCGCTCGACGACGGCCTCGCCCTGCTCACGGCGGTGTTGCCGGAGTGGATCGCGACCGCCATCTCCGACAGGCTGAGCCGAATGACACGGGAGGTCGTGCGAGCGCGGGAGGATCATGTACCCGAGTTCCTGCCCTGGTGGTCTGACGAAGACATCGATGCTCTGCATCCCGAAGACTTCGCGCTCGACGACCCGACCTTCGACGCCTACGCCGGTGCCGATCCTGACGGGAGAATCTTCGGCGCCGACGGCGACACGTTCGCGACCGACCCGGAGACCGAGCACATCCCTGCCGACACGCGCACGTGGGCGCAGGTCCAGGCAGACCTCTTCACCGACCTCCTCCTCGCCGGCGACCCGTCCCTCGCGCACGGCGACGGCCTCGGTCGCATCCAGGGACGCGTCCAGGTCACGGTCGCCGCGACCACGCTCGCCGGCATGGACGACCGACCGGCCGAGCTCGACGGGCACGGCCCGTTGCACCCCGACGTCGCCCGCGCTCTCGCCGGATGGAACAGCGGATGGACCCGCCTGTTCCTTGACGGCTCCGGAATGCTGGTCGAGACCGATACGTACACCCCGACCGAGGGCATGCGACGGTTCTTGCGTGCTCGTGACCAGCACTGCCGCTTCCCCGGCTGCCGCATGCCGGTGCACCGCTGCGAGATCGACCACCAGCACGACCATGCCAAGGGCGGGAAGACGCGCCTCGACAACCTCGGGCATCTCTGCCGCGCGCACCACACTCTCAAGCACCCCGACATCCCCGACCCGCATCGGTGGGCAGCGCAGCAGGAACGAGACGGCAGCATCACCTGGCACAGCCCGCTCGGACGCGCCTACACCGATCCGCCACCCCGACGGGTCATGTTCGTCTGACGCCTGTTCGGTAGATGAACCCTGGCCCCCGGAGGGACGTCAGGCTCAGTGATCGATCAGGTCGCGCAGCCATCCGGCCGATCGCACATGCTCGGCACCCGCGTGCTCGACCCGTTCGCGCAGGCCACGGTCGCTGGTCACCGCGACCACGGTGTGCTTCGCGGCCACCAGACGCTCGACTTCGGCGACGATCGCATCATCGCCCGCGGCGTCGGCGCGGATGACGGAGACCACACTCGAATCGGAGTCGATGCCGCGAGCCTGCCCCTCGACCACCATCGACACCTCCGGGAACCACGCGGATCCCTCGAGTTCCAGGTCAGCGGCAGGCACGGCCAATCCCTCGAGGCGCGCACGCAGCCGCCGGGCCGCTCCCGCGCGGTCCTTCCACCACCCGTCCGGCACCGATCCGACGACGTTCGCCGCGTCGACGACGACCACCGGCCGTACCTCGAGCAGGGCGCGCAGCGCCGACCACGACGCCCCGAAACCCGGATGCAGCGGCAGCTCGGCGACCTGGTCGACCGGCACCCACTCGAGCGCCACACTCTCCGGATCGCTGATCACCGGGTCGAACGGCACGCGCACATCCGCGACGACCGTCGTGTACGACCAGATGTCCAGATCGAGAACGCTCGTGAAGCGAGGCCGCACGGCGCCGTCCGGCACGCCCGCTTCCTCCTGCGCCTCGCGGATGGCGCCCACGATCGCACTCTCACCCTCGTGCAGTGCTCCACCGGGCAACCCCCACGTGCCGCCGAAATGACTCCACGCCACCCGGTGCTGCAGCAGGATGCCGCGAGCAGGGTCGTATGCCAGCAGACCGGCAGCGCCGAAGCGCCCCCAGTACCGCTCCCCCGACTCGGCGACCACCCACGCATCGCCCGGATCCCGCGGCCCCTCGGGGCGACGCGGTTCACCGGCAGCAGGAGGTACGACAGTCACCCCCTCAGCCTTTCACAGCATCGGGGCCACGGCACCACGGCGCGACATGCGCCGGAACAGATCAGCGCTGGCGCTTCTCGCGTACGCGCATGTTCACGACGATCGGCGTGCCCTCGAACGAGTAGAGCTCGCGCAGACGCCGCTGGATGAACCGACGGTATCCCGGGTCGAGGAATCCGGTCGTGAACAGCACGAACGTCGGCGGGCGCGTCGACGCCTGCGTGCCGAAGAGGATGCGCGGCTGCTTGCCACCACGCAGCGGGTGCGGGTGCTCGGCGACGAGCTCGGCGAGGAACGCGTTGAACTTGCCCGTCGGGATACGACGGTCCCAGTTCTCCAGCGCCGTCTCCAGCGCGGGAACCAGCTTGTCGAGGTGACGACCGGTCTTGGCCGAGATGTTCACGCGCGGAGCCCAGGCGACGTGCGCCAGGTCCTGCTCGATCTCACGCTCCAGGTAGCGACGGCGGTCGGCGTTCTCGAGGTCGTCGTCGTTCAGACGGTCCCACTTGTTGAACGCGAGCACGAGAGAGCGCCCCGACTCCAGCACGAGGTCGATGATGCGCACATCCTGCTCGCTGATCGACTCCGACACATCCAGGACGACGACGGCCACTTCGGCCTTCTCGAGCGCGGCTGACGTACGCAGCGAGGCGTAGAAGTCCGCGCCCTGCGCCATGTGCACGCGACGACGGATGCCGGCCGTGTCGACCAGACGCCACATCTTTCCGCCGAGCTCGACGACCTCGTCCACCGGGTCGCGGGTCGTGCCGGCCAGGTCGTTCACGACCACGCGCTCTTCGCCGGCCGCCTTGTTCAGCAGCGACGACTTGCCCACGTTCGGGCGACCGAGGATGGCGACACGACGCGGTCCGCCGATCTCCTGCTTCGCGACGGCCGAGATCTCGGGAAGCTTCTTCAGCACGGCGTCCAGCAGGTCGGCGACGCCGCGGCCGTGGATGGCCGAGACGGGATGCGGCTCACCGAGACCGAGGCTCCACAGAGCCGCGACCTCCGGCTCCTGACGGGCGTCATCGATCTTGTTGGCGACGAGGAACACCGGCTTGCCGCTCTTGCGCAGCAGCTTGACGACGTGCTCGTCGGTCGAGGTGGCGCCGACCATCGCGTCGACCACGAACAGCACCATGTCGGCGAGGTCGATCGCGACCTCGGCCTGCATCGCGACCGAACGGTCGATGCCGCGCGCGTCGGGCTCCCACCCACCGGTGTCGACGAGGGAGAACCGCCGGTCCGCCCACTCGGCCTTGTACGTCACGCGGTCGCGGGTCACACCAGGGGTGTCCTCCACGACGGCCTCACGACGGCCGAGGATGCGGTTCACGAGCGCGGACTTGCCCACGTTCGGCCGACCGACGATCGCCACGACGGGAAGCGCCGGGCTGAACAGGATGCCGTCTTCGCCGAGCGTGATGCCGGCGAGCAGCGCCGCGTCCTCATCGTCCAGGTCGTAGTCGGCGAGCCCGGCGCGCAGGGTCTCCGCCCGCTGCTCGGCGAGCTGCTCGTCGATCTGTTCCATCTTCTCGGCGAGCTGGTCGGGGCCGCCTTCGTATTCTTCGTCAGCCACGGTGTGCTCCTTGGATTCGTTCGATCACCGTGAGGACGGCGTCGAGGGTCTGGGGGAAATCGAGTTCCGTCGAATCGACGACCTCGACGCCTTCTGCGGCGTTGAGGAAGTCGACGACGGCGCTGTCTGAGGCGTCGCGCTTGTGCAACGCCGCGGCGACAGCAGCCGCGTTCTCGCCGGCGAGTTCAGCGGCACGTCGAGCGGCCCGTACTTCGGGGGCCGCGGTGAGGAGGATCCGCACGGGAGCGTCCGGTGCGACGACGGTCGTGATGTCGCGGCCTTCGACCACGACAGCCGGGTACGACGACTCGGCGACGAGCGTGCGGAACAGCTCGTTCACCTGGGCCCGCACCGCGGGCACGCGTGCCACGCCGCTCACGGCACCGGAGACCCGCGGGTCCCGGATGGCTTCGGTGACATCGGCATCACCGACGCGCACGGTGCGGTCATCGGGGTCGAGCCCCAGTCGCACCGGGAAATCGGATGCCGCGGCGAGAACCTCGTCGGCATCGGAGGTGTCGGCGCCACGGTCCAGCACGTGCCAGGCGAGTGCGCGGTACGCGGAGCCCGTGTCGAGGTAGCCGAAACCGAGCGTGCGGGCCACGGCCTTCGACACGCTGGACTTGCCCGAACCGGCAGGGCCGTCGATGGCGATGAACTTGTGGGCGTCGGTCGCAGAAGCCGATGCCGCAGACGGGGTGGTGGTGTCAGTCATTCGTGTTCCCCGCAATCCGCCAGCCGCGTTCCTGGAGCCCGGTGATCGCCCCGTGAAGTGCGGCAGGGTCGACGCTGATCTCGGCCAGGCCGAACTGCGCCCCGGGCGAATGCTCGAGTCGCAGGTCCTCGACGTTCACGCCGAGTTCTCCGAGCTCGCCGAACAGGCGACCCAGTTGACCGGCGGTGTCGTCGATCATGACGACGAGCGACTCGAATCGCTGGTTCTGTCCGTGCTTTCCGGGAAGACGGTCGACGCCGTCGTTGCCCTGACGGATCGTCTCCGCGACGATGCGCCGGGCACCGGGAGCACCCGGCTCACGCAGTGCGGCGGCGACATCGGCGAGATCGCCCGCGAGAGCGTCGAGGATCTCGACGACGGGACCGGCGTTGGCGCCGAGGATCTGCACCCAGAGCTCGGGAGCCGAGGCGGCGATGCGGGTGGTGTCGCGTACTCCCTGGCCGGCGAGGCGCAGAGCGCCCTCCTCGGCATCCGCGAGACGGCCGGCGAGCAGGCTCGCCACCACCTGCGGCACATGGGAGGTGAGCGCGACGGAGCGGTCGTGCTCCTCCGGCGTCATCTCGAGCGGCATGGCACCCACGTCGAGGGCGAGGGCTTCGACCAGGGCGAGATCGGCGGCCTTCGTGTCTTCGTCGCGGCACACGACCCAGGGGCGACCGACGAAGAGGTCGGCGCGCGCCGAGATCGCTCCCCCGCGCTCGCGCCCGGCGAGCGGGTGGGAGCCGATGTAGCGGGTGAGGTCCACGCCGCGCGACTGCAGCGTGCGGAACGGCTCGAGCTTCACGCTGGCGACGTCGGTGACGACGGCCTCCGGGAAGCGCTCCAGCTCGGCCTGGATCACGTCGGCGGTGACGTCGGGCGGCACGGCCACCACGATCAGAGCGGGCTCGTCATCGTCGGCAGCGAGGCGACCGGCACCGTAGTCGACCGCGAGGCGCAGCTGCGCGGGCGAAGCATCCGTCAGGACGACGTCGATGCCCTTCGATCGGAGCGCATGTCCGACGCTCGACCCGAGCAGACCGGCACCGACGACGCGGACGGTACCGGAGAGCCGTGGCGCGACGGCGCCTGCCCTCCGCGCCGTGGGCGCACTCGTCGTATCGGTCATTCGTTCTCCTGCTCGCCTGGCGCCTCGGCGACACCGGAATCACGGCGCGACAAGGTCAAAAGCGCGCCAAGTTCGATTTTAGTCAGTTCCCGCGTCTTCCCGGCCGGGAGGGTTCCCAGGTGGAGCGGTCCGAACTGCCGACGCACCAGTTCGGTGACCGGGTGGCCGACCGCGGCGAGCATCCGGCGCACGATGCGGTTGCGTCCGGAGTGCAGCGTCAGCTCGACCAGGCTCGACCCGCGCGAGGTGTCCAGCAGACGCGCCTTGTCGGCGGCGATCAGACCGTCCTCGAGCTCGATGCCCTTCGTGAGCTTCGAGATCGTCTGGGCCAGCACCGTGCCCTCGACCTTGGCGATGTACACCTTGGTCACGCCGAACGACGGGTGCGCCAGCACATGGGCGAGCTCGCCGTCGTTGGTCAGGATGAGCAGGCCGCTGGTCTCGGCGTCGAGGCGGCCGACGTTGTAGAGGCGCTCCTCGTAGTCCTCGGTGAAGCGACGGAGGTCGGGACGACCGCTCTCGTCCTTCATGCTGCTGACGACCCCGGTGGGCTTGTTGAGCATGACGTAGCGCTTGGAGACGTCCAGCTGCACGGCGCTGCCGTCGACGTCGACGAGGTCGTGCTCCGGGTCGATGCGCCGGCCGAGCTCGGAGACGACGATGCCGTTGACGCGGATGCGCCCCTCGGTGATGTACTGCTCGACGACGCGGCGTGAAGCCACCCCGGCGGCGGCGAGCACCTTCTGCAGACGAACGCCCTCGGGGGCGCCCTCGGAGTCGGTGGAGGCCTCGAAGCCAGTCATCGGATGGTCCCTTCGTCGAAACCGTCTGCACCGTCATCGAGCAGAGGGGAGATCGGGGGCAGCTCGTCCAGCGAGTTGATGCCCAGGTGCTGCAGGAGTGCGTCGGTGGTGCCGTAGTTGATCGCGCCGGTCTCGGAGTCGGCGAAGAGCTCGGTGATCAGACCGCGGGCGAGGAGGGTGCGCACGACGGAGTCGACGTTCACCGCACGGATGGAGGCGACCTGACTACGCGTCACCGGCTGCTTGTACGCGATGACCGCCAACGTCTCGAGCGCCGCCTGGGAAAGGCGCGCGGGAGCCTGTCCGCCGACGAACTCGGCGACCAGCGAATCGAGGTCCTCGCGCACATACAGACGCCAGCCACCACCGACCTCGCGGAGTTCGAACCCCCGGCGAGGGCCTTTGCCGTTGCCGTCGTAGTCGTCGACAAGCGTCTCGAGTGTCTGCCGCACGGCAGGCACCGGAGAGCCGACCGCGGCGGCCAGTGCCACCAGTCCGAGCGGCTCGTCGACGATGAGGAGGATGGCCTCGATGCGTTCGGACAGCGGGATCTCGGTCGCCTCGGTCGCCTCGTCGACGGTCTCGGTCATGTCATCGGTCATAGTCGGCCCCCAGGGTCGCAAGAGTCTCGTCCGACCAGGAGTCGGCGGCCCAGCGCAGCGTGAGCTCGCCGAGCGGTTCCAGTTGTTCGAAAGACAGGGCCGCGTGGCGGTACAGCTCCAGCACCGAGATGAAGCGCGCGACGACGATGCCGGGCTCGCTCACCCCCGAGACCAGCTCGCGGAAGCTCAACGACTCCGTGCCGCGCAGCAGTGTGACGACGATCGCCGCCTGCTCGCGGATGCTGACCAGCGGCGCGTGCAGATGATCGAGGCCGACGTGCGGGATCTCCTTGGGCGCGAAGGCCAGCAGCGCGAGTGCGGCGAAGTCGTCGGCGGTCAGCGACCACACGAGCTCGGGCGTCTGCTTGCGGTGCTTCTCGTCGAGGCGTGCCGCGCGGACGTGTCGACGGTCCTCGCGCTGCAGGCACCGGGCGAACCACGCCGAGACCTCCTTGAAGGCGCGGTACTGCAGCAGGCGCGCGAACAGCAGGTCGCGTGCCTCCAGCAGCGCGACGGCCTCGGCATCCACCAGTTCGCCCTGCGGGAGGAGGCCGGCCACCTTCATGTCGAGCAGCGTCGCCGCGACGACGAGGAATTCGGACGCCTGGTCCAGCTCCTCATCGTTCTCGAGCTGACCGAGGTAGGCGATGAACTCGTTCGTGACCGCGCTCAGCGAGACCTCGGTGATGTCCATCTCGTGCTTCGAGATGAGGTTCAGGAGCAGATCGAACGGGCCGTCGAAGTTGGACAGCGAGACCCGGAAGCCGGGCTCGGCCGTATCGCCCGCGCTCTCTTCGAGCGTCGCGTCGACGGATCCCTCGCTAGGCGACAGCGCCACGGGCGACCAGCTCCCGCGCCAGCCGCAGGTATGCCTGAGCGGCCGCGTGCTCGGGGGCGAACTCGGTGATGGGCACACCCGACACCGAGGCATCGGGGAACTTCACGGTACGGCCGATCACGGTCTCCAGCACATCGTCTCCGAAGGCCTCGACCACGCGCTCGAGGACCTCGCGGGAGTGCAGGGTGCGCGGGTCGTACATCGTCGCCAGCAGACCGTCCATCGTGATGGAGGGGTTCAGTCGGTCGCGCACCTTGTCGATCGTCTCGATGAGCAGTGCCACACCGCGCAGGGCGAAGAACTCGCACTCGAGCGGGATGATCACGCCGTGTGCGGCCGTGAGGGCGTTGACCGTGAGGATGCCGAGCGAGGGCTGGCAGTCGATGAGGATGACGTCGTACTCCCCCGCGACCTGGCGCAGGACACGGGCGAGGATCGTCTCGCGGGCGACCTCGTTGACGAGGTGCACCTCAGCAGCCGACAGGTCGATGTTCGCGGGCATCACGTCGAGGCCCTCGACGCTGGAGTGCACGATTGCGTCGTGGGCGTCGCGCTTCGTGTCGAGCAGGAGGTCGTAGATCGTCGGTACGTCGTGCGTCGGGATGCCGAGACCGGCGGACAGCGCGCCCTGCGGGTCGAAGTCGACGGCAAGCACCTTCCGGCCGTACTCCGCGAGAGCTGCGGCCAGGTTGATGGACGTCGTCGTCTTGCCGACGCCGCCCTTCTGGTTGCACAGCGCGATGATGCGTGCAGGACCGTGGGACTTCAGCGGTTCCGGGATCGCGAACCCGTGATACGGACGGCCGGTGGGTCCCATGGGGGTCTCGTCGGCCTTCTGCGCCTTCGCCCTGGACTTCGCCACTTTCTCAGCCACCGATTCTCCTGCTCCTTCGTGCTTGGTCGATTGTACCGGTCGGCCCGTTCCTCAGCCGCCTCGGCACGCGGCACGGCGCCTCTCCCGTGTCGGCCGACCTCAACGCGCGCGCGGGTGCGAGGTGGCGTAGATGTCCCGCAGGGTGTCCACCGAGACGTGCGTGTAGATCTGCGTCGTCGCGACCGACGAGTGCCCGAGCAGCTCTTGCACCACGCGCACGTCGGCTCCGCCCTGCAGCAGATGCGTCGCGAAGGAGTGCCGCAGCGTGTGCGGCGACACCTCAGAGGTGATCTGCGCCTTCTCGGCGGCCGCCCGGATCACGAGCCAGGCGCTCTGCCGCGACAGCGGTGCCCCGCGCGCACCGAGGAAGAGCCGGGCCGATGCGCGCCCCTTCGCCGCGAGCGCCGGGCGGACGCGCGTGAGGTAGGCATCGACCGCCGCACGCGCGAACGAGCCGATCGGCACGATGCGCTCCTTCGAGCCCTTGCCCCACAGCCGCAGCACATCACCGTGTGCCAGGTCGTCGACGTCGAGCCCGATCGCCTCGGAAACGCGGGCCCCCGTCGCGTAGAGCAGTTCCAGCAGGGCGCGGTCGCGCACGCCGAGCGGATCCTCCGGCGACGGCGCACCGAGCAGCCGCTCGACCTGATCGATGGTCAGCGCCTTCGGGAGGCGACGCGGGGCTTTGGGGGGACGCAGCCGTCCGCTCGGGTCGTCGACCTCGATTCCTTCACGGGCGAGGAATCGATGCCAGCCGCGGACGGACGATTGCAGCCGTGCGAGGCTCGACGACGCGGGTGCCGGCTCGGCCGAGGCGCGTTCCGCGATGAAGCGGTCGATCACCGCGGCCGTGACGGCCGAGGTGTCGGTGATGCCGTCTGCCGCCAGCCACTCCGTGTAGCACCCGAGGTCGCGCCGATAGGCGGCGATCGTGTGCTCGCTCAGACCGCGCTCGATCGTGACATGACGCAGGTACGCGTCGAGGGCGCGCTCGAGCAGCATCCCTCAGCCCCGATCGCGGAGCCTCTGCGCCGCGGCCAGCACGCCGATCGTGAGGATGCCGTTGTGCATGCGACCCTCGAGAACAGCATCCACGACGTCGGCCAGCGGCACCCACTCGACGCGGATGTCGGCTTCCTCGTCCTCCCGATCGTGCGCGCGCTCAGCCGAGGAGATGCCCGTCGCGAGGAAGATGTGGATCATCTCGTCGTTACCGCCGGGGGTGGTCCATGAGGAGACCAGCGGCTCCCAGTGGGCGGCCACCAGGTCGGCCTCCTCCGCGAGCTCGCGTCGGGCGGCCGCGAGCGGCTCCTCCCCCTCGACATCGAGCAGACCCGCGGGCAGCTCCCAATCCCGATGACGGATCGGATGCCGGTACTGCTGGATCAGCAGGACACGGCCATCGTCGTCGAGCGCGAGGATCGCCACGGCGCCCGTGTGGTCGACGTACTGCCGCACGATCTCGCCGTCGCCGTAGCGCACGCGGTCGGAGCGCACGTCCCAGACCCTGCCTTCGTAGACGAGGTCGCTCTGGAGCACCTCCGGCTCGAACGGCTCGTCCCGGAGGGGCTCGATCGACTCAGGCATCGGCCGTGACGTCATCGCTCACGTCGAACAGTTCGCTCGCACGGTGACGCTCGATCGCGGCGCCGACGAGACCGCGGAACAGCGGGTGCGGCGCGGTCGGACGCGAGCGCAGTTCCGGGTGCGCCTGCGTGGCGATGTAGTACGGGTGCACGTCGCGCGGCAGCTCGACGTACTCGACCAGGTCGAGCTCGGGGTTGAGGCCCGAGAAGACCAGGCCGGCATCCGTCAGACGGTCGCGGTAGGCGTTGTTGACCTCGTAGCGGTGACGGTGCCGCTCGGAGGCCTCCGGCGCACCGTAGAGCTCGCGGGCGAGCGATCCTTCGGCGAGAGCCGCCTGGTACAGGCCGAGACGCATCGTGCCGCCGAGGTCGCCGCCGTCGAGGATGTCGATCTGCTCCGCCATCGTGGCGATGACGGGCTCGGAGGTCTCCGGGTCGAACTCGCTCGACGAGGCGCCGACGATGCCGGCCACATCACGCGCGTACTCGATGACCATGCACTGCAGGCCCAGGCACAGACCGAGCGTCGGGATGCCCTGCTCGCGGGCGAACTTGAGCGCGCCGAGCTTGCCCTCGATGCCGCGGATGCCGAAACCGCCGGGCACGCAGATGCCGTCGAGCTCGGCCAGCTGCTCCTGAGCGCCTTCCGGCGTCTCGCAGAGGTCCGAGGGGATCCAGCGGATGTTGACCTTGGTCTCCTGCGCGAAACCGCCGGCCTTGAGGGCTTCGGTCACCGAGAGGTAGGCGTCGGGCAGGTCGATGTACTTGCCGACCAGGCCGATCGTGACCTCGTGCTTGGGGTTGTGCACGGCGTGCAGCACCTTGCTCCAACGGGTCCAGTCGACCTCTTCCGCGGCCTTCTGATCGAGGCCGAGGCGACGCACGATGTACGAGTCGAGCCCCTGGTCGTTGAGCGTCGACGGGATGTCGTAGATGCTCGGCAGATCGACCGTGTTGATGACGCCTTCGACGTCGACGTCGCACATGAGCGCGATCTTGTTGCGGTTGCTCGCGCTCACGGGGCGGTCGCTGCGGAGCACGAGCGCGTCGGGCTGGATACCCACCTGACGGAGCGCCGCGACGGAGTGCTGCGTGGGCTTGGTCTTCTGCTCCCCCGACGCCCCCATGAACGGAACGAGCGACACGTGCACGAAGAACACGCTGTCGCGACCGAGCTCGTGGCGCAGCTGGCGGGCGGATTCGAGGAACGGCTGCGACTCGATGTCACCGACCGTGCCGCCGACCTCGGTGATGATCACGTCGGGGCGCGGGTCTTCGCTGGCCTGCAGGCGCATGCGGCGCTTGATCTCGTCTGTGATGTGCGGGATGACCTGCACGGTGTCGCCGAGGTACTCGCCGCGGCGCTCGCGCGCGATCACCTGCGAGTAGATCTGGCCGGTGGTGACGTTCGCGGCCTCGGACAGGTTGATGTCGAGGAAGCGCTCGTAGTGGCCGATGTCGAGGTCGGTCTCGGCACCATCGTCCGTGACGAAGACCTCACCGTGCTGGAACGGGTTCATCGTGCCGGGATCGACGTTCAGATAAGGGTCGAGCTTCTGCATCACGACGCGCAGACCGCGGGCCGTGAGGAGGTTGCCGAGGCTGGCCGCCGTCAGTCCCTTGCCCAAAGACGAAACGACACCACCAGTCACGAAGATGTGCTTGGTCGTGTCGTTCTTGGGTGCCGCGGAAGAAGAGTTCATCACGGGCTTCGATCCTATCAGGCAGTGGGGACGCGGAGGCTGAGAAGTTCACGCGCGTGGGTCAATGCGGCGTCGGAATCGGTGAGTCCGGACAGCAGACGGGCCATCTCGGCCTCTCGGTCTTCGCCCTCGAGACGCCGTACGCTCGAGGCCGTGACCGCGCCATCATTGGCCTTCACGACCGACAGGTGATTGTTCGCGAACGCCGCGACCTGTGCGAGGTGCGTCACCGCGATGACTTGCGATTTCTCTGCGAGCCGGGCGAGTCGCCGGCCCACTTCGATGGCGGCAGCACCGCCGATGCCGGCGTCGACCTCGTCGAAGACGAACGTCGGGACCGGGTCGGTCGCCGCGATGACGACCTCGATGGCGAGCATCACTCGAGACAGCTCGCCGCCGGAGGCGCCCTTGGAAACGGAGCGGGGCTCAGCGCCCGGATGCGGGGCGAGGAGGATGGCGACGTCGTCTCGACCGTGGGTGCTCTCGGGACCCTCGGAGACGGCGACCTCGAGGCGCGCATCCGGCATCGCGAGGGCGTGCAGCTCGTCGGTCACGGCTTCGCCGAGGCGGACGGCGGCGTCGGTGCGCGTCGCGGTCAGCGCGGCGGCATGCGCATCGAGTTCGGCGCGCGCCGCGTCACGTTCGGCGATGAGTCGTTCGATGCGATCGCCGTCGTCGTCGAGTTCGGCCAGGCGGGCGGAACCCGTCTGCCACAGCGCGAGAGCCTCGTCGAGGGATCCGTGCGCACGGATCAGGGTCCCGAGCGCCGCGCGGCGCTCTTCGACGGCAGCGAGCTCGTGGGGGCCCGTCTCGTCGAGGTCGGCCAGGTACGCGGACAGAAGCCCGGCGGTGTCGGCGATCCGGTATCCGATGTCGGCGATGCTCTCGCCGATCTCGGTGAGCTTCGCATCGGCCGTGCGCTCGAGCAGACGACGCGCCTCGGCGACGAGGGCCGATGCGTCAGGTTCGCCGTCTTCGCTCGAGAGCGCGCCATGCGCGAGGGAGGCGGCGAGGCGCAGCTCTTCGGCGTTCGCAAGCCGCTCGGCGCGCTCCGAGAGCTCCTGATCCTCCCCCGGCTCCGGCGCGGTCGCCTCGATCAGCGCGAGGGCTTCACGCAGTCGAGCTGCCTCTTCCGCACGGCGGTCGCGGTTCTCGGTGATCTCGGAGATCTCGGCATCGAGTGTTCGCCAGCGGGCGAAGGAGCCGGCGTACGTCTCGAGCGCCGTCGCGATCGGAGCACCGCCGAAGCGGTCGAGCGCGTCACGCTGCGCAGCGGCGGATCGCAGACGCAGCTGCTCGGACTGTCCGTGGACCACGACGAGTTCTTCGGCCAGAGCCGAGAGCACACCTGCCGGTGCGGCGCGGCCGCCGACGCTCGCGCGGCTGCGGCCCTCGGCGCTCAGCGTGCGCGAGACGTACAGCTCGGCGTTGCCCGCCCCTGCGGGCTCCAACTCTCCCCCGGCGTCCGCCACGATCTCAGCGACATCGCCCTTCTCGGGGACGATCCACACCCCGGCGACCGAGGCCTGCGCAGCGCCGGCGCGCACCGCGCCGGAATCAGCGCGCTGGCCCAGCAGCAGTCCGAGTCCCGTGACCACCATCGTCTTGCCGGCACCGGTCTCACCCGTGATCGCCGTGAACCCAGGACCGAGCGGCAGCACGGCGTCGGCGATCACGCCGAGGCCCTGCATCCGCATCTCCTCGATCATGATGGAGCCCCCGGGGCCTGCCCGCGCCATCCTTCGACCGGCAGCTGGAACTTGCGCACGAGCCGGTCGGTGAACGCCGTGGGGTGCAGCCGTGCGAGGCGCACCGGACGTGAGGACCGGCGGACGACGACACGCGCACCGGGAGGCAGGTCGTGCGAGCGACGTCCGTCGCACCACAGGATGCCGGAGCCGTCGGTGCGCTCGAGCATCTCGATGGCGACGGAGGCATCCGGGCTCACGACCAGGGGCTTGGCGAAGAGCGCGTGCGCCGATAGCGGCACCACGGCGATCGCCTCCACGCTGGGCCAGATGACCGGCCCCCCGGCGGAGAAGTTGTACGCGGTCGAGCCGGTGGGAGTGGAGATGACCATGCCGTCGCAGCCGAAGCTCGACAGCGGGCGACCGTCGATCTCGAGGACCACCTCGATCATCCGCTCCCGGCTCGCCTTCTCGACCGTGGCCTCATTGAGGGCCCAGGTCTCGTAGACGACCGCCCCTGCGGCGTCTTTCACGCGCACGGAAAGCGCGAGTCGTTCCTCGACCTCGTAGTCACGATCGATCACGCGGCGGACGGCCTTGTCCATGTCGTCGCGATCGATCTCGGCGAGGAAACCGACGTGACCCATGTTGATGCCCAGCACGGGGGCACCGCTGTCACGGACCAGCTCGGCGGCGCGAAGGATGGTCCCGTCCCCACCCAGCACGATGGCCAGCTCGAGATCGGCCGGGTCGACGGACGTGCCGAGGACGTCGGCATCCGCGAAGAACTCGTCCACGGCCACGAGAGCCTCATGATCGTCGGCGGCCAGCACCGGCCGGGCTCCGGCTTCGCGAAGGGCTCCGATCACGCGGCGGGCGGCGTCGACCGTGTCGACTCGGCCGGCGTGGGCGACGACCAGGATGCTGCGCACGTTCATCGTCCTCCTGCCAGTCGGTTGAAGCTGTCCAACCATTCTGTCGGATTGCTGCCCCGACCCGGCGCGAGGTGCACCAGATACTCGGCATTCCCGTGCGTTCCGAGGATCGGGGAGGGCAGGATGCCGAGCATCCCGAACCCGAGGTCCCAGGCGGTCCACACGGTGCGGGCGACGGCGTCCGCGCGCGTGGCGGGATCGGTGACCAGACCTCCGCGCACCGCAGTGCGTCCGACCTCGAACTGCGGCTTCACCAAGAGAAGGATGTCGGATCCCGGCTCGGCGATGACCGCCACTGCCGGCAGCACGAGCTCGAGGGAGATGAACGAGAGGTCGCCGACCACGAGGTCGGGCGCGTCGCCCTCCCCGGTCGCCTCTGCGAGGTTCTCACGCGTCATGTGACGGACGTTGTAGCCCTCGACGGCGACGACGCCGGAGTCGGCCGCGATCGACGCGGCGAGCTGTCCGTGTCCGACGTCGACCGCCAGCACCTTTCGTGCACCGCGCTCACGGAGCACCTGCGTGAACCCGCCGGTGGACGCCCCCATGTCCAGCGCGAGTCGCCCCTCGACAGGGATGGCGAATCCGTCGAGCCCGGCGATGAGCTTGTGGGCCGCGCGGCCCACGTAGTGGTCGGCGCCCGCGATCGTGATCTGCGCCTCGTCGCCGACAGCGGTCGAGGCCTTCACCGCCTGGCGGCCATCGATGCTCACGAGCCCGTCGGCGATGAGCGTGGCGGCATGGCTGCGCGAACGGGCGAGTCCTCGGGCGGCGAGGGCGGCATCGAGTCGCGTCATCGGGATCCCGGAGTCTCCCGTTGGTCGAGCTTCGCGCCGCTCTCGAGGCGTCGGGAGAGCTCGTCGTGCAGGCTCGCGTACGCATCGGCCCTCGCCGGAAGGGGCTGCCCCTCGATCAGACGCAGACGGCTCCACAGGCCGTCGGTCGGCGCACTCGTCGTCTCTTCGCTCACGGTTCCACTGTACGCGGCGCCTCCGACGGCGGCCGGAGCGACGCGAGCTGCCTCAGGGCCGGTGGAAGGGGTCGTCGTAGAGGCGCTCGGGAACGCGCAGCACGAACACGGGTGTCCCCGACGCCCAGATCGCGGCCGCGCCGGCGCGCAGCAGGTCGATCTGCGATCCGGACTCCGCCACGATCTCGACGTCCGCCCCCACGACCCGCACGGCGGCGCCGTTCACGTCGAACACGCCGTCCCGTTCCGTGACCTCCGGATAGGGAACATGCAGCTCACGCAGGTCGCCGAGGATGTAGGTCGGGCGCGAGCCCTCGGGGGCCGCCAGCACATGCTTGGGACGGTCGATTCCGGTGAGGACGAGCACCGAGTCGATCCCGACCCGGCTCGCGCCCATAATGTCGGTGTCGAGTCGGTCGCCGATGAACAGCGCCTTCTGCGCGCCGAACCGGGCGAGCGCCTCTTCGAAGATCGGGGCTTCGGGCTTGCCGGCGACGGTCGCCAACCGACCGATGGCCGTGTGCACCGCGGAGACGAGAGTGCCGTTACCCGGTGCGACACCGCGCTCGCGCGGGATCGTCCAGTCCGTATTCGTGGCGATCCACGGGATCCCGCCCTCGTCTTCGGGAAGCTTGAGGGCGAATGCGGCCTCGGCGAGGTCGGTCCACGCCACCTCAGGGGCGAACCCCTGAACGACGGCGCTCGGCGAATCCTCGGCGCTGCGCGTGACGGTGTATCCGGCCTTCTGCACCTCGTCGACGAGACCATCGCCACCGACGACCAGGATCGTCGCCGGCGCGGGCACGATCTGCGCCATCAGACGCATGGCCGCCTGCGGGCTCGTGACCACGTCTGCCGCATCGACGCGGAGCCCCAGGCTGCTGAGGTGCTCCGCGACGGATGCATCGGTGCGAGCCGCATTGTTGGTGATGTAGCCGAGTCGCGCCGACTCCGCGGCCTCATTGAGGCTGTCGACCGCGTGCGGCAGCGCACCGGGGCCCGCGTAGACCACGCCATCGAGGTCGGCGAGGATCGTGTCGACGCCGTCGAGCGGCGTGCGCAAGGCGCGCTTACGCGAGAACAGCGCCACTACGCCTCCGGATCCGCGTCGTCGGCCTCGTCCTCACCGAGGAGTTCGCGAACCTCGTCCTCGACCGTGGGCTCTTCCGCATCAGTCTCGTCAGCAGCGGGCGCTTCAGACACAGGCTCTTCAGACGCTTCCTCGTCCGCTTCGTCTTCCGACTCGTCGGACTCAGCAGCGGGCTCGACGACGTCAGCCTCGTCGGCCTCGTCAGCCTCGTCGGCCTCGTCGACCGGTTCGGCGACGTCGTCGTCGAGGAACTCGCCTTCGATCATGCTGTCCTCGATGAAGATCTCCTCGTCACCGGCCTCGTCGATACCGAGTGCCTCGGCGGCGACCTCCGCACGATGTGCCCAGAACTCGGCTTCGTCGGTGCGTCCGAGGTCTTCGAGCACAGCAGCGCGAGCGGCGAACAGTGCAGGGCTCCACTCGAATGCCCGATCCGGGTCGAGTTCGGGAATCTCGAGCTCGCCGAGCGCGAGTTCCAGGTCACCCTGGTCCAGACGAGCGCCCGACATCGCGATCGCCAGTGCGACGCGTACAGGGGTCTCGAGGGCGGTGCGGTCGACGGCGCGGCCGGTCTCGAGCGCGCGATCGGAACGTCCGATGCCACGCTCGCTATCGACCATCAGCGCGATCTGATCGTCCTTGCCCGAGATGCGTCGGTACGTACGGAGCTCGCGGAGCGCGAGGGCGAAGTCACCCGTCGCGTAAGCAGTGATGCCGAGCGTCTCGCGGACGATCGCGATACGACCTGCGCGTCGAGAAGCGGCCAGCGCGTGCTCGTGCGCGAGCGCGGGGTCCTCGTTGATGAGCTTCGAAGCCATCGCCAGGTGGCGCGCGACGTGCTCGGCGTTCTCCTTGCTCAGAGTCTTGAGCTCGTTACGAGCTCCACCGTTGAGGTCGCGCGCGGTGACCTCGTCGGGAATCTGCGGCTCGTCGAACCGCGGACGCTCATTCGTCGCCTGAGCCGGACGCTCCCGACCGGCGCCTCCGCGCTGCGGGAACGAGCGGGACTTGTCGCGATCGCCACCGTCACGGCGGGGCGCGGAATCGCGGTTGTATCCGCCGCCCTCACGGCGCGGAGCTGCACCGTCACGGTTGTAGCCACCACCCTCACGGCGTGGAGCTCCACCATCACGGTTGTAGCCACCCTCGCGACGGGGAGCTGCACCATCACGGTTGTAGCCACCGCCTTCACGACGGGGAGCTCCGCCATCACGGTTGTACCCACCACCCTCACGACGGGGAGCTGCACCACCATCACGGTTGTACCCACCCTCACGACGGGGAGCTGCACCATCACGGTTGTACCCACCACCTTCACGACGCTGGGCTCCACCATCACGGTTGTACCCACCCTCACGACGGGGAGCTGCACCACCATCACGGTTGTAGCCACCACCCTCGCGACGCGGAGCTGCACCGTCACGGTTGTAGCCACCACCCTCGCGGCGCGGGGCTCCACCATCACGGTTGTAGCCACCCTCGCGACGGAGAGCTGCACCATCACGGTTGTAGCCACCGCCTTCACGACGGGGAGCTCCGCCATCACGGTTGTACCCACCACCCTCACGACGCTGGGCTCCACCATCACGGCTGTAGCCACCACCTTCACGGCGCGGGGCTGCACCACCATCACGGTTGTACCCACCACCCTCACGACGGGGAGCTGCACCACCATCACGGTTGTAGCCACCACCCTCACGGCGCGGGGCTGCACCGTCACGGTTGTAGCCGCCACCCTCGCGACGCGGGGCTGCACCGTCACGGTTATAACCACCGCCTTCACGACGAGGGGCTGCACCATCGCGGTTATAGCCACCGCCTTCACGACGAGGGGCTGAACCATCGCGGTTATAGCCACCCTCGCGGCGGGGAGCAGCACCATCACGGTTGTAGCCACCACCCTCGCGACGCGGGGCACCACCATCACGGCTGTTTCCGGGGCGTCCGCCAGAAGCGCGATTACCGCGCGATCCGCTGTCGTCATTGCGACGCGGACGGCGCTCTTCCTCTTCTGGCATGATGCTCCCTGTTCTTTTCGTGTAAACGCAAAATGGCCACCCAACGATGGGTGGCCATTTTGTCTAAAAGGAGTCCGGCGGTGTCCTACTCTCCCACAGGGTCCCCCCTGCAGTACCATCGGCGCTGTGAGGCTTAGCTTCCGGGTTCGGAATGTAACCGGGCGTTTCCCTCACGCTATGGCCGCCGAAACACTATTGATGTTT
>NZ_FMIR01000020.1 GCF_900095745.1 Microbacterium oxydans
GTGCGGGGCGTAGCTGATGGGGGCATGGCTGCCGAACGGCGACCCGACTACGCCCCGCACCCATCAGGTGATGGCCACCGCCGCGCCGATGATGATGATGATGTCGCCGACGATGATGTACCAGGGCTCGGGGGCGTCCATCGCCTCGATCTCCTCGAAACTCAGATCCATGTGCTCACCTCCTTCGGGCGAGGTCTGCTGCGATCGATCGCGGATCACGTCGCGATGCCGATGATGGCGATGACGGCGCCGATCTTCACCGCGGCATACCAGGTCCAGAAGTCGGGGGTGTCCATCGACTCCAGTTCTTCAAAGCGCAGATCTTTTGAGATCTCCATGTGTTCTCACCTCCTCTGTCGTACCGTTCCGGGCGTCCGCCACTCAGGTGAGAGCGGCGATGATGGCGACGATCGCCATGCCCGTGCCGACTCCGTTGACGAAGTCCGTCCACTCGGATGGGGCGTCCATCGTCGGCAATTCCTCGATCCGCAGGTTCAGTGCGGTGGTCATGTCATGTCACCTCCTCTCGTCGCTTCGTGATCGGATCCGCGCCCGCCGAAAACGACGCCGCGAAGATCTGATCGATGGCTTCCGGGGCGATGCGCCCGAGCGCCGGCAGCGATCCACCCCAAGAGATGCGTACCCGCTCGGATGCCTGCATACGCATCGATGCGCTCGGCGCATCGATGGTGCGCAGTCCCCAGCGCTGAAACAGTGTCGCGAGGCCATCGCGGATATCGAGGGGAAGCTCGGGCATGACGGCGCGGACCCAGGACCAGGCTGACGCGAGTCTCTCGGTCGAGCCCCAGCGCCGGTCGCCGTCGGCGATGGCACCCCAGATGGTCGGCAGGATCGACAGGGTCGCCGGGATCTTCCGGGCACCCGTCACCCAGGCCAGTTCGTTCGCCAGGTACCAGTGCTTCGCCGCATAGCTCTCCCGCCCGACGAGGGCCCAGCTGCGATGGCTCGCTGCGCTGAGCTGCCCCGCGAACAGACGTTCCTCGGGCGTGAGGGATCTGAGCCTGAGCCGTTCGCCCATCCGCGCTGCGCCGTTCACGATCGACTCGGCATCGTGATCGGCCGCGAGATCGACCCTGCTCCCGATCACGGGGCCGAGCACGCGGAGGATCACCTCGATCAGTCCCTCCATCTGCAGCAGTCGAGGCAGGCTGGCGGTGTGCAAGGGGTCGAGGACCGCATGATCGGGAAGCAGCGCGGGGCTGAAGAGGAGGCGACGCCCCCACGGCGTCACGAGACAGGCGACGCTGCTGACCTCAGAGCCGGTACCGATGGTCGTAGGGACGGCGACGAGGGGCGGCTCCTGGTCATGGTTGATGTCCGCCTCGGGCAGACGGACGAAGCCACTGCGTGCCGTCAGCCTGCGCAGCGGCAGGGCGAATCGCGGTGTCGTGATCAGGAGCCGTGCGATCTTCGCGGCGTCGAGGATGGTGCCTCCGCCGAGCGCCACGACCGCAGTCGCATCGTGCCCGGCGGAGACGATTCCGGCGATCGTGCCCGCGTCGACCTCCTGGGCATCGATGCGGAGTTCGGTGGCTCCCGCTGGCAGCGACATACTCATCCCGTCGACGGCCGCATCGCGCACGACGAGCGGCCGCTCGCCCAGCGAGAGTCGGGAGAGGACGGCCGAGGTCGCTCCGCTTCCCGCCGTCACCCGTGCCGAATTGTGAGCCTCCCTCAGCGCGTTCACGCGGCGCGCTCGTGGTCGTCGATGCCGTGCAGGATCGCGGTCTCGAGTTCGTCGAGCTCCGTCCTGCCGTAGAGGTATGCGGGGATCACCTGGATGCAGCCCGGTCCCGGCTGCACGATCGCCCCTGCTTTCCGCACCGCGGCCACGACTCCCGCGATCTCACCGCCGTCGAAAGGCCGTCCGTCCCGCGCGAGAACCACGGACCGGAAGCAGCCGATCCCGCCGGTGTCGACCACGTTGGGATGTGCCGCGATCCGCGTAATCGTCCCGTCCAGCGCCGCGCCCAGCTCCTGCGAGAGACGGAGCGCATCCATTCGGTCGAACTCCGACGCGGCAGCCAGGATGGCTGCGCAGGAGGCAGGGGTACCGGCTTGCGTCTCCGCATGCACGAACATCGCGTCGCGGCTGTCGAAGACATCGCAGAGTTCCGCGGAGACGAGCACAGCCGATGCCGCCGCCGCCCCGTTCGTCAGTGCCTTCGACAGCAGGAGCACGTCGGGGGCGACGGCCCAGCGCTCCGAGGCGAAGAGCAGACCGGTGCGTCCGAACCCCGTCGCGACCTCGTCGGCGACCAGTACGACGTCGAACGACGCCCGGATCTCGGCGACGGTCGCGAGGAACTCTTCGTCGAGGACGATCGCCCCCGATCCCTGCACGGGCTCGAGCACGAGAGCGGCGATCCGATCTCCTTCCCTGGCGAACAGCGTCCGCAGCTGCGCCCCGCCGTCATGCGGGGAGACGTGCCTCACCGCCCGCCGATCCACGCCGTACACGGACTGGCCCAGCGCCTCGCCGGTAAGGGCGAAGGCGCCGTAACTGAGCCCGTGGTATCCGCCCTGTGTTCCGACGACGAGGTTCTTCTGCGGTGCGCCCTTCAGCGCAGCCGCCTGACGCACGAGCTTCATCGTCAGATCGTTCGCCGCCGCTCCGGAGGTCGCGAAGATGACACGCGCGTAGTCACCCGCCCGCGCCAGGAGCATCTCTGCCGCCTCCTGAGCGTAGGAGTGCGAGGAGCGGAAGAGGGAGAGATAGGAGGCGGACCGCAACGCCGCCCCCACGGCATCGGCCACGGCCTCATTCCCGTAGCCGAGCGGAACGTTCCAGAGCCCGCTCGTCGCACAGAGTCGCGTGATGCCGTCGGCCGTGCGGACCCGCACGCCCGCAGCCGCGACCGCGTGCTCCTGTAGGCGCCCCCACATGCTGGGCGGTGTGAGGCTCTCCCAGAGTGCCGGCCGCGGCGCGGTGGCCTCGCGCATCACTCGCCGCTCCGCCCGTAGAAGACGAGATCGAGACCCGCCTGCGCGAACCTCCCGCGGACGTCCCGCAGCACCTCGGCTGCTTCCCCCGTGCGCCGTCCGAGTTCGGTGGCGAGCATCACCGACGCCGCTGCCTCGTCCCCGGTCGCCAGCAGGCACTCGGCTGCGCGCGCGGCGTCGACCCCGAGCCGGAAGCGTCTGAGGCTCACGGGATCGACCAGGATGTACTCCTCGCCGTCACCCGTCACCAGGAAAGGCGCCTCAGAGGCGACGGCCGCGGCGGCGCCCTCATCGAGAGCTCGGACGAGGTGTCCGCCGAAACCCGAGATGGCGGGCCGTGTCAGGGCACCGTCCCACTGCCGCAGCAGGTCGAGAGCGGCGACGTACCTCGCGAGCCAGGGCCTGTCGTCGAGATCCGCCTCGAGCACGCGGGGGTCGACGATCCGCGCGAACGCCCGGCCGCGACTGCTGCTCTCCGCGGCCGTCGCCTCGACGTCGGCCCGCTCATCGCCCACGCTGCCGAGGCGGAGCCCATCCGGCCCGTCTCGATACTCGCCGGACGCGGTGACGTGCAGGCGGACCAGGTCGGCCTCGCCGTCGTCCGCACGGACGAACGAGGTGCGCGAGTCCAGGAGAACCAATCCGCTGAGGAGCTGATCCACGAAGAAGCCCGACTCTCGCGCGGTGTCGGCGTCGCTGAGGAAGGCCGCGAGCCCCGCCGCCGACCCCTGGCGGACGATGGTGAGTCCGACGATGGAGAGGAACGGGGCCGCGAGGTAATCCTGCAGCTCGAAGGCGTGGCGTCCATCGAGGGTGATCTCGTCGCCGGGCTCGCGGAAGGAGCCGTCATATCCGATGGTCCGCGGATCGGCATGTCGCACAGGGGCGATCACGATGTCGCAGGGCTCCGCCGCGCGCAGCACCTCCTCGATGTGGTCTCCGGATTCGAGGAAGAACACGGCGCCCTCGACGATTCCCCGCCTTCCGCTGACGTACTGCTCGAAAGCGGTGGCCGTGCGGTGGCTCGGCCGTGATGCCGTGGTCGCGCTGTCCTGCATGTTTCCCCCAGAAGACATGGACCTTGATCGAACACGATCTGTCCTCATCTGAGGCTATACAGCTGACGTGTGACATGCAATATTCTGCTCACAGGATTCCCGAGGTCTCGATGGGGCTGCCCGCGATGGGTCTGTCACGCCGCCCTCCCCCGATCGGATAGGATGGACAGGTTGTTCCTGGTGACGTGTCCGAGCGGCCGAAGGAGCACGCTTGGAAAGCGTGTGTTGTGCAAGCAACCGCGGGTTCGAATCCCGCCGTCACCGCCAGAAACGCATGAAGGGTCTCCGCGCAAGCGGGGGCCCTTCTTGCGTTTCTCTCCAGTACGGGAATTCGGGGAGGAGCGAGCGCCGGGATACGCCCCGGCTCACTCAGCCGTCGAAGCGCACGCCGTAGATCTGCCCACCGGGCGCCGCGGGCAGTCGCGTCATCCCGAGCCGCTCGTAGAACGCGGCCGCTCCGGCGTTGTTCGGGTCGATCCCCAGGTGCAGTCCGCGCACCCCGCGGCGGGTCAGCTCGGCGAACAGGGTCTCCATGAGACCGCGCCCCAGCCCCTGCCCCTGCGTCTCGGGGAGCAGATCGATGTGCAGATGGGCGGGGTACTCGGCGGCGTTCGGCTCGATTCCGGGGGCTCGCTCGTACCCGTACTCGACCATCCGCTCCTCCCGGGTCGCGGGCTCCGCAGACCTGGGGTATCGCTCCTGCAGCCCGGGCCACCACTCGTCGCGGAACCAGGTGTAGAAAGCGTCGGTGTCGTCCGTCGCCACGATGTACCCGATGGTGCGCTCATCGTCACTCTCGACCACCCAGGCGAGGTCGGGATGCCGCTCGGCATAGGGAACGGCGAACAGGTCGCCCCACAGCGAGTCGTCGGAGAGGACGCCGGTCGCATCTCCCCCCGCGTCGGCGGTCTGCACGCAGATCTCGTACAGCGCGGCACGATCGGTGGGGAGGTAGGGACGGATGCGCGACACGAAGGCTCCTCTGACTGAACGGTCCGGCTCAGCCTATCGGCGCGTCGACCTCGGACTTCTTCTGCTGCACCCAGGGCAGCAGCCAGGCCGCCAGCACGAGCACGACGCCGGCGCCGACGAGCGCACCGCCGAGCGTGTCGGTGGCCCAGTGCACCGACAGGAAGGTGCGCGAGAGCGCCATCGCCAGCACCCACAGCGCACCGAGGATCGCGGTCCAGACCCGCGGGAAGAGCACCCAGACCACGAGCGCGATCGTCGCCGCGTTCGCAGTGTGGCCCGACGGGAACGAGCCGTAGTCACTCACCACCAGCATGTCCTCCGGCCGCGCTCTTCCGAAGAGCTGCTTGAGCAGCTGCACCGCACCGGCGCTCGCGGCGAAGCACACGGCCGCGAACACCGCACTGCGCCACCGGCGCGCCAGCAGGAGGGCGAGGATCACCAGCAGCGGCACCCCGAGGATCGCCACCCACCCGCCGCCGATCCAGTCCATGACCAGCGCGAACTGCAGCAGCCAGTCGCCCCGGATGCCGGCGACGGTCTCATTCCACCAGTGGTCGAAGCCGGGTGTCTCCGGGTAGACGAACACCACCAGGGCACCGAGCACCGTCGCGAGCGCGAGGAGGCCCACTCCCCACCACAGCAGCATCCGCCTGTCCATCGTCCCATTCTGCGGGACGCGGCCCTGCCGATCAGGGATTGAGCATCCCGACGGTCCGCGGACGCACGACGAACCAGAGCGAGAGGATGCCGATGGCGGCGCAGACCACCATGACCGAGGCCATGGTGGTCGCGGTGATCCCGGCGTCGTGGGAGAGCCAGCCCGCGACCGGTGAGATGAGCCCGGCGACACCGAAGTTGGTCGCGCCGATGATGGAGGCCGCGGTGCCGGCCGCCTTCCCGTGACGATCCAGCGCCAGCACCTGCACGTTGGGGAACGTGAAACCGCAGGCGGTCATGAACACGAAGAGCGGGATGACCGTTCCCCAGAGCCCGAGTCCGAGCTGGTCGGTGACGATGATGGCCACTCCGGCGAGCAGCAGCACGGCGGTGGAGTAGGCCATGACCCACTGCGGTCCGAACCGGGCGGCGAGACGAGAGGCGGTCTGGACGCCCGCGACGACGCCGAGCGAGTTCACGGCGAACAGCAGGCCGTACTGCTGCGCATCGAGTCCGTGCGTCACCTGGAACAGGAACGGCGATGCCGAGAGGTAGGAGAACAGGCCCGAGAAGGTCATGCCACCGATCACCAGCACACCGAGGAACACCCGATCCGAGAGCACCGAGCGATAGCGCTGCAGCATCGTCGCGCCACCGCGGTCCTGTCGGCGGGCGACGGGCAACGTCTCCGGGATGAACAGGATCGCCGAGGCCAGCATCACGATGCCGTAGGCCGCGAGGACGACGAAGATCCCCCGCCAGGGCATGAGAGTCAGCAGCCAGGAGCCGATCAGCGGCGCGATGACCGGGGCAACACCTGACACCAGCGCGAGACGCGAGAGCATGACGACCAGGCGGCGGCCGCCGAACAGGTCGCGCACGATGGCCATGGCCACGACGCCACCGGCCGCCGCTCCCACACCCATGAGCACGCGCGCGGCACTGAGCAGACCGAGGTCCGGGGCGAACGCCGCTCCGACGCTGGCCAGAACGTGCAGGGCGGTGACGGCGATCAGTGGCACACGGCGGCCGACCTTGTCGCTGAGCGGACCGACCACGAGCTGCCCGAGGGCGAAGCCGATCATCGTGCCGGTGAGGGTCAGCTGGATCGCCGCGGCCGTGGTCTGGAAGTCTTCTTCCAGCACCGGGAAGGCAGGGAGGTAGAGGTCGATCGTGAACGGCCCGAGCGCCGTGAGCGCGCCGAGGAGGATGATGTACAGCGTCCGACGGCCGAGGGAGATCGCATCCCCGGGGTGCAGCATGATGGGCGCTGTCGCCGGGTTGGCGCCGAGGGTGCGGATGGCGCCGGTGGCGGTGGAGGTGCGGATGCTGCCGGTCGCGGTGCGCTCCGGTTCTGCGGCCGGAGCGGTCTCCGACCCGTCGGGTCGCGCGGTGGAGATGGAGTCAGTGCGGGGAGCGTCGGACACGACGTCCTTCCAGAGTTCGGGGCGCCTGGTCGAATCGATTCGCCAGGGAAAGAACCCATGCTACCGCCGACCCGACCCCACCCCCCGCGATGGCTCCGGGCGGCAGGTCAGCGCGCGATGCGCTCCAGACCCTGCTCGAGGTCGGCGAGCAGGTCGCCGATGTCCTCGATGCCGACCGAGAGCCGCACGACGTTCTCCGGAACGGCCAGCTCGGTGCCACGCACCGACGCGTGGGTCATGTCCGGCGGGTACCCGATGAGGGATTCGACTCCGCCCAGCGACTCGGCCAGTTGGAACAGCGAGGTGCTCTCGGCGAAGGCCCGTGCGGCATCGGCGCCCGCGGCGAGCCCGAGCGAGAGCATCCCGCCGAAGGCGCTCATCTGCGAGGCGGCGATGGCGTGACCGGGGTGTGCCGCGAGTCCGGGGTAGTACACCTGCGCGAACTCGGGGCGCGCTGCCGCCCACTCCGCGATCGCCTGCGCGTTCTCGGAGTGCTGACGCATCCGCAGCGCGAGCGTCTTGATGCCCCGCGTGGTGAGCCAGGCGTCCAGGGGCGCGGATACCGCACCGACCGCGAACTGCTGGAACTTCACCTGATCGAAGAAGCGGTCATCGCCGAACACGACGGCGCCCCCGAGCACGTCCGAGTGGCCGCCGAGGTACTTCGTCGTGGAGTGCACGACCAGGTCGGCGCCGAGCGCGAGGGGCTGCTGCAGCGCGGGCGAGGCGAACGTGTTGTCCACGACCACGATCGCACCGGACTCGTGTGCGACCTCGGCGATCAGGGCGATGTCGACGATCTTCAGCAGCGGGTTGCTCGGCGTCTCGAGCCACACGATCTTCGTCTCGGGGCGGATCGCGGCGCGGAGCACATCCACATCCGAGAGCTCGACCGTCGTCGTGTCGATTCCCCACGGCGAGAGCACCTTGGTGAGCAGTCGGTACGTGCCGCCGTACACGTCGTTGCCGAGCAGCACGTGATCGCCCGGCTTCAGGATGCCGCGCAGCAGAGCGTCTTCGGCGGCAAGACCCGAGGCGAAGGAGAGTGCGCTCGCGCCGCCTTCGAGCGCGGCCAGCTGCGTCTCGAGCGACGACCGCGTGGGGTTGCCGGCACGGTTGTATTCGTAGCCATCGCGGAAACCGCCGATGCCGTCCTGCACGTGTGTGGAGGACTGGTAGATCGGCGGGATGATCGCCCCCGTCGTCGGGTCGGGAGCTTGTCCCGCATGGATGGCGCGAGTGGCGAAGGCGTGGTCGGACATGCCCTCAGCCTACGACCGCCCCCGCAGCGGAGACCCTCCCGTTACGCCCGGGGTCAGGCGACGGGAAGAGAGCAACCGCGAACGTCAATCGCGGCTCGCGGCCGTCACGGCTGCGCGCGCGGCTTCTTGTTCCGAAGGTTGCTGATGCCGACACCGAGCGCGAGAAGGCTGACCAGGCCGAGGCCGACGCCGAGTCCGTTCCAGAAGGAGCTGTCCACCCACCTCGTCACGATGAACACGAGCAGGAACAGCGAGCCGATGAACAGGTATCAGTCGATCTTCACAAGGACGACACTACCCGCGGTGCACCACGAGCGTTGCCGCGGCGGGGAGAGTGGTCGACGCCTCAGCGGGAGAGGTACCCGAGCAGATCCTGTCGCGTCAGCACCGTGTGCGGCTTGCCGTCTTCCGTGACCAGCAGGGCATCGGCGTCGGCGAGCGCCGTCTTCGCCTGGGCGACGGAGGCATGGATGCCGATGAGCGGGAGCCGCTCCCCCACGTGCGCTCCGACGGCATCGGTCGCGCTCGCCTCGCCCCGGAACAGCAGGTCGAGCAGCCCCTTCTCGTCGACCGTGCCGACGACCTCGCCCATCATGACGGGCGGTTCGGCGCTGAGCACGACCAGCTGCGAGACGTCGTACTGCGTCATCATCCCGATGGCCTCGAGAACCGTGTCGGTCGGATGCGCGTGCACGAGGTCGGGGATGCCCTCGCCCTGGCGCGACGGCCGCGCGGCGAGCACATCGGCGACGGTCTCGCCCTCCTCCACATCGCTGAACCCGTAGGAGCGCATCCATCCGTCGTTGAAGATCTTCCCGAGATAGCCGCGACCGCCGTCCGGCAGGAGGACGACCATCACGGCATCCGCGGGCAGTTCGCGCGCGACGCGCAGGGCGCCGACGACGGCCATGCCGCTCGATCCGCCGACGAGGATGCCCTCCTCACGGGCGAGCCGCCTCGTCATGGCGAACGAGTCCGCGTCGCCCACCGCCACGATCTCGTGCGGGACGGTCGGGTCGTAGGCGCCCGGCCAGATATCCTCCCCGACACCTTCGACGAGGTAGGGACGACCGGTGCCGCCGCTGTAGACGCTGCCCTCGGGATCGACGCCGACGATGCGCACCTGCCCCTCCGACACCTCGCGGAGGTAGCGCCCGGTCCCCGTGATCGTGCCGCCCGTGCCGACGCCTGCCACGAAGTGCGTGACCTGCCCCTCGGTGTCGCGCCAGATCTCCGGTCCTGTGGTCTCGTAGTGGCTGCGCGGACCGTTGGGGTTCTCGTACTGGTTCGGCTTGAACGCGCCGGGGATCTCACGGGCGAGTCGGTCGCTGACGCTGTAGTACGACTCCGGGCTTTCCGGCGCGACCGACGTGGGCGTCACCACGACCTCCGCGCCGTAGGCCCGCAGCACGTCGATCTTGTCGTCGCCCACCTTGTCGGGCAGCACGAACACGCACTTGTAGCCGCGCTGCTGAGCGACGAGTGCCAGGCCCACTCCGGTGTTGCCGCTGGTGGGTTCGACGATCGTGCCGCCGGGCTTCAGGTCGCCGGAGGCCTCGGCGGCATCGATGATGCGCGCGGCGATGCGATCCTTCGACGACCCGCCCGGGTTCAGGTACTCGAGCTTCACGAGCACCGTGCACGCGACGCCCTCGGTGACGTGAGTGAGCTTCACGAGGGGCGTGTCGCCGACGAGGTCGACGATCGAGTCTGCGTACTTCATGACTTCAGGGTAGACGCGCGGATGCCGCGGGCGGGGCTGTGTTTCGCCCGCCCGCGGCATCCGTTCTCACGAAAGTCCCCCTGTGTCTTCCGAAGCGTCAGCCCTTCGTCGACCCCGCCAGCAGGCCGCGTACGAAGTACCGCTGCAGCGCGAAGAACACGATGAGCGGGACGATGATCGAGACGAACGCACCCGCAGTGAGCAGGTACCAGCCCTCACCACGTCCGGTGATCTCGGCGAGCACCTTCGTGATCGGAGAGGCGGCGCCGTCGGCGAACACGAGGGCTACGAGCAGATCGTTCCAGACCCAGAGGAACTGGAAGATCGCCACCGACGCGATCGCCGGCATCGTGAGCGGAAGCACCACGCGGAAGAAGATCTGTCCGCGCGATGCGCCGTCGACGCGCGCGGCCTCGATGATCTCGCCGGGGATCTCCGACATGAAGTTGTGCAGCAGGTAGATCGCGAGCGGCAGCGCGAACATCGTGTGGGCGATCCACACCTGCGCATAGCCGCCGGCGACGTCGAGGCCCTCCGTCACCTGCACACCGAACAGGTTGATCCCTCGGGAGAACGACGACAGCAGGGGCACCAGAGCCATCTGGATCGGCACGATCTGCAGCGCGAACACGAAGATGAACAGCGCGTTGCGACCCTTGAACTCGATCCAGGAGAACGCATACGCCGCCATCGCCGCGATCATCAGCGGGATGAGCGTCGCCGGGATCGTGATCACGATCGAGTTGAAGAAGGACTCCAGGATCGTCAGCTGCGTGGTGCCGGACTGCAGCACCGCCGCGTAGTTGTCGAGCGTCAGTCGAGGGTCGGTGAACACGGTCCACCAGCCGGTGGTCTCGATCGCTTCCCGGTCGCGGAACGACGAGATGAAGAGGCCGAGCGTCGGAACGGTCCAGATGACGGCGATGATGATCGCGGCGACACTCGCCCAGGGCCGGCTGAGACGCTTGCGCGTGCGACCGGCCGAAGCCTCGAACCGGCCCGCGGTCGTGATGGCCCGCGTGCTGTCGCCGGCGTCTGTCTTCACGGTGTCGGTCATCGGATCTCCCGCTGCTTCTTGATCTGGCGTGCGTTGTAGATGACGATCGGCAGCACCAGGATGAACAGGATGACGGAGAGCGCAGCACTGCGACCCGCCTCGAACTTCGAGAACTGGGTGTACATCTCATTCGCCAGCACCGACGTGCCGTAGTTTCCACCGGTCATCGTGCGGACGATGTCGAACACCTTCAGGGAGGCGATCGAGATCGTGGTCAGCACGACGATGAGCGCCGGACGGATCGACGGGATCGTCACCGACTTGAAACGCTCCCAGGCGTTGGCGCCGTCGAGCTCCGCCGCTTCCAGCAGCTCGGCCGGCACGCCCTTGATGGACGCCGAGAGCACGACCATCGCGAAACCGGTCTGCACCCAGATCAGCACCACGATGAGCGCCAGGTTGTTCCACGGATTGTTCAGCAGGAACTGCTGCGGCTCACCGCCGAACCAGACCAGGATCTGGTTGAGCAGACCGATCTGCTCGAAATCCGGGCCGCGGTAGGCGTACACGAAGCGCCAGATGATGCTGGCACCGACGAACGAGATCGCCATCGGCATGAACACCAGCAGCTTGTAGATCTTCTCGCCGCGGGTGCGATCGATGAACACCGCGTACCCGAGGCCGATCATCGTGGAGAGCGTCGGGACGAGCAGCACCCACACGATCGTGTTGATCACCGAGGTCACGCCGTCGGACTGCGTGAAGATCCAGAGATAGTTGGAGAACCCGACGAAGTCGCTGCCCGTCGAGTTCCAGAACGACGCATAGACGGTCTGGATCGACGGCAGGATGAGGCCGGCGAGGAGCAGCAGAATCGCCGGGGCCATGAAGGCCACGAGCTGGATCAGGTAGCCCGCGCCGTCGCGGGACCGGTAGTCCAGGAAGAAGAACAGTGCACCGACGGCGACCGCGACTCCCATGGCCCAGTAGTAGGAGTTGAAGAACCACATCACCGCGAGCGGGATGAGCAGGCACATCGCGAGGCGGATGCCGGTGTAGAGAGCACCCTTGCGCGGTGCGATGTCGACGAGCAGCAGGATCACCACCACGACCACCGCGAACGCGATGACCACGGCGAGTGCCTGGAGGATCGGCGGGAGTGTCCCGATCCATTGGAAGAACACAGTCGCGTTCATGGATTCCCCTTCATGAGACGGAGCTGATCAGCGGTCGGCGCGGCGATGCGTGGACCGGGTGTGAGAAGGAGGGCCGCCCCGCGGGGCGGCCCTCCTCATCCGATCAGCTGGAAGGCCAGCCGGTCTCGATCTGAGTCAGCACCTCGTCGGTGGAGGTCCCGTTGACCCAGGCGACGATGCCCTTCCAGAAGGTGCCGGAGCCGACAGCACCGGGCATCTGGTCCGAACCGTCGAAGCGGAACGTCACCGAGTCGTCCTGGAGGAGCTTGATCGACTCCTGCAGGATCGGGTCCTCGACCACGTCGAGGTCGACACCCTTGTTGGCCGACGTCACGCCACCGAGGGCGAGACGGCTGTTGGCCCACTCGGGGCTGGACAGGTACTCGAGCACCTTCTGCGTCGCCTCGGAGTCGCTGAACGCGCCGACGATCTCGCCACCACCGGTGATGAGGGTCTCGTCCGGGTTCGGGCTCGGCGTCAGGAACGCCCAGACATCGCCGTCCTCGGCGAAGTTCGTTCCCTCGGGGTAGAAGCCCGACAGGAACGAGGCCTGGTGGGTCAGCCCGCACTCACCGCTGGCGACCTTCGCCGCCACGTCACCGAACGCGGTGGAGTTGATCGAGCGCACGTCGCCGAAGCCGGCGTTGACGTACTCCGGGTTCAGCAGGATCTCACCGGTGGCGTCGAACGCCTCCTTGATCTGCGGGTCGGTGAAGGGGATCTCGTTCTTGACCCACTGGTCGTAGACGTCGGGACCCGCGTTGCGGAGCACGAGGTCTTCGATCCAGTCCGTGCCCGGCCAGCCGGTCGCGACGCCGGACTCGAAGCCGGCGCACCACGGGGCAGCGCCACTCTTGTCCTTGATGGTCTGCGTCAGCGTGAGCAGCTCGTCCCAGCTGGTCGGCTCCTCGACGCCCCACTCGGCGAACTTGGTGGGCGAGTACCAGACCCAGCCCTTGACGCTCGCCATCAGCGGCGCGCCGTAGAACGTGCCGTCGTAGGTGCCGAAGTCGACCCAGCCCTGCGTCCAGTACTCCTCGGCGTTCTTCTTGACCGCCTCCGGAGCAGGCTTCAGCAGGTCGCGCGACGCGTAGTCCGCGAACAGGCCGGGCTGCGGGAAGATCGCGATGTCCGGCGGGTTGCCGCCCTGCGCGCGCGTGCCGAGCTGCGTCTCGAAGTCCTGGCTGCCCTCGTACTTGATCTCGATGTCGTTCTCCTTCTCGAAATCCGCCCAGGATTCCGCGAGGAGTTCCGCTTCGCCCTCGACGATCGTGCCGTAGATCGTGACGGTGTTGTCTCCGCCGCCACCACCGCCGCCTCCGGAGGTCCCCCCGGGAGCCCCGCATCCGGCGAGCGCGATGCCCGCGACCCCCAGCAGGGCGAGAGGCGCGTAACGCCGTGAACGCTGTGACAGAGCCATGTGAATTCTCCTCTTCGAGTACAGGGTCCCACCTGTTGCGATGCCACCCCTCGGCATCGGTAGGGAACCGATTCCAGGCCAACCTACTGGCGATCGATATCCCGGCACAACAAGGAAGGGTCACAAGCTCACAACCATTCGCCACACCTCGACGTCGCGGATGGGAGCGCTCCCTCGCTCACGGTGTGGAACCGGTTCCTTTTGATCGCTTCGAGGACTACGCTGTCACCGGCGCGGCGACCGCGCCGCCACCCACGCAACGGCGTGATCAGGTCGAGGAGGACCGATGAGCACGATCGCCGACGTCGCTGCGCGTGCCGGGGTGTCGAAGGCCACCGCGAGCCGCGCACTGAGTGGACGCGGTTATGTCTCGGAGGACACCCGTTCCCGCGTCACGGATGCCGCCCGCGAGCTGTCGTACGTCGCGCACTCCTCCGCGACGAGCCTGGCCACCGGTCGGACGCAGACCGTGGGCATCGTGATGCCGCCCGTCGACCGCTGGTTCTTCGCCGAGCTGCTGGCAGGGATCCAGGAGTCCCTTCTGATGCTCGATTACGACCTCTCGCTCTACGGGGTGCCCGAAGGATCGCAGACGCGAGAGCGGCTGTTCGAGAGTGTCCTGCCGGGCCGGCGCTTCGACGGCATCATCGCGGTGGGCATCCAGCCGAGCGCGCGCGAACTCGAACGCCTGCAGCTCACCGGGCGCCCGCTGGTGAGCGTGGGCCCATACGGCGAAGGATCCACTGCCGTCTCGATCGACGACGCCGCCGCCGCCCGCATCGCCACCGAACACCTCATCGAACTCGGGCACACCGACATCGCCTTCGTCGGGGGATCAGCCGACGAGAAAGCGCTGAGCCTCGGCGACGCCCGGCGACTCGACGGCTATCGTGGCGCGCTACAGGCCGCCGGACTCGCCGCGCATGCGCGGGTCGCCGGCGCCGCTCCCACCATGCCGGGCGGCTATGCGGCGACGGCCGGCCTGCTCGGCGACCGCCGGAACCGCCCGACCGCGATCGTCGGGGTGTGCGACGAGGCGGCCATCGGCGCGATCATCGCCGCACGCCGCCTGGGTATCGCCGTGCCGACCGAACTCAGCGTGGTCGGCATCGACGACCATCAGCACGCCGACATGTTCGCCCTGACCACGATCGGCCAATCACCCCGCGAACAGGGACACGAGGCCGTGCGCCTCCTGATGCAGCGGATCGACCGGCCGGACGCTCCGCTCGCGCATGTGTCGGCAGCATCCGCCCTCGTGGTGCGCAACTCCACCGCCCCGCCACGCTGAACGCATCGAAAAGCGCCAGGACGCACGAAGGCCCCGGGCGAACCCGGGGCCTTCGATCAGAAACGCGTGAGCGTCGCGATTACTTGAGGGTAACCGTTGCGCCTGCCTCTTCGAGAGCAGCCTTGGCCTTCTCGGCGGTCTCCTTGTTGGCGCCCTCAAGGACAGCCTTCGGGGCACCGTCGACGACAGCCTTGGCCTCGCCGAGACCCAGCGAGGTGAGCTCGCGGACGGTCTTGATGACCTGGATCTTCTTCTCGCCAGCAGCCTCGAGGATGACGTCGAAGGAGTCCTTCTCTTCCTCAGCCTCAGCAGCGCCTGCGCCACCCGCAGCACCGGCAACGGCGACGGGAGCAGCAGCGGTGACCTCGAACTTCTCCTCGAACGCCTTGACGAAGTCGTTGAGCTCGACGAGGGTCAGGCCGGCGAACTGCTCGAGCAGCTCCTCAGTGGTGAGCTTAGCCATGATGTATCTCCTAGATAGATGGGGTTTGTAGACGAGATCGCAGGTCGCTTACGCGGCCTCTGCGGTCTCCAGCTTTTCGCGAAGAGCATCGATGGTGGCGGCAGCCTTGCCCATCGTCGCCTTCATCATGCCCGCAGCCTTCGCCAGCAGAACCTCACGGCTCTCCAGCGCGGCGTACTTGTTGACCTCGTCCGCGGTGAGGGCGTTGCCCTCGAAGATGCCGGACTTGATCACGAGAAGCGGGTTGGCCTTGGCGAAGTCACGCAGAGCCTTGGCGGTGGCGACGAAGTCACCGTGCACGAACGCGACAGCCGACGGACCCTTGAGGTCGTCGTCCAGCGCGGAGATGCCAGCCTTGTTGGCGGCAATCTTGGTCAGCGTGTTCTTCACCACGGCGTACTCAGCGTCCTGACGGATGCTGTTGCGCAGCTCCTTGAGCTGGGCAACCGTCAGACCGCGGTACTCGGTCAGCAGGACGGCGTTCGAGTTCTCGAATGACTTCGTGAGCTCGGCGACCGATGCATCCTTCTGCGCCATGGTCACTCCTTGGTGTGTACGAGGCGCCGCACGGTGGTGGGGCGCCGACCTGGACCACCTGCACAGAAAAAAGCTCCGGCGCAAGCGCACGGAGCTTTGAGAAGTTCGTGTCCTGCGCGGGCCCCTGCTGTGCAGAGCTTCGATCTTGCGTGCTTGCGCACGCCTGATGACCAGCGGTCTTCGGTTGAGACAACACTACCTCACCCGTCCA
>NZ_FMIR01000016.1 GCF_900095745.1 Microbacterium oxydans
CGCCGCACCCGCCGCACCCGCCGCACCCGCCGAAAGAGAGGATGCCGTGACGCAGAGCCAGGCCCGATTCCGCGCACGCCGCGCAGGCATCGCCCGCGCGCTCCACGAGGCCGTCCTCCCCGCCCGCCTGCTGCTCGTCGCGAAGACGATGCTCGCGGTCGGACTCGCCTGGATGATCGCCCCGCACATGCCGGGCGTCACCGACGAGTACCCCTACTACGCCCCGCTCGGAGCGCTGGTGAGCATGTACCCCACGCTGATGGGGTCGGCGAAGTCGAGCTTCCAGACGCTGCTCGGCCTCGCCACCGGCATCGGCCTCGCCACCGTGGTGGTGCTCACGGTGGGGCCGACGTGGTGGACCATCCCGCTCGTCGTGGGCGTGGGGGTGCTGGTCTCCGGAACGGGGTGGTTCGGCGTCGGGCGCGAGTACGTCCCGATGGCCGCGCTGTTCGTGCTGATCATCGGCGGGCAGAACGCCGACGACTACTCCCTCGGCTACCTCACCCAGATGGGGGTCGGGGTCGTCATCGGGCTCGTGGTCAACGTCCTGATCGCCCCGGCACCCCTCACCGGGGTGGCGGCGGCGCGGCTGGAGGCGTTCCGGGAACAGCTGGCCCGACATCTCGACGACATCGGGTCAGCGGTCTCCGAGTCGTGGCCGCCGGAGCACGAGCAGTGGGCCGACGACGCGGCCTCGCTCGCCGACACGACCGGCGAGCTGCGGTTGGCACTCGTGGAGGCCGACGAGAGCCGACGCGGAAATCCGCGAGCGAAGGGGCACCGACCGCGCATGGAGCAGAGCCACGAGGATCTCGCCACTCTCGACCGGATCGCTCACCTCATCCGCGACATCTCCGACGCGATCGCCGACACCATCTGGGACCGACCGGCCGGCATCGCGCTCGACCCCGCACTTCCCGAGCCGCTGTCCGCCGCGTGTCACGCCGTGGCCGAGGTGATCGCGCGCGGCGATGCCTCGACGCCGGAAGACCATCGCATCCGCGGTGAAGCCGCACGGGCCACGCGACTGCTGCTCGAGACGGTCGACAGCCGCACCGTCGATGTGCGCCGTTCGATGGGGCCCGGGGTGCTCACCGCGATGCACCTGCGCCGCATCCTGATCCTCAGCGGAACGGGCTCGTCGCCCGAGGACTGACTCCGGTCCGCGTCAGATGGTGTCGTCGGCGGCGATCACGTCGACCTGCCAGTAGCGGCCGTCGGGGTCGGCGCTGTCGTGCGCATCGTCGGCGGCACTCAGCACATCGTTGATCTTCACCATCGCGTCGTCGAACTCGCACTCGGTCAACCGGATCGTGCGCTGGGTGAACGCGGCGTGCACCTCGGTCGTGCGTCCGGCGACATACTCGGGGGTCCAGGCGGTCACTCGGCGCATCAGATCCTGATGATCTTCCACCAGCGCGGCAATCACCGCCGTGCCGAGCTCCTCGTCGGCGACGGGGCTTTCCGGGCCGCCCAGGTTGAGGGGACCTTTGTGCCCGGTCCAGACACGGTCGCGTCGATCGCGGGCCTGCTCGGGCGCCTCTTCGATGAGACCGGCATCGGCGAGCGCACGCAAGTGGAAGCTCGCACTGTTGGCCGGCACCCCGAGCTCGGCGGCGATGTCGGCGGCTCGCAGGAAATCGCGGCGTGAGAACAGGCGGATCATCTGCCGCCGCAGCGGGTGGGAGTAGGCCTTGAGCATGGCCGAGGTCATCCAGACGGGATCGTCGCCGTTGCTCTCGCTGGTGTCGGCTGCCATGTCCCGATCCTACCCGCACCCAAAGTTGCGCAATAAAACTTGCGCAATTGTTCTTGCGCAATTACTCTCGACGCATGACCACCCCCACCGACCCGCATCGCCTGTGGCGCAACCCCCGCTACCTCACCTGGTTGCTGAGCGACACGAGCAAGGGCCTCGCGGCCGCGCTCTTCGGTTTCGCGATCCCGCTGCTCGCGCTCATCGTGACGAACGACCCGGCCCAGGCCGGCATCATCGGCGCGGCCGGAATGATCGCCCGCCTGCTCATGACCCTCGCCGGCGGAGTCCTCGCCGACCGCCACCGCCGCATCGCCCTGATGCTGCTCGGATCGCTCATCGGCATCGTGCTGGCGGGGGCCTTCACCCTGCTCGCCCTCGGTGACGCGATGACCTTCGGTTCGCTGCTGGTGATCGACATCCTCCTCGCCGCCCGCAGCGGACTCTTCGACGTCGCCGGCGAGAGCGCGATCAAGGAGATCGTCCCCGACGACGCGATGGGTCGCGCGCAGGCCGCGAACCAGGGCCGGGATGCCGCGCTCCAGCTCGCGGGCGGCCCGCTCGGGGGCCTGCTGCTGGGCATCGGCGGCTGGGCGGTCGGCGTCGTCATGACCCTCTGCCACGCGATCGCCGCACTGACCGCGTGGATGCTGGGGCGCCAGGCGCGGCGCGCCGGGGTGGTCGACACCGGAGCGGCCGGCGAAAACGGAGACGACCCGGACGACCCGCGGCGTGTCGTGGCTGAACGCGCCGTCGCCGCGACGGATGATCTGGGTTTCGGCACCTCTGTGTCGGCCGCCCCCGCCAAGCCGAACGCCTGGGCCGAGCTGCGGGAGGCATTCGGCTGGCTGCTCTCCCGCCCCGACCTCGGCGGAGTCCTGCTCATCACCACGGTCGTGAACCTGGGGTTCAACGCCGCGATCACCACCGTCATCTACTCGCTCCAGCAGGACGGGCACTCCGAACTCCTCATCGGCACGCTGAGCGCAGGGATCGGTGCGGTGATGCTCGTCGGCGCCGTGTGCGCCCCTCTGCTCGTCCCCCGCATCAAGGCCGGGATCCTGACGATCGCCGGGCTCTCGGTCGCGGCCGTCGGGGTCATCGCGCTCACGATGGTCACGACGCCCTGGGCGATCGCCGTCGTCCTCGGCGCCTCCGTGCTCCTGGTGCCCGCGCTCAACGCCGGGATGATGGGCTACTTCATGGTCGCGACACCGACGCACCTGCTCGGCCGCGCCAACAGCGCCGCCGGTGTGCTCGGCATGGGGGCGATGCCCCTCGCGCCGCTGATCGCCGGATTCGGTCTCGCGTGGGTCGGGCGGGAATGGACGCTGCTGCTCTGCGCCGCGCTGTGCCTGGCATCCGTGGCTCTGGCCGTCACCAACCGGGCGCTGCGCGCACTCCCGGTCGAGTCGCGGTGGGCCGCGCACGCGAAGGAGTTCGAGTCGGCCTGACCTGCCTCCGGAAGAGGTGCGGTGCTAGAGCGCGCCGGTCAGCGCCGCGACGCCGGCGAGCACCGAGACCAGTGCGAGCACCAGGGCGATCGCGATGAGGACGGCGTGCACCTTGAGGAACGCGGTGGCCTTGCCGTTCTCGTCGCGCGCACGCGGATCGTGGGCGACGCGCTTGTAGAACTGGGGCCAGACGACGGCGTTGAAGGCGGCGTTGAGGAAGAGCACGACGGAGAGGGCGATCACCCCTCAACGCTATCGAGATCCACCGCGGCATCCGACCGCGCAGCACGCGCGGAATTCTTGGATGAAGTCATGTATCAGAATCCTCTTGCCGTGCTCCTGGTAGATGTGATCACAATGGGCTTCATGATCGACGGCGCACCCGGCGCCGCTCTCGATCCTGCTTCGGATGACGGGCGCGCACGCTGGGAGCGCGCCGCGGATCTGTTCGGCGCATGGCGCGAGGGCGATGGCCGCGCGATGGACGAGCTCGTACGACTGATGACCCCCGTGCTCTGGCATGTGGTGCGCGCGTACGGGCTCGAACGCACGCTCGCGGAAGATGTGGTGCAGACCACCTGGCTGCAGCTCGTGCGCGGGCACGGCTCGATCAGCGACCCCCGCGCCGTGTCGGCCTGGCTCACCACGACCGCCCGTCGCGAGGCCTGGAAGGTCGCCAAGGCCCACGGCAAGGTCGACACGACCGACACCGACGACCTCGATACGCTCCTTCCCGAGCAGGCCTCGGCCGAAGAGCACGCGACGATCGGCGACGAGAACCGTCGACTGTGGACGGCCGTACGCCGCCTCAACGAGCGCTGCCAGAAGCTGCTGCGCGTGATCGCCTTCGAGGACCGGCCCGACTACGCGCGCATCGCGACCGACCTCGCGATGCCCATCGGAAGCATCGGGCCGACGCGCAATAGATGTCTGGCCAAGTTGCGCGCGCTGCTGGACGCACCGCCGACCGCCCAGGGGGGACTCGCATGAGCGCTCAGGAGGATGCCGAGATGTTCGCCCGGCTCCGCACGCTCTGGAGCGACGTCGACCCCGTGCCCGCTGGGCTGATCGACCGCATGGTCGCCGCCGTCGCCGCCGACGGGCTGAACCGCGAGTACGCGCTGCTCACCCTCGTCGAGGGGCAGCTCGGCGCCGTGCGGGGTGAGGCGGATGCACTCACCCTGCAGTTCAGCGACGGCAGCACCAGCATCCTGCTGCATGTGACGCGCACCGCATCCGGTCGCCGCCGCGTCGACGGCTGGGTCGACACCGGTGCCGCAGAGGTCTTCCTGACGCAGGGCGAGAAGACGATCTCGGCCTCGCCGGAGGAGACCGGACGCTTCGCGTTCGACGAGGTGCCGCCCGGTCTCACGCGCGTGCGCCTGACGACCGCGATCGGGGACGAGACGCGCACGCTGGCGACCCCGCAGTTCGAGCTGTGATCGCGGGCACCGCCCGTCGATGAAGCCGCGGGGCGACCCGCACCGAGAGGATGACGATGGAGCAGCCCAAGGGATGGACCTGGCAGGACCGCGCGGAAGGATCGATCCGCCGGGGAACGGCGCTCGACCCGAGCACAGAGCCCGTGGACGGCATCCGCGCCTTTCCGACGGCGTACCTGCCGGAGCGACTGCTGGTCACGCGAGCCCTCGGCGACGAGGAAGCCTATGACCAGGAGGTGCGGACGCTGCGCGATGCGGCGGACATCTTCGGATGGCAGCTCGAGGAGGAACGCGGAGCGCGCGAGATCGGCGACGGCGAGCTGGTCCCCGGCGTCGCCGGATTCCAGCGCCTGCTGTTGACGACCCCCGACGACCCGGTGGGCGGCGAGGCCCCGTTCTCGCCCGACGCGTGGCGGGTGCTCCAGCGCGCGCGCCGCATGTCACACTCGCCGATGCCGCGGACGAGCCTCGACCACGTGCTGTCCATCGACCCGGTCGGGCTCAACCCGTTCACGCGCACGAACCCGTTCACCCGCACCAACCCGTTCACGCGGACCAACCCGGTGCGCGGCGAGGGCGCCGCGGGCAGCGACGACTACCTCGAGCCCGGGCGGGGCGCGCGGCAGCCGGTGACCTGGCTCGGCCCTGCTCCCGTGCGCGGGCCGGCGCCGAAACGCGGGCGGCGCCCCGTCGTCGCGGTGCTCGACACGGGATGCGGCGAGCACGCCTGGCTTCCCGACGACATCGTCACCCGGCATGTCGACCTCGACGGGGTCCCTGTGGGGCTGACAGACGACGCCGACCCGGAACGCTACCCCGACCTGTACGGACAGCTCGACGGCGCGATCGACGCGGTCGCCGGCCACGGCACCTTCATCGCGGGGCTCGTCCGGCAGGCGGCACCGGATGCCGACATCCTCTCGATCCGCGTGGCGGGCGCACTGGGCGTGGTCGACGAGAGCACCTTGCTCGACACGGTCGCACAGGTCGTCACGCTGCTGATCCGCCACCGCGAGGACCCGACGACGGGCTTCCCGATCGACGTGCTGAACCTGTCGCTCAGCTACTACCACGAGACGCCGGTCGACAAGATGTTCAGCCTCACGCTGCACCAGCTGCTGGCGAAGGCGCGGGAGCTCGGCTGTGTCGTCGTGTGCTCGGCGGGCAACGACGCCATCGATCGGCCCTCGTTCCCGGCATCGCTGTGGCCGTGGCCCGACTCGCACAACGGCATCCCGCACGACAACGGCACCCCGCTCGTGTCGGTCGGGGCGCTCAATCCCTCGGCGCAGTCGGTCGCCCTCTTCTCGAACGTCGGCCCGTGGGTGCAGACCTACGCCCCGGGCGCCGCCGTGGTGAGCACCTCGCCCGGCTTCGTCGGAGGCTCTCAGGCGGCGACTCGCGCAGACGTCGACGGCCTCCGCCGCGAGACGATCGACCCCGACGACTATCGAGGCGGGTTCGCGATCTGGAGCGGCACGTCGTTCGCGGCACCGTATGTCGCCGGGCGCATCGCTGCGCAGCTCGGCACCGTGCCGGTCGGCGGTGCGGCCCCGGCTGCCGCCAGGAAGGCCGTCGCCGCTGTGCTGAAGTCCCTGCCGACACCGGTCGACCCGACCTGACCCACCCCCGAGCCGGACCGCCCGCACCGATACGGGCGGTCCGTCTTGGGTGTTCGGCCCGAGTTCGGTCCCGGTCCGGTCCCGGTCCGGTCCCACCCCATGGGTCCGCGCTCTTCCGCCCAGCCGCGAGGCAGGGCATTCTGGACGGATGCCCCTGTCCGCCAACGAGCTGCATCGGCGCGGAGTCGAGGCGGCGAACGCGAGGCGGTTCACGCAGGCGCGGCGCGCGCTCGACACGGCATCCGCCCGCACCGACGATCCCGATCTGCGCGCCCGCATCGACGGCACGACCGCCTACGTCCTCGCGCAGACCGGGCAGCCGACGGCGGCCGAGCAGCTGTGCCGCGACGCCCTCCGCCGCTCCGGACTGCGCGCCGAGACGGTCGCCGTGCTCAGCGGCCAGCTCGGCGTGCTGCTCATGCACGCCGGCACACTGGCGGCGGCCGAGGTCGAGCTCAGCCGCGCCATCGACACGTTCACCGCGATCGGCGACGAGACCACCGAGCTCGCGAACTGCCTGATGAACCGCTCGGTCGTGCGCATGCAGCAGCGCGAGCTCGACACGTGCATGGAAGACCTGCGGCGCGCGGTGGCCGTGTACGAGACGAACGACGACCAGGAGCCGCTCGCGGAGGCGCGGCACAACCTCGGTTACGCGGCGCTGCTGGGCGGCGACCTCGTCAGCGCGCTCACCCTGATGACCCGCTCCCGTCCGACGCTCGCCGCGATCAGCGATCTGGCCGCCGCGATCAGCGACCTCGACCGCGCCGAGGTTCTTCGCGACGCCGGCCTCACCACCGAGGCCGAGACCCTGCTGGGTCGGGTCGCCGCGGAGTTCGGCGCGCAGCGGATGCCGCAGGCCAGGGGTGAAGCCGAATTCCACCTCGCGCGCTCGCTGCTGCGCCATGATCCGGATGCCGCCGAGCGCACCGCCCGCACGGCGGCACGGCGCTTCACCGCGCTCACGAACCACGGATGGGCGGCGCGAGCCGAAGCGGTGCGGCTCGAAGCACGGCAGCGGGCGAAGCCGGAGCGCCCCATCGATGCAGCCGCCTTCGCCCGAACCGCCAGAGCCCTCGACCACGCGGGATTCCGGACCGAGGCGACCGGGCTCCGTCTGAGCGCACGACGCGATGGCGCCGGTCGCCTGCCGCGGCTCGACGACAGCGCCCCGACGCCGCTCCGGCTCCGCGCCCACGAGGTCAGGGTCGCGCGCGCTGCCGCACGAGGTCGCGACCGCGATGCGCTGCGCGCCGCCGCCGACGGCCTCGAACTGCTCACCGCCTGGCAGCAGTCGTTCGGCGCCCTCGACCTGCAGGCCTCGGTCGCCATGCACGGCGCCGACCTGATGTACGCCGGCCTCGCCGCCGCCGCGCGCCTGCACGATCCCGCGACGATGTTCGAGTGGTCGGAGCGTGCCCGCCACCTCAGCCAGCAGGTCGCTCCGGTTCGGCCTCCGCGCGACGATTCGCTGGCCGTGGATCTGGCGGAACTGCGGATGCTGCGCGCCGAGCTCGCGGGCGCCGACTGGACCACGGACGCTCGCGTGCGCGTGCTGCGCGACCGGGTGCGCGAGCGGCAGTGGGCCGCGACGGGGTCGGGCGGCACCCGTGAGCGGCTGGGTCTCGCCGAGGCGACGGCGCTGCTCGACCCCGACACCGCCGTCCTGTCGTACGTCTTCACCGGCTCCGCGCTGCACGGGATCGTGGTGACACACTCGGGGGCGACAGTCGTCGACCTGTCGTGGCCCCGCGTGCGATCCGCGCTCGACGGTCTGCGCGCCGACCTCGACATGGCCGCGATGACCCGCGGCGGTCTGATGGGCGCCGTGACCGCGCGCGCACTCTCGTCGCGGTTGTCGCTGCTGGATGCCGAACTGCTCGCGCCGCTGCTCCTGGCGGCACCGTCGGCGCACCGTCTGGCGATCACCGTGCCGGGAGCTCTCGGCGGAGTGCCGTGGGCGATGCTGCCCGGCATGACCGGCGTCCCGTTCACGCTCGCGACGTCGGTGTCGCGGCTGCTGGGCGGCACGGCCTCCGTCGGCGGACGCCCGTCGACGATCGGATTCGCCGCGGGTCCGCGCGTCCCGCGCGCCGGCGAGGAGGTGCGGCGGGCGGCGGCCACCTGGGACGGCGGGGGTGTGGCGACACGGATCCTCGAGAGCGGCGAGGCCACGGTGGCGGCAGCCACCGAACTCGCGTCGGACAGCGACGTGCTGCACATCGCCGCGCACGGCAGACATGCGGTGGACAACCCCCTGTTCTCGGGCTTCGAGCTCGCCGACGGCATCCTCTTCGGCTACGACGTCGACCTGATTCCCCGCGTCCCCGCGACCGTGATCCTCTCTGCCTGCGAACTCGGGCGTTCCTCGGTGCGCTGGGGCGAGGAGGCACTCGGGATGACGCGGGTGTGGCTGCACGCGGGCGCGGACTGCGTGATCGCCGCCCCGGTCGCCGTCCCCGACGAGGTGGCGGCCGAGCTGCTGAGTGCCGTGCACGTCGGCCTGTCCGAGGGCGCGACGCCCTCAGCCGCCCTCGCACGAGCCACCCTCGACACCGGTCTGAGCGCCCCGTTCCAGTGCCACGGAGACGGATTCTGATCTTTTTCTCCATTCGGTGTATCAGAACCGGTGCCGCACGCTCCTGTTCTTCGGAAGGTGCCATGCGAAGGGCCTCGAAGGGTTGAGGCGCGAGGGAGGCGCAGTCGGATCTGGGGATATCAAGCGCGCTGGGGAGCGTGAGTACGACACGGACACCATCTGCTCGGGGGTGTCGCGGCATGCAGCCGCGGCGCCCTCATAGGGCCTCGACGATCTGGGGACGTCGGGGCCCTTGGGGTGTCCGGGGTCAGGGGATGTTCCTACAGATCGAGGAAGTCGCCGAGCCACGCGCGTACCGATTCGAGGCACTCTTCCGTGACCTCGCCTGCCGTTCCCGTAAGGCGGTCGCGCGAGAGTGTGCGAGGTTGCTCGGTCATGATCCACGATGGCCGATCGAGTCCGCTCGGCCCGTCCACCATGACATGATTCGGCCACCCCCGGTCGGTCGTCGTGATCGGCAGCACGATGGCCAGCGTCGTCACCGCATCCAGGTACCCGGCCGAGGCCACGATCAGAACAGGTCGGTGCCCACCCTGCTCCCTGCCGCGCACGGGCTCGAGCGCCGCCCATGCGACTCGTCCCGGCGCGAGCTCCGAGGAGGAACTCACGCGGTCGCGTCGCTCAGGTCAGCCCGCTCCCATTCGGCGGCTTCTGCGGCATGCGATGCCTTCTCGGACGGAGCAGTCCGTTCGATCGCGCGCTTCAGCGACTGCAGCCTCCAACGACGGTCTTCGGCGTCGGCGAGGTGAGCGAGATGCGCACCCAGCGTGAGTCCATCGCGTGCAGCCTGCTCTTTCAGGCGATCGCGGAGATCGTCGTTCACCTTGATGGTGGTGGTCATACTTTGAGTATACCGCGCTCTCCGCGGGACGTCCCGGTTCAGGCGACGAGCACCGCATAGCCGGCGGCGCGCAGCGCGGCAAGCGCCTCGGCATCCGCTCCCGCATCCGTGATCACGGTCGGGAAGAGCTCGACACCGCCGACCGTCGAGAAGGCCTCGACCCCGAGTTTGCTGCCGTCGGTGACCACGACCGCGCGCCGGGCGCGTTCTGCCATCATGCGGTTGACGGCGGCCTCGCGTTCGTCCTGCGTGGTGGCACCCGCGGCGGCATCCATCCCGTTCACGCCGATGAAGGCGATGTCGAGGCGCACCCCGCGCAGCAGCTGTTCGACGAACGGACCGACGAGCTCGTAGCTGCGCGAGTGGATGACGCCCCCGGTGACGACGACCTTGATGTCGGGCCGCGTGGCGAGCTGTGCAGCGATGTTCACGGCATTCGTGACGACGGTGATGCCGCCGTTGCCGGACAGGTCGTCTCGGGCGGCGAGTGCAGCCGCGATCGCCGTGGTCGTGGTGCCGCCGGACAGCCCGACCACCATGCCGGGGGCGACGAGGCCCGCCGCGGTCTGCGCGATGCTGTCCTTCTCCTGCGTGCGCAGGTGGCTCTTGTAGCGGATCGGCAGCTCGTAGGCGACGGCCTGTGCCACCGCACCACCGTGCGTACGGGTGAGCAGCCGCTGCTCGGCGAGCGTGTCGAGGTCGCGGCGGGTCGTGGCCGACGAGGCTCCGAACTGCTCCACGAGATCCTCGACGGTGACCTCGCCGCTCGCGGCCAGCAGGTCGAGGATCGCGTTCAGCCGCGCTGCCCGCTTCATCGCCGAGCGCCCTGCACGGTGTCGTCGATTCCCGTCGAGGTCGCAGAGTTCCCCGGATTCTCTGCGACCTGAGCGCGAATCTGCGACGGCGACGCGAACAGGCGGAGCATGCGGGCAGCCTCGACGGCGAGCGCGTCGCGCGCAGGTGCGAGGTACTTGCGCGAGTCGACCAGCCGCTCATCCGCGTCGAGCTTCTCCCGCACCGCACGGGTGAAGAAGCCGTTGAGGTGCGTGGAGACGTTGATCTTGGTCATCCCGGCGCGCACGGCATCCGCGATCACCGCATCCGCCACTCCCGAGGATCCGTGCAGCACGAGCGGAACCGGCAGCGCCGCATGGAGCCTGGCGATCAGGTCGAGGTCGAGCGACGCCGTGCGGTCGGTCATCGCGTGGGAGGAACCCACCGCGACCGCGAGCGCATCGACTCCGGTCGCCGCGACGAAAGCCCGCGCCTCATCGGGGTCGGTGCGCACACCCGGCGCGTGAGCGCCGTCCTTGCCCCCCACCTCGCCCAGCTCGCCCTCGACGTAGACCCCGGCCGCGTGCGCCCGAGCGGCGACGGATGCCGTGAGCGCGACGTTGTCGTCATAGGGCAGCGCGCCGCCGTCGAACATGACCGACCCGAAGCCCAGTGCGATGGCCTCGTCGACCAACTCGGGTCGTTCGGCGTGATCGAGGTGCACGGCGACCGGCATCTGTGCGCGTCGGGCAACCGCGAGTGTGGCCAGTGCGATCGGCTCGAGCCCGCCGTGATAGTCGGCGCAGTTCTGCGAGATCTGCAGGATCACGGGCAGCTCGGCGAGAGCGGCGGCACGCACGAGTCCTTCGGCGGTCTCGAGGTGGATCACGTTGAACGCGCCGATCCCCGTGCCGGCAGCGGATGCGGCGGAGACGAGGTCGCGGGCGGAGACGAGGGTCACGAAGGGTCCTTCCGGAACGATTCAGGGTCGGGACGCGAGACGCGCAGCTGCTGTTCGAGTGCGCGCCAGCGCGGGGAGATGTCGCCGGCGAGCGGGGCCAGCACCGCGGCGGCGGACCAGGCCGTGGCCCGTCGGAGGATCTGCTCGGGATCGCGCTCGCCCTCCGCGTACAGCACGGCGCACGCGGCCACACCGGCATCTCCGGCACCGGTGGGGTTGCCCGCAAGCGGCTCATCGAGGCGCGCGTGCACCAGGTCGGAGGCGGTGACGGCGAGCATGCCGTCGGCGCCCAGCGAGAGCAGCACGAGCTCGGCGCCGCGCGCGATCAGCGAACGGGCAGCCTCGACCGGATCGGTGATGCCGGTGGCTTCGATGAGTTCGGCCGCATTGGGCTTCAGCACGTCGGCTCCGGCATCCGCCGCGCGCAGGAGAGCGGGGCCCGAGGTGTCGGCGATGACCGGGATCCCCGCGTCCTTCCCGACCGCGATGAACATGGGGATCAGCGAGTCCGGGGCGCCCGGCGGCACACTGCCGGAGACGACGAGAACGCTCGCGGTCGGCAGCCGTTCGACGACCTCGGCGAGGAGGTCGGCCCACTCGCTGTCGGCCGGGTTGACTCCGCGCTCGTTGATGATCGTGGTGTCGCCGGCGGACTCGTCGACCACGGCGATGCTGCGACGGGTCTCGGCGGCCACCGGCACGAGGGCATGCGGCACTGCGCTGGCAGCGAGTTCGGCGGCGAACTCCTCGCCGACGCGACCGCCTGCCGTGGTGACCGCGAGCACCTCCGCGCCTTCGGCGTATGCCACGCGGGCGACGTTGAGCCCCTTGCCGCCGGCGCGCGCGACTCCGGCATCCGCCCGGTGCGTGCCACCCTCGACGAGCCGGTCGATGTGCCAGGTGAGGTCGAGCGCGGGGTTGGGGGTGACGGTGAGGATCACGTGAGCTCCCTTGCACGCAGGGCGGCGCCGAGCAGACCGGCGTTGCCGGAGAGTTCGGCGGGGACGAGCGCGGGGATGCGGTGGAAGCTGAGCCGGTCCGCGAGGCGCCTTCGCAGTTCGTCGAAGAGCGCGCCGCCGGCACGGGACAGACCGCCGCCGATGACCACGGCCTGCGGCGCGACGACCGCGGTGAGCTGCGCGAGCGACATCGTGAGGGCGTCGAGCGCCGAGTTCCAGATCTCTGCGGCGACCTCGTCACCGGCGTCCGCGCGGGCGATCACGTCTTTGGCCCCGTCGGGTGCGACACCGGTCGCCTCCCGGTAGCGCCGCGCGATGGCCCCGGCCGAGGCCACGGCCTCCAGGCAGCCGCGTGCGCCGCAGGGGCAGATCGGCCCCTCGGCGATGGGCGAGTGCCCGATCTCGCCCGCGTAGCCGCCCGCGGTGTACGGCACACCGCCCACGAGCAGGGCGCCCGCGATGCCCGTGCCGATCACCAGCACGACGGCATCGGCGTAGTCGCGGGCGCCGCCGAGGCGGCGCTCCGCCCAGCTCGCCGCGCGGACATCGTGATCGAACGCCACGGGCAGGCCCAGCCGGTCGGAGGCGAGGTCGCGAAGCGGTGAGTCGTGCCAACCGAGATTGCTCGCGAAGACGCCGACCCCGGCGTCGGCATCCACGATCCCCGGCACCACGAGTCCGGCCGCCTGCGGCACGACGTCGGGATGCGCCGCGCGGAGCTCGGCCGCCAGTACTTCGAGACGCTCGAGCAGCACCTGCGTGCGGTCGCCGTCGGCGATCGGCGTGGGCGTGCGACGGAGCCCGAGCGCGGTCCCATCGGCGTCGAACAGCGCCGACTTGATGTCGGTTCCGCCCACGTCGAACGCCAGCACCGGCGCGCCGACGCCGAGCGCGCGCACGTCGGAGAGCTTCTCTCCCGCCGCGTCACGCTCGACGTCGGGAACGGCCGCCGCCGCGTCAGGGTCGATCATCATCGGCTCCGGCCGTGAGTGGGGTCATGCATCCAGGATGACGGATCGCGTGAGGTTGCGCGGCTGATCCGGGTCCAGTCCGCGCTTCACCGCGCGGTCGAGGGCCGTGCGATGCAGCCGGACGAGGTCGGCGAGCGGGTCGATCGCCCGCTGCTCGAAACGGGCACCGGTCGCCGCCACCTCGCCGGCGAGTCCCTCCGGCGCTTCCCCGAACTGCCACGTGACCCTTCCGGGAGCGGCGATGGCGATCGGGCCGTGGCGGTAGTCCATCGACGGATACGCCTCGGTCCACGACTGCGAAGACTCCCGCAGTTTGAGGGCGGCTTCGTGGGCGAGACCGATCGTCCAACCGCGTCCGAGGAACGTGTACTGCTCGGCGTCGCGCAGCTCGTCATCGCCGGGCTCCGCCAGCACGGCCTCGGCATCGGCGATGGCCGCGGTCAGGTCTTCGCCGAGCGAGGCACGGAACAGGGCGAGGGCTGTCGTCGCGAAACGGGTCTGCACCACGGACTGCTCGTCGACGAACGGCAGCAGTACCGCCTCGTCGACGAGCGACGCGAGCGGCGAGGTCGGGTCGCCGATGACCCCGATGGTGTGGATGCGTCCCTTGACGCGCTCGACGAGCTCGAGCACCTCGCTGGTCGTGCCGGACCGGGTCAACGCGACGACGGCGTCGTATCCGCGGTCGATGAACGCCTCGGAAGCCGCGAACGCATCGGTCTCGCCGTGGCCTGCGGTCTCGCGGAGCGCGGCATACGACTGCGCCATGAACCACGACGTGCCGCAGCCGACGACCGCGACCCGCGCACCCGTGGCGGGGAGCATGCCCTGCTCGGCCGTGAGGTCGGCAGCTCGTGCCCACATCTGCGGCTGGGAATGGAGTTCTTCGCGCATGTGCGCGCCGGGAAGCGACTCAGTCATCGGGGTGCCTTTCTGGCGAGATGTTGCGTACTTGTGATCGTTTGAAGCCGAAATCAATCATAGTATGGCGTCAAAGAAGAGCAACCCCCGCATACCCTTGATTTGTTTGTTCCCCTGACAAATAATCGGACAAGTTCCACCGCCTCGTCGTCGATTCCGATCGTCGCCGAGAACCCCCGAGCCCCGGCTTGAACGATCGCGGATGCCACCCGGCGAAACGATCACCACGCACTGTCGCGTGAGATGTGCTTGCGACTGTGCACCACACCCCCTTCCCGAAGCGGCCTGCCGCCGAGGGACGGACACTCACAGTGAGGAATGCAATACACATGAAGAAGTCACTGCGGTTCGGCGCCGCCGCCATTGCGGCCGTCGCCACGCTCTCGCTCGCTTCGTGCGGGTTCGGCGGATCGTCCGGAGACGGCGGAGGCGAAGAGGGCTCAGCGACCCTCGACCTGCTCGTCCCCAGCTACTCCGACGCCACCAAGGCGAACTGGGAAACCGTGATCGACGGGTTCGAGAAGGCCAACCCCGACATCAAGGTCAAGCTCGAGGTGCAGTCCTGGGACAACCTCGAGAAGGTCGTCTCCACCAAGATCCAGGCGGGCGAGGCTCCCGACATCTACAACGGCGGACCCTTCGCGGGCTTCGTCGGCGATGAGCTGCTCTACCCGACGGAAGACGTCGTCTCCAAGGAGACCTTCTCCGATTTCCAGGAGTCGTTCCTGAAGAACGCCGAGATCGACGGCACCGCGTACGCGCTGCCGATGATCGCGTCGGCCCGCGCCCTGTTCGTCAACAACGCGCTGCTCGACCAGGCCGGCGTCGAGGCGCCGACCGACTGGGACTCGCTCCTGGATGCCGCGACCAAGGTCTCGGCTCTCGGCGGCGGCGTCGCCGGCTACGGCATGCCGCTCGGATCCGAAGAGGCTCAGGCCGAGGCGGCCGTGTGGCTGTGGGGCGGCGGCGGATCGTTCGGCGATGAGTCCGAGATCACGATCGACACCCCGGAGAACCTCGTCGGTGCCGAGCAGATCAAGAAGATGATCGACGCCGGTGCGACCCAGGCCGACCCCGGTTCGACGCAGCGCTCGCCCCTGATGGACATCTTCATCCAGGGCAAGATCGGCATGCAGGTCGGCCTCCCGCCGACGGTCGGCCAGATCGCCGACGGCAACCCCGACCTGGACTACTCCATCGTCCCGATCCCGACCAAGGACGGCTCGCCGTTCACGCTCGGCGTCATGGACCAGCTGATGGCCTTCGAGAACGACGGCGACAAGCAGGAGGCGATCACGAAGTTCTTCGACTACTACTACTCGGCCGACGTGTACGTGCCGTGGGTGCAGGCCGAAGGCTTCCTGCCCGTCACCAAGTCCGGTGCCGAGCAGCTTTCCGGCGAGGAGGCCCTCAAGCCGTTCCTCGACGTGCTGCCCGACGCCCAGTTCTACCCGTCGACGAACCCGAAGTGGTCCGCCGCCGACGGTGCGTTCAAGTCGCTGTTCGGCCAGCTGCAGTCGAAGCCGGCACAGGATGTGCTGACCGAGATCCAGGCGCAGGTCGACGCGGGCTGAGCCCGCTGACGGAGAGGTTCGGGTACCCGAATGAGCCAGAAGACAGAGTCCTCGAACCTCGCGGGGGCGGCCACCACCGGCCGCCCCCGCCCCCGGAAGACCCCGGATGCCGTGCGCGGCAGGCCGGGCGGAAAGGACCTGCTCCAGGCTCTGCCCTGGATCGCCCCCGCACTCCTGCTCATCATCGGCGTGGTGTTCTTCCCCGCCGGGGTGATGTTCTTCAACTCGACGCGTGACATCTCGCTGTCCGGCCTCGACAAGGGATCGGTCGGCTTCGACAACTTCGTCACGGTGTTCACGTTCACCGAGTTCTGGCCGATCTTCTTCCGCACGATCGTGTGGGTCGTGTCAGTCGTGCTGTTCACCGTCGTCATCTCGCTCGGCCTCGCGCAGATCCTCAACAAGGCGTTCCCGGGACGCCAGCTCGTGCGCATGGCTGTCATCGTGCCGTGGGCGGCATCCGTCGTCATGACGACGATGGTGTTCTACTACAGCCTCGAGCCGTACTTCGGCATCTTCAACAAGTTCCTCTACGACATCGGGCTCTCGGATGACGCGGTCGGATACGGCTGGACCAAGAACCCCGCGACGGCCTTCACCTGGTCGATCGTGATCGCGATCTTCGTGTCGCTCCCGTTCACCACGTATACGATCCTCGCCGGACTCCAAGCTGTGCCGGCCGACGCGATCGAGGCAGCCAAGATGGACGGCGCGAGCCCGGCCCGCACCTACTGGTCGATCGTCCTGCCGCAGCTGCGCAGCGCCCTGGCCGTCGCGGTGCTCATCAACATCATCAACGTCTTCAACTCGCTACCGATCCTGAAGGTGATGACCGGATCGATACCGGGCTACGACGCCGACACGATCATGACCCTCATCTTCAAGTACATCGAGCTGCAGAAGAAGGTCGATGTCGCGAGCGCCCTCTCGGTGGTCGCATTCCTCATCGTCATCGTGATCGTCGCGGCCTACGTGAAGATCGTCAAGCCCATGAAGGAGGTCTGATCATGACCGTGACCGAGACCGCCCTCGTGACCACCGCCGGCGACGGCGCCGCCCCGCGCATCCCGGGGCGCAAGCGCCGCTACACCGAGGACCAGGTGACGCTTCCCCGCGTGATCCTGCGCATGGCCGCCGGATTCCTGGTGCTCGCGATCTTCGTGCTGCCGTACCTGATCATGTTCTTCGGCTCCGTGAAGACGAAGCCGCAGATCCGGTCGGTGGACCCCACGTACCTGCCGACGGAGTGGCACTGGGAGAACTACATCACGATGTGGTCGACCCCCGAGACGCCACTGCCCTACAACCTGATCTCGACGATCGTGATCGCCGTGTTCGCGACGCTGCTCGTCCTGCTGGTGTCACTGCCCGCGGCGTACTACACGGCCCGGTTCAAGTTCCCCGGCCGCATGGTGTTCCTGTTCCTCGTGATCATCACGCAGATGCTGCAGCCGGCGGTGCTCACCTCGGGCCTGTTCCGCCAGTTCACCGTGCTCGGGCTCGGCGACACCTGGACGGCGATGATCTTCATCAACGCCGCGTTCAACCTGTCGTTCGCCGTGTGGATCATGCACTCCTTCTTCGCCGGCATCCCCAAGGAGGTCGACGAGGCCGCGCAGATCGACGGCGCCGGGCGATTCACCGTGTTGTTCAAGATCAACCTGCCGCTCGTGTGGCCGGGGATCGTCACCGCGATCGTGTTCACGTTCGTCGCCTGCTGGAACGAGTTCGCGGCCTCCCTCGTGATCCTGTCGACCGACAAGAACCAGCCGCTGTCGGTCGCACTCACCAAGTTCGTCGGGCAGTACGAGACCAGCTGGCAGTACGTGTTCGGCGTCTCGATCGTCGCGATCCTGCCGGTGGTCATCCTGTTCATGCTCATCGAGAAGCGCCTGGTCGGCGGTCTGACCGCGGGCAGCGTCAAGTAGGCCGCGGTCGACGAAGGGCACGCGCGTTCAGTGATAGAAATCTCTGAGACGCGACGAAGGAGTCCCATGCCCCATCCACGCCCTGCGCTCGGCGCATCCGTGTTCGCCATCCTCGTGCTGGTGCTGAGTGGCTGCACCGCAGCCCAGCCCGAGGCCGACCCCACGCCGACGGCGACGGGCGAGACGATGGTCTCCGTGAGCGTGGACGGCCCCGAGATCTCCGGGACTGGGCCGACCGAGCCGTTCCCCGGCGTCGACTTCCCGCTTCGTGAGGGCATGCGCTCGGTGACGATCGACTTCACGTGCGACGGCGGCGGCCCGTTCCGCGTCGAGTTGGGTGACCCGATGACGCTCGGACAGGCGACACTCAACGGCACCTGCGACGGCACGACCGAGCTGGTGTGGCCGATCACCGAAGAGACGGGACCGACCCTCAACGTGTGGGTCACCAACGACGTCGCCTGGACCGCGACTCCGCACTTCTCCACCGCGGAGTTCGTCCGGGACGAGGCGATCACCTCCGAGTGCGATGCCTTCTCCGACATCTACAGCGCGTTCTCGAACGCCGACATCGGCCTCACCGAGTACCAGGCGTTCGACGAGGCGGAGTGGACGCGGCGGGTCGACGCGGCGACCGTCGACCTCGAGACGCTCACGGGCGCCTCGGAGACGACCATGTCCGACCCATTCAGCGCCCTGCTCTCCTGGGTGCGCGGCGACGGCCACACTCCCGGCTCACTGCTGAAGGACACGAGCCTGATCGATCCGATCAGCGACACCTGCAACACCAATCACAGCCCGCTCATCCTGATCGGCGAGTTCGGCGGCTGAGTCTTGTCTGCCACCTGTTTTGAAGGAGATCTCGTGGAATGAAGGACCGGATGCTCGAATCGGTCCTTCAGAACGGGAGAACCCCTTCAGGCTGTGTGCTGACGGTCAGGGGCGGGGAGTGGATGCTGCAGAGGTGGATGCTGCGCGCAGCTGCAGCGGATTCCAGCGCACGCCGAGGGCCGAGGTCAGGGCGGCCTGCGCGGCACCGGCGGCGAGCGATACCCGGGGGTCGGCGTAGCGGACCGGCACCTGCGTCGTCCCGCGGGCGGGATACTCGGTCTCGCGGCGCACCCGATCGAGGAAGCGCGGTCCGAGCTCGGTCGCCGGCCCGCCGATCACGACCTCGGTCGGGTCGAGAAGCGCGCCGATGAGCTTGACCGCCCTGGCGAGCGCACGGGCGCCCTCGTCGAGGTGCTCCTCGTCGGCCTCCGCGGCGAGCGCCCGGATCTCGGGAGCGTCCATGGCGTCGGAGAAGTCGTCCCCGAGCATCGCGCCCAGAGCAGCCGCGGACTCCAGGCAGCCGCGTTGACCGCAGCGGCAGAGGCGGGCCGCCTCGCCGAACACCACCTGCACGTGGCCGATCTCTCCCGCGCGGTCCCGAGGGCCGGGCGCGAGCTCGCCGTCGAGCGTCACCGCCGCACCTACGCCGCCGCCGAGGTGGATGAAGAGCCGGTACCCGGAGGGTGACTCCTCCATCCCCGCTTCGGCGATCGCCTCGGCGTCGACGTCGTTGATGAGCAGCACGGGTGCGTCGAGGATGCGCTCGAACCGCTCGGCGAGGGGCACTCCCTCCCACTTCAACTGCACGCTCTCCAGCACCGAGCGGCCGTCGGTCGTGCCCGGCAACTGCACTCCCGCGGCGAGGAGTCTCGCTCCGAACTCGCCGGCGACAGCGGTCAGCGCCTCGTCGAGCGACCGATCGCGCTCCTCCACGCTGTACGTCACCCGCCGTGTCTCGAGCTCGGTGCCGTCGAGCGCGACGAGGGCGATGTGCGCGTGGAGCGGCTGGATCACCAGGACAAGGATCAGGTGGTGACTCGCATCGACGCTGAGGGTGGTCGCGCGTTTGCCGCCGGTGCTCGCGGCCTGCTCCCCCTCGACGATCAGCCGATCCTCGATGAGCTCGGCGACCAGGGACGACGCGGTGGCCGCGGTCAGCCCGGTCGACCTCGCGATGCCTGCCCGCGTCTGGGTGCCCGGATTCCGGAAGACGAGCTGCAGCGCCCGGCGCAGGTTCGCACGCCGCACCGACGCCTGGGTGTCGAGGCTGTCATCCGCGTTGAGCATGTGTTCCCGTTTCCGAGCTCGTCGGTCGCGAGCTGTTGACAGATCGTGGCGCGATCCGTAGTCTCTCCCTAAGTTTATTCATTGAACTTAGTTGGTCAATGAACCTCAAGCTCCGGACGGGCGAGTGCTGCACACACCGTCGCCCGTCCGGCACCTCCTTCAGCGGCTCTCGGCCGCTTCGGTGTGGTGGCGGATCACCTCGGCCACCACGAAGTTGAACCACTTCTGCGCGAACTCCGGATCGAGATGGGCCTCCTCGGCCAGAGCCCGCAGCCGTGCCACTTGCTGCTCCTCCCGATTCGGGTCGGACGCCGGCATCTCGTGATCGGCCTTCAGATGCCCGACCTGCTGGGTCGCGCGGAAGCGCTCGGCCAGCATGAAGATCAGTGCGGCGTCGATGTTGTCGATGGTGGCGCGAAGTCGGAGCAGTTCGGCCTTCGGGTCCTCGGCGGCGGTCATGCCCCTACTCTAGAGCCGCGGAACACCCGGATTTCGACCTGCCGCACCGCTATCGTGAGCACATGAGCAACGAAGAGTCGCCTGCCTCCGCGCCCCTCGACGGTGCCGTGCCGAGTGCCGCTGTCGACGATGACGCGGTCAAGGACGACACCACGGCTTCCGCGCCCGTCCGCCGCCGGCCCGCACCGGCATCCGAAGTCCCCTCCGCCGAGGCCGCCCCTACCCGTGCGGTCGTGATCGAGCCGATGACCCCGAGCCGCTCCTTCTGGACGCGGATCGATCGCCCCTTCGTGTTCGGCTTCCTGGTGACCCTCGGCGGTCTCGGGGCCATCGTGATCGGCCTCGCCCTCACGAGCCTGTCGACCGTGCTCATCTACATCGCCCTGGCGCTGTTCGGCGCGCTCGGCCTCGACCCTGCCGTGCGATTCCTGGAGCGTCGGGGCGTCTCGCGGGTGCTGTCGGTCGTCGTCGTGATCCTCAGCCTCATCGTCGTGGTGGCCCTCGTGCTGTGGATGATCCTCCCGGTCGTGATCGATCAGATCTCGAGCTTCGTCCGCTCCGTGCCCGACATGATCCGGGAGTTCACCCGCAGCGACCTCTACGCGACCCTCGAAGCCCAGTTCGGCGATCAGTTCCAGGACCTCGTCGCCGAGGTGCAGGCCTTCCTCTCCGACTTCGGCAACCTGGCGACGATCGGCGGCGGGGCACTCGCGGTCGGCGCCTCGATCGCCACCGGCATCTCCGGCGCCATCATCGTCCTGGTGCTGACGCTGTACTTCCTCGCGTCGCTCCCCGCGATGAAGCAGGGGCTGCTGCGTCTCGCCCCGGCCCGCGATCGTGCTCGCGCCGGAGACATCACCGACCAGATCACCGACTCGGTGGGCGGATACGTGATGGGCATGGTGGTGCTCGCGTTCTGCAACGCGACGCTGGCGTTCCTGCTCTACTTCTTCCTCGGGCTGCCGTTCCCCCCGCTGATGGCCGCGATCGCGTTCTGCGTCACCCTCATCCCGCTGGTGGGCTCGGTGCTGTTCTGGATCCTCGGCACCTGCCTGGCCCTCTTCAGCAACCCGATCGCCGCACTCGTCTTCGCCGCGATCTATCTCGTCTACATGCAGATCGAGGCCTACGTGATCACCCCGCGCGTGATGAACCGGGCCGTCTCCGTCCCGGGCTCGCTCGTCGTGATCGGCGCCCTCGCGGGCGGCACCCTGCTGGGACTGCTCGGCGCGCTCGTGGCCGTGCCGGTCACGGCATCCATCCTCATCATCATCAAACAGGTCCTGGTGCCGAAGCAGGACGCCCGGGTCTGACCCACACTCCCGAGACGACGAAGCGCCCGGCCCCCTGAGGGGCCGGGCGCTTCTGTCGAGGTGACGACTCAGAGGTCGTTGTCCGCCAGCCACTGCTTGGCGATGTCGGATGCCGACTTCTGGTCGACCGTGCTCTGCACGTTCAGGGCGACGAGCTCTTCGGCAGTCAGCTTGGCACTGATCGCGTTGAGCACGTCGGAGACCTCGTCGGCGACGTCGCTCGAGACGATCGGCACCACGTTCGACGAGATGATCAGGTTCTCCGGGTCTTCCAGGGCGACGATGTCTTCGGTCTGGAATGCCGGGTCGGCGGTGTAGATGTCGGCGACCTGGATCTTGCCGGCGAGCAGCGACTCGAGAGTGGTCGGGCCGGTCGCCGAGAACTTCAGGTCGACTCCGTAGGTCTCCTTCGCCGCTGCGGGGCCGTACGGACGCTCCTCGAACTCGGGAGCCGCGCCGATCGTCACCTCCGACGTGACCTTGGCGAGGTCACCGATGGAGGTGACACCGTTCTCCTCCGCGAAGCTCTTCAGCACCGTGTAGGTGTCCTGATCGGAGGCCTCGGCGAAGTCGAGGGCGGTCAGGCCTTCGGGCAGGGCCTCCTTCAGCGCCTCGTAGACCTCGTCCGGCGCGGTGACGTCGACCTCGTCGTCCGAGATGTACTCCAGCAGGCTGCCGGTGTACTCCGGGAAGACGTCGATCGCCCCGGACTCGACATCGGGCATGTACGCGTCGCGCTGGCCGATGCTGAACTGCTCGTCGACGTCGAAGCCTGCGGCCTCGAGCGCCTGCGAGTAGATCTCGGCGATGATCTCGTTGGAGTAGTACGCCTGCGAGCCGATGACGATGGTCTTGTCACCCGAGCCCGCGTCGTCGGTGGGCGCGTCGAGCGGGTTGCTGCTGGTGCAGCCGGCGAGGACGAGCGCCGCGACGAGCGATACGCCACCGGCGAGGGCGAGTCGTGACTTGCGTGCTGTGAACATGGGACTTCCTCTTCTCTGGGACAAACGGATGGATGCTGTGGGTCGGTGTCAGGCGGCGGCAGGGGCCGCGGCCTTCAGGGCTGCGCGCGATCGACGCTTCCCCGGCGTGGCGCGCACGCCGGCCGGGACCGCGGCGCGCTGGACGATGGCGAGGAGCAGGTCGATGACCAGGGCGAGCACGGCCACGAGGATCGCTCCCGCGAGCACCTGGTCGAACTTGCGCAGCGGGATGCCCTGGATGATCGGTTGGCCGAGGCCGCCGAGGTTGATGTAGGCGGCGATCGTGACCGTGGCGATCACCTGGAGGAGCGCCGCTCGAATGCCACCGACCAGCAGGGGCAGGCCGAGCGGAACCTCGACCTTCCAGAACACCTGCCATTCGGTCATGCCCATCGCCCTCGCGGAGTCGAGCACCCGACGGTCGATGGCCTCGAGGCCCGTATACGCGCCCGCGAGGAGGGAGGGGATGGCGAGGAGCACGAAGGTGATGATGGCGGCTTCGGGAACGCGGAGCACACCGAGCAGCAGCACCAACAGCACCATGAGACCGAACGAGGGAATCGCGCGGGCGGCGCCCGAGACGGCGACGGCGACCTCGCGGCCCCGGCCCGTGTGTCCGATGAGCCAGCCGAGCGGCAGCGCGATGACGGCGGCGATCAGCACCGAGATCAGCGTGAAGTACATGTGCTGACCGAACAGGATCGGCAGCGCATACGGGCCCTCCCACCGGTCGGGGGAGAAGAGCCAGGCGAACGCATCCGCGAAGACGTTCATGCGGCGGTCCTCAGGGTGAGCGGCTGCCGGGAGGACGGTGTCTTCGCCGCGCGCGTCCACGGCATCAGCGCGCGGCCGAGCAGCAGGAGCAGCAGGTCGATGACGAGCGCGATCACCACGACCGCCACGACGCCGGAGAACACCTCGGGGAGGATACGGCGCTGCAGACCGTCGGTGAACAGGTAGCCGAGGTTCTGCACCCCGACCAGGATGCCGACCGTGGCGAGGGAGATGGTGCTGACCGCCGCCACTCGCAGACCGGCGAGCACGACGGGACCCGCCAGCGGGAAGTCGACCGTCCAGAACCGACGGAATCCGCCGTAGCCCATCGCGGTGGCCGACTGCCGAATCGCGGGGTCGACCGAGTCCAGGCCGTCCGAGACGGCGCGCACCAGGATCGCGATGGCGTAGATCGTGAGTCCGATCACCAGGTTCACCGGACTCCTGGCGGAGTACCCCGCGACGGACGGAAGGAGGATCAGCAGCGCGAGCGACGGGATCGTGTACAACAGCCCGGTCAGGACGATCACCGGTCCCTTCACCAGCTGGTAGCGCCAGGCGAGCCAGCCCAACGGCAGCGACAGGACGAATCCGAGCACGATCGCGATCACGCTCTGCTGCAGGTGGATCACGGCGAGCTCGAGGATGAGGCCGAGATTGTCGACGACCCAGTTCACGGGGCGCCCTTCGTCGCGCTCTCCTCGCTCAGCAGCGCGTCGGTCACGGCATCCGGAACGTCGATGATCGAGCCCTGCGTGCGGCCGTCGGCATCGACCACCACGGTGCCGCGGGGCGTCTGCTTGAGATGCAGCGCCCGCTTGCCGCGGTCGGCGCCGATGAAGGCCGCCACGAAGTCGTCTACCGGGTTCTCGATGATCTCGCTCGGGCTGCCCACCTGCACGATGCGCGCGCCCTTGTCGAGGATGACGACCTGGTCGCCGAGCAGGAAGGCCTCGTCGATGTCGTGCGTGACGAACACGACCGTCTTGTCGAGTTCGCGCTGCAGCCGCAGGGTCTCCTGCTGCAGGTCGGCCCGCACGATGGGGTCGACCGCACCGAAGGGCTCGTCCATGAGCAGGATGTTCGGGTCGGCGGCGAGCCCGCGGGCCACGCCGACGCGCTGCTGCTGACCGCCCGAGAGCTGGCTCGGGTAGCGCTCGGCCAGCGCCTGGTCGAGCCCGACCGTGTCGAGCAGCTCGCGCGCCCGCTGGTGGGCAGCGGCCCTCTTCACCCCGGTGAGCCGCAGGACGGTGGCCACGTTGTCGATGACCGTGAAGTGCGGCATGAGCCCGGAGTTCTGCATGACGTAGCCGATGCGTCGGCGCAGGGCCACCGGGTCGCCGCCGAGCACGCTCTCGCCGTCGATCTCGACATCGCCGGAGGTGGGCTCGACCATGCGGTTGATCATGCGCAGCAGCGTGGTCTTGCCGCAGCCGGACGAGCCGACGAACACGGTGGTCTTGCGCGAGGGCAGCACCAGGCTGAAGTCGTCGACGGCGAGGGTGCCGTCGGGGAACCGCTTCGTGACGTTGCGGAACTCGATCATGGGCTGGTCTCCAGTAGGTCGATCGATGCGAGGGCGGGCGGGGCTACGGGCCGACCTCGACGCGGGGGTCGAAGGCCACGTATCCCGAGAAGTCCTTGCCCACGCGGTCGAACGCCGAGGGGTAGGGGTTCGGATACGACCAGGCGTAGTCGGTGTGGAGCTCACCCTCGGTCTGCACCGAGAAGTACTGCGCGGCGCCCTTCCACGGACAGGTGTACGCCGTGGGGCTCTCGACGAGCGCGCCGGAAGCGACGGATGCGGGTGGGAAGTACCAGTTCCCCTCGATGCGGACGAGTTCGCTCTCGTCGGCCTCGGCGATGACGGTTCCTGCGAGTACAGCCTTCATGGTCCTGCCTCCTCGGATGTGGGTTCGAGCGTATAAGACGGTGGCGACATCGGCCCGGCGGTTGCGCACGGGCCGTCAATGTGAGAAACAATCCGGATGCTGTTCGGTGTGCTTCCCCGAACGGATTGCCGCCGTGCGGATCAGGCGGAATCGCGTCCGTACTCCTCCAGCAGGCGCAGCCAGATCTCGCTGACGGTCGGGTACGACGGCACCGCGTGCCAGAGGCGGGCGATCGGCACCTCGCCCACGATGGCCACGGTCGCCGCATGCACGAGCTCCGCCACCTCGGGACCGACGAACGTCGCGCCCAGCACGACGTCGCGCTCGGTGTCGATCACGAGGCGCGCCTGGCCCTCGAAGCCGTCTTCGTAGAGGCTCGCGCCGGCGACCCAGCCCAGGTCGTAGTCGACGACCTTCACCTCTTTCCCGGCCTCGCGCGCAGCGGCCTCGGTGAGTCCGACCGAGGCGACCTCGGGGATCGAGAACGTGACCTGCGGGACGGCGGCCTGATCCGCGGTGGCGACGTGGCGGCCCCACGGTGCATCGTCGACGTCCGCACCCTTCGCGCGGGCGACGATCACGTCACCGGCGGCGCGCGCCTGATACTTGCCCTGGTGCGTGAGCAGCACGCGTCCGTTCACGTCGCCGACCGCGTACAGCCAGTCGGAGCCGGGAACGCGCAGGGTGTCGTCCGTCGCGATCCAGCGACCCGGTTCGAGGCCGACGACGTCGAGCCCGATGTCTCCGCTTCGCGCTGAGCGACCGGTCGCGGCGAGCACCTCGGTGGCGGTGATCTCCTCGCCCCCGTCGAGGGTGATGGTGACGCCCGTGTCACCACGGCGGACCGACGTGGTCCCGGTTCCGGTGCGCACGTCGACGCCGAGTTCCTTCAGCCCCGCGGCCACCCGCTCGCCGGCGAATGGCTCCATCCCGCCGAGAAGTCCGCTGCGGGCGATCACGGTCACGGTCGAGCCGAGCGCGGCGTACGCGGTCGCCATCTCGACGGCCACCACGCCTCCGCCGATCACGGCCAGGCTCTCCGGCAGCTCCTCGGCGCTGGTCGCCTCGCGGCTCGTCCACGGGGAGGCCTCGCGGAGCCCGTCGATGGGCGGGATGACGGCATCCGATCCGGTGCTGATCGCGACCGCGTGCCGGGCCCGGAGCACGCGCTCGGTGCCATCGGCATCCGTCACCGTCACCTCGCGCTCGCCCGTGAGCCTGCCGTGGCCGCGAGCCAGGTCGATGCCGGCCGAATCGAGCCACTTCACCTGCCCATCATCCGACCAGTTGCTGGTGAACGAGTCGCGGCGGTCGAAGACGGCCCGCACGTCGAGCTTGCCGGTCACGGCCTGAGAGGCGCCGGCCACGTGCTGCGCCGCGCGGAGGGCCTGCGCCGAACGCAGCAGCGCCTTCGACGGCATGCACGCCCAGTACGAGCACTCACCTCCGACGAGCTCGCTCTCCACGATGATCGCGGTGAGCCCACCCTGCACGACACGGTCGGCGACGTTCTCGCCGACAGGACCTCCGCCCAGGACGATCAGGTCGTACTCGTCGGTCTTCTCCGCAGCAGTCATGCGTCGCACCTCTCGTCGTCCGGTTCCGTCGTCCGGTTCCGTCGCCCAGTCTCGCTCAAGAGCAACGCCGAGTCACGGGTGACTTGTTCCCGACGGCGTGGCGTGCGAGTCCGAGGACCGGGCTGCCGGACCCGACGGGCGCCGCCGGGTTCACTTGTCGGACCGATTCACGGATGTCGGACGGATACCCGGCGTGTCGTCCGACATCCGTGCATCGGTCCGACGGATGGACCGGCGCGGGAGCGGATGCCGGGCGGGAGCGGATGCCGGGCGGGAGCGGATGCTGCTGCGGCGTGCGAGTCAGGCGGGGACGGGCTCCCGGCCCGGACGGGTGTCGGCGAAGGCACGCGGGTAGGCGCGACGCAGGGCGACGACGACGAGGGTGGCCGCGGTCACCTTGATCAGGTCTCCGGGGAGGAAGGCCAGGCTCGACAGCGCGGTGAGGTCGAGGGGAACGCCGGTCACGAGCGCCTGCACCGGGATGCCGAACGCGTAGACGACGAGAACGCCCCCGACGAGGGCGGACAGTGCGCTCCGCCACCAGGTGAAGCGCCCGGTCCGCAGGAGGAGACCGATCACGACGACGCCGACGATCCAGCCGATCATGTAACCCACGGTCGGTCCGACGAAGACACCGAGGCCACCGCGGCCTCCGGCCAGTACCGGGAGCCCCACCGCGGCGAGCGCCAGCACGACCGCGATCGACCAGGGAGCGACGCGCGGGCCGAGCACGAGACCGGCGAGCATGACACCGAGCGTCTGCCCCGTGATCGGCACCCCGCCCGGCAGCGGCACGACGACCGTGCCGAGCACGATGATGAGGGCGGCGAACACGGCCACCCGGCCGAGGGTCGCACTGGTGTCACGAGGGGATTCGGTCATCGTTCATCCTTCCTGAACGGTGTTCACCTGAACACCGTTCATCAGAGTACGGACGCGCCCCGCTCCGCGCAAATCACCCGGCGGCGGGAACCAGCACGACCTTCCCCTGCTGGCGACGATGCCCGATGGCGTCATGTGCGGCCGCTGCATCCTCGAGGCGATACTCGTCGACGGGCGGAGAGGTGCGCCCCGCGGCCAGGGCGGCGAGCGCTCGCGCCTCGAGCGCGCGCAGATCGGAGAGCGCACGCCCGAGAGGAACGGTGACGGTGAGAGACCCCCGGACGATGTCGTCCGAATCGAGGCGGAGGACCTCTCCGCTCGACCATCCGATGATCACGACGCGTGCACCGCGTCCGAGACTCTCGAGGCCCGCTCGGCCCACTGCTCCGCCGACCCCGTCGAGCAGCACCGACGGCCGCTCTCCGTCGAGGATCTCGATCATCCGCTCCGGCCACGAGCCGTCGTTCGCATCGAGCGGCACGAGCCTGCCCCGCGCGCGCTTCCCCCCGAGACCGAGGCGCTCGACCACGTCGCGCTTGGCCGGGCCTCCGTGGAGCGCGACGACCGTGGCGCCTTCGGACAACGCGAGTTGGACGAGTTGACTGCCGAGACCGCCCGATGCTCCGGGGATGACGACGATGTCGGTGGAGCGAATCGGCGCGGCGTCCCAGACGAGCTGGGCCGTCCGGCCCGTGCCGATGGTCGCGACCGCCTCCGAGAACGTCACACCCTCGGGGATCGGATGGAGCGCCGAAGCCGCTGCGAGGGCGAACTCGGCGTACCCGCCGCTGCGGAAGCCGACGTGGGCGACGACGCGCTCTCCCCCGAGACCCGCATCGACACCCGCCCCGACGGCATCGATGACGCCCGCGATCTCGCGCCCGGGCGTCATGGGCAGCGTCGGCCGCGGCATCGACGGCGGCACCGCATCACGCCGGATGTCGAGGTCGACGGCGTGCACACCTGCCGCGGCGACGCGCACGCGCACCTCTCCCTCTGCGGGCACAGGCAGCGGCACCTCCTCGATCCTCAGCACCTCGGATGCTCCGAACTCACGCTGCACGATCGCTCGCATGGTCTCCCTCTCCTGCTCTTCGGTGATCCCCGCATCCACGCTCATGCGGCCGCCCCCTCTTCATCGACGGATCCGACACGGATCCGCGGCGCGAGGACCGCCGCCGCGAAGGCGACGACCGCCGCCAGCACGAACACCCCGAGGAACGGATCCGCGGCAGCGAGCGCGGTGAACAACGTTCCGGTGATGGCCAGAGCCATGGCACTGCCGAACGAGTCGGCGACGGTCATCGCGCCGCTGTTGAAGCCCTGATTCTCCGGCGTCGACATCGCGAGCGTGAGGGCGCTGGTGCGCGGACTCATCAACCCCATCCCCATCCCCGCGATGACCCAGGCGACCGCGACCATCAGGGCGTCCCAGCGGAAGCCCGCGGTCGCAACCGTCAGCAGGATGCCGGCCAGTACGAGGATCGTCCCCAGCCGCACGGCCGTGACGCTCGAGAGCCGCACACCCATCCGCCCCTGGACGGTCGCGGCGAGAGACCAGGCGAGCGCGCCGCCGGTGAGAGAGAGTCCCGCGAGCGTCGGCGAGAGCTCATAGCGATCGGTCAGCAGATAGGGCAGGTAGACCTGTGCGCCGAAGAACCCGGCGGCGGCCACCCCGCGGACGAGGATGACCGAGGGCAGCCCTCGCCGGGCGCGAAGGGTGCCGCGCGGGACCAGTGGGCGCACCGCGATGAGGGCAACCACCACGGCCATGAGCGCCAGCACCGGCCCGACCCCGGGGATGTCGCCGACCAGGTTCAGCGCGAGCACGGCGACGGCGGCCAGCACCGACCAGCCGAGCCTCCCGAACGCCCAGGGCGTCGACGCATCGCCGTCGTTCGCGAGCCCGCGCAGGGCGGGGATGACCATGAGCAGCGCCACGAGCACGAGGATGACGACACCGAGGAAGACCCAGTGCCAGCTCCAGAGCTCGGTCACCGCTCCCGCAACCGTCGGACCGATGAGCGAGGGGATGACCCAGGCGGCCGCGAACCCGGCGAAGATCGCCGGGTGCAGCGCCTGCGGGTAGACACGGGCGACCACGACGTAGAGCGCGACCATGAGCCCTCCGCTGCCGAGCCCCTGCGCGAACCTGCCCGCCACGAGGACCTCCATGCTCGGCGCGAGCCCCGCGACGAGCAGCCCGACGACGAACATCGCGACGGCCGTGTAGAGCGGAGCCACCGGGCCACGACGATCGGCCCAATTCCCCGCGATCACCATGCCGATGACCCCGGTGGCGAGGGGTCCGGCGAATGCGAGCGCATACAGCCGCTCGCCGCCGAGATCGGCGCTCACCGTCGGCATGACCGTGGTCACGGCGAGCGACTCGAACGCCCCGAGGAACACGAGCGCGCACGCACCGATGGTGATCCAGACGTACTCGCTGTTCAGGATGCGCGGTGCGGGTGCGGCCGGCGCGGGCGTCTGCCCGGTCTCTGTGGTCATGGAGACGACGCTAGAACCTCAAGTGAGGTCGAGGTCAAGCGCGGGTTTCGCGAGTGCGACTGCGGGGCTTCAGCGCACGGGCAGGAAGTGCGTCGGCGTCGGGACCTGCGCCTCATGACGGATGCCGAGCGGCGCACCCGTGCGCTCGTCGAGGTCGAGCAGGGTGATCGTGTCGGAGCGCTGGCCGGCGACGAGCAGCTTGCCCTCGTGCACCAGGTGGTGGCGCGGCCAGTCGACGCCCGCATCAGCGAGCGCCACGGACTCGAGGGCCTCGCCCCCGCCGCGCACGCGCAGCGCCGCGATCGTGTTGCTTCCGCGCAGGGCCGTGTAGAGGAAGTGTCCGTCGCGAGTGCGGGCGAGCTCGGCCGGGAAGTCCGTGCCCACCTCGGCGATCGGGCTCGCCATGGTCACCGACACGACACTCCAGGTGCCGTTCGCCGCGCGAGCGAGCGTGAACACCTCGCACGAGTACTCGGTCACCACGTGCAGGTGCCCGCTGGGGTGCACGACCATGTGCCGCGGTCCGGTTCCGAGGGGCAGCACGACCTCGTGATCGAGGGTCAGACCGGTGCCGCTCTGCCGCCAGAACCGCACGAGGTCGAATCCGAGGTCGGTCGTGGCGATGCGGCCGTCGGGAAGGAACACGGCGGCGTGGGCGCGCGAGACGCGGTCGCCGCCGACTGCATACGGGTCGACGGCCGCGACGCCGTCGCCGGGAGGAGTCGCGGCCGGAGCATCCGGGTCGACGTCGTCACCGAACAGGGCCGCACGGAGAGCTGCGGCGGCATCTGGCTTCGCGGGCAGGATGCGCCCCTCCGGATCGAGGTCGAACCGCACCACGCGGCCGTCGCCGTAGCAGCTGGCGACCAGCGCCGAGCCGTTCGGGGCGACCGCCACGTGACACACGTACTGCCCGACCGCCGCGGGGGCGCCCAGCGGAGCGAGCACCCCTTCACCGGTGCGGACGAACGCCTGCACCGCTGCGTCGCCTTCGAGCGCCGCGTAGACGACGTCGAGGGACGGATGCTGCGCCAGCCACGACGGCGAGGGCGTCGCCACGACGGCACCGCGGTAGGCGAGCGTGCTGGCCTCACGGCCCTCATCCCCCGCGAGCAGGCCGATGCCCTCGGCCTGCCCATCCATGCCGGGGCCGTAGCCGCCGAGCCAGAATCGCGTCATGGAGCGCCGGGTCAGTCGAGCAGGCCGTGGCGGACGACGACCTGGTCGCGCTCGGGGCCGACCCCGATCACCGAGATGCGGGTGTTGCTCATCTTCTCGAGCGCGAGCACGTAGTCCTGCGCGTTCTTCGGCAGGTCCTCGAAGCTGCGTGCGACCGAGATGTCCTCGCTCCACCCGGGGAAGTACTCCAGAATCGGCTTCGCGTGGTGGAAGTCGGTCTGGTTGACCGGCACCTCGTCGAACCGCTCACCGTCGACGTCGTAGGCCACGCACACCGGGATCTCCTCGAGACCGGTGAGGATGTCGAGCTTGGTGAGCACCAGGTCGGTGATGCCGTTGATGCGGGTCGCGTAGCGGGTGATGGGCGCGTCGTACCAGCCCACGCGGCGCGGACGGCCGGTCGTGGTGCCGAACTCGAAGCCCTGCTTGCGCAGCCACTCGCCCTGCTCGTCGAACAGCTCGGTCGGGAACGGGCCGGAGCCCACGCGGGTCGTGTACGCCTTGACGATGCCGACGATGCGGTCGAGCGCGCCGGGGCCGACTCCTGCGCCGGTCGCAGCCCCGCCGGCCGTGGCCGAAGAGGAGGTGACGAACGGGTAGGTGCCGTGGTCGATGTCGAGCATGGTGGCCTGGCCGCCCTCGAACACGACGACCTCGCCGCGGTCGAGCGCCTGGGCGATCAGGTAACCGGTGTCGGCGACCATCGGCCGCAGCCGCTCGGCGTAGGAGAGCAGGTCTTCGACGACCTCGTCGGCGGTGATCGCGCGACGGTTGAAGATCTTCACCAGCAGGTGATTCTTCTGGTCGAGTGCGCCCTCGACCTTCTGGCGCAGGATGTTCTCGTCGAACAGGTCCTGCACGCGGATGCCGACGCGGTTGATCTTGTCGGCGTAGGCCGGACCGATGCCGCGACCGGTCGTGCCGATCATGCGCTTGCCGAGGAAGCGCTCGGTGACCTTGTCGAGCGTGCGGTGGTACTGCGTGATGATGTGCGCGTTGGCGCTGACCTTGAGCCGCGACACGTCGATGCCACGAGCGGAGAGCGCCTCGAGCTCGAAGAACAGCACCTCGAGGTCGACGACCACGCCGTTGCCGATCACGGGCGTCACACCCGGAGAGAGGATGCCGGAGGGCAGCAGGTGCAGGGCGTACTTCTCGTCGCCGACGACGACGGTGTGCCCGGCGTTGTTGCCGCCGTTGAACTTCACCACCCAATCGGTGCGCTCACCGAGAAGATCGGTGGCCTTGCCCTTTCCTTCGTCGCCCCACTGCACGCCGACGATAACGATTCCTGGCATGGGTATCCCCCTGGCTTTCGCCGGGTTCGCACCGGCTGATGAGCTGGCCCTCTTCGGGCGGTCCCATCCTATCGAAGGGTTCCCCGACGCCCTTCCGGACGTCTTCCCTGCAGACCGGCGGGAAAGCGACGGCGGTTGGCACTTCGGGTGGTCGACCGATGTCCGAAGCCCCTGCGAGGATCGAAGGATGTCAACAGCCGCATCCGGCGACCCCGGGATCCGCACCGACGCCGGGGCACCGAAGGCACAGGGGCCGCTCGTGCTCATCGCCGCGCTGGTCACGGTGGTGCTCTGGGCCTCCGCCTTCATCGGCATCCGCGGAGCCGGCCCGCACTACGACCCGGGTGCTCTCGCACTGCTGCGGATGGCGGTGGGCACCGTCGTGCTGACTCTCATCGCGCTGCGGCACGGCATCCGTCTTCCCGAGCGCCGCCACTGGCTGCTCATCGCGGTGTGGGGCGTCGGCTGGTTCTGCGTCTACAACCTCGCCCTGAACAGCGCAGAGCTCACGCTCGACGCCGGCACCGCCGCGATGGTCGTCAACCTCGCACCCCTCATGGTCGTGGTCTTCAGCGGCCTGTTCCTGCGCGAGGGCTTCCCGAAGCCGCTCGTGATCGGGGCGCCCATCGCGTTCCTCGGTGTCGTCCTGATCGGCATGAACTCCTCCACCAGCGCGGGACCAGACATCACGGGGCTGCTGCTCGCCCTCCTCGCCGCGGTCATGTACGCCGGATGCACGCTCGTGCAGAAGCGCCTGCTCACCTCGGGCGTCGATCCGACCACGCTGACCTGGCTCGGCGCGATCGCCGGCACCGTCGCGCTGCTGCCATGGATCGGGAAGCTCATCGACGCCCTGCAGACCGCACCCCTGGATGCGACGCTGTGGGTCGTCTACCTCGGCATCTTCCCGACCGCGATCGCCTTCACGACCTGGGCGTACGTGCTGCAGCGCAGCACCGCGGGGCAGACCTCGGCGACCACCTATGTGGTCCCGGCCATCGCGATCCTGATGTCGTGGGCGATCCTCGGCGAGGTGCCGACACCGCTGATGTTCCTGGGCGGCGCGCTCTGCCTGCTCGGCGTGCTCATCACGCGGCTGCGGTGGGGTCGGCGCACCTGATCGCGGTCTCGTGCCGCAGAACTGCACGGATGTCGCAGGGAACCCGGGGAACTCTGCGACATCGATGCGTTTCTGCGACCCGCGGCCTGCGCCCCCTCACCGCCCGGTGATGACTCCGCGCGCGATGCCGAGCTCGGCGAGCCGCGAGGCCGCTAGAGTCCGCTTGAGCTCGAGTGACTCCCCGATCTCAGCGGCCAGGCGCGGACGCGTGCGGATCAGCGCATCGATCGTTGTCAGCGGCAGCACGACCACGGTCAGGATCTCTCCCGCCACCGTCACGGCCTGCGTGCGCTCGCGGGTGAGAGCGGTCTGCCCGATGAGATCGCCCTTCTCCGCGGCGGCGAACTCCACCCGGCCGTCGTCGACCTCGAGGGCGAGCATCGCACGGCCTGAAAGCACGACACGCACCTCGTCGGGCACGACCCCGCTGGGCATCACGATCTCGCCGACGCCGTAGCGCTCCAGCCGGGCATCCGAGAGGATCGCCTCGATGTCGTCGTCGCGCAGGTGCAGGGTCGGCGCGATCTCCTGCATCGCCTCGACCAGGCGCTGCGGCTCGGCGAGCGGATCGGTCGAGTCGCCGTCGAGCGCGAACCCACGGCGTCGCGCGGCGTACCAGAGCCAGGAGAGGTACATGGACAGCGCGCGGGAGGCATCGGCCGGCCCCGCGACGGGGATCGATACGGAGTACGCGCCGGCTCCCGAGTAGTCCACCGTCGCCCGCTGCCGCTGCAGCCGCATCGGCAACGAGTCCGCCACCTCGACGAGCAGCGCCATCACCTCATGTGGCGGGTCGTCGGTCGAGAAGGTCACGGCGGCCTCGGCCGAGTACGGCCCCTCCGGCTCGCTCAGGTTCGTGAACGACGCCCCCGAGAGCGAGGAGTTCGGCACGATCTGGATGCCCGAGCCCGTGTCGATGTGCACCGCGCGCCAGTTCACCTCGACGACCCGGCCCCGGACCCCCGCGGCATCCAGCCAGTCACCGATCTTGAACGGCTGCTCGAACAGCAGCAGCAGGCCCGAGATCACACCGCCGACCGCGTTCTGCAGGGCGAGACCGATCACGATCGACCCGACGCCGAGCGCGGTGAACAGCCCGCCCACGTCGGCATCCCACACCCACGAGAACAGCAGCGCGAGTCCGACGCCGACCAGGACGAGTCGGCCGATCTCCACGAAGATCGACGGGATGCGCTCGCGCCACGAGCCCGGCTTCGCGTTGGCGAACAGGGCCACGTTGAACGCCGACAGCACGAGCAGGATCACGAGGAACCCGAACACCGTCGCCACCACGCGCGTCCACACCTGATCCGCCGGCGACTGGATCGCGAAGATCAGCAGGGCGAACAGCGCACCGACCGGGATGACCCAGTTGCGCAGCATCCGCAGCGGCTTCGCGACCGGGTTCCCCCGGCGGGTCAGCGCGCCGATCAACTCGGTGAGGACGACCAGCAGCACGGGCACACCGACGGCGAGCGTGAGTACCCACCAGCCCCACCCGCCCGTGAACACGTCGCCCATGATCAGACCACCTTCCACACGGTCTCGGTCCTGCCCTGCGTCTCCACCGTCCCCGCTTCGACGTAGGTGACCAGCTCCTGGGTGCGGTCGCGCACGGTCTGGCTCACGTAGATGCCGGGTTCGCCGCTGACCGAGCGCACCCGGTAGGCGAGGTTCACGGCGTCACCCCACAAGTCGTAGGCGAGGCTGGTGCGCGCGACGAGACCGCTGGTCACGGTGCCGGTGTCGACACCGGCACGCAACGAGATCTGGGTGCCGTTCTGCGCGTTGAAGCGCTCGATCACCCCGAGCAGGTTGCGGGCGAAGTCGACGGTGCGGCGGATGTTGTCGACCCGGGGCACGATCAGCCCCGACGACGCGAGATACCCGCCGCGCAGCGTGCGCACCTTCTCGACGCCCGCCTTCTCGGCTGCCTCGTCGAACCCGCGCATCAGCGTGTTGAGGAGGCCGATCTCCTCCTCTGCGCTCATGTCGCGCGTGAGGTCATCGAACCCGACCAGCTCGGCGAACACGACGGACACGTTCTCGTGCGCCTCGGTGATCGCCTCGTCACCCTGCTTGTACTTCGTGGCGACGCTCGCCGGCATCAACGTGTGCAGCAGCTTCTCGTTCTCCTTCTGCTGCTCCTCGATCAGCTCCTGTTTGATGCGCAGACTCGAGGCCATGTCGTTGAAGGCGTTGCCGAGGTCGCCGAACTCGTCGCGCGAGCTCTGCGGCACCTGCACGTCGAGGTCGCCCTCCGCGACCCTGTGCACGGCGCCGACGAGCCGGTGGATCGGTCGGGTGAACACCTGCGCGAGCAACAGCGACAACAGGGAGACACCGAGCATGATCCCGAGCAGCGATAGCAGCACGTTGCGGGTGAAGACGTTCACCGGCTCGAAGGCCTCCGCGGTGTCGATCCGCGCGATCACCACCCAGTCGAGACCTTCGATCTCGAGCGGAGCGTACGCGGTGACACTCTCACCGCCGATGAAGTCCCGCCCGATGACCGTGCCGCTGCGGCCCGCCTGTGCCTCCTGCACGGCCTTGGTGTCGACCGGCTGCAGCAGAACTGTGCCCTTGATGGCGCCGATGCGGTCGACGATCGTGGGCGCCATCCCTCCGCTGATGAGGCGCTTGACGTAGTCCTCGGGATCTTCGACGAGCCGCCGAGCGGTGCTGCGCATCAGGTCGTCGCGTCCGACGAGGTAGACCTCGCCGGTATCGCCGAGGCCCTGTGCCTTCCAGTCCTCGCTACCGGTCATCACGTCGTTGATCGTGTCGATCGAGATCTGGAACGCCATGGCACCCGTCACTCCGTTGTCGTTGCCGACCGGAGAGACGACCCACATCGCGGGGACGTTGAGCGAGGGGATCCACCGATCGAAGTCCGTGAGGACGACGGTGTTGACGGAGTTCGTCGCGATCGCTTCGGCATACGCCTTCGACAGAGCGGAATCGCGGTAGGGCCCGGTCAGGAGGTTCGTGCCGAGCTCGACCCCCTTGTAAGCGGAGTAGGTGACATCGCCGTCGAGATTGAGCAGCAGGGCATCCTCGTATCCGGCTTCCTGCACCAGGCGCGTGAAGTAGTCGCCGTACCGTCCGGTCGCGGCCGAGTAGCCGGTACCGTCGCCGCTGTCGTTGAGTGCGAGCTGGGCGTCGTAGTCGGCGTCGAAGTCCTCGTTGCCCGTGACGTACTCCGACTGCACGTACTGTCCGGCACTGGTCTCCGGGATGAATGCGGTGTCGCCGTACTCTTCGCCGGAACGCCCCTCGAGCTCGGGGATGAAGACGTCCTGGTAATAGGCCTCCACCGCTTCGCGCCGGCTCTCGTCGAGCTCCACGTCGGCGAGATCGGCGAAGCCCGCATTGACCGCCGTCGACATGTTCTGCGCGCTGAGGTTCCGCGAGTGCAGGGAGGCATCGCGACGAACGCTCTCCATGAACGTCGTGACCTCGGCCGCCCGCATCGAGCGGATCGTGATGAGCTGATCCACCGCCGAGTCGTGCAGGGATTGGCGCCCGTTGATGAAGCCGATGGCTCCCACGATCACGGATGACACGAGGCTCACCGCCAGCAGCATGATGAGGAGTTTCGACTGGATGCTGAGGCCGGCTCGCCGGAACCGCCCCTTCTTCACCACACCCGCATCGACCGTGCCGTTACCGCTGTCGCTCATCTGCCCCTCCGCCATGCGCGCACCTGCGTGATCGGTCCGACGATATCGATATATCGGTCCCGCGGTCTATGGAAACCTGCCACTACAGTTGCGACCGGAGGCGAACATGACGACGACCTGGTGGCCCTACCTGCGCATCGCCGCAGCCGTTCTGGCTGTCGCCGCGATCGTGGCGCAGCTCATCCGCTCCCTCGAGATCGCGGGAGCGGCGACGACCGAGTGGGGCGCGCACCTGCCCACCGTCATCGCGAACTTCTTCAGCTTCTTCACGATCGAGTCGAACGTGCTGGCCGCGGTCGCGCTCGCGTGCGGTGGCATCTGGGCCCTGACGCAGCGGAGCACGACGACGGCCGAGCCCCGCTGGCTGGCGGTCCTGCTGATGTGCGCGAGCACCTACATGATCGTCACGGGAGTCGTCTACAACCTGCTGCTGCGCGGCATCGAGCTGCCCCAGGGTTCCACCGTCGGCTGGTCCAACGAGGTGCTCCACGTCGTCATCCCGATCATCATGCTTGCCGACGTCCTCTTCGCGCCGCGGCGTCGGGCTCTCGGATGGGGCGCCGTCGGCATCGCCGCGATCTTCCCGATCGTCTGGGTGATCTACACCCTGATCCGCGCGAACCTGGTGATCGCACCGGCGACGGGGAACACGTACTGGTACCCGTACCCGTTCCTCGACCCCCGACTGAGCGGCGGCTTCGTCGGGGTTTCTCTCTACGTGCTCCTGATCGCCGCGATCATCATCGGCGCCGCCGCCCTCGTGGTCTGGGTCGGCCGTCGTCGCGCGACCGTGTCGGACTCGACGGCCGACGCCACCGTGCCGCCCGCCGACCTCGCGCTCTGACGTCGCGCTCTGACGCCGCGCGTGAGGCGGAGATCTCGCCGTAGGGCGGAGGTTTCCGGACGAAACCTCCGCCCTACGGGGAGAATCCCACCCCACACCCCGCATGCACGGGAGGGGCGAGCGGACGGTCAGACGGTGGCGAGAGCCTCGCGGTCGTCGTCGCGCGGCTGCCCCGCGATGAGGCGCGCCGGCTCGACGGCATCCGGATCCACATCGAGGTACCGCTCGAGGGAGTCGTCGAGCTCTTCGAGCCACGGCGTGTGGTGCACGACCGCGAGCGTGCCGGTCATGACCGACTCGTAGACGCGGTCGCGGTAGCCCATGATGTCGTCCTGCTTGTCGTGCTTCCACGCGAGGAAGATCTCGACGACCCGGTCGATGTCGAACTCCGGGTAGTCGGTGAGCTCCAGCAGGTCGCGGATGTAGTCGGCTTGGAAGCGGATCTCCGCAGCCGCCGAGTCGATCTGCCCGAATCGCGCGCGCCACTCGGCGATGGATGCGGCGCGCTCGGCCTCATCCGGCAGCACGATGCGGCCGAGGATCAGGTCGCGCACGAACCAGGCCTGCACGTCGAACATGTTGAACGTGAACCACTGGTCCTGCGCGCCGAGGTAGGTCAGACGCGGATTGCCCTGCCAGACCACGCCGCGGTAGAGACCGTCGGGGTAGACGTTGTTCGGCGACGACAGCGCCAGGTCATCGGGGAGGAACGGGTACTTGTGCAGGTACCCGGTGCACATGATCACGGCATCCACACGCTTCGAGGTGCCGTCGGCGAAGAACACGACGTCGCCCTCGAACCGCTCGACGACCGGGCGCTCCTCGATGCCGTCGGGCCAGTCGTAGCCCATCGGCGCCGAGCGGAAGCTCGCCGTCACCGAGCGCGCGCCCATCTTGAACGCCTGGCTGCCGATGTCCTCCGCCGAGTAGCTCGCGCCGATCACGAGCACGTCCTTGTCGGCGAACGCCTCGGCGCCACGGAAGTCATGGGCGTGGCTGATGTAGCCGGGGAAGGTCTCGATACCGGCGAAGTCCGGCATGTTCGGGAAGGAGAAGTGCCCGCTGGCGACGATGACGCGGTCGAACTCCTCCACGGTCGACACACCGGTGGGCAGGTTCTCGCTGGTGAGCGTGAAGATCTCGCGCTCGCTGTCGAACTCGATCCAGCGCACCACGGTCTGGAAGCGGATCAGGTCGCGCACGTCGCTCTTCTCCAGGCGGCCGGCGATGTAGTCCCACAGCACCGGACGCGGCGGATACGAGGAGATGGGACGGCCGAAGTGCTCGTCGAAGCTGTAGTCCGCGAACTCCAGCGCCTCCTTCGGGCCGTTCGACCACAGGTTGCGGTACATGCTGGAGTGCACCGGCTCGCCGAACTCGTCGAGTCCCGTGCGCCAGGTGAAGTTCCACTGTCCGCCCCAGTCGGCCTGCTTCTCGAAGCAGACCAGTTCGGGGATGTCCGCCCCCGCGCGGCCCGCGGACTCGAAGGCCCGCAGCTGCGCCATACCCGAGGGGCCGGCGCCGATGATCGCTACTCGTTCTCTGCTCGTCACGTATCGTCCTCATACTCTTCAGTCATGTATCGGTCAGCGGCCGCATCCGAGCGAGGAACAGGTCTGTCCCGGTGGGAGCGAAAAGCTCGACCTGCCCGGAAAGCGGCTGCCCTTCGACGGTATCAGTGTCGGTCGCGGGTGCCGGCGGGTGGGGGCACGCCCGGGGCGGAGATCTCGACGTGGGGCGGAGCGTTCGCGATGAGAGCTCCGCCCGACGGGGAGAATCCCGCCCCACAGGCGCAGCTATTACGCTGGTCCGCGGGGGGACGCGCCGCGCTCCTCAGGAGGAGAGAGCATGCATGACCTGAACGCCGCATCCCCGTATCCGGCCGCGCCTCCGCCCCCGCCC
>NZ_FMIR01000017.1 GCF_900095745.1 Microbacterium oxydans
GTGCCAGCTCGACATCCGCCTGCCCCGCCCAGCCCACCCACGCGCCGTGCACGTTGCGCATCATCGGCTCGAGGGCGGCGACGAGCCCACCGGGAGACGTGCGCCAGACTTCCTCGCCGTCAGGTCCCTCCACCCGGTCGACCGGCAGGCGGTTGGCGACGACGACGAAATCTGCGGCGGTCAAGTGGGACTCCTCACATCAACGATGGAATCCAACCTACCCAGGATCACGGAATACCGTCGCCCGAGGTCAGGCGGTCACCGACGAACGACCTCGCCTCTCGCCGCTGAGAACCCAGTTCGCCACTCCCGCTCCGAAGGCGATGAACGCGGCGATCATCGGCAGCAGGAGTGCGGCGGATGTTCCGACGTTCTCGGCGATCTCGCCGGCCACTGCCGCACCGATCGACTGCCCGACCACGACGCCGGAGCCCAGCATCGTCATCACCGTCGCCGAACGTCCACGCGGGCTGCGGGCGGCACCGAAGCTGTATTGCGTGACCAGGGTGGGTCCGATCCCGATTCCCATGATCGCCAGCGCCAGCATCATCGTGCCGGGCGAGTCGACGAGGCCGAGCAGGAGTGTTCCAGCCAGCAGGATGCCGGAGAAGACGAGCCACCGTGCGCGCATCGAGAACGACGGAGGAAGCCAGGCGACGCCCAGCGCGAGCACCGCCGACCCGACGCCCATCACGCCGTAGAGCAGTCCGGCCTGCTCGGGCGCACCGCGGTCCGCCATGAACGACGTCAGCGACGTCAGCATCGTCCCGAAGAAGATCCCGACGCCCAGGATGCCGAGGACGACGATGAGCAGCTGCGGCCGGAACAGCTCCGAGACCGCTGACGGGGCCCTGCCGTCGGCGTCGCGGTCCTGCGACACGTGACGTCCGCTGGGGTGCAGCGCGAACGCGCCGACGAAGACGACGGTGAGCACGGCGGCGCCCACCAACGGGGCCCAGGGCGCGAATGCGGACGCCAGGATGCCGACCAGGAAGGGGCCGAAGACGAAGACGGTCTCATCCGCCGCGGACTCGTAGGCCATCGTCCCGGAGACGGTCTTCGCGCGGCGCGCCTCCGGCATCCGATCGGCGATGATCGTGACCAGACGTGAGCGCGAGAGCGGCGCGACCTGCGGTGCCGTGGCGCCGATCCCGACCGCCGCCAACAGCACGAAGCCGTCTGAGGCTTCCCCGTAGACCACGAAGGTGAAGAGCAGGAGCATCGCGCCGTTGGCCAGTGCGAGCACGACCAGGACCACCCGCTGGCCGAACCGGTCGGCGGCAGCACCGAGAAGGGGGCCGAAGCACGCCGTTCCCAGACCGACGGCGGCCGATGTGAGCCCACCCAGCGAGAGCGAGCCGCGGGCCGAGACGACGACGGTCAGGACGCCGACGACCATCATGGCGAACGGAAGTCGCGCGATGAAGGCGATGAGGAAGTAGGGGAATCCGGCGAGACGGAGAAGGCTCGGGCTCGGCTCGGTGATCTGCGGGGGTGCTGATGCGCGTGTCATGGCTCTCGCGCGTCGAAGACGCGATGTCGGGTGCCGCCGCTGTCCGCCGGGGATGCCGACGGCCGGTAGATACACGGTTTGTGCGGCCGCGGGCGAGCCGCGACGACCCCAGGATAGCGGATGCGCCCGGGAAGCAGCCGGGAGATCGGTGTTTCGAGACGGGTCTATCCTGGGCGACACCGCCGCACCGCTGTCCCCGCACTCACTCCTCCGAGGAAGAACCTCCGTTGACCACTGCCCCGCATGCCGCTACCGCCGCACTCGCCCTCCCTCCGCGTTCGCAGCGCGCAGGAAACGCCAAGACCTCGCCGGTGCGCGACCTTCTCGCACTGACCGAGCGCCCGGAGGTCATCTCGTTCGCCGGCGGCCTCCCCGCGCCCGAGCTGTTCGACGTCGTCGGCATCCGGGCGGCGTTCGACGCGGTCCTCGACTCCCCCACTGTGCTCCAGTACTCCACGTCCGAGGGAGACGCCCGGCTCCGGGAGGAAGTCGCCCGGCGCTACTCCGCGGACGGATTGCCCACCGCGGCATCCGACCTCATCATCACGACGGGTTCGCAGCAGGGGCTCGGCCTGATCTCGACGACGCTTCTCGATCCCGGCGACACGATCCTGGTCGAGGAACCGTGCTACCTCGCGGCCCTGCAGACCTTCGCGCTGGCCGGGGCTCGGGTCATCGGCGTCCCCTATGACGGCGACGAGCTGGATCTCGAAGCACTGGACCGGCTGGCCGCCGAGCACAGCCCGAAGTTCCTCTATACGGTCCCCACCTTCCAGAATCCCACCGGACGCACGCACGGACTCGATGCCCGTCGGCACATCGCCGCCATCGCACAGCGGCGGGGGTTCCGCATCGTCGAGGACGAGCCCTACCGCCAACTGCAGTATTCGGGTGAGGCCCTCCCCTCACTGGCCGAGCTCGCACCGGAGCACGTGATCAGCCTCGGCAGCTTCTCGAAAGTGATCGCCCCGGGACTGCGCATCGGATGGATCCGCACGACCGCTGATATCCGCCCCGCCGTGACGATCGCGAAGCAGGCCGCCGACCTCCACACCTCCACCATCGACCAGGCCGCAGCTGCCCACTACCTCCTCTCGGGTCGCGGGGAGCCCGCGCTCACGCGCATCCGTGAGGCCTACTCCGCCCGGCGCGACGCGATGCTCGACGCCCTGCCCGCCGCGCTGCCGACCGGCAGCACCTGGAACCGTCCCGACGGCGGCATGTTCGTCTGGGCACGGCTGCCTGAGGGTATGGATGCCGCCGAATCGCTCGGACGCGCCCTGGCCAACGATGTCGCGTACGTGCCCGGTGCCTCGTTCTACGCCGGAACGCCCGATCTACGGACGCTCCGTCTGTCTTTCACGACATACTCCCCTGACAGGATCAGGGAGGGCTTGTCAAGGCTCGGTACGACCTGGGGTGCGGGAAGGTAGCGTGGGGGCATGCGCTACCTCTTCAGCACCGGACTCGTCGCTGCGATCTCTGCAGGGGTCTCGCTGCTACGCGGCACCCGCGAGCAGCCGATCACCTGGCGCTCCCTGCTGTCCTGGCTGAGCTGGGGCATCACGATGGCGCTCGCCGTCGGCGCGGTGATCGATATGAACCGCGAGCGACGCGGGGTGCTCGTCGACGCCGACTCGCCGCAGTCGGTCAAGAAGGCGAAGAAGGCTCAGCGACTCCAGTTCCGCTCGCAGAAGGCCCTCGCCGACACTCAGGATCACGCCAAGGACGCACGGCACTGACACCGTGCGCCCCGAGCGCATCGTTCACCGTGTGAGGATCAGCGCCTCGCCCTGACCGCCACCGCCGCACAGGCCGACGGCGGCCGTTCCCCCTCCGCGACGCGCGAGCTCGTGAACGGCGTGCACCACGAGTCGGTTACCGGATGCGCCGATCGGGTGCCCGATCGCGATCCCTCCGCCGTGGATGTTCACGATGGCCTCGTCCAACCCGAGCTCGACCTGCGAGCGGGCCACGACCGCGCCGAAGGCCTCGTTGATCTCCACGAGATCGAGGTCCGAGGGGGCGATGCCCTGCTTCTCGCACGCGCGCTCGATCGCGCGCGCCGGCTGGGACTGCAACGAGTTGTCGGGGCCGGCCGTCTGGCCGCTGGCGCCGACGGTGGCAAGTACCGACCAGCCCTTGGTTTCGGCCGCGCGCCGCGTCGTGATGACCACGGCCGATGCGCCGTCGGAGATCTGTGACGAGTTCCCCGCCGTGATCGATCCGCCCTCCGCGAAGGCCGCCCGCAGACCGCCGAGAGTTTCGACGGTGGTGTCGGGGCGCACCCCTTCATCCTTCGTCACGCGAACCGGCTCGCCCCGGCGCTGGGGCACGGCGACGGCGACGATCTCGGCCTCGAACACTCCCGCTTCCTGCGCCGCGGCCGCTCGTTGATGCGACAGTGCGGCCACGCGATCCTGCGCCTCCCGAGTGAGCTCGTATCGCTCGTTGTGGCGCTCCGTCGACGCGCCCATGCTCTCCCGGTCGTAGGCGTCGGTCAGACCGTCGTAGGCCATGTGATCGAGCACCTCGACGCTGCCGTATGTCCAACCGTCGCGGGACCCCATCAGCATGTGCGGTGCCCGCGTCATCGACTCCATCCCGGCGGCGACGACGACGGACGCGTCGCCGGTACGGATCATCCGGGCGGCGTCGATGATCGCGGTCAAGCCCGACAGACACACCTTGTTCACGGAGTGGGCGGGAACGTCCCAGCCGATCCCGGCGCCGATCGCTGCCTGCCGAGCAGCATTCTGGCCGGAGCCTGCCGCCAGCACCTGTCCGACGATCACCGCGTCGACATCTCCGGGGTCGACGGAGCCCTGCTCCAGCGCGCCCCGGATCGCGAAGGATCCGAGTTGAGGAGCGGTGAAGGCCCCCAGCTGGCCTTTCAGTCGCCCCTGCGGGGTCCGGGCGGCGGCGACGATGACGATGTCGTTGTCAGTCATGGTGCGAGGTCCTTTCGTGGAGGAGATCCGGATGGATGGTGAGCGTCGGCTGGGTGGCGGCGATGACCTCGTCCACGCTCACTCCGGGGGCTGTCTCGACGAGCGTCAGCCCCTCGGGGGTGACGTCGATGACGGCCAGGTCCGTGATGATCCGGTCTACCACGCCGCGACCGGTCAGCGGCAGCGAGCACTCGTCCACGATCTTGGGCGATCCGTCCCTGGCCACGTGCTCCATCAGAACGATCACCCGAGCGGCACCGTGCACGAGATCCATGGCACCGCCGGGACCCTTCACCATCTTGCCCGGGATCATCCAGTTCGCGAGATCACCGCTCGTCGAGACCTGCATCGCGCCGAGGATCGCGGCGTCGATCTTGCCGCCGCGGATCATCCCGAAGCTGGTGGCCGAGTCGAAGAACGCCGCACCGGGCAGGGTCGTGACCGTCTCTTTGCCCGCGTTGATGAGGTCGGGGTCCACGGCGTCCTCGTGCGGATAGGGCCCGACGCCGAGAATCCCGTTCTCAGATTGGAGCACCACCGTGATGTCGCTCGACACGTGGTTCGGAACGAGCGTCGGCAGGCCGATTCCGAGGTTGACGTAGGAACCGTCCTCCAGCTCGGCTGCCGCGCGGGCCGCCATCTGGTCTCGTGTGAGTGCCATTTCAGGCTCCTTCCACGGCGACGGTGCGTCGCTCGATGCGCTTGGGGATGTCCGTGCCCACCTCGACGATGCGATGCACGAAGACACCGGGAAGATGGATGCTGTCCGGATCGAGGTCGCCCGGCTCCACGAGCTGTTCGACCTGAGCGATGCAGATGCGTCCGGCCATCGCGGCCAGCGGGTTGAAGTTGCGCGCCGCCTTGTTGAAGACGAGGTTCCCGTGGCGATCGCCGCGGGAAGCGTGCACGAGCGAGAAGTCCGTGGTGATCGCCTCCTCCAGCACGAAGTCCGCCGGCGAGCCATCGACCTCGAATGTTCGGACGTCCTTCACCGGGGAGGCGACGGCGATCGTGCCGTCCGCGTTGTACCGGCGGGGCAGCCCGCCTTCTGCGACCTGGGTGCCGACACCCGTCTGCGTGTAGAAGGCCGCGATCCCCGATCCCCCGGCCCGGAGCTTTTCGGCCAGCGTGCCCTGCGGCGTGAGTTCGAGCTCGAGTTCGCCGCTCAGGAACTGACGCTCGAACTCCTTGTTCTCCCCCACGTACGACGACGTCATCTTGCGGATGCGCTGCGCGCCGAGCAGGACCCCGAGTCCCCAGTCGTCGACCCCGCAGTTGTTGCTCACGACGCTGAGGTCTTTCGTGCCCTGCTCCAGCAGGGCTTCGATGAGCGCGATCGGGTTGCCGGACAACCCGAAGCCACCGACCGCCAGCGAGGCTCCGTCCGGGATGTCGGACACGGCGTGCGCTGCCGAGTCCCATTGCTTGTCGATCACGTCTGCTCCTTCGAAATCGTGCCTCACTCCAGCATCCGCTCTTCGGTCCGTGGCGCAACCGTCGGGTCTTGCCATGTGGGCAGATACGGAGATAGCGTCCACGATATGGAATCGACCGCGCGCTCCGTCCCCGGCGCACAGGCCATCGCTCGGGCCGCGCGCCTGCTCCGGCTCGTGACGGCCGCCGGTGCGGACGGCGCCTCCCTCCAAGATCTCGCACGTGCTGCCGAGCTGTCGCGCTCGACCGCCCATCGCTTGCTCAGTGCACTCAAACTCGAGGGCCTCGTCGACCGCGACGAGGACAGCACCCGCTGGATGCCCGGCCCCGAGCTGTTTCTGATGGGCTCGGTTGCCGCTGCGCGCTACGACGTGACCGCCCTCGCGCGGGACATCGTCCGGTCGCTGGCGGTCAAGACTGAGGAGAGCGCGTTCTTCTCCGTGCGGCGAGCGGATGAGACGGTGTGCCTGCTTCGGGAGGAAGGCTCCTTCCCCATCCGCTCCTTCGTCCTGAGCGAGGGCGTGAGGTTCCCCCTCGGCGTCGCCAGCGCGGGTCTCGCAATCCTGGCGTTCCTCCCTGACCATGATGTGGACACGTATCTGGAGCGGCACCCCGACCTCGAGAGCGCGTGGGGGCCCACACACCGCCCCCGCGCGCTGCGCACCCGATTGGCCGAGACCAAGGAACGCGGATACGCCGTCAACCCCGGCTTGATCGTCGAGGGCAGCTGGGGCATCGGCGCCGCGGTCTTCGATCGATCCGGACGCCCGGAGTGGGCGCTCAGTCTGACCGGAGTCGAGTTCCGCTTCGGTCCGGATCGGATGGCGGAGCTGGGTCGAACCCTGTTGGCGCACGCCCATCAGCTCTCGGCGCGGATAGCGAACGCCCGACGTTAGAAGTAAGTACATACCATCTGGTATATACTCGATGGTATGAATCGTTCGGATGTCGTCGCATCACTGGTGCTCTCCGGCTACGCTCTGGGCCGCATCGCGGCGCAGGATGCCGGCAACGACGCGCCCGCCGCGCAGTGGCGGGTGCTGACCCTCCTCGAGCAGGAGGGTGCCAGGCGCGTGGGCGAGCTGGCCGCCGCAGCGCGTACCACTCAGCCCGGCATGACCCGCCTCCTCGGCATGCTGGAGCGTGAGGGGCTCGTGCTCCGCTCCCCCGACCCGGACGATTCGCGAGCGACCGTCGTCGACATCACCTCTCAGGGCGCTGCCGCCGTCGCTGCCTGGCGCGCAGAGTTCCGCGAGATCCTCGCGCCGCGGTTCGCCGCGCTGAACGACGACGACTGGTCCGCTCTCACCCGCGCGGCGGAGATCCTCGCTGCGCACACCGCCACGGAACGAACAGGAGAATCTCGGTGAACAACACCGCCACCCCCTCGGTGTGGAAGCAGCCGGCGCAGGTCTGGGCCGTCGCCTTCGCATGCGTCGTCGCCTTCATGGGCATCGGACTCGTCGATCCGATCCTCCCCGCGATCGCGGAGTCGCTCCAGGCGTCGCCGGTGGAGACCGAACTCCTCTTCACCAGTTACCTGTTGGTGACCGGCCTCGCCATGCTGGTGACCAGCTGGATCTCCAGCCGCATCGGCGCCAAGACCACCCTGCTCATCGGGCTCGCGCTCATCGTCATCTTCGCCCTCCTGTGTGCTCTGAGCGGCAGCGTCGATGCCGTCATCGGCTTCCGTGCCGGCTGGGGACTCGGCAATGCACTGTTCATCTCGACCGCCCTCGCGACGATCGTCGGGTCGGCATCCGGCGGGAGCAGCGCCGCGATCATCCTGTATGAAGCGGCACTCGGCCTCGGCATCGCTGTCGGCCCCCTGCTCGGCGGCCTCCTCGGCGAGCAGAGCTGGCGCGGCCCGTTCTTTGGCGTCGTCGTGTTGATGGCGATCGCCTTCGTCGCCGTGCTCGTGCTCTTGCGCGGACCGGGCGAGAAGCGGGTACCGGTGCCCTTCTCCGCCCCGTTCTCGGCGCTCCGACGCCCCGCCCTCGCGATCCTCGCGGTCGCCGCACTGTTCTACAACATCGGCTTCTTCGTGCTGCTGGCGTTCTCGCCGTTCCCCCTGGGCTTCGGCGCAATGGGAATCGGGTTCACATTCTTCGGCTGGGGGGTCGCTCTCGCGGTCACGAGCGTCTGGGTGGCGCCGGTGCTGATGCGCCGCATGCCGCGCACGCGGATCATCCTCGTGGTGCTCCCTCTGCTCGCACTCGACCTCGTCGCCGCCGGGCTCGTGGTCGGGAACGCGGCCGCCCTCGTCACCTGCATCGTCATCGGCGGTCTGCTGCTCGGTGTGATGAACACCGTGCTGACCGAAGCGGTCATGGAGGCCACGGACCTCCCCCGCTCCGTCGCTTCCTCCGCCTACTCCGCGGTGCGTTTCCTCGGTGGCGCGATGGCTCCTCCGATCGCGGCGCTCCTGTGGCACGCGTTCAACGCGACAGTGCCATACCTGTTCGCGGCGGCGTCTGTCCTCATCGCAGCGCTGACGGTGTTCCTCGGCCGGCGCGTGCTCGCGCACATCGACGACGAGCCTGAAGACGCCGCCGCTGAGGATGCCGCGGCGATCCTCGTGGGCGACGCCGCCTGAGGCGTCATGTCGGTGCCGGATCGGCCGCTGACGCCCGATCCGGCACCGACATCCCCCTCCGATATCGTGGGGCGATGAGCGAAGAAACGCCCCTTCCCGAGCGCAGCAGACTCGTGCAGCAGCACCTTGTGGATGCAGGGGTCGACACCACCATCCGCGTCCTGCCGGACTCGGCGCGCACCGCGGCGGCCGCGGCCGCGGCGATCGGATGCGACGTCGCCGCTATCGCCAACAGCCTCGTGTTCATCGCCGACGGAGAGCCGGTTCTCGTCATGACCAGCGGCGGCCACCGGGCGGAACTCGCCGTGCTCACCGCCAGCATCGGCGCGCGCGAAGTATCGATGGCACCGGCGTCCGTCGTCCGCGCGGCCACCGGCCAGGCCATCGGCGGCGTCGCACCGGTCGGGCATCCGACCCCGCTGCGCACCTTCCTCGACGACGCGCTCCAGCGCCACGACGAGCTGTGGGCGGCAGCCGGCCACCCGCACACCCTCATGCCGCTCACGTTCGACCAGCTGCGACTCATCACCGGAGGCACGGTCATCGCCGTGGCTTGAGGCTGACCCACGACCTACGGAGGCGGTCTGCAGCCGCGTGACTCCCCACCACCGCCGCGGGGCCGACGCCGCGGAGCTTCTGCTCCGACGACATCGACCCCAGTGCCCGGATCAGCCCTGGGCCTCGCGTCGTCGAGCGCGTACGGCGGCCAGAGTGGTGAGCGCGACGCCGAGCAGAAGCGCGCCACCGGCGCCCCAGAGCATGACCGCCGGCACATCGCCACCGGTCGTGGCGAGGGAACCGGCGGTCAACGGCAGCTCCGTCGGAGGCGTCACATCCGTCGGCGGCGTCGCGGGAGTCTCCGGCGTGGGAGGCGTGGCCGGCGGCACCACCGGCGGCTTCGCCGTCGCGGTGTTGGTGAGCGTGATCGCGAGTGTCGAACCCCCGTAGACGGTGATCTGTGCGCCGCCGTCTGCGGTCGCGCGCACTCCGGTGCCCGAGAACACCGGCGCACCCCATTCGATGCCGTCGATGGCCGGCGGGGTCAGCTCCTCGAGCGTGACGACGGTGCCGGCGGGGAGGCGAACGGGAGCGGTCGTCGCTCCTGCGATCACGGCGATGGTCTTCTCGACCGCCGGGTCGCCGTAGCTGTAACGGACCGTGTACTCGGCGTCGGCCGGCACATCCGTCGCGCCGGAGCCGCCCACAGCCTTGGTCAGGGTGAACGCACCGGTGGCGGTTCCGTCTCCGGTGCCGCCACCCGTGACCTGCCAGACCTCACGGTCCTGCAGCACCACTCCGTTGACATTGGCGACATTGCTGAACGAGGTGCCGTCCGCCTGAGTGCTCGGTACCGTGAGGTATTTGACGAAGTACATCCGTGCGGGATCGATCGCACCAGGGATCTCGAGGTGGAACGCCGTGCCGCCCTCGTTCCAGGCTCCGGTCCAGTTCGTGATCGTGCGGTCGTCCTGCTGGTCGGCGTCGGTGCTCCAGACCACGAGTTGACCGTCTTCGTTGTGGTGCTCGGCGACCTCACTGTTCGGTGCGGTCAGCACGTCGTCGACGATGATCGACTCGACCCCGGCAAAGCTGGACCCCGGAAGCTCGATCTGCCACGCGATGTTGCCGTCGTCCGTCTGCCACGACACCTTCTGAGGTTCCGTGGGCAGCGGCGCCACAGGCGTGATCCCACCCCCGGGGGTCTCGACCCGGGTGGTCTTGCCGTCGATGACGAACTCCAGGGTCGTTTCCGTGCTCTGCTCGTCCGCGCTGGCGAGGAACCACAGCGAGCCGTTCACGCCGGTGCGGCCGTTCACGTAGTCGGTGAGGGTGCAGGTCACGACCGGTGCCGCGTCGCTGCTGACGGCGCATTCGGCGACGATCTCCGTCGGGTCCTCGGTCGACGGGACCGAGAACGTCAGGCCGGACCGAGCGAACTGGGTCGGCAGCGTGAACCCGAACGTCTCGCCGCCGAGAGCACCATCCGGCACCGACCAGTCCGCGCCCACGCGCACCTGATCGAACTGCGCCAGAGTCTCATCGCCGTCCACGGTGGTCACCGTGATCGACGCGGGATCGATGGCCGCCGGATGGTCGTACTCGGCAGCGGTGGCCGCGGTGGCGCCCATGCCCGTGACCACAGCGGTGAGTGCCGCCGCAGCGGCGGCGACGAGCGTGATGGATGTGCGGCGCGATCGCGCGCGCCGATTACTTCTGTACACGGTGTTCCCCAGTTTCTTGTCGAAGCCCCACCGCCTCGGCGGTGCTGCTGCGCAGCGACGCATCCGACGGCGGTGACGCGGTTGTCCCCGTGTGAGAGACGGCGTCGACAAGAGCCCATTACGCGGTACACCGGCATTCTCTGCAAGCCCTCAGAAACCCGGACTTCGCGGGCCTGTCCGGATCGACAAGCGGACCGCGTGCACAAGAAAGCAGAAAAGCCTCAGAAACTGGCGAGAGTTTCTGAGGCTGATCCGTGCACCCCCTCGGACTTGAACCGAGAACCCACTGATTAAGAGTCAGTTGCTCTGCCGATTGAGCTAGAGGTGCGTGGCCCGGGATAACCCCGACCGAGGAATTACATTACCAGCCGACCGCCCCCATGCGAAATCGAGGCGGGCCCGGGCGTGCCGGTCTCCGTCGCGCGCGGAAACATGGCCCTTCGGCCCTCAGCGCCCGCTATTCGGCCGACTATCCTGAAAGCGTGACCGCCTCCCCTCACACTGACGACCTGCGCAGCGATATCGCCCTCGCGCTCCGCCTCGCCGACGCCGCCGACGCCCAGTCGCTCCCGCGTTTCGATGCGGCCGACCTCGAGATCTCGACCAAGGCCGACAACTCGCATGTCACCGACGCCGACCTCGCGACGGAGCGTGCGATCCGCACCATCCTCGAGACCGAACGACCCGACGATGGAATCTTCGGCGAGGAGTTCGGCGCGCAGGGCGGGACGCATCGCCAGTGGATCATCGACCCCATCGATGGCACGGCCAACTTCCTCCGCGGCGTTCCCCTGTGGGGCACGATGATCGCCCTGGCGATCGATGGCGTTCCCCAGGTCGGTGTCGTCAGCATGCCGGCACTCGGCAGACGCTGGTGGGGAGCCACAGGCGAAGGCTCCTGGACGGCCACCGAGGGCGATCCCCGCCGGCTCCAGGTCTCCGCGGTGGCATCACTCGACGATGCCAGCGTGAGCTTCCAGAGCATCGGGCAGTGGTCCGACGCGGGACGACTCGACACTCTGCTCAAGGTCGCGGCACGCGTCTGGCGCGATCGCGCCTACGGCGACGTGTACTCCTACATGCTTCTCGCCGAGGGACGGATCGACATGGTCGCCGAATTCGACGTCAAGGAATACGACATCGCCGCGGCCGTGCCGATCATCCGGGAGGCCGGAGGGCGGATGACCGCCGCCGACGGGGCCGAGACGATATCGGCGCGCTCGACACTCGCCACCAACGGCACGCTCCACGAAGAGTTCCTGAAGCTCATGCACGACTGATCCGAACCATGAGGCCACGATGACCCCCCGCATCATGACCGCCGCAGCAGGCTCACTGTTGCTGCTCGTCACTCTGACAGCGTGCGGAGCACCTGCGGATCCGCCGGCCTCACCCACATCGAACGCCGTCGCTCCAAGCCCGGCACCGAGCCCCGAGCCGGTGAACTCGAGCGTCCCGGAGGCTCCTGCCGAGCTCACCTGCGAATCCATGATCTCGGCGGGAACGGTTTCTGTGTTCACGGATATGGGATGGACCGCGCAGTCGAAGGAGTTCGTCGTCGGCGGGGTGGAACTCACCGACGGGCTGCTGTGCTTCTGGGCCGACTACAGCGTTGCGTCCGACCACGGCCAGCTCTACGGGTGGGCGGCTCTGAGCACGGAGGAAGCCACTCAGGCTCAGGAGGGTCTGCTTGCTGAGGGGTGGAAGCGGGAAGCAGGCGCGGACGGCGTGTACGTCACAGAGGATCCGCGGTACGCGATGGGTCTCGATGAGGACGGCTACGGGATGACTTATCTGTTCGGCGACGGATGGGTGCGGTTCGCCGACACGCGTCAAGGACTGATCCTTGTCGAATGGACCGGCTGAGCGCCGCTCGAGGTCACGACGTCACTACGGTGCCGCGCTCCCCATCGAACTCTCGAGGACGGGCCGGAATCCCCGGGCGACCGGTGGGGTCCAGAGCAGGACGACGATCAGGGCAGCGACCACGGCAGTGGCGGCTGCTCCCCAGTCCCACCGATCTCCGAGCACGAGCACGATCGCGCTGAGTGCGAACACGACCCCGAGGAAGATCGTGAGCAACAGCCGCGAGAGACCACTGCCCCGGCGGATACCGGCCGCGACCGCGAACACGAGAAGACCGAACAGCGCGATGGCCGCGCCCGTGAGCGAGAACGCGGAGGCGCTCACGTCCGGGTCGTAACGTCCGAGGAAGACCAGGATGCCGAAGCCCGTGGCGAGGACTCCGAACACGTAGGAGAGCACGGCGACCGTCGTCGTGATGACGGTCGCCAGCCCACGACGAGGACCGATGCCCGGCTCGGGTGCCGGCGCAGGCGCCGAGGCCGGCTCCTCTCTCAGGACGAGCCGACGATGCACGATGCGCACGACCTCGATCGCCGCGATCATCACGATCGTGATCCCGGTGAGCGCGATCGCGAGGTCTTCCCCCGGATCGACGAGGACGAAGAACTGTCGCGCGAGGGGAAGCGAGAACACGGCGATGAGCAGGATGAACATCGCACCCACGACCAGCACCTTGAAGCGGTTGAGGGGGCGGGCGAGCACGGCGAGCACCCAGATGCCGACGACGGCGAGGATGACGGTCGCTCCGGTGCGCAGCTGCTCCTCGTGCGCGTCGAGCCCGCGCGCGACGAAGGTGAACCACGTGAGACCGAGCGCCACGATGATCCCTGAGGGAATGGCGAAGCTCAACGATCGCCGGAGGAATCCGGGCACATAGCGTGCCGCGTTGGGCATGAGCGCGAGGAAGAACGCGGGGATGCCGATCGTGAGGCCGTCGGTGATGGAGAGCTGACGCGGGAGGAACGGGAACTCGAGCACGAACACCCCGAAGATGATCGCGAGAAGTGTGGCGTACACGGTCTTGTTCAGGAAGAGCATCGAGACGCGTTCGATGTTCGCGATGACCTGACGTCCTTCCGCGACGACATCGGGCAGGTGCGAGAACTGCCCGTCGAGCAGCACCAGCCGCGCCACCGCCTTCGTGGCGGGCGAGCCCGAGTTCATCGCGATACCGATGTCGGCGGCCTTGATCGCGAGGGCATCGTTGACGCCGTCTCCGGTCATCGCCACGGTGTGCCCGCGGCTCTGCAGGGCCGAGACCATGCGCTTCTTCTGCTCGGGTGAGACGCGTCCGAACACCGTGTGCGTCTCGAGCACGTCTGCCAGTTCGGCGTCATCGTCAGGAAGACGACGTGCATCGAAACCCTCGGTGACGTCCACTCCCACCTCACGCGCGATCGCCGCGACGGTGCGCGGGTTGTCACCCGAGATGATCCGGATCCCGACATCCTGCCGGGCGAAGTATTCGAGGGTCTGTGCCGCGTCGGGGCGCACCTGCTCGCGGAAGGTGAGGACGATGGCCGCGGCCACACCACCCGGAAGCCGCTCGGCATCCACATCCGCCTCGGACAGCGCCGATTCCGAGTGACCGAGGACCAGCGTACGACGGCCGGTCTCTGCGAGGGCGGTGACCGTGCGTCCGAGCTCGGTCTCGTCCGATGTCGCGGCATCGCCGAACACCATCTCCGGTGCACCCATCACCCAGGTCCCGGCGATCTCGTCGAAGGAGACCGCGCTCCACTTGCGCACGGACGAGAAGGGGACGTACTCCGCGACCGTGAGCGGAGACGCGGCCGGATACGCCGCTCGCATCGAGCGCGCCGTGGTGTTCGCATCCGGAGACGCGGCGTACCAGCCGAGCGCCGCCGCTGCCGCCTCCGCACGCTCCGATGTGAGGCCGGCGAGTCCGTGGGCTTCGTCGAACCCGATCTCCCCCACGGTGAGGGTGCCGGTCTTGTCGAGACACACGACGTCGACCCGGGCGAGCCCTTCGACCGCGGGCAGCTCATTCACCAGAACCTGCCTGCGCGCGAGTTTCGACGCACCGACGGCGAATGCGATGCTCGTCATGAGCACCAGTCCGAGGGGGATCATCGCCGTCAACGCGGCGATCGTGTTCACGACGGCCTGGACCCAGGAGCCGCTGGAGAAGACGGTGGCATACCCGCCCGTGACGATGATCTGCGCGTTCAGGACGAGCAGCCCCACCGGGCCGATCACCCAGCTCACCCATTTCAGGACCCGGTTGACCGACGAGCGGAGCTCGCTGGAGACGAGCGAGAAGCGCTTCGCTTCACCCGCGAAGTGGTTGGCATACGAGTCGGCGCCCACACGGGTCGCCTGCGCGGTGCCCTCCCCCGCGACGACCACGGCGCCGGAGAGCGCCTCGTCGCCCGGCTGCTTCTCCACCGGGTCGGACTCGCCGGTGAGCATCGACTCATCGATCTGCAGCCCGCGCGCCGTGAGTATTCGAGCGTCGGCCGGCACCTGCTCGCCGGCGCGTAGGACCAGCACGTCGTCGAGGACGACCTCGGTGGGGGCGATTGCCGCCTCTGCGCCCTCCCTGAACACCAGGGCGCGGGGCGCATTCATCAGCGCCAGGCGGTCGAGCGCAGACTTCGCTCGGAACTCCTGAACACAACCGATGATGGCGTTCGCGAAGGCGGCGAGCCCGAAGAGCGCATCCTGCCACCGCCCGACCAGGAAGAGGATGAAGAAGCACGCGAAGACGATGCCGTTGAACAGCGTGAAGACGTTCGCCCGCACGATGCTCCATGCGCTGCGGCTCGTGTCCGCCACGAACGCGTTCGTCCTCCCGGTCGCAACGCGTTCGGCGACCTCCGCTCGGGTGAGACCGGTCGCGACAGTTTCGGGGGTCGATTCCACAGACCTCAATATAGGTCCCCCGTCGAAACCAGCGGAGGTCTTTCGCGCTTCCTCGACGTGTGTATGGTCCGTGCCTGTGATCGCGCTCACCGCAGCAGCGCCCGAGTATGCGGATGCCGTGCTGACGGTGCCGTACACACAGACGGTGGAGTGACACCCGGGTCCGCACACGAAGAAGCCCCGTGACCTCCTGGTAGGAGTGCACGGGGCTTCTTTTCAGTGACAGCGACCTGGTGGAGCTGGGGGGAATCGAACCCCCGTCCAACGCTGAGTCTCCACGCCTTCTCCGGGCGCAGTCTGTGAAGACGTTCTACTCGGCTCCGACCTTTGTCACAGACACCTAAGTCGACAAGCCCAGCCTGGGAAGAGTCCCACGTGACGTCCAGACGCCATCACGCAGCAAGATTCCTAAATGACGCCAGGATCCGTATCGGAATCACATACGGCCTGACGGACTATCGGGCTCGCTTATGCAGCGAGGGCGAAGTCGTTGCGCTTGGTTTCGGCAACTATTTTTTTGCAGAGAGCGTTAACGAGATAACTCTGCATCCTCGGCCCGCTTCTCGTGGATTCACAGGCGCTGTCGAAACCGATCAGCCCCGTGGTCCTTCTCTCGAAGGAGCCGCTGTCACACTGTGGAATTACCATCCCGGGCGACGAACACCCGAGCATCACAGACTACAACGTTCACCGGCTCTCCGCCATTCCGCAGGTGCCCGGAGTGCTGGCGTAGAGTCGGCGCATGAGCGAAGTCACCGTCACAGTCCGCGGCGAACACGAGGCGCGCATCGCGCCGGAGCGCGCCACCATCCGGGTCAGCGTGCGGGCGGAGGGCTCGGAGCGCACGACGGTCGTCGAGCACGTGATGCGGTTGGCCGAGCCCGTGCGCGGCAGCATCACCGAGCGGGCTGACGCGGGCAGCGTCGTCGACTGGACCAGCAAACGACTCTCCGTGCGAGCCGAGCGTCCCTGGAACAACGACGGGAAGCGCCTCGCCCCCGTGTACTACGCGAGCATCGACTTCACGGCGACGTTCGCAGAGGCGTCGGAGCTGTCGATATGGGTTTCGGACGTCTCGCCCTGGGACGGCGTCGAAGTGGGCTGGGTGGACTGGCACCTCACCCCTGTGACCCGAACACAGGTGGAGCGCGAGGTGGCCGCCGAAGCCGTCAGCGTCGCCGTGACTCGCGCCAAGGCGTATGCGGGGGCTCTCGGACTCGACGAGGTCACGCCGCTCGAGATCGCCGATGTCGGCCTCATCTCGAGCGGACAGCCGATGCCGGGTGCACCGATGATGAAGGCCCGCGGAGGCGTCGCATTCGCCGCCGACGCAGCCCCGGCCATGGAATACGAGCCGGAGGAGATCATCATCTCCGCGACGGTCGAGGCGCGCTTCCTCGCCCGCTGAGCCCGTCAGCCTTCGACGGTGAAGGGCGCGAGTTCTGCCGCGAGGCGTTCGGACACCCGTGCGTGCACAGCGGTGCCCGCCTCTCGATGCTCCACCTCGAGGAGCATCCCCGTCTCATGGATGGCTGCCACGAGGTCACCGCGGTCATAGGGGATCACCGCGTGGATCTCGATCGCGGGCTTCGGGAGGGCTTCCTCGATGACGGCACGCAGCTCGGCGATTCCCTCACCGGACCGCGACGACACGAAGTGCGCATGCGGCTGCAGACCGCGGAGCACCAGGCGCTCGTCGTCATCGATCAGGTCAGCCTTGTTGAAGACGACGATCTCGGGCAGATCTCGCACGCCGACATCGCCGAGTACGTCGCGCACCGTCTGCAGCTGCCCGGCCGGATCGGGGTGCGACGCATCGACGACGTGAAGCACCACGTCCGCCTCTCCGACCTCCTCCAACGTCGAGCGGAAGGCCTCGACGAGCTGATGCGGGAGGTTGCGGACGAAACCGACGGTGTCGGTCAGCGTGTAGACACGGCCGTCTTCGGTCTCCGAACGGCGCACGGTCGCGTCCAACGTCGCGAACAGCGCGTTCTCGACCAGGACGCCGGCACTGGTGAGCGCATTGAGCAGACTCGACTTGCCTGCGTTGGTGTAGCCGGCGATCGCCACCGAGGGGATGGTGTTGCGTTTGCGCTCCGCACGCTTCGCTTCACGAGCCGGTCCGAAGTCACGGATCTGCCGACGGAGGAGCGCCATCTTGGTGCGGATCCGTCGCCGATCGAGCTCGATCTTGGTCTCACCGGGGCCACGGGATCCCATGCCCGCACCACCGGCGCCGACCTGGCCACCGGCCTGGCGACTCATGGAGTCACCCCAGCCGCGAAGACGAGGGAGCAGATACTCGAGCTGGGCGAGCTCGACCTGCGCCTTGCCCTCCCTGCTCTTCGCGTGCTGGCTGAAGATGTCGAGGATCACGGTCGTGCGGTCGATGACCTTCACCTTCACGACATCCTCGAGCGCGCGTCGCTGGCTCGGCGCGAGTTCGGTATCGGCGATGACTGTATCGGCTCCGACGGCAGCGACGATGTCCTTGAGCTCCTGCGCCTTGCCGCGCCCGAGATACGTGGCAGCATCCGGGTGGGGGCGACGCTGCAGTACGCCATCGAGCACGACGGCACCCGCGGTCTCCGCCAGTGCGGCGAGCTCACGCAGCGAGTTCTCGGCATCCTCCTGCGCACCCTGCGGGTATACACCGACGAGGACGACGTTCTCCAGGCGAAGCTGTCGGTACTCGACCTCGGTGACGTCCTCGAGCTCTGTCGAGAGTCCACCGACGCGGCGAAGGGCGTGACGGTCTTCGAGATCCCATTGCGCCCCGTCCCTGCTGGTGTGCGCAGCGGTCGACTCGTCCTGCAGCGCCTGCGCTGCCCCGAACACGTGCACGTCGGAGCGCTTCTCTGCGTTCGCGAGCACACGATCGACCGTCTCGTCGCCGTTGGAGGGTGTCGTGGTATCCGTCATCCGTTCCTTGTCTCTGGGGGTTTTGTAGCGAGCCTTAACCTTAGCCCGCGCTGTCCGGTACGCTCACCGTATGGGGTCAGACCACTACTTCACTGCGGCCCCGGCAAGCCCCGAGAATCTGCGCAGGATCCGTGTATCACTCGCAGGCCGAGAGCTGGAAGTCACCACCGCCGGTGGCGTCTTCAGCCCGGATCGGCTGGATGCCGGCACTGCAGTGCTTCTCGCCAACATGCCCCCGGTTCCCCCGGGAGGCAATCTTCTCGACCTCGGCAGCGGCTGGGGCCCCGTCAGCATCTCGATGGCCCTCGCCGCTCCGCATGCGACGATCTGGGCCGTCGATGTGAATGAGCGAGCCCTCGATCTGGTGCGCCGCAACGCCGCGTCCCTCGGGCTCACCAATGTCAACGCATCTCTACCCGACGATGTTCCCGAGCACGTCTCGTTCCGCACGATCCGTTCGAATCCGCCCATCCGCGTCGGCAAGAACGAACTGCACGGGCTGCTCGAGCGGTGGATACCGAGGCTCGACGAACGCAGCGATGCCTGGCTCGTGGTCCAGCGCAATCTCGGCGCCGATTCGCTGCAGCGCTGGATCGGTTCCACGTTCCAGCCCGGATACAGCGTCTTCCGCACCGCCACGGGCAAGGGCTACCGCATCCTCAAGGTACGCAAGCACGGAACGCCGCCGACCGAGCCGATCGCACTGTCCGGGCTCTGACCGCTTCGATCCGGAGCGGCCACCCCCGGCGACGATGACGCCATCCGGCTTCGGTCAGCGCAGTTCGATCTCTCCGCTGAAGACGAGTTGAGCGGGACCCGACAGCGCGACGTGCTCCCCGTCTTCCGCGGGGAACATCCGCACTCCGAGCGTCCCCCCTGGGACCTCGACCTGCCAGTTGTTCGGCGCGTTCTCCCCTGCCCAGTAGCGTACGGCGAGTGCGGTCGCAGCCACACCGGTGCCACAGCTGAGGGTCTCACCGACGCCGCGCTCGAACACGCGCATGCGCACGTGCCCGACTCCGTCACGAACCAACGGCTCGCCCGGAACGACGAACTCGACGTTGGCACCGGCCGGCAGAACGGGCTCGAGTTCCGGCGCGCGGTGCAGGTCGAGCAAGCCGAGCTCGTGCTCCGACGCGATCGCCACGATCACGTGCGGATTGCCCACATCGATGCCGAGACCAGGACGCGTGACCGGAAGGCCGTCGACCCGCACCAGCGGATCGTCGCCGGAGAGCTTCCACCGACCGAGGTCGACCTGGTATCCGGTCGCGCTGCGCGTCACGTCGCGCACACCGGCACGGGTGCCGATCGGGAGCGTCGCTCCCGGTTCGATGGTCGCGAGACCTGCCCGTACGAGATAGTGCGCGAAGACCCGGATGCCGTTGCCGCACATCTCCGCGATCGACCCGTCGGCGTTGCGATAGTCCATAAACCACTCGGCGGCGGGTTCCTCCGCCAGCGCTGCAGCACCGTCGGCGATGGAGGCCGACCGCACGACCCGGAGGATGCCGTCGGCACCGATCCCGAAGTGGCGGTCACACAGCACTGCGACCTGCTCCACCGTGAGATCGAGCGCCCCGTCGGGGTCGGCGATGATGATGAAGTCGTTGCCCGTGCCGTGACCCTTGGTGAATGCGACCATGCTCCCCAGTCTAGAGAGCGCGGCCATACCGCGGAGACGCCGCGCATCCCGCCACGGAAGCGTTCGAAGAAATCACTCCGAGACTCCGGCCGAGACGACGGCGTAGCGACCGCAGAGGAAGTTGCGGTTTCGCGCGACCTCGAGAAGTTCGAGGTCGAGCCGTCGCGGAAGCAGCGGTGCGCCGGACCCCAGCGTCGCCGGCGCGTACTGGATCCACACCTCATCCAGGAGGCCCGCGTCTGCGAACTGACCGGCGAGGTCTCCCCCACCGACGATCCAGATGTCCTGATCTGCGGCGGCAGCGAGCATATCGGCGTGCACGCTCCGCACGTCGCTTTGTGTCAGCCGCACATCAGCGCCCTCGGGGAGCGGGATCTCGCGGTGCGTGAACACCCAGGTGGGCTGACTGTAGCCCCATCGTCCTTCTTCGTGCTTCATCACCCATTCGTAGGTCGACGAACCCATCGCCAGCGCGCCGATATTCTTCTCGAAGGCGTTATAGCCCATCGGTCCGTCGGGATCGACGTCTTGCGTGAGCAACCAGTCGAGCGAGTGCTCGTCGGTCGCGATGAATCCGTCAAGGCTGGATGCGGTGAAGAAATGCGTGGCCATACCGTGAGCTTCGCACCGGCCACCGACATCGCGACGAGGTCAGTCGCGGCGCACCGGCTCACTCAGCCAGGAGTGCCTCCGCATCCGCCGGGGCATCCCACCACTCCAGGTCGCGGTACCGCTTGAACCACGACACCTGTCGACGGGCGTAGCGGCGTGTGAGCGCCTGTGTCTCGGCGATGGCTTCCACCGCGGTGAGAGTGCCGTCCAGCTGGCCAAGCGCCTGCGCGTACCCGATCGCTCTGGAGGCCGTGGCGCCCGGCTCGAGACCCTTCTGCCGCAGTTCGGCGACTTCGGCCAGCATCCCGGCCTCCCACATCCGCTCGACGCGTTCATCCAGACGGGCGACCAGCTCCGAGCGTTCGACATGCAGGCCGATGAGTCTCGTGCGCCGATGCCACAGTACGGGCTTCTCCGGCAGGGACGCGCCGTGCGTACTGCTCCCCTGCGCGAGCACCTCGAGGGCGCGGATGACCCGTCGGCTGTTACGCGGGTCGACCTTCGCCGCTGCTGCCGGATCCTCCGCTCGGAGCCGATCGAGGAGAACGCCCAAACCGTGCGACTCCAGCTCTGCTTCCAGGCGTGCACGGACCTCGGGGTCTCGCGGCGGAAAGTTGAACTCGTAGACGACACTCGACACATAGAGACCGGAGCCGCCCACCAGAATCGCATCGCCTCCGCGTCGGTGAATCGCGTCGATCGCGTCTCGTGCTGCGGGCTGGTACCAGGCGACCGCCGCTTCCTGATCGACTTCACGAACATCGAAGAGGTGGTGGGGGATCCCGCGACGGTCCTCGACAGGGAGCTTCGCTGTGCCGATGTCCATCCCGCGATAGAGCTGCATGGCGTCGGCGTTCACGATCTCCGCCGGATTGCCGCGAGCACGAAGCGCCTCCGCCAGGTCAAGCGCCAGGTCGCTCTTCCCGGTTCCTGTGGCCCCGACTATCGCCCAGAGGCGCGGTTCGCTCACACTCCGACGCGAAGGGTCGGCAGACCGAGAGATACGGCGCGCAGGCCGCCGTCGGACGCCGGAGTCGGCACCGCGCACGATTCCGCCTGCGAGCGATCCCACGCATCGCCCCCGCGCGTCCGGCGGATCCGCAGCGGAGCCCCGGTCGGATCGTCGGCAAGCAAGTGGAAAGGCGCAGCATGCGTCACTCTGACAGTCACGACGTCGCCGGGCCTCGGCAGGTCCGAGCCGGCAGTGACTTCGAAGTGAACCAGACGGTTGTCTTCAGCGCGGCCGGTGAGGCGGTGCGTCTCGGCGTCTTTCTTGCCTTCACCGGTCGAGACGAGCACCTCGATCTGGCGTCCGACCTGCTTCTGGTTCTCTTCCAGAGAGATTCGCTCCTGGAGTGCGATCAGACGGTTGTAACGCTCCTGGACGATCTCCTTCGGAACCTGATCCTCCATCGTCGCTGCGGGCGTGCCCTCACGGATCGAGTACTGGAAGGTGAATGCTCCGGAGAAGCGGGATTGCTCGACGACGCGCATCGTGTCTTCGAAGTCCTCGTCCGTTTCGCCCGGGAAACCGACGATGATGTCGGTCGTGATCGAGGCGTTCGGGATTCGCGCACGGACACGATCGAGGATCCCGAGGAAACGCTCACTGCGGTACGACCGCCGCATCGCTTTGAGGATGCGATCGCTGCCGGACTGCAGCGGCATGTGCAACTGCGGCATCACGCTCGGGGTCTCGGCCATGGCGTCGATCACGTCATCGGTGAACGCGGCAGGGTGCGGACTCGTGAAGCGGATGCGCTCCAGTCCCTCGATTTCGCCGGCGGCGCGCAGCAGCTTTCCGAACGCCTGTCGGTCGCCGAACTCGACGCCGTATGAATTCACGTTCTGGCCGAGGAGAGTGACCTCGATGGCGCCGTCTTCGACGAGGAGGCGGATCTCGTTGAGGATGTCGCCGGGACGCCGATCCTTCTCCTTGCCACGCAGACTCGGGACGATGCAGAACGTGCACGTGTTGTTGCAGCCGACCGAGATCGACACCCATCCGCTGTGCGCCGAGTCACGCTTCGTCGGAAGCGTCGACGGGAACACCTCGAGCGACTCGAGGATCTCCAGCTCCGCATCGCCGTTGTGGCGTGCACGCTCCAGCAGCCCGGGCAGCGACCCCATGTTGTGCGTGCCGAACACGACGTCCACCCAGGGCGCCTTGTCGAGAACCGCCTGCTTGTCCATCTGGGCCAGGCAGCCGCCGACCGCGATCTGCATACCTTCTTTACGACGCTTGACGGAGGCGAGATGCCCGAGGGTGCCGTAGAGCTTTCCGGCGGCGTTGTCGCGCACCGCGCAGGTGTTGATGATCACCACGTCGGCCTCGGCGCCGTCGAGTGCACGGACGTAGCCGGCGCTTTCCAGCGATCCGGAGAGCCGTTCGGAGTCGTGCACGTTCATCTGGCACCCGAAAGTACGAACCTCGTACGATCGCTGGCGTCCGTCTTCGTCGACGGCTGCGGACGAGGCGCTGATGATCGTCGGTTCGCTTCGCGGAATAGTCATGATCAACCCATTCTACGAGCCGTGCGGATGCGGTTGCTGCGTCGCTTGCTCAGTCCGAATCGACGAATCGAACCCCCGAGCTCGACGCACTCGGGCCAGTCTCCCGCAGTGCCTGCTTGGCCGCCTTCATCGCGACGGACCCGTTGTAGCCGCGTCGAGAGAGCTGCCCCACCAGACGCCGGAGCGCGGTGTCATTGTCGAGTCGGCTCAAGGAACGCGCCTTGGTGCGGGCGAATTCGAGGGCGCGCTCATCGTCGTCATCCGGCAGTTCGTCGAGTGCAGCGTCGACCACGTCTCGAGGAATGCCTCGTTGAGCCAGCGCACGAGCGAGGGCGACTCTCCCCTGCCCCTTCCGTTCGACACCGGACGTCACCAGAGCGCTGGCGAGTGCAGCATCGTCGAGGTAGGCACGACGACAGAAGTCTTCGATCACTTCATCTATCACGCCGTTCCCGAGCCCGTGCCCTCGCAGAGCCTGACGTGCTTCGGAGATGGAGAGAGATCGCGTCCGCAGTTTTCTTACGAGCGACTCCTCGGCCGCACTCCGAGCTTCGTCCGGCACACTCGGATCCTCAGTATCGCCCTGCGATGCGGGCGGTGCCCCGAGCGCATGAAGCCGGGGGGCGGATCTCGATGCCGGCGAACCGGATCTGGCTGACGCCCCACGGGCGGGATGACGGTCACTCGGGCTCCCGGACTCCGCTGCACTTTCGGCGGGCGATGCACCCGCACCCCACGTGGGCCGCCACAGATCTGCACCGTCGGAGCGATCCGACCGGTCGCCGGAGATGTCGTCGTCCGTTCCCGGACTGATCGAAACCGGGTCGACATCCTTCGCGGCGCGACCGAAAAGGGGAATGATGGGGGCGATCCGATCCGGACCGCCCCCACGTGTGTCATTCATCAGGCCGGACGACGCTCAGCGAGCTCGTCTGCCGCAGCAGGCACGGCCGCCGGTCCGCCGATGCCGAGCTTCTGCTTGATCTGCGTCTCGATCGCCAGCGCGACATCGGGGTTGTTGAGCAGGAACGTCCGTGCGTTCTCCTTGCCCTGACCCAGCTGGTCGCCATCGTAGGTGTACCACGAGCCCGACTTCTTGACGATGGCATGTTCGACACCGAAGTCGATCAGGCTGCCCTCGCGAGAGATGCCGACACCGTAAAGGATGTCGAACTCCGCCTGCTTGAAGGGCGGGGCCATCTTGTTCTTCACGACCTTGACCCTGGTGCGGTTTCCCACCGCGTCGGTGCCGTCCTTCAGCGTCTCGATACGGCGGATGTCCATGCGGACAGAGGCGTAGAACTTCAGCGCCTTACCGCCGGCGGTGGTCTCGGGCGAGCCGAAGAAGACACCGATCTTCTCGCGCAGCTGGTTGATGAAGATCATGGTGGTGTTTGTCTGGCTCAGACCACCGGTGAGCTTGCGCAGCGCCTGCGACATGAGTCGCGCCTGCAGACCCACGTGCGAGTCACCCATCTCGCCCTCGATCTCGGCACGAGGCACGAGCGCCGCGACGGAGTCGATGACGATGAGGTCGATGGCACCCGAGCGCACGAGCATGTCGGCGATCTCGAGCGCCTGCTCACCGGTGTCGGGCTGGGAGACGAGAAGCGCGTCGATATCGACGCCGAGCTTCGCCGCGTAGTCGGGGTCGAGCGCGTGCTCGGCATCGATGAAGGCTGCGATGCCTCCGCCACGCTGGGCATTCGCGATCGCATGCAGTGTCAGCGTCGTCTTACCCGAGGACTCAGGTCCGTAGATTTCGACGATACGGCCACGCGGGAGACCTCCGACGCCGAGGGCGACGTCAAGGGCGATGGAGCCGGTGGGGATGACGGCCACGGGGGCGCGCTCATCGCTGCCCAGCCGCATGACCGAGCCCTTTCCGAACTGACGGTCGATCTGGGCGAGTGCGGTCTCGAGGGACTTCTCGCGGTCGGCGGGTGATGGCATGGTCTGCTCCTTCTGCGCGCGTGGTGCCGCCTGTAGGCTGTCGCGGCTCTCCCGGCTGGGAGGAACTCTCCGACAAGGCGTAATGGCTCTTCGGCTTGTTTCCACCGTAGGAGAGGCCACCGACATCGACGCGGAGAGCTCACATACCGTGGAGAACAGATTGCCTGAACCACTTGTGCAGAAGACTACGCCCGGTTCGAACAGATCTTCGACGACACGCCGCCCACTGCACATTGTGTGCCGTAACCTGCGGACATCCCCTGGGACTCAACGCCCCCGCGGCTCCTGCCGTCCGACGCCGTGTCGTCGGTTCTCCGGAACATCCATCTCTGCGCACAACGCAAGCCAGATCTCCCGCGGCGGAGTTCCGTCGTCCAGAGCCTCGAGCGCCGTACGGCCGCGCAGGGCCGAAAGCCCGAGGTCGTTCACCAACGAAGAGGCCCGCGCCTGGAATTCGGTGTCGACCGCGCGAAGGAACTCGCTACGACGCATCGCTCACCCGCACGCCGACGCTCAGTGCAGCGAGAGCTGGGGTTCGATCGACGCCACGAGGTCGTCCGGAACGACATCCGGGAAGACCTGAATGCCCTCGAGAACAGAGATGCGGTCCCCGACCTCACGCATGATCGTCGAGATGGGGACGTCGAGAGCATCGGCGACGGATGCGAGGATCTCGCTCGACGCCTCCTTCTGCCCCCGCTCGACCTCACTGAGATAGCCGAGCGCCACCGACGCCTTGCTTGCGACCTGCCGGAGCGTGCGCCCCTTCTGCAGGCGGAAGTCCCTCAGCACATCGCCGATTTCCTGTCGTACAAGAATCATCGGAACCTCCTCCCCGTGTGATCGTTCGAGGTTTCCCCCGATGAGACAGCCAGTCTAGTACTCCTGGCCTGCTCGAAATCTACCCCTGCACTCTGTGGTTTGAATGTGAGCACATCGGTAATAACCGACATCGGACCGCCACTATTCCAGGACGAACTCAAGCAACACCTGAAGAGCCGCGTTCACCGTCTGCGCACGGATCGAATCACGGTCACCCTGCAGGTGCAGCGCCTTCGCCGAGGAGCCGTCTGGCGTCACGATCCCGATGTGCACCGTTCCCACCGGCTGGCCGTCGGGGGAATCCGGCCCCGCGATCCCGGTCGTCGACACACCGACATCCGCCGCGACGCCGTTCACGCTCACCACGCGGCGCACACCGTCAGCCATCTGCAGGGCGACCTGCGGATGAACCGGCCCCTCGGCGGCGAGGAGCTCGGCGTCCACTCCGAGCACCGTCGTCTTGACCGGGGTCGCATACGCCACGACGCCGCCGAGCAGGACCGCGGAAGCGCCCGGAACGGATACGATCTCGGCACACAACGCGCCGCCCGTGAGGGACTCCGCGACGCCCAGAGACCAGCCGCGCTGATTTAGAGCCGACAGCAGTGCGGCGGCGCCCGCGTCGCTCATGCCCGCTTCTGGCGCGCCCCGCGTACCTGCGCGACGATGTAGTCGATGCCGCTCGCCACCGTGAGGACGAGCACGATGAGCATCAAGATGAACGTGATGATCGTCCAGGCTTCGAGCCCGATGAGGACGTTCAGGGGAAGCAGCGCCCAGCCGAGCGCGACGCCCTGGAAAGCCGTCTTGATCTTGCCCATCCAAGCAGCAGCGACGACATGCTCGCTCGCGACCATGAGGCGGTGGATCGTGATCCCCCACTCGCGGACGAGGATGACCGCGACGATCCACCAGCTGACCTCCCCGAGGATCGCGAGGCCGATGAAGCCCGCTCCGGTGAGCATCTTGTCGGCGATCGGGTCCCAGAGTTTGCCGAAGTCACTGACGATGTCGTACTTGCGTGCGAGGTATCCGTCGACCCAGTCGGTGGAGATTCCGACGATGAAGATGATGGCGGCCGCCCAGCGGAGGCCGGGCTCGGGGAGACCGTAGGTGCCACCCAGGAGCAGCAGCACGAAGAAGATGACCGCCAGCGGGATACGCGCGACCGTGATGGCGTTGGGCAGCTGCCGAGGAATAGCCATCAGTCGCGCCCCGTCAGGCCCCAGGCGTCTTCGTCGCCACCCTCGGCCTCCACCTCGGGGAGTCCTTCGTACTGAGCGGCGATCGGATCATGCGTCTGCGGCATCGGCGGAACCGGAGGAGTAGCCGGAGACGGGGAGGACGCGGGAGCGTCGTCCCCCCGCAGCTTCGCCATCACCTGCGGGAGCTGCTCGGCCGTGGCCAGCACATCTCGGGCCTTGGAACCCTCGGAGGGCCCGACGATCTCGCGCGATTCCAGAAGGTCCATGAGGCGACCCGCCTTGGCGAAGCCGACACGCAGCTTTCGCTGGAGCATCGACGTCGAACCAAACTGGGACGAGACGATGAGCTCGGCGGCAGCGAGCAGCAGCTCGAGGTCGTCGCCGATGTCTTCGTCGACTTCCTTCTTCTTCGTCGGCTCCATCGCCTCCTGGACGTCGGGACGGTAGTCCGGACGTGCCTGACGGGTGACGTGCTTGACGACGGCGTCGATCTCCTTCTCGTCGACCCACGCACCCTGCAGACGGAACGGCTTCGACGATCCCATCGGGGAGAACAGCGCGTCGCCCTGCCCGATCAGCTTGTCTGCACCGGGGCTGTCGAGGATGACGCGGCTATCGGTGACGCTGGTGACGGCGAACGCGAGTCGCGAAGGGACGTTGGCCTTGATGAGACCGGTGACCACGTCGACGCTGGGGCGCTGCGTCGCGAGCACCAGGTGGATACCCGAGGCACGAGCGAGCTGCGTGATGCGGACGATCGAGTCCTCCACGTCGCGAGGGGCGACCATCATGAGGTCAGCGAGCTCATCGACCACGACCAGGAGGTAAGGGTACGGCTTGAGAACACGTTCGCTGCCCACAGGCAGCTCGACCTCGCCGGCGCGCACGGCACGGTTGAAGTCGTCGATGTGACGGAAGCCGAACGACGCGAGGTCGTCGTACCGCATGTCCATCTCCTTCACGACCCACTGCAGCGCCTCGGCCGCCTTCTTCGGGTTCGTGATGATGGGCGTGATGAGGTGCGGGACGCCGGCGTAGCTGGTGAGCTCGACGCGTTTCGGGTCGATCAGGACCATGCGCACGTCAGCGGGGCGAGCGCGCATCAGCAGGCTCGTGATCATGGAGTTCACGAAGCTCGACTTACCGGAACCGGTGGAACCGGCCACCAGGAGGTGCGGCATCTTCGCGAGGTTCGCGATGACGATGTTGCCACCGACGTCTTTGCCGACGCCGATGGTCATCGGGTGTGTGCTCTTCTGCGCGGCCGGCGACCGGAGGACGTCGCCGAGCGCGACCATCTCCTTGTCGGCGTTCGGGATCTCGATGCCGATCGCGCTCTTGCCGGGGATCGGCGAGAGGATGCGGACATCGTTCGAGGCCACGGCGTAGGCGAAGTTGTTGCTCAGCTGCAGGATCTTCTCGACCTTGACGCCGTGACCGACCTCGACCTCGTACTGCGTGACGGTCGGCCCGCGCGAGAAGCCGGTGACCTTCGCGTCGACCTTGAACTGCGTCAGCACGCTGGTGATCTGCTCGATCACCTTGTCGGTGGCCTCGGAGCGAAGAACCGGCGGCGGCCCTTCGACGAGGAGGCCGGGAGAAGGCAGGATGTACGGCGTCACGGGAGCCTGCGGACCCCGGTCGCCCGGACCGTCTGTACCGAAGCCGTCGAGGCCGGGAAGCTCCGGTGCTTCGCCCGTGTCGGAGGAATCGTCGAGGAGCGCCGTGGTCTGCTGCTCGGCGAGCGAATCCGCGACCGAGCGAACCTCGGACAGCACCTCGGTGGCGGCGTCATAGGGATTCTCGACGACGACCGCCTGGTCGTAGGCCGGAGTCGGGTCGGAGGTCGTAAGCAGCGCCGTGATGTCGTCGGAGCCGAGAGTGCCCTCGTCAGGGTCTTCTTCCCGACCCGTCTTGTTGCGTCGCCACCAGGGCAGCACGTCGGGGTCGTCGACCTTGTCGGCCTCATCGATTGCGGCGGCGTCTTTGGCGGGCTTTTCCGGACGCTCGGCGTCGAACATCCAGGCGTAGAGATCGCCGAGGCGCCGACCGATGCGGTTCGGCGGTGTCTTGGTGAGGATCAGGATGCTGAGTGCGGTCAGCAACGCGAGCACGATGTAGGCAGGGATATTCGTGAGGTAAGTCAGCGGCTGCCCCACCAACCACCCGAGCAACCCGCCCCCCGTGTTCAACGCCGTGATGTTCGGCTGGGGCTGTGGCTGTCCTCCGGCGACATGGCAGAAACCTGCCAGGGAGATCACGAACAGGCCGAAACCGAAGCCGATGCGTCCGTTGTCGTGAACCGACGCGGGGTGGCGGAACAGCCAACCGGCCAGCACCAGCAGAAGCAGGGGCATGATGAACGCCACTCTGCCGACGAGCAGCCCCACGGAGTAGGCACTGATGTTCTCGGCCACTTCGTTGCCGATGAAGACCCACTCGTTCACGGCGCCGAGAGCCGCGAGCAGCACGAGGAGGAACGGGAAGCCGTCGCGGCGGTCGTCCTTCTCCAGCGCCTCAGGCCCGAAGGCACGGAAGAGCCCGCCGACGCCGTGGGCGAGTCCGATCCAGGCCCGGACTGCCACCGGAGGCTTGTCTGCCTCGTCGATGTACTTCTTCGGTGCGGGCTGGGCCTTGGGAGCCGTCTGCCGCTTGGGGCGCGACGGTGCGCTGGTCGACGCGCGCTCTGTCTTCGTGGTACTCCTGGCCATGCTCTCACGTTACGTCCAACAGCCGACATCTCCGCGTAATGACGCGGCTTTCCGTCGATCCTCGCGGAGGCGGCTACCTGGTGCGACGCGCCATCGTGTCTCGGGTCTCACCCTCCCCGACAATGGCGAATCCCTCGGCGCGATACAGATTGCGGGCGAAGTTGTCACGCTCGACGCTCAGGCTGATCCGTGCATGCCCCTCTGCGCCGGCGAGCTGCACTATGCCGCGCAACAGAGATCGTCCCACCCCCCGAGCCCGCCAGAGCGGGTGCACGCCGATGATCAGCTCGGGGACAGCGGCTCCGATGAAGCCGAGTCCCGGGGCGTTCTGCGGCAGGACCCGATACCAGGCAGCGCCGACCGGGATGTCATCGTCGCTGGTGGCGACGAGCCCGTCGTCGGACATCCGCTTCCACCCCGCGAGATAGCGTCGATGATCCGCCGACGTCAGCACCTCGTGTCTCGGGCGCACTCCCCCGGCGCGCCAGTTGGCGGCCTCGACGAGCATGTCGCCGAGGAACATCGCATCCGTCTGCGCCGCCCTGCGAAGGGCAATGCCCCTGTCCATGCCGTGAGCATAGAACCGGGGTGTTACGCCGGGATGACGGCCAACCGTGAATACCGGGCGGCGGTCACGCTTCGATGACGAGCGGGACGATCATCGGACGACGACGCAGCCGCTGGTTCACCCAGCGGCCGATCGTGCGTCGCACGACCTGCGACAGCGAATGGGTGTCGCGCACCCCGTTGCCCGCCGCCTCCTTGAGCGCCGCGACGATCTTCGGCGCGACGTCATCGAACACGGAGTCATCTTCGGCGACACCACGCGCGTGGATCTCGGGACCGGAGATGATGCGGCCGGTCGCGGCATCCACGACGACGATCACAGAGATGAAGCCCTCTTCGGCGAGGATGCGTCGATCCTTGAGGTCGGCATCGGTGATCGCTCCGACCGAGGAGCCGTCGACGTAGACGAACCCGAGATCCAGCTGGCCTACGACGCTCGCCACGCCGTCCTTGAGATCGATCACGGTGCCGTTGGAGGCGATGATCGTGTTCGCCTCAGGGACGCCGGTTTCCTGCGCGAGCTTGGCGTTCGCGATGAGGTGTCGGTATTCGCCGTGCACCGGAAGGACGTTCTTCGGCTTCAGGATGTTGTAGCAGTAGATCAACTCTCCGGCGGCGGCATGTCCGGAGACATGCACCTTCGCGTTGGCCTTGTGCACGACGTTGGCGCCGAGCTTGGTCAACCCGTCGATTACGCGGTAGACGGCGTTCTCGTTGCCCGGGATGAGGCTGGAGGCGAGGATGACGGTGTCGCCCTCGCTGATCTCGATCGCGTGGTCCATGTTCGCCATGCGACTGAGCACCGCCATCGGCTCACCCTGGGAACCGGTCGACATGTAGACGATCTTCTCGTCCGGGAGATCGCGCGCCTTCTTGAAGTCGATGAGGACCCCGTCGGGCACCTTCAGATAGCCGAGCTGCTCGGCGATGGTCATGTTCCGCACCATGCTGCGGCCGAGGAATGCGACGCGGCGACCGTTGGAGTACGCGGCGTCGATGACCTGCTGCACACGGTGGACGTGACTGGAGAAACTCGCGACGATCACGCGGCGCGGTGCCTTGGCGATGACCTGGTCGAGAACCGGACCGATGGAACGCTCGGTGGGAGTGAAGCCGGGGACGTCGGCATTCGTCGAATCGACGAGGAACAGGTCGACGCCCTCCTCGCCGAGGCGGGCGAACGCGCGCAGGTCGGTGATGCGGCCGTCCAGCGGCAGCTGGTCCATCTTGAAGTCACCCGTGGCGAGCACCATGCCGGCCGGGGTCCGGATGGCGACGGCCAGAGCGTCGGGGATCGAGTGGTTCACCGCGACGAACTCGAGATCGAAGGGTCCGACTCGTTCCTGCTCGCCCTCCTTCACTGTGAGAGTGAAAGCCTTGATGCGGTGCTCCTTGAGCTTCGCTTCGACCAGCGCGAGCGTGAGCCCCGAGCCGATCAGCGGGATGTCGCTCTTCAGACGCAGCAGATACGGAACGGCGCCGATGTGGTCCTCGTGGCCGTGAGTGAGCACGACGCCGACGATGTCGTCGAGGCGATCACGGATCGGCTCGAAGTCGGGCAGGATCAGATCGACGCCCGGCTGGTGCTCCTCGGGGAAGAGCACGCCGCAGTCGACGATCAGGATCTTGCCGTCGTACTCGAACGCGGTCATGTTGCGACCGATCTCGCCGAGACCGCCGATCGGGATGACCCGCAGCGTCCCTTCAGCGAGAGCGGCCGGTTCTACCAGGGGAATGGACATGCTGTCTCCTCAGTCGGACACTCCACGCGTCCGTTCGTTCGTGGGGACGCGGCTCAGCGCGTCGTGCCGTGCACCTTCGGCAGGGCACCACCCGCAGCCGCGTTGCGGTCGGGTCGGAAGTTCGAGAAGTCGGCTCCGGGAACGTTCTTGACGAGGTCGAGCTCATCCTCGATGAGCGCGGCCTCCCATTCCTCGGGACCGACCAGGGGCAGACGGACGCGCGGGCTCGAGATGCGGCCGAGCCCGTGCAGGATGTACTTGGCGGCGACGGTTCCTGGGACGTGCGTCATGACAGCGCGCACGAGCGGCTCGAGCCGCTTGTGCTCGGCTGTCGCCGTGGCCAGGTCGCCCGCGTTCACCGCGTCGATGATCGTACGATACGGCGCGGCGGCGACGTTCGCCGTCACGCCGATGAGGCCGGTGGCCCCGATCGCGAGGTGCGGCAGCACATTGGCGTCGTCGCCGGAGAAGTACATCAGATCGGTCTGGTTGAGCACGCGGCTCACCTCGGAGAAGTCGCCCTTGGCGTCTTTCACCGCGAGGATGTTCGGGTGCTTCGCGAGGCGCAGGATTGTCTCGTACTTGATCGGCACACCGGTGCGCCCCGGGATGTCGTAGAGGATCACCGGAAGGTCGGTCGCGTCGGCGACCAGGCGGAAGTGCGTGAGGATGCCGGCCTGCGTCGGTTTGTTGTAGTACGGCGTGACGATCATGATGCCGTCGGCGCCGGCCTTCTCGCTGGCCTTGTAGAGCTCGATGGCGTGCGCGGTCTCGTTGGAGCCACCGCCGGTGATGATCTTGGCGCGGCCTGCCGATACGGACTTGCCGACCTCGACGAGCTTGAGCTTCTCGGGGTCCGTCAGGGTCGAGGTCTCGCCGGTCGTTCCCGTCACGACGATGCCGTCCGCTCCCGCGGTGATCACGTCATCGATGTGCTTCTCGACGGCGGGCCAATCGACTTCACCGTCGGCTGTCATCGGAGTGACGAGCGCGACGAGAACCTGTCCGAAAGGGTTGCCCGAGTGCGTCATAGACCCAGCGTATCGGTTCGGGTCGAGGTCATGCGGACGCGGTGACGCTCGTCAGACACGGCCGCGACGAGCGACGCCCGACGTCAGCGAGCTCGGCAGCACACGCGTCAACGCCACGATCGCCTTGTATCGCAGCGACGGGATGGACACGGACCTGCCCCGGGCTGCATCGCGTAGCCCCGCACGGACCACGTCGCGGGCGTCCAACCACATGAAGGCGGGCACGCCCTCCTCACCCACGGCGAGTCCCATCCGCTCGTGGAACGAGGTGTGCGTGAATCCGGGGCAGAGGGCGGTGACGCTGACTCCGTCGCGCGCATACTCCGCGTTCGCCCACCGACTGAAGCCGATCAGCCACGACTTACACGCCGAATAGGTCGAGCGGGAGATGAAGCCGGCGACGGAGGCCACGTTGATGATGCGCCCGCCTCGTCCGCGCATGGACTGCAGAGCGGCGTGCATGAGACGCATCGACGCCTCGACATGCACCCGGAGATGCCGTACCTCATCATCGATGTCGTTGTCGGCGAAGCGGAGCGGCAACCCGAATCCGGCGTTGTTCACGAGCAGGTCGACCGGGTCCGCGGTGTCGCGCAGCCGTTCAGCGACGCTCTCGACCCCCGCAGCGTCTGCCAGATCGGCGGGGAGCACCTCGACTGCTACCCCGTACTCGCTGCGCAGCTCGGTCGCCAGCTGCTCCAGCGCGGCCTCGGAACGTGCGACGAGGACGAGATCGGCGCGGCGGCGGGCAAGCTGGCGGGCGAACTCTGCCCCCAGTCCGGCGCTTGCGCCGGTGATCAGAGCGGTGGGCATCAGCGCTCGTATCCGAGGAAGCGGTAGCGGATACCGGTGCGCGAGGTCTGCCACTCCCCCTCGTCGACGAGTCGCCACCCGGTCTTGGCCGGCGCGTAGGCGTCACCGTCGACATCGAGGTCGAGCTCGGTGACTTCGAGCCGGTCGGCATCCCCGATCACCTGGCGGAAGATCTCCGCGCCGCCGATGATCCACACCCGGTCCAGGCCGCGGACGGCTTCGGCGACGGTGGCGGCGCGGCGGGCACCCTCCTCCGACCAGTCCTGCTGACGGGTCACCACGATGTTGTCGCGGCCGGCGAGCGGACGGAAGCGCTCCGGAAGCGAGTCCCAGGTCTTGCGCCCCATCACCACCGGGGCCCCGAGAGTGACGTCCTTGAAATGCGCGAGGTCTTCGGGCACGTGCCAGGGCATGCCCCCCGCGGCACCGATCACGCCGCCGTGGGCTTCGGCCCAGATGAGCCCGACCCAGGTCATACCGCCACCGCCGCGCGGATCGGCGCGTGATGCTGGTAGTCCTCCACGACGAAGTCCTCGTACCGGTAGTCGAGGATCGACTCGGGCTTGCGGGCGAAACGGAGCGTCGGATACTCGAACGGCTCACGGCTCAACTGCTCGCGCACCTGCTCGACATGGTTGTCGTAGACGTGGCAGTCACCGCCCGTCCAGACGAAGTCACCGGGCTCGAGGCCCACCTGCTGCGCGATCATCATCGTGAGCAGGGCGTAGGAGGCGATGTTGAACGGCACCCCGAGGAACATATCCGCGCTGCGCTGATACAGCTGGCACGAGAGTCTGCCGTCGGCGACGTAGAACTGGAAGAGCGCGTGGCAGGGAGCGAGCGCCATGTCGGGGATGTCGGCCGGGTTCCACGCCGACACGATGAGCCTGCGCGAATCGGGGGAACGACGGATCTGCTCGATCACCTCGGAGAGCTGGTCGATGCTGCCGCCGTCGGGCGTCGGCCATGACCGCCACTGCACACCGTAGACCGGTCCCAGGTCGCCCGACTCGTCCGCCCACTCGTCCCAGATCGTGACGCCGTGCTCCCGCAACCAGCCGACGTTGGAGTCGCCCTGCAGGAACCAGAGCAGCTCGTAGGCGATGGACTTGAAGTGCACGCGCTTCGTGGTGATGAGCGGGAACCCCTTCGCCAGGTCGAAGCGGATCTGTCGGCCGAAAACACTCGTGGTCCCCGTCCCCGTCCGATCCGACTTGTGCGTCCCGGTCTCCAGCACATCGCGGAGCAGGTCTTCATAGGGCGTCGGGACGGCTGCACTCATGACAGCCACGATACCTTCCCGCCCCCGGTCACGGGCGGATCCACCGCGGCGGGATCGGGGTTCGTCACGCTCGGAAACATCGGCCTCGGTACCTCTGTGGAGCACGTAGCCTCGACACATGTCGCCCGCCCTCGCCCTCGGATTCGCAGCGGCGCTTCTCGCGCTCGCGACGATCGTCGGCATCGTCCTGCGACGTCGAGACGGGCGGCGACGCGACGGCGGGACGCTCCGATTCGATCCCGCGGATGTCGCCTCGGCGGAACTCGGCTCGCGCGCCACCCTGGTGCAGTTCAGCACCGAGATGTGCGCGCGGTGCCCGCAGGTCCGTCGCCTGCTCCGCGACTACGCATCCGGTCACGATGGGCTCGCGCACGTCGAGGTGGATCTGACGCATCGTCCCGATCTCTCCGCGCGATACAAGGTGCTGCAGACGCCGACAACCTTCCTGGTCGACGATTCCGGCGCGGTCCGCGCACGATTCCATGGCGTGCCGCACCCGCACGCCCTCAAAGAAGCCGTCGCCGCCGTCTGAGGCGCCAAGACCGGAGCACACCCATGAGCACATCCGCAGGCATCGATCCCCGTGGTCCGCGCTTCGCCGCCTCGATCACCGCGATGCTCCTGTTCGTCGCGACGTTCCTGGCACTGATCGGGATATCGACGGAACCCGCCAGTGCGGGCTCATTCGGCTGGTTCGCCTATCAGCCGCTCACGGACTCCGCCTTCGTGCCCGGTGGTTTTGTGATCTCCTCGTCGACGCCCGCCCAGCGCGCGCTCGACCCGGGCTTCCTGCTCACGGTCGTGATCGCCCTTCTGTTCCTGTGGGGTGTCGTCTCGCCCCGGACCACGCCGTGGAGCGTCGTCTTCCGCACGCTGGTGCGCCCGCGACTCTCGGCGCCGACCGAACTCGAGGACCCGCGCCCGCCTCGCTTCTCCCAGGGAGTGGGGCTGTTCGTCGTCGGCATCGGTCTTGTGCTGCATCTCCTCGGCGTACCGTGGGCGCTGCCGATCGCCACCGCTGCCGCGTTCATCGCCGCGTTCCTGAACGCCGCCTTCGCTTTCTGCCTCGGCTGCCAGCTCTACCTCCTGCTGCAGAGGGCCGGCATCATCGGTCGCGCAGCCGCTGCCTGACTCCTGTTCCGTCCCGCCCGGCCCCTCGGTAGGCTGGCCGCAACGTGCCCCGCACACCGAGCGGGGCCCGAGAAGCGGAGGAATCATGCCCGTCACCAGCGAAGCCGCCAGCACCTGGACCGGATCGCTCATGGAGGGATCGGGCACGGTCGCGTTCTCGTCGTCGAACCTCGGCACCTTCCCGATCAACTGGAAGGCGCGCAGCGAGGGCAGCGACACCACGACCACCCCGGAGGAGCTCATCGCGGCGGCCCACGCCTCGTGCTTCAGCATGGCGCTCTCTCACGCACTCGCCGAGAACGGCACGCCGCCGGAGCGCGTCAACACGACGGCCTCGGTCACCTTCAAGCCGGGCGTCGGCATCACGGGCAGCCATCTGAACGTGAACGCGACGGTCCCGAACCTGACGCCCGAGGCGTTCCAGGAGATCGCGGCCGGCGCCAAGACCGGCTGCCCGGTGTCGCAGGCCCTCGCGGGCATCGAGATCACGCTCGAAGCGACTCTCGCCTGAGGAATGATGCGGGGTCAGCGACGCGAGAGGCGGATCGCCTCGCGAATGCTGGCCCTGGCATCCTTCCGGTGGCCGGCCGCATCCTGCACGACACCCAGTCGGTAGCGTGCACGCCAGTCATCATCGGCGGCATCGGCCTCGGCGGTGTATCGCGCGATGAGCGGATCAGCGTCGGCTCGAGCGATGCGACCGCTGGGGGTCAGTTCCGTCTCCACCGGAGGCATCCCGCCCTCCGCGTCGAGCAGGCGCCCGAGGCGGTCCGCACCGAAGCCGAACATCATCTCCCGCACCAGCGCCCAGGCACCGATCGGAGCCAGCACCAGCAGCGTGATGCCCATGCCGATCGACACCGGCGAGCCGACCGAGATGAACATCACAGCCAGCCAGATGGCGACCGCGAGATAGACCAGCAGCGCCGCGGCCATCAGCCCGACGCCGATCCGCGACATCACGAGCGGATGCCGATGTCGATCATGTTCTCCAGGCCGACGATCACACCGCGCGCCTCAACCGCGAACGGGACGGCGAGCCGGATCCCCGGCGCATAGGCGAGCGCCGAGTCGGTGGTGTCATGCGTGAAGGTCAGCGACTCGCCGGGGCCCGACAGAATGACCTCCTGCTTGGCGACGACACCGGGGCGCCGCAACGAGTGGATCGGCACGCTGCCGACCTGCTGACCGCGTGCACGCTGATCCGCATGCGGAGCGCTGACCGGGCCTTGCTCCGCACGGGCGGCCGCGATGAGCTCGGCGGTGCGCACCGCCGTGCCGCTCGGCGAATCGATCTTGGTCTCACGGTGCGCTTCGACGATCTCGGCGGAGCCGAAGAACGGGGCGGCGGCCGCAGCCAGTGCCGACCCGAGTACCGAGCCGAGTGAGAAGTTCGGGATGAAGACGACCCCGGTGCCGGCAGCCTCGACGAGCGGACGCACGAGGGCGATCCGCTCCGAGGACCACCCGGACGTCGCGACGAGGACGTTGGTGCCCCGTTCGACGGCGGCGCGGACGACCTCGATGCTGACCTGGGGCGTGGAGGCATCGACGACGAGATCGGCTCCGTCCAGTTCGGAGAGATCACTCGACGAGGTCAGCACACGGCTCACCTCGAAGCCTTCGAGCTCATCGATCACCGCTCCGATGATCGTGCCGAGCTTCCCGGTTCCGCCGACGAGGGCTACCTGCGTGGTCATGCGTCCAGTCTATTTCGCGGGACGCGGTCCGGCCGGGGGCGCGCGGGCGGTCTCCGCCGTTCGGGAGCGAGAGCTCAGACGAGAAGCGCGTCGGGGATTCCCGTTCGCAGCTCCACCGGAAGATGCCCGGTGTCGTTGTGCGTGAGAAGCGTCCACGGACGCCCCTGCTTCTGCGCGATGACCGTCAGACCGCAGTGGGACTGGTTCAACGTCATCCACCGCCACTCAGGCGCTGCGAGCACCTCGCGCACGAACCACGAGATCACGAAGTTGTGTGTGATCAGCACCTCATGCACCTCCCCGGTCTTGCGCACGAGGAACTCCTCGACGGCATCCGACATCTGTGCGCGCCCCGCCTCGATCTCGGCTTCGGTGACCGAGCCGAAGAATGGCTCGAACACTGCGGGAGTCTCCTCGGTCATCCCGGTGGGGACGCAGTCGAAGAGCAGTGCGGTGGGCTCAGGGTCGACGGACGGCAGACGAGCAGCGATCGCTCGAGCCGTCTCGTTCGCGCGGAGCAACGGCGAATGCCAGACCGCGTCGAGCGGAAGCCCGGACAGCCGGTCGGCGATCAGCTCCGCCTGACGCTGCCCTCGAGGAGAAAGGGGTCCGTCGGCGAGACCATGCTCTGCATCCTGATGTTCACCGTGTCTGACCAGATATATGTAGTGCGTCACAACTCGCTCGCTTCATCGCCAGCATCCGCCGGGCCTTGATCCCACCCTATGTCACGGGTGGGACGATGCTCAGTTACCGGCCCGGGTCAACTCGGCGACGTGGCTCCGCGAGAGCGAAACACCGGCGCCCTGCATGAGTTCGTCGACATGATCCGTCGCGAAAGTGTTCACGATCGGTGCCGCGATCGTGCGCTGAGCGAGCAGCCAGGCGACCGAGACCGCCGCCACCGGCACAGCCAGTTCTTCAGCCACCTGGTCGAGTGCGCGCAGGATCTTGATCCCCCGCCGATTCAGGTGCCCGCGCAGCTGCTCGCCACGCACGCCCCGTGAGGTGAGGGCCTTGTTGCGGTGACGCCCCGAGAGGAAACCGTGCTCGAGCGCGTGCGACGGGGTGACCGCGAGGTTCTGTGCGCCGGCGACGAGGCGCAGGTCGCCTTCGAACGGCTGACGACGGATCAGGTTGTACGGCGCATCGATCACCTGGATGCGCGGATAACCGGCCGAGGCGAGGATCCGTGCCTCGACGAGGCGCTCCGGCGACAGGCCGAAGGCTCCGACGGCACCGACCTTCCCCGCGTCCGACAGCCATTCGACGGTCGCCAAGGTGTCTTCGAGGTTGGTCGTCGCGTCGAGCGTGGCGTCGAGATACAGCACATCGATGCGCTCTACCCCGAGCCGTGTCAGCGACCCCTCGACCGCACGCACGAGGTTGACGGAACCCAGCCCCGGATTGTCGGCGTGGGCTCCGATGCGCACGCTCAGCACCGCGTGATCGCGTCGGCCGCGCGATCGCAGCCACTGCCCGATGATGTGCTCGCTGCGTCCGCCGGAGAATCCGTCGGCCGTGTGGATGGCGTTGCCGCCGAACTCCATGTAGCGATCGAGGATGCCGTGGCTGGTCTCGAGGTCGACGTTCCAGCCGAACTCGGCGGCACCCAGCATCAGCGGGAAGGTCTCATAGCCGGTCTCGCCGAGCGGGACGCGGATCGTCTCCCCTACCCCCGGTCCGACGATGGGGATAGGTGCGGACGGGTGCTCGGCATGCTGCTGGGCGCGATCGGCCGACGCTCCTGCGCCTACGCTGAACAACCGCATACTCTCTCACCCCCGCGTCGATCGGTGCGTGCCGACCTGCGTACCTGCTGGATCTGCACCCCCCGGTGCGTACTTCGAGGGTAAGCGAATTCATCGAACGCCCTGACCAATCCGGGGAACGGCGCGGAAACGGCCGATAACGATTTGATCACACCGGGATGCGCCGGAACCCGGGCCCGTCCTCGACGGACGGACCCGGGTTCCGGTTCGATCTCTGCGCTTACTCGGCGGCCGCGTCTTCTGCGGGCGCTACCTCAGCGGCGGCGGCATCGTCGAGAACAGGCTCGAGCGAAAGCTTGCCGCGGTCGTCGATCTTCGTGATCTTGACGAGGATCTTCTGACCGACCGACAGCACGTCGTCGACGTTCTCCACACGCTTGCCACCGGCGAGCTTGCGCACCTCGGTGACGTGGAGCAGGCCGTCCTTGCCCGGGAGCAGCGAGATGAACGCACCGAAGGTGGCGATCTTCACGACGGTGCCGAGGAACTGCTCCCCGATCTCCGGGTTGGTGGGGTTGGCGATCGCGTTGACCTGGGCGCGAGCGGCCTCGGCCGCGGGGCCGTCGGTCGCACCGATGTAGACGGTGCCGTCCTCCTCGATGGAGATCTGCGCCCCGGTCTCGTCCTGGATCGCGTTGATCGTCTTGCCCTTCGGGCCGATCAGCTCACCGATCTTGTCGACCGGGATCTGCACGCTGATGACGCGCGGCGCGGTGGGCGCCATCTCGTCAGGTGCGTCGATCGCAGCGTTCAGGACGTTGAGGATCGTGAGGCGAGCCTCGCGAGCCTGCGTCAGCGCGCCCGTGAGCACCGACGTCGGGATGCCGTCGAGCTTCGTGTCGAGCTGGATCGCCGTGACGAAGTCACTCGTTCCCGCGACCTTGAAGTCCATGTCACCGAGAGCGTCTTCCGCGCCGAGGATGTCGGTCAGCGCCGCGTAGCGGGTCTCGCCGTTGACCTCGTCGGAGACGAGACCCATCGCGATACCGGCGACGGGGGCGCGCAGCGGCACACCCGCGTTCAGCAGTGACAGGGTCGACGCGCACACGGAGCCCATCGACGTCGAGCCGTTGGAGCTCAGCGCCTCGGACACCTGACGGATCGCGTAGGGGAACTCCTCGCGGCTCGGCAGCACCGGCACGAGTGCGCGCTCGGCGAGGAAGCCGTGCCCGATCTCGCGACGCTTCGGCGAACCGACACGGCCGGTCTCACCGGTCGAGTAGGGCGGGAAGTTGTAGTGGTGCATGTAGCGCTTGCTCGTGACCGGCGACAGCGAGTCGATCTGCTGCTCCATCTTGAGCATGTTCAGCGTGGTGACACCCAGGATCTGAGTCTCGCCGCGCTGGAAGACCGCGGAACCGTGCACGCGCGGGATGACCTGCACCTCGGCGTCGAGCGGGCGGATGTCCGCGAGCCCACGGCCGTCGATGCGAGCACCCTCGGTGAGGATGCGACCACGGACGATCTTCTTCGTGACCGACTTGTACGCCGCGGAGAACTCGAGCGGAGCCGCAGCCGGGAGCGAACCCGCCTCGGTGGCCTCGATGAGCTCGGCCTTGACGCGGTCCTTGATCGCGTCGTCAGCGGTCTGACGCTCGACCTTGTCGGCGATCTGGTAGACGCCGACGAGCTCGTCGTAGGAGCGGCCGGCGACGAAGTCGTAGACCTCCTGGCTGTACGCCGGGAAGACCGGGTAGACGCCCGGCTCCTTCGATGCGGTCGCAGCGAGCTCGGCCTGAGCCTTGACGAGCTGAGCGATGAAGGGCTTCGAGGCCTCGAGGCCCTGGGCCACGACCTCTTCGTTCGGCTTCGTGGCGCCGGCCTTGATCAGGTTCCAGCTGCCCTCGGTGGCCTCAGCCTCGACCATCATGATGGCGACGTCTTCCGTGCCATCGGCCTTGGTGACGACACGACCGGCGACGATCAGGTCGAACACGGCCTCCGAGACCTGCTCGGCGTTCGGGAACGCGACCCACTGGTCGTCGTTCTGGCCGTTGCCCGGGATGAACGCGAGGCGCACACCGGCGACCGGGCCCGAGAACGGGAGACCCGAGATCTGCGTGGACGCCGACGCGGCGTTGATCGCGAGAGCGTCGTAGAACTCGCCCGGAGCGATCGACATGACGGTGATGACGACCTGGACCTCGTTGCGCAGGCCGTCGACGAACGACGGGCGCAGCGGACGGTCGATCAGACGGCAGACGAGGATCGCCTCGGTGGAGGGGCGGCCCTCGCGACGGAAGAACGAGCCGGGGATCTTGCCGGCGGCGTAGGAGCGCTCCTCGACGTCGACCGTCAGCGGGAAGAAGTCGAAGCCTTCGCGCGGGTGCTTGCCTGCGCTGGTGGCCGAGAGGAGCATGGTCTCGCCGTCGAGGTACGCGGCGACTGCGCCCTGAGCCTGCTGCGCGAGGCGGCCGGTCTCGAAGCGGATGGTGCGGGTGCCGAAGCGGCCGTTGTCGAGAACGGCCTCGGTGGCGGTGATTTCAGGACCTTCCAAGAGGTCTCTCCTTCTTTGTTTAGACTCGCGAGTCCATGTGACGCGCGAGCGTATTCAAAGGAGCGGAACGGAAGGGTTCGGGCGCGCGGGCATTCCCGCGAATGTCGCCTGCGCTGGCCACCAGTAGAAAGCCACCCGACATGTCCTGCCGAGGAACCCACCACAGGGGACCAGCTTCTCCGCCGCTCGCTCCATGAGTCGATATTCGATTGTGCGATTGACACACGTCAACCTCGTCCACCCTACCAGCGGACGTCGCAAAACCCACGTCACCGCAGCAGCGCGGAGTGGACAGGCGCCGGCCACGGAACGTTCACCGAGCGGATGCCGCGCCGTGGCGGGAGTCCGTTGTGCTGTCTCCATGCGCATGTCAGTGATCGGCTGCGGGTACCTCGGTGCCGTGCACGCCGCCGCCATGGCCTCGATCGGACACGACGTCATCGGCATCGACGTCGACGAGCGGAAGGTGGCCGCGCTCAACGCGGGCTCCGCACCGTTCTTCGAGCCACAGCTGACGGAGCTGCTCATCGAGGGGCGGGAGTCCGGTCGGCTCCGGTTCAGCGGTCGGCTGGCGGATGCCGCCGGCGCGCAGGTGCACTTCCTCGCGGTGGGGACGCCGCAGATCCCGGGCGGTCACGCCGCCGACCTCCGATACGTCGATGCGGCGATCGACGGGCTGCTCCCCCACCTCCGCCCCGGCGACGTGATCGCGGGGAAGTCGACCGTGCCGGTCGGCACCGCCGCACGACTCGCGACCCGCGTCGCCGACTCCGGCGCGACCGTGGTGTGGAATCCCGAGTTCCTTCGAGAGGGCTGGGCCGTGCACGACACGCTGACCCCGGACCGGTTGGTGGTCGGCGCCGAGCCGGACGCGGCCGGTGAACGCGGCGTCGCGGTGCTGCGCGAGGTCTACGCGGCGGCTGTCGAGGCCGGGACGCCGTTCCTGGTGACCGACCTCGCCACGGCGGAACTGGTGAAGGGCGCCGCGAACGCCTTTCTCGCGACCAAGATCTCGTTCATCAACGCGATGGCGGAGATTGCTGAGGCTTCCGGCGCCGACGTGGCGCTGCTCGCCGACGCTCTCGGCCACGACTCGCGGATCGGTCGGCGCTACCTCGGCGCCGGCATCGGCTTCGGCGGCGGATGCCTGCCGAAGGACATCCGCGCATTCGCCGCGCGTGCGGAGGAGCTGGGTCGCGGTGAAGCTGTCGGCTTCCTCCACGAGGTGGACGCGATCAACCTCCGGCGCCGCGAGCGGGCCGTGCAGCTCATCGTGGACGCGCTGGGCGGGCTCGTGTTCGGGCGCCGGATCGCCGTTCTCGGCGCCGCGTTCAAACCGTTCAGCGACGACATCCGCGACTCCCCCGGCCTCGACGTCGCTGTCCGTCTGCGTGGGCTCGGCGCAGACGTCGTCGTGACCGACCCCGCGGCTCTCGACAATGCCGCCGCCGCCCATCCGCAGCTCGGCTATGAGCGACACCGTGATGATGCGCTTCGGGAAGCGGATGCGGTCGTGATCGTGACCGAGTGGGACGAGTACCGCCGCGACCTCTCCCCTGCCCACGCCGGCGGTCTGGTTCGCGGACGGATCATCATCGACGGGCGCAACTGCCTCGACGCGGCGGCCTGGCGCGCAGCGGGCTGGCAGTACCACGGCATGGGTCGGCGCTGATCGGCCCCGGCCGTCGGCGGTGAGGTAACGCGACGCGAGTCAGCCGACGTTCGCCCACCGCGCCGCGGATGAGCGCCCGAGATACACGTAGTCGTCATGCTTCGCCGCGCGACCGTCGCCCGCCGCGCGTCCGTGCAGGCGGCGCCAGACCCAGGGCAAGGCGTGTCGGCGCCACCACACGCCCGCGCCGATCGGCTCGTGCTCGTGCAGGGCAGCGTCCAGGATGCCCAGGGCATCCGCATCGGGCACCCCCAGCATCTCGGCCGCTCGATACGCGAGGAGACGATGGCCACGACTGCTCAGATGCACCAGGTCCTCACCCCAGTTCGGCCGCTCGGCCAGTGCAGGATGCAGATCCGTGTCGATCAGGATCGCTCCCGTGCGCGCGGCGACCCCCGCCAACGCCGTCGCGAACGCGGCGAAGCGCCGTGTATAGATCGCCGCCGCCCGACGTCCCGGCAGGAACGGCGTGACCAGCAGCACATCCGCACCGATCGCCCGCAGCCGCACGACGGCGTGCTCCACCTCCGCGGCGAGCGCTGCGACGTCGACACGATGCTTCACGAGATCGTTCGCTCCGATGAGGATCGAGATGAGGTCAGGATGCAGCTCGAGCGCACGCTCCAGCTGTCGACCGCACACATCGCGCACGCGCTTCGACCTGATCGCGAGGTTCGCATAGTGGAGCCCTCCCCGCGCGGCGAGCAGCAATGCGAGCCGATCGGCCCAACCGCGCAGGGCGCCATCCGGGGCGGGATCGCAGAGTCCCTCGGTGAGCGAATCCCCCAGCGCGACGAAGCGGCGCCAGCGATGCGCGGTGACCGGCGGCGGGGAATCCGGCCGGGTGACGCGGCGAGCGCGCGAAGCCGCATCCACCCGCTGCAGCAGCCGCGCCTCCTCGAAGTGGCCGAGCAGTTGATCGCACACGCTCGCCCAGCTGCGACTCTGCACTGCATCACGACCGGCTTCTCCGAACGCCCGCCGCTTTCGCGCGTCGCCTGCCAGATCGGCCACTCGCATCCGCAGGTCATCGAGGTTGCCGGGGCGGTACAGCCATCCGTCGACGCCCATGCGAACGAGGTCGAGGGGCCCGCCGCGCCCGGTCGCGATCACCGGGACCCCGCTGGCGTGCGCCTCCTGCAGGGTCTGCCCGAACGTCTCGCTCTCCCCGGGGTGCACGAAGACGTCGAACGACGCCATGGCCGCGGCGAGCGCAGACCCGTCGAGGTGGCCGAGGAACACGGCATCCGGGAGCAGCCCCTCCAACCGTGCTCTGCTGGGGCCGTCTCCGACGATCACCAGGCGCGCCCCCGGGAGGTCGCGGAGCACGACGAGGTCCTCGACCTGCTTCTCCGGGGCGAGGCGGCCGACGTATCCGATCACGACCTCGGCATTCCACTCGGCACGCAGCGCAGGGTCCCGACGCACCGGCTGGAAGCGTTCCGCGTCGACGCCCCTTCCCCAGTGGCGCACGCGATCCACTCCGAGTGCGGCGAGCTGCTGGGCTGCATCCGCGGAGGGAGCGAGTGTCATCGTCGCTCGTCGGTGCAGCCGCGCGATGTGCGTCTGGGCGATGCCGGTCGCCGCGGCGACCCCGTAGCGCTCCGTATAGGCCGCGACGTCGGTCTGGTAGGCGGCGACGCTGGCGACCCCGATCCGCTCAGCGGAGATCACCCCACGCCAACCGAGCGCGAACGGCGAGGCGAGGTGCACGACATCCGGCTGGAAGCGGCGCAGGGACGCGGCGATGCGCGGGACGCCAGACGTGCCGACCCTGACGTTGTGATAGCCCGGAAGCGCGAGGCTCGGAATAGCCTCGATCGACACTCCGCGCACCGCCCCGGGGATCCCGACCGCGGCGGGGGCGATCACGTGGGCATCGTGCCCGCGGTGCTCGAGGTGTCTCAGGATCTGCAGCACTGACCCGGTGACGCCGTTCATGTGCGGAAGGAAGGACTCCGTGACGATCGCTACTCTCACAGCCTCAGGATGACCGTGCTCCGACGCTGCAGTCGCCACAAACGGCTTGCGGCACCGGATGTTCACCGGATGCTGGACGGCGGGTCACCGGCTATGCGCTCTTTGGTTGCCGTTCACCGTCTGCGGGCACAGTGGACGACGTGTCGACGGATCTGCTCACCGAATCCCTCACCGGGCCTTGGAGCCTGGCGCTGATGGGTCTGCTCGTGCTCGGGGACGCCTTCTTCGTCGTCGTGCCGGGTGAGATCGCGGTGACCGCACTCGGAGCGCTGGCGGCGACCACGGGGACCCCGCCGCTCTGGTCGGTCGTCGTCTGCGCCGCGGCAGCCGCGACCGTCGGAGACGCGTGCTGCTACCTGATCGGCCGGACCGTCGGCCTCGATCGGTGGCGGTGGATGAGGGCGCCTCGTGTGCAGCAGGCACTGGGTTGGGCACGGCACCGGCTGGACGCGGGCACAGCCACCGTCCTCTTCACCGCCCGCTTCGTGCCCTTCGCCCGACTCGCGATCAACCTCGTGGCGGGGGCGTCGCGCATCCATCCACCTCGGTACCTCGCCCTCGTCGCACTGGCCGGGTCCGGTTGGGCGCTGTACCAGGCGGCCGTGGGCGCCGCCGTCGCCGCCATCCTGCCGGGCGGCCCGCTGATCGCCGTCCCGGTCTCTATCGTCATCGCGCTGGGTCTGGGAGTGCTGCTCGATCGCGTCCTGCGCGGCACGAGAGGGTGACCCGCCGCAGCCGGTGCTCTAGGCTCGGGGCATGAGCACCGAAGAAGGCGCCTCCTCCTCTGAGGAGATGAAGCGCAAGTTCAAGGAAGCGCTCGAGAAGAAGAACGCGCACCACCGGCAGGGCGAGGCGCACCTGGATGGCGACTCCGCCGTGCACAGTGCGAACGCCCCGCAGACCCGGCGCGAGTTCCGACGCAAGAGCGGTTGACCGCGCGGATGCGGGAGCCCGTTCACCCGGACTCCCGCATCCCTCACCCCTCTCGTCAGCCGCGTTCCGCGCGCGCCCTGGCCCGCTCCTCCTTCGCCGCCATCTCCGTCATGGCCGCCTCCCGCAGCTCCTGCACGTCCGCGCCTTGTGAGGCCTTCTCATGACCGTGCGCGTCGACGCCGTCGAGCAGGGACTCGTCGAAGGGGAGGTCGCCGCTCAGCACCCGCCGCACGCGGTCACGGTCGATCTGCTTGGTCCAGGTGCCGATCAGCAGCGTCGCGACGGCATTCCCGGTGAAGTTCGTCAGAGCCCGTCCTTCTGACATGAAGCGGTCGATGCCGACGATCACGCCCACCCCGTCGACGAGGTCGGGGCGATACGCCTGCAGCCCCCCGGCGAGTGTCGCCAGTCCCGCACCGGTCACTCCGGCCGCCCCCTTGCTGGCGATGATCATGAACACCAGCAGCCCGATCTGTTCGCCGATCGACATCGGCTGCCCCATCCCCGTGGCGATGAACAGCGACGCCATCGTCAGGTAGATGGCCGTTCCGTCGAGGTTGAACGAGTACCCGGTCGGCACCGTGATGCCGACGACCGGCTTGGACACGCCGACGAACTCCATCTTCGCGATCAGGCGAGGGAGGGCGGACTCCGAAGAAGACGTGCCGACGATCAGCAGGTACTCCCGTGCGAGGTACTTCATGAGGGCGAAGATGTTCACCCGTGTCACCGCCCACAGCATCACACCGAGGATCACCACGATGAACAGGATGCAGGTGATGTAGAACGCGACCATCAGCGTCCCGAGACTCCAGATCGCCGCCACACCGGTCTTGCCCACCACCGCGGCGATGGCTCCGAACGCCCCGATCGGTGCGAGCCAGAGGATCATCCCGAGGATGCGGAAGACGAGCTTCTGCAACTGCTTGACCGCCTCCATGATGGGGGCGCCGCGCTCGCCGAGTCCCTGCAGCGCGAAACCGACGAGCAGTGCGATGAACAGCACCTGCAGCACGCTCTCCCCCGTGAAGGCCGAGAAGAACGTGGTCGGGATGATGCCGAGGATGAACTCCTGCGTCGTCTTGGCCTCCGCTTCGACCGCGTCATACGTCGAAGACGCCATGTCGAGCCCCGCGCCCGGGTGGATGATGTTCCCGACGACGAGGCCGATCGCCAGCGCGAACGTCGACATCACCATGAAGTAGAGGAGAGCGAGCCCGCCGATCTTGCCGACCGTCGCCGCCTTGGCGATGGATCCGACGCCCACGACGATCGTGCAGAAGATGATCGGGGCGATCATCATCTTGATCAGGGCGACGAAGCCCGTGCCCAGCGCTTCGAACCCTCGACCCACCTCCGGCCAGATGAGCCCGACCATCGCGCCGAGTACGACCGCGATCAGCACGGACATATACAGCCAGGTGTGCCGGTCCCACGCGTGCTTCCCTCGTCGCCAGTTGAACTTCGGCAGTGCGAATCCCGTTGTGAGCGCCATGGCTTCCTCCTCGATCGTCGACGTCTTCGTCCGAATGGCGGCTTCTGCGCCGCCGATCGGTTCCCACGGTCATCCACCTCCCGCCGCAACACGAGTTGTGGTCGTATTGGTCACGGCACCTGACCATCGACGATCGGAGCAGGCGATGGCGCACACCTCCCGCGGCCGCAGCACCGCTTCGCGCGTCTTCGCCGTGCTGCTCGTCGCGGCGGTCGTGATCGGCGCCCTCGTGGCGGTCTTCCTCGTCGCCGAGGCGCAGCGATCGATCCGCACCGAAGCGGAGCGGGTGACGGCGGCCATCGCGGCCTCGTTCGCCTCCTCCCCTCTCGTCGTCGACGGCCTGCGCTCGAGCGATCATGACGCGGCCACCCGCGTGCTCGAGCCCTACTCCCTGGGGGTGATCGCCGGTGCCGGGCTCGACTTCATCACCGTCATGACCCCGGGCGGCACGCGGATCACCCACCCCGATACCGACCAGATCGGCGGGATCTACCTGGGCACGATCCCCGCGACACCCCAGACACTGACGGAGGAGTTCACCGGAACCCTCGGTCCCTCCATACGGACGATCTCGCCGGTCATCACACCGGACGGAGACCTGATCGGCTGGGTCGCGGCCGGGGTGACAACCGAATCCATCACCGACACCCTGATCCGCCGCCTGCCTCTCACGCTCGGTATCACGGTCGCCCTCATCGCACTCGGCGTCGGTGGCGCGATCATCGCGCGGCGTGTGACCCGCCGCATCACCGGTGACCTCCCACCCGGTCAACTCCGCGACGCGGTGTCGTCGTACGAGTCGATCCGCACCCTGGGCGAGGCTCTGCGCGCGCAGACGCACGAGCACGGGAACCGTATGCACGCCGCGGTCGCGCTGCTCGAGCTCGGACGCCGCGATGAGGCGATCGAGATACTCGCGGAGACGTCACGACAGAGCCAGTCGCTCGTGGACCAGGTGACCGCGCGACGCCACGGGGATCCCGCCGTCGGCGCGCTCCTCCTCGGCAAGGCCTCGCAGGCCAAGGAGCGCGGCATCGACTGGCGGGTGCACATCGAGCCCGATACGCCCCGCACGCCGTTGTCTCCTGTCGATGCCGTCTCGGTGCTGGGCAACCTCGTGGACAACGCCATGGACGCCGCCGCCGAGTCGGACGACCGCTGGGTGCAGGTCTCACTCCGCCCCGACGATGGCGCAGGGATCGTGCTGGAGGTCTCGGACAGCGGTCCCGGGATCCCTCCTGCCGTGCGCGAGCGGATCTTCGACCAGGGTTACTCCACGAAACCCGCCGACGGGAACGGCCGCGGTATCGGTCTGGCGCTCGTCCGTTCCGTCGTGACCGGTGCCGGCGGCTCGGTGACGGTGAGCGACGCACCGACCACGTTCCGGGTCATCGTCCCGGCAGCGGCACCTCGGCGGTCGACGCCGTGATCCGCGCACTCATCGTCGACGACGACGCTCTGACGCTCGAGTTGCACCGCGACTACGTAGCCCGCCTCGACGGGTTCGTCGTCGCCGGCGAGTGCACGGGAGCCCGGGCCGCTCTGACCGCCCTGATCGAGCATCCCGGCGCGTTCGACCTCGTCCTGCTCGACATCACGATGCCGGACGGCTCCGGCATCGATGTGCTCCGGGCCCTTCGCGCTCGCTCCGCTGCGGTGGATGTGATCGCGATCACCGGTGTGCGGGACGCCGAATCCGTACGGCAGATGGCGGCGCTCGGCGTCTTCCAGTATCTCGTCAAGCCCTTCCCCTTCGCGGTGTTCCGCGAGCGGATGGAACAGTATCGTGCGCATCGGGAGCAGGCGCGGACCACCGATGGCGAAGCCACCCAGGCAGAGATCGACGCACTGCTCGGCCGCGCCACCGGGACGATCACGCTTCCCAAGGGGCTCTCGGCGGCCTCGCTGGACAGAGTCACCGCACAACTGCGCACCGACGGGCCGTTGTCGGCAAGCGAGGCGGCCGAACGGCTCGGCATGTCCCGGGTCGCCGTGCGACGCTATCTGGAACACCTGGTCGTCGAAGGTGTGCTCACGCGGGCCGCACGTTACGGGAACCGCGGACGACCGGAGACCGAGTACGGCTGGAAGCGGCGAACCGGCCCCGAGGTCTGACCGTCAGCGGGGCAGCCGCCCCTCGTGCAGCAGAGCGTCGGGATCGAACCGCGCGCGCAGTTCCCGGAGACGGGCGATCTCGTCGGCAGATCCGCAGCGCTCGAGGGTCTGCTCCGGCTCGAGGAAGGTCGCCACGGTCTGAGAGGCCTCGTTCGGGGCCAGCAGCTCTCGGAAGGCCACGAGACTCGCCTCTCCCGGCTCGGCGGGCACTCCGGGGATCACTGGCACGAGAGCGTGCAGCAGCCAGCCCACGGACTCCAGAGAGGCGAAGCCCGGTCGTCGCGGTGTATCCAGGGCGCCACCGAGCATGCGGATGTCGATGCCCATGATCGGCCACTGCTCGGGCAGTTCGCGGAACTCGAGGAGCGCGTCGATGGTCGCGTCGTCGAGGGCGCTCAGCGCCATCGATGATCCGCGGCCGGGCGTCGGATCCGTCGGCTCGTTCGATGCGGCGGCCAGTGCCGCCGGCGAGGTCGGGCCGGTGATATCCCTGCGCACCTCTCCGGCCCGGCGCACCGCGTCGATCAGCTCTTCCTGCGGCCCGTCGGTCGACAGCGCCTGGACCGTGAGGAAGCTGCGCCCGCGGATCTGCTCGGGGAGCTGCGGCGCATCCGGCATCCGCATCGAGTTCAGGAACACGTTGAGCGTCGATGGAGCCGAGGACGCCAGGTCGCGGACCGCTCGGACGACCGTCGGCGCATCGGCGACGTCGAAGGTGAGGTTCGACCCCCAGACGGCGGGTGCCCGCACGAGTTCGATCTCGAGTGCGGTCACGATGCCCACGAGGCCGCCGGCCCCCCGCAGCGCCCACAGGAGGTCGGCGTCGGCATCGTCGTCCACGCGCTCGTGCGTGCCGTCTGTGCGCAACACCCACGCCGCGCGCAGATTGTCGGAGCCGAGGCCCGCCGTGCGGCTGAACCACGAGTGTCCACCGCCCAGTGTGTACCCGGCGACGCTCACGACGGGGCTGGTGCCGGCCGGCGCGACCCATCCGGTGCCTTCGAGCGCCTCGACGACCGCGCCCCAGCGCACGCCGCTGCCCACCCTCGCGACGCCGCTGTCGAGATCGATCTCCAGATCGTCGAACGCGCTCATCCTCACCAGCACGGCACCGGACAGAGAACCCGAGGCTCCGTGGCCACTCGGCTGGATCGCGAGCCGCACACCCGACTCCCGCGCCGTGTTCAGCAGCGCGCGGAGGTCGTCGACATCGGCGGGCGTCGCGACCGCGACCGGCCGCTGCTCGATCGCGAGATTCCACGGCTGTCGAGCCGCGTCGTAACCCGAGTCATCGGGAAGGAGGAGGGTGCCGGAGAATCGTTCCTGGAGCGCGACGATCGCGGGGTGTGTGGGCATGACGCCACCGTACGATACCCCTCGGACATCGTCGATGGCGTCATGCGCCACTCACTCCCCCGCGAGGCCTCCGAGCATGTGCCCGAAGGAGCGCCCTTCGCCCAGGTACGTCGCCGGGTCGTACGGGTCTGCGACCGTGGTCGCTTCCTTCCGCGCGATCGTGTCGGCGAGCTCCCGTGCGCCCTTCTCCACGCGCTTCGCGAGCGGGGCGACGTCGTCACCCGAGTCTCCCCAGTCGCTCGATGCCGCGAACACGCCCGTCGAGACGGTCTCGGCGTGCAGGTAGGCGAACAGCGGCCGGATCGCGTAGTCGATCGCCAGCGAGTGCCGCGCGGTTCCCGCGTTCGCGCCGATCAGGACCGGCTTCCCGGTGAGCGCGTCGGGATCCAGCACATCGATGAACGACTTGAACAGTCCCGAGTAGCTCGTGGAGAAGATCGGTGTGACGGCGATGAGCGCGTCGGCGGAGACCACCGTGTTGATCGCGGTCTCGAGCGCCTGCGGTGCGAACCCCGTGAGCATGTTGTTCGTGATGTCGTGCGCATAGTCGCGCAGCTCGATCACGTCGACGGTGGCCTCGATGTCGCGCTCCGCGAGGGCCTTCACGGTCTCGGCGGCCAGTCGATCGGCGAGCATCCGGGTGGACGACGGGTTCGAGAGCCCCGCCGCGACGACGGCGATACGACGCGTGGTCATGTCACGCCTCCTTCCGGCCGAGCCCGAACGCTGCGCCGGCGGGCGCCGGGCTGTCCTGGTACGGCGAGTCGCCGGTGAGGTTGTCACCGCGATTCGCGCCGGGGCGAGCCTGGCGCGTCGGACCGTCACCGAACTCCGCGGCCACGCGTGCGGCGTGGGTCGGTGCGTCCGGGACGGCGGACGGGCGGTCCTTCGCGAGTTCCTTGCGCAGCACCGGCACGACCTCGGAACCGAGGATGTCGAGCTGTTCCAGCACCGTCTTCAGCGGGAGCCCCGCGTGGTCGATCAGGAAGAGCTGGCGCTGGTAGTCGCCGTAGTACTCGCGCATCGACGCATACCGGTCGATGACCTGCTGCGGCGAACCGACCGTCAGCGGCGTCATCTCGGTGAAGTCCTCCATGCTCGGACCGTGACCGTACACCGGCGCGTTGTCGAAGTACGGGCGGAACTGGTTCACCGCGTCCTGCGACTTGGCCGCCATGAACACCTGACCGCCGAGGCCGACGATCGCCTGCTCCCTGGTGCCGTGACCGTAGTGCTCGAAGCGCTGACGGTACAGCTCGATGAGGCGCTGGTAGTGCTCCTTGGGCCAGAAGATGTTGTTCGCGAAGAACCCGTCGCCGTAGTAGGCGGCCTGCTCCGCGATCTCCGGGGTGCGGATGGACCCGTGCCACACGAACGGCGCGATGCCGTCGAGCGGCCGCGGTGTCGAGGTGAAGCCCTGCAGCGGGGTGCGGAACTTGCCCTCCCAGTCGACGACGTCTTCACGCCACAGCTTGTGCAGCAGCGCGTAGTTCTCGATCGCGAGCGGGAGACCCTGGCGGATGTCCTGCCCGAACCAGGGATACACCGGTCCGGTGTTGCCGCGACCGAGCATGAGGTCCATGCGCCCGTCGGAGACGTGCTGCAGCATCGCGTACTCCTCGGCGATGCGCACCGGGTCGTTCGTGGTGATGAGCGTCGTCGAGGTCGACACGATGAGGCGCTCGGTCTGCGCGGCCAGTGCCGCGAGGAAGGTGCTGGGGCTGGAGGACCAGAACGGCGGGTTGTGGTGCTCACCGATCGCGAAGACGTCGAGTCCGACCTCTTCGGCGTGCACGGCGATCGCCGTGGTCGCCTTGATGCGCTCCTGCTCGCTGGGGGTGATGCCCGTGGTGGGATCGCGGGTGATGTCGCTGACCGACATGATGCCGAACTGCATCGCCTGCGCGCCTGACTGCTCGCTCATGATTGCTCCGTGTTCTCCGAACCGGATGACTCGCATCCGTTTCTATTCATTTGAATGTATCTGTGTCAACGCGCTCACAGCAACTTTATTCCCGGGCTGTAGCCTCGAAAGATGAGCAGTACCGGGGCGGACATCTCAGGGCCCACCACAGGATCTCTCCCGCGAAAGCGACGGCGCGTGCCGTTCTGGGACAACGCGCGGTACATCTGCATCGTCCTCGTCGTGCTCGGGCATGCGATCCAGCGGCTCATCTACGACTCGGACATCGCCTTCGCCTTCTACCTGGCGCTGTACGCGTTCCACATGCCGGCGTTCGCGATCATCTCCGGCTACTTCTCCAAGTCGGGCACTCCCACCAAGACACAGATGGCGCGGGTGATCACGGACATCATCCTCCCCTACGTGATCTTCGAGACACTGTGGACGCTCACCAAGTGGCTCGTCGAAGGCGAAGCGACACCGAACTTCACGAAACCGAGCTGGACGCTGTGGTTCCTGCTCGCGCTCGGCATATTCCGACTGGTGCTGCCCTATCTCGCTCTGCTGCGCTGGCCGCTCCTGTGGACGGTCGTGATCTCGATCGGCTCCGGCTACCTCCCGAATGTCGACAGCACGTTCTCGCTGTCTCGCACTCTCGGCCTCCTGCCGTTCTTCGCACTCGGCTGGTGGCTGCGCGAGCACGACATCGTCGATCGGTTCCGGCTGCTCGACTTCCGCCCCTGGTGGATCCGGGCCGCCGCAGTGGCGCTCTTCGCGGGAGTGGGCTGGGCGGCGTGGAACTGGCTGCCGCTCTGGCAGGCCGTGGATCTGCGCCACTGGCTGTTCTACGAGGACTCGTACTCCGACCTGGTCGGCGAGCAGTGGTGGGCCGGTGCGATCCGTATCGCCCTGATGCTGTTGGCCGTGCTCCTGTGCGCCGGCTTCTTCGCCCTGATCCCCCGCGGCTCGTACTGGTGGACCACATTCGGTCAATACACGATGTACGTGTACCTGCTGCACTCCTTCGTGCTCTACCCGTTCCGCGAGACCGGCGTGCTGCGCGACCTCGAGCCCACATGGATCTGGTTGCCGCTGGTGACGGCGCTCTCCGTGGTCGTCGCGCTGCTCCTGGCCACTAAACCCGTGCGTCGGGTGTTCCGACCCCTGGTCGAGCCGCGTCCGCGCTGGCTCTTCACCGACCCGGCCCTCACGTCACGCGAAGGACGTCGAAACGATCCGACCGGGTCCCGACGACCCCGGACCGATCCGCGATGACCGCCGCACGAATCGTCCGCGACCGCATCGTCGAGGCGGTGTCCACGTCCGGCTTCGGCGCGCACGGGCTTCACGTGCGCATCGGAGCCGGCGAGGCGGAACACCGCTGGACGCCCGATGTGCGCGAGGATGTGCATTCGGTCGCCAAGGGCGTGTGCGTGCTCGCGGCCGCGATCGCCGCCGATGAGGGCGCGATCTCCTTCGATGTGCCCGTGACCGTCTACGTGCCCGACTTCGAGCGCGGCGAGGGCGTCGACGAGGTCACCCTGCGACACCTGCTCACGATGTCGAGCGGCATCGACCTGCCCTGGTCCGAGACGCTCATGACGGACTGGCCGGACCTGGCCCGTGAGTTCCTGCGTCGGCCATCACGCGGACGCAGATTCCAGTACTCGAACGCCAGCACCTACACCGCCATGACGGCCCTCTCCGCCCGAGTCGGCGATGTGGGCGACTACCTCGATGCCCGGCTGTTCCGCCCGCTCGGCATCGATGATGTGGTGTGGACGCGCAGCCCGAACGGGCGCATCGAAGCGGGCGGCGGGCTTCCGCTGCGAACGAGTGAGATGGCACGGATCGGCCTGCTGATCCGCGACCGCGGATGGTGGCAGGGCACGCAGCTGGTGTCGTCGGGATGGATCGACGCGATGCACGAGAACGGCGTCGTCGCCGGCCCGAACCCCGGCTACGACCGCTACGCCCTCGCCGGCTGGGGCGGCCCCGGGCGCGGGTGGCGGCTGCACGGCGCGCACGGCCAGCTGCTCATCTTCCTCGACGACGCGGTCGTGACCATCACCGCTGCCGATCACTTCGGTGCGGACGAGATGGCCGCCACGGTGGTCGACATCCTCGAGACCGCCCGACGCGGAGCCTGAACTCACTCAGGCGAACAGCTGCGCACCCACGTAGGACCCGGGGGTCGCGCCGCGCGGCACGGCCCAGATCCCGGAGCCGACATGGCGGATGTACTCGTTCATCAGATCGGTCGACAGCCGCCGCTGCAGTGCGATGAACTGTGCGGGGTCGCGCTGGTACGACAGGAAGAAGAGTCCGGCGTCGAGGCGTCCGAGCGCGTTGTTGCCGTCTACGTAGTTGTAGCCGCGCCGGAGGATCCGCACACCGTCGTTCTGCTCGGGATGCGCCAGGCTCACGTGACTGTTGGCGTCGATGGCCTTGCCATGGAAGTCGGGCGCGGTGAACTCGTCCCCTCCCGAAAGCGGCGCGCCCTCCCCTTTATCCCGTCCGACGATCGCATCCTGCTCCGAGAGCCGCACCCGGTCCCACGTCTCGATCAGCATCGCGATCTTGCGTGCGACGAGGTAGGAGCCACCGGCGAGCCAGCCGGGCTCATCCTTCTCGGACACCCAGACGTGGTCCGTGAGCGCCTCGGTGTCGTCGGCGAGGATGTTCGCCGTGCCGTCTTTGAAGCCGAAGAGGTTCCGGGGCGTCGCCTGGGCGGCGGTCGTGCGCGAGGTCTTGCCGAATCCCAGCTGCGACCAGCGCAGGCGGGCACGCCCGAAGGCGATGCGGCTGAGGTTGCGGATCGCATGCACCGCGACCTGCGGGTCGTCGGCGCACGCCTGGATGCAGAGATCTCCGTGGGACGCCTGCGGGTCGAGATCGTCGCCGAGGAACGCCGGGAGCCGTTCGAGCCCGGCCGGGCGCCGCGCGGCGATCCCGTAGCGGTCGCCGTCTTCGTTCTCGAAGAGGCCGGGCCCGAACCCGAAGGTGATCGTGAGGCCGGCCGCCGGGAGCCCCAAGGCCTCGCCGGTATCGTCCGGCGGCGCCTCGCCTGGCCCGCCGACCGCTCCACTCGCGCTGACCTCCAGTCCCTGCGACATGCGGGACGCGGCGTACGACCAGTCCTGCAACAAGGAGATGAGGTCATCGCGGTCGCTGCGCGGCATCATGTCGAAGCTCGCGAAGTGCAGATGATCCTGCACCGGCGTGGTGATGCCGGCCTGGTGCATACCGAAGAACTCGTACGCGGAATGCGCGTCCTCCGCCGCGCGGGCACGGCCCAGCGCCACCCCTCCGGCGAGGCCCGCGCCGGCGCCGACCGCAAGCCCTGCCACGCCACCGCCGATGGCGAGGCCGAGGAGTCCGCGTCTGCTCAGTCCGCCCGGAGCCGGGGCATCACCCGTCGATGAGGTGTCGGGCGAGGCCCCCGCGTCTGGTTCGTTCACGTCCGTGATGGTATCCGTTCGATTCCGCTCGACGCTGATCAGTCGAGGACGGTACTGGTGAGCTGCGAGAGCGGCTCGGCCAGTGCGTTGATCAGGTCGGTGAACTCGCGCTTGTCGTCTTCGGTCAGCTCCGCATAGGCGACGAACCCGTCGGTCAGCGAGCCGTGGGCGGCGAGAGACTCCTCGAGTGCGGCGTAGCCGCCTTCGATCTCGTCGACGAGGGCCTCACCGTCGTCACCCTGAGCTGCGGCGAAGTCCTGCACGAGCGAGAACGCCATCTTCGAGCCCTCGACGTTCGCAGCGAAGTCGTAGAGGTCGGTGCCCGACCACCAGTCCTCCTCGCCCGAGATCTTGCCGGTGGCGACCTCGTCGAGCAGCGCGATCGAGCCGTTCGAGATGCCTCCGATGCCCTGATCGTCGAGAGCCGTCGTGAAGTCGTCGGAGTGCACGTAGTCGTAGAGCTCCTGCACGTCGGCGAGCAGCAGGTCGCCGAAGTCGGCCCGCTCTGCCGGTGTCGACGGAGCCCAGTCCTGCCGGGCCGGGGTCTCGCCGTCGGCGTTCAGCGCGTCCTCCGCCGGCACCCACAGGTCCTTCTCGATGCGGTGGAAGCCCGTCCAGTCCAGCCCCTCGGCCACGGCGTCGACCTCGCGGTAGTCGATGCGCGGGTCGAGATCCCCGAGCGCCTCGGCGACCGGCTCGATGCGCTCGTAGAACGCGCGGGTCAGCGGGAACTGCTCGCGAGCGGTCTCGTCGTCACCCGATTCGTAGGCCGCGACGAACTCCTCGACGGCCGGGACGAGCTGGCCGACCTGGTCCTTGACGAACGCGGCGTAGAGGTCGACGGCCTTCTGCTTCTGCTCGGCATCGGGGCCGTCGACGGCGACGCGGTCGCCTGTGACGGTGAAGGCCGCCTTGCCGACGCCGTCGCCGAGCATGCCGGGCTTGCAGAGCGTGAAGTAGTCCCCCGGCTGTGCGACGACCGTGAGGGTGCGCGACGCGGCGGGCGCGATGTTCTCGACCTCGCCGACGATGCGCAGACCGTCCTCGGCCAGCAGATAGAACTCCGAGACCTGATCCGTGTCGTTCTTCACGTCGAACGTCAGCGTTCCGCTCTTCGCCGTGGCCTCCGAGACCGCGCAGTCCCCCTCGGTCGACGAGACGTCGAACGCGGCATCGGCGGCGACATCGCTCTTGGCGACGCAGCCACTCAGGACGAGAACCGCAGCGCCCGCGGCGGCGAGTGTCCCCAGGACACGGTGAGAGGTGGTCATGCTGCTCCTTGTGGTGAGAGAGAGGTCGTGTCGGATTCGGGTTCGGTCGAAGCGCGGGGCTTCGGAGCACGGCGCGAGCGGAGACCGCGGACGTACAGCGACCCGACGATGAGGATGTAGAGAGTCCAGGCGGAGACCTGCAGCCAGGTCATCGCGGGCATGAAGCCGACCGTGGCCTGCAGCACCGCCGCCAGCGGACCGCTCGGAGCGATGGCCGACGACACATCGAAGGCCCAGCCGAACGGGAAAGCCATCCACCCGATCGCGACCGCCCCGGTCGACGGGTCGAGCGGGGCCGCGGCCGTGAACGGGCCCGGCAGGGCGCCCGCCTCCTGGAGATCCATCAGGGCATACGCGAGCACACCAGCCGCGACGATGACGAGGAAGCCGCCGGTCCATGCGAAGAAGCGGCGGAGATCGAGCTTCACGGCTCCGCGGGAGATGAGCCAGCCGATGATGACGGCGGCGGCGAGGCCGAGCAGAGCACCGAGCAGAGCGGAGGGCGCATCGCCGAAAGCCTGCACCATCGACCACAGCAGCAGAGTCGTCTCGATACCCTCCCGCGCGACGGAGACGAATCCGATCGCGACGAGAGCCCAGAGCCCGCCGGTGGTGAGCGCGCGATCGAGTCCGCCCTCGAGCGTCGCCTTCATGGTGCGTCCGGCACGCTGCATCCAGAAGATCATCCACGTGACCATGGCGACGGCGAGCAGCGAGAGCCCTCCGCCGATCAGCTCCTGCGCCTTGAACGTGAGCTCATAGGCGCCGAAGGTGAGCACGGCACCGATGCCCAGGGCCAGGACGATCGCGAGGCCGACGCCGACCCACATCTTCGGCAGGGCGTCCTTCCGGCCGAGACGGCGGAGGTAGGCGACGAGGATGCCGACGACGAGCGCAGCTTCCAGACCTTCACGGAGGCCGATGAGAAAAGTGGCGAGCACGGAGACGATTTCTGTTGCGACGACTGAGGTAAGGCAGCCCTTACCTACGAGACTCTAGCACCGCGGTGACATCATGCCGGAACACCGTTGCCGCCGGCAGACGACGACCCGGCGGTAACGCGGCGCAACAGTCGCCCTCCCTCTCGGAAAGGCGACATACCCTCGGTCCATGCCTGAACTCTCGCTCCCGATCCTCGACCTGTCCCAGCTCGATGAAGGCCCGGAGGCCGCCGCGCGATTCCGCGACGACCTCAGGGCGGCGACGCACGACGTCGGCTTCTTCTATCTCACGGGCACGGGCATCTCCCCCGAGCTGGAAGCACGGCTGCACCGCGCGGCCCTCGACTTCTTCGCGCTCCCGGAGGCGGACAAACTCGCCATCGAGAACGTCAACAGCCCGCACTTCCGCGGGTACACCCGCATCGGCGGGGAACGCACACAGGGACAGGTCGACTGGCGCGAGCAGATCGATATCGGCCCCGAGCGCGAACCCGTCGAGGGCGGACCGGCGTTCAACCGCCTCGTCGGACCCAACCTGTGGCCAGCGGCGCAGCCGGAGCTGCAGGAGGTCGTCGCCGAATGGCATGCGACGCTGTCCGACGTCGCCCGGCGGTTGCTGCGGGAATGGGCGCAGACGCTCGGAGCCGACGAGACCTACTTCGACGATCACTTCGGTGAGCCCTCGACACTGATCAAGATCGTCCGCTACCCGGGAACACACGAGCCCGAGCCGCAGCAGGGCGTCGGCGCGCACAAGGACTCGGGCGTCCTCACGCTCCTCTGGGTCGAACCGGGCAAGGGCGGCCTGCAGGTCGAGCGCGACGGCGCCTGGGTCGACGCTCCCCCGGTGCCCGGCGCCTTCGTCGTGAACATCGGCGAGCTGCTCGAGTACGCCACCGGCGGCTACCTCAAGGCGACGAACCACCGGGTCGTGTCGCCGAAGGCCCCGAACGACCGGATCTCGATCCCGTTCTTCTTCAACCCCGCCCTCGACAAGCGCCTCCCGCTGATCGAGCTTCCGCCGGAGCTGGCGGCCGAGGCGAAGGGTGTCACGAAGGACCCGAGCAACCCGATCCACGCGCTCTACGGCGAGAACGCCCTCAAGTCACGCCTGCGCGCCCACCCCGACGTCGCGGCGATCCACCACGCCGACCTCGTGGAGGCCCCCGCCTGAGCGAACACTCACAGCGCCTGCCCACCGCCGAGAGCGACGATCTCACGCAGGGCCTGGAGGTGTGCAGCGAAGGCATCGCGACCCGTCGCCGTCGAACGGACCCAGGTGCGCGAGCGACCACCGACGTTCGCCTTGCGCGCGAACACGTAGTCAGCGGCCTGCAGATGCGTGATGGCCTTGCTCAGCGGCGAGTCACCGCACTGGAGGACTTCCCGAAGCGTCGGGAAGTCGAGCTCCATCCCGTCACCCAGCGCCGCCATCAAGGAGAACCGGATGGGCGAGGCGAAGTTGTCGTCCAGCTGGGTGCGCGGGTGAGGCCGGGAGGCCGACTCAGCCACGGCTCTCCCGCCCGGGGACGAAGGAGACGAGGGCGAAGAGCAGGATCACGACGACACCCCCGAGAAGTCCCGCCACCCCTCGGTCGCCGAGAGACTCTTCCCCGAGCGCGAGGCCGACGGGGATGCACGCCGCGACGAAGAAGGTGGCGACATGCGGCCAACGCCAGGCGGCTCCGACGGAGGGAAGCCCCAGCGGAGTGTTGAAGGCTACGATCCACGCGAGGAGCATCATCATCACCAGCAGCGGGATCACGCTCCGGAGCACGTCGTCGGGAGCCCCCGCCAGCATGGTGAGCACGCCGAGAGCGGCACCGACCAGGACCGTTCCCCACCGTACGGCGACGGGCAGCGGGGTCCAGGCAGGCCGCGGACGATGCGGATCACCTGACGCGCGGATGAGCTGCGCCACCCCGTAGCCGCCGATGCCGAGCAGAACCATGCCGGCAGGCAGGAGCACCCAGCCGACGGGGAGCGTGGTGTCCAGTGACACGAACCCGAACATCACGACGGCAGCGGCCAGCAGCACCCCTCCGCCCAAAATGACCGGCCACCGCGAACGAGTCATGCGCCACTGCATCCCGTTGCGCTGAGCCATGCCGCTCGCGAGCTGCCCCCACACCAGGAAGGTGAACAGGATCATCTGCGAGGCGATCACATCGTCGTTCCGGAGGACGAGCGCGAACGCGACGAGGTACGCCGCGGTGACCACTGCATTGAGGATCTGGAGCCAGGCGAGCGCACGTCGGTCGATCGCCCGGTCGCGGCGCCCCGCCACCGCATCAGCTGCAGCCAGATACTGCTGCGCGAGATCGGCATCCGGCGGGACGAGCGCGTCCTGACCGGGAATGGGCTTCTGCTCCACGATGGACCTCCTTCACTTTCCACACGGAAAGCTCCTACTTTCCTATCGGAAAGCAGGAGCGGGGTCAACCCGTCGTCACCAGTCAAGCGCCTGCGCGAGGGCTTCGATGATGGGTTCGCGCCCCTGATCGATGTGCGCGTAGGCCTGCGCAGCCGCCACCTCGCCGCGCCCGGCGACGATGGCGTCGAGCAGCTGTTGGTGCTCCACCGCGTGCTCCTGCTCCCGCGTGGCGTGCGTGATCCCGAAGATCCACTGCATCCGGCCGAGCATGGGCAGCAGACTGCGCTCGAGGATGCGATTGCCGGAGAGGCGGACGATCTCGAGGTGGAACCCGAGATTGGACTCCCCCAGCTCGGCCGTGTCACCCGGCGTGAGCGCACGCTCGAGGAGCTCGCGCAACCGATCCGCACTCGCCGCTCCCGAGTGGACACGGTGCGCCGCATGACGTGTCGCATAGGGTTCGATGCACAGCCGCGCGTCGTACAGCTCCTCGACGTCGGCTCTGGTCACCGGAGTGACACTCGCCCCCTTGTTGCGGGTCGTGACGACGAACCCGTCCGTCTCCAGCCGCTGGAGCGCCTGCCGGACGGGCACACGGGACACCTCGAACCGCTCCGACAGATCCCGTTCCTTCAGCCATGATCCCGGCGTGAGCTCTCCGACGATGATCCGGCGCAGCACACCGCGGTAGACCCGCTCGGCGAGGGCGGATCCGTCGGTGATCATGCTGTCGGAACTCATCGCGGAACCTCTCGGGGTATCAGGCATGACGGGGGAAGACCGGAGGGAAGAGCTCGTCCGTCGTTCCGCTCCGATGGTCGCGCCCAGTGTAGGCGTTCCGCATCCTCGCGAAGAGGATCTGCGTGTCGTCGCGGATCGCGTCGAGGTCGATCCCGTCGATCTTCCCGTCCCGCATGACGACCCGGCCGGCGACCATCGTCAGGCACGCATCGCGCGCCGTGCCGTTCAGCACGAGCGTGCGCAGCGGGTCATCGACGGCGCCCATCCGCACGTCGTCCAGCCGGAACGCCGTCAGGTCGGCCTGGGCGCCGACGGCGATCCGGCCAAGGTCCGGGCGATGCAGAGCCCGAGCTCCTCCGAGTGTCACCGCGTCCACGTAACCCGCGAGGTCACCGGCAGCCAGACTGCCGTTCTGCACCTTCGCCACCGACACCCCGGTGTCGATGCCGCGGATGAGGTCGGGCGGGAACGAATCCGTACCGAGGGCGATGTTCACCCCGGCGTCGCGATAACGCTGGAACGTCTCGAGCTCGGAGCCGTAACGCGCATTGGTCAGCGGACAATGCACGATCGACACCCCGGCGTCGACCAATCGGGCGAGGTCGCCGCGGTCTTCCCCGTGCACCCGCGGGTTCACGTCGAGGAACACGCCGTGCGGCACGAGGAGGCGATCGTTCAGCAGCCCCGACTTCTCGATCAAATCGAGCGGAGTGCAGCCGTGGGCATCGAGGATGAGCTCGCGTTCGACCTCCCCCTGCAGTGCGTGCAGCCGGACGATCGCACCACGCTCGGCCGCCGCCGCTCCCGTCGCCGCGAGCAGCTCGGGAGTCAGGGTCTCGATGCGACAGGGAAGGAAGACCGGGGTCAACAGCGGATCGTCGAGCGCTGCGAGTTCGTCGTGGAAGCGGACGGCGTCGGCGAATCCGGCCTCACCCTCCTCCGGAGCGAACCGCACGACGCGTTCGCCCGACGCTGTGACGGTGTTCACGCCCGAGCGATAGGACGGACCGAGGAATCCGCGCAGGCCGAGCCTCCGCGAGAAGTACGCCATCCGGTGGAGATCGGCCGCAGACTCCGCCCAGACCGAGTGCACCTCCGAAGCGATCGGCATGAACGAGGTGATGCCGTGCAGCGCGAGCTGCACCAGCGCGATCTCCCGGATCCGTGCGCGCTCGTCCTCATCGAAGACATGCCGTCGACGGTCGAAGTACTCGTCGGACCACTGCAGTCGGGCGGCCTGCTCCCGGGTGCCCCACGCGTCCAGGATCAGGTGATCGATGTCGGTGAGCGCGTCCAGATCGATGAGTCCGGGCATGAGCAGGCTCTCGCCGAGATCGATGCGCTCGTCGACGCCAGACGGCGCGTCCCCGGCCGGACCGACGTAGGCGATCACGCCATCCTCGACCACCACAGCCCCCTGCCGGAGTTCCGTGTGAGAAGTGCCGTCGAACGCCAGCACATGGTCGGCCGTGAGGAGTGTGCGCATGAGAGCCCCGATGATCTGAGATGCGATTTGGTATCCAAAAACTATCCCACGTCTCCGACCTTCTCAACACACACGCCCATCGCATTCGAGAAAACCGGCTATCTCGCCATGATCTCCGAATTTGGTATCCCAAGCTTGCCCACGCTGGTATACAATTCTGAGCACCCGCTCCCCGGACCATCAAGGAAGATCGTGACGGACACACAGACGCTGACCCCGAAGACGGAAGCGCTGCCCACCGCGCCGCCGAAGATCGCGACCGGACGCTCGCTCCTCGGGACGGCATGGCTGCGCATCCGTCGGAGTCCGGTCGCCCTCGTCTCCTTCGGGGTCGTCGTGGCGATCGTGCTCTTCGCTTTGCTCGCCCCGGTACTGGTCGCGATCGAGGGGCAGGATCCGTTCACCACGAACACCGGCCCGGAAGTCCTCGACAACTTCAACACCCCCGGCCTGCCGCTCCCCGCCTACATGTATCCCTCGGTGGAGCACTGGCTCGGCGTGGAGCCGGGACTCGGACGCGACATCTTCGCGCGCATCGCGTACGGAGCCCAGGTCTCGCTGCTGATCGCCCTGCTGTCTACCGTGGTCTCGGTCGTCCTCGGAACCGTGCTCGGGGCCGCGGCCGGTTACTTCGGCGGCAAGGTCGACATGGTCATCAGCCGCATCATCGACCTGTTCCTCGCTTTCCCGCACCTGCTCCTGGTGCTCTCGCTCACCCCGATCCTGCAGTCCCGGCTGCGCGACACGCCCCTGGGCCAGGGCAGCTTCGTCCCCATCGCCTCCCTCGTGCTGATCCTCGGATTCTTCGGCTGGGCATACCTGGCCAGAGTCGTGCGCGGCCAGGTGCTCAGCATCCGCGAGCAGGAGTACATCGAGGCGGCGAAGTCCTATGGGGCCTCGCACCGGACCATCATCTTCCGTCAGGTGATCCCGAACGTGCTCGGGGTGGTGCTCGTCTACGCGACCATGATGATCCCCGCGAACATCTCCGCCGAAGCCGCGCTGTCCTTCCTCGGTGTGGGCGTGAAGGACCCGACACCGTCCTGGGGGCAGATGCTCAACGCCGCGCAGGCGGGCAACTGGTACCTCAGCGATCCCTGGTTCCTCATCGTCCCCGGCACCGCGCTCATCATCACCGTGCTCGCCTTCAACCTGCTCGGCGACGCCGTGCGCGACGCGCTCGATCCCAAGGCCTCGCGCAGCTGACCTTCCCGACCCCGAACACCCGACCCCCACCGAAAGAGAACGCGTCATGAGACACCGCAGTCCCCTGCTCGCCGCTGCGACCGTGGCCATCGCCCTGGTCGTCACCGGTTGCACCAGCGTCACCGCACAGAACGGGCAATCCGCCCCCACCGGCTCGAAGGACCCGTATGCCGCGCACATCGTGCAGCCGGGCTTCGACGAGGCCGGCGGCAACGTCAACGTCCTGATGTCGAGCGACTTCATGACCCTCGACCCCGGCAACAGCAACTATGTGCAGACCGCGAACGTCGGCCAGCTCTACTACCGCACGTTGACGATGGCGAAGGAGACGGCCGGAGAGCCGCCCACGATCGTCGGCGACCTCGCAACCGACACCGGCACCGCCTCGGAAGACGGCCTCACCTGGACCTACACCCTCAAAGACGGCCTGAAGTACGAGGACGGCACGCCCATCACCGCCGCCGATGTGAAGTACGGCATCGCCCGCACGTTCGCGCGCGACGTCTTCACGCAGGCGCCGCAGGAGTTGAACTCCGCTCTCGACGCCGACCAGTACAAGGGCCCGTACTCGGGCGGCGGCGATCTGACGGCCGTCGAGACCCCCGACGACACGACGGTGATCTTCCATCTGAAGCAGCCGAACCCCGACTTCGCCGCCCTCGTGTCGCGCTCGAACACGGCGCCGGTGCCGCAGGCGAAGGACACGAAGCTCGACTACACGAACCACCCCATCTCCTCGGGCCCGTACATGATCGAGAGCTACGACCGCGGCCGGGAGCTGAAGCTCGTGCGCAACCCCTCCTGGGATCCCGCGACCGACGAGAACCGCACCGCGCTCCCGGACACCTTCACCTTCTCGCTCTCGACCGCGCAGGCGACCATCAGCCAACAGCTGATCTCGGATGCCGACCCGACCGCGATCACACTCGACTCGAACGGCGCCCTCCAGGCATCGGACACGTCACGCCTGACCGAGTCGTCCGTCGCCGACCGCACCGCCTCCGGACTGCTCGGCTGCACCGATGTGCTGAACTTCAACACCGAGACCATCACCGACCCCGACGTGCGTCACGCGCTCGCCCTGGCGATGGACCGTGCGGCGATCCAGGTGCAGTACGGCGGTGCGCGCTTCGGCAAGCTCACCAACTCGTACCTGAACGACTCGCAGGTCGGCTACGTCGCCGAGACCACCGACCTCGACATCGACGGCGCCCCGCAGCTCGAGGCCGCCAAGAAGCTGCTCGAGGGTAAGGATGTACCCGCCTCGCTCACGTACGGCTACTCGAACGCGATCGACCGGTACAAGAACCTCGGCACCGTGCTCCAGCAGAACTTCACCGAGCTCGGCATCGACCTGCAGCTCGTGCCGATCCCTGCCGCGAACTACTACACGGTGCTCGCCAGCGACGAGATGCCCGACCTCGCCCGCGCCGGCTGGTGCGGCGGTGCGGCCTCCGGCTCCACCCGGACAACGGTCGACCCCAACATCGGCCCGAGCCTGGACGGGACGACGTACGGCTTCAGCAACATCTCTCGCTTCTACGACACGAAGCTCTCCGGTGACATGTACGAGCTGCGCAACACCAACGGCACCTCCGAAGAGCTGAACACGCGCTGGGCCGAGCTCTACAACGAGGCCATGGAGTCGTACCCGCTCGTGCCGCTCATCCGCACCTTCACCAACAGCGTCGTGGGCTCGAAGATCCACAACGCCCAGGTGGGGTACTTCTTCGGAAGCATCGATCTGTCCACCATCGGCGTCGAGCAGTAACGGCCGACACCACACCTTCGGAAAGGACGGGGCCGACCGCTCGTTCGGTCGGCCCCGTACGGGACAGCAATGTTCGGATTCATCGTCCGCCGCGTGACCGCGCTGGTCATCCTCCTGCTCGTCGTGAGCTTCGTGACGTTCGCCCTGTTCCAGATCGGCCCCGCAGACCCTGCGGCAGCCGCCTGCGGCCAGGAGTGCACCCCTGAACGCATCGACCAGGCACGCGTCGCCCTCGGCATGGACAAGCCGTTCCTGGTGCAGTACTTCACCTACATCAGTGGATTCTTCGGCGAGCGACTCATCGGAGCGCCGGGCGCCGAGCAGGTCTGCGCCTGGCCCTGCCTGGGCAAGTCGTTCCAGACCAACGAGAACGTCACCGACGTCATCGTCAGGGCGCTCCCCTATACGCTCTCCATCGCCGTCGGCGCTGTCGTGCTGTGGACCGTGGTCGGCGTCGGCCTCGGACTGCTCGCAGCCCTCCGCAAGGGCAGGGCGACGGACAAGATCATCGTCGGAGCCGCATCCGTCGGCGTCTCGCTCCCCGTCCCCGTCACCGGGCTGCTGCTCCTGCTCGTGTTCGTGAGCGCACTGCACTGGCTGCCGTTCACGAGCAATCAGATCTCCTCCCCGTTCGGCCCCGCCGGACCCGGGGCATGGTTCACGAACTACCTGCTCCCCTGGGTGGCGCTGGCCATCCTGTTCAGCGCGCAGTACATCCGCATCACGCGGAACAACATGATCGAGACCTTCGGCGAGGACTACATGCGCACCGCGCGGGCGAAGGGTTTGAGCCCCGGACGGATCACGAGACACGGAGTCCGTGCCGGCATCACTCCGATCATCACGATGCTGGGCCTGGACATCGGTGCCCTGCTCGGCGGTGCCGTGCTGACCGAGCAGATCTTCTCGGTGCCCGGCCTCGGATTCACCGCGGTGCGGGCAGCCACCTCGGGAGACCTGCCGGTCACCATGGCGATCACGATGCTCGCCGCCTTCTTCATCATCACCGCGAACGTCATCGTCGACCTCGTGTACGCGAGCGTCGACCCGAGAGTGAGAGTCAACTGATGACCACGCCGATCCTCGACATCCGCGACCTGCGGGTGACCTTCCCCACCGACGACGGTCTGGTCAATGCCGTCAACGGCATGGACCTGACCGTGCAGCGCGGAGAGACCGTCGGCATCGTCGGCGAATCCGGCTCCGGAAAGACGGTGACCAGTCAGACCCTGATGGGGCTCCTCAAGGGGACCAGCGCCAAGGTCACCGGACAGGTGCTCTTCGACGGCACCGATCTGGTGCCGCTCAGCGAGAGCGAGATGCGCCCCTACCGCGGACGGAAGATCGGGATGATCTTCCAGGATCCGCTCTCGGCGATGCACCCCTTCTACACGGTGGGTCGGCAGATCGCCGAGGCGTATCGCGTGCACAACAGGGTGAGCGCGAAAGCCGCGAAGGCCCAGGCGATCGAGATGCTGAACCGCGTCGGTATCCCCGACCCGGTCGCGCGGTACGACTCCTATCCGCACGAGTTCTCGGGCGGTATGCGGCAGCGGGCGATGATCGCGATGGCGCTCATCTGCGAACCGGAGCTGCTCATCGCCGACGAGCCGACCACGGCGCTCGATGTCACCGTGCAGGCGCAGATCCTCGATCTGATCGGATCGCTCCAGGCGGAGACCGGCTCCGCCGTGATCTTTGTCACGCACGATCTGGGCGTCGTCGCCGAGGTCTGCAAGCGTGTCGTCGTCATGTACGGCGGCCAGTGCGTGGAAGAGGCCGACGTGCACGACCTGTTCTTCCGCACCGCGCACCCCTATGCCCAGGGCCTGCTCGCATCGATGCCCTCGATGGTCGACGAAGCAGGGCGGCTCACGCCCATACCCGGCTTCCCGCCGTCGCTGCTCGATCTCTCGCAGGGCTGCCTCTTCGCCGATCGCTGCCCCGTGGCAGCCCTGGTCCCCGACGACAGATGCCGCACCGAGCGCCCCGCCCTCACCCTCGTCGGCTCGGACCACCGCGCACGCTGTCACCTCGCGGAAGCCGACATCCAGACATCCGCGCTCGACCTGCAGGAGGTGGCCCGATGAGCGAACCGCTGCTGAGTGTCGAGAACCTCGCCAAGCATTTCAGCGTCAGCAAGGGATTCCTGCGCGGTTCCTCGCAGGTGAAGGCCGTGGACGGCGTCTCCTTCACACTCGAACGCGGATCGACGCTGGGGCTGGTCGGTGAATCCGGCTGCGGCAAGTCCACCACCGGACGACTGCTGATGCGTCTGCTCACGCCGACGTCGGGGCGGATCCTGCTGGACGGTGCCGACGTGTCGCAACTCCGCGGAGCCGACCTGCAGCAGTTCCGGCGCCGCGTGCAGATGGTCTTCCAGAACCCTTCGTCGTCGCTGAACCCGCGGCAGAGCGTGGGCGCCGCGATCGCGGCTCCCCTCCAGGCCCAGGGCATCTCCCCCCAGGAGGGCATGAAGAATCGGGTCGCGGCTCTCATGGACAGGGTGGGGCTGCGGCCGGAGCACTACAACCGGTTCCCCCACGAGTTCTCGGGCGGACAGAAGCAGCGCGTCGGCATCGCCAGGGCACTGGCGTTGGAGCCCGACGTCCTGGTCTGCGATGAGCCGGTCTCCGCTCTCGACGTCTCGGTGCAGGCGCAGGTCATCAACCTGCTGCAGGACATCCAGGCCGACACCGGCATCTCCTACGTTTTCATCGCACACGATCTGTCCGTCGTGAAGCACTTCGCCGACGAGGTCGCCGTGATGTACCTCGGACGCATCATGGAGCACGGCACCAGGGACGCGGTCTTCGGAGCTCCGCAGCACCCGTACACGCAGTCGCTGTTGTCCTCCGTTCCCAGTCCCGATCCCACCGCCGACCGCAGCCGACGTATCCGTCTCGTCGGAGATCTCCCCCACCCGTCGAATCCGCCCAGTGGCTGCGTGTTCCGCACGCGATGCCCGGTGCTGCCCCTCCTCGACGAGGACCGGCGCCGGCAGTGCGTGGAGCAGGTTCCCATCGGCGCCGCCGCGTGCCATCATCTCGCTGAAGCCGCCGACCTCGCGTCACGGCTCGGCTCCCCCGAAGAAAGGAAAGTCCATGCTGATTCGTGACGTGCGCCCCTGGGGCGGATCCGCCTCCGATGTCCTGATCGAGGACGGGCGCATCACCCGGATCCTTCCCCACGAGGCGGCGCCGGGGTCCGGTGACGACGTCGACGGACGCGGGCGGCTTCTGCTGCCCTCCTTCAGCGATGTACACGTGCACCTGGATTCGACACGGATCGGACTGCCGTTCCGTGAGCACACCGGCGCTCCCGGCGTCTGGGGCATGATGATGAACGACCGCGAGAACTGGCGCAACGCCGAGGTCGACCTCCCCACGCGGGTGGCCGGCACCCTCGAGCGCATGATCGCGCGGGGCACGACTCGCGTGCGCTCCTACGCGCAGGTCGACGTCGACTGCAAGCTCGAGAAGTTCGACGCGGTGATCGCGGCGAAGGAGAAGTTCGCCGCGCACGCCGACGTCCAGGTCATGACCTTCCCCCAGGCGGGCATCCTCCGCGAAGAGGGCACGGTCGAGTATCTGGAGGAGTCTCTCAAGCAGGGCGCAGACGTGATCGGCGGAATCGACCCGTCGCAGCTCGACCGCGACCCCGCGAAGCACCTGGACATCGTGTTCGGTCTCGCCGAGAAGTACCAGGTCGAGGTCGACATCCACCTGCACGAGCCCGGCGCGCTCGGTGTGTTCAGCACCGAGCTCGTGATGGAGCGCACACGCGCGCTCGGCATGCAGGGCAAGGTGACGATGTCGCACGCGTACGAACTCGGTTCGGTGAACGAGGCCACCAGCCGTCGTCTGATCGAGGAGTTCGCCGAGCTGGACATCTCGATGGCGACGGTCGCCCCGTCGACCAGCAACCAGCTCTCGCTGGTGCAGCTCGTCGAGGCCGGTGTGCGGATCGGGCTCGGTCAGGATGGCCAGCGCGACTACTGGAGCCCCTACGGCAACACCGACATGCTCGACCGCACCTGGCAGCTGGCCTTCACCAACGGTTTCCGTCGCGACGACCACATCGAGATGGCGCTCGCGGTCGCGACGATGGGCGGGGCCAGCATCATGTCCCTCGCCTCGCCGCGCCTGAACGGGATCGACGACCGACCCGGCCTGGCCGAGGGAGACCGAGCCGACCTGCTCCTCGTCGACGGCGAGACGCCCACCAGCGCGGTGATGGACCGGGGAACCGACCGACTCGTGATCCACGACGGCCGCGTGGTCGCCGATGGCCTTCGTGTCCTCGCGCTCTGAGCGACGAGGCAGCCAGTTCCGCGATCGGGCGGTCGGGCTCGGCGCAGCCCTGCTGATCGGACTCAACCTCCGCCCGGCGATCACTTCGGTCGCCGCCCTGCTCGAGCCGACCAGGGCGGCGTTCGACCTCGCTCCCGTGCAGTTGAACCTGCTGGCGACGCTGCCGGTGATCGCCTTCGGTGTCAGCGCCCCGATCGGGCCGCTGCTGGCCCGTCGCATCGGTGTGACCAGGGCACTGATCTGGGCCATGGTCGCGCTCGCAGGTGCGCTCACGCTGAGGGTCGTCGTCCCGGGCGGCATGCTCCCGGGAACGTTCCTCGCCGGGGTGTCGATCATGGCCGCGGGGACGCTGCTTCCCCAGTACCTGAAGTCGCTGCGGGCCGGCGGGCTCTGGATCGGGCTGAGCAGCATGTCTTTCAGCGCGGGTGCCGCGCTCGGAGCGGGACTCGCCGTGCCGTTGAGCACGGCGGTCGGCGGCCCCGCGCTGGCACTCGGCCTCTGGGCCGTGCCCGCTCTGATCGCCGCGGGCGCCATGGTCGGCGTGGCGCTGCGCTCGGATGCTCCCACACCCCCGTCGTCTCGGATGGCGCTCCCACGGTCGGCCCGATCGACGGTCGCCCTGATCACGGCGATGTTCGGACTCCAGGCGATGCTGTTCTTCGCGGTGGCCTCGTGGCTCCCCCGCATCCTCGGAGATCGCGGCGTGGACGCGCAGACCGCCGGCTGGCTGCTCGCGCTGACCAGCGTCGCGGGCCTCGTGCCGACGCTCATCGCGCCGATCCTCGCTCGACGCCGCCGCGTTCTGCGCCTGTTCGGTCCGGGCCTGGGCATCGTGATGCTGGCGGCGTTCATCTGGCTCGCCTCCGGCGACGAGTCGTACATCGCGATCACCGTCGTGCTCGGTGCCGTGCAGAGCGCGACGTTCGGACTCTCCCTCGCGCTCATCGTGATGCTCGCCGCCAACGAGGCCTCGGCGGGCTTGCTGTCCGCTGTCGCGCAGGGCGTCGGCTACGCCTTCGCCGGAGCAGGGAGCCTGCTCGTCGGGGTCCTGCACGACCTCACCGCCGGCTGGACGGCGAGCCTCGTGTTCATGATCGTGTGTGCCGCGGCGCTCGCCGTCGTCGTGGGGTTCGTGATCCGCTGCCGCCCGGTCGATCTGCAGGTGCCGGCCGAGGTGCCCGCACTCCCCCGAACATGACGAAGGCCGCCCCACACCGTGGGGCGGCCTTCTCAAGAATGTTCTGCGCGATTGTACGCAGGTTCGCAGTGCCTTAGCGGCGGAGTCCGAGACGCTCGATCAGCGAGCGGTAGCGCGCGATGTCGATGTCCTGGAGGTAGCCGAGCAGACGACGGCGCTGACCCACGAGCAGGAACAGCCCACGACGCGAGTGGTGGTCGTGCTTGTGCTCCTTGAGGTGCTCGGTGAGGTCCTTGATGCGCTGCGTCAGCATTGCGACCTGCACCTCGGGGGATCCGGTGTCACCGGGGTGCGTCGCGTACTCTTCGATGATCGCCTTCTTGACGTCTGCTTCCAGTGCCATAGATTCGATCCCCTCTCTGCTTGTTGCGCGGCGCCCGACGCCTGATACGTGGGCTCTCTTTATCCGCGGCCGATCAAACGGCAACCTGAAGAGTCTACCAGCCGAGGACTCCCCCGCGTGACAACGCCGAGAGGGGCGCTCGACCGGGGTCAACTAGGCTCGAACGGTGCAGAAGAAGATCGACGAGTGAGCGGCCGACGCGGTCTCCTGATCGACCTCACTCCACTGAAGACCAGTCCCGCCTTCGCACGGATGTGGATCGGATCGACGCTCTCCGGCATCGGCGGTCAGCTGACGATCGTCACCGTGATGCTGCACGTGTTCGTGCTCACCGAGAGCACATTCGCCGTGTCCATGATCGCGGTCGCGGGACTCATCCCGATGATCCTCGCCGGCCTGTACGGCGGGATGCTCGCGGACGCCTTCGACCGGCGTCGCGTGGCTCTGATCGCGGCCACAATCACGTTCGCATCCACTGCCATGCTCGCCGCCCTCACCTGGACGGGCACCGAGACCATCTGGTGGCTCTATGCACTGAGCATCGTCAACTCCGCCGCGAACTCCGTGGGCATGGCCACCCGTACCGCCATCGTGCCGCGTCTGATCCCCCGTGAGCAGCTCGCCGCGGCATCCGCGCTCAACGGCGTCGCCTTCGGGCTCACGGTCATGGCGGGCCCCGCGCTGGCCGGTCTGCTCGTGGCCCTCACCGGCTACGGCTGGACCTACACGATCGATGTCGTGCTGATGCTGTCGATGTTCCTCGGGTTGTGGACGCTTCCGACCCTGCGACCGGAGGGCGAGATCGTGCGCCCCGGCCTGGAATCGCTCGTCGACGGCTGGCGCTTCCTGCGCAAAGCGGGCAACATCCGGATGCAGTACATCATCGACATCATCGCGATGACGTTCGGGCAGCCCCTCGTCCTCTTTCCGGCCCTCGGAACCATCCTCTTGGGCGGCGGCGCCGTGACGACCGGAATCCTCACGGCGGCCGTCGCCGTCGGAACCTTCACGTCGAGCCTGTTCTCGGGGCGCGTCGTGCAGTACCGCTGGCACGGGCGCGGCATCGCGCGCGCGGTCGAGGCGTACGGCGCATCGATCCTGTTGTTCGGCGTCGTGCTGCTCGTCGGCGCCTTCTCATCGCCGGCCAGCGAGACGGCCCCGCACATCGGACTGATCGTCGCCGCCTGCGTCGCGCTGGCGTTGTCGGGCGCCTCGGACAACGTCAGCTCGATCTATCGCAACACGATGATGCAGGCGGCGGTTCCGGATGCGATGCGCGGACGACTGCAGGGCCTCTTCGTGGTGGTCGTCGCCGGCGGCCCGCGCGTCGGAGCCCTGTACGCCGGCACACTCGCCACGCTGACCACCCTGTGGTTCCCGCCCCTGCTCGGCGGTGTCCTGGTGATCGCCCTCGTCGCGATGCTCTCGCGCCGCAACCGCCGATTCCACGACTACGACGCAGAGAACCCCGAGCCCTGACGGACCCGGGGTTCGAGGAACTGCGTGACGGCGTCAGTCCTGCTGCAGCGCGCCCTGCAGGTCGAGGTTGATCGTGATGTCCTTGCCCACGAGCACGCCACCGGTCTCGAGTGCAGCGTTCCAGGTGAGGCCGAAGTCCTCGCGGTTGATCACGGCCTTGGCGGAAGCGCCCGCCTTGTAGTTGCCGTACGGGTCGGTGCCGAAGCCGCCGAAGTCGAGCTCGAAGCTCACCGGCTTGGTGATGCCGCGGATGGTGAGGTCTCCGTCGACGAACAGCTCGTCGCCCATGACACGCGCGCCGGTGGAGACGAACTCCATCGTCGGGAAGTTCTCGGTGTCGAAGAAGTCGGCGGAGCGCAGGTGGGCGTCGCGACCCTCATCGTTCGTGTCGACCGAGGTGACGTCGACAGAGGCTTCGACCTTGGCCTCGAGCGGGTTCTCGGGCGCGACCAGAGTCGCGTTCTTGACGCCGAAGGTGCCGCGCACCTTGGAGATCATCATGTGGCGGACGCTGAACGTCACCTCGCTGTGCGAGGGGTCGAGCACCCAGGTGCCGGGACGGTAGCCGGGAATGTCGATGCTGGTCATGGTTTCTCCTCCGGAGACATCGGCCGCTGATGCGGCTTCGGACAGGGGCCGCGTTCACCGCGACCTCTGTGACAACTTACATTCATTCGCATATATTCCCCTGAATGCGGAAGTTCTTCCGATATACAGCAGAGACGCCCCTCCTCTGAGGAGGAAGGGCGTCTCTGCGTGCAGTCCGGACTCAGCCGACAGCGACGAGATCGATGATGAAGATCAGCGTCTTTCCGGAGAGGAAGTGGCCGCCGCCGACCGGGCCGTAGGCCAGGTGCGGCGGGATGATCAGTTCACGGCGTCCGCCGACCTTCATCCCGGGGATGCCGTCCTGCCAGCCCTGGATCAGGCCGCGCAGCGGGAACTGGATGGTCTCGCCGCGACCCCAGGACGAGTCGAACTCCTCGCCGGAGTCGAACTCGACGCCGGCGTAGTGCACGGTCACGGTGTCGCCGGGCTTCGCCTCGGCGCCGGAACCCTCGATGATGTCGCGGATGACGAGCTCCGCGGGAGCAGGGGCGCTGGGGGCATCGAACTCAGGCTTTGTGCGATCAGTCATGCCTCCATCAAACCCGAGCCCGCGGAAGGGGTCAACGCGATCGCACCTGCTCACAGCGAACACTTCGACAGGCGCACCGGCAACAGCCTCTTGACACCCTCCACGGTCGGGTGCACCCTGATTACAGACCAACTCAGCGCCCGGGAGACTCGCAGGCATCGCCGCAGCACCGGGCGCTGAGTCTTGCCACGACAGGGGCTCCGGGGATCAATCCAGGTAGCCGACGAGCAGCTCCGCGAGTTCGACCGGCCTGCTCAGCATCGCGCAGTGCCCGCCGGGGATCTCGTCCGCGACGACCCCGAGCCGCTCTCGGGCGAGGTGGCGGAGAAACCTCGGCGGGAAGAACCGATCGTCCGCGAACACGATGAATCGTGTCGGCACATCCGGCCACTCCTCCAGAGGCCACGGCGCCTCCATGGCCGCCTGGGACGGATGTGCGCGCTCCTGCCGCAGTGCTTCGTCGGCCAGCTCTCGCGGCACATCGTTGTAAAAGCTCACGTACGGGTCCTCATTGCCCGTCAGCCCCCCATCGATCGCCGCCTGCGCTTCGGCGGCGGCGACATAGCCCGACTCGGCCCACCACCGCTCCGGCGGCTCACCGGCCGCCGGGATCATCCCGGCGGCCAGCACCAGGAGGTCGGCCGCCAGTCGCTCGGCGACCAGGGGCGCCGTGAAGGCCCCGAACGAGTGGCCGAGCACGACGACATCGCGTCGCGGCCCCACTTCTGCCACCACGGCGTCCGCGTAGTCCTCGAGAGTGAGGGAGTCGTCGTCGGCGGGGAGATCGGGCGCGAAGACCTCGTGCCCGCGCGCCACGAGTTCCGCGGCGACCAGATGCCAGGACCACCCGACATCTCCCCCGCCGTGGATCAGGATGAACGTGCTCATCGCGACCGCCTCCTCAGGACGAGTATCCCGATGTCGAGCTCAATACGCCAGCAATGCGGCCCTCGCGGCACGGGTGCGGATCAGCAGCGCGCGTTCGTCTTCGATGGCCAGCGGATCGCGTCCCGTGATCGCGCGCTGACGGACAGCGGCCAACGCGGTCGCATCCTTGATGAACTCGCGCATGATCGGACGCCGGTCGCCGCGAAGAGTTCGCGCCCAGGTGAGACCGGCCTTGCGTCCACTTGATGTCGCGAGCATCGTGACCTCTTCGGGCGTGAACCATCCGGCGTTCGCATACTCGGCGAGGCGCGCGCGAGTGAGACGCGCCTCCTCACGGCGGAGGGCGACGATGCCGAGGATGAAGCCGACGAAGAGCGGCACCTGCAGGGTGAAGTACAGCCCGAAGAAGTCGGCGAAGGTCGCGGACCCGTTCCAGAGTGCGTGCAGGAGAACCGCTCCGAGCATGCCCAGCAGGCCGGCACCGATCGCGGAACTCGCGGATCCGTGTCGCCGCGCGACCAGGCCGATCGCGAAGCCGGTGACCGCCGTGAACATGGCGTGCGCGAAGGGAGAGAGGATCGCGCGCACGGCGAAGGTGACGGTGAGCTGCTCGCCGCCGCCCTCGATCAGGCTGAGCGCGAAGTACTGGATGTTCTCGGTGAATGCGAACCCCGCCCCCACGAGCGCTCCGTACACGACACCGTCCACCGGACCGTCGAAAGCACGACGGGCGAGCAGGAAGATGAGGAAGATCCCGAGGCCCTTCCAGAACTCCTCGACGATCGGCGCCTGCACGACCGCGGTGAAGGCATCGGAGGTGGGGCCGATCAGGATCTTCAGGCCCACGTCGACAAGCAGAGTGAGCCCTGCGGCCGCCAGCGCGCCCCAGGCGATCGCGAAGAACACGAGGCGCTTCGGCTCCGGCTCCCAGCGGTCGATCATCCGGACCCCGAGGAAGACGACGGTCAGCGGGATGAGCGCGAGCACCAGGCCGACGACGGAGGCGAACACACCGAGCGCCCACCCGAAGTAGCCGACCAGAGCGAGCAGCAGGAAGCCCAGGAAACCGAAGAGCCACAGGGAGATCGTGCGCCCCTTGCGCGTCGGCACCGGCAGCGCAGGCAGCGATTCGGCCGGCGACGGCGCGACCGGCGCGGGAGGTGTGTACGGTGTCGGCTGAGCCAGACGCGAGGCATAGGCCGGCTGCCGCGGGGGCGGCGGCATGTGCGGCGAGGGCTGCTGCGGCGGCGGGGGTCCTCCGAAACTCATAGCCAAAGCTTATGGGGAACAAGAGAGGTGCCTCGGGTATGGCGGACTCCTCCACCCGCTCGTCGCCCGCCAGCCGGTAGCGTAGAACCATGCGGTTCGCTCACCTGCGCCGTCCTGACTCCCCGCGCACGGTTCTGGCCGTGGTGCAGGACTCGGACGCCATCCTCGTCTCTGATCTCCTGAACGACGCCCCTGCCACGCTGCAGCAGCTGATCGAGGGAGGGGACCCCCTGCTCGAGCGCCTGCGTGCCGCGCTGGCCGAGGGCGACGCCGTCCGCCATCCGCTCGGCGACTGGGCGTTCTCCTCCGCCGTGATCGCTCCCCCGGCCGTGCTGGCAGTGGGCCTCAACTATGCGGCGCATTCCAGCGAGCTGGGCTTGAAGACCGATGCCGCACCGACCGTGTTCACGCTGTGGCCGAACTCGCTCACCGGGCACGAACAGACCACTTCCTGGCCGCGGTCTCTCAGCGAGGCCGTCGACTACGAGGCCGAGCTCGGGGTCCTCATCGGAAACCCCGCCAAGGATGTCAGCGAGGCGGATGCGCTGTCGCATGTCTGGGGCTACACCGTGGTGAACGACATCACCGCCAGGAACATCCAGTTCTCCGAGGCGCAATGGTCGCGCTGCAAGTCGTTCGACGGGTTCACCCCGACCGGACCGTTCGCGGTGACGGCGGATGAGATCTCCGACCCGCAGGATCTGCACATCTGGGCGGTCGTGGACGGCCACACGGTGCAGGACGCCAGCACGGACCAGATGGTGCGCTCCGTCGCGAAACTGATCGCTCACCTCTCCCAGTCCCTCACGCTGCTGCCCGGCACTCTCATCTCGACGGGAAGCCCCGGTGGCGCCGGGTACTCGCGGGATCCGCAGATCTTCCTGCGCGACCACTCCACCGTGACCGTCGGCATCGACGGCATCGGCGAGCTCACAACGCACTGCCGCATCAGCGACTGAGAAGCCGGACGCACGAAGAGGGGGATGGATGCCGCGGCATCCATCCCCCTCCCACGTTCGCAGGGGGTCAGACCTCGACGCGGTCCTCCGGCGAGATCACCGGGATCGCCGCGGTGATCGTCTCGAGCCCGGAGAGACGCGCCGGCGAGAGCTGCTTGACGACCTCGTCACGCGACATCAGACCGGCTTCGACGACCAGGTCCGCGACGCTCCGGTTCGTCAGGAGAGCGGTCTTCGCGAGCGCCGCAGCGGCCGCGTAGCCGATGAACGGAGTCAGTGCGGTGATGACGCCAACCGATGCACCGACCATCGCGCCGAGACGATCGCGGTTGGCGGTGATGCCGTCGACGCAGTTGACGCGCAGGGTCCACATCGCCTGGCGCATCCACGTGATCGACTGGAAGATTGAGTGCGCGATGACCGGCTCGAACGCGTTCAGCTGGAGCTGGCCCGCCTCGGCGGCCATCGTCACCGTCATATCGGCGCCCGCGACGGCGAACGCGACCTGGTTCACGACCTCGGGGATGACCGGGTTCACCTTGCCGGGCATGATGCTGGATCCCGCCTGCATCGCCGGGAGGTTGATCTCGCCGAAGCCCGCCTGCGGGCCGGACGAGAGCAGACGGAGGTCGTTGCAGATCTTCGACAGCTTCATCGCATTGCGCTTGAGCGTCGAGGAGAACGACATGAACGAGCCGGTGTCGCTGGTGGCCTCGACGAGGTCGCCGGCCGTGCGCAGGTCGAGCTGCGTGATCTCCCGCAGGTGCTTGAGCACCGCGGGTGCGTAACCGGGGTGCGTGGTGATGCCGGTGCCGATCGCGGTGGCTCCCATGTTGATCTCGAACATGAGCGACGCGTTCTCGGTGAGCCGCGTGTGGTCGTAGCCGAGGGTCGTGGCGAAGCCGTTGAACTCCTGCCCGAGGGTCATCGGCACGGCGTCCTGCAACTGGGTGCGCCCGACCTTCAGCACGTCGTGGAACTCGCGGGACTTGCCGAGGAACGACAGCCGCAGCAGGTCGAGTTCCTCGAGCAGCGAGCGCAGCGTCAGCGACAGACCGATCTTCACTGCGGTCGGATACACGTCATTGGTGGACTGGCTGCGGTTGGTGTGGTCGATCGGCGACAGGAAGGCGTAATCGCCCTTCTCGCGGCCGGCCAGCTCGAGCGCGATGTTGGTGATGACCTCGTTCGCGTTCATGTTGGTCGAGGTACCGGCACCGCCCTGGATGACGCCCACCGTGAACTGCTCGTGGAACTCGCCGTCGATCACGCGCTGCGCGGCACGGTCGATCAGGTCGGCGCGCTCGTGATCCAGCACGCCGATCTCGCGGTTCGCCCGCGCACTCGCCTGCTTGACCATCGCCAGGCCGACCACGAGGTCCGGATAGACCGAGATGGGTCGTTTCGTGATCGGGAAGTTCGCGTCGGCGCGGGCGGTGTGGATCCCCCAGTACGCGTCGACGGGAATCTCCATGCTCCCGAGCGAATCGGTCTCGGTGCGGGTCGGGGTAGGCGCGGCAGAAGCCATGTCACATCCTCGTGGGTCGTGGCGGGTGAGAAAGGTGGGGGATGCCCTCAGTCTACGCCGCTCACCGGGCGGGCTTGCGGGAGAACGCCTCGAGTCGCTCCTCCGGCGTGAGCGCCGCCATCCGCTCGAGCCACTCCGCGGAGAAGTAGTCCCCGGTCGTGGCCTGGGTCACCGGCACCACCGTGTGCGTGATCGTCTGCGGATACACGTGCACGAGCTGGAAAGCCTGGGCTGCGTCCATGCCGTTCACCTCGGACGACGGACGCGCCACGTTCATCGTGTAGCACGTGGCTGACGCGACGCTCACGGGGACGCCGGCGAACGTGCCCTGCGACGAGTAGTGCAGATGCCCGGCGAGGATGCCGCGGACGTCGGTCCCGCGGATGACCTCTGCGAGCTCGTCCTGATGCCGCAGCTCCAGGATGTCGAAGAGCGGCAGATGACTCGGGAGCGGTGGATGATGCATCGCGAGCAGGGTGCCGTGAGGGGCAGGGTCCGCGAGCGCATCGGCGAGCCAGGACAGCTGCCCCTGATCGATGTCGCCGTGATGCCAGCCGGGGACGCTGGTGTCGAGAGCGATGAGGCGAAGCCCGTCGAGGTCCCAGATGCCCGTCACCGGGTCTTCGGTCGGCTCCGCGTCGAGCAGTCCTGCCCGCAGGGCCGGGCGTTCGTCGTGGTTGCCCGCGACCCAGATGAGCGGAGCATCCAACTCGTCCGCCACCGGCTCGACGGCGTTCCTCAGTCGACGATAAGCATCGGGCTCGCCCAGATCGGCGAGGTCGCCGGTGACGACGATCGCCGACGGATGCGGGTGCACGGCCTTGATCGCATCGAGCGTTCGGGCGAAGTTCGCCTCGACGTCGTACCGACCGCCGAGCCGGGCTCCCTCTGCGAGGAAGTGCGGATCGCTCACATGAATCAGCACATGGCTCGCGGGCTCATGGCGGCCGAAGGCATACACGTTTCCGGTTCCTGCGGACATGCCAACAGCCTAGGCCTCGACCCCGCGCCGGCGTTCGACCTGCAGACGCCGCGCTCGGGTCAGTGCCCGATGACGAGGAGCAGGATGCCGGCGACCACAGCGGCGGCGCACAGCGCGAAGCACCCGTACGCGCCGAAGAGCGCCAGGGTCTTCTGCCCCTCGGTGAGCGGGCTCTTGCGCGCCGCCTTCGCCGCCTGCTTCTCCGCGCGCTTAAGCTCCTTCTCCGTGATCACCGTGATCGCATCCGTGAACTCGGCGGGGCTCACCACCGGGGCGCGACCGCTGCGCACCAGCAGACGGAGGCCGAGGGCGTAGAAGGTGACGATGGCTGTCGCGCCGACGAGCGCGGCGAGGAACACCTGGAGGAACGCGATCCAGTCGATGACGACGTTCATTCCGATTCCCCATTCCGATTCGCGTCCGAGTCCTTCGACGACGAGGCAGACTTGGCGCCCTTGACGTTCGCCTTTGCCTGAGCCTTCTTCTTCGCCTTGGCCTGCGCATCCTTCTTCGCCTGAGCTTTCACCTGCTCACGGGCTTCGGCACGGGCCTTCGCCTCGGCCTTGGCCTGCTGGATGCGCTGCTGACGACGCGTCGGCGGCGGCATGTCCGGAAGCTCGATGGCCATGCCCGACTCGGCGACGTCGCTCATCGCATTCGCGGACGTGACCGCGTCGCGGCGCGAGCGCATGAACAGTCCGAGGATGATCAGCACCGCGATGACCGCGTCGATCACCACTCCCCAGTTTCCGAGCCACACGACGAGAAGGGCGGCGAGAGCGCCGACGGCTCCCGCTGCGGGGAGGGTGAGCAGCCAGCCGACGCCGATCCGACCCGCCGTCCGCCAGCGGACCGTGGAGCCCCTGCGACCGAGGCCGGAGCCGATCACAGAGCCCGATGCCACCTGCGTGGTCGAGAGAGCGAAGCCGAGGGCGCTGGAGGCCAGGATGGTCGCTGCCGTCGAGCTCTCCGCCGCGAAGCCCTGTGCGGGCTTCACATCGGTGAGTCCCTTGCCGAGGGTCCGGATGATGCGCCAGCCGCCGAGGTACGTGCCGAGTGCGATCGTGAAGGCGCAGGCGATGATCACCCAGAGCTGCGGTTCGTGGTGCACGCCGGACTGCCAGCCGATCGTGATCAGCGCGAGGGTGATGACGCCCATCGTCTTCTGCGCGTCGTTGGTGCCGTGCGCGAGGGCGACCAGGGAGGACGTGAAGATCTGACCCCAGCGGAAGCCGTCGCGACCGTCGGGCTTGCTGTCGTAGCGTCGTGTGATCGAGTAGGCGATCTTCGTCGCTGCGAAGGCGATGAGGCCTGCGGTGACGGGGGCGATGAGCGCCGGCAGCACGATCTTCGAGAGCACCATCCCGAAGTCGATCGCGCCCAACCCGGCCCCCACGAGCGTGGCGCCGATGAGGCCACCGAACAGTGCGTGCGACGAGCTCGACGGAAGGCCGAGGAGCCAGGTCAGCATGTTCCACGTGATGGCGCCGATCAGGCCCGCGAAGATCAGGGACAGGAACAGATCCGCCCCCGCGGAGATGATCGCATCTTCACGGATGATGCCACCGGAGATCGTCTTGGACACCTCGGTGGACAGGAACGCCCCCACCAGGTTCAGGACGGCGGCGAGGAGGACGGCGGTCTTGGGCTTGAGCGCGCCGGTGGCGATCGGCGTCGCCATGGCATTCGCCGTGTCGTGAAAGCCGTTGGTGAAGTCGAAGAAGAGTGCCAGCGCGATGACAAGCACGACGATGAGGGCTGCGGTTTCCACCGTTCGCTTTCGGTCGTTTGAGGAAGAAGGAGATGTCGACGTGATCGACGTGACGAACGAAGAGTTCACCGTGGGTTTGACTTCCGTTAACCGGCCCCGCTAAATCCTCCCACCCTCCCCCGTGCCGGTCAACTCGACCTGGGATAGCGTGGGACGGTGACTGACGCTCCTCTCGCTGCCCGCCGCTCCACGCTCCGCACGCACCACGGTGACACCTTCGACGACCCGTACGAGTGGATGCGGGCGAAGGACTCCGCAGAGGTCATCGCGCACCTCGAGGCGGAGAACGCCCACACCGACGCCGAAACGGCACACCTCGCCGATCTGCGCGAGCGACTCTTCGAGGAGATCAAGAGCCGCGTGCAGGAGACCGATCTGTCCGTGCCCACCCGACGCGGCGACTGGTGGTACTACAGCCGCACCGAAGAGGGCGCGCAGTACGGCATCCATTGCCGGGCCGCAGCAGCGCACGACGACTGGACTCCCCCGAAGCTCGAGGCCGGCGTGCCGGTTCCCGGCGAGGTCGTCCTGCTCGACGGGAATGTCGAGTCCGACGGGCACGAATTCTTCTCGCTCGGGGCGTTCGACACCTCCGACGACGCGACGAAGCTGCTGTGGTCGACCGACTTCGAGGGCGATGAGCTGTACACGGTGCACGTGCGCGACCTCGTCTCGGGCCAAACCCTCGACGACGAGATCCCGAACGCCGGCGGCGCGTTCTTCACCCCGGACGGCACCGGAGTTCTCTACACGACGCGGGATGAGGCCTGGCGGCCCGACACCCTGTGGCTGCACCGTCTCGGTACGCCGGTCGCGGATGATGTGCAGCTGTTCCACGAACCCGACGAGAAGTTCTGGCTCGGCGCCGGGATCACCCGCAGCCGCCGCTACCTCGTGATCGGCGTCGGTTCGAGCATCACCAGCGAGGAGTACCTCGTCGACCTGACCGGCGACCTCACCGCGGCACCGCGCCTGGTCTGGCCGCGCCAAGAGGGAGTGGAGTACTCGATCGATCACGCCGTGGTGGACGGCGAGGACCGGCTCTTCATCCTGCACAACGACGGCGCCCTCGACTTCGAGCTCGTCTCGGTGGCGGCGTCCGAGCCTCAGGGCGAGCGGCGCCGGGTCGTCGCCCATGAGGCGGGCAGGCGTCTGCTCGGCATGGATGCGTTCCGCGACTTCGCCACGATCGAATACCGCAGCGAAGGGCTCGAGCGCGTCGGGCTTCTCGACTACACCACGAACGCCGTCGACGAGATCCCCTTCGACGAGCCGCTGTACTCGGCCGGAGTGAGCGGGAACCCCGAGTGGCACTCCCCCTTCCTGCGACTCGGATACACGTCGTTCGTCACGCCCGGCACGGTATACGACCTCGACCTGTCGAACCGCGAGCTGGTCCTGCGCAAGCAGGTGACCGTCCTCGGCGGGTACGACCCGGACGAGTATGGCCAGAGGCGCGAATGGGCGACGGCATCAGACGGGGTGCGGGTGCCGATCTCGCTCGTGTGGAAGCGCTCATTCGGCGAGCCCGGCGTGGAAGCACGCCCCGTGCATCTCTACGGCTACGGTTCCTACGAGCATTCGATCGACCCCGGGTTCTCGGTCGCGCGGCTCTCGGAGCTCGATCGCGGCGTGATCTTCGCGGTCGCTCACGTGCGCGGCGGCGGCGAGATGGGCCGCCAGTGGTACGAAGACGGAAAGCTGCTCAGCAAGCGCAACACCTTCACGGACTTCGTCTCCTGCGGAGAGCACCTGGTCGCGACCGGCGTGACCACGCCGAGCCGGCTGGTCGCCGAGGGCGGCAGCGCCGGCGGCCTGCTGATGGGCGCGGTCGCCAACCTCGCGCCCGAACTCTTCGCCGGAGTCCTCGCGGGGGTGCCGTTCGTGGACGCATTGACGACGATCCTCGACCCGTCCCTGCCGCTGACCGTGATCGAGTGGGACGAATGGGGCGATCCTCTCCACGATGCCGACGTGTACGAGTACATGAAGTCGTACTCTCCGTACGAGAACGTCCGAGACGGCGTCCGTTACCCGCGAATCCTCGCGGTGACATCGCTCAATGACACCCGCGTGCTCTACGTGGAGCCGGCGAAGTGGGTCGCACGCCTGCGCGAGGCCGGTGCCTCCGATGTGCTCCTCAAGTGCGAGATGGTCGCCGGGCACGGCGGCGTGAGCGGACGCTACAACTCGTGGCGCGAGCGCGCCTTCGAGCTCGCCTGGCTGCTCGACACGCTCGGCCTCGCCGAGGTCTGAGACGCGACGACGAAGCCCGCCCGTGCGAACGGGCGGGCTTCGTGGAGCTGAAGGCTCAACCGAAGAGTGCGGCGGCCTCGTCGTAGCGGTAGCGCGGAACGGTGTTCAGCTCGCCCAGCGCGTCGGCGAACGGGACCCGGACGATGTCGGTGCCCTGCATCGCCACCATCTGACCCCAGGCGCCGTCGACGAGCGCGTCCGCGGCGTGCAGTCCCAGTCGCGTCGCGAGGACCCGGTCGAACGCCGACGGGGAACCGCCGCGCTGGATGTGGCCAAGGATCGTGGCGCGCGTCTCGATGCCCGTGATGCGCTCGATCTCGGGAGCGATCAGATCGCCGATGCCACCCAGCCGGGGCCGGTTGAAGGCGTCGAGCCCCTTGTCGCTGTATGCCTCGTCCATGCCGAGGAGCTTGAAGCCTTCGGAGACGACGACCAGGGGGGCACGGCCGCGGTCGTGGGCGCTGGTCACCAGCTCGGTGACGTCGTCGATCGACATCGGCACCTCGGGGATGCAGATCACGTGCGCGCCGGCGGCCATACCGGCGTGCAGGGCGATCCAGCCGACATGACGGCCCATGACCTCGGCGACCATGCACCGCTGGTGGGAGTCGCCCGTGGTGCGGAGCCTGTCCATCGCGTCCGTGGCGATGTTCACCGCCGTGTCGAAGCCGAACGAATAGTCCGTCGCCTGCAGGTCGTTGTCGATCGTCTTGGGGACCCCGATGACCTTGATGCCGTCCTTCGCCAGACGGTCGGCGGCGGCGAGCGTGCCCTCGCCGCCGATCGCGATGATGCCGTCGATCTTGTGCCCGTAGAGGGTCTTGGCGATGTTCTCCGCTCCGCCGCGCTCACCCTCGTAAGGGTTCGTGCGGCTGGTGCCGAGGATCGTGCCGCCGACCTTGGACAGGCCCTTCACCTCGTGACGCGTGAGCGGCATGAAGTCGCCGTCGACCAGCCCGCGCCATCCGTCACGGATGCCGACGAACTCCAGGTCGTACGTGGTGGTGCCCTTGAGCACGATGCCGCGGATGACCGCGTTGAGGCCGGGGCAGTCGCCGCCGCTCGTCAGGATGCCGATCTTCATGCTGGTGCCTTCAGACGTTCGGGAGATGGGGGAAAGAGGCGACGCTGCCTTCGATCGACACTAGCGCCCCGCGTACCCGGGCGCCATTCGAAGCCGACGAAAACCGTCGATCTTGACACCGCGATCCGCCGATATCGAGGAACTTCCTGATCTCGGACGTCGAAGAGGCAAAACCGACGTTAAGAATCGGCGTTCTTCGCGCCTATGCCGCGCCCAGAGCCTGACGCAGCAGGTGCATCAACGCGGCGAGCTGCACCGGCTCAGCGGCCGACTCCTCGACGGCCTCACCGTCGAGCGCGCGTGCTGCGAGGCCCTGCTTCTGGTCGATCAACTCCGCGATCTTGGTGTCGATCGTGTGCGCGGCGATGATGCGCCAGGCGGTGACGGGCTCGTCCTGACCGATGCGGTGCACACGGTCGATCGCCTGAGTCTGCTCGGCCGCCGTCCACGAGAGCTCGGCGAGGACGACGTTCGACGCCGCCTGCAGGTTCAGGCCGACTCCGGCTGCGGTGAGCGAGCAGACCGCGATCCCCACGGAAGGGTCGCTGTTGAAGTCGTCGATCGCCTGCTGGCGAGTCGTCGAGGTCTGGTCTCCGCGGATCGATACCGACCGGATGCCCACGGCGGCGAAGTGCGCCTCGGCACGGTCCATGACGTCGATGTGCTTCGCGAAGAAGACGACCTTCCCGACAGACCGCTGCAGCTGCGCGGCATAGTCCGCCGCGAGCTGCGCCTTGGCCTGTCCGATTCGGCGGACCATCGTGAAGACGTTGTCTCCCCCGGTGCCCGCAGCCTTCGACTCCTCGAGCTCGTTCTGGGCGACGAGACGAATGATGTCTTCGTCGATTTCGCCGGGCGCCAGTCCACGGTCTCCGCGGGCCTCGATGATGCGGCGATACCGAGCCGCGAGTCGCTCGCCGAGTTCGCGCTCGGCCTGACGGATGCTGCGTCCGAACTCGTCGTCGAGCTGCACCGGCAGGTCGGCGATCAGCTTGTCCGGCAGATCGGCGGCGACGTCCTTCTTCTTGCGCCGGACGATACCCATCGAGATGACGGCGTCGCGTGCCTCAGGGTAGAACGCCTTGTCGGCCGGGGTGAACCCCGTCGCATCGAGCTTCTCCATCAGCTCGGGACCCGGCTTCTCGCCCGTGGTCCACCCCAGGAAGCGCCAGATCGCGTCGAAGTCCTCGACGTCGTTGATCAGCGGCGTGCCGGTGAGGGCGAGCATCAGGGGATCGTGCCCCGGCGTGCGCTCGCGCACCTGAGCAGCCAGCGAGAGCACGTTCTGGGAGCGCTGCGACGAGAGGTTCTTGATGAAGTGCGCCTCGTCGACGACCATTCCGCGCAGACCGATCGAGGCCAGCCACGACATGTGCCGGTCGAGGATCTCGTAGTTCACGATGAACACGTCGGCGAACGCGTCGATGTCCGTGCCGTCGCCCTGGATGACCGTGGCGCGACGCTGCGGCGTCCACCGCTCCACCTCACGCGCCCAGTTCATCTTCACGACGTTGGGCACGACGACGAGCAGCGGGTAGGCACCGGCCACCGAAGCCGCGAGCACCGACTGCGCCGTCTTGCCGAGGCCGGGCTCGTCTGCCAGGAGGAAGCTGCGGTGCCCGGCCTTCACGGCCTCCAGGAACCGCGACTGATGCACCATGACCTCGAGGCCCTTGGGCGAGAGGTGGTCGTACTCCGGCGCGGGCGGCAGATCCATCGATGCGGCGGATCCGCCGGCACCGGTCTCGAACGCCTTGTACAGCGGGCCCATGAGCTCCCAGCCGTCGAGACGGCGGCGCGGCGTCGCAGCCGGTCGCGGCGTCAGGTCCGGAGCCAGGAACGGGTTCGCCAGCTGCCGAGACTCGACCGACGGCGGTGTGACCTGTCGCTCGGCGATCGCCGCGGGGACCGTGGAGATCTGAACGGGTGCAGCGTCGGCGATGATCAGTTCTTCGGGAGCGAGCTCCGCTCCCGATTCGAGGAGCCAGTCGCGTCGCATGCGCTTCGCCACCGGCGACGTCGCCTGGTCGGCCTCGAGCAGCTGGATGAGCGACGTGTCGCGCGCGGCCGTCTTCGCGAGGATCGTGGCCACACCGTCGAGCCGCTTCAGTAGTTCAGCGCGTGCGGGATCACCGATCTCGGCGTCGGCCTTCACTCTGGCGCGCTCCTCGCGCACCAGGAACGCGATCACCTGGAACTTCACCCGGTTGGTGGGACCGAGCTTCCCCCGCTGCGACTTCGCCTCGATCTCGCGCACCTTGCGCGCGAGGATCGGGATGAGGGGTGCCTCATCGTCGCGACGGGACGTCTTCTTGCGCCGTGTGGTGGCGGTTGCCGTGGTCGGCATGCTCCTCCTGAGCGTGAAGGCTCGGGCTTCCCCATGAAGCCTCGGGCCGTTCTCGTTGTCCGCGTGTGGCGTGAGCCAGGACCGTACGAACAGTGGGTCGTCTTCCCGTCGAAGCACGCGAGAAGCGTGAGAATCGGCGGGAGCCGACTCCATTCTATGTCATCGGACGGATGTCCTGCAGATCACCCACGCCGAGTCGTCGAACGACGACCGGGAACGCGGCGGCACGGTGACTACCCGGTCGTGATGCCGAGAGCCCGCGCGGCATCCGTGACGTCCGCCCCCATCTGCTCCATCAGCTTCTCGATGCCCTCGAAGGCGACCATGCCCCGCAACCTCGCCACGAACTCGACAGTGACGTCGTGTCCGTACAGGTCGAGTCCGGTCTCTCCGAGAACGTGTGCCTCGACCTGGCGCACCAGAACGTCGTCGAAGGTCGGATTCGTGCCGACAGAGATCGCGGACGGATGGCGGATGCCGGTGTCGTGATCGACGAGCCACCCGGCGTACACGCCGTCGGCGGGAACGAAGGCGTCGACGATCGTCGAGAGGTTGGCGGTGGGGAACCCGAGCTCCCGTCCGCGCTTGAGGCCGTGGACGACCTCGCCGCGGACATCGGGATAACGCCCGAGCACGGTGGCCGCCGACGCGACGTCCCCCTCCATCAGCAGCTCGCGGACCCAGCTGGACGAGACCCTCCGCGTGGAGCCGGAAAGATACACGTCGTCGACGACCTCGACGGAGAAGCCGTAGCGGGGGCCGAGCTCGCGCAGCAGCTCGGGGGTGCCCGCACCTCGGTGCCCGAAGCGGAAGTCCTGGCCGACCAGGACCGTCGAAACCTGCAGGGCACCGACGAGGATCTCGACGACGAAGTCCTCCGCGCTGCGGGCTGCCATCTCCTGGTCGAATGTGAGCACGAGGGTCGCGTCGATCCCGAGGTCGCCCAGCAGCTCGAGCTTCCGGTCGACGGTGACGACGTTCTCGGGACACCGATCCGGACGGATGGTGGCCAACGGGTTGCGGTCGAAGGTCACCGCCACGGATCGACTTCCGGTGGCGGCGGCTGCCTCGTTCAATCGCGCGATGACGGCGCGGTGTCCGGCATGGACGCCGTCGAACTTGCCGATGGCGACGGCGCTCGGTCCGAACCCGGTCGGTACTTCCTCCGGGCTGCGGAAGACGATCACGCGTGCACCTCGGCCGGAATCACGGCGTCGACGGGGCGGTGCGTGCGCAGCCACCAGATTCCGAACACCGGGAGGACCAGCGGGATGAACAGGTATCCGCGCCCGAACAGCGACCACACCGTCTCGTGCTGGAACAGTGCCGGCATCAGGATGCTCAGCAGCCCGACGACGAGAACGCCTGTCAGTTCGAAGACGATCGCGATCCAGGCGACGGTGTACCACCCGCGCCTGCGGGCGAGCACCAGCGCGAGGGTCGCGAGGATATAGACGACGGCAGCGAGTGCGGAGAGGGAGTACGCCAGCGGCGCCTCGTCGAATCGCCGGACGATCTGCACGAAGCTGCGGCCTGTGGCGGCCAGCGCCATGACGGCGTAGACGATCACGAGGACGCGACCGATTCCGGTCATCCGAGTGGAGGGGGCGGTGGAGCTCATAGCGCATTCCATCCTAGAGCCGCGGGAGGGCACCGGACTCCGCCGCGACGCCTCACGTCACGCGATCTGGACGGTCCAGATGACCTGCATGCGCCACAGCATGATCGCGATCGCGAGCGCAGCCACACCCAGGATCACCGTGCTCCACCGGCTGCGCTCCATGAGCGCCCACAGTACGGCTCCGATGGGCAGGAGCACCGCCGACACCAGGTAGACCCAGTACTCGAGCAGGTCGCCCGTCGGCGGGTTTCCCGCGAGGGGTGCGACGATCGCGACGATCACCTGGACGACGAGCAGCACCTCGACGAGGGCAAGCGCACCCACGCTGAAGTCACTCGGCCGTCTGCCGAGCAGACCCGCGACGAGGCAGAAGACGCCTGCGGCGACCGCGATGATGATCTGCGCGATCGTGAACCACAGGATCATCGGTCGGCCTCCGGCATGTTCATGGCGCTCTTGAGGTCGGCGCCGCGCTTCTCGACGATGCCCACCAGAGCGCCGTCCGGGTCGATGGCCGCCGTGACCGCGCCTGGGCCGTCGAAGCGGCCGGCCTGTCCCTGGAGCCGCTTTCCGTGGCGGAGGTCGCGCGCCTCATCGGCCGACACCTCGAGCACGGGAAGGATCCGCCCGGCGGCCTCCGCCGGAGTCAGCGTGTGGGCTCCCTCGAGCCCGTCGATTCCGACCGCGTCGCCCACGACAAAAGGCCCCACTCTCGTACGCCGAAGGGCCGTCAGGTGCCCGCCGACGCCGAGTGCCGCACCGAGGTCGCGGGCGAGAGATCGGATGTACGTTCCGGACGAGCAGTCGACGATCACATCGAGGTCGAGAAAGCCCTCCTGCCGACGCCGCTCCGATACGTCGAAGCGCGAGACGACGACGTTCCGTGCGGCGAGCACGACCTCTTCGCCGGCACGGACGCGATCGTATGCACGCCGTCCGTCGACCTTGATCGCGGACACCGAGCTGGGAACCTGCGAGATCTCGCCGGTCAACGCCAGGATGCCCTCGTCGACCGCGGCATCCGTGACCGCGCTCCATGCCTCGGGTTCGGCGGTCGTCAGGATCTCGCCCTCGGCGTCGTCGGTCCCGGTGGTCTGTCCGAGACGGATCGTCGCCTCATAGGTCTTGTCCGCGCCGACGATGTAGGTGAGCAGTCGGGTGGCTCCTTCGATGCCGATGACGAGGAGTCCGGTCGCCATCGGATCGAGTGTTCCCGCATGGCCGACCTTCCGTGTGCCGAACGCGCGCCGCGTGCGGGCGACCACGTCGTGGCTGGTCAGCCCAGCGGGCTTGTCGACGAGAAGGATGCCGGGCGAGACCATCCCCCCAGCCTACCGACGACGCGCCTGCCACCCGGTCCGGAAGGGCCGCCGGTGGCGCGCCGCGGATCGCCGACCGGCCGCGGGTCGCGGCTCACGTACGCTGGAGGGATGCCCGGACCGCAGGCCCCCTCCGAAGTCGTATCGCGCCTGCCGACGTGGTACCGCGCGACCGCTCGCGACCTGCCGTGGCGCCGCACCGAGTTCCATGACGAGTTCGGCGCCTGGGGCGTTCTGGTGAGCGAGTTCATGCTCCAGCAGACACCTGTCTCCCGGGTCGTCCCCCACCTCGAGGCGTGGCTCGCCCGATGGCCCACGCCGGCGGCGATGGCCTCTGCCTCGGCCGCGGACGTCGTGAACCAATGGGCGAATCTGGGATACCCCCGGCGCGCGCTCTGGCTGCACCGCGCCGCCGTCGAGATCACCGAGCGGCACGGCGGGATCGTGCCGCGCGACGTCGAGGCCCTCCTCGCCCTCTCCGGCATCGGCGACTACACGGCCCGCGCGGTCGCGGTCTTCGCGTACGGCGACCGCCACCCGGTCGTCGACACGAACACTCGGCGCGTCCTGGCCAGGGCTGTTCAGGGGCGGGCCCAGCCGGCACCGCCCTCGCGGCGCGACCTGGAGCTGATGGACTCCCTCCTGCCCGACTCGCTGGCCGACGCCGCGGAGTTCAACGCCGCCATGATGGAGCTCGGCGCGACCGTGTGCACGTCGCGGGCGCCGCGATGCGAGCAGTGCCCCCTGGCCAACAGCTGCGCGTGGCTGGCAGCCGGCAGGCCGGACACCGGGGATGAACGCCGTCGCCAGGCCGCCTACGAAGGCTCGGATCGACAGGCACGCGGTGCCGTGCTGCGGCTACTGCGCGACCGCTCCCCCGAACCCGTGCCGCTCGACCTCGTGCTCCCGGAGTGGCCGGATCCCCGTCAGCGCGACCGGGCGATCGACTCGCTCATCGCCGACGGTCTCGCCGAAGCCGACGGGATGGCCCTCTCGCTGCCGCGCTGACGAGCTCAGAGGTGATGGTCGGTGCGATGTGCCAGCACCGTCAGCTCGACCCGACTGCGGACATCGAGCTTCGTAAAGACCCGGCCGAGGTGCACCTCCACCGTACGGACCGAGAAACGGAGCATCTCGGCGATGTCACGGTTCGCCGCCCCGCCGACGGCATACATCGCGACTTCGAGCTCGCGCGCGGTCAGCTGCAGCGACCATGCTGCTCGACACGCCGCCAGCGGATCGACGGTGGGAACGATGCTCCCCTCCTTGGCGTCCAGCCTGTCCAGCCGTCCGCGGATCGTGCGCGCCCAGGCCGTCGCACCGCACAGCTCGAACAGCCTCTCGGCATGCTCCAGGTGGATGCGGGCTGAGGCGTGATCATCGCGGATGGCGTACTGGGTGCCGAGCATCGTCTCCACCCTCGCGCGCGCGAACGGGGAGCGGAGCGTCCGCGCCTCCTCGCGCACTTCGACGCACTCGGAACGCCAGCGACCATCCCCAGCCGTCGCCAGCCGGACGCGCAGACTCTGCGCGAGAGCGATCTCCGGCGGTTCGATGGATGGCGCGGGTGTCGAGCGTCCGTCCGGATCGAGCGCCAGCTCGTCGAGCGCGGGAACCGTCATGGTGGTCCGCGCCGATCCGAGGTCGGCCCAGAGACGGATGGTGGCGGCGGCGTCGTCGAACGAACCGGCGAGGAAAGACTGGATGCCGCGATCGACGAGGCGGTCGATCCTCGAGCCCGCCGGCAATCCCGCGGTGAGCGACCGGGCGTACGGTCCGAGTTCGCCGAGCACGGCGAGGTCGAGACGTCTGGCGAGCACCACACCCAGTCCGGCGAGTGGCAACGCCAGCGGCAGCACGAGTGCCGCCTGGATCAGCCGGTCGCGCGCCAGGCCGATGTCACCGCGCCACACCAGCAGCAGAACCTCGACGACCGCGCGATACGACTGGACGACGGGGCTGTGCTCGAATCCCGGGACGAACGGATCCGCCTCCGCGGACATCCCTGATCCGCCTCTCGCGAGCACGCGCAGCCCCAGGTCGATGTCCCCGTCCATCGCGGCCCGCAGCGCACGCAGCATTCCTCCCGTCACCGGCCCGGAGCCTACGGTCGCGTCGATGTCGCGTTCACCCGCGATCAGCCAGCTCAGCGCGACGACGGGGTCCCTGAGCTCACGCTCGACACCTGTTCGCGTGGCGCCTTCCCGCACGGCGTCGAGCCAGACGCGCATCCCTCGTCGATCGCCCCGTTCGGCGCACATCACCGCGGCCAGAGCAGCGGCCTTCGTCCAGTGGAACCAATCGGCGGCATCGTCGGTGCACGGACGCAGCACTCGCGGGTCCACTTCCGGCACTGCTCCCTGCTCGAACGCCTGAGCGACGAACAGGCCACCGAGTCCCCTGAGCCGCCGATGCTCCGCCGCGTGCGGGTACAGACCGCTGAACCACGCCACCGCTTCCGCGGCGAAACCGGCGCCGACGGCCGAAGTCCCCGCGACGAGATGCGCTTCGTCGCGGGCGCCGCCCACCGCGTGCCCCGCCGCCTCTCTCGCGAGCAGCAGTGCTCGTTCGGGGTGGCCGGCCTCGCTGAGTTGTCGCGCGATGACTGTCAACTCGGCCGCGCTGTCCGGAGCCGCCTCGAGGGAAGCGCGAGCGCGGTGCCAATCCTCGCTCACGCGGTCTCCGCGACGCCGGAAGATCACGCTCAGCCGCTCGTGGACCCCGGCGGTGACTGCGGTGCACGTGGTGGCTCTGATCCAGATGGAGAGCCGGGGATCGGCGAACCGCGAGTGACCGGCATGCAGACGGACGTGCTCCCCCACCGGAGCGGCGGCGATCGCGGCCGCCGACCTCCCATCGAACTCGAGGAGGGCGTCGAGTCCACCGTCGAGGCAGACCGAAAGCGCCGTCAGCAGCTCGCGATCCCTGCCATCGAGCTGCAACGTCTCGAATCTCCGTGTGATCGAGGGCACGAGCGGCAACGGGCTGGGTAGCGGGCGTAAGCCATGTCGTTGATCCGCCGACAGCCGCTCGGCGACTTCGCGGATCGTCGGAGAATCCGCGTCCAGCTCGGCAGCGAGACGGGCAAGCACATGGGGCGCGCAGGCGAGGTCGACCTCCAGGAGCTCGTCGAGCAAGAGGCCCAACGCGGCGGGCGCGACGAAGAGAGCCCCCTGTGTACCCGTACCCTCGATGCCGTTCCCCCAGCTTCACGGAAGCGTTCCCGCGAAGCCGAGCGTATCAAACGGCGATCACTCCGGGTCGTCCTCCGTGCGGTACGGATCGGTGTCGCCGGCGTGGGATGCGGAGGACGCGAGTTTCGCGACGTCGGCATCGCGCTGCTGCGCCTCGCGGAGCAGCGCACCGATGTGGTCCGCGTTCTCCGGGAGGGCATCCGGGATGAACTCGAGCGTGGGCACCAGACGGGTGCTCAGCTGCCGTCCGACCTCGCTGCGCAGCATGCCGGTCGCCGAGGTGAGCGCAGCACCGCTGGAGATGCGCTCTTCTTCCGTGCCCAGCACCGTGTAGAACACCGATGCGTGCTGAAGGTCACCGGTCACACGGACGTCGGTGATGGTGACGAAGCCGAGGCGCGGATCGCGCAGCCCCTTCTCCAGCCGCTCGGCGAGGATCACGCGGATACGATCCGCGAGTCGGGCCTGTCGTTCGCCTGCCATTGTTCTCTCCCTGTCCAGGAACCCTCAGGGCGTCCTCCTCTCCGCGCTCCGGAGGAGCGGGAGCGAAGGACGCCCGAAGGTGTTTCGAAATTGATCAGCCGCGAGGCTTCTCGATGAGCTCGGTCGTCTCGATCTCGTCGCCGATCTGGATGTCGTTGTACTTTCCGAGACCGATACCGGCCTCGTAGTCGGTACGGACCTCGGTGACGTCATCCTTGAAGCGACGCAGCGACTCGATGGCGAGACCATCGGCCAGCACGACGCCGTCGCGGATGACACGAGCCTTGGCGTTTCGCGTGATCGTTCCCGATCGCACGATGACACCGGCGATGTTGCCGAACTTCGAGGAGCGGAACACCTCGCGGATCTCGGCGACACCCGACTGGACCTCTTCGTACTCCGGCTTGAGCATGCCCTTGAGCGAGCTCTCGATCTCGTCGATCGCGTTGTAGATGACGGAGTAGAAACGGATGTCCACGCCTTCACGGGCGGCGCGCTCGCGCGCCTTCGTGTCGGGGCGGACGTTGAAGCCCACGATGATCGCGTTATCGATCGTCGCCAGGTTCACGTCGGACTCGGTGATCGCACCGACGCCGCGGTGGATGATGCGCAGCTGCACCGAGTCGTCGACCTCGATCTTGAGGAGCGACTCCTCCAGCGCCTCGACGGCACCGGAGACGTCACCCTTGATGATGAGGTTGAGCGACTCGACCTTGCCGTCTTCGAGAGCACGGGTGAAGTCTTCGAGCGAGATGCGCTTGCGGGCCTTGGCCAGCTGGGCGTTGCGCTCGACTGCTTCACGCTTCTCCGCGATCTGACGGGCCATGCGGTCTTCCTCGGTGACGATGAAGACGTCACCGGCACGCGGCACGGAGTTCAGACCCTGCACCTGCACCGGACGCGACGGGTAGGCCTCGAGGACCTGCTCGCCGTTCTCGTCGGCCATGGCACGCACGCGACCGTACGCCGTTCCGGCGACGATGGCGTCACCGATCCGGAGCGTTCCGGACTGGATCAGCACGGTGGCGACAGAACCGCGACCCTTATCGAGCTTCGCCTCGATCGCGACACCGCGGGCACCCTTGTTCGGGTTGGCGGTCAGATCGAGACCTGCGTCGGCCGTGAGCAGCACGGCGTCCAGGAGCTCCTGGATACCCGTGTTGGCGCGAGCGGAGACGTCGACGAACATGACGTCGCCACCGAACTCCTCGGCGACCAGACCGTACTCCGTGAGCTGCTGACGCACCTTCGACGGGTTGGCGTCGGGCTTGTCCACCTTGTTCACCGCGACCACGATCGGCACGTTCGCCGCCTGGGCGTGGTTCAGCGCCTCGACCGTCTGCGGCATGATGCCGTCGTCGGCTGCGACCACGAGGATCGCGAGGTCGGTGACCTGCGCACCACGGGCACGCATGGCGGTGAACGCCTCGTGACCCGGGGTGTCGATGAACGTGATGGCCCGCTCGATGCCCTCGTGCTCGGTCCAGACCTGGTAGGCACCGATGTGCTGGGTGATGCCGCCGGCTTCGCCCTCGATGACGTTGGTCTGACGGATCGCGTCGAGCAGTCGCGTCTTACCGTGGTCGACGTGGCCCATGACGGTCACGACCGGAGGACGGATCTCGAGGTCGTCCTCGCTCTCCGCCTCCAGCTCGGCCTCGAGGTCGAGACCGAAGCCCTCGAGGAGCTCCTTGTCCTCGTCCTCGGGCGAGACCATCTGGATCTTGTAGCCGAGCTCAGCGCCCAGGACCTCGAACGTCGCCTCATCCAGCGACTCGGTGGCCGTGGCCATCTCGCCGAGGTTGAAGAGGATGGTGACGAGGGTTCCGGGCTGGACCGTGTAGCCGGTCAGCGTCTCGATCTTGTCGGCGAAGTCCGAGATGGATGCGCCGCGGCGCATGCGGATGACCTCTCCGTTACCGCGGGTGACGTTGACGCCACCGACGACCGGAGCACTCCGCATCTCGAACTCTTGCCGCTTCGCCCGCCGCGACTTGCGCTGCTTGCTCTTGCCGCCGCCCTTGCCGAAAGCACCTGCGGTACCACCGCCGGGACCACGGCCACGACCGCCACCGCCACCGGGACGACCGGCGAAACCGCCGCCGCCACCGGGACGTGCGCCAGGACCGCCGGCACCGCCGGGTCCACCGGCACCGCCGGGACGACCGGGACCGCCGGGACGCTGCTGGAACGGAGCGCCGGGACGACCGCCGCCGCCGCTACGGGGTGCGCCGGGACGCGGCGAACCGGGACGCGGAGCACCCGGACGGGGCGCACCGGGGCGCGGAGCCTGCGGACGCGGGATGTTGCCCGGCGTCGGGCGCTGACCCATGCCCTGCGCGGATGCGAAGGGGTTGTTGCCCGGACGGGGTCCGGCCGGGCGCTGACCCATCCCCTGCGCGGAGGAGAACGGGTTGTTGCCGGGACGCGGGGCGCCGGGAGTCGGTGCGCCGCCCTCTGCGGGCTTGGATGCTTCCGCGGGTGCTGCTGCAGGGGCCTCTGCCACGGGGGCAGGCGCCGGTGCAGCGGGCGCGGGCGCCTCGGGGGCCGGAGCCTCCGGGGCAGGCTTGGGACCGGGCTTCGGACCCGGGGTGGGCGCGGGCTTGGCGCCCGGCTTCGCTGCCGACTTGGCGGCAGCCGGCTTGGCCGCAGGGGCAGCCTCGGCCGCACCCTTGAGCGACCCGTCGGCCTCGATCGCCGCGCGCAGCTTGCGCGCCACCGGCGGTTCGATGGTCGAAGAGGGGCTCTTCACGAACTCACCGAGTTCTTTGAGCTTTGCAAGAGCGACCTTGCTGTCGACGCCGAGTTCGGCGGCGATCTCATGTACGCGTGGTTTACCAGCCACAATTCTCCTGTCTGAGTCGGTCCACCCAGACAGGGCAGACCACTAGTCGCGGACGGGTCTCATTTCGAGCCGTTCACTTTGTTTCCATAGCTGTTCAGCCTTTGTTTCTTGGTGGGTGCTGTTCGAAGGTCCGCGTGTCCAGCTCAGTGGACACGCGCAGTGCTCTTCCGAATGCACGGCGCCGCAGAGCGGCATCCATGCATTCCCGGGTCGGATGGACCCACGCGCCGCGCCCCGGCAGGACAGCACGGTCATCGGGGATGAGGGTGTCGTTCTGGGCCACCACCCTGAGCAGGGCGGTGCGGGGAGCACGCGTGCGACAACCGACGCACGTTCGTACGGGTTCCATCTTACACCTGCGTTTCACCCCGCCTCGCCCGCACGCCGGGCGAGGCGGAAGGCCGGAGCCGGTCAGTCGAGGACGCTGTCCGGCTGGATGTCGATCTTCGCGCCCGTGAGCTTGGCGGCCAGACGCGCGTTCTGACCCTCCTTGCCGATCGCGAGTGACAGCTGGTAGTCGGGCACCAGCGCGCGGACGGCTTTGGTGCTCGCGTCGAGCACGAAGGCGCTCGTGACCTTCGCCGGCGACAGCGCGTGTGCCACGAACGTGGGCAGATCGGCGTCGTAGTCGACGATGTCGATCTTCTCCCCCGCAAGCTCCTCCGTCACGGCGCGCACGCGGCGTCCGAGCTCCCCGATGCAGGCGCCCTTCGCGTTGATCGACGGGTCGTTCGCCTTGACCGCGATCTTCGTGCGGTGACCGGCCTCTCGAGCCAGGGCCACGATCTCGACGAGACCGGCAGCGATCTCCGGCACCTCGAGCGCGAAGAGCTTGCGGACGAGCCCCGGGTGGGTGCGGGACACCGTGATCTGCGGTCCCTTGAGCCCCTTGGCGACGCTGGTGACGTACACGCGCAGGCGCGATCCGTGGGTGTACTCCTCGCCGGGCACCTGCTCCTCCGGGGGCAGGATCGCCTCGACGGCGCCGAGGTCGACGTGGATCATGCGCGGGTTCGGCCCCTGCTGGATCACACCGGCGACGATGTCACCCTCTTTGTCCTTGAAGTCACCGAGCACGACGTCGTCCGCGATGTCACGCAGACGCTGGCTGATGACCTGCTTCGCAGCGAAGGCCGCGATGCGACCGAAGTCGTCGGGGGTCGCATCCTCTTCGCCGATGATGGCGTCTTCCTCGTCGCGGACGACCTGCAGGATCGCGACATGCCCGGTCTTGCGATCGAGGTGCACGCGGACGCCCTCGGGCGTCGCACCGTCGTCGGAGACATGCTTCGAGTACGCGGTCAGGATCGCCTGCTCGATGATGGCGACGAGTTCGTCGAAGGGGATCGCCTTCTCCTTCTCGATCCCTCGCAGAAGACTCAGTTCGATGTCCATGACGGCCTCTCTATTCAGCTCTCGTCGCGCCTGTTCGCACGCGCGACATCCGTACCACGATACCCTGTGCCAACCGGCCCCTGCCACGACGGCAACAGTTTTCCGCGCCGGAAGTCGAGGAGGACAGATGGGATCGTTCGACACCATCGTGATCGGTGCGGGAATGTCGGGTGTCACAGCCGCCCGGATGCTCGCCGATGCCGGGCATCAGGTCGTGGTCCTCGAAGGACGCGACCGCATCGGCGGGCGTATGCACACCGACCGGGAAGCGGGGTTTCCCGTGGATCGCGGCGCCTCCTGGATCCATGGGATCGATGGTTCGCCGTTGTGGGATCTCGTCCAGGTGCTCCGGATTCCGACGATCGAGTACACGGTGGGCAGTTTCCAGGTCGGCGGGCGAGCCATCGAGAACTTCGACGGAGAGGGAAGGGCCATGGGCGCCGACGCCACCGCCCAGTGGATCGACGACGTCGACGCGGTCGATCGACTTCTCCTCGACGAGATCGACTCCTCCTCCCCCGACGACACCTATCGGGATGTGACCGAGCGCGCGCTCGATCGTTCCGGCCTCTCCCCGGAGCGCATCGACGACATCCGCGAATTCTTCCGCCACCGGGTCGAGGAGCAGTGCGGAGCCTGGATCGGAGACCTCGACGCCCACGGCCTCGACGAGGACGCGATAGACGGCGACGAGGTGATCTTCCCGCGCGGATACGACGAGGTGCCTCGACGCATCGGCGCCGGTCTCGACATCCGCTTCGAGACGACAGTGACGAAGATCATCCGCTCGACCGGAGGAGTGATCGTCCACGCCGGCGACACGGCGTTCACCGCGGATCGGGTCGTCGTGACGGTGCCGTTGGGAGTGCTCGAGGCAGGGTCGATCGAGTTCGAGCCGGCACTGCCGGATGCCGTGGCCGGTCCTCTCTCACGTCTCGGGATGGGAGTCTTCAACAAGGTGTTCATCCAGTTCGACCAGCGGTTCTGGAACGAGGACAGCTACGTGCTGCGCGCGCTCGGCGAAGCTGGCGAGCACTGGCATTCCTGGTACGACGTGTCCGCCGTCAGCGGGCTGCCGACCCTGCTGACCTTCGCCGCCGGACCGTTCGGGAGGCGCATGCAGGAGCTTCCGGAAGAGGAGGTGGTCGCCGACGTCGTGCGCGCGCTCCGTGCCCTCTACGGCGACGCGGTCGGCGAGCCCCGGGCACACTGGGTCACACACTGGGGCGACGACGAGTTCTCGAACGGCTCATACTCGTACCTCGCGCAGGGGTCGACCCATCACGATCATGATGACCTGGCCGGCCCCGTCGACGGAGTCCTGCACTTCGCGGGTGAGGCCACCTGGGGAGACGAGCCCGCCACTGTCGGTGCGGCCTACTACTCGGGGCAGCGGGCCGCGGAACGGATCCTCGGCCGGGCGATCGACCTCGGCGACTTCGCAGCCGGCATCATCGAGCGGGAGCAGAAGGAAGCGCGTTGATCGCGCCGATCAGCCGGAACAGATTGCCGACCTGACGCTGATCGAGGTGGAGTATCAGCCGCGGTAGCTCCAGCAGGTCGTCGTCGGCGACCTCAGGCTGCCGGGGTGCGGTGCGTTCGATCCGCCCGGAGGAGAGCATCGGGGCGAACTGCTCGTTCAGTGCATCGATCTCGGCATCCGTCGGCTCGGCACGCAGCCGCAGCACGAGCGCATCGCCGACCCATCGCAGCGAGTCGTAGTTGTGCCAGAAACCGGTGATCTCCGCCCGAGCGGCATCCACGGAATCGGTGATCACGACACGATCGAAGTCTCCTTCCGAGATGACTCCGGTCGGGGCGAGGTGGTCGTCGATGAAGCTGCGGAGGCCCTGCCAGAACGTCCCGCCCGGCTGATCCAGGAGCACGATCGGCGTCGGCTCGGCCTTGCCGGTCTGCTGGAGGGTGAGCAGCTCGAACATCTCGTCCAGGGTGCCGAATCCACCGGGCAGGCAGATGAACCCGGCCGATTCCTTGATGAGCATCAGCTTGCGGGTGAAGAAGTACTTCATCGCGACCACGTGATCCTGCCCCGTGACGAGGCCGTTCGCCTTCTCTTCGAACGGCAGGCGGATCGAGACTCCGAGCGAGAGTGCCGGCCCCGCGCCCTCGGAGGCGGCCTGCATGATGCCGGGGCCGGCGCCCGTGACGACCATCCAGCCATCGCCCGCCAGCGCTGCGGCGACATCGCGCGCGGTGAGGTACAGCGGATCGTCCTGCCGGGTGCGGGCCGAACCGAAGACCGTCACCTTGGGGACTCCGCGGAACGGGGCGAACAGACGGAAGGCGTCGCGCATCTCGGCCAGAGCCGCCGAGGCGATCTTCAGATCGAGGCGGTCGGCGCCGTCCTCGCCGAGCAGGATCGCCGTGCGCAGCATCCGCATCACCAGCCGTCGGTCGGCGTGCACCCCGGCCTCGTCGAGGACGGCGTTGATCTCGGCGCTGAGGGATTCGGGCAGTGGTTCGTCGATCATGACACCAGCGTGGCACGCGGCGCCGAGAGCGCGGCCCGCAACGCCGGGCATCGCGTCGACGTCCGACAGTGCGGTGGCGAGCACTGCCCGGCCGCGCTGTCAATGCCCGTGTCCTCCGCCGCCCCGCACGGCACTCTGATGACATGACAGAGATCACAGGACCCGAAGCCCTCGCCCGCGTCGCCGAACTCGTGGAGGACATCGACTTCACGATGCTGACGACGGTGGACGACGACGGCAACCTCGTCAGCCGACCGATGTCGACCCGGCAGATGGACGACGCCGGCGACATCTGGTTCTTCACCGCCGAGGACACGGAGAAGGTCGAGGAGGCCCGACGGCACCACGACGTGGGCCTCGCCTATTGCGACGCCAAGGGCATGCGCTACGTGTCCGTGGCAGGCACGGCCGAGATCGTGCACGACCGCGCGAAGATGGAGGAGCTGTACTCGAGCTCGCTGGAGATCTGGTTCGCGGATGGCCTGGACACGCCGGGCATCGCTCTCCTCCGGGTCACCCCGAAGGTGACGGAGTTCTGGGAGCCGGCGAAGGGCAAGCTCGCAATGGCAGCCGGCGCCCTGAAGTCGCTCGTCACCCGCGACACTCCGGACGACGACATAATGAACCACGGCCACATCGTCTGCTGACGACGCGGCCGTGGACTCTCAGGGAGCGAGGACTCTCAGGAAGCGGAGAGACGCCCCACGACATCTTCCACCGAGACCGTGTCGCGGTCGCCGGTGCGGCGATCCCACAGCTCGACCTGACCGTCGGCCGCCCCGCGTCCGACGATGACGATCTTCGGCACGCCGACGAGTTCGGCGTCACCGAACTTCACGCCGGGCGAGACCTTCGGGCGGTCGTCGTAGAGCACGTCGAGACCAGCGGCCTCGAGCTGTGTGGAGAGTCCCTCTGCCACCTCGAACGCGACCTGGTCCCGGCCGGCGGCGACGACCTGCACGTCGAACGGCGCGACGGAAGCGGGCCAGATCAGGCCCTTCTCGTCGTTGTTCAGCTCGGCGATGATCGCGAGGATGCGGGTCACGCCGATGCCGTACGAGCCCATCGTGACGGTGACGAGCTTGCCGTTCTCGTTCAAGACCTTGAGTCCCAGGGCCTCGGCGTACTTGCGGCCGAGCTGGAAGACGTGACCGATCTCCATGCCCCGGGCGAGCTCGACCGGGCCGGAGCCGTCGGGGGCGGGATCGCCCGCACGCACGTTCGCGATCTCCACGATCCCGTCGGCGGCGAAGTCGCGACCGGCGACCACCGAGTGCGCGTGCTTCTGATCGATGTTCGCGCCGGTGATCCAGCTCGTGCCCTCGCTGACGCGCGGGTCGACCAGATAACGGATGCCGGTGGCCGACTCCTCGCCGAGTACCGCGCCGGTCGGCGACCAGGGGCCGATGTACCCCTTGACCAGCAGTGGATTGTTCTCGAAATCGTCCGCCGTGGCCGTCTCGACCTCGGCGGGCGCGAACGCCACCTCGGCGCGCTTCTCGTCGACCTCGCGGTCACCGGGGACGCCGACGATGACGAGCTCGCGGGTGCCGTCCAGGTGGGTCAGGGCGAGCACCACGTTCTTCAGCGTGTCGGCCGCCGTGTACTCCCCCTCGAGCTCGCGGTTGCTGTGCGCGACCAGCGTCTCGATCGTGGGAGTGTCCGGCGAATCGAAGATCACCGGCGCGGCATTCTCGTCGAACGGGATCGCATCGGGAACCGCGGTGGTGAACGCCTCGACGTTCGCTGCGTATCCGCCCGCGCTGCGCACGAAGGTGTCTTCGCCGACAGGGGTCGGGTGCAGGAACTCCTCGCTGCGGGACCCGCCCATCGCACCGGCATCCGCCTGCACGATGACGTACTCGAGGCCGAGCCGCTGGAAGATGCGCTCGTAGGCATCGCGCTGCGCCTGGTAGCTCACGTCGAGGCCTTCATCCGACGAATCGAACGAGTAGGCGTCCTTCATCGTGAACTCACGGCCACGGAGCAGGCCGGCGCGAGGACGAGCCTCGTCGCGGTACTTGTCCTGGATCTGGTAGATCGTGAGCGGCAGATCCTTGTACGACGAGTACAGGTCCTTCACCAACAGCGTGAACGCCTCTTCATGCGTCGGCGCGAGGAGGTAGTCGCCGCCCTTGCGATCCTGCAGGCGGAAGAGCAGATCGCCGTACTCGTCCCAGCGACCGCTGGCCTCATAGGCCTCTCGCGGCATGAGCGCCGGAAAGTGGACCTCCTGCGCACCCGCTGCCGCCATCTCCTCACGCACGATGGTCTCGATCTTCGACTTCACGCGAAGCCCCAGTGGCAGCCATGCGAAGATGCCGGCGGCCTGCGGGCGGATGTATCCGGCCCGGATCAGCAGCCGGTGGCTGGCGACCTCTGCGCCTGCAGGGTCTTCGCGGAGCGTGCGGAGGAAGAAGTTCGAAAGACGAGTGACCACGGAGCAAGTCTACTGAGCCGTGGCCACTCGTCTTCGACGCCGTCAGTTGAGCGCGGGGAGGTTCGCCGGCACGACGCCACCGGCGTACAGGTCGGCCGCGAGCTCCTGCAGCGCGGTGAGCGCGACCCGCTGCGGAAGCGGACCGTAGGAGATCCGGGCGACGCCGAGCTTCTCGTACTCCGACGCGGCGAGAGCGCCGGGGATCCCGATCACGCTGACCTTGCGCTCTCCGATGCCCTCGACGAGCTGACGGGTGACGTTCATGTCGAGGATGCCGGGGACGAACACGGCGGTCGCCCCAGCGTCGAGGTAGGCCCGCCCACGCTGGATCGCGTCGGCGATGCTCTCCGGCACCGGGCGTGCGCCGGCGCGGACGAAGGCGTCGGTGCGGGCGTTGAGCGCGAACGGAACCCCTTCGGCCTCTGCCGCCTTGACGATCGCCGCGACGGCGGCGACGGATTCGTCCAACGGCTTGAGGCGGTCTTCGACGTTGGCACCCACGACACCGACCCCGATGGCGAGACGCGTGGTCTCGCCCGCGTCGCCGTAGCCGTCGTCGAGGTCGGCCGTGACCGGCACCTGCACGGCAGCGGCGATCCGCCCCACCATGTCGATCATGATCTCGCGCGGGGTCGCGCCGTCGTCGTAGCCGAAGGACGCGGCGATGCCGTGCCCCGCGGTGGCGAGCGCCTTCGTCTCCGGGAGGGCGGCGACCGCCCGCGCGGACACGACATCCCACACGTTCACGACCCGGAGGATCTCCGGAGCGTCATAGAGTCCGACAAGGGTCTGGGCCTTGGATGCAGTCGTCATGATTACACGCTAACGCGGGACACGGACGGTCGGGCCGAGTTCGACGCATCAGGCGTTGAGCACCACCTTGAGCGCCTTGGTCTCCGCCGCACGACTGAACGTGTCGTATGCGCTCTCGATGTCGTCGAGCGCGAACAGATGGCTGACGAAGCCGCTCGGATCGATACGCTGCTCCGCGACGAGTGCGGTCAGCATCCGCGCGGTGTTCGCGTTGACGAGACCCGTCGTGATCGTGAGGTTCTGAATCCACAGCCGGTCGAGTGGGAACTCCACCGGTGCACCGTGAACGCCCACGTTCGCCACATGACCGCCCGGCCGGACCATCTCCACCACCATCTCCCACGTCCGCGGAATTCCCACCGCCTCGATCGCGACGTCGACGCCGAGTCCGTCGGTGAGCGCCATCACCTGTTCGCGCCAGTCGCTGTCCGAGGAGACCACGGCGTGCGTGGCACCGAACTGCAGCGCGAGTTCTGCGCGATTGGCGTCGAGATCGATCGCGATGACTTTGCTCGGCCCGTAGAGCTGAGCCGTCATGACAGCGGCGAGGCCGACCGGCCCGGCGCCGACGACGGCGACGACGTCGCCCGCTTCCACCCCTCCGTATTGCACGCCGATCTCATGCCCGGTGGGCAGGATGTCGCTGAGGAGCACCGCCGTCTCGGGTGCGAGCCCTTCGGGCAACCTGTGCAGGGAGGTCTCCGCGAACGGGACCCTCACCAACTCGGCCTGGGTCCCGTCGATCAAGTGCCCGAGGATCCACCCGATACCCGATGTGCCCTCGGCCGCGAGGCAATGCGATTGCAGACCATCGACACAGAAGTCGCACTTGCCGCACGCACTGATGCACGAGATGATCACCCGGTCCCCGACCGCGAGTCCGGTCACGGCCTCGCCGACCTCGGTGATGACGCCGACTCCCTCATGCCCCAGGATCCGTCCGTCCGCGACGGCGGGGACGTCTCCTTTCAGGATGTGGAGATCCGTGCCGCAGATCGTCGTGCTCTCGATCCGGACGATCGCGTCGGTCGCGACCAGGATCGTCGGATCCGGCACCTCCTCCCACGCCTTCCGACCGGGACCGTGGAAAACAAGTGCCTTCATGAGCTTCTCCTTCATCGAGGATTCCTGGATCCCCTCTAGTAAAATTTTACCATCTGGAACGCCGTAGCGCCCGGGGTGATCGCCGTCGCGCCGCCTAGTGTGGACCCATGCCGCAGCGCCGATCGCATGTCTCTCCGTCCGCCGCTCAGACCGAGCTCGCCGCGGCCCTCGCCGGACTGCGGGAAGCCGCCGACGCGCCGGTCGGATTCCCACCCGCCGTGCTCGCGGAAGCGGAGTGGGCCACGCCGCCCCTGCCGTCGCTGGATCTGCGGGACCTCTCGTTCGCGACTCTGGATCCGGCGGGCTCGAGGGATCTCGATCAGGCGTTCCAGCTGGAGCGCACCGCATCCGGTTACACCGTTCGATACGCGATCGCGGACGTTCCGGCGTTCGTCGTCCCCGGCGGAGCAGTGGACGCCGAAGCTCGTCGTCGTGGGCAGACACTGTACGCGGCGGACGGCAGGATCCCCCTGCATCCGCCCGTGCTGAGCGAGGACCGCGCGTCGCTCCTCGCCGGGCTCGATCGCCCCGCATTGGTATGGACGTTCTTGCTCGACCCCACGGGCGCGGTGACGGATTTCCGGCTCGAGCGGGCACTGATCCGCTCCCGCGCGCAACTCGACTACGTGGGAACGCAGCAGTCGCTCGAGCGGGGCGAAGACGGACCGGCGTCGCTGCTGCCCGAGATCGGCGCCCTCCGCATCGAGCAGGAGCGACTGCGGGGCGGGGCGAGCCTCAACCTGCCAGACGAAGAGGTCGTGCGCGCCCCGGATGGCACGTATGCCATCGAACGCCGCAGCCCCCTCCCCGTCGAGGAGTGGAACGCACAGCTCTCGCTCATGACGGGGATGGCGGCGGCATCACTCATGCTCGACGCCGGCATCGGGATCCTTCGCACGATGCCGGAACCGGATGCCGAGGCCTTCGAAACCTTCCGCCACCAGACCGAGGCCCTCGGGCGCCCGTGGACGACGGGCACGTACGGCGAGTACCTTCGCGAACTCGATCGCCGCGACCCGATCACCCTCCCGGTGCTCGAGGCGGCGGCATCGCTGTTCCGGGGTGCCGGCTATCGCGTGTTCGACGGAGCGCCTCCGAAGGATGCCGTGCAGGCGGCGATTGCGGCCCCGTATGCACACGCGACCGCTCCTCTGCGCCGACTCGTCGACCGTTGGACGCTCACGATCTGCCTCGCCGTTTCGAACGGCGAACCGGTGCCGGAGTGGGTGCGAGGATCGCTCGACGAGCTCCCCACCCTCATGCAGGAATCCGGCCAGCGGGCGTCTCGGTTGAACGCGGCCACGATCAACACCGTCGAGGCTGCACTGCTCACCCCGCTCGTCGGGACGACGATCGATGCGACCGTGATCGAGCTTCGGGGTGAGCGGGCGTCGATCCAGATCGCTGAGCCGGCTGTCACGGCGACAGCGCCGGTTCCCCCCGGTGCGAAGCCGGGCGAGGTCGTGCGGCTTCGCACCGTTCGTGCGGACATCGCCGCCGGAGAGGTGGAGTTCGCTCTCTGAACCCGTCACCGCCACAGCCGCGCGCCCGCGTTCGGGTGCCGACCGAGTTCGTGCGCTGATGTCAGACGGCGGCCGTCGCCGTCGTCGTCATCACGAGCAGCTGGGGGTCGGTCAGATCGAGCGACACCGAGATCGAGGAGAACTCGGACAGCGCCCGCACATGGGTGCCGCCGCACAGGATCACGGCCTCACCTTCCGGGAGCGCGCAGTGCCATCGACGCCGATCGACGATCGTCGGCCCCTCCGTCTCGACCCGACTGGTGGCCCCTGCGGCGATCCACGCGGCGAGCTGCGCGTTGATCCGCTGCTCGCGATCGGCGAGGGTCGCGGCAAAGGTCTCGGTGTCGAAGCCCCCACGGCGAAGGCTCTTGCCGAGACGGTACTCATCCACCGCCCCGTCCTCGTGGATACGACTGGACTGATTGGCGCGCCCCTCGAAGTCGGGATTCCCGAGCGCGTCCTCACCCGGATCCTTTCGCCACAGGTCGGCGACAGCGAGATCCAGGGCAAGAGAGGCGAGGTGGCAGGCTGTGTGACCGCGGCTGAGGCCTGCGCGTCGCGCGGCGTCGACGGTCAGCCGCACGCGCGAGCCGTCGGTCAGCCACGCGGGAGCCGCGCCGTCGATCCGGTGCGCCACGAGCCAGGTCCACCCCTCAGCACCGCGCTTGACGGGGATGTCGCCTCCGACGGCGAACTCGCCCTCGTCGGAGACCGCAGCCATCAGCGCCTCGGTGACCGGTATCGTCACGTCGTCTGAGGAGAGGGTGCCGGTATCACCCGGCTGGTCGGGCCAGGTGTGGTCGACCGGATGGAACGGCGTCGCGTCGACGACGACGACGACCGTCCCGTCAGTGCCGCTCTCGACCCGGGTGACCGTACCGTCCCCGGCGATGGCGCCGCCGGCGAAGGACACGATGGTAGGCGTCGACATGGCTTTCCTCCGCGGTCAGACCGCGACGACCTGAGCGGTGCCGAGGGGTGCTTCCGGGCCCATCTCGGCGGCGATCCGGTTCGCCTCTTCGATCAGGGTCGCGACGATCTCCGCTTCCGGCACGGTCTTGATGACCTCGCCCTTGACGAAGATCTGCCCCTTGCCGTTGCCGGACGCCACGCCGAGGTCGGCCTCGCGAGCTTCTCCGGGACCGTTGACGACGCATCCCATGACGGCGACGCGCAGCGGCACGGTCATGTCCTTGAGCCCCTCGGTGACGTCTTCCGCGAGCGTGTACACGTCGACCTGGGCGCGACCGCATGACGGGCACGACACGATCTCGAGCTTGCGCTCTCGCAGGTTGAGCGACTGCAGGATCTGGTGCCCGACCTTGACCTCTTCGGCCGGCGGAGCAGAGAGGGACACGCGGATGGTGTCACCGATGCCCTCGCCGAGCAGGATGCCGAACGCCGTCGCGCTCTTGATCGTGCCCTGGAAGGCGGGGCCCGCCTCGGTCACGCCGAGATGCAGAGGCCAGTCGCCCCGCTCGGCGAGCTGACGGTAGGCCTTCACCATCACGATCGGGTCGTTGTGCTTGACCGAGATCTTGAAGTCGTGGAAGTCGTGCTCCTCGAACAGCGACGCCTCCCAGACGGCGCTCTCCACGAGCGCCTCGGCGGTCGCCTTGCCGTGCTTGGCGAGGATCCGACGATCCAGCGATCCGGCGTTCACACCGATGCGCAGCGAGACGCCGGCCGCCTTCGCAGCTTCGGCGATCTTGCCGACGTTGCCATCGAACTCGCGGATGTTCCCCGGGTTGACACGAACGGCGCCGCACCCGGCGTCGATCGCGGTGTAGATGTAGCGCGGCTGGAAGTGGATGTCGGCGATCACCGGGATCTGGCTCTTCATCGCGATGATCTTCAGGGCGTCCGCGTCGTCCTGGTGCGGCACGGCGACACGCACGATCTCGCAGCCGGACGCCGTGAGCTCGGCGATCTGCTGCAGCGTCCCGTTGATGTCGGTCGTCTTCGTGGTCGTCATCGACTGCACGCTGACGGGAGCGTTGCCGCCCACGAGCACCTTGCCCACTTTGATCTGCCGAGATTTCCGGCGCGGGGCGAGGACTTCGGGGATCTTCGGCATTCCGAGGTTCACTGCTGGCACCCCCCAAGCCTACGCCGCCAGGATGCAAGAGGGCTGGACGGACGCACCTACGCTGGAGGGATGGCGGTCGTTCTTCTCACGGGCTTCGAGCCCTTCGACGGCGCGGCGCGCAACCCCTCGGCCGATGCCGTGAACACCGTCGCCGCCGACTACGACGGTCCGCACGAGCTCATCGTCGCGACACTGCCGGTCGCATTCGAATCCTCCGCGCGACGCCTCCGCGCGCTGATCGACCGGCACTCCCCCGACGCCGTCATCGCTACCGGGCTCGCCGGCGGACGTCCACAGATCGCGGTGGAGCGCATCGGCGTGAACCTGATGGACGCGCGCATCCCCGACAACGACGGCGCCCAGCCCCTCGATGCGCCCTGCGAACCCGATGGTCCCGCCGCCCGCTTCGCGACGCTTCCGGTCAAGCACCTGGTCCGGGTCCTGACCACACACGGGCTGCCGGCACAGCTCTCGCTGTCGGCGGGTTCCTACGTGTGCAATCACGTGCTCTATACCGCGCTGGGGGCCGTCCCGGACGGCACGGTGACAGGATTCGTCCATCTTCCGTGGTCGACAGGCACCGCCCCGGCGGGTGCCCCGCATCTTGCCGATGAGGAGTTGGCACGTGCGGTGCGCCTGGTCGTGGACCATGCCCTCGACGCTGAGGTCGGGGAGCCCGGCGGAAGCATCTGGTGACGTCATCGCGCCGAAGCCGGCACCGGCGATGTGGTAGTTTCGGCCCCATGCTCGCGAACTTCACCTGGTGGCCCGCCTTCTAGGCGGTGTGTTCGCGTTCCCACGAATCCAGACCGCCTCCCGGGCGGTTTTTTCGTTGCGCCGAGCCGGAGCCTTGCACAGGAGACATCGATGACCCTCTCACGACTCGCCGAGCTCAACGCCGACCCGGCGGCATCCTTCGTCCTGATCGCCCGCGACGGCGCCGACACCGTCGAACTGCTCAGCGGCGATGTGGTGGATGTCGAGCTTCTCGCCGACATCCCGCTCACGATCGACGGCGCCCCCCGCGAGATCTTCGCGATGGTCCCCTATCGTCAGGTGCGCGAACGCGGATTCGTCGCCCAGGACGACGGCGCTCCGCTGCGATGCATCATCGTCGACGAGCATCTCCACCTGCCGACCTCGGAGCTGGTCGCGGCGCTCCCGTCGGATCCCGTCCCCCTGCACGACGACGGGTTCGACATCGCGGATGCGGAGTATGCGGCGATCGTCGAGAAGGTCATCGCGGAGGAGATCGGTCGCGGCGAGGGCGCGAACTTCGTCATCCGGCGCGACTTCACCGCGGACATCGACATGGACGACCGGACGGCGGCGCTGACCTGGTTCCGCGCCCTGCTCACGCACGAACGCGGCGCGTACTGGACGTTCGCCGTCTTCACCCCCGGCCACATCGCCGTCGGCGCGAGCCCCGAGGCGCATGTCGTCGCCCGCGAGGGCGTCGTCACGATGAATCCGATCTCCGGGACGTTCCGTCACCCCGCAGGCGGGGCCACCAAAGAGACCCTGATCGACTTCCTCGCCTCCACCAAGGAGACCGAGGAGCTGTTCATGGTCGTGGATGAAGAGCTGAAGATGATGAGTGCCGTGTGCTCCGACGGTGGACGGATCACCGGTCCGCACCTGAAGGAGATGTCGCGACTCACGCACACCGAGTACATGCTGCGCGGACGCAGCACCCTGGACCCGCGCGACATCCTGCGCGAGACGATGTTCGCACCGACCGTGACCGGGTCCCCGATGCAGAACGCCTGCGCCGTGATCCGACGTCACGAACGGAAGGCTCGCGGATACTACTCGGGCGTCGCCGCACTGTTCACCCCGAACGCGGACGGCGGACACGACCTCGATGCGCCGATCCTGATCCGCACCGTGTACCTGCAGGACGGCGCGCTCAGTGTGCCCGTCGGTGCCACCCTGGTTCGTCACTCCGATCCGCAGGGAGAGGTCTCCGAGACCCATGGAAAGGCCGCAGGGGTGCTGGGTGCGATCGGTGCCATCGACCGGGATCGCGTGGCCGAGGCGCGCAGCGATGCCGATGCACCGGCCGAGGAGCGTGCTCTCGCCGATGATCCCCAGGTCGCCGCGCTGCTCTCTTCACGCAATGCGCGCCTCGCCGAATTCTGGCTGAACCCGCAGGGCGAGGAGTTCACCGGCCCGTTCGTCGGACGCACCGCACTGGTCGTGGACGCGGAAGACCGGTTCACGACCATGCTCGCCCATCAGCTCCGTCACCTCGGTCTCACCGTGACCATCGCCGGATGGAGCGAGGTGCAGGATGCCGACCTCGATGCCGCCGACCTCGTCGTCGCGGGCCCGGGCCCCGGGGATCCCCGGGATCTGCAGAACCGCCGGATCGCCAGGATGCGCGACGTGGTCGCCCGTCGCCTCGATTCAGGAGCCCCGTTGCTGGCGGTGTGCCTCAGCCACCAGATCCTCGCCGACCGACTCGGTGTGGCGCTGACCCCGCTCGACGCCCCGCATCAGGGTCTGCAGAAGTCCGTCCCGGTGTTCGAGGAGAATGCCTCGATCGGCTTCTACAACACGTTCACCGCACGCGTCCTCCCCGAGACGACGACGGTCGGGCCGGCGGAGGTCTCGGCCGACGCCGCCTCCGGCGACGTGTTCGCTCTGCGCGGTGCCCACTTCGCATCCGTACAGGGACATCTCGAGTCGATCCTCTCGCGCGACGGCATCCGCACGCTCGAGCGCCTCGTGTCGCACGCTTTCGCCTGAGCGGTCAGCCGAGCTCGTAGGACAGGGAGGCCAGCCGCACACTGGCTCGGTCGCGGTGCGCCGCGAGATAGAGAAGCTTGCCGGACAGCCCGGTGAACAGCCCGACCCTGCTCGCGTAAGGCGGTTCGGCGACCTCACCGAGCGGATCGCGGATGAGCATCTCGAGCGCCTCACGACGCGTTCGATCGGCATCACGGCGTCCCCACCGGTCGATGTACGGCACTGACTGCTGAACGATCGCACGGCCGAGGCTGCCGTGACAAAGAGACGTCCCCGTGAGAGGAGAACTCACCATCCTCTCGCGCAGTTCATCGATGCCCGACTCATGCCCCACCTGCAACCGTGACTCGATCTGGCCGGTCGCTCCCCAGCACCAGGAACCGGAGAGCGCCTTCTGCGCCTGCTCCCTGTCCCCGGCAGCTTCCGCCTTGGTGAGGAGCGCCTGCTCGAGGTCGAAGCACTCGCTCACGAAGCCACGCACGTCGGGATCGTCGCCCTCAGCGGCAAGAGCGAGCACGATCCCGGACAACCCGTGGGCGAGGCCCGGCTCGGCACGCCCCTTCCTCAGCGTCGCGGCGACGATCTCGACCAGCCGGTCGCGAGCCGCCGAGCCGAGTCGCGACAACGGAGCTGCGCCGCGAATCCTCCCGAGACGCTCTGCAGCGAGCACCACACCGGCGGCGCCGTTGAGATGATCGGGGGAAGCCACGCTCGGAGACAGGCCGTCCAGTGCCGCACACACGACGCCCAGCCGATCGAGCGTCTCCGCGTCATCGCGCAGCCGGGCGGCCTCCCCCAACGCGAGCGCCGCGCCGAGTGGGCCCTCGCCCAGTCCGAGCGAGAGCACTTCATCCGTCGATCGTGCCCGGCTCTCGACGAATCTCTCCAGCGCGCGCAGCAGCGAGGCGCTCGTCAGACGATAGAGATCATCGGCCCGGTGACTCTCCAGGCCCGCAGCACCGGCGGCGAGGACGATCCCCGCCAGTCCGTCGTAGACGCCGTTCCGCGTCACGAAGATCTCGTGGCGACTCGGAGAGTGCTGAATCGACGAGACCCACCACACATGATCGCCCGTCCGCTGCGCGGTCGCACGGAGCCGGTCGACGATCTGCTCGATCATCGGAACCGGGCTCGGCATCCGTCGCACGTCCTGTGGCACGGTCCGGGGTGTCGAGGCCACCGTCCAATCCGGATCCTCGAGGCCCAGCTCGAGACTCCGTCGCAGCAGGTGGGCCTGACCGGGCACCGCGCCCCGGTCCGTGAGGGCGAGGAAGCGCTCGGTCCACAGGCCGAGTACGTCGCGTCCGGTCTCCAGGGCGTTCCCCGTGCCCGACTCGAGGCGACCTCGCCCGACATCGACTTCGAACACGGGCACGCAGCCGTCATCGAGCTGCCGCGCCTCTTCCTGCAGGATCCACGCGACCTCTGCGCTCGAAGGCGAGGCCCCGGCCGTCCGCTCGCCGTGCGGCGCCTTCACCTGGAGCAGACTGACGAACGACGCCGTGGAGCGCGTGAGGATCCGGCACCTCAGTTCGTCCCGGCGTGCGACGGCGGTGATGATGCGCTCCTGCACGTCCGGATCGCTCAGGCGGGCCGACGCGTCGCCGAAGCCCTCCTCGAGATCGGCGACATGATCGGCGAACGGGGCGCGGGTCGAGCCGATGTGGGGCTGACTCCCGAACACCTGAGGCTCGAGCAGCCGCTCGTACGATGTGCGCAGCACTCCGTCTCGGCGCGTGATCCTCCGCACCTGCGCCTGCCGCGCAGGGTCGGCGAACGCACCGAGGGCACTCGCGTCGTACGGATCGGCATCCTCGAAGCGTTTGCCCCAGTTGGGGACGAGGAGCGTCGTGAGGAGGCTGGGGGCGTTTCGGGCGAAGTACCCGTCGTCGGCCGGCGACGAGGAGGACAGCCCGGAACCGAACGCGCACTCCGCGTCGATGACGTACGGCGCACCCCGCGCGCACTTCACGTTCTCGTAGTGGAGGTCCTGCATGCCGAGGGCGCTCGCGACCGCGATCAGTGCACCGAATCGTCGGTAGTAGACGGCACGCTCCCGGTCTGTCTCCACGTTCTCGAAGACGATGTACTCCTGCCAGCCGTGCGTCCCGCGATCGAGAGTCCGCGGGATCCTCGGCGGATCGGGCAGCTCCAGGATGCCGAGGATCTCGTCGATGAGCACATCCGGTGCGAGCGAGCGCGGCTTGTACACCAGCACCGGGCGTCCCTCGGCATAGATGCCGAGGACCGCTCCGCGCGGATGCACGTCTCCGAGGACCTTCAGGTGGCTCACAGAGGCGAGCAACTCCGCTGCCCAGGTTCCCGACGCGAGTTCGGCACGGAGATCGTCGACGAACAGGCGCGCAGCGCGGCGGAAGACGGTTCCGAGCCGCTCCGCTCTCGGAACGAGATCGCCGAGATCCATCAACTCCGCCCAGCGGTGCCCGGACTCGTCGAACTCGTTCCACATCTCACGGCCGTCGTCAGGGATGGAACGTCCACTCACCCGCTCGTACTCATCCTGCGCAGCAAGCGAGAGAAGCGTCGTCGCCTGCGAAACGAACGAGCTCGCGAACGCGCCCACCAATGCGCCCTCCGCAAGGACGTCACATGTGCGCTCGAGCTCGGACAGCTCCTCGCACAGGTCGCTCACCTGCGACCAGATCAGCAGGACGGGCCAGTTATGGCGTTCCGAGTCCCCGATGTCCTCGACCCACGCCGCGGGGGTTGGGCCTGGCATCCGGTGCTAGGCGCGCCAGCCGAACGTCACCGGGGCAGCGGGTTCCGCTGCGAATGTCGGACCGACGGCGCAATTGCACACCGTGTTGTTCTGGCAGGTGGGCCCCATGATCGTCGTGCACATCTGGGGGTTGTTGGTCTCGGTGGCGGACACGGTCGTGTCGATCGCCTCGGTGTCACGGCCGACCAAACTGCGGAAGATGGCCTGGTCGATCGTCTCCCGCCCCGACGAGATGTCGTTCGAGGCTGCGGAGTCCGACGCTTCGCGAACAGCGATCCTGAGATCAGCGATACTCGTCATTTCGTCTCTCCTTCGTTTCGACTGACTGTGCGGCAACTGCGCCGCACTTCCCTGCCACGGTACGCAGGCACCCGCCGAGAGTCAACGAAGCGCGCTGCCCTCGGCGGTCTCGTCCCGCTTCGTCTGCGTGGCGCGGCCGGCCTCCCACTCCTCGCGGAGGATGGCGTAGATCACCACGTCGTTCCAGCGCCCGTCGCGCCACTGCGCGCTTCTCGCGATTCCCTCCCGCGACATACCGCCGGGACGGGCCGAGGGGTTCTTCGGTGCTGCCGTCGCCGCCGTCGCCGCCTCGATCCGGTGGGTGGCGGTCGTCGAGAACAGGTAGTCGATGAGCAGCACCAGACCACTAGACGCCGCGCGCGTGCGGCGGTGCTCCGGAAGCACGAGGAGACCGATCCCCCAGCCCCGATGACGAGGAGAGCCACCGTAGTCGTACCCGGGAAACCAACTCACCTGGCCGATCGTCGCGCGATCATGCACCAGACGCATCCGACCGCCGTCCGGCGTGATCATCCCCAGCCCCGGGCTCTGCGGCCCGAACGGCGGCACCTGGGTGTATCCGAAGCCGAACCAGTTGTTCGGCTGCCAGGCCTCGGGGTCACGAAGACGCTCCGCCATCTCCGCCTCGGACTGGGGGTCGTATGGTCGCAGTGAGTATCCGTGCATGGGTGCCTCCAGGGAGCGTTCGGTCGATCCACGCTTCACTCTGCCATCCATGACGCCGATCACGGCGACCGGCTACTGGAACAGGGACACCGGCTTCACGATGTCGGCGATCAGGAGGAGCGCACCCATAGCGATGAGCACCACCGAGACGACCACCGTGAGAGGCACGAGGCTCGTGGCGTCCACCGGCGCCGGAGGCGGTCGACGGAAGATCTTCGCCCAAATCCTGCGGATGCCGTCCCAGAGCGCGACGACGATGTGGCCGCCGTCGAGGGGAAGCAGCGGTATCAGGTTGAAGACGAACAGCGCGATGTTGAGCATGCCCAGCAAACTCAGGAGGCCCGCCCATCGATCCAGGACGGGCGCATCCACGGAGGCGACCTCTCCGGCGAGTCGGCCGACGCCCACGACGCTCAGCGGACCGTTCGGGTCACGGTCCGCGCCCGCGAACACCGATGCGCCGATGTCCCACAGGCGCGCCGGGAGGTTGAGGATCATGGTCGCCACGCGTCCGGCGGAATCGACCGCCATCTCCGGTCCGGCCGAGAGCGGCTGCTGGATATAGCCCATCTGGGAGTACATCCCCGCGTAGCCGACCTCCTTCACCACCGGGTCGCCGTTCTCGTCCTGCAGCGGCCGGCCGCTGGCGTCCGTGATCGTACGTTCGGCGGCGATGGGAGTCAGGCTCAGCGACTCGTCGGAGCCGTCACGGCGCACGACGACATCCAGCACTTCGCCCGGCGAGGCCTGAATGATGGCGGTCGCATCGGCGAACGTCGACACCGGCTGTCCGTCGACGGAGAGGATCACGTCGCCGGGCTGCACTCCGGCCTCGGCAGCCGGAGACTCAGGGTCGTCAGGCGAGCACTCGGTGGCCGTGGACGCGGAAGGCACCACGCACTCACTCACCGCGGATATCGTCGTGGTGCCCTGCTGGAGGCCGATCCCGGAAAGCAGGATCGTGAAGATCACGGTCGCGAGCAGCAGGTTCATCACCGGCCCGCCGAGCATCACGATCACTCGCTTCCACACCGGCAGGCGGTAGAAGACGCGATCCTCCGCGCCGTCGGCGATGGTCTCGTCGTTGGCGGATCGGGCGTCCTGGATGAGCGACCGGAAGAGACCGGATGCGGGGCCCGAGCTCTTCGAGGGCGGGTACATCCCGGACATCGAGATGAAGCCACCCAGCGGCAGCATCTTGAATCCGTACTCGGTCTCGCCGATGCGCTTCGACCACAGACGCGGTCCGAAACCGATCATGTACTGGCCGACGCGCACGCCGAAGAGCTTCGCGGGGACGAGATGGCCGACCTCGTGCAGACCGATCGAAAGGCCGAGGCCGATCAGCATGAAGAGGATGCCGCCCAGATAGAGCAGGAATTCCACGTGCCAACGCTACTGCCCCCAGCTAGGAATCCGCCCGACGACGCGGGCGCGGCTAGGGTGGAACCGTGAATGCCCGGCAGCTGCGACTCGTACGCGCCGCCGCCGTCTCATCCGTCGCGACACTGCTCGCCGCGCTCTCGCACACGTTCGGCGGCGGTGCCGCACCGCATCCGCTGCTGATCCTCGCGGTCGCGACCCTGCTCACACCGTTCTCGGCCCTGCTCGTGGGGACCAGACAGTCACGCGGTCGCGTGGCATCCGCCGTCTTCGTCGCGCAGGCCGCGTTTCATGTGCTGTTCCAGGCGCTGGGATCGCCGACCGGCGCCGACACGCTCGGCGGCGTCGGCCACGCCCACCACCTGAATCTCGATCTGCTCGGGCCCGCGACCTCGCAGACGTCCCTCAGCGCGACGATGCTGCTCGCGCACCTCGCCGCCGCCGTGCTCACCACTGTGCTGGTCTGGCACGGCGAGACACTCCTGGGGAGCATCGTGCGGTGGGTCGAGGCGATGTTCCGGCGTGCCGCCGCAACTGCGCCCGCACAACACCGCCGACCGCCCCGCCTGCGCTCCACTCTCCTGCCTTCCTTCAATGCCGCCGTCGCGGCTGCTGTGCCCCGACGCGGGCCTCCTGCGCTCTTCCGCGACTGATCCACACGGATCCGTCGCACCGGAGTAGGCCGCCGTCCTGGCGGAACAACCCCCTCGCCGGGTGCGCCGTCGTCGCGCGCCCGCTTTTTCGAGCACCAGGAGATTCTTCATGTCCCGTATCACCCGTACCCGCACCCACCGCGCAGCCCTCGCCACCGCCGGCATCCTCGGTGGCGCCGTCCTCGCCCTCGCCGTCCCGACGATGGCGGGCGCGCACGTCGGCGTCAGCCCCGATGAACTCGCCGCCGGAGACCATGGCGTACTCACCTTCTCGTTCTCGCACGGATGCGACAACTCCCCCACCACGGCCCTCCGCATCACGATGCCGGACGGACTCGCCTCCGTGGCGCCGACGATGGACGGCGACTGGAACATCGCGGTCGAGCGCGGTGACGACGGCCTCGTGAGCGCAGTCACCTACACCGCGCTGACGCCCGTAGCGAACGATCTCCGCGGGGCGGTGAGCATGTCCGTCGGGCTCGACGAGAGCACCCCGGAGACGCTGGCCTTCCCCGTCGTGCAGGAGTGCGTCGACGGCGCGACCGAGTGGACCCAGCTCGCCGAGAAGGGTGAGGACCCCCACAGCCTGGACGCCCCGGCACCGGTGGTCTCCGTCACCGACGCCGCGACCGACGGGCACGGTGATCATGGGTCCGCCGGATCGGCAGACGAGGCAGCGGCGACGACGACGACGACCGATCCGCTGGGGATCGCGCTCGGAGCCGGCGGACTCGTCGCCGGGATCGCCGCACTGATCGTCGCCGTCCTCGCCTACCGCCGCCGCGCCTGACGCCGTCCGACTCCTCGTGCCCCGCTCACCCGGGCGCACGAGGAGTCGTGCCGCGGAGAGGTGTTCACCGTGCCGTCATGAGATCATGGATCCGACATGTCGATTGAACAACAACCGAGCCTGCCTCCCGTGCTCCGCCCCGCGAACCCGCCCCGGCGTGAGCTGTCCGAACTCGCTTCCCGTTTCGCCCGCAGTGTGCGCGGCGACATCGACGGGATCGCCCTCTCCGGCATCACACTCGCCACTGCGGACCTTCGTCCGGGTGAGGCCTTCGTCGCGATCCTGGGCGTCAACAGGCACGGTGCGGATTTCGCCGTCGCCGCGGCCGAGAAGGGCGCCGTCGCCGTCATCACGGACGAGCCCGGCGCTGCGATCGCCGGATCCGCGGGGCTGCCGATCCTCGTGGTCGACGACCCGAGAGCGGTGCTCGGCGACCTGAGCGCCTGGGTGTACGGCACAGGGGCGGATGATCCGCTTCCGCTGCTCTTCGCCACGACGGGAACGAACGGGAAGACCAGCGTCTCCCACCTGCTCGAGGGCATCCTCGACCAGATCGGTGTCGTCACCGGGCTCTCGTCGACCGCCGAACGTCACATCGCCGGCGAAGTCATCGTCTCGCGGCTGACGACCCCCGAGGCCTCCGAGATGCACGCGCTCCTGGCCCTGATGCGCGAGCGCGAGGTCGAAGCCGTCGCGGTCGAGGTCAGCGCTCAGGCTCTGTCACGCCACCGGGTCGACGGGATCCGATTCGACGTCGCCGGCTTCACCAACCTCAGCCACGATCACCTCGACGACTACGCCGACATGGAGGAGTACTTCGAGGCGAAGCTCCCGCTCTTCCGGCCGGACCGCGCCAAGCGCGGCGTCATCTGCCTCGACTCGCCGTCCGGCGCGATCGTGGTCGACCGCTCCGAGATCCCCGTCGTGACGGTGGGGACGCCCTCGATCGCCGCCGACCCCGAGGCGGCGGCCGCCGCGGACTGGGTCGTCGTCATCGACGACGAGCGTGCGGCGGGCACGACTTTCACGATGACCGGCCCCGCAGGCTCCCTCACGACCACGGTTCCGGTGATCGGCCCGCACATGGCCGCGAACGCCGCGCTCGCGATCGTGATGCTCCTCGAGGGCGGCTACGACTGGCAGCGCATCGTCGATGCTCTCGCCCGCGATGAAGGCATCCGCGCCTATCTCCCCGGCCGTACCCAGCTGGTGTCCGGGGAACGCGGGCCTGCGGTGTTCGTCGATTTCGGCCACTCCCCCGACGCGTTCGAGAAGACGCTCGCCGCGGTGCGCCGCGTGACACCGGGCAAGGTGCTGATGCTCTTCGGCGCCGACGGCGACCGCGACGCGAGCAAGCGGTTCGACATGGCGCGCACCGCGGTCGAGGGCAGCGACATCCTCGTCGTCACCGACCACCACCCGCGCTTCGAGGATCCGGCCTCCATCCGGGCGACGCTGATCGAAGGTGCACGCAAGGCGCGACCGGATGCTGAGATCCACGAGGCCTCGCCGCCCGAGAACGCCATCATCACCGCGGTCGGACTCGTGGGCGACGGCGACGCCATCCTCTGGGCAGGCCCGGGCCACCAGGACTACCGCGACATCCGCGGGGTGCGCACGCCGTACTCGGCGCGCGAGCTGGCACGCAGAGCTCTCCGCGCCGCAGGCTGGCCGGTTCCCGAACCCCGCTGGCCCGTTCCCTACGCCGACGAGGACTGACCCGGGAGCCGGGGCGGCAGACGTCGCTCCGGGTTCGGCTCAGCTCGCCGCGATCATCCGATCTGCGGTCGTGCGCGCCCAGGACTCGGCCGCGGCTAGGGTCTCGACTGTGAGCGCGTCGGGTGCGTCATGGGCGTCGACGACGCGCTCGATCGTGTCGACGATGCCGAGGAACGACAGTCGACCCTCGTGGAAGGCGTCGACAGCCTGCTCGTTCGCCGCGTTGTAGACAGCGGGAAAAGTGCCGCCCGCACGACCGACGGCCTTCGCGAGTGCGACCGAGGGGAAGGCCTCGCCGTCGAGCGGCTCGAAGGTCCAGGACGACGCCGTGGTCCAGTCGAGTGGTCGTCCGACGCCTCCGACGCGGTGCGGCCAGTCCAGACCGAGCGAGATCGGGAGTCGCATGTCGGGCGGAGAGGCCTGGGCGATCGTGGAGCCGTCGATGAACTCGACCATCGAGTGCACGATGGACTGCGGATGCACGACCACCTCGATGTCGTCGTAGGCGACATCGAACAAGAGGTGCGCCTCGATGACTTCGAGCCCCTTGTTCACGAGAGTGGCCGAATTCGTCGTGACCATGCGGCCCATGTCCCATGTCGGGTGCGCGAGGGCCTCCGAGGGGGTCACATCGGACAGTTCTGCACGCGTGCGACCACGGAACGGACCGCCGGATGCCGTCACGACGAGCCGGCGCACCTCGGCGTGAGTGCCGGCGAGCAGGGCCTGCGCCAGCGCCGAGTGCTCGGAGTCCACCGGGACGATCTGTCCGGGCGCGGCGGCGGCGAGAACCAGGTCCCCGCCGACGATCAACGACTCCTTGTTCGCCAGGGCCAGCGTGCGGCCTGCCTTCAGCGCCGCGAGAGTCGAGCCGAGTCCGATCGAGCCGGTGATGGCGTTGAGCACGACATCGGCCTCGACATCGCGGACGAGCTGCTCGGCCTCGTCCGCACCGAGCGCCGTGTCCTCGACCTGGAACTGCGCGGCCTGCTCACCCAGCATCTCGGCGTTCGAGCCGGCGGCGAGGCCGACCAGTTCGAACCGACGGGGATTGGCGCGGATGACATCCAACGCCTGGGTGCCGATGGAGCCGGTGGAGCCGAGGACGATGATGCGACGCATGACGCCAGCCTAGGACACGCCCTCGACGCCGCCGCTGCTACTGCTGGACCGGGGTGGTGGCGAGGATGTCGACGACGAAGACGAGGCTCTCCTTCTGGAGCTCGTGTCCCTCGGTTGCCCCGTAACCATCCGACGGCGGCATCACGACGACGACCTGAGAGCCGACCTTCTGTCCCTCGAGCGCCTTCTGGAAGCCCGCGACCACACCCGTGGTCTGGAACTGAGTCGGCGCGGCGTCGCGGCTCCAGCTGGAGTCGAACTCCTTGCCGTCCGACCACTTGACGCCCAGGTACTGCACGACCACGAGGTCGCCGGAGCCGACCGTGGGTCCGTCGCCCTGCTTGAGGACGGCGACCTTCGTCTCGGTCGGTGCATCTCCGTCGGGGATCTTGACGGAGGGCTTGCCGTTGTCATCGAGCTTGACGGTCGGCATGCCCGGGGTCGGGTCGACGTCCTTGCCGGTCGAAACCTCGGGGAGCTGCTCGACGGCCTCGGCGTACACGACCACGCTGCTCGCGCCCTCGCCGAGAGCGCTGCCGGGAAGGGCGAGCACTATGCGCGAGCCGACCGGCTCGCACTCGAGCGCGGCGACGAAGAGCGAGGACTGATTGGTGTCGAGAAGAACAGGCAGCACGCCCCCCTCACCACGGGCGGACGAGTCCAGCACCTTGTTCGTCGTCGCATCGACGATCTGGTACTCGACCGAGACCAGGTCGTTGACGAAGACATCGTCACCATCGCCGGCGGAGACGACCGTCCGTTCGACTCCCTCGAACGCGGCATCGGCCGGGACCGTGACCTTCGTGTCCGCTCCCTTGCCCTCGACGACCACGGCATCGGAGGTCTTCCCCGGCTGCGCGTCCAGCGCGCACGCACTCGACGCGGTCGGGCTCGGCGTACCGGAGCTCGACGGCGCGGAACTGCCGGAGCAGCCTGCCAGCAGCAGAGTCGCCGCGGCGACGGTGGACAGAACGATGAGCGGACGCTTGCGCACAGTGAGACCTCGGGATCGCGGGTGGGAACCTCCATCCTGCCGTATAGCCCTTTGCCCCCGCTGGGAGGCACGGCGCGACCCTTCATTCCCACGCCGGCATGGATCCGGGAGTAACCTGCTCTGATGACCTCTGAGCAGTCCGTCGAGCCCGAATCCTCGTCAGAAGAGGAATCCTCGTCGTCAGATGAGACTGCCAAGCCCCGTCACGCCGGGTTCGCCTACACACTCGGACGCAGTCTCATCACTCCGCTGGCGCGGCTCGTGTACCGGCCGAAGATCGAGGGCCGCGAGAACGTTCCGCTGACCGGGCCCGTCATCTTCGCCAGCAACCACCTGTCATTCATCGACTCGATCGCGATCCCGGTCGCCGCACCCCGGCCCGTGCACTTCCTCGCGAAGTCGACCTACTTCGAAGGCACCGGCTTCCAGGGCTGGATGAGCAAGACCTTCTTCGAGTCGATCGGTGCCATCCCTGTGCGCCGCGGTGCCGGCCAAGCGGCTCTGGATGCTCTCGAACTGCAGCGTCAGCTCCTCGACGAGGGACTCGCCGTCGCGCTCTACCCGGAGGGCACGCGCTCCACCGATGGCCGCCTCTACAAGGGGCGTACCGGGGTCGCGTTCCTCGCGCTCCAGACGGGCGCCCCCGTCGTGCCAGTCGGGCTGATCGGGACCGACAAGGTGATGCCGGTCGGGGCGAAGGTGCCGACGCTCAAGGAGCGCATCACGGTCCGGTTCGGCGCACCGCTGGATCTGTCGCCGCACGGACCTGCGACCAGCGGGCGTGCGCGTCGCCTGGCGACCGACGAGATCATGGCAGCCATCCACGGTCTGTCCGGTCAGGAACTCGCCGGAGCCTACAACGAGGCTCCTGCGCAGGGCACGATCGAGAAGATCAAGCAGGCCCTGCCGCACGAGCGCCGTTGACGCCCGTGCCGCGCTGACTCACTCGACGGCGCGGACGGTCGCCTCGTGGCGCACCGGGAAGTTCATCGAGTTCGCGATGAAGCACCATTCGTTCGCCTGCGCGTGGGCACGCTCGGCCGCCTCGATCATCGATGCGTCCGCGACGACGACCTCGGGCCGCAGCATCACCTCGACGAACGCCCCACCGCCCTTGCCGTCTTCGCGCATCATCCCGCTCGCGTCGTCGCGGTAGGAGACGACGACCACGCCGGCCGTCACGCACGCGTGCAGGTACGAGAGCAGGTGGCACTCCGAAAGTGAGGCGAGCAGGAGATCTTCCGGATTCCATCGCGAGGGATCGCCGCGGAACGGCTTGTCCGCCGATGCGAGCAGCTCCGGCTTGCCGTCGACTTCGATGGTGACTTCGCGGCGGTAGTCCCGGTAGCCCGAGGTCCCGGTGCCGGTGTTTCCGGTCCAGACCGAGGTGAGCGCGTAGTGATGTTCGCCGAGGGCGCGGGGGGTCGACTCTGCCATGTCTTCAGTCTGCCAGGGGCCACCGACCCGAGGTGAGCGATGGCGTGCCCGGCGCTAGAGTTGACGGGTGCTGGAGACTCTCACCGTTCAGGATTCCGTGGAACTCGCCGTCGTCGAACGGAGTGGATTCGTCGAATCGCGTCACGCCGGCGCAGCGATCGTGCTCTCGTCCGATGGTGACATCGTCGCCCGCCACGGCAACCCCGACGCGTTGATCCTGCCCCGCTCGAGCCTCAAGCCCCTGCAGGCGGTGGCCTGCATCACGGCTGGTGCGGTGCTCGAGGGCGAACAGCTCGCGATCTCCACGGCGAGCCATGTCGGTACGGACCGGCACGCCTCCGTCGTTCGCGACATCCTCACCGAAGGGGGGCTGACCGAGGACGACCTGGCGTGCCCGGCGTCCTGGCCGACTGATTCGGCGACGCGCGATGACCTCGTCCGCGAGCACGGTGAGCCGACGCGCGTGCGGATGAACTGCTCCGGAAAGCATGCTGCGATGCTGCGTGCGTGCGTGGCGACGGGTTGGCCGACCGCCGGCTACCTCGACCCGTCACATCCGCTGCAGGTGCACATTCGCGATGTCGTCGAGCGTCTCACGGGCGAGAAGGTCGCCCACACGGCGATCGACGGGTGCGGAGCCCCTGTCCACGCGATGACCCTCACCGCCCTCGCGCGAGGCATCCACCGCATCGGCACCGCCTCCGACCGCTCGCCCTTCGCCCTTCATCGCGTCGCCGGTTCGCTGGTGCGAGCGGTACGGGAGAGTCCCTGGACGATCGAAGGGCCCGGCCGCCCCGACACGATCGCGATCGAGAAGCTCGGAGTCTTCACCAAACACGGAGCCGAGGGCGTCATGGTGATGGTCGCCCCGAACGGCACGACCGTCGCGCTGAAGATGCTGGACGGCGCGACGCGCGCTTCGACGATCGTGGCAGCGACGCTCCTCGAGCGCGCAGGGGGCCTGAGCAGCGCCGAGGTCGCCATGCTGGCGGAGGCGCTTCCCCTCACCGTTTCGGGCGGCGGCTCGATCGTCGGTGCGATCCGTCCCGGCGCGGGTATTTAACACGTCCGTCCGCCCGAGCCGAGCCGCGATACTCACTGCTCATCGCGGAGACAGTTCCGGAAGGACGACGCGACGCGGCGCTTCGGCACCGCGCAGGGACCAAGCCCGACCGGCGTGGGTGCGCGCATACGGCGGGAGTTCCCGCACGCCAGCAAGCTGTCGGAGATCGGACTGCTGCTCGGCACGGATCAGCACTTCCCCCTCCCCTCGGATGCGCTGCCATAACGGCCAGTTGCGCTGCCACACCTCCGCGTCCCCCACGACGAGGCAGGGACGGTCGCGCTGCGTCGGCTCCGCGCCGGCATCGATCACCTCGGACTCCGGATGCGCCTGACGCAGCATCGCCGAGATCGAGGCAGCTCCGGCGGTCACGACGGCGGTGATCGCGCACGACGGCGCCCAGTCCGGAGGTGTGACGGGAGCAGGGGGAACCCCCGCGCCTTCCGGGACCCATGCCAGCTGCACCTCGCGGTCGCCGATGTGGGCACGCCCCGGGGAACGGTCGCGGATGAAGGACGAGGCCTCTCCCCCGGCCGCGAGATGTTCCACTCTGCTCGGCTGCCGAAGCAGCGCCCGTCGCGGCAGAGCGTCGATCATGCGTCCCAGCGGTCCCGCCGCTCTGCTCACCGCCAGCACGAAGGTCGTCTCCGCACGGGCACGGAGAAGGTGCTCCCACCGTTGCGCGTATTGCTGACCATACTCGGGTGGCAGTGCCGAGAGGACCCCGTCGACGTCGTCGCCGAGGACGAGCGACGGCATCCGTTCACTCCCCAACACCCACGCGGTGAGGAGGTCCCAGGCCGCCTCGGGGTCGTTCGGCACCCACGACGCATCAGGGCGCTGTACGGCCAGCGCACGCAACGCTGTGGAGCGACCTGACCCCGGCGCGCCCAGCAGCACGATTCCGCGATCCTGCCCGCAGCGCAACAGCTCCAGTGGCTGAGCTTGGCGGGCGGGGTCATCGGCACGCCCGAGCACGATGACATCCGGACCCGGCACGCCAGAATCGACGAGGTCCGTGAGCGGGATCCGTGCGGGAAGAGCAGCGAGCCACGGACTGCGGGGCGGGTCGGCCGCCGCCCACCCCAGCCCGACGGCTCGCAGATCCGCGGGACTCGTCAGCGCGATCCGGATCGCCGACGGCTCGGGATCGGCCGGACGGCGCACGAGAGCGAGGCCCCGCGACTCCGCTCCGCCGGGGAGTTCCGCCGCGGCGTCCGTCCCGATCATGAGCCTGCTGTCGGCAGCATCTCCGACCCGCAGACTGACGCGGAGCGGACAGTTGGCCGCCAGCGCATCCCTCACGACACCGGCAGCACGCTGTGTGCCGAGGATGAGGTGCATGCCCAGCGCACGACCCCGTGCGGCGACGTCCGTGAAGACAGCCCCCAGATCGGGATGCTCCGCCAGCAGAGCCGCGAACTCATCGACGACGATGACCAAGCGCGGCATCCCGACCTCTCGCACGTCTCTGGCGCCGGCGTCGGCGAGAACGCCCTCCCGACGGCGAAGCTCGGCTGTGAGACTGGAAACGCCTCTCCGAGCACCGTCCTCATCGAGATCCGTGATCACCGCTGCGACCTGGCGCAGCCCGCGCAACGGCTCGAATGCGGTCCCCCCTTTGAAGTCGGCAAGCACGAATGTCACTCGGTCCGGCCCGTTGGCCGCGGCGATGGCCGTGACCCAACTGACCAGAAGCTCACTCTTGCCGGTGCCCGTCGTTCCGGTCACGAGGGCGTGAGGACCGTCTTCGACGATGTCGACGATCGTCTGTCCGCGCTCGTTCCGACCGATCGCGGCGGCCAGCCCGCTGCCGGGCTGCGGCTGCTCCAGGTCGTGCAGAGCCACGGAGTCCGGAAGCACGTCGATCTCGCCTCCCGTCGTCGCATGCTCGCGAGCGATGATCCCCGCTTGTGCAAGGGAGACGCACTCGACCGCGACGACGGCGGTGCCCTGAGGGGTGCGCAGCCGGGCACACCCTGGCTCGATGATGTCGATCACCGTCGTGATTCCTTCCGGAACCTCGGCGTCGGCCGACGCCAGCCAGATCAAGGCATCCGCGTCGATCCGGTTCGCTTCGCCCGAGCCGACCCCGACCCGGAAGCCACCCCTGCGCGCGCGCCGCGCATGCGGCAGCGCGTTCAGCCCGCACTCGCGGAGTTCAGCGCCCACGAGCGACAGCTGCGCCGCGCTGAAGCGGAGACTCAGTTGCAGCAGGAGCGCGCGCGCCGCAGCGAGGATCACCGGCCGCGCACCGCGCAGACACACTCCTCCGCCCAGCGGCACGACGATCGGGGCGTCGTCGACCACTCCACAACGTTCGCGGAACTCGCGACCACGACCGTCTTCGCCACCGCTGCATCGGATTCCGCTCGGCGCACTCCCGGCACCCACCACGAGGGAGGTCGCCCCATCCGGCGGCTCCACGCCACGGAGAGGTGGCTGCAGGAGACTCGCCGCGGTATCTGGGTGACGCAGCCACCGCGCCTCACGCTCCTCCTGGTGGCGGAGTGCGAGCTCGGCCTCGGCCGCCGCCCAGTCCTGCTCGGACTGTGCAGCGCCCCGCCGACGTTCGCGTCGGCGGTTGCGAGCCGCGTCAGCGAGCGATGCCACGATCATCAACGGTCCCAGCGCCGCGAAGCACAGTGCGAACACGGATCCGGTGACCAGCCACAGCACCACCCCTGCGGCTATCGGCACGATCGCCGCCATGAAAGGCAGTGGGGCACGGCGCGAGGGTACGGGCGCCGAAGGGAGCACGAGCGGGAGGGTTTCCATGCGTCCAGTGGATCGCATGCCTCTCGAGGGAACGGCGCTGTCCACAGCGCCGAGCGGCTACTCCGTCGTGTCTTCGATTGGGGAGGACGAGTCGCCCTCGTCGTCGACCTGCACGATGATGAGCGTCACGTTGTCACGCCCGCCGTTCTCCAACGCGGCGGCGAGCATCGCATCCACGCTCTGGCCCGGATCGCGGTGCTCCCGGAGAAAGTGCTGGATCCCGTAATCGGTGAGCTCCTTGGTGAGCCCGTCGGAGCAGATGACGAACCGGTCGCCGGCGCGTACGTCGATCGTTACGTAGTCCGGGGCCGTGAGTTCACTCGCACCCACCGCCCTCGTGATCACGTTGCTGTACGGGTGCCCCTCGGCCTCTTCCGGGCTCAGCTTGCCCGCGGTGATCAGCTCCTGCACGACGGAATGATCTGTCGTGACCTGGACGAGACGGTCATCGCGAAGAAGGTAGACGCGGGAATCCCCGATGTTCAGAGCCACCCACTGGGCGTGATCGCCAGTGCTCGCGAAGAAGACGCCGGTGAGAGTGGTACCGGTGCCCTCGTCGGTCGTCTCAGGGTGGTCGGCGATGTCGCCCACCGCCCGTTCGAGCGCCTTCTCGATCGCAGGACCGTTGACATCGCCCGCGGAGACCACGGCCTGGAGTCGCTCGACGGTGCTGCGGCTCGCGATCTCTCCACCGGCGTGACCGCCCATGCCGTCTGCGACGACGAACAGGGGGAACTCGGCGAGGAACGCATCCTGATTCGTCTCCCGACGACGACCGAGATCGGTGACCCCTGCCCAGGACAGCAGCAATGGGCGCTGCGCAACCGTGACGCGATGCGTCTTCGTCTCAGCCACGTGCTGCCTCCGATGGATCTGCGACGGGTCGGGCGTCCGCAGGATACTCACACATCGTAGTAGAACTCCCCCGCACCGCGATCACACTCGGGCGCCCGGGTCGGCCGGCAGAGGGAACAAGTCGTCGATGATCTTCTCCTCTTCGGCGCTCGGGCGCCAGGAATCGCCCGCCGCCGCGTTCGCTTCGACCTGCTCCCGTGACGTCGCGCCGGCGATGACACTGGAGACGGCCGGCCGCGAGAGGAGCCAGCCGAAGGAGGCCTCCAGCATCGTGATGCCCCGCTCGTCGCAGAAGCCGCGGAACGCGTCGATAGCATCCCAGGGCGCGTTCTCCCAGACATGGCGACGTGCCGACATGATGCGGCTCGAGGCCGGTCCCCCCTCACGCGTGAACTTGCCGGTGAGGAGTCCGTTGTGCAGCGGGAAGTACGGGAAGAAACCCAATTCGTATCTCTCCACGGCCGGCAGCACCTCGCGTTCGGCCGCGCGCGCGAGCAGGGAATAGTGGTTCTGTGCAGAGATGAATCGGCCGGAAGACCGCGCACGGGTCGTGAACTCCGCCTCGGCGATCTGCCATCCGGTGAAGTTCGAGTGCCCGTAGTAGCGGATCTTGCCTTCGCGCACGAGCTCATCGAGAGCGTCTGTGGTCTCGGCGATCGGCGTCTCCGGGTCAGGCAGATGCAGCTGGTACAGGTCGATCCAGTCGGTGCGCAGGCGTCGCAGCGACTCCTCCACCGCCCGCCGGACGTAGCGGCGGGAACCACGTGCCGCGGGGAACTCGTACCCCATGTCGCGCTCCTGCCCGAACTTCGTGGCGAGCACCACGCGATCTCGGCGACCCTCGAGGGCTTCACCCATCAGCGTCTCACTCGCACCGGCGACCGCACCGTACATGTCGGCGGTATCGAAGAAGGTGATGCCGTTCGCGAGTGCCGCATCGATCACCTCGCGCGTTCCGGAGAGGGTCTCGGTCACCGTCCCCGCGCGACCGAAGTTGTTGCAGCCGAGGCCGGTGGTTGACACGAGCAGACCGGAAGCGCCGACCCGGCGCTGAGACAAGACCATGTCCTCCACGTTAGCGGGCGCGTCGGAACAGTGGCCAGCCAGGACAGCACAGAGCCCCCGACCGAAGTCGAGGGCTCTGTGTCAGGTCATCATGCCGGAGGCTGAGTGGGTTCGCTCGGCGGTGCCGGCGGAGCAGCCGGCGGTGCAGGCGGTGCCGTGGGCGGCGCAGGCGGAGTGGTCGGCGGTGCTGCCGGAGGTGCCGGCGGGGTGGTGGGCGGAACCGGCGGCACCGGTGCACCCGTGGCGGGAGCCGCGGGTCCAGCGGGCGGAGCGTAGCCGGGCTGAGCCGGCGGTGCGTAGCCCTGAGGTGCCGGAGGCGCGTACCCCTGCGGTGCGCCGTATCCGGGAGCCGGGGCGGCAGGCTTGGGCTGGACCGGGATGCCCTGCCAGACCGTGTTGTCGCCGAGGAATCCGTTGTTCGCCCACGGCGCGGGGACGATGTTCGGGTTCCACCGCGACTTGTCGAAAGCGTTGATGCCGAGCCAGATCAGCGCACCGATACCGGGGATCAGGCCGAAGAGGATCCAGACGGCGTCCTTCTGCAGCTTGAGACCCACGCGCCACGCGACGATCACGATGACGGCGACGTAGGCGATCCAGGCGATGTAGTTCAGGACCGGGATGACGTTGATCACGATGGCGCCGAGCATGACCCATGGGGACACGTCACCGAGCTTCGCGAGAATCATGGCGTTGTAGACGGGAACCCACGCCCGCCACTTGCCCTCGACTCCGGCTTTCTCGAAGATCTTCATCAGGAACAGCGATGAGAGAACGTACCCCGCTATCGCGAAGATGAAGCCGAAGACGATCAGGATGCCGAAAACGGCCAACGAGCCTGTGTCGTAATAGTCGTACATGGTCCCCTCCGGATCCAATATGCGGCACTGGTCGCGCCGCGTGATAACCATAGCGGGGACACCACAGGCGAGCAAAGACCCACGCGGAAGCGGTCATGCACGGACTTGCGTGCTCACTCGGCGACGACGAGCTCCAGAACACTCGGTTGCTCCGTGTCACGCAGTACGACGCCTCGGCTCTCGGCCCAGCGCCGAAGAGAGCGGAGCGAGGCCACGCGTGGCCGGTCTTCGGCCAGGGCGCGCACGAGCAGCCCTTTTGACTTCTTGTTGAAGTGGTTCAGCGCCCGGCCGTGCTCGGTGACGACCCGGACATAGGCGGAAGGCACGGTGTCGGGCACAGGGCCCAGCGCCACATACGCCTCACTGCGCAGATCGAGCACGAACGAGGGCGACGCCTCCGCGATCGCCGCTGACGTGGGTTCCGCCCAGTGCTTCCGCAATGCAGGGAACCGCGGCAGCGACGTCCCGGCGGCCAATCGATAGGTGGGTACCGGGTCCAGCGCGCCGACCGGTCCGAGAGGTGCACTGTGGATCCAGACGTGCTCCCCCAGCCAGCGACGCGATGCCGCGGAGAGACCCCGCGCATCCAGAGCGTCGAAGAGGACACCCGTGTAGCGATCGACCGCCGGCAGGGTGGGCGCCGTCCACAGCCGACGATTGTGCGCGATCTCCCCCATCTGGCGGTCGCTCAGTTTGAGTACGCGTCGCGAGACCTCTTCGTCAGCGGCGAGGTCGACGAGGGCGTCCAGCACGGCGGATCGATGCACCCTCAGCGACGGCAGCGAAAGGGACGCGATGTCGAGCGGGACGTCGTGACCGCCCTCGCGCTTCGTCTCCGACGGCGGAAGCAGGATCTTCATGGAACCTCGGTGAATGCAGACGCGTCCGCCTCGGGACCCGAGTGGGTACCGAGGCGGACGCGTCGAAACGGAACTGCTAGGCGATGAGAGCCGCGTTGCCGGCGACGATCGTCAGGGTGTCGCCCTCCATGGAGAGGAACCCGTCCTGCGCGTTGGCCAGCACCTTCGTGCCATCGGACTGCGTGATGCGGACCTGGCCCTCAGCGAGGATGGCCAGCACCGGCTCGTGGCCGGTCATGAAGCCGATCTCGCCCTCGACGGTCTTGGCGACCACAAGGCTCGCCTCTCCCGTCCAGACCTCCGCATCCGCGGAGACGAGGCTGACGTGGAGCGCCATGGTCAGCCGTTCTCCTTCTGGATCTTCGCCCACTGCTCTTCGACGTCGGAGATGCCACCGACGTTGAAGAAGGCCTGCTCGGCGACGTGGTCGAAGTCACCGCGCGTGATCGCATCGAAGGACTCGATGGTCTCCTTGAGCGGGACCGTCGAACCCTCGACACCGGTGAACTTCTTCGCCATGTAGGTGTTCTGCGAGAGGAACTGCTGGATGCGACGTGCACGCGACACGACGATCTTGTCTTCCTCGGAGAGCTCGTCGACACCGAGGATGGCGATGATCTCCTGCAGTTCCTTGTTCTTCTGGAGGATCTGCTTGACCGTCGTGGCGACGCGGTAGTGGTCCTCGCCCAAGTAGCGGGGGTCCATGATGCGCGACGTCGAGGTCAGCGGGTCGATGGCCGGGTACAGACCCTTCGAGGCGATCTCACGAGAGAGCTCGGTCGTCGCGTCGAGGTGGGCGAACGTGGTCGCCGGAGCCGGGTCGGTGTAGTCATCGGCCGGCACGTAGATCGCCTGCAGCGAGGTGATCGAGTGACCACGCGTCGAGGTGATGCGCTCCTGGAGCACACCCATCTCGTCGGCGAGGTTCGGCTGGTAACCCACAGCGGAGGGCATACGGCCCAGCAGCGTGGAGACCTCGGAGCCGGCCTGCGTGAAGCGGAAGATGTTGTCGATGAAGAGCAGCACGTCCTGCTTCTGCACGTCACGGAAGTACTCCGCCATCGTCAGGGCCGACAGGGCGACGCGCAGACGCGTTCCCGGCGGCTCGTCCATCTGGCCGAACACGAGGGCGGTCTTGTCGAAGACGCCCGCCTCTTCCATCTCGTGGATGAGGTCGTTGCCCTCACGGGTGCGCTCACCGACACCGGCGAACACCGACACACCACCGTGGTCCTGCGCGACGCGCTGGATCATCTCCTGGATGAGAACGGTCTTGCCGACACCGGCGCCACCGAACAGACCGATCTTTCCACCCAGCACGTACGGGGTGAGAAGGTCGATCGACTTGATGCCGGTCTCGAACATCTGAGTCTTGGACTCGAGCTGGTCGAAGTTCGGCGCCTTGCGGTGGATGGGCCAGCGCTCGGTGACCTCGATCGTCTCACCGGGCTCGAGGTTGAGCACCTCGCCGATGACGTTGAACACCTTGCCCTTGGTCACGTCGCCGACGGGGACCGAGATGGCCTCACCGGTGTCGCGGACCTCCTGACCGCGGACGATGCCGTCGGTCGGGTTCAGAGCGATGGCGCGGACGAGGTCGTCGCCGAGGTGCTGTGCGACCTCGAGCGTGATCTCGGTGGACTCTTCGCCCATCGCGATCGTGGTCTTCAGCGCGTTGTAGATGTCGGGGATCGAGTCATGAGGGAACTCGATGTCGACAACCGGACCGTTGACGCGTGCGACGCGCCCGACGACCGCGGTCGCCGGCTGGTCAGCCGGAGCGGTGAGGGTCATTTTCGTCTCTTTCCTGATGGTCTATTTGCTCGAGAGGGCGTCGGCGCCGCCGACGATCTCGGCGATCTGCTGCGTGATCTCCGCCTGGCGCGCGTTGTTGCGCAGACGGGTGTAGTCGGTGATGAGCTTGTCGGCGTTGTCGCTGGCCGACTTCATCGCCTTCTGCGTCGCGGCCTGCTTGGCAGCAGACGACTGCAGGAGAGCGTTGAAGACGCGGCTCTGGATGTACACCGGCAGGATCGCATCGAGAACGGTCTCGGCATCCGGCTCGAACTCGTACAGCGGGTAAACGGTGTTACCTGCCTCCGACTCATCGGCTTCCGTGATCTCCAGCGGGAGCAGACGCACGGACTCGGGCGACTGCGTCATCATGCTGACGAAACGGTTGTACACGAGGTGGATCTCGTCGACGCCGCCGTCCTGTCCCCCGCGGGAGAAGGAATCGAGCAGAGTCGCGGAGATCTCCTCAGCGGTGTGGAACGACGGGGTGTCCGTGTCGCCGGTCCACTCCGCAGCGGCAGCGAGGCGTCGGAACTGGAAGTATCCGACGGCCTTGCGACCGATGAGGTAGAAGACCGGCTCCTTGCCCTGCTCGCGCAGGAGCTCCGCCACCTCGAGACCCTCACGGAGGATCTGCGAGTTGAAGGCTCCGGCGAGACCGCGGTCCGAGGAGAAGATCACGACCGCGGAGCGGGTGATGTTCTCGGACTCGCGGGTCAGCGGGTGATCCACGTTCGAGTGCGTCGCGACGGCCGAAACAGCCCTCGTCACGGCTCGCGCGAAGGGTGTGGACGCTTTGACGCGTGCCATCGCCTTCTGGATGCGCGAAGCCGCGATGAGTTCCATCGCCTTCGTGATCTTCTTGGTCGTCTGAGCAGAAGAGATCTTCTGCTTGTAGACCCTGAGTTGAGCGCCCATATGTCAGTACCTCACGCGGTTACGCGCGACGACCCTTGACGATCTTCTCCTGGTTGACGTCCTCAGCCTCGGCTGCAGCGTGCTCCTCGTGGCCGGGAGCGCCGATGCCGGCGCCCTTGCCACCCTGGAACTCCAGGATGAATGCGTCCGTGTGCTTCTCGAGCTCTGCAACCGTGTCGTCGTCGAGGACGTTGGTGTCGCGCAGGGTCTCGAGAACCTGAGTGTTGCGGCGCAGGTAGTCCAGGAGTTCGCGCTCGAAACGCAGAACGTCGGAGACCTCGAGAGTGTCGAGCTTGCCCTTCGTTCCTGCCCAGATCGAGACGACCTGCTCCTCGACGGGGTACGGGGAGTACTGCGGCTGCTTGAGCAGCTCGGTCAGACGCGCACCACGGGAGAGCTGACGACGCGACGTCGCGTCGAGGTCGGATGCGAACATCGCGAAGGCCTCGAGCGAGCGGTACTGCGCGAGCTCCAGCTTCAACGTTCCCGAGACCTTCTTGATCGACTTGACCTGAGCGTCGCCACCGACTCGCGAGACCGAGATACCCACGTCGACCGCCGGACGCTGGTTGGCGTTGAAGAGGTCGGACTGCAGGAAGATCTGGCCGTCGGTGATCGAGATCACGTTGGTCGGGATGTACGCCGAGACGTCGTTCGCCTTGGTCTCGATGATCGGGAGACCCGTCATGGAACCTGCGCCGAGCTCGTCGGACAGCTTCGCGCAACGCTCGAGCAGACGCGAGTGCAGGTAGAAGACGTCACCCGGGTATGCCTCGCGGCCCGGCGGACGACGAAGGAGCAGGGACACGGCACGGTAGGCCTCGGCCTGCTTCGACAGGTCGTCGAAGATGATGAGGACGTGCTTGCCGCCGTACATCCAGTGCTGACCGATGGCGGAACCGGTGTACGGCGCCAGGTACTTGAAGCCGGCGGGGTCGGATGCCGGAGCTGCCACGATCGTGGTGTACTCCAGAGCACCGGCCTCTTCGAGCGCACCCTTCACCGAAGCGATGGTGGAGCCCTTCTGACCGATGGCGACGTAGATGCAGCGGACCTGCTTGTTGACGTCGCCCGACTCCCAGTTGGCCTTCTGGTTGATGATCGTGTCGATCGCGATGGCGGTCTTACCCGTCTGGCGGTCACCGATGATCAGCTGACGCTGACCACGGCCGACCGGGATCATCGCGTCGATGGCCTTGATGCCGGTCTGCATCGGCTCGTGCACCGACTTACGCTGCATGACGCCGGGCGCCTGCAGCTCGAGAGCGCGGACGCTCTCGGTGGCGATCGAGCCGAGGCCGTCGATCGGGTTGCCGAGCGGGTCGACCACGCGGCCGAGGTAGCCATCGCCGACGGGGACCGAGAGGACCTCGCCGGTGCGGGTGACTTCCTGACCTGCCTGGACACCGGTGAACTCGCCGAGGACGACGACACCGATCTCGTGCTCGTTCAGGCTCTGCGCGAGGCCCTTGGTGCCGTCGGCGAAAATCACGAGCTCGTTGGCCATGACGCCCGGCAGTCCCTCGACGTGCGCGATTCCGTCCGCGGCGTCGATGACGGTGCCGACCTCGGTCGCCCCGGCCCCGGAGGGCTCGTATGCTGCGGCGAAGTCCTTCAGCGCGTCACGGATGACGTCGGGGCTGATCGATAGTTCTGCCATTGTCTTCCCTTTGTATCTGGGTGCGCGGTTCCCCGCGCGAAGTCGTGTTAGCCCGCGAGCTTCTGGCGAAGATCTGCGAGTCGTGCGGAGATGCTGCCGTCGATGACGTCATCGGCGATCTGCACGCGCAGACCTCCGACGACGGCAGGGTCGATGACGACGTTGAGGGATACCTGACCGGCGTAGCGACGCGAAAGCGAGTCGCTGAGACGGGCGCGCTGTGCGTCGGTGAGCGGGGCCGCGGTGTGCACCGTGGCGACCACACGACCACGCTGGCTCGAGACGATGCTCATCGCTCGGTTCAGCAGTCGCCGTACGCGGCGCTCACGCGGCTGACGCACGAGCGACGTGATGATCAGCGTCGACGCAGCGCTCGTGGAGCCTTCGGCCAGGAGGCGCTCGACGAGAGCACCCTTGGCGTCTTCTCCCCCGAGGCTGCTGCCCAGGGCGAGCTCGAGCTCGGGGTTGGCCGCGATCACGCGGGAGAAGCTGAACAGCTCTCCCTCGATGTCCGTGCCGGGTTCCGCGATCGCGGCGGCGCGGATCGCGAGTTCCTCGATACCGTCCACCATCTCGCCGGCATTCGACCAGTGCTCCGCCACAGCGGTCTTCAGAACGCTGAGAGCGTCTGCAGAGAACCCACCGAAAACCGCGGCGACGACGGACTGTCGCGCCTCGGCGGGAGCGGCAGCATCAGCAAGCGCGCCGCTCAGCTGGGACGACTCGCTCACGGCACGCGCGGCAGCGAGAAGCTCCCGTGCGGTGTCGAGGGAGACGTCCTTCGCTGCGGCAAGCGTCTTGATGGATGCCGCGAGTGCCTGAGTGGTCGCGCTGCCCATTACTGAGCCGCCTTCTCGGATGCCTCGAGGTCGGCGAGGAAGCGGTCGACGACAGCCGTCGCACGTGCGTCGTCGGAGAGCGTCTCGCCGACCACGCCGCCGGCGAGGTCGATGGCGAGCGTTCCGACCTCGCTGCGCAGCGAGACGAGAGCGGTCTGCCGCTCAGCCTCGATCTGCGTGTGCGCGGTGGCGGTGATGCGTGCGGCCTCGGTGGACGCGGCATCCTTCGCCTCGGCGACGATCTTCTTGCCGTCCTCGCGGGCGGCCTCGCGGATCTCTCCGGCCTCGGTACGCGCCTCAGCGAGCTGACGCGTGTACTCCTCGAGTGCCGCCTCCGCCTGCTTCTGCGCCTCGTCGGCCTTGGCGATGTTGCCCTCGATGGCGGCGGACCGCTCGTCGAGCATCTTCGTGAGCCGAGGAAGGGCGACCTTCCAGACCACGATGAGGATGACGATGAACCAGAGGCCCGACCAGATGATGTCGTACCACGCAGGGATGAGGGGGTTGTTCGGCTCACCCTCTGCTGCGAGGTTCGTGACAAGAGCGTTCAGCATCCTGTCTCCTTCAGAAGTCGGTGAGGATTACGGGAAGGGGATGAATGCGACGGCGATGCCGACGAACGCAAGCGCCTCGGTGAAGGCGATACCGATCCACATGAGGACCTGGAGACGACCGGCCAGCTCGGGCTGACGGGCGACGCCCTCGATGGTCTTGCCGACGACGATGCCGACGCCGATGGCCGGGCCGATGGCTGCGAGGCCGTAGCCGACAGCTCCGAGGTGACCGTTGATTTCAGCGAGAACCGTAGTAGCGTCCACGGGGTTTTCCTTTCGTTGGGTGGGAAGGCTGATGCCTGCCCGCTCAGTGCTCTTCTGCGACCGCGAGCTGGATGTAGACCGCGGTGAGGACGGTGAAGACGTATGCCTGGAGGACGGCGACCAGGATCTCGAAGAGAGTGAAGGCGCCGCCGAAGGCGAGGGTTCCGACACCGAGCGCGGCCCAGCCGCCGCCTGCGGTGAAGAAGAAGAACTGGGTCGCGGAGAACGCGAGGACCAGGATCATGTGCCCCACGACGAGGTTCATGAGAAGACGAAGCGTCAGCGTGACCGGACGCAGGATGAATGTCGAGATGAGCTCGATGATCGCGACGATCGGCATCGCGGCGACCGGCACGCCCTGCGGGAACAGAGAGTTCTTGAAGAACTTGAGGCCGTGGCGCTTGATGCCCGCGTAGATGAAGGTCACGTAGCTGACCACGGCGAGCGTCAGCGGCACCGCGACGATCGCCGTTCCCGGCATGTTCAGGAACGGGATGATGCCCGTGATGTTCATGAACAGCACCATGAAGAAGATGGTGGTGAGGATCGGCAGGAAGCGATCGCCGTCCTTGCGCCCGAGCATGTCGTGGGCGACGTTGGTGCGGACGAAGCCGAGCCCCATCTCCACCAGGCTCTGGAAGCGTCCGGGGACGACCTTCATGCGGCGGGTGCCGAGCCAGAGGATGAGAACCACGGCGATCACCGCGAGCAACTGGACCAGGTGGATCCGGTTGACGGGGATCGGGCCTACGTGGAAGAGGATCTCCGGGAAGAAATCGTCGATCGAAGGGCCGTGGAACTCGCCGTCGGAGGCAAGTCGAGGGGTCAGGGTCGCAGCAAGATTAAACAGCGCGGGCTCCAGCTTCGGGGCACCGGTCTAAACCGGGGCGACGATGGTCGGTGTGCTACACAGCGCAAGCGCTCGCGGGCGAGCGGCGGGCACGTTTCAACAGTATCAGAATCTGAGGGTCACCTAAGACCGCGGGCCGCCGTCGACGGGACCTTCATCGATGTGATTCGCGTTGCCGGGTGCGCGGTCCTCTGGCACCTCGGTCGGCAGCGTCGTGTCGCTCACATTCGGCAGTCGCATGCGGGTGAGCACGATCACATCGATCGCGAGCGACATGAGCACGCCAGCCACGATCGAGAGGAAGAACACCATCGGCTCCAGCCAGGGCTGGCCGGCGAGCAGGATCATCGCGACGACGAACAGTCCGAGCTTGAGGAGCCAGCCGCCCAGGACGATGGCGAAGAACAGCTGCACGTAGATCGGGTCGCCGTACCAGCGGTTGGCGATGAGGATGCTGATGCCGGTGATCGCCAGGAACACGGCGGCCAGCAGCACTCCCAGCAGCCCGCTGATGAGGCCCTCTCCCCCGGCGACGGCGTAGCCGACACCGCCGGCGACGATCGCGAGTGCCGCGGTGGCGACCGCCGACCAGATGAGGGTGCGACGCAGGATCGGCGTGCTGGAAACGGGGCTCGGGCTCATCAGGACTCCACGGGTGTCGGGTCGGTGTCGGCGGCCGCTGCGCTCTTCCTGCGGCGGGTGGGGCTCAGGGTGACGACGAGGCAGGCGGCGATGCCCACCACGCCGAAGCCGACGCCGGGAAGGTACTGGCCGGGCCAGTCCTCCCGTGCACCGACGTACATCAGCAGGACGGCGAGCGAGATGACGGCGGTCCACGCGTAGAAGATGAGGACCGCGTCGCGGTCGCGGTGGCCGAGGTCCAGCATCCGGTGATGGAGGTGCTTGCGATCGGGTGAGAACGGAGATCGGCCGGCGCTCATGCGCCGGAGCACGGCCAGACCGAAATCGAGCAGCGGCAGCAGCACGACCAGCAGCGGCAGGAGGATCGGGAGGAACGCACCGATCAGCTGCGAGCGGCCGAGGCGCTCGGGGTCCAGAGCCGACGGATCCATCTGGCCGGTGATGGAGATCGCCGACGTCGCCATCAGCAGGCCGATCACCAGAGCACCCGAGTCGCCCATGAACAGCTTCGCCGGACTCCAGTTCAGCGGTAGGAAACCGAGGCAGGCGCCGATCAGGACCGCGGCGAGGAAAGTGGAGAGGTTGAAGTAGCTCGAGGCTCCGGAGTCACGCGTGAAGATGTAGGAGTACGCGAAGAACACGCCGTTCGAGATGAGACACACCCCGGCGACCAGCCCGTCGAGTCCGTCGATGAAGTTCACCGCGTTCATCACGATGACGATCGCGAACATGGTGATCGTGATGCTCAGCCAGCTGGATACCACGATGAGGTCGCCGAACGGCAACGACAGGATCTGCAGTCCGCCGCCCACGGTGATGAGTCCGGCGGCAAGGAACTGCGCGCCGAGCTTGATCATCCAGTCGATGTCCCAGAGGTCGTCGACCACGCCGATGATCGCGATCAGGAGCGAGGCGCCCAGGATCGACCACATCGTCTGCGGAGGGATCCAGATGCTCTGGAAGAACGGATTGATCGCCGAGAACCCGAAGGCGGCGGCGATGCCGAGGAAGATCGCCACACCGCCGAGGCGAGGGGTCGGCGTCGTGTGCACGTCGCGCTCGCGGATGCCGGGGTACAGCTTGAACCGGAGGCTGAGTCGCCAGACCGCCCAGGTCAGCGCGAAAGTGATCGCTGCCGTGAGGATGACCGTGGCGAGATACTGCTTCACGAATCCGCGTCCTGCGGCTCCTCCGCATGCACATGCTCCGCGTCCTGCGGCTCCTCGGCTTCGAGCAGATCGCCGAGCACCTCCTGCAGCTGTTCGCGCGTCACCGCACCGTCTCGGAGGATGCGAACAGTGCCGGGTTCGGCGTCCGCACCGCGGCGGACCAGAGACGTGGCGTCGACGATGGTGGAGGCGATGCCGTCCTTGCTCAGACCGTCGGCGAGGTACACGGCGACGCTGTCACCCAGCATCTGCTCCGCGTCCGATGCCGAGATCGCGGCGGGCTGGCCGGTGAGATTGGCGCTGGACACGGCGAGCGGTCCGGTCTCGGCCAGCAGCTCCAGTGCCACACGCCCCTCCGGCATCCGCACCGCGACGGTCCCGAGCGTCTCGCCGAGGTCCCACACCAGAGAGGGCTGGGCGGGGAGCACGATCGTGAGACCGCCGGGCCAGAAAGCCTCGATGAGACGTTCGACCGGTTCCGGGACGGACTCGGCCAGGGCGGCGAGCGTCTCCTTCGTACCGATCAGAACGGGCGGCGGCTGATCGCGGCCGCGTCCCTTCGCATCGAGCAGCCGCTGGACGGCGGCGGGAGAGAACGCATCGGCAGCGACGCCGTACACGGTGTCTGTGGGCATGACGATGAGTTCGCCACGGCCGATCGCCTGGCGCGCATGGCGCATGCCGGCGAGCAGCTGCGAGTCATCGCGGCAGTCGAAGATGGTTGACATGACGGTTCGATTCTATGCGGCGCGGGGGCGGCAGATGCTCAAAGGGTGCTGATCAGGGCCTGAGCGCTGTGGTGGTGCGGTCCCGCAGGGTGAGGTCACGATGCGTCGCCGGTGCGCGCCAGCCGTCCGCGGCAAGGATGTCCCTGATCGATTCCCCCTGCAGCTCGCCGTGCTCGATGACGAGAAGACCACCGGGGTGCAGGAGCGCGAGCGCCCGAGAACTGAGCACTCGCACGATGTCGAGGCCGTCCTCTCCCCCGTACAGCGCCATCGCGGGGTCGAAGAGTCGCACCTCCGGATCGCGCGGAATCGCGGCATCCGGCACATAGGGCGGGTTCGAGATGACGACCGATGCTGTGCCGTCGAGCTCGGGGAACGCCTCCCCCAGATCGGACAGCACGAGCGTCAGGTTGTCGACGCCGGCGACGTTCCGACTCGCCCACGCGTGCGCATCCTCGGACAGCTCGGCGGCGAAGACGCGGGCGTGCGGCACCTCCGTCGCCATCGCGAGGGCGATCGCTCCGCTGCCGGTGCCGAGGTCCACGCCGATCGGCTCGGGCTCGGCGGAGTTCAGCAGCGCGTCGATCGCGTACTGCACCACCGTCTCGGTTTCCGGCCGCGGCACGAACACCCCGGGCCCGACCGCCAGCTCGAGGTGACGGAAAGGAGCGGTCCCGGTGATGTGCTGCAGCGGCTCGCGCGCAGCACGGCGCGTCACCAGAGCATCCAGCGCACCCGCTGCCTCGTCGTCGACGTCGTCGCCGCGGATGATCGCGGCCTGCACTTCGCCGCGTCGCCGACCGAGGACGTGGCCCGCGAGCAGCTCCGCGTCGACCAGAGGATCGGGCACGCCGACGTCGGCCAGGCGCTGAGCGGCGGCGCGCACGAGGGCCGCGAGAGAGGTGTCGGACATGGGTTCCAGCGTAGAGCGCGCTGAGCCGTCACAATGCCCCCGCCCATAGGGCCCTCCCCTAGGCTGGACCGGCAGCGAACCCCGCACAGGAAGGCTCCTCATGCCCGGCATCCACTCCGACATCACGACCGCTTTCGGCAACACGCCGCTCGTGCGTCTGAACCGCGTGACCGAGGGCCTCGGGGCCACCGTGCTCGCCAAGCTCGAGTACTACAACCCGGCATCGAGCGTGAAGGACCGCATCGGCATCGCCATGATCAACGCGGCAGAGGCATCGGGCGAGCTGAAGCCCGGTGGCACGATCGTGGAGTCGACGAGCGGCAACACCGGCATCGCCCTCGCGATGGTCGGCGCCGCCCGCGGTTACCGGGTCATCTTGACGATGCCCGCCTCCATGTCGAAGGAGCGCCGCGTGCTGCTCAAGGCGTTCGGTGCGGAGATCGTGCTCACCGATCCCACCAAGGGTATGAGCGGCGCGATCGAGGAGACCAAGCGCATCGTCTCGGAGACGCCCGGCGCGATCTGGATCCGCCAGTTCGAGAACGCGGCCAACCCCCAGATCCACCGCGAGACCACGGCGCAGGAGATCCTCCGCGACACCGATGGCACCATCGACATCTTCATCGCCGGGGTCGGCACCGGCGGAACGGTGACCGGGACCGGACAGGCGCTCAAGGCGGCGAAGCCCGGCGTCCAGGTCATCGCCGTCGAGCCCAAGGACTCCCCCGTGCTCAGTGAGGGCCACCCCGGCCCGCACAAGATCCAGGGAATCGGGCCGAACTTCGTCCCCGACGTGCTCGACCGCGATGTGCTCGATGAGATCATGACCGCGGAGTTCGACGAGTCGCTGCGGGTCGCCCGCGAGCTCGCCGCCAAGGAGGGGCTGCTCGTCGGCATGTCTTCCGGCGCGGCCGTCGCTGCGGCGCTGAAGGTCGCCGCGCGCCCTGAGAACGACGGCAAGACGATCGTCGTCGTGATCCCGGACACCGGTGAGCGCTACCTCTCCACCGCCCTGTTCGAGGATCTGCGCGAAGACTGAGACGTCGATGAGCATGATCGGACGAATGCGCGAAGACGTCGCGGCGGCTCGTCTTCGTGACCCCGCCGCACGCAGCGCCGTCGAGGTCGCGCTGCTGTACCCGGGGCTCCACGCCATCTGGGCGCACCGCGTCTCGCACGCGCTCTGGCGACGTCGACTGCGGTTGCTCGCGCGCGCGGGCTCACAGCTGTCGCGCTGGCTGACCGGGATCGAGATCCATCCGGGCGCACACATCGGTCGTCGGTTCTTCATCGATCACGGCATGGGTGTCGTGATCGGCGAGACCAGCGTGATCGGCGACGACGTGATGCTCTACCACGGCGTGACTCTCGGCGGACGGACGCGCACCTCCGGCAAACGCCACCCCACACTCGGCGACGGAGTGGCCGTCGGTGCCGGTGCGAAGGTCCTCGGCCCCATCACCATCGGCCCCGGTTCGGTCATCGGCGCGAACGCGGTGGTCACCCGTGACGCTCCGGCGGACAGCATCCTCGTCGGGGTTCCGGCGAAGCCGCGCCAGCGTCACACCGGCGAAGACACCCGAGCGCTGCTCGCCGCGCCGGATTACGCGATCTGAGCGACGCCGACCGAACGGCCTAACGGCGCTTGGTCTTGACGGCCTCCACCTTCTTGCGAAGGAAGATGAGAGGAAGCAGGACGCTGCCGAGCGCCGTGATGAGCCACACGATGACCGAGCCGAGAAGCCAGCCGGTGAGGTCGGTGATGCGCAGTCCGCCGATGGGCAGCAGCACCACGATGATGAGGGAGATCAGCGTCGAGAAGATGCCGATGCCGCCCATGAGCACGGGGGCATAGCGCGTGGCCATCTTGCCCACCCACGGAGCGAGGACGCTCTGCAGGATCGCGAAGATCAGGATGCAGATGACGAAGCCCCACCACTTGTCCCACTCGATCTGGAACCCGTCGAGGGCGAGGTCGGCGGCGATCAGGCCGAGACCGGCCGACACGACATACATGAGGCCGCGGAACAGAAGTGTGATCACGGCCCGAGCATAGCGCTCGCGCGGCTTGTCAGGAGTCGGACCCGACCGCGGCGAGCCGTGCTTCCTCGTCGGTCGTGATCGCGCTCTCGATCAGCGGATCGAGCGCTCCGTCCATGACCTGATCGAGGTTGTACGCCTTGAAGCCGGTGCGGTGATCAGCGATCCGGTTCTCGGGGAAGTTGTAGGTGCGGATGCGCTCCGAGCGGTCCATGCCTCGGATCTGCGATCGGCGGGCATCGGATGCCGCGGCGTCCAGCTCCTCCTGCTGACGCGCGAGCAGCCGGGCGCGCAGCACACGCATGCCCGCCTCGCGGTTCTGCAGCTGGGACTTCTCGTTCTGCATCGACACGACGATGCCGGTCGGCACGTGAGTGATGCGCACGGCGGAATCGGTCGTGTTCACCGACTGCCCACCCGGACCGGATGAGCGGAACACATCGATCTTGAGGTCGTTCTGGTCGATGTGGATCTCTTCGGGCTCGTCGACCTCGGGGAACACGAGCACCCCGGTGGTCGACGTGTGGATGCGCCCCTGGGACTCCGTCGCCGGCACCCGCTGCACGCGGTGCACGCCGCCCTCGTACTTGAGGTGGGCCCACACGCCCTGCGCGGGGTCGGACGAGGATCCCTTGATGGCGACCTGGACGTCCTTGTAGCCGCCGAGGTCGGACTCGTTCCGCTCGAGCAGCTCGGTCTTCCAGCCCTTGGACGCCGCGTACTGGATGTACATGCGCAGCAGGTCGGCGGCGAACAGCGCGGATTCCGCACCGCCCTCCCCCGCCTTGATCTCCATGATCACGTCACGGGCATCGTCAGGGTCGCGCGGGATCAGCAGACGCCGCAGCCGTTCCTGCGCGGACTGCAGCTCTTCTTCCATCGCCGGGATCTCGGCCGCGATCGACTCGTCCTCCCGCGCGAATTCACGCGCGGTCTCCAGATCATCGGTCGCGGCGATCCACGCTTCATACGCGGCGACGATGCGAGACAGCTCGGCGTAGCGACGGTTCACGCGCTTGGCGCGGGCAGCGTCGGCGTGCACCGCCGGGTCGGAGAGTTCCTCCTGCACCCGGCGATGCTCGTCGATCAGAGTCTGGACGGACTCGAACACGGCTCAGCCGCTCAGCGGATGTTGTTGTCGTGCCCGTGCGCACCCGAGGGAAGCGTCGGGATCGACTTCTGCATCTGCACGAGGAACTCGACGTTCGAGTTGGTCTCCTTGAGCTTGCCGAGGACGACCTCGAGAGCCTGCTGCTGGTCGAGGCCGGCGAGGGCACGACGCAGCTTCCACGTGATCTTGACCTCGTCGGCCGAGAGCAGCATCTCTTCGCGACGGGTGCTCGACGCGTTCACGTCGACCGCCGGGAAGATGCGCTTGTCGGCGAGGGCGCGGGAGAGACGCAGTTCGCTGTTGCCGGTGCCCTTGAACTCCTCGAAGATGACCTCGTCCATCTTGGAGCCGGTCTCGACCAGCGCCGTGGCGAGGATCGTGAGGGATCCGCCGTTCTCGATGTTGCGCGCCGCGCCGAAGAACCGCTTGGGCGGGTACAGCGCCGACGCGTCGACGCCACCGGAGAGCACGCGGCCCGATGCCGGCGCAGCCAGGTTGTACGCACGTCCGAGGCGGGTGATCGAGTCGAGCAGCACGACGACGTCGCGTCCGAGCTCGACCAGGCGCTTCGCACGCTCGATGGCGAGCTCGGCGACCGTGGTGTGGTCTTCGGCCGGACGATCGAACGTCGAGGCGATGACCTCGCCCTTGACCGAGCGCTCCATGTCGGTGACCTCTTCGGGGCGCTCGTCGACGAGCACGACCATGAGGTGGACCTCGGGGTTGTTCTGCGCGATCGCGTTCGCGATCTGCTGCAGGACGATCGTCTTGCCGGCCTTGGGCGGCGCGACGATGAGACCGCGCTGGCCCTTGCCGACCGGGGCGACCAGGTCGATGATGCGCTGGGTCAGCTTCTCGGGGGCCGTCTCCATGCGCAGACGCTCCTGCGGGTACAGCGGGGTGAGCTTGCCGAACTCCACACGCGTGGCCGCGTCGTCGACCGACAGACCGTTGATCGAGTCGACCTTGACCAGCGCGTTGTACTTCTGGCGCCCCTGCTGCTCGCCCTCGCGGGGCTGCTTGATCGAGCCGACGACGGCGTCGCCCTTGCGGAGGTTGTACTTCTTCACCTGGCCGAGCGAGACGTACACGTCGCTGGGGCCGGCGAGGTAGCCGGTGGTGCGCACGAAGGCGTAGTTGTCGAGCACGTCGAGGATGCCGGCGATCGGGATCAGGACGTCGTCCTCGCCGATCTCGGTGTCGAACTCATCGGTCGGGACACCGCTGCGGCGCTTGTTGCGCTGACGGTTGCGGTTGTTGCCGCCGGCCTGGTCGTCATCGGCCGCGGGCTGTGCCTGCTGCTCCTGCGCTGCGCCGTTCTGGCCACGTCCACGGTTGCGGCTGCGGCTGCGGTTGCGACCGCGGCCACCCTGCTCCTCGCCACCGTCGGAGTCGTCGTCGCCGTTGTTGCTGTTCTGCGCGTCGTTGTGCTGCGCGTCGTTCTTCTGCGCGTTGTTGTTGTTCTGCGCGTTGTTGTTCTGAGCATTGCGGCCCCGCGCGTTGCCGCTCTGGGCGGGCTCGGCGGCGTCAGACGAGGCATCCGCAGCAGGCGCTGCATCCGTGGCCTCGGCCTCGGGGGCTGCCGCCTTCTGGGCGCCACGGCGTCCGCGGCCGGTCGACTTGGGTGCCGACTCCGCCGCAGCTTCTGCCGGAGCGGCATCCGCGGACGGCGCCTCAGCCGGAGTGGCTTCTGCTGCCGGGGCCTCGGCGTCTGCCTTCTTGGCACGGCTGCGACGCGGTGCCTTCGCCTTCGGCGCGGCCTCGGTGGTCTCGGCCGACGCCTCGGCGGGCGCGGCTTCGGTCTTAGACGCGGTCTCGGTCTTCGACGCGGGCTTCTCGGCCTTCGCTGCTTCGGCCTTCTCGGCCTTCGCGGCCGCGGTGGCGGTGCTGGCGCGACGCGGTGCACGCTTGCGCGCCGGTGCCGCCTCGGTTGCGGGTGCTTCGGACACCGAAGCGGACTGGTCGTTCTGGGTCTCGGAGAGGTTCTCCACGAGTACTCCCTTATATGTCATGGGGAATGAGCGTTGAACGCACACAACGGGTGCTGCGCGCGATCGCACGGGCTGACGCTCGGCGCCAGCCAGCCTCGGCACTTGTGCCACAGGGATTTGCGTGCGGGTCTTGCAAGAGTTGCAATGGGGCCAGATTCACGTAGTTACGTGGAGCCCTCCGCTCGAGTCCCCACTGTACCACCACGCACGTCGACTGCGAGCAGGAGCGCCTCCCACGGGGTGTCGGTGACTCGATCGGCCAGTTCCACCGCGTCTTGACGGCTGCCCGGCCCGTCGGCCAGCACGAGCACACTGGGACCGGCGCCGGACACGACGGCCGCGAAGCCCGCCTTGCGCAGCGCCTGCACGAGCCGCTGCGTCTCGGGCATCGCCTCGGCGCGGTAGTCCTGGTGAAGCCGGTCGGCGGTCGCGTCGAGGAGCAGTTCCGGACTCTGCATCAGGGCCGCGATCAGCAGCGCCGAGCGGGAGACGTTGAACACCGCATCCGCCGTGGACACCTGCGGAGGCTGCAGCGAACGCGCCTGCGAGGTCGACATCGTGTATGCGGGGACGAGCACGAGGGGCGAGACGCCGCGGTGCACGAGCAGCTTCTTGTGCTGCGGTCCGCGCTCCCCCACCCACGCGATCGTCAGCCCGCCGAACAGTGCCGGGGCCACGTTGTCGGGATGACCTTCGAGCTCGGTGGCGAGACGGAGCAGGTCGGCATCGTCGATCTCGACGTCGCCGTCGAGCAGTCCCTTCGCCGCGAGCACGCCGGCAGCGACGGCGGCACCCGAGGATCCGAGTCCGCGACCGTGCGGCACGCCGTTCTCGGCGATGATGCGCAGGCCGGGGACCGGACGCCCCGCGTCGGCGAACACGTACGCGATCGTGCGGACGATGAGGTTCGACTCGTCGCGCGGGATCTCGGCGGCACCGGAACCGGTCACCTCGATCTCGAGTTCACCAGCCGGCAGTGCCGTGACCTGCAGGGTGTCGTAGATGCTGAGCGCCAGGCCGAGCGTGTCGAATCCCGGGCCGAGGTTCGCGCTCGTGGCCGGCACCCGCACCTCGACGGTGCGGCCTTCGAACGGGCTGCCCTCGACGGGGGCGAGGGCTGACGCCATCGTCACTCGCCTTCCACCCGGAGCACCGAGACGACTCGGGCGACGACCGCACTGTCGGCGAGAGCGTCGACCGTGGCGCTGAGCGCCTGCTCCGTCGCGCGGTGCGTGCCGATGATCAGTCGTGCGGTCGGCTCGTCCTCGCCCTCGACGGTCTGCACGACCGTCGCGACCGAGACTCCGCCATCGCTGAGGATTCCGGCGACCGTGGCGAGCACGCCCGGCGCATCCGCGACCTCGAGGGTGATCTGGTAGCGGGTGGTGACGTGTCCGATCGGGACGACCGGGAGGTTGGCCCTGGTCGACTCGCCGACTCCGACGCCCCCGGCGATGTGACGGCGGGCTGCGGAGACGACGTCGCCCAGCACGGCGGAGGCGGTCTGGACGCCACCCGCACCCGCGCCGTAGAACATCAGGGAGCCGGCGGCCTCAGCCTCGACGAAGACCGCGTTGTTGGCTCCGTGCACGGAGGCGAGGGGGTGCGAGTTCGGCACCAGCGCCGGGTACACGCGCACCGAGATCGATTCGGCGCCGTTGGCCTCGATGCGCTCGCACACCGCGAGCAGCTTGATGACGAACCCGGCGGCGCGGGCCTCCTCGATCATCGACGGGGTGATCGAGGTGATGCCCTCGCGGTAGACGGCTTCGAGCGGCACGGCGGTGTGGAACGCGAGACTCGCGAGGATGGCGGCCTTCTGCGCGGCGTCGTAACCCTCCACGTCGGCGGTCGGGTCGGCCTCGGCGTAGCCCAGGCGCTGGGCGTCGGCGAGCACGTCGGCGAAGTCGGCGCCCTCGGAGTCCATCCGGTCCAGGATGTAGTTCGTGGTGCCGTTCACGATGCCCATGATGCGCACCACCCGGTCGCCGGCGAGCGAGTCGCGCAGCGGACGGATGATGGGGATCGCGCCGGCGGCCGCGGCCTCGTAGTAGACGGACGCGCCCACGCGGTCGGCGGCCTCGAACAACTCGGGGCCGTGCGTGGCGAGGAGGGCCTTGTTGGCCGTGACGACGTCGGCGCCGGAGCCGATCGCCTGCAGGATGCTGGTGCGGGCCGGCTCGATGCCGCCGATGAGCTCGATCACGATGTCGGCGCCCAGGATCAGCGTCTCGGCGTCGGTGGTGAAGAGCTCCTTGGGGAGGTCGACGTCACGCGGCGCATCGACGTCGCGCACGGCGATGCCGGCGAGCTCGAGTTCGGCACCGGCACGGTCGGCCAGCTCGTCGCCGTGGCGCAGCAGGAGCGCCGCGACCTGCGAGCCGACCGCTCCGGCACCCAGCAGTGCCACACGAAGTCGTCGGTATTCAGTCATGGTTGCTCCTTCGGAGGTGGGTCATTGGTCTCCCTCGGGGGCTTTCGCCCCGTCGATGCCCGCGTCACGGGCCAGCACGTCGTCGACGGTCTCGCCTCGGACGATGACCGTCGAGTGTCCGTCGCGCACGGCGATCACCGGCGGACGCGGTACATGGTTGTAGTTGCTCGCGAGCGGCACGCAGTACGCACCGGTGGTCGGCACGGCGAGCAGGTCGCCCGGCACCAGATCCTCCGGCAGGTACTCGTGGTCGACCACGATGTCGCCGGATTCGCAGTGCTTGCCGACGACCCGGCTGAGGCGAGGCTCACCGGATCCCGCGCGCGAGGCGAGGCGCGCCGAGTACTGGGCGCCGTACAGCGCAGGACGCGCGTTGTCGCTCATGCCGCCATCGACGCTCACGTACCGGCGCACGGCACCCGTCGCGACGGTCACGTCTTTGGTCGTGCCGACTTCGTAGAGCGTGACGCCCGCGGTGCCGACGATGGCACGGCCCGGCTCGAACGACAGGGCGGGAACGGGGATGCCGCGCGCGGCGCAGCCCTCCGCGACCGAGGTGACGATCGCATCCGCGAGCTCTTCGATCGGGGTCGGGTCGTCGACGCGCGTGTAGGCGATGCCGAAGCCGCCGCCGAGGTTGAGCTGCGGGACCGGACCGCCGTCGAGCAGCGTGGCGTGCAGATCGAGCACGCGGGATGCGGACTCGCGGAAGCCGGCGACGCCGAAGATCTGCGAACCGATGTGGCAGTGCAGCCCGGCGAACACCAAACCCGGGATCTCGCGGATGCGGGCGACCGCCGTCTCGGCCTCCGGGAGCGGGAAACCGAACTTCTGGTCCTCGTGGGCCGTGGCGAGGAAGTCGTGTGTCTCGGCGTGCACGCCGCTGATGACACGGACCAGCACCCGCTGGGTCGCGCCGGTGCGGGCGATGATCACCGCGAGCCGTTCGATCTCGATGGCGCTGTCGACGATGATCGTCCCGACACCGACCTCGACGGCACGCTCGAGCTCGGAGACGGACTTGTTGTTGCCGTGGAACCCGAGCGATGCGGGTGCGACGCCGGCGGCGAGGGCCACAGCCAGCTCTCCCCCGGTGCAGACGTCGACGCGCAGACCTTCGTCGACCACCCAGCGCGCGACCGTCGTGCAGAGGAACGCCTTACCCGCGTAGTACACCTGGGCCGTGGTGGCGTGCTCCGCGGCGGCACGGTCGAAGGCCAGCCGGAACCGCCGCGCACGACCGCGCACCTCAGCTTCGTCGAGCACGAGCAGCGGCGTGCCATAGGTGCGGGCGAGGGCGGTGGCGCTGACACCGGCGATGTCGAGTACCCCATCGGCATCGCGCACTGCGGATGCCGGCCAGACGCCGTCGGCGAGGTCGTTCGCGTCATCGGGCACGGCGAGCGATTCCGGAGCGAGCGAATCGGCAGAGAGAAGCACTGATCACCAATCGTGGGAAGGATCTCGGGCAGGTCGCGCACATCGAGGTTGACCCGATTCTAGGGCACCGGTCGCGTCTCCCTGGTCATGGTGACGCGCCGCGTCAAGCCCCTGCGGCAGCCCGTCTCCGCCTCCTAGGGTGGGGGCGTGGCGAACACTGAAACGACGAAAGACTCCTCCGAGCGTCCTGGTCTGATCCCCCGCATCACCGGACCGGTCATCGCGTGGGCTCTCGCGCGCCGGCCGGTGCGCGCGGCGCTGTTGTACACAGAGCGCCGCGGGCCGATGCTCGCCGACAGCGTCACCTACCGTGCGTTGTTCAGCGTGTTCGCGGGGGTGCTGCTGGGCTTCTCGATCGCGGCTCTGTGGCTCGCCGGGAACCCGGTGGCATGGCAGGCGATCATCGACGCCGTACAGTCGGCCGTGCCCGGGCTCATCGGTGAGGACGGTGTGATCAAGACGAAGGACCTCCAGGCTCCGGCGTCCCTGTCGCTCGCCGGGATCATCTCGCTGATCGCTCTCGTCGGCGCGGCCCTCGGTGCCATCGGGTCGCTCCGCACGGCCGTGCGGGTTCTCGCGGGCACGCTGCAGGATGACATCCTCTGGATCTGGGTGATCCTCCGCAACCTCGCGCTGGCGATCGGCATCGGCCTGGCCTTCGTCCTCTCGGCGGCCGTCACCTTCGCCGGACAGTTGGGGGTCTCCTGGATCGCAGACCTGCTCGGGTTGCCGGCCGATGCGCCGGTCGTGGCCTGGACCGTGCGCCTGCTCTCCCTCGTCGTCGTCTTCGCTCTCGACACGGCGATCATCATCGGCGTGTTCCTCCTCCTCTCCGGGGTACGACCGTCAAGGCGGTCGCTCTGGTCGGGAGCACTGCTCGGCGCCGTGGGCCTGCTGGTCCTGCAGGAGCTGTCCGGATTGTTCGTGGGAGGAGCGACCAGCAACCCGCTTCTCGCGTCCTTCGCCTCCCTACTCGCGCTGCTGATCTGGTTGAACTTCTCGGCGCAGGTGATGCTGTTCGCGTGTGCGTACATCGTGACCGCCGAGGAGGAGAAGGCCGACCGCGTGCACGCCCGCTTCGCGGCGACGACCTTCGTCCAGCGGCGTCTGCAGCGCGCCGAGGTCGACGTCCAGGTCGCCACCGCGGAGCTGCGTGCCGCGCAGGAGGCCGCGTCCGCCGAGAAGTCCGCCTAGCCGTATCGAACCTCGTTGTGACCAGATGAGCTAGTCTGGTCACAACGAGAGGACGCCATGGACGCCCGCCGCACGATCATCGATCTTCCGCACGCCCCCGTCTCCGCCCTGGAGTGGCGACCGACCGCCGAGACCGGGCTTCCCGTCCTGCTCCTGCACGGCGGCGGAGCCGACAGCGCCGAGCTCTCGTGGGACGAGGTCGGACCGGCCCTCGCACAGGCAGGACACCGCGTCGTCGCGCCGGACCTTCCCGGCTTCGGACACAGTCCCCGGGCCGGATGGCCACTCACACAGGAGCTTCTCGTCCGACACGTCGGCGAGCTCGTCGACGCTCTCGACCTCACCGACTATGCGATCGCCGGGCTCTCCCTCGGCGGGGGGATGACGGTCGGACACCTGCTCGATCAGCCCGGCCGCGCTCGAACCGCCGTGCTGCTGGGCTGCTACGGTCTGATGCCCCGCCTCGCCGACGGCTTCCGCGGACGGATCACCCATCTGACATCGTTTCTCCTGCTGCGCTCCGGGCTACTGGCCGCGATGACCCGCTCCTATGCACGGAACCGCTCAGCACTGGAGCGCGGGTTGCGTGATCTCGTACGCAACCCGGAGGCGCGCACGCCTGAGCTCGTCGATGCGGTCCTCGCCGAAGCCGCCGGCGGCACGAGCCTGGAGACGTTCGGCGAGTGGCAGCGCGATCAGGTGCTGTGGAATCGGCTCCGTACCGTCTACACCGATCAGCTTGCGGGCATCCGCACACCCACACTGCTGGTGCACGGCGATCGTGACACCGGAGTTCCCCTCGCTCGCATCGAGACGGCGGCAGCACTGTTGCCGTCCGGCTCGCTCCGACCCATCCCCGGCGCCGGCCACTGGGTGCAGCGCGACCGACCCGACCTCGTCATCCCGGCGATGCTCGAGCAGCTGAGGAGGGATGATGCCTCGACCGCGCGTTCCTGAGCGACGCGAGCGCATCCTCGATGCGGCCCGAGCACTCGTGCTCGCGCACGGGTTCGACGCGATGAGCGTCGCCGCAATCGCCGAGCGCGCCGGCATCGCCAAGGGTGCCGTGTACCTGGAGTTCGCCGGCAAGCGTGACATCCTCGACGCCCTGCTGCTGCAGGGCAACGTGCGCATGGCCGACCGGGTCCGCGGCGAGCTGGGTGACCATCCTCGTCTCAGCGACGCCTGTCGGGCGACGGCTCGGGCGCTGCTCGACGACCCGCTGATGACCGCTGCGTTCCTCGACGATCGGGGCATCCTCGGCTCCCACGTGATGGAAGAGACCGATGGTCGCTACCGCGAGCGTCATCGGCGGGTCGTGGACTGGTTCCGCGAGCTGCAGGAGCGCGGCCTGATCGTCACGGATGTCGATCCGCGCACACTCGCTCTGGCGCTGTCGAGCACGACGATCGGACTGCTGTCGGCGGCACGACTGCTCGGCCCGCTCGACCCCGCACTGCTGGAGGGCACGATCGACACCATCGGGCGGATGGCCGCGACCTTCGAGACGGAGCGATGATGCACCTGGACGCCTTCGGGCAAGCGGGCGAACCACCACTGCTGCTCCTGCACGGCGGGGGCGTCGCCGGATGGATGTGGGAGCCGATGCGCGCCCACCTGCCCCCTCACGCGAGGGTGCTGGTGCCGGACCTTCCGGGTCACGGCCGCAGCGCGGCGGAGAACTACACCTCCCACCGCGAGACCGTCGACCTGCTCGCGCGCATTCTCGAGGACGAGGGCCGCCCGGCCACGGTCGTCGGCTTCTCGCTCGGGGCGCAGCTCGCCGTGCTGCTCGCGGCTGTGCGACCCGACATCGTCGAACGAGTCGTCGTCATCAGCGCACAGGCCGCGCCTCTGCGCATGACAGGTCCGACAGTGGCGCTCCTCGGCGCGACCGCCGGGCTCGCGAAGAACGAGAGGTTCGCGCGCCTGCAGGCCCGGGAGCTCTTCGTACCGGAATCGCACATGGCCGCCTACCTGCAGACGTCGTCGTCGCTTTCCCGGGAGACGCTGCTCACCTCGGTCGAGGAGAACCTGCGATTCGTGCCGCCCGCCGGGTGGTCGACGTTCCCCGGGTCCGCACTGATCCTGGTCGGAGCCGCGGAGAAGAAGCTCATGAGGCGCTCGGCCGCGGCGCTGCACGCAGCGCTCCCCCACAGCACGCTGGAGGTCGTCGACGGATGCGGACACGGTATCCCGCTGCAGAGACCCGAATGGCTCGCGCACCGCATCGAGGAGGCCCGCGGCGGATGACGGCGCGGCCCGAGCGGTTCAGCTCGGGCAGACGCCCTTCTCCTGGAGCGACTCGTCGGTGACGATCGCGCCGTTCACGTCGATGTCGATCACCGCCGCACCGTCGACGATCTCCAGTCCGGTGAGGGTGAGCCCGGCCGGCAGCTGATCGGCGATGCACACCCGCTGCGGTTGCGTCAGGCCCTCGCCGAGCGAGCCCAGCGTCGAGCCGACCTGGTCGAGGTCGATGTCGAGTCCGCCGATGCTCGCCGCGACCGGCGTGAGCTCCAGGTCGCCCTCCACCGCGCCGGGTGTGAGCGTCAAAGAGAGCGGCACGGCCGCCCCGAACACGGTGATCGAGCCGCTCACCGTCGCGTTCGGCGCCGCGAACTCGACCGACTCGACGGGCAGCTCGGTTCCGGCGAGCAGGGAGGTGAACTCCGCCTGGTCGATGCGGATCGTGCCGGCAGCACCTCCGAGGTCGCCGCCGCGCAACGGGACTCCGGTCGCGGTGACGTCGGCCGCCCCCGTGATGCCCTCCAGCGTCACCGAGTCCGTCGACAGGTGCAGCGTGTCGAGGGAACCGCCGAGGAGCTGCGGGAGCAGCAGGCCCTGCGTCTCGACGTCGAGCTGCTGGTCGGCGGGGAGGTCCAGCTGCTCGATGACGATCGACCGCACGATCCCCGGGAGCACCGCGCGGGCGATGAACTCGGCGGCGACCACGAGCAGCGCCAGCACGACCACCACGATCAGCAGAACCCAGGGCCAGCGGCGGCGGGTGCGCGGCGCAGCATCGGCAGGCTGTTCGGCGACGTTCCCCGGGATCACGAGCGTCGGATGATCGGCCGAGGCGTCCGGATACGGCAGGGTGTGGTTGTCGTCGCTCATGCCTGCCATCCTGCCGTACCCGACGGGATGGCCGCGCGCATCACATGCGCTCGGGGGCGCTCACTCCGAGGAGATCGAGACCGTTGCGGAAGACCTGGCCGGCGGCGTCGTTCAGCCACAGACGCGTGCGGTGCACGGTCTCGATCGGGTCGTCACCCTGCGGGATCACGCGGCAGTTGTCGTACCACCGGTGGTAGAGCCCGGCGAGCTCCTCGAGGTAGCGGGCGACACGGTGCGGTTCGCGGACCTCGGCGGCGAAAGCGACGATGCGCGGGAACTCCTGCAGCGCGCCCAGCAGAGCGGCCTCGGATTCGTGCGTGAGCGTCTCGGGGGCGAATTCCGACCGATCGACACCCGAATCAGCGGCGTTCCGCGCGACGTTGTGCGTGCGGGCGTGGGCGTACTGTACGTAGAAGACCGGGTTGTCGTTCGTGCGCTTCTGCAGCAGTTCGGGGTCGAGGTCGAGCGGCGAGTCCGCGGGCGACCGCTCCAGCGAGTACCGCAGCGCATCGGTGCCGAGCCAGTCGAGCAGGTCGTCCATCTCGATGATGTTGCCGGCACGCTTGCTGAGGCGGGCGCCGTTGATCGAGACCATCTGCCCGATCAGCACCTGGACGTTCTTCTCCGGGTCTTCACCCGCGGCGCCCGCCACCGCCTTCAGACGGTGCACGTAGCCGTGGTGGTCGGCGCCAAGGAGGTAGATCTTGTTCTGGAACCCGCGGTCGCCCTTATTCAGGTAGTACGCGGCGTCGGCGGCGAAGTAGGTGTACTCGCCGTTCGAGCGACGGATCACACGGTCCTTGTCGTCGCCGAAGTCGGTCGTGCGCACCCACACGGCGCCATCCTCATCGAAGACGTGACCCTGCTCGCGCAGACGGTCGACGGCCTGGTCGATCAGGCTCGTGCCGGACGCATCCTTGGCGTGTAGGGTGCGCTCGGAGAACCAGACGTCGAACGGCACGTTGAACCGATCGAGCGAGCTCTTGATCTCGGCGAGCTGGAACTCGTAGGCGAGCTCGAGCGCGACGGACGACTGCTCGCTCTCGGGAAGCTGCAGCAGGTCGGGACGCGACTCGAGCACCCGGCCGGCGAGCGTCGCGATGTACGCACCGGGGTAGCCACCCTCGGGAGTCGGCTCGCCCTTGGCAGCCGCGAGGATGGAGACGGCGAAGCGGTCCATCTGCGCGCCGGCGTCGTTGATGTAGTACTCGCGCACCGCATGCGCGCCGCTCGCCAGCAGCAGACGCACGATCGAGTCGCCGAGCGCCGCCCAGCGGGTGTGCGCGATGTGGAGAGGCCCGGTCGGGTTCGCGGAGACGAACTCGACGTTCACGCTGACGCCCTCCTGCGACGCATTCGTGCCGTAGGTGGTGCCGGCGTCGACGATGACCTTCGCCAGTGCGCCCGCGGCGGCGGCATCGAGACGGATGTTGATGAACCCCGGACCGGCGACCTCGGTGCTCGCGATGCCGTCGACAGCGGCGAGACCGTCGGCGATCTGCTGCGCGAGCTCGCGCGGGTTCGTGCCGAACGGCTTCGCGAGCCGCATGGCGATGTTCGATGCCCAGTCGCCGTGGTCACGGTTGCGCGGGCGCTCCAGCACGATGTCGGCTGCGGAGACTCCGAGCGGCTCGCCGGGACGTCGTTCCTCGGCGATCGGGGCGAGGACGGCGAGGAAGGCGGCAGCAAGGGTTTCGGGGTTCATAGCCCCCTCAGTTTACGGGTCGGGGACAGGCCATCCGACGGCGCGGGGCGCGCGGAATTCGCAATCGGCGCGCAGTGATCTACTCTCAACCCATGAAGGCCCCCGCCACCCGTCGTCGACTGCGCACCGCAGGGGTCGCCATCGCACTCCTCCTCGCCGTCGCGGCAGGCGTCCTCGGCATGTGGCGGCCGTGGACATCGCCGCCCTCCGCCGCCCCCATCGGCGCCCCGGTCGCGGCCGCCGGCGCGGCCTCCGAAGCGATCGCGCCGGCTCCCCTCACACTGCCGGACCACCCGACCGTGCTGGTGTTCGGAGACAGCTGGACCTACGGCTCGGCGGCGACCGTCCCGACGCTCGGCTACGCGTACCTCCTGGCCGATCTGATCGACGGCGAGACGATCGTGAACGGTGTCCGCGGCAGCGGTTATCTGAAGCCCGGCCTCGACGGCCCGACCTTCGGCGAGCGCATCGCGACACTCGACCCCTCGCTCGCGCCCGACCTCGTGATCATCCAGGGCTCGATCAACGACCGGGCGCAGGGCGTCGAGGGCTACCGCGAGGCCGTGACCTCCGCGTGGGACGCCCTGGCCGCCACATATCCGGATGCGGTCATCGTCGTGCTGGGCCCGGCACCGCACGAGCTGCCGGTCGGGGCTGCGACCGCGCGCATCGACACGGATCTCGGTGAGCTCGCCGGAGCCCGCGGCTGGTGGTACATCTCCCCCATCGCCCGGAGCTGGATCACCGAGCAGAACTATCTCGACGTGATCGACGTCGAGGTCGGACGCAAGCATCCCTCCACCGACGGGCACCGGTATCTGGCCGAGAAACTCGCCGCAGCGCTCGAAGAGCTGCGCGCCGCGCCGGTCACCGAAGCCGGTGGGTCGGAGACGACCCCCGACGAGTGATATTGTCGATCGGTACGCCTCCGTAGCTCAGTGGATAGAGCGCCGGTTTCCGGTACCGTAGGTCGCAGGTTCGACTCCTGTCGGGGGCACACAGACCAACTGCAATGAAGAGACCCCGCCTGATCCAGGCGGGGTTTCGTCGTTGCGGGCGTGGCGGCGCCGAGCGGACGAGTCGACGCCGGACGCACTCGCTTCAGGCGGTTCAGCCGGACGGGTTCTCCAGCGGGAACCCGTTCTCGTCGGTCGTGTCCGTCCCCGCCCCGGTGAGGGGCTTCTCCCCCACGACAGCCACATCATCGTCCGGGGCGCCACCGTCCGTGATCGTTCCTGTCGGCTCGCTGTCTTGAACAACGTGCGTCACGCCGTGTGCTTGGGCGAGGGCATCCGCCTCCTCTATCGCCTCGTCGCGGCTGCTGTAGCTGCGCGAGAGATCAGGCGCACCTTCGACCTCGTTCACCCATTGGCCGTTCTTCGCTCTCGTGACGACTCGCTTCACGCCGTCAGAAACGCCTTCCGGTGTCGATTCCATCTCTCTCCTCCTCCTTCATCACGTCACCCGCATCGTCACATCAGGGATGAGTCGTACCCGTCGGGATGCTCCGGCTCCTCGCCCGGCTCGAACGCCGGTCCAGCTTTCGGTGTCAGTGCGTGCGCACGCGCGAGAAGTCGTCTCGCTGCGCCTTCATCGTCATCGATCTCCGGGGCGAGGCCCGCGTCGATCACGGCGATGGGAAGCATCGTTCCGAGCGCCAGGCGGACATTCGAGCGCTCACCACCGGAGCCGACGACGGGGATCTCGACGACGTCGTTGCGTCGCTCCTCCGTCAATGCCAGCCAGTACTGGACCACCGCATCGGCCGTCGCGTCGCCGGTCAGATAGCTTCCGACCTGGGTGATGAGCGTCTTCATGGTCACTCCCTGGACTCGTCCGGCTGCTTCGCCGCCGGGTCCGTGGCGGCGCTTTCACACTAGGTCGAGCCATTCCCACACGTGACCCCCTTGCGAATTCGGCCTCGCGATGATTCAGTACGGATCCTCGACCGACGGTGACCCGACTGGAGGTACACATCGCGGCCCTACGGTCGACGGCATCGCCCCCACCGGGTGACCGATGACTGCGCGATGACACCGCGGGTGCGACCCTGGAGGCGATTGCCGCCCACTCATCGAGACGCGAGGACCCGACATGACCGATCACAGTTCTCTCCCGTCCTGGCGCGACACCACGACGCGCAAGGACATCGAGGCCTTCGTCGCCTCCGTCACGGAAGGCCCGGATGCGGTGCCTGTCGAGGAGCGCATCGCCGTGTTCGACAACGACGGCACACTGTGGTCCGAGAAGCCGATGCCCACGCAACTGCACTACGTGGTCGAGCAATGGCGCGCGGCTGCGGAACGCACGCCGGAACTCGCCGAGCGGCAACCATACCTCGCCGCGGTGAGCGGCGACTTCGGCTGGCTGAGCACGGCGATCGACAAGCACTACGGCGGCGACGACTCCGATCTGAAGACCATCATCCAGGCGCTCGTCGGGCTCACCGACGGGATGAGCGTGGAGGACTACGCGCTCTCCGTCGGGGAGTTCTATCGGACGGCGCAGCATCCGGCCCTGAAGCGGCCGTACGCCGACGCCGTGTACCAGCCGATGGTCGAGCTGCTCCGGTACCTGGAGGGGCACGGCTTCACCTGCTACATCGTGTCGGGCGGCGAGCGCGACTTCATGCGCCCCATGACGCAGGCCAACTACGGCATCCCGCCGGAGCGCGTCGTGGGCTCGGCATTCGGTCTCACCTGGGACGACGCCGACGCGACCGTGAAGTACTCGTCATCCCTCGCATTCTTCGACGACGGGCCCGAGAAGCCGGTGCGTATCTGGAGCCGCATCGGTCGGCGACCGTTGTTCGCCGGGGGCAACTCGAACGGCGACACGGCCATGCTCGACTTCGCCCGCAAGGGCCCGCGCCCCGGCTTCGCGATCCTGGTCCACCACGACGACCCCGACCGCGGCGACGCGCCCTACGACGCGGGTGCCGAGAAGGCGCTCGCGGCAGCCGACGACAGTGGGTACACCGTCGTGAGCGTCAGAGACGATTGGGCGACCGTATTCCCCCAGGCCGCCTCAGAAGTCGACGGCGCCTGAACCGCACCGGAGGATGCCCGGGGAGCACGTCTCTCCGGGCATCCTCCGTGTGGCTGCTCACGAAGCGGCGGTGACCACCGGAGATTCCGGGTCTGCGGTCTCGATCCCCACGCCATCCGTCTCGGGCGTCCCCGGCTCTTCCGGAGGAGCCGCCACCGCGGTCGGACGCCGCAGCAGCTCGATCAGGATCATGAACACGATCAGTCCGATCGTCACGCCGATCACGCTCCCGAATGAGACGGGTCGTGTCACGATCAGGATGAGCAGTGCGAGGGCCATCCCGACGATGACGATCGGGCCGTGGAACCTGTCGACCGCGAGGCCGAATCGTCCGGTGGACAGTCCCCGTCGCTCCCAGGTCCCGCGCACCGCGGAGAAGCCGCTCTCGAGAACACCACGACTGGCCGTGGCGCTGCGGCTCGAACCGGCGAGCCAGGCCCACACCGCGATGAGCACGCCGACCATCGCCAGTGCCACGATCGTCGAGCTCAGCAGCGAGGTCACCTCGTCGAACAGCGCCTGAGCGGCCGCCGACGTCATGATCGACGGGCTCACAGCACCGATGAAGAACGTGCGTCCGATGCCCATCCCCGCGGAGAGCAGCAGGAAGGCGACCGCGAACGCGGCACTGGTCCAGAAGAGCGCACGCGAACGGTTGCGGGCGATCAGGATGCCGGCGACCACGAGTCCGAGTACGACCCAGGGCAGCCAGAACCCCGCGGCGACCGCGATCTGGTAGATGGTCCGGACGAGCACCAGAGCGTCCGCCTGGGCGATAGGGATCGACCGGTCGATCTCCGGGATCAGATCGGCGAAGCCGACACCACGCTCCGTCAGCACGGACTTGACCCGCTCGACGACGAGGCCGAGGTCGATCGACAGCACCCCGTCGTCCGCCAGCTGCAAGGCGGTGTCCGGGCTGTTCTGCATGATCGCGACCGCGCGCTCATGCGTGAAACGCAGCGACTGCGCCCAGATGTCGGCGAACTGGTCCGAGGCGACGACGTCGTGGATCACCCCGTCGACGAGCGATGTCAGTCCGCTCGCCGCCGGTGCCTCCAGGAGGGTCAGCGCCGATGCCGCACGCGGAGGGAGATCGAGCTCGCGTAGTCCATCGAACACCTCGCCGACCACAGCCGTGAGGTCGACCTGCTCCTGGATCGCGGCGCTGGCCTGAGCGGCGACGAAGTCCTGCACGTCGGGATCCTCGGCCAGGGGCGCGAAGGTCGCGACGAACCGATCGGCGTCGACCAGCTGCAGGCGTGCCCACGTACCCATCGCCGCGATCGGCGCCAGCAGCACCGCCACCGCGAGCACGATTCCGGCGACGATGCTCCGGCCGACGGGTCGGCGACGAGGCTTCTCGCGCGTCTCGATCTTGAGCGTCTGGTTCTCCTGCTCGAGGAGCAGCACCCGCGCTCGCAGATCATCCAGTTCGCTCATTCGCTCTCCTCCTCTATACGTCGCATCACACGCGTCCGTCCCCGCCGATCGCTCCCCTCAGCTCAGGAGCTTCTGCTTCGCCGCAGCGAACTCCGTCTCGGACAGCACACCTGCGTCTTTCAGCGACGCCAGCTGCTGCAGCTTCGCGATCAGATCGTCTGTTCCACCCGTCGCACTCGCCGGGGCCGGTGGGGCCGCGTACTGAGAGGCCGCATTCTGCGCCGCGGCGTCGACCTGCGCCTGCTGCTGCGCGGCCTCATACTGCTGCTGCTCGTACTGCCCCTGCGCACGCTCCTGCTGATGCCGGGACATCGCACCACCGACAGCCGACGCCGTTCCCGCGACCACCGCCGTCCTGGCGGCCAGTCCGATCAGTCCCGGGCGACCGAATCTTCTCAAGGGCATGTCATTCACCTTCCTGATCGAGGATGTCCATCATGGCGTTCACGACGGGGGCGGGCACACGCTCGCTGCGGAGCACCTGACCACCGGAGGCGGCGAGGTTCTGCGCGAGAGTGCGGGCGAAGGCGAGCTCCAGGACGACGACGGCAGCGGACTGACCGGGGGCGAGGGCACCCGCCAGAGCCTCCACGTCTTCTTCGCCGGCGAGCCCAGCGGCGAGCGGCTCGAAGTCATCGAGCCCGAGTGAGCCGTCGTCCGAGTCGAGTTCAACGATCTCGACCTCCCCGGCGGCCGATTTCGACAACAGAACGAAGTCGAGCAGGCGCACGACCCCACTGTCGATGAGGTCGGTCAGCGCGCGGAACGTCGACGGGTCTGGACGCTCACCCTCGAACCCGACGAGGTAGAACTCGGCGGGGCCGAATCGGAAGTCATTCATGGATTGTCCTTTCTCACGGTGGCGACGTACCGGGACTCTGCCGCCATGTTCGCACCGGCGCGCTCGAGGTCATGGCCGCGCTCACCCCTATCGGATGAGAACTTCGCCGTCCGGCGGCTCGGTCTGGCGATTCTGGCGCGGGATCCACACCTGGCGGATGACGATGAGGATCGAGGCCGTCAGAGGGATCGCGACGAGCGCTCCGAGCAGCCCCAGCAGGGTGGCCCCGATCATCGCGCCGATGATCACCAGCACACCGGGAACGGCCGCCGCCTTCCCCATGATGCGCGGGGTCACGACGTAGGCCTCCACCTGGATGTACACGAGGTAGGCGATCACGAAGACCAGGGCCGCCGTCGGGCTGACGAACAGCGTGGCGATGCCGCCGATGACAAGGAACACCAGCGAGCCGATCATCGGCACCAGCGTCACGAAGAAGGCGACGATCGCCATCACCGCGGGTATCGACGAGCCGACCACGAGCTGGATCACGAAGACGATGCCCGCGTTGATCGCAGACAGTGTGACGCCGCCGGCGACCACTCCCCCGACGGACTGCGTGATCTCATCGAGGACCCCGGCGAATCGGGCCCGCCGATACAACGGCAGGAGGTTCGCGAGCGCCCCTTTGATGCTCTGCAGGGAGGAGACGAAGTACAGCGTGAGGACGGTGACCATCACGAAGCTCGAGACGGCCCCGATGACGCCGAATCCTGCTTTCAGCACCCCTCCGGAGATCGCGAGGAAGGAGGAGAACGTCGTGAGTGAGCGGATGCTGTCGGCGATGACCGCCGACAGGTCGACTCCGAGGTCGGCCTCCAACGCCCGATACCACTCGCTCTGCTGCATCGCGGCGATCGTCTCTGGTGCGGCCCCGATCGCCACGGCGATCTGGCGGATGGTCGCCGGCATGAGAACCAGGAGGATCACCGCGACGATCCCCAGAAAAATGATCGCGACGATCGTCACGCCCGCCGCTCTGCTCATCCCCCGACGCTCGAGGGCGCGTACGGCCGGATCGAGTCCGAGTGCCAGGAACATGCCGAGGAAGATCGAGATCAGCACCGTCGAGATGCCGGCGATCGTCGCTGCGAGGGCGATCGCGAAGAGGACGCCGATGGCGATGGAGAAACCGGAGAGCAGCGGCTTCGCCGGCAGCACGAGCTGAATCCTGGAGCGTCGCCGCCCCCCGCCGTCTTCTGCGTCGTGCTCCTGCCGGTTCGCTTCCACGAGGGGCACGCTACGCGGGGAGGCCGACGGAACCCCCGCCCCCTTCACCCGTTCGTGATGACCGTCGCGGCGCCGATCGACACGGGGTCGCCCGCTAGGGGTGAGCGGCTTTCCCACGCCGATGGTCGCGCTGTCACGATCACCGTACGCAGTAACTCAACGAAAGGGGTCCGAAGTGTCCATTTGGGAAAGCTTCTGGGACATCATCTGGTGGTTCTTCTGGGTCTTCGTGTTCATCTCCTACCTGATGGTGCTCTTCAACATCGTGGCCGACCTGTTCCGCGATCACGCTCTCAACGGGTGGTGGAAGGCCGTGTGGATCATCTTCCTCATCTTCGTCCCCTTCCTCACGGCGCTGGTCTACCTGATCGCGCGCGGCAAGGGAATGGGCGAACGCAGCGTCTCGTCGTACCGGGAGCAGCAGCACGCTGCCGACTCCTACATCCGCAGCGTCGCCGGATCCAGTCCCAGCGATGAGATCGACAAGGCGTCGAAGCTCCTTGCCGCGGGGACCATCACTCCCGAGGAGTTCGCCGCCATCAAGACGCGCGCACTGAGCTGACATCGTGGCTGAGGTGGTCGACATGACTCTGGAGGCGCTCGGCGACGTCGAATTCGTCGTCGTGCGCCTGGAGGACGACCGCCTCAGCCCCGATATCCTCGAGGCCCTGCTCCGGCAGGTCGAGAGCGGCGCCATCCGCCTCTTGGACTTCCTTCTCATCCAGCGGCTCGATGTGGAGGACTGGCGCCTCATCGAGATCGACGCCGATGAGTTCACCCTCGCCGGTCTCGGGCTGGACACCCCGGGCCTCGTCTGCGAAGAGGACGCCCGTCACTTCGCTTCGGGTCTTCCGATCGGGTCGCTCGCGGCGCTCATCCTCGTCGAGCCGACGTGGAGCGAGCGATTCTCCCGCGATGTCGATCGGCGGGGTGATCGCATCCTCGCGACCCAGCCGATCCCTGCGGCGATCGCGAACGCCGTCCTCGCATCGGCACTGCACCAAGATTGACGCCACCCCCGAATGAGCGACCGCCCTCCGCGGGTCAGACCGTCGTCCGCACAGCCTCTCGACGAGAGGAGACACCGAGCTTGCGGTAGATGGCGCGCTGGTGGGTCTTCACCGTGTTGATCGACACGGCCAGCTCCCCTGCGATCTCGTGCAGTGTGCGTGCCGTCTGCAATTGCTGGAACACATCGCGCTCTCGCTCCGAGAGTGTCTCCACCAGCGAGCCGGCGGCATCGTTGGCGAGGCACCGGCCGATGAAGTCCTCGAACTGCGTACCGAAGTGCACGTGCTCGCCCAGCAGCTTGCGCACCGCCGCCTCGCGAGGCCCGAACGGCAGCCGGATGTTCTCGCCGGACGCGACCGCGACGGCCGCTTCGCACAGCTCGTGAGCCTCGTCGTGGTGCCCGGCATGGCGACGCAGGACCGCGGCGGTGATCAGCGTCGCGGACTTCACATACGACACCTCGCCGAAAGCCCGCAGTGATCTCAGCATCTCCAGTGCCGCCGGGTAGTCGCCGGCGCGGCGCAGCAGCCCGGCGAGCGCGACGTTCACGACGGGCAGATCCGGGCAGTGGATGTACTTCCTGGCGATCCGCATCGCCCGATCATGCCGACCGACCGCCTCTTCCAGCAGGGCGACGGACGACTCGCGGAACGCCGGCCACGAGACGCCGTGGACGACCTCGAGCGGGATCTCCTGAACGCCGATCGCCGCACGACGGCATGCCGGGACATCACCGGTCTCGGCCGCGGTGTACGCGATCATCATCCGCGCCACGCCCGTGAAGGAGCGGTCGGAGCTTCCGTTGGAGATCACCGCCCCGAACGCCCGGGTCGCCTCGTCGAACTCGCCCGACCAGTACGCGACGTACCCGGCGGCGGCCGCCGCGCTTCCTCCGGCATAGGTGCTCCAGGGAAGGCTCACATCCTCCTCGTCCTGTGCTGCCGCAAGCGATGCGCGCGCGTCGATGAAGCGTCCGGCCCAGGTCTGCCCGAATGCCAGGTGCCCGAGCGACCGTTTCGCGAGTTCGCGGTCATCGGAGCTCTGTGCCTCCCTGGCGGCGGCCGAGAAGTACTCGAGCGGGATCATCGGATTGCCGCGGTGCCGGATCTCGGTCCACCCGAGGAGGTAGTTGAGGGCCGCGCGATCTCCGAGCTCGGTCGAATCCGCGTCGAGCAGCATCCGGCGCACCTTCGCACTCGCCTCGGCGACCGCGTCGCGCTCGTCGGCGATGAACAGACGCGCGATCTGCAGTACGGCGGGCTCAGTCCCGTTCCCTGTCCGTCCGATCGTCGCCTCTGCACGCCGGAAGAGCTCGCGCGCGACGCGGTGGTCGCCGAGCACATCGCTCGCACAGGCACGGACGAGGAGCACCTGAGCATCGTCGGGTGTGCGTCGCAGCATCTCGGTCGCGGTGCGCTCGACCTCTGCTGCGCGGGCGCCGACCACGAGCCCGAGCCAGCGGTGCAGCAGGGTCTTCCTCGCGGTATCCGAATCCCCCGCGCGGAGGGAGTGCGCGATCGAGGCGGTGGGATCCGTCGCCTCGAGTGCGATGGCGGCACGACGGTGGCAGGCCGCTGCCCGGGCGGTGTCGAGCGCGACGATGTCGGCACACTGCTTGGCGAACGAGGCGTGCCATCGGTAGACGACGCCGTGCGGACCCTCGAACCGATCGAGGAACAGGCCGAGCCGCACGCAGGTCTCCAGCAGCTCCGCGGCATCCTGACGAGCGGTCACGGCGGCAGCGAGTTCCGGAGTCAGCTCGCCGCAGACGCTGCCGTCGAGCACGAAGTCGGCGATGTCGGGGGGCAGCGCTGCCAGCACATGCTCGCGCACGTAGGTCCCGAGGAAGCTCGACGCGCTCTGCGCGCGGGAGTCCGGCCGCGCTCCGCCGATCATCAGGAGCCGGACGGCGATCGGCCATCCCCGAGACTCTGCGAAGATCGTGTCGGCGGCGAGCCCGCTCGCTCCCGCCTTGTGGAGCAGGGTCACCTCCGGGGCGGTGAAGCTGAGGGTCTCCGCTCCGACGAACGAATCGGGATGCGTGATCCGATGCCGGGAGAGGGTGACCTCGAGCAGCGTCGTGCCGACCAGCACCACCCTCAGATTCTCCGGTGCCTGCTCGGCGAGCATCCCGAGGAGCCCGCTGCGCCAGCACTCCCCTGCGCGGTGCGCGTCGTCGACGATCAGGTGCACGGGGGCGTCGAGAGCGTCGAGGGCGCCGCAGATCTCCTGGTAGGCGTGCTCGGGGTCATCCAGATCGCGCGCGAGTGCGAGGGGATGCCCCGCACGTTCGGCACCGGCGAGCAGCGCATGCACGACGCCCTGCGTCAGACGCGAAGGGTCGGAGTCGAAGGAGCTGAGGCCGAGCCAGGCGACCTGCTCGAGCCCCGACGCCCAGTCGGAAACCGCGGTCGTCTTGCCGAAACCGCTCGGCGCGCTGATGACCGTCAGTGGGTCGATCGCCACTGCATCGGCGATCGCGGTGCTCACCCGTTCACGGCGGATGGCACCCGGTTGGGGCCCCGGTGGGCGGAAGCGCACTGTGGGTCCCGGCGTCGTCGATCGTACGGGGGGCGACATGGCACCAAAGCTAGTGGCGTCGACGACCCGCTCTCAAGGGCATCCTCCGGGTGATCTTTCAGTCCTCCCCACCCTTCCTCGCATCACGCTTGAGCGCATCGGCGGTGCGAATGAACAGGATGATCCAGGTGAAAACCACGGTTCCCGCTACCAGCTCGACCGCCGTCAGGGTGTAATAGCCGACGGCGAAGAACACCGAGAGCAGCAGGATGAGCAGCGTGAAGACGTATCCGACGAGCAGGAATGTACGAGAGACGCCGGGCACCCACCGGCGGACGGCGATGATGAGCACCGCGTAAGCCACCACCATTCCGGAAGCCACACCGGTGTGCAGGGCGAAGTGCTCGTCGACGGGGAACACCCCCACGAGACCGAGGAAGATGCCGACGATCACGAGGCACGTGCGCACCGAGGCCGCCCCGCGGGGGTGGGTCGTCGGGATTCCCTTCGTCGCGTAACGGGCGAGGGTCGTCACGAGGATCCCCGCGACGATCAGGGTCAGGTTGAAAGCACGGGCGGAGAGGTCGTCGGTCATGCCGAGGGCGCTCAGATTCTCCTTCCACCACTGCGGGTCGCTCGCCGTGAGCATGCTCGCCAGCACCCCGAGCACGAGGAACACGGCGAGCACGGTCGCCAGCAGCTGCAGGTCGAGGTGCGTGGCGGAGTAGTAGGTCACGTACGCGGTCAGGGCCGCTGCGGCACCGGCCAACATGAGCACGGGCACCGGGTACACGACGGCCCCGATGAGACCCGCCTCGACGATCGTGGCTGCCAGGGTCCACCCGAGCAGGGCGATGATGGCGTGGGCGAAGGCGAAGGCGGCGATGTCGACGATGTCGAGCACGCCGAGCCTTTTCCGATTGGCGGGATCGGCCGCGATCACGCGTCCCAGGACGAAGACGACGATCGCCGTCACCGCCGACATCAGCGCCGCGAACTGTCCGAGCGAGTCGGGACCCGCGATGGGCGCGGCGTGCAGCCGGAAGACGGGCAGTGCGACGAGCGCTGCGAGGATGAACGCGAAGATCGAGACCTGAAGCCCGATGGCCTCGCGAGCACGCTCGCGTGTGGCCCCGCGCGAGCGGGCCTCCGTGAGGAGGTCGTGTCCTGATGGCGTCGACGACATGCGCTCAGTCTCCTTCTCCGCTGCACCACCGGCGAGAGCGGCTCATCCCTTCGGGGCGATGCGGCTCCGTGAAGCGTGCTTCGATGGACTCCCCGAGCGGGCCGTCGTGCCCTGCGGCGCGCGTGACGCGCGGTGCTCACCCGCTGAGGATGAGTGTCGTGGGCACCGGGGAGTAGCGTCGCGCATGCTTGTCGGATGAGGTCGAGGAGCCGGAGCCGGACGCCGAGCGGACGGCGATCGTGACGCTGGGCGATCTGTTCCCGGAGGGCCTGTCGGGGTGGCAGATCGTGCTCGCGCTGCTGTCGGTACTCGTCGGCTGGCTGCTGTCGCGGCTCGCTCGCAAGGGCGTGCTGAAGTTGGCGGCGCGGACCCCGGGGATCTCCGACTCCGTGTCACAGTTGGCTGCGCGCTTCACGCAGTACGGTCTGCTCCTGGTCGGGATCGGAGTCGGGCTGGCGTTCCTCGGGGCGAACGTGCAGCCGCTGCTCGCGATGACGGTGATCGCCGCGATCGTCCTGGTGCTGGTGCTGCGCGGTGTCGCGGACAACTTCGCGGCCGGTGTCCTGATCCAGTCCCGCCAGTCGGTGAAGATCGGCGAGGAGATCGGCATCGACGGCCCCGACGGGGTGATCCGAGGCACCGTGCAGGAGCTCAACGGTCGCTCGGTCATCCTCACGACGGTCGACGGCCGCACGGTGCACGTGCCGAACGCCGCGCTGCTCACCGGGGTCCTGGTGAACGACTCACGTCACGGCGCGCGCCGGAGCGACGTCGACATCCGCATCGCGCGGTCGGCTGGGCTCGACCTGGACGAGGTGATCACGACCATCACGGATGCGGCGAGCGGTGTCGACGGCGTGCACGCACGAGAGCATCCGAACGTGCGCATCGCCGCGATCTCACCCACTCGCTGGACGCTCACCCTCCAGATCTGGCACCACCCGCTGCACGGCAGCGCGGTGGTCTCCGACACCGTTCGCGGAGTCGCCGAGGCGATCGAGGCGGTCGGGTTGCAGGCCGTAGTCACTCCTCAGCGGGGTGTGCCGCCCCTCGTGACACCGGAGCCGTTCTGAGCGCCCGGGCCACCGGTTCGCCGTCCGCGAGGCGACCGGGCGCCGATCCGACCGGGGGCTACGCTGGCCGCGTGATGACCTCGCCTGCGCCCGAGCCCGCCACCGACCGCTCGCTCTCCCCCAGCCTGCGCGTGCTTCTTCTGCTCGCGGCGAGCGTGGTGACGCTGGCCGGTGTTTATCTCGCGCGCGATCTGTTCGGACCGATCGCCCTCGCCATCGTGATCGTGGTCATCTGCGAGCCGCTCCGCCGCCCGCTCGATCGGCGCGGTTGGCCGCAGTGGGCGAGCACGACCGCGGTGATCGTCGTCGCGTATCTGATACTGCTGGCGATGGGCGCACTGCTCTGGCTCGCCGGAACGCAGTTCGCCCGGCTCATCGGCGACCTGGTGTCGCAGGGCGGTCTGGAGAACACCGCCGCGGAGTTGGTGGGATGGTTGCAGACGCTCGGCTTGGATGAGGAGGCCTCGGATGCCGCGGCCTCGATCCTCGATCCGGAGACGCTGCTCGGCGTTGCGCGCAGCATCGGAGGCACCGTCCTCAGCGTCGCGACGGCCCTGTTCTTCGTCTGCGCCTACATCATCTTCATGGCGATCGATGCGGCACGCTACGGTCGTGCACCGGCTCTGTTCGGCGCGACCAAGGGCGCCGTGCTCGCGCGGATCTCGCATCTCAACTCCGGCGTCCGGCGCTATTACATCGTCAATGCCACGTTCGGCGCGATCGTCGCGGTCATCGACGGCCTGGCTCTGTGGTGGATGGGCATCCCGGCTCCGGTGGTCTGGGCGATCCTCGCTTTCGTCACGAACTTCATCCCGAACGTCGGCTTCGTCGTCGGGCTCGTCCCCCCGGCGATCCTCGCCTTCGTGGTCGGCGGCTGGCCGCTTCTGCTCGGCGTCATCGTGGTCTACAGCGTCGTCAACGTGGTGCTCCAGGTGCTCGTGCAGCCGAAGTTCGTCAGCGACGCCGTCGACCTCAGCCTCACGCTGAGCTTCTTCTCGGTCATCTTCTGGACGTTCATCATCGGGCCGCTCGGCGCGATCCTCTCCATCCCCCTCACGCTGCTCGCACGCGCTCTCGTCTTCGAGGGAGACCCCGAGGCGACGTGGGTGCGCTGGCTTTCGGGAGACCGCACAGCCGTACCTCCGGAACCTGAGCCCGAGCAGCTTCCCGTCGTGCGCACGCGACGCCGGCGCCGTGGGGGCCGCCGTGCCTGACAGGAGGCCAGCCGTGATCGCCGTAAATCACCCGGAGGAGGTTGCGCCCGAGACGTGGGCGCAGCGACCCACGCGGTGGGATCGTGAACGCGAACGCGCTCGTTCGGGGCGCTCCCGAAGGGAGACGATGTGCAACGTCCGCTCGCGGGTCTGACCAGGCGCAACTTCGTCACGGAGCTGACCGCCGGCGTCACGCTGCTCGCCATCGCCATCCCCCTGAACATCGGATATGCGCAGATCGCAGGACTCCCGCCGACCGCGGGACTCTATGCCCTGATCGTGCCGACGATCGTGTACGCCCTCGTCGTCTCCTCCCGGCAGCTGGTCGCCTCCCCCGACGCGGCGGCCGCCGCGCTGGTCGCCTCCTCGATCGGTGGACTCGCCGCTGCGGGTAGCGCCGACTACGCGACACTCGCCCTCGCGCAGGCGATCATCTGCGGCGGCATGTTCGTGCTCCTCGCCGTGTTCAAGCTCGGATTCCTGGCGAACTTCCTGTCGAAGCCGATCCTGGTCGGATTCGTCGGCGGCCTCGCGCTGGACATCATGGTCAGCCAGGTCGCCAAGATGCTCGGCGTCAAGATCGACTCCGGCAAGGAGTTCACGGGCAAGGTCGCCGACCTCATCGGAGGCTTCACGACCCTCAACGGCTGGGCCGTCTTGATCTCGGTCTGCTCGGTGGCTGTCCTGCTGCTCGGGCGCAGGTACCTGCACGCCGTCCCCTGGGCGCTGATCGTCCTCGTGGCGACGACGCTCGTGGTCGTCCTCACGGGTCTCGATCAACGCGGTGTCGACGTGCTCGGCGAGGTGCCCGCAGGCCCGCCCGTGCTCACCTGGCCGATGATCGACTGGTCGCTCTGGCTCGCGCTCGTGCCGTCCGCGATCGCGCTGACGCTGGTCACCACCGCGGAAGGACTCCTCGTCTCTCGCTCGTACTCCGAGAAGCACGGCTACCCGTTCCATGCCAACCGGGACCTGTTCGCGTTCGGCATCGCCAACGTCGCCGCGGGGGCTCAGGGCAGCTTCGCCGTCGGATCATCGACCTCACGCACGGCGGCCATGGACCAGGCCGGATCACGGACGCAGTTCCCCGCCCTGATCCTCGCCGTCGGAACGCTCCTGCTCCTCCTCTTCGGCACCGCTCTGTTGGCGGACATCCCGTCGCCCGCCATCGGCGCCATCGTCGGGGTCGCGATCATCCCACTCCTCGGGATCCGTGACTTCATCGATCTGTGGCGCAAGGACCGGTTCGAATTCCTGATCGGCGCCACGTGCTTCCTCGTCACCCTGTTCATCGGGTCCATCCCCGGCATCCTGATCGCGTTCGTGCTCGCGCTCATCAACATCGCGCGGCGCGCCTCCAATCCGGCCATCGACGTGCTCGAATCCAGCGGCGATCCGGGCGAGTCCCTGCTCGAGGACGCCCCCGCCGGAACCGTGACCGCTCCGGGGGTGATCATCATCCGCCTGGCCGCCCCGCTCTTCTTCGCGAACGGAGCAGTCTTCTCGAGCGCGGTGAAGGACGCCATCCGTTCGGCGGGCGACGGGGCCGTCCAGCACCTCGTCGTCGACATGGAGGCCGTGACCGATGTCGACGTCACGGGCGCCGAATCGTTCGCATCGCTCAAGGAGTGGCTCGCCGCCCGCTCGGTCTCGCTCGCGTTCAGCCGGGTCCGTCCCAATACGCTGCACCGACTCACCGGCCTCGGTCTCCTCGTGTCGGAGCAGGTCTACGCGACCAACCGTGCAGCAATCAGCGATCTCACCCGAACCACGCCGCGATCGCCGCGATCAGAGAGAGAAGGCCAGTGATGGGCACCGTCATCGGAGACATGCTTCCGCTTGCACTCGGCGTCGCGATCAGCCCGATACCGATCATTGCCGCGATACTCATGCTGCTCTCGCCGAGGGCACGCGTCACGAGCGTCGGTTTCCTCCTGGGCTGGCTCGTCGGCATCGTGGTCGCGGTCACCGTGTTCACGCTGCTGTCGTCGATCCTCCCCGAGGACGACCCCGACATCTCTCACCCGATCCGCGGTGTGGTGCAGCTCGTACTCGGCCTGCTTCTCTTCCTCCTCGCATTCGGACAATGGCGCAAGCGGCCGAAGGCCGGCGAAGAGGCCGCGCTGCCGAAGTGGATGAAGGCCATCGACACGATCACCTTCCCGGTCGCCCTGGGGCTCGGCTTCCTGCTGTCGGCGGTGAACCCGAAGAACCTGATCATGGCGGCCGGCGCCGGCACCGATATCGGCGCGGCGGCGCTTCCGGCCGGATCCGTCGTGCTCGTGATCGTCATCTACACGCTCATCGCCGCATCGACCGTCCTGGTCCCCGTGGTCGGCTATCTCTTCGCCGCCGATCGCCTCCGCGGACCGCTCGACGCCCTGCGCGGCTGGCTCGCCAAGGAGAACACCGTCATCATGGCCGTGCTGCTGCTCGTGATCGGAGTATCGATGATCGGCAAAGGCATCGGGAGCTTCTAGAACCGTCACCGCACGGGACGGGAAGACGGAAGAGAGGCACGGAGATGGGCGAACTGATCCTGGATCTCATTCCGGTCGCGCTCGGCGTCGTGCTGAGCCCGCTCGCGATCATGGCTCTCGTCGCGGTGCTGCTGTCGCAGAAAGCCAGGGCCAACGGGATCGCGTATCTGCTCGGGTGGTTCCTCGGCCTCGCCGGACTCATGGCGCTCTTCCTGTGGCTGTTCCCGGTGCTCCAGGTGCATCAACGCGGCGAACCGCCCCTGTGGGTGCCGCTCGTCCGCCTTCTCGTCGGTCTCTTCCTCGTCGCCTCCGCCGTCTGGGTGTACCGGAAGGGCCGGGTGCACATCCAGCGGATGGCGGCGGCTTCGACGCCCCGCGACGTCGTGGCCGCGTCACCCCAGCTCCCCGGCTGGCTGCATTCGGTGGAGTCTTTCCGCCCCGGGCGCACGTTCCTTCTCGGCATCGGGCTCTTCGTCCTGAACCCGGTCGACGCGTCCTGCGCCATCCTCGCCGCGCTCGACATCACCCTGTCCGACGTGGATCCGGCCGCGGGACTCTGGGTCGCAGCCGCCTTCGTCGTGGTGGGCACCCTCCCGATCGCTCTTCCCGTCGTGTACGTCGTCGTGCGCGGCCGCGACGCGCAGCCGCTGCTCGACCGCGTCCGCACGTGGATCGCCGGCAACACACACGTGCTCAACGCGGCTCTGCTCCTCGTGATCGGCGCTCTCCAGCTGCAGAAGGCGCTCGCGGCGCTGATCTGAGTGACCGGGAGCGTCTCCCGACGGGTCCCTCGCTGCGAGGTGACGGGGATCACCCGGATGAGCGTCGCGTTCCACCGGTGACAACAACCATCGCGCCGCAGTACTGTGCGGATACGGCATCGTTCCGACAGGCGAAGGGAACCAGCAAATGGCTCGCGACTTCCAGGGCAAGATCGAACTCGACGTGCGCGACTCCGTCGCGGATTGGGACGCCTATCGGGCGTCGACGCCACCGACAGGTGCACCGAACGTCCTGGTCGTGCTCTACGACGACACCGGCATGGCGGCGTGGTCGCCGTACGGTGGCCGGATCAACATGCCCACCATGGATCGGCTCGCGCAGAACGGCCTCACCTACTCGCAGTGGCACACGACCGCGCTCTGCTCGCCGACGCGATCGACGTTCCTGACCGGACGCAACCACCACCTCAACGGCTTCGCCACGATCTCGGAGTCGTCGACGGGTTTCCCGGGTTACAACTCCCACATCCCCGAGTCGAACGTCACCATGGCGCACGTGCTCCGCGACGCGGGGTGGTCGACGTTCTGGGTCGGCAAGAACCACAACGTGCCGATCGACGAGTGGACCGCCGGCGCCTCGAAGAAGCACTGGCCGCTGGCACAGGGCTACGACCGGTTCTACGGCTTCATCGGCGGCGAGACCAACAACTGGTATCCGTCGCTGGCCGAGGACAACCACTACATCGATCAGCCGTACCTCCCCGAGCAGGGCTACCACCTGTCGAAGGATCTGGCCGATCAGGCGCTCACGATGATCCGCGACGTCAAGCAGACCGAGCCGGACAAGCCCTGGTACCTCTGGTTCTGCCCCGGGGCCAACCACGCTCCCCATCACGCCCCGCAGGAGTACATCGACAAGTACAAGGGTCAGTTCGACGACGGCTACGAGGCCTACCGCGACTGGGTTCTCGCCAGGATGGTCGAGAAGGGCATCGTTCCGGCCGACACCGACCTGACCGCGCTGAACCCCATGGCCGACGGCACGTTCAACCCGACCGATGAGGTGCGCCCCTGGGACTCGCTGAATGCCGAGGAGAAGGCGATGTTCTCCCGCATGGCGGAGGTCTACGCGGGCTTCAGCGAGTACACGGATTCGCAGGTCGGCCGCATCGTCGACTACCTCGAAGAATCGGGTCAGCTCGACAACACGCTCATCCTGTACTGCGCCGACAACGGCGCGTCCGGCGAGGGCAGCCCGAACGGCTCGGTCAACGAGGGCAAGATCTTCGGTGGCTACCCCGACGACGAGGCGGAGAACCTTCGCCTCGTCGACAAGCTCGGCTCGCCCGACACCTACAACCACTACCCGACCGGGTGGGCCGCGGCGTTCTCCACGCCCTACAAGATGTTCAAGCGCTACACCTATCAGGGCGGCGTCTGCGATCCGCTCGTGATCCACTGGCCCGCCGGTATGAAGGCCCGCGGTGAGGTGCGCCATCAGTACCACCACTCGACGGACATCGTCCCGACGATCCTCGAGGCTTGCGGAGTGGAGTTCCCCGACGTCTACAACGGTGTCGAGCAGACGCCCCTGTCCGGCGTGTCGATGGCGTACTCGTTCGATGCCGAGCCGGAGGGGCCGACGCAGAAGCAGACGCAGTACTACGAGATGCTCGGCCAGCGCGGCATCTGGCACGAGGGCTGGAAGGCCGTCGCAGTCCACGGTCCGATGAGCGGCATCAGCAACTTCGACAAGGACGAGTGGGAGCTCTACCACACGGACGTCGACCGGGCCGAGGCGAAGAACCTCGCCGAGGAACATCCCGACAAGCTCGAAGAGCTCAAGGCGCTCTGGATGGACGAGGCGAAGACCAACAACGTGTTGCCGCTGAATGACCTGCAGATCATCGGCAACCCGAAGGACTTCGAGACGTTCATCGGGATGGAGTTCCACCAGCCGGCTCCGCCCTCGGGTCGGTTCGTCTACTACCCGAACACCAGCGAGGTCCCCGAGAGGTCTGCGGCGAACACGCACGGCGTCTCGTACAAGATCGCCGCCGAGGTCGAGTTCACGCCCGATACGGAGGGGGTCATCTTCGCGCACGGCTCCCGCTTCGGCGGGCACGCTCTCGTCGTGAAGGACGGCCAGGTGCACTACGTGTACAACTTCCTCGGTATCCCTCCGGAGGATCGGGTCTCCGCGCCCGTGCCGACGTCGGGGAAGCACATCATCGGGGTCGAATTCACGAAGGAGGGCATGGGCGAGCACCGCGAAGGCGTCGGCCCGGTGAAGCTGTACATCGATGACCAGGTGGTCGGCGAGAAGCAGATCCGCACGGTCCTCGGACACTTCTCCCTGTGCGGCGAAGGGCTCACGATCGGCCGCGACAGCGCGGACCCGGTGTCGTCGCTGTACGGCTACGGGTTCGACTTCGCCGGCGGCGAGATCACGAAGGTCGTGTTCGACATCGCCGACGACGCCTACCTCGACCTCGAGGCACATCTGGCAGCGGCCATGGCACGCGACTGACGCGGTTCCCGCCCTGACGGCGGCCGCGTGCGCTACTCGATCCCGAGGGCGTGCGCGGCCGCCGTCACGCTGTCCCGATCCGAGACGCCGAGCTTGCGGTAGATGTTGCGCACGTGGGTCTTGACGGTGTTCGGGGAGATGAACTCCTCTTGCGCGATCTGACGCAGCGTCGCGTTGCGGCTCAGCGCCAGCAGCACGATGCGTTCTCGATGCGTGAGCTCCGCGTCCATGAGCAGCCCCGCCGTGACGAGCCGCTCCCGGACAGTGTCGGCGAAGCGTGTCCGGGTACCGGCGGTCGCGCGCGCGCCCAGTAGACGCAGCACGGCGGGATCGGCCGCGGCGATACGGCGGACGTGCTCCTCCGGCTCGGCCAGCGAGAGCGCCAGGGAGAGCGAGGCCTGGGCCCGCTCGGAGTCACCGGTGTGCACATCGAGCGCGGCAGCGACCAGCCAGGCGTCCACCATCGAGGCCGGCAGCGCGCACGTCATCGAACCGTCGAGGACGGGGGCGAGCGTCTCGCGTGCGACCGCGTGCCGATGGTCGTGCAGAGCCGCGATCGCGCGGAGGACCACCAGTTCACCACTCGTGCCGAACGCGCGCTCGGTCTCGGCGATGAACTGGTCCCGCAGATTCGGCTCGCCCAGGCGGTCGAACGCGTGCACGGCGAAGGCGCCCAGCATCGCATACCAGTGCGGAGGGAGCGGCATGTCATCCCGAGGGAGGAGGGTTTCGAGGAGCGTGCCGGCCGCCTCATGCGGATCGGGGGCGGCTTCGGCGCTCAGCAGCGCCATCAGCCCTTGCAGACCTCGCGAGATCGCCGGCTCGGAGCCCGAATGGATGATCGCCTCCGCCGCGCGGAAGGTCTGCTCTGCGTCGACCGCCTGCAGACGTTCGTACGGGACCCAGTACCGCCACACCCGGGTCACCTCGTAGAAGGGATCGTCCGGCATTCCGAGTTCGCGCCATCGGGCGTCCAGTCGCGCCCCCGAGGCGAGAACGTCGCGCATCCTGCCTCGGAAGAGGGCGCTGGTGTTGAGGACGGCGGATGCCTGGAGCTCCGCCGTGATCGCGTCGACCGCTCGCGCCTGATCGGCAGCGGAGCGCGCATAGCGCTCGGCGCGGTCCAGGTGACCGACATACAACTCCCCCATCGCCGCCTGCAGGAACGCATACGTGTCGAGCTGGGTCTCTCCCGTGACGGTGTCGAACGCACGCCCGAGCCGCGCGAGGGCTTCCGTGATCCCTCCGCGGCGCACGGCCGTGTGCAGATCAAGTCCCGTCAGCCACTGACGGGTCGCCGGCGACGTGTCCTGGTCGCGTACCGTCGCGAGGACGGCTGCCGCCGCCGAGGCATCGCCGCGGGCGAGTTCCGCGGCGGCGACCAGCATCTGCACCGCGGCGTCCGACCGCAGCGGAGCGGGCATCGTCCCGATCGCCTCGATCACGGCGCAGGCGTGCCCCGTCAGGATCAGTTGCATCCCGCACCGGCGCAGAACCACGGAGATACACGCCGGATCCGAGCTCTGCGTGGCGTGTCGCAGCGCCGGAAGATGCTCCTGCTGCTCGGCGAACCATTCGGCGGTGTCCTTCTCGAGGTGGTCGATGACGGCCCGCCCCCGATCCCGCAGGCGTGCGGCGAGGAACTCCCGCAGCAGCGGGTGATAGTGGTACCAGACGGGATCGCTACCGTGCCGGCCCATCAGCACACTGAGCTGGATGAGCCTCTCCACGAGGGCGGCGGCGGGAGCACCGGGAGACAGCCGGTACGCGAGATCAAGCGAGAACGCCTCCGGGACGGACGTGACGAGGAGGAACTCGCGAAGCTCCTCATCCAGGTCGGCGAAGACTTCCTCGAGGAAGTAGTCGACCAGCGCAGGCGCATCCCCGCGGAGAGGTCTGTCGGTGATGTCGGCGTGCTGCAGCCCGGCGAGCACCATGAGGCGGAGTCCCGCGGCCCAGCCCTCGGTCCGCTGGAGAATCGTCGTGATCTCCCCCTGCGAGACCGTGATCCCGTTGGCCCGGAAGAAGGACCGCACCTCGGCGGGGGTGAACGCCAGATCGGCGTTGTCGAGCTCGAGCGCGATTCCGGCGATACGACGCCGCGCCACGCGGATCAGCCGCGTGCCGCGCCCGGAGAGGACGACGTGCGCGTTGCCGGGGACAGCCTGGACGAACGCCGACAGCATGTCGGCCAGTTCCGGTGTCCCGATCAGGTGGACGTCGTCGAAGACGACCACGATCCGTCGCGGCGTTGCCCGCAGAACCCGCGCGAGCGAGCGCGCCGAGTCGTCCGACGCCGCTCGCGGAACCGTGGCCAGGCTCTCGCGAAGCCTCCCATCCGGGATCCGTTCGAGCGCTGCGCGAAGGAGAGAGAGCTCACGGTCGCCGCGCTGGAAGGAGACCCACACCACCTCGGTGTCCGGTTCCACGTCGATCATCTCCGCCCAGCTGGCGAGGAGCCTGGTCTTGCCGGCTCCGGCCGGGGCGGTGACGAGCGTCAAGGTCCAGGGCTCGTCCATCGCGGCCGTGAGCCGGTCGAGCAGTCGTGGACGCGCGACGTCATCCTCGCCCGCCTCGGGGACGAACGTCCTCGGTGCATCGTCGTCGCCGATGCTCTCCGTCATGGGAACCCCCCGGTCCATCGTTCGACGCCAGGCCAGCAGATATCCGCAGTATGACACCGCGCAGATAAGGGCTCAAGCGCTTCCGAGAGGACGAATGTCTAGACCGAGGTCGACCTCCGTCGAAGAGCGAGCAACGACAGGAGAGACGGCACGGCTGCCCCGAAGAAGAGCGCCAGCCCGACGCCGAGAAGCGTCTCCAGTGCCCGCTCGAGGAAGCGTGCTCCGGGCTGCTCCGTGGAGTTCACCAGGATGAAGGTCAGGGCGATGAACGTCGTGAAGCCCGGGGCCACATACCAGCGGCTCCCCTGGGTAGCACACAGGGCACCGACCACGACGCCGGCCACGACGCCGATGAGGAGATCTCCCGGCGCGAGGACTGCGAAAGCGGCGGCGGCGAAAGCACCGACGAGCACCGAGATCGCCCGGCCGATGCTGCGCGATATGAGCTGCCCGCGCACGGGACGCATCACGAGCAGCACCGCCGCCGTCGCCCAGCCGACGTGCTGCAGATCGAGGAGGAAGCCCACAGCGGCGGCGATCGCAGCTGCGGCACCGAGAAGGAGCCCGTAGACCAGCATCGCCCGACCTCGCGGCACAGGGGCTGCGGGCGGCGGCGGGCCATCTCGCTCCGGCCAGAGCAGGGAGACGAGCCACGCGTACAGCGATCCCGCCACCATGCTTCCCGCGAGCCCGACGGCTGCCGATGACCAGGGGAAGCTCAGACCGATGCCGATCATCGGCAGGACGAGGATCAGCACGAGCTGCGCCAGGCGCCCATGCACCGCATTGATGCACGCGAGCACGGCCGCGCCGAAAACCGCGACGACGGCGACGGCGGGCACGGTGGCGAGCAGCGACCCCACGAGCAGCCCGATCGCACTGAGACCTCCGACGAGGAGGATGACCGCGCGACCGCGTCGCCGAGGCGGAAGCCGGAACGCCGCCGCGGGAAGAACACCGACGGCGAGAGCGAGACCGAGCGTCGGGCTGAAGGGAGTGACGACCATGGCGGGCAGGGCGAAAGCGATACCGAGACCGAACCTCGCCCACTGCCAGGTCAGGCCGGCCTGGTCATCCACCCCGACCGCCTCCCGCCGCTTCTGGGCGATGGGCGGTGGCGGCCGCCTCCATCCCCTCCCGCACGGTGTCGTGCACGCGACCGGCCGCGCGCAGCGCCGTGAACCACGGCGTGCGTCCGGCGACAGCGGCGGCCGGTTCAGGGAGCGCGGCCAGGTGAAGCTCCGTGTCGCGCTGCGCGAGCTCCCGGTCGAGGTTCTCGAGCGCCTCGAGCACGGTGATGGTCATGACCTCCTGCTGCCTCATCCCGAGCACGAGAGCCGCGACCTCCTCTTCCTCGCCGTCGACGATCTCGAGAAGCCTGCGCTCGTTGACCAGCGCATTCGCGGTGTACAGCCCGCGCTCCAGGTGGATGCCGAGCACGCCGGCGATCCTTCCCACCACGCGGATCTTCGGGACGTTCACTTCGCGCAGCACGAGGATCAGCGTCACCACGACGCCGACGGCGACGGCCGACAACAATCCCGCGGTGAGCCCGATGATCGCGACCGACAGCGCGATCCAGAAGTCGACTCGGCTGATCCGAGCCCATCGCACCAGCTCCGGGACGTTGATGAGTCCCGCGACCGCGACGAAGACCATGGCGGCCAGGGTGGCCTCGGGCATGAGACTGAGGACAGGGCCGAGGAACAGGGCGACCAGGATGGCGAGCACGACCGTGACGACCGTCGCCAGCTGGGATCGCGCCCCGGCACTCTGGTTCACCGCGCTCTGCGAGAAACCACCCGCCGCGGGCATGGTGCCGAAGAACGAGCCGACCGTGTTCGCCGCACCGGTCGCGAAGAGTTCCTGGTTGCTGTCGATCTGCGGTTCGTCCGCGGTGCGCAGGCTTCGGGCGACGGCTGCGGACTCGAGAAAGGCCATGACGGCGATCGCGAGGGCACCGGGAACGAGCGCGGTGACCTGCGCCAGGTCGGGCAATCCGGGAACGGGCAGTCCGCTCGGCACGGCGGCGATGAGACCCACTCCGAGTCGGTCGATCCCGCCGAGCCAGACCAGGAGGATGCCGCCGACCACGACGACCAGTGTTCCCGGGACCTTCGGCGCCCAGCGCTTCAGCACCACCAGCAGCACCACTGAGCCTGCCGACAGCGCGACCGTCGGCCAGTTGACGCTGCCGAACGCCTCTCCGACGGCGCCCAGCGATCGGAAGAACCCGTGCCCCGAGAAGTTGTAGGTCTCCCCCAGCAGCTTCGGCAGCTGGCCGACGGCCACCGTGGCGCCGACGCCGATCTTGAGTCCGAGCACCGTGGCGCCGCTGATGTTCTCGACGAGGGAGCCGAGTCGGCCGAGCCGGGCGAGAAGCAGTATCACCCCGACCAGCAGCGTGAGCATCATCAGGGAGCCGATCGCGTCCTCCGCACCGGCCGCCACTCCCGCGGAGACGAGCGTCGTCGCAGTCAGCGTCGCGATCGTCGACGTCGTCGAGACGCTCATCGCCCGGCTGCCTCCGAGGGCCGCATAGACCACCATCGGCACGATGCACGTGTACAGACCCACCTGGACGGGAAGGTTCGCGATCGTCGCGTACGCCATCGCCTGCGGGATCACCACGGCACCGGCGGAGAGTCCGGCGACCACGTCTCGGACGACCCATCTGGTCTGGTAACCCGCGAGCGTGCTGAACAGCCAGGACGGTCTGGTCACTGCATCCTCCTGCCTCCGTGTGATCGTCTGGCCGAGCGTACTGCGGCGGAGACTCGCCATGAACCGCATCTCACCCTGCCCGGGTGGCCCTCCAAGCTATCGAACCGTCCACTTAAGTTGTGCACAATTCAATCGCGTGCAATACTCAGTGCATGGCCATGACCGACGAGATGGTGTGCTTCTCGCTGTACTCCGCATCACGCGCGACCACGCAGGCGTACCGCACACTTCTGGCGCCCTGGGGGCTCACCTACCCGCAGTACCTCGTGCTCGCCGCGCTGTGGATCGAGGGCGAGCAGACCATCGGCTCGCTGGGTGCGGTGATGCGCCTCGACTCCGGCACACTCTCGCCCCTCGTACGCCGCCTGGAACAGGCAGGGCTCGTCACTCGGGTCCGCGGCGCGGCGGACGAGCGGGTCGTCACGGTACAGCTCACCGCGCGCGGTCAGGCGCTTCGCTCCGAGGTCGCCCCGATCCACAGCGCGGTCGCCGAAGCCGCCGGCCTGAGCGACGACGACCGTCGCCGCGAGCTCATCAGTGAATTGCACGACATCACCGAACGGCTCCAGCGCCTCACCGCAGGTCTCGCCGAGCCCGCACCCGCGGACCACACCCACTGAACCCCTCCACCCGAAAAGGATTCCCATGCGCGCACTCATCCACCCGACGTTCGGCGATCCCGAGCAGGTCCTCCGGATCGAAGACCGCCCCCTGCCCGAGCCCGGCGCCGGCCAGGTTCGTCTTCGGACGCTCCTCTCCCCCATCCACAACCACGATCTGTGGACCGTCCGCGGTACATACGGCTTCAAGCCCGAGCTCCCGGCCGCGTCGGGCACCGAGGCGCTCGGCGTCGTCGATGCTCTCGGCTCGGGCGTCGAACACCTCGCCGTCGGTCAGCGCGTCGCGACGGGCGGCACGTTCGGCGCGTGGTCGGAGTACTTCCTCGCGAACGCCGCCGGCCTGATCCCCGTTCCCGATGCACTCTCGGACGAGGACGCGGCGCAGCTGGTCTCGATGCCGTTCAGCACGATCACCCTGCTGCGTTTCCTCGACGTGAAGCCGGGCGACTGGATCGTGCAGAACGCGGCGAACGGCGCGGTCGGCCGTATGCTCGCGCAGCTCGGTGCCGCACGCGGCATCAACGTCCTCGGACTCGTCCGCCGCACGGCGGGCATCGAAGAACTCCGGACCCAGGGCATCGAGGGCGTCGTCGCCACGGATCAGGACGACTGGCGGGAGCAGGTGGCACGCATCACCGGTGGCGCACCGATCGTCGCGGGAGTCGACTCCGTCGGCGGGTCTTCGGCGGGCGACGTGCTGTCGCTCCTCGCCGAGGGCGGCACCCTCGTGGCCTTCGGGGCCATGAACTCCCCCACGATGGAGATCGCCTCCTCCGACGTCATTTTCAAGCAGGCAACCGTGAAGGGCTTCTGGGGCAGCAAGGTCATGCCCAGCCTCGACCCCGCAACCCGGGGCGAACTGTTCGGCGAGCTGGTCCAGCGCGTCAGCGATGGCACCCTGACCCTTCCGGTCGCCGGCATCTTCGACGCCGCCGACATCGGCGCGGCCGTGCAGGCGAGCAACACCGCCGGACGCATCGGAAAGGTGCTGCTGCGCTTCTGATCCACGCCTCGACATCGGGGTTCCGCACGTCGGAGCCCCGGTGCAGAGTATGGGCATGGAGATCACACTCGCCAGCCCCGCGGGGCTCGTCGTCAGTCCTGCTTTCAGCCACGTCGCCGTCGTCCCACCCGGCGCGACCACGATCTACGTCGGCGGCCAGAACGGCGTCGATTCCACGGGGGCGATCGTCTCCGCCGATGCCGCCGAGCAATCCCTGCGCGCCGTCGAGAATGCCCGCATCGCGCTGGAGTCCGCGGGCGCAGGTCTCGACGACGTGATCAGCTGGACGGTCCTGATCCATCAAGACGCCGACCTCCGCGCGGCCTACGGGGCGGTCGCCTCCAGGCTCGCGCGAGAAGGCGCACCGCCTCTGGTCACGGCGGCTCTCGTCGCCGGACTCGGTGTTCCGGGTGCGCTCATCGAGGTGAGCGCGGTGGCTGCCGTCATCCGGGGCTGATCCCCCGGGCCCGGTGCCACGTCCCGGCCGCCGACTCAGATCCTCCCTCGGACCGGCGTCCGCTCCGCCGCGTCTCCCTCGTCCGGCATCGTCATCTCCGCTCGCACGCCCAGGAGACGGACCTCCCGCTCAGTGTCGAGGGTCTCGGCGAGCGCGAGGGCGGTCGCCACGAATTCCTCCGGATCGGTCGTCGGTGCAGAGAGCTTGCGCCCGAGCGTCTTCGTCTCGAACGGCGCGTACCGCACCTTGAGATGCGCGCGGACGACGGGTCTTCCTTCGGCGGCGCAGTCATCGAAGGCCTGAACGGCGAGTTCCCGGACAGCGGTGGTGACCTGCTCGGTCGTCGTGAGGTTCTGCTGGTAGGTCGTCTCGCGGCTGTGGCTGCGTGCCACCCACGGGGTGTCGTCGACGACACTCGGCCCCCGGCCCGAGCCGAGCCCGTGATACCAGACCCCCATCCGCGGACCGAACTCCGCGACGAGCGCCTGCTCGTCGGCGTCCGCGAGTTCTCGTACCGTCGTGATCCCGTGTGCGGCCAGTCGCTTCTGCACCTTGGAGCCGACGCCCCACAGGTCACGGGTGGGCTTGTCGCCCATCACCTCGAACCAGTTATCCGCCGTCAGCCGGAAGATCCCCCGCGGCTTTCCGAACTCGGTCGCGATCTTGGCACGCACCTTGTTGTCCCCGATGCCGACGGAGCAGTGCAGCTCCGTCGCGGCCAGCACGGCCGCCTGTGCAGCGGTGGCGATCCGCTCCGGGTCCTCCGTCGTCACGCCGAGGAAGCACTCATCCCATCCGATGACCTCGAGCACCACGTCGGGCAGCGACCGGAGCGCGGCCATCACCTCGCCGGAGGCGACCGCGTACGCTTCCTGGTCCACGGGCAGGAAGACGGCGTCCTCCGGAGCCTTGCGTGCCGCGATCTTGAGAGGCATCCCCGAGCCGATGCCGTAGGCGCGCGCCTCGTAGGATGCGGTCGACACGACGGCGCGCTCCGTGGGGTCACCGCGCCCGCCCACGATCACCGGGAGTCCGGCGAGCTCCGGTCTGCGCAGCACCTCGACCGCGGCGATGAACTGATCCATGTCCACGTGCAGCACCCAGTCGGCCATGCAACGAGTGTGGCGGCTGGAAGCGCGCGTGTCACCCCGCTCCGGGCTCCCGGTCGGTCGGCGATCAGCCGATCGCGACGCCGATCGCGGTGACGACCACGGCGAGCAGGGGAAGCGTCCCCTGCATCAGTGCGGCACGCGCCTTCGCGCGGTCCGAGAGGATGAGCACCAGTGCGGCGGCGAGCATCATCGCAGTGCCGGCGAACACCAGGGTCAGTCCGACGGTGGCCGAACCGACGATCACGAGGCCGATACCGAGCAGGGTCGTGAGTGCGAGGAAGAGGTTGTAGAAGCCCTGATTGAAGGCCAGCTGCTTCATCGTGACGGCATCCGCCTCGTTGGCGACGCCGAAGATCTTCCTCGTCTCCGGCTCGGTCCACCGCAGCGACTCGAGCGCGAAGATGAAGACGTGGAACGCAGCGGCGGCTGCGGCGAGGACGAGACCGACGATGAGCATGTGCTGATTCTGTCAGACCAGGAAGATCGGCAGCAGCCCGGGGTTGTGCGCGTGCACGAGCACCGCGAACACCACGGCGTCGAACAGCAGGTGCACGGTGACGACGTAGGCGAGCGAATGGGTGCGCAGGAAGATGTAGCCCTGCAGGAGCGCGAACGGGATCGTCAACAACGGGCCCCACTCGCGGTATCCCAGCTCCCAGAGGAACGAGACGAACACGATCGCCTGCAGCAGGTTCGCGACCAGGTTCGGAAAGTGACGACGCAGCAGCGCGAACACCGTGCAGATGAAGAACAGCTCGTCCCAGATGCCCACAGCGCCGACGCCGACGAACAGCCGTGCGATGAGCTCGGGCGTGTCGACGACCGGCCAGTTCTGGTAGACGCCGCTGGTGATGAAGTAGAAGGGCAGGATCAGCCACCCCAGGATCAGCACCGCCACCAGCCATCCCCACTGCAGACGACCCCATCGACGGTGCGTGCGCCACGGGAAGCTGATGGCGCGGTCGCGGTAGACGAACCGGGAGATGACGTAGGGCACAGCGACCGCACCACCCAGCGCGAGCGTGAAACGCAGCATCGCGAGGTTGTCGAGTTCTGCGGCGAGCGGGATGATGCTGACGATCAGCAGACCGACGGCGATCAGGGAGAGGTCCCTGGTGAGCGAGGGCGGCCGATGCACGCCGATCACCCTCGCGGTCTCCCGCTGTGCGCCCATGCTCACGACCTGGTCCTCAGCCGGCCGCCCGCGTTCGAGCAGCCAGGCGATCACGATCCCCAGCGCGAGCAGCGCCCAGCCCAACCACGGGATCTCCAGCACGAAGAACGCCGGGGCAGCGGCACAGACGAGTAACGCCGGCACGAAGGCGAGGCGCAGCGTCGTCTCGCGCCGCACCTCGGTCACGCGCGCGCCCTGCGCCGGTAGACCAGATCGCGGATGTCGCGCCCCTTCGCGATGCCCTTGCGCTCGAACGCCGTCATCACCCGGCCATCGAAGCGCTCAGCCCACTCCCCGTCGAACGCGCGCTCGAACAGCGGCTCGGCGTCGAGCACCTCGCGCATCTGCAGCGCGTAGTCCTCCCAGTCGGTCGCGAGACGCAGCAGGCCGCCGTCGTTCAGCGCCCTCGCCGCGGTGTCACCGAAACCCGGCCGCACCAGGCGCCGCTTGGTGTGCTTCTTCTTGTGCCACGGATCGGGGAAGAAGATCCAGACCTCGCGGGCCGCAGCCTCGGGAAGGTATGACGACAGCACCTCCGGCGCGTTCGCCTCGACGACCCGGACGTTGCGGGCGCCCTCCCTGTCCGCATCGAGCATCGTCCGCGCGAGGCCGGCGCGGAAGACTTCGACGGCGAGGAAGTCATCATCGGGGCGGGACGAGGCCGCCGCGACGATCGCGTGTCCCTGCCCGGAGCCGATCTCCACGTAGAGGTCGGCGGCACGGCCGTACTCGGTCGCGGGATCGAGGCGGGCCTCCGGGTGCACCGAGGTCCAGGCGACGTCGCGCGGGACGTCGAGCAGGTAGTGCGGGCCGAGCTCGGTGAAGGCGCGCTCCTGCGCCTCGGACATCCGGCCGCTGCGGCGTACGAACGACACCGGCTCGTCTCGGAAGGTACGGGGTTCGGGCATGATTCCAGGGTAGTCGTCGGCGCCCCGCGCTCCCTGCGTCCGCGGTGGCGGCGTTCAACCCGCCGGGGCCGTGACGAAGTCGATGAGCTCCTCCACACGGCCGAGCAGTGCGGGTTCCAGGTCCCGGTAGGTGGTCACCTTCGAGAGGATGTGCTGCCAGGCGCGAGCGATGTCGGCCTGTGTCTCATGGGGCCACCCGAAGGCCCGGCAGATCCCGACCTTCCACTCGATCCCGCGCGGGATCTCCGGCCACTTCGCGATGCCGAGGGCACGCGGGGTGACGCACTGCCAGACGTCGATGAAGGGGTGCCCGACGATGCGGAGGTGTCGGCCGTGCGGGCCGCGCGCGATAGCCTGCGCGATCCTGGTCTCCTTGGAACCCGGCACGAGGTGGTCCACCAGCACGCCGTACCTGCGGGTGGCGCTGGGCGGCTCGGCGGTCAGCAGGTCGTCGAGCAGGTCGACTCCCTGCAGGAACTCGACGACCACACCCTCGACACGCAGATCGGCGCCCCAGACCTTCTCCACCAGCTCGGCATCGTGCCTGCCCTCGACGAGGATGCGGCTGGGCAGGGCGACGCGTGCGCGCTGATCCGCGACGACGAACGATCCGGATGCGGTGCGCCGCGGACCCTGGTCCTTCGCCGCCGGCACGACGAGGCGCACCGGTGCGCCGTCTATGAGGAACCCGCCGCCGAGCGGGAACAGCCGTCGACGGCCGACGCGGTCCTCCAGCTCGACGTTGCCGCCCTGCACGCGGGTGACCGCGCCGCAGAAGCCGTCATCGGCGACCTCGACGACGAGATCCGCCTCCGCCGCGACCTGCGGCACCTTCTTCGCGCCGCGGTCGCGCCAGCCTGTCGCCAGCACATCCGAACCGTACATGTCGTCCATGCCTTCCAGGGTATGTGCCTCCGCTGAGGGCGAACGGCGAACCCGCCGCTGGTGCTGTCGCGTGTCGGGCTCTGTGCATAGACTCATGGCATGGGGCTCGGCTGCCGGTCGGAGGGAACACGATGACGAAACGGTGGCTCACGCTGGCCGCACTCGCGCTGGCCGCCGTGGCAGGAGCGTTCACCGCGTCCGCCGCCTCCGCCACCGATCCGCTCACCCTCGATTCCGGATACGTCACCGACCAGGCCGACGTTCTCAGCGCCGATGAAGAGGCCACGGTCGAGACCAGGCTCGAGGAGCTGACCGCCAACTCGAACGCCGACCTGTTCGTGGTGCTCGTCGACGACTTCACCAATCCGAGCGACAACGTCAAATGGGCTGACACCGTCGCCGACAGCAACAACCTCGGCAGCGAGCAGTATCTCCTCGCGATCGCGGTGGACGGCCGCAGCTACTACATCTCGGCGGCGCCCGACGGGCCGGTGAGCTTCGACCAGCTCGACGCCATCGAAGACAAGATGGTCCCGCTCGCCGCCGACGGCGACTGGGTCGGGGCGATCACTCTCGCCGCCGACGAGATCCAGGGCGACGGGGGTGCCGGAGCGCTCCGTGTCACGCTGATCGTGGTGGCCGTCATCGCCGCCGCTCTGCTCATCTGGCTCATCGTCGCGCTCGTCCGACGCGCGCGGCGCAAGGCCGAGATCCGCCGACGCGGCGCGATGCCGGAGACACCCGACCCCGCTGATCCGTTCTCCACCCTCACCGACGAGCAGGTCGAGACGCAGGCCGGGCTCGCACTCGTGCAGGCCGATGACGCCATCACCTCCAGCAAGGAGGAGCTCGGCTTCGCGGTCGCACAGTTCGGCGAGGGCGCGACCGAGGAGTTCACCCGCGTCGTCGACGCGGCGAAGGCCAAGATCGCTGAGGCCTTCGACCTCAAGCAGAAGCTCGACGACGAGATCGAGGACACGATCCACGACCGTCGGGCCTGGCACATCCGCATCATCCGGATCGCCGAAGAGATCGACGATGTGCTCGACGACAACACCGAGGCCTTCGACGCCCTTCGCAAACTCGAGCAGAATGCGCCGCAGGAACTCGAGAGGGTCCGCGGCGAACGCGCGGCACTGACCCCGATCCTCGCCGCCGCCGCACCGGCTCTGTCCGCGCTGTCGGCGACGTACGACCCGGCGGCCCTGAGCACGGTCGCCGACAACCCCGCGCAGGCACAGGAGCGAGCCGACCTGGCCGACCGCTCGATCGAGGCGGCCGCCCAGGCGATCGCGGCCGGCCGATCCGGCGAAGCCGCCTTCGCGATCCGCACCGCCGAACAGTCGGTCGCACAGGCCGCCCAGCTCGCCCAGGCGGTCTCGACCTTGGGCGCCGAGCTGGCCGCCATCGAGACACAGTCGCAGGCGCTGGTCACGGAACTGCAGGCCGACCTCGCCGCGGCACAGCAGCTGCCCGACACGACCGGTGCGATCGCGGCGGCCTCCTCCGCGACCGCGCAGCAGCTCCAGCTGGCGCAGGCCGACCTCGCCAGCACGAAGCGCAATCCGCAGCGGGTGCTCGAGGCGCTCAGCGCCGCGAACGCCCAGATCGATGCGGCAATCGCCCAGGGCCGAGAAGGCGTCGAGCGCTCGCGCCGCGTGCAGCAGATGCTCGAGCCGACCCTCGCACAGGCGAATTCCGAGATCCGTGCGGCACGCGAGTTCATCGAGACCCGCCGCGGCACCGTCGGTTCGACCGCACGAACCCGGCTCGCCAACGCCGAGGCCAGTCTCACCCAGGCGTTGAACCTGCGCGCCACCGACCCCGAGGCGTCTCTGGCCGAGGCCAACCGCGCACTCGCCCTCGCCGGCCAGGCCACTTCTGCCGCGCAATCCGACGTCCAGGCGTACAACCCGCCCGGGTACGACAGCGGCTGGGGCAGCCCGTTCGGCGGATCCAACTCCTCGTCCGGCGGCTCCGGAATCGGCGGGGACATCCTCGGCGGCATCATCGGCGGACTCCTCGCCGGCGGTGGCGGCGGGTCGTCCCGTCGAAGCAGCAGCAGCGGCTGGCGCTCCTCCGGGGGCGGCGGCTTCCGCAGCTCCGGTTTCGGCGGCGGGGGATCCCGCGGCGGTGGAGGCCGCAGCGGTCGATCCGGAGGTAGACGCTTCTGATCCGCCACACAGACATTTACGCCAAGCTCTCGAAGACGCCCTCTGAAAGGAACCACGCATGACCAAGCAGTCCATCTTCGGACGTATCTCGACCCTCGTCCGCGCGAACATCAACTCCCTCCTGGACTCCGCGGAAGACCCGCAGAAGATGATCGACCAGCTCGTTCGCGACTACACGAACAGCATCGCCGACGCCGAGTCCGCGATCGCCGAGACCATCGGCAACCTGCGACTCCTCGAGCGTGACCACGAGGAAGACGTCCAGGCTGCGACCGAGTGGGGCAACAAGGCCCTCGCCGCCAGCCGCAAGGCCGACGAGATGCGCAACAGCGGCGATGCCACGGACGCCGACAAGTTCGACAACCTCGCCAAGATCGCCCTGCAGCGCCAGATCAGTGCCGAGCGCGAGGCCACCGGCGCCGAGCCTCAGATCGCCGCCCAGACCGAGATCGTCGACAAGCTCAAGAGCGGCCTCAACGGCATGAAGGACAAGCTCGTCGAGCTCAAGAACAAGCGCAGCGAGCTTCTCGCGCGCGCCAAGGTCGCGGAGGCGCAGACCAAGGTGCAGGACGCTGTCGGCTCGATCAACGTGCTCGACCCCACCAGCGAGCTGGGCCGGTTCGAAGACAAGGTCCGCCGCCAGGAGGCCATCGCTCAGGGCAAGATCGAGCTCGCGGCGTCGAGCCTCGACGCACAGTTCGAGAGCCTGGAAGACCTCGGCGAACTGACCGAGGTCGAGGCTCGTCTCGCCGAGCTCAAGGCCGGCGGCAGCGCTCCCCGTCAGGCCATCGAAGGCAACTGACACCACCAGCGGATGTCCCGGGCCACGCGTCCGGGACATCCGCGCTCTTCTTCTCGGAGGCACCCATGGTGCGATTCCTCGTCATCCCGCAGTGGCAGGGCTCGCCCGCACCGCGCGCGATGCTCCTCGTCGACGGTGCTGCCGCCATCGCGGGAGACCTTCCCCGGGCTGCGACGACCGTGCTGGAAGTGCCGGTCGAGGCGGGGGAATCCCTCGGCACCGGGGTCCGCCGCCTGAGCGCGCTGCTGCGCACACGCGAACTCACCCACGGGCACATCGACGCGGACACTGTCGTGATCGGCGGCGACTGCAGCATCACCGTCGCCGCGATAGATGCGCTCCCGGGCGGTACCGACGATCTCGCCGTCGTGTGGTGCGACGCCCACGCCGACCTCCACACGCCCGAGACCTCTCCTTCCGGAGCCTTCTCCGGAATGGCGTTGCGCGCCCTGCTCGGCGAGGGCGAGGAGCAGCTCGTCCTCTCCCCCGCGATCCGCGCCGACCGGGTGGTCACCGTGGGCGTGCGCAATCTCGACGACGCAGAGGCCGCCCCTCTTGGGGCCCTGACGAACCTCTCCGTCGATGACCTCGAACGACCCGATGCGCTGCTCGACGCGGTCCGAGCGACCGGGGCGTCGCGAGTCTGGGTCCACATCGACGTGGATGTGCTCGATCCCTCCGACTTCGCCGGCGTCTCCTCCTCCGTGCCGTTCGGGCTCTCCCCCGCGGCTCTGAGCACCGCCATCCGCGCGCTGCGCACCGAGATCCCGCTGGCCGGCGCGACGATCGCCGGCTTCGCGCCCCGAACGCCGGCCGATGCGGTCGACGACCTCGGAGCGCTGCTCCGGTTGGTCGGAGCCGTGGCATGAGCACGGCGGCGGACTGGCGTCCTGCTGCCGAAGCCGCGCTCGCCCGGGGTCGACGCTTCGACCGCCGGATCCCCGCGCTCCTGCTGCGATCGCCGATCAGTCGCCTCGGCTATGTCTGGGGCACGGCTGTCGGGTGGCTCTGGGGATCGCTCTGGAGCACCGGCCCCGTCGAGCGACGGGCCGGGCTGTGGATCTTCCGGGGCATGCCGAGCTGGACCTTCAACCGTGGTGGCGTATGCATCGGCGGGTGCTTCCTCACCGGTGACGCCCGTCCGAGCGATGCCGTCCTGCGCCACGAGGCCGTGCACAAGGCGCAGTGGCTCCGCTACGGCTTCCTGATGCCGGTGCTCTATCTGTTCGCCGGCCGGGATCCGCTGCGCAACCGCTTCGAGATCGAGGCGGGGCTGGAAGACGGCAACTACGTGCGCCGGTCGCGCTGACGCCCCGCTCGCGTGGTCAGCGGTCGGAGGGCAGCAGGCCGAAGCGCTCGGGGGTGTGGATGAGTGCGGGCGAGACCTGCAGCGCGCTCGTCAGGTGCTCGACGATGTCGGCGGTGCCCAGGTAGCCACCGAGCAGCGTGACGCGCGTCTCGATCTCGTCGTCGCACATCATCTCGTCGGCCCACGCGCAGGTCGCGCGTGCCAGGGCCTGACCGGGGGCGCAGGCGCGGCCACTGCCGGGAGCACCGGAACGCTGCTCACGCGCGAGCCACGTGACGGTCATCCGCCCCGGAGCTTCGATCACGCCGATGTCGGCGACCGAGGGCACCTCGATGAAGATCCGGCCGGACGCGCACAGCGGCAGCGTCGTCAGGAAGACCTCGAGCTCGGTGAGGGACTGTTCGTCGGCCGTCACCAGGTGGTGCGCGCGCTGACGTGCTGCGCGGCGTGCTGCGCGCGTGCTGCGAGTCTCGAGCGAGGTGTTCATGATGCCTTCATCGTACACCAAGTGAAGGCTTGCCTAACCTTGCCTCCGCCGGGAAGAGCGCGGTCCCGTTGTGCGCTACTCGGCCGGCTCGACAAGCGCAGCGGTCAACGCGGCGAGCTCCGCCTCGGTCATCCCGTTTGCCCGCAGGTAGCCCGCGGCGGAACCCCAGCGCTCATCGACCTGCTCCAGCAGACTCCGCATCACCGTAGCGGGCGACTGCGTCGCGAGGGCCACCGCATGCACCGCTTCGGGGTGCTCGGCGCGGAGGTACGCGGCGATGCGCTGCGAGCGCTCCGCCGGCAGCTGCGACTCCGTGAGCGCGTAGTCGGCGATCACGGCCTCACGATCGGCGCCGACGGCGGAGAGGGCAAGGGCCACCGTGACCCCTGTGCGGTCCTTGCCGACAGTGCAGTGCACCAGGGTGGGCGCCCCTGCTGCGATGATGCGGATGGCCTCGACCAGGCGCTCCCCACTCTCCTCCAGCAGATGCAGGTAGAGATCGTCGAGGCTCGTGTCGGCTTCGAAGAACGACCGGACCGAACCCAGGAACAGCGGGAGGTGCGTGGTGTCCGGTCCCTCGATCTCGGTGGGCTCCGCCGCCACCTCTTCGCCGTCGCGGAGGTCGACGATGTGCTGCACCTTCGCACGGAGCACGGCCGCTCCGTTCGTCGTGGCGCCCGAAAGCTGACCCGACCGCAGCAGCACGCCCGCCCGGATGCGGCCGCCAGGCGTCGGGATGCCGCCGACGTCGCGGACGTTGGTGACGCCGTCGACGTCGAGGATCGTCATGCCTGCGCCTGCGGCGTCCGAGCGGGGACCGGATAGCGTCCGGCGATAACGACGCGGTTGAACGCGTTGATGGAGACGCATGCCCAGCTGAGCGCCGCGTACTCCTTCTCGGTGAAGACGCTGCCGACGAGGTCGTACACCTCGTCGGACACGCCGTCTTCGGAGATGAAGGTGAACGCCTCGGCGAGTTCGAGGGCCGCGCGCTCGCGCTCGCTGAACACGCCACTCTCGCGCCAGGTCGGGATCTGGGTGAGCGTGTCGGTGTCGATGCCGGCGGCGACGGCGCGGTCGACGTGGATGCGGGCGCAGTATGCGCACCCGTTGAGCTGCGAGCAGTGGATCATGACGATCTCTTTGAGGCGATCGTCGATGCCGTTCGCCGCGCAGATCTGCCCGACGGTCTTCGAGAACGCATCGAGCGCCTGATAAGCGGTCGGCTCGGTCTTGGACAGGTGCACTCGCGTCTCACTCATGACTCCATGATATTCGGCGACCACCCTCCCGGCCTCTGTCCACCCCGACGCAAGGAAATGCACTGTGACATGCTGATGCATTGATTGATAAACATGTTCACAATCAACTACGGGGGCATGGTTGCCAGAATGCTCCGCCATTTCTTCTGTGTCGCTGGGGTGGAGCAGAATATGCACGTGGCGATCGACATCAGCGAGTTCAGCTATCTTCCCGCACAGGCCGAAGCGCTCGGCGTTCCGCTCCCGGAAGTGGAGCGCCTCACCCTCCCCCTCGCCGACGGACGCTCCGTGAGCGCCCTACGGTTCGGCGGAGACGCGCCGCAGGTCACGCTGCTGCACGGCGCGGGCCTGAACGCGCACACGTGGGACACGACCTCGCTCGCGCTCCAGCTGCCGCTGCTCGCGATCGACCTGGCCGGCCACGGCGACTCCTCCTGGCGCGACGACGTCGACTACACCCCGCGCACCCTCGCACGCGATGTCGCCGCGGCACTCGATGCCTGGGCGACGCAGCCGCAGGTCGTCGTCGGACAGTCGCTCGGCGGACTCACCGGCGCCGCCCTCGCCGCTTCCCGACCCGATCTGGTCTCCGAGCTCGTGATCGTCGACATCACGCCAGGGATCGACGTCACCGCCGGGCCGGCCGCGCTGCGCGAGTTCTACGCCGGCCCCACGGACTTCGCCTCTCGGGACGAACTCGTCGACAAGGCGATGTCGCTCGGCTTCGGCGGCAGCCGCCCCGAGACCGAGCGCGGTGTCTTCCTCAACACCCGCGTGCGGCCCGATGGGCGGGTGGAGTGGAAGCACCACTTCGCACACCTCGCCGCACAGGCCCTCGCCGCGCACGATCCCGGTTCGCCCACCGCCCCCTCGGTCCTTCACGAGACCGGGTGGGACGACCTGTCCGGGGTCAGCGCCCCGATCACCCTGGTCCGCGCCGCCCGCGGTTTCGTCAGCGAGGCCGATGCCGAAGACCTCCAGCGTCGTGTGCCCGCCGCCCGCGTGGTGACCCTGGACGCGACGCACAACGTGCAGGAGACCGCACCTGTCGAGCTGGCCGCCCTCATCGCCACAGCATCCGCCGTTCGCGGATTGTGACGTTCCGTTCCACACCCGACCCGCACCCCGCCACGCAACTCTAGGCTCGACACAACGGCACACAGCAACTGCCGCACCGAGAGGAAACGCCCATGTTCCGACGCACCCGACGCCTCGCGCTGATCTCCGCGCTCGCGGCCACCGCCGTCATACTCAGCGCCTGCGCGGGCTCCCCCGATCCCGGGCCCTCCGCGAGCACCGGTGAGCCCGACCCCGACGCGACCCTGCACGTGGGACTGGTGCTCGAACCCACCAACCTCGACATCCGCCACACCAGCGGTGCGGCTCTCGAACAGATCCTCATCGACAACATCTACGAGGGCCTCGTCACGCGCACGCAGGACAACGAGATCGAAGGGCGACTCGCCACGGACTACGAAGTCTCCGACGACGGGCTGACCTACACCTTCACCCTCGGCGAGGGCATCCTCTTCCACGACGGCACCGCGCTCACCTCCGCCGATGTCGTCTCCTCGTACGAGACCGTGCGCACCGACGCCACCGTGCAGGGGAACGCCGACTTCGCAGCGGTCGCGTCGATCACGGCGCCGGATGCCACCACGGTGCAGATCGTGCTCACCGAGCCGAACCAGAACTTCCTGTTCGCCCTGACGGGTCCGGCGGGGCTGGTCTTCAAGACCGGTGACACCACCGACCTGAAGTCGGCCGAGAACGGCACCGGGCCGTTCACGCTGACGCGCTGGAACAAGGGCAGCACCATCACCTTCGCCCGCAACGACGACTACTGGGGCGACCCGGCCGGCGTCGCGCAGGTCGAGTTCCAGTACATCCCAGACTTCACGGCGGGCGTCAATGCCGCCCTCGCCGGCGACGTCGAGGTGCTCACCGCCGTCGATCCCAACCTCGCGCCGCAGCTCGAGGACTCCGGCGAGTTCGCCCTGACGAAGGGCCGCACCACCGACAAGGCCACGCTGGCGTTCAACAACAAGAAGGCGCCCCTCGACGACGTCCGCGTGCGCGAGGCGCTCCGCCTGGCCATCGACCACGACGCCCTCATCGAGGCGGTCGGCGCCGGTACCACGCTGTTCGGCCCGATCCCCGAACTCGACCCCGGCTACGAAGATCTGTCGGACGTGATCTCGTACGACCCGGAGAAGGCGAAGGAGCTGCTCGCCGAAGCGGGACAGGAAGACCTGGAGCTCACGCTCACGATTCCCGCGTTCTACGGGACGACGGTGCCCAAGGTGCTGATCTCCGACTTCAAGAAGGTCGGCGTCTCCCTCGAGGTCAACTCGGTCGAGTTCCCGACCTGGCTCGAAGACGTGTACACGAACAAGGACTACGACCTCAGCTTCGTGCTGCACGTCGAGCCGCGCGACTTCGGCAACTTCGCCAACCCCGACTACTACTTCGGCTACGACAACGCCGAGGTGCAGGACCTGTACTCGAAGGCACTGGCCGAGGTGGATCCCGACAAGTCCGCCGAGCTGCTCGCGCAGGCCGCGCGCATCGTGTCGGAGGACCACGCGGCGGATTGGCTGTACAACGGCGAGACCATCACGGCCGTGGCCCCGATCGTCGCCGGCTTCCCCGAGGACTCGATCAACTCCCGGATCAACCTCGCCGGCGTGACCGTCTCCGCTGAGAAGTAGCGAGCGGTCACCCGTTCGTGATCCGCTATGCGCTCGTCCGAGGAGCCCTGCTCATCGCAGGGCTCCTCGTGTCGAGCGTGCTCATCTTCCTCACTCTGCGGGTCTTCCCGGGAGACGTGGCCCAACTGATCGCCGGCACCCAGGCCTCCCCCGCCGAGGTCGACGCGCTCCGTGAATCGCTCGGGCTGAACCAGCCGCTGCTCGCGCAGTACACGGACTGGATCGGCGGCATCTTCCGGGGCGACCTCGGCACCTCGCTGCTCTCTGGCGCCTCGGTCGGCGAAGAACTGCTGCTCAAGGCCCAGGTCACCGTGCCTCTCGGCATCATGTCGCTGCTCATCGCCGTGCTCATCGCCGTGCCGTTCGGAATCCTCGCCGCCCTCCTGCGCGGCAGACGCACCGGCACCGCCCTCAGCGTCGGCGCTCAGACGCTGGCCGCCGTGCCCGTCGTCTGGGCCGGCATGATGCTCATCGTCGTCTTCTCGGTCTGGCTCGGCTGGCTGCCGCCGCAGGGATTCCCCCGCACCGGCTGGTCCACGCCCGGGCGCGCGATCGAGTCGCTGCTGCTCCCCGCGCTGACGATCGGCGTGGTCGAGGGAGCCATGCTCATGCGCTTCGTGCGCAGCGCGACCCTGCAGGCCGCCGGACAGGACTTCGTCCGGACAGCCGCGGCGAAAGGGCTGACCCGCACGCGCGCGCTCATCCAGCACGGGATCCCGGCCGTGGGGCTCTCGATCATCACGGTGCTCGGACTCCAGGTCGCCGGGATCATCGTCGGATCCGTCATCATCGAGCAGCTTTTCACCCTCCCCGGGATCGGACGGATGCTGGTCGCCGACGTCGGTACCCGCGACCTCATCAAGGTGCAGAGCGAGCTCCTCGTCCTCACCGGCTTCGTGCTGATCGTGGGCTTCGTCGTCGACCTCCTGCACCGTGCCATCGATCCGCGACAGCGGGAGGCCGCATGATGCCGCGCTGGCTCGGCCGACTCTGGGGTACGCCGACGGGGTGCTTCGGCATCATCGTCGTCGCCGTGATCGCTCTCACGGCGATCGTGGCGCTCTTCTGGACCCCGTTCGACCCGCAGGCGTCGGACATCGGCGATCGATGGCTGCCCCCGAGCTGGCCGCACCTGCTCGGCACCGACGACACCGGCCGCGACATCCTGAGCCTGCTGATGGCGGGCGCGCGCACGACGGTCTTCGTCAGCGTCGGCGCGGGAATCGTGGCCACGCTCGTCGGCATCGCCCTGGCCGCCCTCGGCGCCCTCACCGCTCGCTGGATGCGTGAGACCGTCGCGGTGCTCGTCGACATCCTGATCGCCTTCCCCGTGCTGCTGATCGCCATGATGATCTCGTCGGTCTGGGGCGGGTCGCTCTGGGTCGTGATCTGGTCCGTGGGGATCGGCTTCGGCGTGAACATCGCCCGCGTCACCCGACCCGAGCTGCGCCGGGTGCAGCAGAGCGACTTCGTGCTCGCCGCCCGCGCCGCAGGTCTCACGCCGACGCAGAGCCTCGTGCGGCACCTGCTTCCGAACGTCGCCCCGGTCTTCATCGTGCAGCTCTCCTGGTCCATGGCCGTCGCCGTGCTCGCCGAGGCCGGCCTGTCGTACCTCGGATTCGGCGCGTCGGTGGTCGAGCCGAGCTGGGGGCTCCTGCTCGCCGATCTCCAGCGCTACATCGGCGTGCATCCGCTGTCGGTGATCTGGCCGGGGCTCGCGATCACGATCACCGTGCTCGCACTCAACCTCCTCGGCGACGGACTGCGCGAGGCGACGGATCCGACCCTGCGGCATCGCGCCGCCGAGGTCCACACACCGGGAGTTGTCGCATGAGCCTGTCCGTGCAGGATCTGGTGATCGAGATCGACGGGCGTCGCGTCGTCGACGGGATCTCGTTCGAGGTCCCCGACGGCGCACGACTCGGACTGATCGGCGAATCGGGGTCGGGCAAGTCGCTCACCGCCCTCGCTGTCCTCGGGTTGCTCCCCGACGGCGCGACGGCGAGCGGCAGCATCCGCTGGAACGGCACCGAGCTGATCGGGATGCCGGACCGGGAACTGGCAAAGCTTCGCGGTGACGACATCGGCATCGTGTTCCAGGAGCCCCGCACGGCGCTCAACCCCATCCGGACGGTGGGCCGACAGATCGCGGAGTCCATCCGCATCCACGAGGGACTCGGTCGTCGGGAAGCCCGGGAACGCGCGATCGCGGAAGCGGCACGCGTACGGCTCCCCGATCCCGAGACGATCGTGGACCGGTACCCGCACCAGCTCTCGGGCGGGCAGCGGCAGCGCGTCGCGATCGCCATGGCACTCGCCTGTCGGCCCCGACTGCTCATCGCCGACGAGCCGACAACAGCGCTCGACGTCACGATCCAGGCCGAGATCCTCTCCCTGCTGCTCGCTCTCGTCGCCGATGAGGGGATGTCGCTCGTGTTCATCACGCACGACCTCGCCGTGCTCGCGCAGGTCGCAACCGAGGGCGTGGTGCTCGAGCACGGACGCGTCGTCGAAGCGGCCCCGGTCTCGACCCTGCTGTCGACTCCTGCCTCACCGGTCACCCAGGGCCTGCTGCGCGATGCCACGGCGACTCTCTGGCGCCCGAACGGTGGTGCCGCATGAGCCTGATCGAAGCACGGGGGCTCCGCCGCGACTTCGTCGTCCCGAAGCGAACCGCATTCGAACGAACGCGCACGCAGACGGCGCTGGCGGAGACCGACATCGATGTCGTCGAGGGGTCTTCGTTGGGGATCATCGGCGAGTCGGGATCGGGGAAGTCCACGCTCGTGCGGCTGCTGCTCGGTCTCGACCGTCCCACGTCCGGGACGGTGTCGATCGACGGACGCCCCGTCGACGCCGCGGCCTCCGCGAAGTCGCTGCACTGGCTGCGGCGGGAGACCGGACTGGTCTTCCAGGATCCGTATGCCTCGCTCGACCCGCGCATGACCGCCGGTCAGATCGTGCGAGAGCCGCTGTGGGCGCTCGGCATCGAGGGGGATCACCGGGCGCGAGTACGCGAGGTGCTCGCCCAGGTCGGGCTCGAGCCCGAGATGGGCGACCGTTATCCGCACGAGTTCTCGGGCGGCCAGCGACAGCGGATCGCGCTCGCCCGGGCGATCGTGCATCGCCCCCGCATCCTCGTCGGCGACGAGCCGCTCTCCGCCCTCGACGTGACGGTGCGCGCACAGATCCTCGAGCTGCTGATCGAGCTCCGCCGCACGACCGACCTCACGCTGCTGCTGGTGTCGCACGACATCGGCGTGGTGCAAAACCTGTGCGACGCGGTCGTCGTGATGAAGGACGGCCACATCGTCGAGCGAGGTTCGACGCAGGATGTGCTGCTGCACCCCACGGAGGACTACACGAAGACGCTGCTCGCGGCGATCCCGGTGATCCCGGGCGCTCCCCCTCGCCCCTCCAGCGACTGAGCTGCCGCGGATTCTTCGGGTCGTCAGCGCGAACCGAAGAGCCTCCGCCGGCGTCCGGTGGGCTTGAGCACGCGCCGCATGTAGACGGTGCCGAGGTCGCGGCCGAACTTGTAGCCGACCCGCCCCATGCGACCGGCTTCGACGAACCCCAGCTTCTCGTGCAGCCGGATCGATGCCTCCGCCCCGCTGTCGCTGATCACCGCGACCATCTCGCGCAGACCGATCTGCTCGCAGGCATCGATGAGCGCCTGCAGCAGGGCCGCGCCGAGTCCCTTCCCGCCCGCGCCCGGACCGAGGTAGATCGAGTCCTCGACGGTGTACTTGTAGGCGTTCTTTCCGGCCCAGGGCTGCGCGAGCGCGTAGCCGATCACCACACCGGCCGGCGAGACCGCCGCGAGGAACGGCAGCTCCAGGCGGGTGAGCAGCGCGTACTTGTCGCGCCAGTACGGGATGCTGCTGCGCCGCTCGTCGAGCGTCACCGCCGAGTTGCTCACGAAATGGTTGTAGATCTCGCGGACGTGAGGGAGGTCCGCCGGACGCACCGCACGGATCGTGTACGAGAAGACCTCGGGGGCGACCTCGGGGCGGAGGTGGCGCGGGAGGACGCGGCGACGGTCCCCCGGTTCGAACTGCATGCGCCCAGCTTATTCGCGTCATCATCTCGTCCGGTAGGCGCGGTGCCCGGTGTCGGGGATGAGCCTGGAGGCGCGGTCGCCGCCCGGAACCTATCGGAGAGTGTCACCATCCTGGCCGTCGCGACGGGCTCTGGCTGACCGACGCGGGCCGGTCCCCGCCCCCGACTCTGCCCCGAGCCACCGATTCAGTGCTTCCGAGGTGCGTCGCGCTGTGCGCCGATTGCAGACACTTCCGTGCAAACGAACGGTTTCTCCGTTCCGCAATTCCGCAACGACGCGGCCACTCTCGAGCTGCCCGCCGTAAACGGTCCAGCCCGCGACGAACAGGTATCCCATATACGCCTCCTCGCGAAACCGAACGATCTCACCCTTCTCGTAGGTGCGCGTCCGCCACCAAGAGGTGACGACGATGCGATCTCCGTCTACGCGCATCCCCGTGAACGGCAGCCGGACCCAGCACCACGCGCAGATCAGCACCGAACCGGCCAGGAGGCAGATGACGAAGGGCGGCATCGTCGCGCCGATATCGACCAACGCGAGCAGCGGCAAGAGGCCGAAGAAGAACGTGGCCGGCCCGAGTCTCCTCGCTCTCTCGGCGAGAGCCTGCTCGCGTATCGACCTAGCGCGCAGCCCATTCCTCACGAGCTAGGCCGCCAGGGCGGCGCGATCCCGCGTCCGGCCCCATATCCGCGATACAGGCGCATCTGTTCGCCTCTCACTGTGACATCCACAAACGGCGTCCGCAGAAAACGAGTACGTCCACCGCGTCCGCCCGCTCGGACATACTGCAATCCGATCGCGACTCGCCGCCGCAGTTGCTCCTCCTCATCCGCCAATGACTGTCGAAGTTCATGTTCATCATCAGCCAACAAGACATCTTCGTCGATCTCGTCCAGGAAGTAAGCGTCGTCAAGACTCAAGGAATATAGATCGCTCGCAATGCAGGCGACACGATCGCCACCGAGGCGCGATCTTAGCCAAAGCCTCGCCGCTGTCTCGTCCGCCATAACAACGGAGGCGACATCGTCCTCCCCATCAACCATCGACGCCAGGAGTGAAGCTACAGCTTGGTTTGAACGCGCGACAGTCATCTCATCCACCTCCCCTGCTTCCATACTGTCCTGCCCATCGGATTGCACCTGAGGCTCCCTTGCCATGCTCTCAATGAAGATGCCACTGTTGGGTCTTCTGTCCACGCGCGGACAGATTTTTCCAGTGCTTCTCCTGCGCTCCGAGCTAGATCAGGCGTTCAGCCTCCGCAGGCTCGCCGCCCACCCGCCAGTCGATCGCGTCGGCGCCCTGCTCCGCGAGGAGGTCGTTCACACGGGAGAACGGGCGAGAACCGAAGAAGCCGCGGCTGGCGGACAGGGGTGACGGATGCGCAGAGGCGATGATGGGCGTCGAGCCCAGCATCGGCTGCAGGTTCGCGGCGTCCTTCCCCCACAGCACGGCGACGAGCGGCTGATCACGGGCGACCAGCGTCCGGATCGCGAGCTCGGTGACCTTCTCCCACCCCCAGCCGCGGTGCGAGGCGGCGGCACCCGGCCGCACGGTGAGCACGCGGTTGAGCAGGAGCACGCCCTGATCGCTCCACGCAGTGAGATCGCCATGGGGCGCCGGCGGGATACCTATGTCGCTCTCCCGCTCCTTGTAGATGTTGGAGAGGCTGCGCGGCAGCGGGCGCACATCGCGGTCCACCGCGAACGACAGTCCGATCGGGTGGCCGGGCGTCGGATACGGGTCCTGTCCGGTGATCAGCACCCGCACGTCGGCCAGCGGTCGCTGGAAGGCCCGGAGCACGTTCTCACCGGACGGCAGGTACCCGTGCCCCGCCTCCTGCTCGGCGCGGAGTCGCTCGCCGAGCTCGGTGATCGTGTCCTGAGCAGGAGCGAGCGCCTCCGCCCACCCCGCGTCGATCCGGCCGTCCGCGGCGAGCTCGGCGAGAGACGGCGCCATCGTCAGTCGATGGAGCGCACGCGCAAAGGCCCGCGCGCGAGCAGGTGCTGCGCCGACTGCGCGACCGGGCGCATCGTGATCAGGTCGAGGTTGACGTGTCCCGGCGACTCCAGCGCATACGCGATCACGTCGGCGACGTCTTCGGCGAGAAGAGGCGCTTCGACGCCCGAGTACACGGCTTCGGCGGCGACTGCGTCTCCCCCGAGACGGTTCAGCGTGAACTCCTCGGTGTGGACCATGCCGGGCGCGACCTCGACGACGCGGATCGGCTCGCCGTTGAGCTCCTGGCGGAGGACCTTCACGAGCATGCCCTCAGCGGCCTTTGCGGCGTTGTACCCGGCGCCTCCCGCATACGCCGACTGCGCGGCGGTCGAGGTCACGAAGAGCGTGTCGGCGTAGCCGTCTGCCGCAGCGGCCCGACGCAGCAGCGGGAGCAGTCCCGCCACGAGTCGCTGCGTCGCCAGCACGTTGGCGTCGAACATCCACTGCCAGTCCGCGACGGAGGCATCCTCGATGCGGTCGGTCCCCCGGGCACCACCGGCCACCTGCACGAGCGCGTGCACCGGTCCCGACGCTTCGAGTTCCGAGACCAGCGCGTCGACGGCTGCCGGGTCCGTCAGGTCGCACGCGATGGCCGAAGCCCCGGTCTCCGCGGCGAGCGCGGACAGACGGTCCTCGCGTCGGGCGACACCGACGACATCCCATCCTCGTGCCCGGAGTGCGCGCACCGTCGCCGCGCCGATTCCCGAACTCGCACCTGTCACCACTGCACGTCTGTTCACCATGCCTCCACCGTACGATGTTCCGCCGAGATTGCGGAGTCCCGCACGGGGCTGTCGCGGAACCCTCAGAACAGAGTCACGGTGCGGCTGCTCACGAAGCCGTCGGTCGGGCTGCCGGTGGAGGTCACGGTGACGCTGATGCCTGAGTTGAGCGGCGTCGGCCCGAGGATGCCGAAGCTGACGTTCGTGACGCCCTGTCCGGCGAGGCTGCCGGCGTAGACGAGCGTGTACGTGACCGTGCCGTCGCCGTTCTCCGTGGCGCCACCGGCGGTCCACGTGGGGTCCGTGACAGGGAGGCCGCCGACGGTCGGGCTCGTCCCGCCCGCATTGGCGATGACGGCCGGCACGACGTCACCGACATCCGCCCGAGCGAACGTGACCGTGACTGTGCCGCTCGTGACGTCCTCCACAGGCAGCGTCGTCGCCTGGGTGTCGTCATTGCGGAGCTGGATCGACGCCCCGTAGTACTGCGTATCCACCCAGGTGCCGCCCAGCATGGACTCGATGACGAAGCGTCCGAGCGCACCGCCCGATGCGGCAGCAGCCGGGGTCGCCACGGCGACCGCGACGATCGGGAGCGACCACGCGGCACCCGTCAGGACCGTCCGTCGCCCGACCCCCGGCGTCGATCCGTCACGGGCGCTCTCGCCACCTGCCGTGTTCGGTCCCTCATGACTGACCATCGGGACGACTCCCTCCGCGTCGCGGCGCACATCACCGCGCTTGTGTGTGCCACACGGTACTGACGCCGAACGCAGATCAGAACCCGTCTCTCACCCGCTGCCTCACCCGTCTACTCACCCGGCGATGCCTCCTCTCCCGCGTGATTCCGGGCCTCCGCCGTGTTACGTCACATTTCCCGGTTGTTGTTGACACGGGCCGATGTTCCGTACTCTCGCTGCAACGGCATCCGCCATCCGACCTTCCGACCACTCCTGGGGGAAATCATGTCCGCACCCGAGTCCTGGCGCTTCGAGACCAAGCAGATCCACTCCGGCGCCGCCCCCGACCCGGTCACGAAGGCCCGCGCCACGCCGATCTACCAGACCACGTCGTACGTGTTCGACAGCGCGGACCATGCGGCCAACCTCTTCGCCCTGGCGGAGTTCGGCAACATCTACACCCGCATCCAGAACCCGACGCAGGACGTGCTCGAGCAGCGTCTCGCCGCGCTCGAAGGCGGCACCGGCGCACTCGTGCTCGCCAGCGGCCAGGCAGCCTCGACCTTCGCGATCCTCAACATCGCTCAGGCCGGCGACCACTTCGTCGCCTCGAGCTCGATCTACGGCGGCACCTACAACCTCTTCAAGTACACCCTCGCCAAGCTCGGCATCGAGGTCACCTTCGTCGAGAACCAGGATGACGCCGAGGAGTGGCGCCGCGCGGTGCGCCCGAACACGAAGCTGTTCTTCGCGGAGACCATCGGCAACCCGCAGATCAACATCCTCGACATCCGCGCCGTCGCCGACATCGCACACGAGTCCGGCGTCCCGCTGATCGTCGACAACACGATCGCCACCCCGTACCTGATCCGTCCGTTCGAGTTCGGCGCCGACATCGTCGTGCACTCGGTCACCAAGTTCCTCGGCGGACACGGCACCACCATCGGCGGCGCCATCGTCGACGGCGGAACATTCGAGTGGTCGAAGAACGTCGACAAGTTCCCGGGCCTCACGGTTCCGGACCCCTCGTACCACGGCGCCAGCTACACCGCTGCCGTCGGCGACCCGCTCGCCTACATCATCAAGGCCCGCGTGCAGCTGCTGCGCGACCTCGGCTCGGCCATCGCGCCGCAGAGCGCCTGGAACCTCATCCAGGGCATCGAGACCCTGTCGCTGCGCATCGAGCGTCACGTGCAGAACGCGCAGGAGATCGCCGAGTGGCTCGACAGCCGTGACGACGTCGCGACCGTCAACTACTCGGGTCTGCCCTCCTCGCCCTGGTACGCCAAGGCGAACGAGTACGCCCCCAAGGGCGTCGGCGCGGTGCTGTCGTTCGAGCTCAAGGGCGGTGTCGAGGCCGGCCGCGAGTTCGTGAACAGCCTGTCGCTGTTCAGCCACCTCGCCAACATCGGCGACGTGCGCTCGCTCGTCATCCACCCCGCGTCGACCACGCACGCGCAGCTCACCCCCGAGCAGCAGCTCACCGCGGGTGTCACCCCGGGCCTCGTCCGCCTCTCCGTGGGCATCGAGAACATCGACGACCTGAAGGCCGACCTCGACCAGGCTCTCGCCGCAGCACGCGCCGTGTCGGAGGCCGCTCGCGCCTGACGTTCCTCACGCACCACGAGGATGCCTCGGACCACGCGGTCCGGGGCATCCTCGCGTTCGCGGGCGCGGGCACCACCCGGCCGACCCACAGGCGGCTCCGTCGAGAATGGGATCCCCGCTGTGAGGAGAGCATGATCGACGTCGAACACCGACCACCGCTCGCCCGACGCACCACGACGCGCCATGCCCGCTGTCTCGCGATCGCCGGCATCACCGTGCTGATCCTGCTCGTGTGCGGATGGGTTCCTGGCGTGATCGGCACCGCCGTCGCCGCCGTCCTCCCCTGGCTCGGACTCGTCCTCCTCGCACTCGTCGTCATCGCGCTCTTCCTCGCGCGGCGCGTGATCGTCCTCCTCCTGGTGCCCACGCTCCTCTGGTTCCTCGCGATGGCCCCGGCGTTCCCCGGCCTCCCGGCATCGGCCAGTGCGGAGAGTGAACTCACGATCGCCAGCCAGAACGTGCGCGCGCACTCCGGCAGCGCTGCCGCCTCCGCCACAGAGCTCGCGCAGAGCGAAGCGGATGTGATCGCCCTCACCGAACTCGACGGCGACAGCCTCTCCGCCGCGAGCGAGGTGCTCGCCGACGCGTACCCGCACTCCTACACGGTCGGCACGGTGGCACTGTGGAGTCGATACCCGCTGGCGAGCGCCGAACCGCTCACGCTCGGGCTCAGCTGGAAGCGCGCGCTCCGCGTCGAGGTGCAGAGCCCCGCGGGACCGGTCGCCGTCTACGTGCTGCACGCCGCCTCCGTGCGCCCCGGACAGCAACAGGACCGCGACACGATGCTCAACGGCATCGCCGAGCAGGTCGCCTCCGACGCAGCCACCGCACTTGTCGTCGTCGGGGACTTCAACGCACCCTCGACGGACCCGAGCCTGGCCGCGCTGCGAGCGGAAGCCGAGTGGGCACGGCCGACCGACGGAACGCTCGGGTTCACCTGGCCCGCCGCATTCCCGCTCGTCCGGATCGACCAGGTGTTCGTCCGCGGACTCGATGTCGTCGCCTCGAGCACGCTGCGCACCGGGAACAGCGACCATCTCGCCACGATGACCCGCGTCCGCTGAGTCGACCGCCCCGTCGTCCGGGCCGTCGCACGCACGGCGACACGACACCGGGTCGTAACCTGCCGCCGCCGGGTGCTCGACCAGGCGACAATGGAGGGATGGACTGGCAGACGACCTCCGAGGACACGGTGCCGTCGGCGCCCGTGACGGAGGCCGACGTGCGGCTGCTCCGTGCCCGCCCACCGGCGACGGGCGCGTGGCGCGACGGCGACCCGGTCGGCGGTAGGCGGTTCGCGGCGTTCGGCGCCTTCTCGACCGAGAGCGGCCGCGAGCTGCCGGGCATCCGCATCGCCTACGAGTCGTGGGGCGAACTGAATGCCGCTCGCGACAACGCGATCCTCGTGCTGCATGCGCTCACGGGCGACAGCCATGTGCGGGGTCCTGCAGGCTCCGGCCATCCGACCGTGGGGTGGTGGGAAGACATCACCGGCCCCGGTGCGCCGCTCGACACCGACCGCTGGTTCGTGATCGCTCCGAACATGTTGGGCGGCTGCCAGGGATCGACCGGACCGGCAAGCGTCGCCCCCGACGGCTACGAATGGGCGTCGCGCTTCCCCTACCTGACGATCCGCGACCAGGTGGCGGCGCAGGTGCGGCTCGCCGATGCGCTGGGCATCGACAGCTTTGCCGCGGTCATCGGCGGATCCATGGGCGGCATGCATGCCCTGGAGTGGGCGGTGACGCATCCCGAGCGCGTACAACGGCTGGCTGTGCTCTCCTCTCCCCCGGTGACGACGGCCGACCAGATCGCGCTGAACACCGTGCAGCTGGAGACTATCCGGATGGACCCGCGGTTCCAGGGCGGCGAGTACTACGACCTCGGAGACGGTGACGGCCCGCACCGCGGACTCGCGCTGGCACGGCGGATGGCTCTGCTGAACTACCGCAGCCCGATCGAGCTGAACCAGCGCTTCCAGCGGTCGTGGCAGTCGGATGTCTCACCTCTCGGTCACGGCGGACGCTTCGCCGTGGAGTCGTACCTCGATTTCCACGGCAACAAGTTCACCCGTCGCTTCGACGCGAACAGCTACATCACGCTCGTCGAGGCCATGAACTCGCACGATGTCGGGCGCGGGCGCGGCGGTGTCGAAGAGGCGCTGCACGCCGTCACAGCCACCACGCTCGTCCTCGGCATCGACAGCGACCGACTGTTCCCCGTCGACGGACAGCAGCGCATCGCCCGCAGCATCCGGAACGTGATCGACGGGGAGGCCGTGGTGGTCTCCAGCGACTTCGGGCACGACGGCTTCCTCATCGAGACCGAGATCGTCGGCGCGAACCTGCGGCGGCTGCTCAAGAGCTGATCCGCGTCGCTCAGCCCGGGAAGAACCGCCACGGCAGTTCGCCCGCCTCGAGACGCCCCTGCTCCCACGCGAACGCCTGCGCGGCGCCCGAACCCAGAACACGGGTCTGGAACAGTTGCACGGCGCCGCCGGACGCCAACGCGGATGGAACGTCGGTGAAGGCCGACAGCTGATGCAGCGTGATCCAGGTCGGCGGGTACAGCATCCACTCCCCGGCACCGTGCCGCGCCAGAGCCTCGGCCGGCCGGACCCAGGCGATCTCGGCCACCTCGTCTTCGGACGGTGAGGGATCGGTGGACGGCGCCTCAGCGAGGAAGAACCAGGTGCGGATGCGCGTGGGCGCCTCGACCGGCGGATGCCACTGGGAGAACGCCACCAGCTCCTCGACGACGACCCCGACCTCTTCGAAGGTCTCTCGGATCGCGGCACGACGCGCGTCCTCGACCTCTTCGTCACCGTCACGCCGATCGGCCGGCTCGACCTTGCCGCCGGGGAAGACCCACGCGCCCGCGAATGATCCACGATCGGGACGCCGCATCAGCAGCACTTCGAAGCCGGGGTCGGCTGCGCGCAGCAGCACGACCGTGCCGGCGACGAGCAAGGACGAATCGGGCGTGATCACCCCGTCACTCTACGATGCGACGCGTTCCCTGGCCGCGGGCCGACGCGCGTCCACGCGGTAGGACAGCAGGGCGATCAGCAATCCCGCCACGGCGAGCGCGGCACCGGTCCATGCGGGCGCCGTGAATCCCCAGCCTGCCGCGATCACGAGCCCACCGAGGAAAGCGCCCAGGCTGTTCCCGATGTTGAGGGCGGAGTGGTTCATCGCCGCGGCGATCGACTGGTTGTCTTCGGCCACATCCATCAGACGCGTCTGGATCGTCGGGCTCAGCACCGACGACACGAACCCGACCACGAAGACCAGCAGCCCCAGCGTCACGATCCAGAAGGCCAGCACCGCGAGGAGGCCGAGGACGACGACGAGCGCCGCGAGTCCGTAGAGCAGGGTGCGGCGCAGGTCGATGTCTGCCAGGTGGCCGCCGACGAGATTTCCCGCGGTCATGCCGAGGCCCATGAGCACCAGGACGATGGGCACCGCCCAGTCCGGCGACCCGGCGACCTCGGTCACGAGGGGCGCGATGTAGCTGTAGACGGCGAAGAAGCCACCGAAACCGATCGCACCGACGCCGAGTGTGAACCACACCTGCGGGATGCGGAAGACCCGGAGTTCCTGGCGCATCGTGCGTCCGGGATCACCGGGGTGCTGCGGCACGAAAACCGCGATGAAGACCGTCGCCAGCGCGAACACGATCGCGACGACGGCGAACGCCGCGCGCCATCCCCACACCTGTCCGAGGAACGTGCCGAGCGGCACGCCGACCACGTTGGCGACCGTCAGTCCCGTGAGGATGAATGCCACGCCCTTGGCACGGTTCCCCGGCCCCATGACGTCGGCCGCGACCAGGGCGCCGATGCCGAAGTACGCGCCATGCGGGAGCCCTGCCAGGAACCGGGAGGCGGCGACCAGTTCGAACGTGGGCAGGATGACTGTGAGCGCGTTGAAGACCGTCAGCGCGAGGGCCAGCACGATCATGACCCGGTGCCGCGGGAAGCGAGCGACGAATCCGGCGATGGTCGGCGCACCGACCACCACACCCAGCGCGTACAGCGAGATCAGCCAACCGGCCTGGCTCAGCGCGTCTTCCTGGCTGGTGGCCCAGAGCGAGGGCAGCAGGTCGGCGGCGATGTTGGGCAGCAGACCCATGACCACGAACTCGGTCATGCCGATGCCGAAGCTGCCGATGGCGAGAGAGAGGAGCGCCCACTTCGCCGCACCCCTCGATTCAGTCGAGGGATTCACCGGTACAGCCTAGCGGCCGTCCGACGCCACGCCGTCCGTGCTCGTCCGCTCACGCAACATGAAGACGTCGACCTCGTCCTGCCGCTCGAGAACGAACCCGTGGCGTTCATAGAGCGCCCGGGCAGGGCTGCCCTGGAGCACGTTGAGCCGATGGAGCACGTCGTCGTCCAGCAGCATGGTCAGGATGCGTCCTCCGACGCCGCGCCCCTGGTGCGAAGGAGCGATGTAGAAGTGCTCCAGCCAGCGCGACCCGCCTTCGTCACGGAGCGCGACGGAGCCGACGTCCTGTCCGTCCACGACAATGATGTGCGTCTCCGTCGGCGCGAACGCGTCCCGGAATCGCTGCCGCACCCGCGCATCGTCATAGCGACCGAGCCGCGTCAGATCAGACCGGAGCACAATCGCCCGCAGCTCGGCGATCCACTCGACGTCGTCGTCGACAGCCGGACGTGTCCGGACCTCGGCAGGAGCGCGCCGATCAGTCATCCGACTCCTCGATCGCTGCCTCGAGGCGCTCGATCTTCGCGTCGAGCTCGCCCGAGTACCCGGGGCGGATGTCGGCCTTGAGCACGAGCGACACCCGCGAGCCGAACGGCATGACCGCCTCGGTGGCACGCTTGACGACGTCCATCACCGTGTCCCAGTCGGGACCCTCGATCTCGGTGAACATGCTCGTCGTGCGATGCGGCAGCCCCGACTCGCGCACCACGCGCACAGCCGCGGCCACCGCGTCGTGCACGGAGGCATCGGTTCGCTCGGTTCCTTCGGCGGGTGTGCCGCTCGGGGCGACGGAGAAGGCGATCAGCATGGGTTCACTCCTGGAGTTTCGGATGACGGACGGGCACGCGCAGGAGAGCGCGGATGCCGAGGACGAGCAGGACGATGAGAAGGAGGTTCCGCACGGTGAGCACCGCGACGGGAAGCGCCTCGGCGCGCAGCAGGGCGTCGTAGCCGAGCGGATACACGAGACAGGTGAGCAGGCAGAGCGCGAGCACGATGACCGCGGGTGTGCGCGATCTGGCGCGATCGAGCACGATCCACAGGATCACCGGCGCGATGAGCCAGGTCTGGAATTGGGGCGAGCCGACCTTGTTGGTGACGATGAGCAGCGTCACGAGCGTGAGGGCGAGCGGAGGGAACAGCCGGGGGAAGGCGGCACCGCGCATCGCCTTCACCGCGCCGATCGCCGCGACCACCAGCACGCAGATCATCATCAGCGGAGTGAGGGCCGCGGCGACGGCATCCACTCCCGGCGCCGTCACCTGAAAGGTGAGGATCTCGAAGCTGTACTCGACGCGTGCCGCACCCGCGACAGCGAGCCAGAGGAACGGCGTCGCCGCCACCGCCTCGATCTGCAGCCCGCGCCCGGTCTGCTCGGTCAGGAACCCGAGGATCTCCGTGTCGGCGCCGAACAGCACCAGCAGCAACACGACGCCGCCCGTGACGATGATCGCGGCGAGCAGCACGCGCCACCGCGCGCGGACCGCGACGACCGCAGCCACGACGAGGGCGCCGGGCCAGATCTTGATCCAGGCGCCAGCCGTCAACAGGGCGGCGGCGATCATCGGTCGCGCGACGAGCCAGAGTCCGCCCATCACGGCGAGGGGCACGGTGATCGCGTCGATCCGGTACAGCGCGATCGGACCGAGTAGCAAGACGGCTCCACACCAGAACCAGGCAGCGACCCGCCTCGCGTGCGAGGGCGATCGCCCGATGAGTACACCGAAGGCGATCGCATCGAGGACGATGACCAGCACGGCCCAGCCGACGAGGTAGGCGCTCGAGACGCCGAGCACGGGAACCAGAGGCGCGGCGAGTCCGGCGGCGAGCAGCATGGGCACCAACGCGAGCTGGGGGTAGACCCACGTCTCGGTGATGCCGACGATCGGTCCACCGCCGAGAGCCGCCGACGCCCACGGCTCGTACACGAGAACGACATCACCCATGGGCTGGCTCGGATACACCCACCCGAGCAGAGCGGTGAGCAGGTGGACGAGGAGGAACGCGCCCCACAGGACGAGTGCCCTCGTCGTCGAGTCGCGGCTCACCCCAGGACGTCCTGGATCGCCTGCGGCAGCGCCTCCGCCACGTCCATCGCCACGATCGGGTGCCCCGGGCCGCCGGCGAGCGTCCCGGCCGCGATCCGCGCGGCATGACCATGCAGCCAGGCCCCGGCGGCGGCGACCTCGGCGAGCGTCGCTCCGGGGTTCGCGGCCGACACCGCTCCGAGCACGCCGGCGAGCACGTCTCCGGTGCCGGCCGTCGCCAGCCACCCCGTTCCCGCTTCGACGGCGATGACGGCTCCGTCGGGGTCGGCGACCAACGTCCGCGCTCCCTTGAGCAGCACGGTGCCACCGATCTTCGCGGCCACCTGCCGCGCCGCATCCGCCCGCTCGTCGTCTTCGTCGTCGTGGGGCTGCACGCGGAGGCGCTCCTGCAACCGGGTGAACTCCCGTGCGTGCGGGGTGACGAGGAACGGCGCCCGCGCTCCCGGCGCGAGGTCCAGGGCACCCGCATCGATGACCACGGGGACCGCACCGGCGAGGATCTCACGGAGCGCGACGCTCTCCGCGTCCGTGCGGTGCATCGGATCCGTGCCGGAGCCGATCACCCAGGCTCCGACGCGCGAACTGCCGATGTCCGCTCCTACGACGGTCTCGGGTCGCCGAGCCAGGACGGCGTCCGCCACCCGTTCCGCGCCCACGTACCGCACGAACCCCGCTCCGGACCGCCACGCCGCCTCGACTCCGAGCACCGCGGCGCCGGGGTATGCGGGAGATCCGGTACGCAGCGCCACGACCCCGCGGGCGTACTTGTCGTCCTCCGCCGTGGGCGCACGGAACAGGCGCGCCGTATCGCTGCGTGACCACTCCCGCACCTCGATCATGACTCCACGTTAGTGCGACGGCCCGAGACGCACGCCCGCGGGGGTAGCGTCGAACGGTGAGTCTTCTCTTCTCCCCACTGAGCATCCGATCCGTCACGTTCCGCAATCGCCTCTGGGTCTCGCCCATGTGCATGTACAGCGCCGTGGACGGCGTCGCTCAGGAGTGGCACCACGCCCACCTCGCCCAGTTCGCCTCGGGCGGCGCCGGGCTGATCGTCGCCGAGGCCACCTCGGTCGTCCCCGAGGGCCGGATCTCCCCTCGTGACCTCGGCCTCTGGAACGACGAGCAGCGTGACGCGCTCGCGCCGATCGTCCAGGCCATCCACGACCGCGGAGCGCACGCCGGCATCCAGCTCGCGCACGCGGGTCGGAAGGCCTCGACCTGGTGGCCCTGGGCTCCTCTGCGCGGCTCCGTCCCGCAGGAGGACGGCGGCTGGACGACCACCGCGCCCTCGGCCGTGGCGTTCGACGGCTTCGAGGAACCGGTCGCCCTCGACCTGGCGGGCATCGACCGTGTGGTCGAGGCCTTCGCGTCCGCCACGCGCCGCGCACTCGACGCCGGCTTCGACGTCATCGAGATCCACGGGGCGCACGGCTACCTTCTGCACCAGTTCCTGTCGCCGCTGTCGAACCTGCGCGAGGACGAGTACGGAGGCTCGCTCGAGAATCGCGCCCGGCTGCTGCTCCGCGTGGTGGACGCCGTTCGCACCACCGCCGGCACCGAAGTGCCGCTGCTCGTACGCATCTCGGCCACCGATCACGCGGACGGTGGCTTCACCCCGGAAGAGGCGACGATCGTCGGCGACTGGGCGGCACAGCACGGGGCCGACCTGATCGACGTCTCCAGCGGCGGGCTCGTTGCGCATCAGAGCATCGACGTATTCCCGGGATATCAGGTGCCTCTCGCCGAGACGGTCCGCCAGGGGGGCCGCATCCCGGTGTCCGCGGTCGGGCTCATCACCGCGTCGGCCCAGGCGGAGCAGGTGCTCGCCGACGGCGCGGCGGATGTGATCTTCGCGGGCCGGGAGTGGTTGCGTGACCCGCATTTCGCCCTCCGCGCCGCCCACGAGCTCGGTGCGGAGGTCACCTGGCCCCCGCAGTACGAACGCGCGCGCTGGCGCTGAGCGGGCGCACACGCACGAAGGCCGCCGATCCTCCCGGGTCGGCGGCCTTCGTGCGTCAGTCCGGATCAGCGTCCGCGGAAGCGACGCGTCGCGTCCTGCACCTCACCGACCAGCTCCTCCAGGATGTCCTCCAGGAACAGCACGGCGGTGGTGTTCCCCTGCGCGTCGCGCACCTTCGCGAGGTGGCGGCCCGCGCGGCGCATCACCGCGAGGGCATCCTCCAGATCCGTGTCCTCCTGCACCGGCACCATGTGGTGGATGCGCTTGGCAGGGACCGGCTGGATCATCTTCGTCTCGGCGTCCGGCCCTTCGGATGCACGCAGGATGTCCTTCAGGTGGACATACCCGATCGGTACGGCTTCGTCGTCGACGATCACGTAGCGGGAGAACCCGTAGCGTGAGACGGCCTTCTCGATGTCGTCCGGCGTGGTCGACTGCGGCAGGGTCACCAGATCGCCCAGAGGCACGGCGACGTCCCGTGCCTTCTTGTCGGTGAACTCGACCGCGGCGGCGACCGTTCCCGCGGTGTCCATCAGTAGGCCCTCACGTCGCGACTGGCTCACGATGGTCGCGACCTCGTCGAGCGTGAACGTGGAGGCCGCCTCGTTCTTCGGCTCCACCCGGAAGAGGCGCAGCACACCGTTGGCGGCGGCGTTGAGCACCCAGATCACCGGCATGAAGACCTTCGACACCCACACCAGCGGCGGAGCCAGGATCAGCACGGCACGATCCGGCACCGAGAACGCGAGGTTCTTCGGCACCATCTCGCCGAACACGACGTGCAGGAACGAGACGATCAGCAGCGCGATCGCGAACGAGACTGCGTCGACAGCACCGTCCGGCCAGCCGAGCGCATGCAGCGGCACGGCGAGCAGGTGGTGGATCGCGGGTTCCGAGACGTTCAGGATCAGGAGCGAGCAGATCGTGATGCCGAGCTGCGAGGTCGCGAGCATCAGAGTCGCGTGCTCCATCGCATACAGGGCCGTCTTCGCCGCACGCGAGCCCTGGTCGGCACGTGGCTCGATCTGCGACCGCCGAGCCGAGATCACCGCGAACTCCCCGCCGACGAAGAAGGCGTTCGCGATCAGAAGCACGACGAGCCAGGCGAGTCCTCCCCAATCGTTCATCGGGTGGCCTCCTCTCCCCCGTCGAGCGGACTCGGAACGTAGCGGACGCGATCCACGCGCCGGCCGTCCATGCGGACGACCTGGAGGATGCCGCTGTCGAGCGGCACCTCGTCGCCGACCGAGGGCACACGCTCGAGCACACTCATGACGTAGCCGCCGACCGTGTCGTACACGTCACCCTCCGGCACTTCGACGCCCGCGCGACGGCGCAGCTCATCGGGACGCAGCTCGCCGGGGAAGGTCACGCCCTCCCGGTTGCGGATGACTCCGGCCCTCGTGCGGTCATGCTCGTCGGCGACCTCGCCGACCAGCTCCTCGACGAGGTCTTCGAGCGTGACGAGCCCCGCCGTCCCGCCGTACTCATCGACGACGACGGCGAGCTGGTACCCACGAGCACGGAGCTCGGAGATCAGGGCGTCCACGTGCACGGTCTCGGGCACGCGCAGAGGCTCGGTCGCCAGAGCACCGACCGGGACCTCGGTCCGGCGATCACGCGGCACCGAGATGGCCGCCTTGAGATGCACGACACCCGTGATGTCGTCGAGATCGTCGTCGTAGACCGGGAAGCGGCTGTGCCCGGTGCGCCGTGCGAGTTGGATGACGTCGTCCACCGAGTCACCGGCGGCGATCGCGTGCATGCTCGGCCGTGCGGTCATCACGTCGGCGGCGGTCAGCCGGGAGAACATCAGGGTGCGGTCGAGCAGCGTCGCGGTGTCGGCCTCGAGCAGTCCCGCACTGGCGGAGCGTCGCACGAGCGAGGAGAGCTCCTCCGCGCTGCGGGCGCCGGAGAGCTCTTCCTTCGGCTCGATCCCCATGCTCCGCAACACGCCGTTGGCGCTGCCGTTGAGCACGACCACGGCCGGTTTGAAGACGGTCGTGAAGGCGACCTGGAAGGGGATGACGAGCTTCGCCGTCGCCAGCGGCAGGGCGAGCGCGAAGTTCTTCGGCACGAGTTCGCCGAGGATCATCGACAGCACGGTGGCCACGAGCATCGCCACGATCGTCGCGATGGGCGCGACCGCCGCCTCCGGGATGCTCCAGGCGACAAGCGTCGGACGCAGCAGGTTCGACAGCGCCGGCTCCATCGTGTAACCGGTGAGCAGCGTCGTCAGCGTGATTCCGAGCTGTGCTGCGGAGAGATGCGTGGACGTGTGCCGGAGGGCGCCGATCGTGAGCGAGAGCCGGGATTCACCTCTGGCCTGTCGCGCTTCGAGCTCGGCGCGGTCGAGGTTGACCAACGCGAACTCGCTGGCGACGAAGAGGCCGGTGCCGACCGTGAGAAGGAGCCCCACGCCCAACATGATGTAGTCCATCAGCGGTTCCTCTCCTGCGAGAGAGGCGGACAGTGGGGCGATGTTCTGCAACTGGGAGGGTCGTCCATTATGCGGACGATTGTACAGAAGACGACTGTGCTCGCGCTCGCGATCACCAGCTGACGGGAAGCGCCTTGCCCTCTTCGTACCCGGCTGCCGACTGGAGTCCGACCAGCGCGCGATCGTGGAACTCCGGCACGGACGAGGCGCCGGCATAGGTGAACGACGAGCGCACGCCCGAGGTGATCATGTCCAGCAGATCCTCCACGCCGGGCCGCAGCGGGTCGAGATAGATCTTGGACGAGGAGATGCCCTCGGCGAAGAGCTCCTTGCGAGCCCGCTCGTAGGCGTCGAGTCTGCCGAAGCGCGCCTGCACCGCCTTGGTCGACGCCATGCCCCAGGATTCCTTGAACAAGCGACCGTCGCTGTCGCGCTGCAGCTCCCCCGGCGCCTCGATCGTGCCGGCGAACCACGAGCCGACCATGACGGATGCGGCGCCGGCCGCGAGCGCGAGTGCCACGTCGCGGGGGTACCGCACGCCGCCGTCGGCCCAGACATGGGCGCCGAGCTCCTTGGCGGCCTGGGCGGTCTCGAGCACGGCGGAGAACTGGGGGCGTCCGACCGCGGTCATCATTCGTGTGGTGCACATCGCCCCGGGTCCCACGCCCACCTTGAGGATCGTCGCGCCCGCATCGACCAGGTCGGCGACGCCGTCGGCGGTGACGATGTTGCCGGCGACGATGGGCAGTCCGAGGTCGAGCTCGGCGACCGCACGCAGAGCGCGCAGCATGCCCTCCTGATGGCCGTGCGCCGTGTCGACGACCAGCACGTCGACGCCTGCTCCGGCGAGCGCCTTGGCCTTCGCCGCGACGTCGCCGTTGATGCCGACGGCCGCGGCCACAGCCAGTCTTCCGTCGGCATCGACCGCCGGACGGTACAGGGTGGAGCGCAGTGCACTGCGCGCGCTCAGGGTGCCCACGAGATGTCCGTGGTGGACCACCGTCACCATCTCGACGTCGGCGTCCGTGATGACGTCGAAGGCGTGCCGCTCCGAACCGATGTCGTCCGCGTCGATCGACGGTGTCCCGCGGTGAACGAGATCTCCGAGCTGGGCATCCGGCAGCGCGGTGGCGAGTCTTGTGGCCGGGAGCACGCCGAGGATCCGTCCGACCTCGATCGGCGCGGCGCCCTGCGCGACCACGATCCCGTGACCGACAGCGGCCGGGAGCAGGCGGAGCGCGTCCGAGACGGATGCCTCGGGCGGGAGCACGATCGGGGTGTCCCAGAGGACCGGCTGGGCTTTCACGTCACGGATCGCGGAATCGAGATCCTGCAGCGGCAGATCCTGGGGAAGCACGCCGAGCGCGCCTCGGCGGGCGAGCACCGCCGCGATTCTGGGGCCGGTCACGGAGTTCATGTTCGAGGCGACGATCGGAAGAGTCGCCGGGGTGCCGTCCAGCGGTGCCAGATCGACCTGGAGACGGCTGGTGACCCCGGATCTCCGCGGCACCAGGAAGACGTCCGAGTAGGTCAGGTCGACGGTCGGCTGCGCTCCAGAGAACTCCATGTCTCCACGGTACCCAGATCGCAGCCGTGTGGGCGCGTGGCTTCCGACGATTCCCCGAGCGAAACACGTTAGGCTTGTTGGTCGAGAGTGTGCGGATCCGAACGCATCCTGCGTCGACGTCCGCACCAGAGAGCTTCAGCGATGAAAGAGGGCGATCGAGAGTGTCGAACCAGGTGACCGGCGTCAACGGCGACGGGGGGTTCGGAGCCAATTCCTGGCTCGTCGAAGAGCTCTACGAGCAGTTCAAAGTGAACCGCGACTCCGTCGACAAGGAGTGGTGGCCGATCCTCGAGAAGTACCACTCGGATACCTCCTCATCGGCACCCGCCGCTGCGGACACGTCGGCACATCCGGTGACCGCCCCGATCCCCGTGATCGGCTCGCAGCCGGTCGCCCGCACGACCGCGAAGCCCGCGGCCGCCGCGCCGATCCCGGCACAGGCACCCAAGCCCGCACCCAAGCCCGAGTCGAAGGAGGCCGTCGAGCCCGTCGAGGAGGACAAGGTCACTCCGCTGCGCGGCCTGCCGAAGACCCTCGCCGCGAACATGGACGAGTCGCTGACCGTCCCGACCGCGACCAGCGTGCGCACCGTGCCCGCGAAGCTGATGATCGACAACCGCATCGTCATCAACAACCACATGGCGCGCACCCGCGGCGGCAAGATCAGCTTCACCCACCTCATCGGGTGGGCGCTCATCCGCACGCTCGACGAGTTCCGCAGCCAGAACGTGTTCTACGCCGAGATCGACGGCAAGCCCTCGGTGGTCGCCCCTGCGCACGTCAACCTCGGCATCGCCATCGACCTGCCCAAGCCCGACGGCACGCGCGCTCTCATGGTGCCCAGCATCAAGCGCGCCGACACGCTGTCGTTCACCGAGTACCTCAGCGCGTACGAAGACCTGGTCACCCGCGCCCGCGGCAACAAGCTCACCGCCGCTGACTTCCAGGGCACCACCGTGTCCCTCACCAACCCCGGCGGCATCGGCACCGTGCACTCCGTGCCGCGGCTGATGAAGGGCCAGGGCTGCATCATCGGTGCCGGAGCCCTCGAGTACCCCGCCGAGTTCCAGGGTGCGAGCGACAAGACGCTCAACGAGCTGGCGATCGGCAAGACGATCACGCTCACCAGCACCTACGACCACCGCGTCATCCAGGGTGCAGGCTCGGGCGAGTTCCTCAAGAAGGTGCATGAGCTGCTCATCGGCCAGCGCGGCTTCTACGACGACATCTTCGCGGCGCTCCGCATCCCGTACGCCCCCATCCGCTGGAACCCCGACATCGCGGTCGACCTCGCCGAGCGCGTCGACAAGCAGTCCCGTGTGCAGGAGCTCATCAACTCCTTCCGCGTGCGCGGCCACCTGATGGCCGACATCGACCCGCTCGAGTACCAGCAGCGCTCACACCCCGACCTCGAGATCGAGAGCCACGGGCTCACCTTCTGGGACCTGGACCGCGAGTTCGTCACCGGCGGGTTCGGCGGTCGGCGCATCGCCAAGCTCCGCGACATCCTCGGTGTGCTCCGCGACTCGTACTGCCGCACGCTCGGCATCGAGTACATGCACATCCAGGACCCGGAGCAGCGTCGCTGGTTCCAGGAGAAGGTCGAGGTCAAGTACCAGAAGCCCGGCCACGACGAGCAGCTGCGGGTCCTCCGCAAGCTCAACGAGGCCGAGGCGTTCGAGACCTTCCTGCAGACGAAGTTCGTCGGCCAGAAGCGCTTCTCGCTCGAGGGCGGCGAGTCGCTGATCCCGCTGCTCGACGAGATCCTCCAGGGCGCCGCGACTTCCGGACTCGAGGGCGCTGCGATCGGCATGGCCCACCGCGGCCGCCTCAACGTGCTGACGAACATCGCTGGCAAGACGTACGGCCAGGTGTTCCGCGAGTTCGAGGGCACCCAGACCCCCGGCAACCAGCGTGGCTCCGGCGATGTGAAGTACCACCTCGGCACCGAGGGCACCTTCGTCGCCGATGACAAGTCCGAGCTGCCGGTCTACCTCGCGGCGAACCCGTCACACCTCGAGACGGTCGACGGCGTGCTGGAAGGCATCGTCCGCGCCAAGCAGGACCGCAAGCCGATCGGCACGTTCGCCTGGCTGCCGATCCTCGTCCACGGCGACGCCGCCTTCGCCGGCCAGGGCGTCGTGGTCGAGACGCTGCAGATGTCGCAGCTGCGCGGCTACCGCACCGGCGGCACGATCCACGTCGTGGTGAACAACCAGGTCGGCTTCACGACGACCCCGAACGACGGACGCACCTCGGTGTACTCCACCGACGTGGCGAAGACCATCCAGGCACCGGTGTTCCATGTGAACGGCGACGACCCCGAGGCCGTCATCCACGTCGCACAGCTCGCGTTCGAGTACCGCGAGCGGTTCCACCGCGACGTCGTGATCGACCTCGTGTGCTACCGCCGACGCGGTCACAACGAGGGGGACGACCCCTCGATGACGCAGCCGCTGATGACCGACCTGATCCAGGCGAAGCGGTCTGTCCGCCGTCTGTACACCGAGTCGCTCGTCGGCCGTGGCGACATCACGGAGCAGGAGTACGACGAGGCCAAGGCGGACTTCCAGAACCGCCTCGAGATCGCCTTCGCCGAGACCCACGCGGCGGAGACCGGGGCGACACCGATCGCGCCGGAGCTGCCTCCGGTGGAAGACCAGGTCGGAGCGCCCGAGGTCACGGGCGTGCCGGGCGAGGTCATCCAGCTCATCGGTGACGCATTCGTGAACAAGCCCGAGGGCTTCACGGTGCATCCGAAGATCCAGCAGCTGCTGGAGAAGCGGCTCGACATGAGCCGCAACGGCGGTATCGACTGGGGCTTCGGCGAACTTCTCGCATTCGGCTCGCTTCTGGTCGAGGGCACCCCGGTGCGTCTCGCCGGACAGGATGCCCGTCGTGGCACGTTCGTCCAGCGTCACGCCACTCTGCATGACCGTGCGAACGGCCAGGAATGGCTGCCGCTGTCGAATCTGTCCGATGCGCAGGGCCGCTTCTTCGTCTACGACTCGCTCCTCAGCGAGTACGCCGCCCTCGGGTTCGAATACGGCTACTCGGTCGAAGCTCCCGAGGCACTCGTGCTCTGGGAAGCGCAGTTCGGCGACTTCGTCAACGGCGCCCAGTCCGTGATCGACGAGTACATCTCGGCGGCCGAGCAGAAGTGGGGACAGCAGTCCAGCGTGACGCTGCTCCTCCCCCACGGCTACGAGGGCCAAGGACCTGATCACTCGTCGGCGCGCATCGAGCGCTTCCTGCAGATGTGCGCGCAGGAGAACATGATCGTCTCCCGTCCGTCGACCCCGGCGTCGTACTTCCACCTGCTGCGCCGCCAGGCCTACGCCCGTCCTCGCAAGCCGCTCATCGTCTTCACCCCGAAGGCGATGCTGCGTCTGCGCGGCGCGACGAGCCCGGTTGAGGCCTTCACCCAGGGCCGGTTCGAGCCGGTGATCGACGACGACCGCGGTCTCGACCGCTCGGCCGTGAAGCGCGTCCTCGTGCACTCGGGCAAGGTGCACTGGGATCTGCGCGCCGAACTCGACAAGAACCCGAACCCCGAGGTCGCCCTCGTCCGGCTTGAGCAGCTCTACCCGACGCCGATCGACGAGCTCAAGGCCATCACCGACTCCTACCCGAACGCCGAGCTGGTGTGGGTGCAGGAGGAGCCGGAGAACCAGGGCGCATGGCCGTTCCTCGCGCTCGCCTTCGCCGACGTCCCCGGAGACCGGTCCTTCCGACCCGTCGCCCGCACGGCATCTGCGTCGCCGGCGACGGGATCCTCCAAGGTGCACGCCTCCGAGCAGGCCGCACTGATCCGTTCGGCCGTAACTCTCGGATGATCCATCGACGAGAAAGGGCGCCCCGACCGCGGTCGGGGCGCCCTTTCTCGTTCCGGTTCAGTACCAGATGTCGAGAGACGGCACCGGGAAGGCGATCAGTGCGCGATCGAGCGCCTCGACGGCCGCCGCGTCACCCGAGATGCGACCGGCACCGTGCAGAGATGCCGCGCGTACTCCCCCGGCGTACAGCGAGGACAGCGCCGACACGTCGAGCACGATGTCGGCGGTGCTGCCCTCAGCGACCTTGACCGTCGCGTCACCGGACTCGTCGATGCGCAGCCGCCAGTCGCCGTTCGCGAATCCGAGGGAGTCCTCGACGCGCAGCACCGTGTCGAGCGGAGCAGAGTAGCGTCGCGCGGTCAGCGCAGCCGGGAGATCGAGGATTCGCAGCCAGCCATGGTCATGCACCTCCTGCTTCACACCGCGGGGGTCGGCGACGAGCCACAGCAGCGGATCGTCGAGGGGACGGAGGTCGGCGACGACCTCGTCGACGAGGTCGTGCTGCAGCGCGAAACGCCACAGCGCGGCGCGCGCCTCGGCAGTCTCGGCGACGAGCAGCCGCACGTCCAGACGGAACCGCAACGTGCCGTTCGCCTCGCTCACGGCGTATGCCATGACCCCTCGGAGCACACCGTTCTCGTCGAGATAGCGCACGCCACGGGCCTGATCCCGATCGGCGGTCGGCGCGACGCCCGCATACCCCTCCCAGCGGCCGCGCCAGCCGGGGATCTGTCCGGCTGTCCGCCGACGCGCACGCTCGTGGACAGCCCCGAGGTCGGCGGCGAGAGTCTCGCGGTCGACGTACTCCAGGCGCCCCGGCGGGGTCTCGCCGCCCCACCCTGCTCGACGCGTGTCCACGGTCAGTCGCGCGACCGGGACGGCCGAGCCGAAACCGTAGCGCCCATAGATCGTCGCCTCTGTCACCGTGAGCCCGGCGACGGCGACACCGGCGGATGCTGCGGCCCGCAGCTCGCCCTCGAGGAGGGCTCTGGCGATGCCCCGGCGCCGATGGGTCGCCGCGACGGTGACGATGCTGATCGCCCACATGCCGATCTCGCCGCCTCCGGGAAGCGTGAGCGGAGTCACCCACGCGTTGGTGGTCGCGACCGGCAGCGCAGCTTCCGGTGCCGTCTTCTCGAACACGCCGATGTTGCGTCGGGCCGCGAAGGTCTTCGTGACCTGCGCGAGCATCTCGCTGCTCGGTTCGGCACCGAGGAAACCGCGGTCCACCGCACGCTGGAATGCCACGGCGCTCGCGTCATCGGTCAGATCGACGACGCGGTACTCGAGTCCGGCGGCGGCCAGTCGTTCAGTCGAGGTGGTGTCTGCGGGCACGTCCCGCGCATCGATGGAGCTCATCCATCCACACTACCGACGGGCTCGGACGCGGGGTCAGTGCTGGGCAGCCTGAGCCTCGCGCAGCCGAGCGAAAACCTGGTCGCGCAGCTGCTCGGGAGCAGTCTCCTTGCAGGCACGGGCGATGACCTCGGTGAGGGTCGTGGCCACGAGCGCCTCATCACGGCAGGACGGGCAATGCTCGAGGTGCTCACGGATCTCGGTGTGCTCGGTCTTGCACACCTCGTTGCGGAGGTACTCCTCCAGATCCTGACGCGCTTTGTCGCAGCCGCAGTCGCTCATTTCTTGCTCCTCGTCTCAGCCGCCGCGATGCCCCGCTCAGCGGCGTAATCTGCCAGCAGCTCCCGCAGCATCCGCCTGCCACGATGCAGACGGCTCATCACGGTGCCGATGGGGGTCTTCATGATGTCGGCGATCTCCTGGTACGCGAAGCCCTCGACATCGGCGAGGTACACCGCGAGCCGGAAGTCCTCCGGCACGGCCTGCAGCGCGTCCTTGACCACCGAGGCCGGCATCCGGTCGATGGCCTCCGCCTCGGCGGAGCGGCTGTGCGAAGCGGTCGTCGATTCCGCACCGCCCAGCTGCCAGTCCTCGAGCTCGTCGATCGTGCCCTGGAACGGCTCGCGCTGGCGCTTGCGGTAGATGTTGATGTACGTGTTCGTGAGGATGCGGTACAGCCACGCCTTGAGGTTGGTCCCCTGCGAGAACGTCGACCAGGAGCCATAGGCCTTGACGAACGTCTCCTGCACGAGGTCGGCGGCGTCAGCGGGGTTGCGCGTCATGCGCATCGCGGCGGCGTAGAGCTGATCCATGAAAGGGATCGCCTGCTCCTCGAACTCGCGTCGAGGGTCGCCGACGATGTCTGCGGTTGCGGTGTCATCCATCACCGGCCAGTCTAGGCCGCTGAGGTCGATCACCTCGCGCTCCAACGTCGCCGTCATGCTCTCTCCTTCGCTTTCAGGAGCCTGTCTTTCGCGACGAAGCTTCCTGCGTTTACTAAGGTGAGAACCGATGAGCGCCAACAGGTATTCCCCCTCCCGGGTGCAGGGCACCTATCCTGCGCCCACCACCGACGTGCCCGTGCACGCCGAGCTCACGATCCCGGGCTCGAAATCGCTGACGAATCGCGAGCTGATGATCGCCGCGATCGCCGACGGCCCCGGCCGACTGATCGCCCCCCTGCACTCCGACGACTCCGCGCGCATGGTGGACGCCCTGCGCGCCCTGGGCGTCGGCATCGAAGAGGTGGAAGCCGGGCACGAGTTCGGTCCCGACCTCGTGGTCACCCCGGCGAAGCTCAGCGGGGGCACGACGATCGACTGCGGCCAGGCGGGCACCGTGATGCGCTTCATCGCTCCGCTGGCGGGCCTCGCCCAGCACGACGTGCACCTCACGGCGCATGAGACCGCACTCCATCGCCCCATGGGTGGGCTGATCAGCGCCCTGCGGGACCTCGGAGTCGACATCGACGACGAGGGAACCTGGTCGCTCCCGTTCACCATCCGCGGCCACGGGCGCATCCGCGGTGGACGAGTCGAGATCGACGCATCGGCGTCGAGCCAGTTCGTCTCCGGCCTCCTGCTCGCCGCTCCTCGATTCGACGTCGGGCTCCATCTCGTGCACGTCGGCGAGCACCTGCCGAGCCTTCCGCACATCGACATGACCATCGAGGCTCTGAGCCGCCGCGGCATCCGCATCGAGCGTCCGGCCGTCGGCGAGTGGCTCGTCGAGGCCGGGGTGCCGCGCGCGAAGGAGATCGCGATCGAACCGGATCTCTCCAACGCCGCACCGTTCCTCGCCGCCGCTCTGGTGGCCGGCGGCTCCGTCTCCATCACGGGCTGGCCGGCGCACTCCACGCAGCCGGGCGCGCTGCTGCCGGACATCCTCCAGGCCACGGGAGCGCACGTGGGTCGCCACGGCGGCACCCTCACGGTGCGCGCAGGCTCCGGCATTCGCGGTCTCGACCTCGATCTCTCCGCCGCAAGCGAGCTGACTCCCACCCTCGTCGGCCTCGCCGCGTTCGCGGAGTCCCCGACGACCATCCGTGGCATCGGCCACATCCGCCTCCACGAGACCGACCGGATCGCGGCACTCATCGGCAACCTCCGCGCACTCGGCGGCGAGGCCGAGGAGCTCCCGGACGGGCTCCGCATCATCCCGCGCCCGCTGCACGGCGGCAGCTGGGCCACACACCACGATCACCGGATGGCCACGACCGGCGCACTGATCGGCCTGCGCGTTCCGGGTGTCGAGATCGACGACATCGGAACCACCGCCAAGACCCTCCCGGAGTTCACGATGCTCTGGGAGCGGATGCTGCGAGGTTGATGGTGAGCTGGCTCGACGACAGCGACGACCTCGATGACGACTTCGAGGACTTCGACGAGAGCAGCATCAGGACGCGTCCGAACCCCAAGGCGAACCGCCCGCGCACCAAGCGCCGACCCGCGCACGAGGACGCCCAGGTGGGCAGGGTCCTCGGCGTCGACCGCGGCCGGTATTCGGTTCTCCTGGACGAGAACACCCCTGACGAGCACATGATCACGACCACCAGGGCTCGGGAGCTGCGCCGCATGCCGATCGTCACGGGTGATCAGGCGCGTGTGGTCGGAGACACCTCGGGCGACGAGGGCACGCTCGCCCGCATCGTCGGCATCGTGGAACGCACCTCGCTTCTGCGTCGCAGCGCCGACGACACCGACCAGGTCGAGCGCGTCATCGTCGCGAACGCCGATCAGATGCTCGTCGTCGTCGCCGCGGCCGACCCCGAGCCGCGGGCCCGTCTCGTCGACCGCTACCTCGTCGCTGCCCTGGATGCGGGGATACGTCCTCTCCTGGTCGTCACGAAGACCGACATCGCCGACCCGTCGGAGTTCCTCACCCACTTCGACGGCCTCGACCTGCGCGTGTTCACCAGCGCTCAGGACGAGATGCCCGTCGAGGAGATCGGCGAAGCGCTCGTCGGGCACTCCACGGTCTTCGTCGGCCACTCGGGCGTCGGCAAATCGACCCTCGTCAACGCGCTCGTGCCCACGGCTCTGCGCGCCACCGGACACGTGAACCAGGTCACCGGACGCGGCCGCCACACCTCCTCCTCTACCGTCTCGCTGCGTTACGAGGGGGCCGGTGGCAGCGGCTGGGTGATCGACACGCCCGGCGTCCGCTCGTTCGGTCTCGGCCATGTGGATCCCGCGAACATCCTGGCCGCGTTCACGGAGCTCGCGGCGATCGCCCAGGACTGCCCCCGGGGGTGCACGCACCTCGCGGATGCCCCCGACTGCGCCCTCATCGAAGCGGCGGAACGGGGCGAGCTGGGCGAGACCGGACGTGCGCGGCTCGACTCCCTGCAGCGGCTGCTCCAGACGTTCGCAGACAAGGCGGAGCAGGCTCCCGGACGTTAGGCTGGAGGCGTGACCCAGCGCCTCGAACCCGGAACCGCAGCCCCTGACTTCGCCCTCCTCGACCAGGACGGGAAGACCGTGCGTCTCGCCGATCTGCGCGGCCAGAAGACGGTGCTGTACTTCTACCCCGCCGCGATGACGCCCGGCTGCACCACGGAGGCCTGCGATTTCCGCGACAGCATCTCGTCGCTCCAGGGTGCGGGCTACCGGGTCGTCGGCATCTCGCGCGATGAGCCGGCCACGCTCACGAAGTTCCGCGAACGCGATGGACTCACCTTCCCGCTGCTGAGCGACCCCGACCACGCGACCCACACCGCCTACGGCGCGTGGGGCGAGAAGATGAACTACGGCAAGCTCGTCGAGGGTGTCATCCGCTCCACCTTCGTCCTCGACGAGGACGGCACGATCACTCTCGCGCAGTACAACGTGAAGGCCACCGGTCACGTGGCGCGACTGCGCAAGCAGCTCGGCATCGACGTCTGACACCCGGCGCTGAGTTCGCGCTCAGCGGCCGCGGGAACTCACTCCGCCGGGCGCTGCTCGGCCTCGCGTCGGGCGCTCGAGATCAGCAGCACGAAGCCCACCAGGCCGGGAAGCCCGACCCCGAGGGTGAATGCCCACGACACCGGCTGCAGCGTGAGGGATGCCAGCGCGAGGGCTACCGCGAGCACCTGGAACACCACTCCCCCTGACCGTGCCCACGACTTGCCGCTTCGAACACCGATCGCGAACGCCACGAGAGCGGCGGCGCCGATGAGGGTGAGCGCGATCAGTGCCAGCGCGGTCGGCAACGACGCCGCGTCGCCGGCGCCGAGCCCGACCAGTTCGATGACCGCGAAGACGAGAAGCGCCGCGGCTTCCGCGGCAAGCACCGCCGCTGCCGCGAGAGCGATTCCAGGTGCGCGCACAGCATCTCCCAAGCATCGAAAGAGGAGAAAACCCTTGATTTCGCGGTTTTCATGTAACAGAATAGAGAAAGTCATGTGCTCCCACAGCGGCGTGGGGCGAGCAATCTCGCTCGCATCACAAATCGCGGGCATTCCGTCCGCACATCACCAGGGTAGCCGAACCCGAACTGCTACCCGAATCCGAGAGGTCGCATCGCGACATCTCTTGAAATCCACACCGAGGAGCCCCCATGGACTGGCGCGATAAGGCCGCCTGCCTGACTGTCGACCCCGAGCTATTCTTCCCCGTGGGGAACACCGGCCCGGCCGTCGATCAGATCGAGAAGGCGAAGACCGTCTGCGCCACCTGCACAGTCACGGAGATCTGTCTGCAGTACGCCCTGGAGACCAGCCAGGACTCCGGCGTGTGGGGCGGTCTCTCCGAAGACGAGCGCCGCGCTCTGAAGCGTCGCGCCGCACGCGCACGCCGCGCCTCCTGAATCTGCACGAAGCGGCCTGAGACGAGGTCTCAGGCCGCTTTCGTCTGCCCTGCGTGCGTCAGGTCAGCGGTCGAGCCAGCGCAGAGGGATGTCGATGATCACCTCTGTGCCCTCTCCATCGCTTCCGTGCCACTCGATGGTGCCGCCCAGCTCCCCCTGGATGAGGGTGCGGATGATCTGCGTGCCGAGCCCCTGACCGATCCGCCCCTCGGGGAGACCGAGGCCGGTGTCACGCACCGTGACGCGGAGATTCTCCTCGGTCCGCGCGGCATCGATGGTGACGATGCCCTCCTGACCGGCGAGGCCGTGCTCGACGGCGTTCGTGACCACCTCGGTGAGCGCGAGGGCGAGGGGCGTCGCATACTCGCTCGGGAGCACACCGAACCGCCCGGTCGACTGCGTGCGCGCGCGTGTGTTCGGCGCCGAGGCGACCTCAGCCACGAGCTTGAGCACCCGGTGGAAGACCTCGTCGAAATCGACCTTCTGCGTGAGCCCCTGAGCCAGGGTGTCGTGCACGACCGCGATCGCATCGACGCGACGCATGGCCTGCGTGAGTGCATCTCGGGCTTCATCGGAGTGGGTGCGGCGCGCCTGGATCCGCAGGAGAGACGCCACGGTCTGGAGGTTGTTCTTCACCCGGTGGTGGATCTCGCGGATCGTCGCATCCTTGGTGATGAGCTCCTGTTCCTGATGGCGCAGCTCCGACACGTCGCGGCAGAGCACGATCGCGCCGATGCGCGTTCCGTGGTCCTTCAACGGGATCGCGCGCAACGACACCGTGACGCCGCGCGCCTCGATGTCGGTCCGCCAGGGAGCACGCCCGGTCACCACCACGGGAAGTGATTCGTCGACCTGCCGCGAGGGCGGGACGAGCCGCGTGGTGACCTCGGCGAGGGACTCCCCCTCGAGCTCGTCATCGAATCCCATGCGGTTGAAGGCGGAGAGTGCGTTCGGGCTGGCGAACGTGCTGATCCCGTCGACGTCGATCCGGATGAGTCCGTCCGACGCACGCGGTGCGCCTCGACGCGGTGAGGTCGGCGCGGCGAGGTCGGGGAAGCTGCCGTCCGCGATCATCCGGAACAGATCGTTCGCGCATTCGTCGAAAGTGATCTGCTGGCGAGAGGGCGTGCGCAGCTCGCCAAGGTTGGTGTGCCTGGTCACCACGCCGATCACGGTGGGCGGGGCATCTGCTGCGCGTCGTTCGCTCACGATCGGCACGGCGCGCACCCTGGTCGGAGTCTCCTCGAACCAGTCCGGCGACGACGAGTCCACGATCTCCGCAGACTCGAAGGCGCCCTGGACCTGCGTACGCCACTGCGGTCGTACCCGCTCTCCGACGATGTCGCGGTAGAACAGCGTCGCCGCCCCGCTCGGCCGCGCGTGAGCGACCGCGATGAAGGTACCGTCCTCCGTCTGAATCCAGATGACGATGTCCGCCGACGCGAGGTCGGCGAGGAGCTGCCCGTCACCGGCGAGTCGGTGCAGCCACTCGACATCGCTGTCGGTCAGGAGACCCTGGGCATGGGCGAGATCACTGAGGGTTGACACCCCACCAGCCTACGGTCAGATCCGTCAGAGGATGGCCAAGGACGTCGCGCGCCAACGCCGATCGATGCCGTCCAGCCGGACGGCGACCGCGCGCGTGCGCCCCGGCCCCGCCACCACGACGACGGCCTCGATCACGCCGTCAGTAGGCTCGGCCACGCGCAGCGACCTGATCGCGAATGCCGGTCGCGCCGGAGCGACACCCCGCGCGCTGCGCGCTCTCGCCGAGAGATTGACTCTGGTGACCAGACTCCGATACGCATCCTCGCTGAGCCAGCGGGCGAGCTGATCGACCTCCCTGACTCCGGCGAGAGCCTCGAGGACGCCGGTGGTGAGGCTCCGCAGGAGCGGTGCGGGGTCGGGAAGCTCGCTGGTCGGCGTGGGGTGGGCGGCGAAGTACTCGTGAGGCATCATGTCGGACTCTCGGTCGGGGAGGTCTGGAAGTCCGCCAGTACAGCACCGCGTCGTCCCCCGCCGGGGGCGCATCGAGCAACTATGTGGATAACTCGTACGTGAGATCTCCTCGTCGCCTACGCTCTGTCGGGTGCACTGGGACCGTCTGTTCGAAGACCTCGAAGGCCAGCTGGCGTCGGATTGGGAGGCGGAGCGAGCCGTGCTCGACGCCGAGTCCGAGCGACTACGCATCGCGAAGCTGGACCTGCGCGCCCGCCTCCGGACGTTGTGCAGCGCCAGCACCGACGCGACGATCGACCTCGTGAACGGACGACGGCTGCCGGTCACACTCCAGGCTCTCGGAGCAGACTGGCTCGCCGTGGTCTCACGCGATGTCGGCGGCGCCCGCCATGCGACGGGCACGGCAGCATCGGCGCTGATCCTCCCCCTGCACGCCGTCGCCGGCCTCACGACGGACCACGGCATGATCCTGGCGAGCCTCGATGACTCTACGACGGACGTACACCCGCTTCGCGAGCGGATGACGCTCGGATTCGTGCTGCGGGATCTCGCCCGACGGCGGATACCCGTGCACATCAGCGTGCAGGTCGGCGACGACGCCCACGGCACGATCGACCGCGCCGCGGCGGATCACCTCGATCTGGCGCTGCACGATCCGGGCCAGGCGCGTCTCGCCGGCGCTGTGCACGGCTTCCGCATCATCCCGTTCGACGCGCTCGTCGCCGTGCGTACCCCGGGAGATCAGCTGCGGTGAGCCGAGGATGTGCCCCAGACCTCAGGAAAGCTCGCGACCTGCGACTGCCTCCACAACGCCATGCGGCGGGCGATCTCCGATTCCTCCGCCAGGTAGTCCTCGAGACTCGACTCCTCCACCCGCCAGCGCGGCGGCGATCCGAGCTGCGCACCACGGAGTCTTCCTTCATGGAGGAGTTCGACCACCTCGTCCACACCGATGCTCAGGAGTTCGGCCACCTGCGCGGGGGCGAGGAATCGCGACGCGGGCCGGGTCGGGGGTGCCATCCCCTTATTCTCCATGACGGGGTCGGGAGGATCGGGCGCTCTGCCGTCCTGTGGATAACCGACGGTGCACGTGCGGGATTTCTGTGACGATATCGCCATGGCTTCCCTTTCTCGCCCTCGGCGTGCGTTCTGGGGCGACACCCGATTCCTCATCGGGATCGCCCTGGTGGCGCTCTCCATCACCGCAGTGTGGCTCATCGTCACCGGATCCGACCAGGCACGGCCGGTACTCCGAGCCGACCGCACCATCGTGGAGGGTGAGAAGCTGACCTCAGACGACTTCCAGGTCATCGAGGTGGGACTGGGCCTGTCTGCCGACGACTACCTCGGCCCCGAAGACCTGCAACCCGGCCAGATCGCGGCGCGCACACTCACCAAGGGCGAGATCGTGCCGTCTGCTGCGCTGGCGGATGCCGACCACGGCCGCAGCACCACGGTCGTCGTCGAGAGCAGCACCGGGATCCCCGGAGAGGTACAGGCCGGTTCGGTGGTCGACGTCTGGTTCGCCCCGCCTCTCGACGACGGTCGCACGTACGACACTCCACGAATCCTCGTCACGGACGTGGTCGTCCGCGACGTGATCGAGTCGAACGGCATGCTGGCCGACACCGCGGCGGCCCGGCTCGAACTCGTGATCGACAGAGGCGACACGGCCGACGTGCTCGCCGCGATCACCGAAGGCGCCTCCCTCTCCGTGCTGCCGGTCGGGGCCGGCTCGTGACGGCTGTCGTCGTGGCCATCCCGGAGCCGCGTGCGAGCGAACTGGCTGCGGAACTGGAGTTGGAGGGAGTCACGGTCCTCGCCATCCTGCCTCTCCCCACCGCCGAGTTCGACCTTCCTCGTGGTGCCGAGGCGATCATCGTGACGGCCGCACGTACAGTTCTCACGGCCGCGCTGGTCTCCACGTGCGATCGAGCAGGAGTCCGCATCCTCCCGCTCGGAGGAGCCGACAGCCGTCTGCTCGGACGCCTGGGCTTGTCCGCAGCCTTGCCGCCCGAGGCGGCCGGCTGGGAGATCGCGGCGGCGTTGCGCGCCGATGCCGACCACGTGCCCGCACCCCGGTCACTCCATCCGCACCGAGTCATCGCCGTGTGGGGGCCGCATGGCGCACCGGGCCGCTCCACGATCGCCATCGAGCTCGCAGTGGAACTCGCACGGTCCGGGCGCAGCACCGCCCTGGTCGACGCCGATACGGTCGCTCCGTCGCTCGCGCTGCTGCTCGGGCTCAGCGACGACGCACCCGGGATCGCTGCGGCCTGCCGTCGGGCCGAGCGCGGCGCCCTCGACGCCACGGAGCTGACCCGGCTCGCCACGATGGTGTCCTGCGGCGGCGGCGAGGCCGTCGAGGTGCTCGCGGGTATCAACCGCCCGAGCCGATGGCCGGAGCTGGGGGCAGCCCGTCTCCGAATGGCTTTGGGCGCCTGTCGTGAATGGAGGGAGGAGACGGTCGTCGACGTGGCGAGCGCCTTCGATGCAGACGACGAGGTGACCTACGACATCGCCGGGCCTCGACGCCATGCCGCGACGTCGGCGACGCTGAGCGAAGCCGACCTGATCGTCGCCGTAGCCGCAGCCGATCCGCTGGGGATCAGCCGCTTCCTCCGGGATCACGCGGAAGTGCGCCGGCTCACCGCGCCGACACCGGTGTCGGTCGTCGTCAACCAGGTCCGGCCGGGACCGCTCGGGATCGATGCCCGCGGGCAGGTGCGGCGCACCCTCGAGCGGTTCGCGGGCATCACCGACGTCACGTTCCTGCCGTTCGACCAGCGCGCCGCCGACGCGTCGTTGCTGCATGCCCGTCCGATGACGGACGTCACACCGCGCTCGACGCTCGTCGCGGGCATCCGAGGGCTCGCGGCGACGCTGTCTCCTGTCGACGCAGAGCCCGCTACTGGCGGTAGCTCGCGAGGAAGTTCCCCAGTCGCTCGACGGCTTCGCTCAATACTCGGGGCTCGGGGAGCGTGACGAGCCGGAGGTGATCCGGGGTCGCCCAGTTGAAACCGGTCCCCTGCACCAGGAGGATGTGCTCCGAGACGAGCAGGTCGTAGACCAGGCGGGCATCGTCTCTGATCTCGTGCACATTCGGGTCGAGCCGCGGGAAGGCGTACAGCGCGCCCTGCGGCTTGACGCACGAGACCCCCGGGATCGACTCGAGCCCTTCCCACGCGATATCCCGCTGCTCGTGCAGGCGACCGGTCGGCGCGATCAGCGCGTCGATGGACTGCACACCCGACAGTGCGGCCTGCACCGCGTGCTGGGCGGGCACGTTCGGACACAGTCGCGTCGACGCCAGCAGCGTGATGCCCTCGATGAATCCCTTGGCGTGGCCCTGCGGCCCGGTGATGACCATCCAGCCCGAGCGGTATCCCGCGACCCGGTAGGTCTTGGACAGCCCGTTGAAGGTCAGGCACAGCAGATCGGGAGCCAGCGTCGCGGTCGGGATGTGCACGGCACCGTCGAACAGGATGCGATCGTAGATCTCGTCCGACAGCAGCAGCAGCTCATGTTCCCGAGCGATCTGCACGAGCCCCTCGAGGATCTGACGCGAGTACACGACGCCGGTGGGGTTGTTCGGGTTGATGATCACGAGCGCCTTGGTGCGCGGTGTGATCTTCGAGCGGATGTCCTCGAGGTCGGGCTGCCACTCGTCATCCTCATCGCAGAGGTAGTGGACGGGGGTGCCACCGGCGAGGCTGGTCATCGCTGTCCACAGCGGATAGTCCGGGGCCGGGATGAGCACCTCGTCGCCCTCGTCGAGCAATGCCTGCATCGTCATGGTGATGAGCTCGGAGACGCCGTTGCCGAGATACACGTCGTCCGGGTCGAAGCGAGGAAAGCCCTCGATCTGCTCGTAGCGACTCACGACCGCGCGGCGGGCAGAGATGATGCCCTTGCTGTCGCTGTAGCCGTGCGCGGAAGGGAGCGCCGCGAGCATGTCATGCACGATCTGATGGGGAGCATCGAAGCCGAAGATCGCCGGATTCCCGGTGTTCAGCTTGAGGATCTTGTGCCCCTCGGCCTCCAGGCGCGCCGCCTCGACGAGGGCGTTTCCGCGGATCTCGTACAGGACGTTCTTGAGCTTCGACGACTGGTCGAAGTGGCGCGTTGGAGTCATCGGCCAAGCCTACAGCGACGAAAGGAGGGCCAATCCACGTGGACTGGCCCTCCTCTGCGCGGGAGCTACTTCTTCTTCTTGCCCTGGGCGCGGCGCTGCTCGCGGTTGCCGGCGGCCGGAGCCTCGGCATCGGTGCGCTGCCCGAAGGCGCCTCGCGGTGCCTCTTCCGGCTCGGTCTGCGGGGCCTGCGCGCGAGCCGCCGCCTGACGGACACGATCGGTTGCCGCCTGCTGGACCTGACCGCGATCGTTGCGGACCTCGACCTCGCCCGCGTCGTTCGCGGCGGAGTACTCGAGACGCTGCTCTCCCCCGTCGGAGGCGAGTCCCTTGGCCTCGACCTCGGCCGTCTGGGAGTCGCCGGCACGACGCACCTCGACTTCGAGGTTGTAGAGGTACCCGACGGATTCCTCCTTGATCTGCCCCATCATCGACTGGAACATCGCGTAGCCCTCGCGCTGGTATTCGATGAGCGGATCGCGCTGAGCCATCGCGCGCAGGCCGATGCCGTCCTTGAGGTAGTCCATCTCGTAGAGGTGGTCGCGCCAGCGGCGGTCGAGCACCTGGAGGACGACGCGACGCTCCAGCTCGCGCGTCGCCGCCTCGCCGAGCGCTTCCTCGCGCGTCTCGTAGGCGATCTTCGCGTCGGAGAGCAGCTCGCGGGTGAGTCCGTCGGCCGTGATACCGCCCTTGCGCCCCGCCGCCTCCGAGACGACCTCGTCGATCGTCACGCCCACCGGGTAGAGCGTCTTCAGCTCGGTCCAGAGCGCGTCGAAGTCCCAACTCTCGTTGTGCCCCTCGCCGGTGTGATCGCGGACCACGCCGCTGATGGCGTCCTCGATGAAGTGCTGGACACGGTCGGCGATGTCATCGCCCTGCAGGATGTGTCGACGGTCGGCGTAGATGGCCTCGCGCTGACGGTTCAGGACGTCGTCGTACTTGAGGACGTTCTTACGCATCTCGGCGTTGCGCGACTCGACCTGGGACTGGGCGCTGCGGATCGCACGGGACACGAGGCCCGACTCGATCGGCACGTCGTCCGGGAAGTTCGTGCGGGCGAGAATCGCCTCGGCGGCGCCCGACTGGAACAGACGCATCAGGTCGTCGGTGAGGCTCAGGTAGAAGCGGCTCTCACCGGGGTCGCCCTGACGCCCGGAACGACCACGGAGCTGGTTGTCGATGCGACGCGACTCGTGCCGCTCAGTGCCCAGCACGTAGAGTCCACCGGCCTCGATGACCTTCTCGGCCTCCTCTGCGACGATGCTCTTCATCGACTCGTAGGTCTCATCCCACGCGACCTCGTACTCCTCGGGCGTCTCGACGGGGTCGAGCCCCTTGCCCTTGAGCTCCTGGACCGCAAGGAACTCGGCGTTTCCGCCGAGCATGATGTCGGTGCCTCGTCCGGCCATGTTCGTGGCGACGGTGACGGCGCCCAGGCGCCCGGCGCGGGCGACGATCTCGGCCTCGCGTGCGTGGTTCTTCGCGTTGAGGACCTCGTGCTTGACGCCCTTCTTCGCGAGCAGGCGCGAGAGGTACTCGCTCTTCTCGACGCTCACCGTTCCGACCAGCACCGGCTGGCCGGCGGCATGACGCTCGGCGATGTCTTCCACGACCTGGGCGAACTTCGCGGTCTCGTTCTTGTAGACGAGGTCGGACTGGTCCTTGCGGACCATCGGCCGGTTCGTCGGGATGGGGATGACGCCGAGCTTGTAGGTCGACATGAACTCCGCGGCCTCGGTCTCGGCCGTACCCGTCATGCCGGCGAGCTTGTCGTAGAGACGGAAGTAGTTCTGCAGCGTCACCGTGGCGAGAGTCTGGTTCTCGGCCTTGACCGGCACGCCCTCCTTGGCCTCGATCGCCTGGTGGATGCCCTCGTTGTAGCGGCGTCCGACCAAGATGCGACCAGTGTGCTCGTCGACGATCATGACCTCGTCGTTCATCACGACGTAGTCCGTGTCCTTCTTGAACAGCGCGAGCGCCTTGATCGAGTTGTTGAGGAACGAGATGAGCGGGGTGTTGGCGGACTCGTAGAGGTTGTCGATGCCGAGATAGTCCTCGACTTTCTCGATACCGGGCTCGAGCACGCCGACGGTGCGCTTCTTCTCGTCGACCTCGTAGTCCTCTCCGACCTCGAGGGTGCGGGCGATCTTCGCGAACTCGGCGAACCAGCGGTTGGCCTCACCCGAGGACGGGCCCGAGATGATGAGCGGCGTACGGGCCTCGTCGATGAGGATCGAGTCGACCTCGTCGACGATCGCGAAGAAGTGCTCGCGCTGGACGAGGTCTTCCTTGCGCCACGCCATGTTGTCGCGCAGGTAGTCGAAGCCGAACTCGTTGTTCGTGCCGTAGGTGATGTCGGCGGCGTACTGCTCACGACGCACCGCGGGGGTCTGGCCGGAGACGATGATGCCGGTGGTCATGCCGAGGGCACGGAACACACGTCCCATCAGCTCGGCCTGGTAGCTCGCGAGGAAGTCGTTGACCGTGATGACGTGCACGCCCTTGCCGGCGATCGCGTTCAGATACGCGGGCAGGGTCGCGACGAGGGTCTTGCCCTCACCGGTCTTCATCTCGGCGATGTTGCCGAGGTGGAGGGCGGCGCCACCCATGATCTGCACGTCGTAGGCGCGCATGCCGAGCGTGCGCTTGGCTGCCTCCCGCACCGCGGCGAAGGCCTCGGGCATGAGCTGGTCGAGCGTCTCGCCGTTCTCGAAGCGCGCGCGCAGCTCGACTGTCTCGTTGCGCAGTTCGTCGTCGGTGAGCTTGGAGATGTCCTCTTCCAGCGCTCCCACTGCCTTGACGACCTGATTCAGGCGGCGGATGACCCGCCCCTCGCCAGCACGCAGCAGCTTCTCAAGAGGATTGGCCACGGATGTCATCTCCCTGTCAGTGGGTAAATCGCCGGCCGCCGGTGAACCCGACGCCAGGCATGCTTTGCCATGTTACCGGCCTGTGACCTGCACGTCGCCTGCACGAGGCTTCCGCGCGAAGATTCGAATAGTTGCCGAGTATGCATATACTCGGTATTGCATTCATCTCGACAACTAGGGAGCCCACCATGTCGGTACGTCAGAGCCTGCTCGCGATCCTCGATCAGGGCCCCTGCTACGGCTACCAGCTGCGGCACGAATTCGATCGACGCACCGGCTCCACTTGGCCGCTGAACGTCGGACAGATCTACAACACGCTCGAGCGTCTCGAGCGCGACGGACTCGTCGAGCGCGGTGACGCCGACGAGCAGGGTCATGTGTACTGGCAGATCACGGATGCCGGTTCCGCCGAGGTCGCGCAGTGGCTCTCCTCCCCCGTGGTGCGGACGCAGGCGACACGGGACGAGCTCGCGATCAAGCTCGCCGTGGCGGCGACGCTGCCCGGAGTCGATGTCTCAGCGGTCATCCAGTCGCAGCGCACGGCGTCGCTGCGACAGCTGCAGTCCCTGCAGCGGGCGAAGTACGCGGGCGGTGACGCGGACGGCCCGGAGGAGCTCTCCTGGGCGCTGGTCGTCGATTCGATGATCTTCGCCGCGGAGGCCGAGGTGCGGTGGCTCGACCACACGGAACAGCGTCTCGCGTTGCACCCGCGACAGGCGATGGCGCTCGAACTCGCGACCGAGCGCCCCAAGCGCGGGCGGCCCGCGAAAGCTGGTGCTCCCTTCGCGGATGCGGCTCCCTCACTGTGAGCGCCGAGACGGTCCTGCGCCTGGTCGGGGTGACGCAACAGTTCGGGGCGGGCGCGACGGCGGTCTCCGCCCTGTCCGGCGTGGACCTCGAGGTACGGCGCGGTGAACTCGTCGCCGTGATGGGTGCCTCGGGCTCCGGCAAGTCGACGCTGCTGGCCATCGCCGGCGGACTCGCTCGCCCCACCACCGGGGAGGTCGTGATCGAAGACGCCTACCTCAGCGAGCAGAGCGCGGCAGAACTCGCGCGCCTGCGCCGACGCTCCCTCGGATTCGTCTTCCAGGACTTCAATCTGATCCCCACGCTCACCGCGATCGAGAACGTGACGCTCCCGCTGGAACTCGACGGCTTCCGCACCCGGGTCGCCCGCCGCGCGGGGAAGGACGCCCTGCAGTCGGTCGGCCTGGCGGACAAGCTCGACTCCTATCCCGACGATCTCTCCGGAGGTCAGCAGCAGCGCGTCGCGATCGCCCGCGCCGTGGTCGGCGGACGACGACTCATCCTCGCCGACGAGCCGACCGGCGCACTGGATTCCGTCACCGGCGAACTCGTGCTCCGGATGCTCCGGGGACGAGTGGACGCGGGCGCGGCGGGCATCCTCGTCACGCACGAAGCCCGCCATGCAGCATTCGCCGATCGGATCGTGTTCCTCAGGGACGGGAGAATCGTCGACGAGACCCGGCGCGACGACGCCGAGGTGCTGCTGAGCGGGACGGGCCGATGACCTCGACCGTCGAGCGGCCGGAGACGAGGACGTCCGACCAGCCCTCCTCGTCCGTCCGACGGCCGGGGAGGCGTGCCCGCTGGCGCGTCGCCGCCCGGCTCGCGCACCGGCAGCTGCGCCGCACCCTCCTGTCGAGCGCGCTCATCAGCACCCTCGTCCTGCTCCCGATCGCCGCCATGACCGCCTATGCGGTCATAGGGGCGAGCATGATCGGCAGCCCACAGGAGCGCGTGACCGCGGAACTGGGACGGATGCAGGCGTGGATCTCGGTGGGTGGCCTGCCGGGAAGCGGATTCTGGCAGTCCCCCACCGACCCCACATGGACGGGATATCCCGACAACTCCGGCAATGCCCCCGAGGGGACGCCGATCGCGGATCCGACCACTGTGCTGCCGTCCGGCACCGAGGCGATCCGCGTCGTCGAGTCCACCGTGCGAGTGCAGACTCCCGACGGCTTGACGGGGATGCCCGCGTGGGGAGGCGAAGTCTGGGATGCGCGCTTCGAGGGACGGTACGAGCTTCTCGAGGGGACGACCCCGCGGTCCGGCAGCGAGATCATGGCGACCCCGGCCGCACTCGAGCGGCTCGGGATCGCGATCGGAGACGAGGTCGTCGTCACCGACGGCGAGCGCACCTACACCGTCGTCGGGACGCTGGGCTCCGCAGTTCTCTCCGATGCGACCTCCGCGCTCTTCCTGCCGGCGAGCGCTGGACTCTCCGGCGACGCCCGCTGGTATCTCCCCGACCTGTCACTCAACTGGCCGGAGGTCGAGAAGCTGAACGGAGACGGCGTCGTCGCCTACTCGCGGTCAGTGATCCAGGAACCGCCGGTCATCTCGGACCAGACGAGGGGCGGGTGGTCCGGAGCGGACGATGGCGCCCTGTGGACGGTGCTCATCGTGCTCGTCGCCGGCGGGCTCTTCGCCGCGTACGTGGTGGTGATGCTCGCGGGTGCCGCCTTCGCGGTCGCCGCACGGCGCCAGCAGCGGTCTCTCGCCGTCGCCGCAAGCGTCGGAGCGTCGCCGTCGGACCTGCGCCGGGTCATCCTGCTCCAGGGCACGGCTCTGGGCCTTATCGCCGGCATTCTCGGTCTGGCCCTCGGCGTCGGGGCGGCCGCGGTCACGATGGCACTCCTCGCCGACGGATCGGCCACCCAGTTCTGGGGTTTCCACGTGCCGTGGCTGATACTTGCGGGGATCCTTTTCTTCTCGGTGCTGGTCGGTACGGCATCCGCAGTGCTCCCCGCACGCACGGTCGCCCGCACCGACGCCCTCAGTGCGCTGCGCGGCGCGCGTCGTCCGCAGAGGCCCCGAGCGTCTCGGCCGATCTGGGGATCGATCCTCCTGATCCTCGGCGTCGCGCTCACGATCGGCAGCGCCTTCGCGATCCTCGCCATCGAGGTGACGGATCTCCCGTGGGACTCGCCGCTGCGGGCAATTCCTCCGTTCGGCATCGTGATCGGGCCGATCCTCGTGCAGATCGGCATCCTGCTCTCCGGGCGCTGGCTGCTGTGGATCACCGCCAAAGCGCTCTCGCCGGTCAGCGTCGCCGCTCGCATCGCCGCCCGCGACGCCGCAGCGAACTCCTCACGCACGGTTCCCGCTTTCGCCGCGATCGCCGCGACCGTCTTCGTCGCGGTCTTCGCCCTGAGCCAGACCTCCATGCAGAACGCGTGGACCGCGCGGGACTGGGCGTATCAGGCTCCGGTCGGCACCCTTGCGATCGGCATCCAGCCGACCGGAGCCGAGTCGACCGTCGATGCGTCCGTCGCTTCCGACGCAGCCGACGCGGGAATCGCGCTCGCGGACAGCGTGGGGGCGTCCGGCACGGCCGTCATCGCCCGCCAGCCTGAGGTGTGGGGCTACGCGAACGCGCTCGACATTCCCGCGGACGAGACACGGGTCATCGCCGTGATGCCGGAACGCCATCTCCTGGACCCCGAAAGCGAGGCTTCCTTCACGGCGAACGGCCAGAACCGACCGAACCCGATCGCGGTGGTCTCGGCGGAGGAGCTCGACGGGGCCCTGGGCATCACGGTGACTGCTGCCCAGCGTGCTGCGTATCGAGACGGTGCGGCGATCGTCACCGACCCACGGTATGTCACCGACGGCACGATCGAGGTCGGCGCCTGGAGCGGCCGGGATGTATACGACGGGAAGGCGCCCGACAACATCTGGACCGCATGGGTAGACGCGGCACCACGCGGCGAGCCGCTCTGGGAACGGAAGGTCGACGCCATCGCGCTCGAACTCCCCCACCAAGCCATCGCGATCGCGATTGCCCCGGAGACCGCGGCGGAGTTGGACATGGCGACGACTCCCAGCCTGGTGATCGCCTCGTTCGACGCCCCCGTGCCGGTGGAGGTGCGCGACCGCGTGCAGGAACACGCCGATGCGCTGGCGACAGCCGACTGGCTCGTCTCCCCGTACTTCGAGAACGGCCCGCCCGAGGACTCCCTGTGGATCGTGCCGATCCTGAGCGCGGTGGGTGTGCTCGTCCTCGGCGCGAGCGGTGTGGCTCTGAGTCTGGCGCGGTTCGAGCGCCGCCCCGACGACGCCACGCTCTCCGCGGTCGGCGGCACTAACGGCCTCCGTCGCCGAGTCGGCCTCTGGCAGGGACTCATCATCGCCGGGTTCGGCACTCTCGCGGGAGCCGTGGCCGGGGTGCTGCCCCCGATCGGTTTCGCGATCCAGTCGCGCGGCTTCCTCCTGATTCCGGACATCCCCTGGGCAGTGCTCGCCCTGCTCGCGGTCGCGCTGCCTCTCGCGATCGCCGCGGTCAGCTGGCTCATCCCCCCGCGGCGGGCAGAACTCACCCGACGTACGGCGATCGCCTGACGTGCCCTGAGCGAACAGTGCCCGCCCGAAGCGGATGCTCAGCCACCGCCTGTGCGCGAGAAACTAGGATCGAGCCATGGCTGGAATATGGGGCAGACGCAAACGCGAACAGGAAGAACTCGCCGCACAGGACGCCGATCTGGCGCGTCGCGCCGAGCAGGCACTGGTCGGCGCGGACGAGCGGATCCGCACGACGTCGGATGAGCTCTCCTTCGCCGAGGCCGAACTCGGCGAATCGCTGACCGCGGACCTGCGCACAGCTCTCACCGCGGTGCGCACCCACCTGCGCGAGGCATTCCAGCTCCACCAGCTGAACCATGATGAGATCCCCGACACACCAGAGGAGCTGCGCACGCGGAACGCGCGCATCCTGCAGCTGTGCGACTGGGCTCAGGATCTTCTCGACGAGAAGACCTCCGTCCTCGCCGAATCCGTCGCAAAGGTTCGCCGCGCACCCGAGATCATCGCGCAGGTGCGGGCGGATGCGGCCGCGCTCAGCACCCGCATCCCCCAGACCAACGAGGCCGTTGCCCGCCTCTCGGCGCGCTACGCCGACTCGGCCATGCACCAGATCACCGCCAGCGCCGCCGAGGCCGAGCAGCTCATCCGCTTCGCCACCCACAGCGCCGACATCTCCGAACGCCGTCGAGATGCCAAGCAGAACGAAGAGGCGAACATCGCCCTCGAGACGGCCACCGAGGCCACCCGGCGCGCATCCGCACTCCTCGATGCGGTCGAGGACTTCGAGATCGAGGCGCTCCGGGCGGAATCCACCCTCGCCGAGGTCGTCGCGGACTCCCGGGGTGACCTCATCGCCGCACGCAACGCCCCCGCAGTGCCCGCCGTCGCCGAGGCCGTCGCGGCGCTCCAGGCCGCGCTCTCCGCCCTCACGCCGTCCGGAAAGCCCAACGATCCGTTCGCCGAGCTCTCCCAGTTGCGCGACGCCAACTCGGCGCTCGACGAGGCCATCGCCAAGGCGCGCCACCGCGCCGAGAACCCCCTCCCGAGCATCGCGCAGGTGCAGCACGCGATCGACGACGCCGATCGTCAGCTCGGCGTCGCACGCGGCCTCATCGCGGGCCATCGCGGCTGGATCGGCGCCGACGCCCGCACGCGTCTCGCCGAGGCAGAGCGACTCCGCGTCGACGTCTCCGACCTCCTTCCGGCGGAGGACACGCGCGAGGCCGCCCTGATCCAGGCCCGTCGGGTCGCGCACCTCGCCTCCGAGGCTCTCCAGCTGGCCCAGCGCGACATCGACTCTTCGCGTCCGCGGGATCAGGACTGGGGCGGCGGCGGGGGCTGGGGCGGCGGACAGCGACGCGGCGGTGGCGGCGGCGACCTCGCATCCGGCATCCTCGGCGGACTCGTGATCGGGAGCCTCCTGGACGGCATCTTCGACTGACGACCCGCACCTGCGGCAGCGTCAGACGCCAGAACGGCCCGGTCCCTCGAGGGACCGGGCCGGTCTGCGACTCCGTCAGGAAGCGAGGGCCTCAGAGGGCGGCGCTTGCGTGCTCAATGCGATCACGCCGTAGTCCCAACCCTTGCGCCGGTAGACGACACTCGGGTGGTCGGTGCGGACATCGACGAAGAGGAAGAAGTCGTGCCCGACCAGTTCCATCCGATCGACCGCCTCTTCCACCGTCATCCACTCGGCGTCGAAACTCTTCGTGCGGATGACGACGGGCGAGTAGGACTCGTCCTCCGACTGCTGCACCGGAACACTGCCCGTCGCGACGGCGTGGAGCAGGTCCACGGATGCCGGCTGGACATCGATGCCCTCCAGCGATCCGGTGCCCTTCTCGAAGTGGGCGCCGCGCGGGTGCTGTCGGCCATCGACACGCTTCTCCTTCGCACGACGAAGCTGCTCGGACATCTTGTCGATGGCGAGATCGAGAGCCACGAACTTGTCACCGTCCGTCGCCTCCGCGCGGACGACCGGTCCCTTGCCGACCAGTGTCAGCTCGACGGTCTCGTCCGGGATGCGCCCATTGCGATACACGCGGTGGGTGACCTTGACATCCAGTCGTTGCGCCCGTGACGCAAACATCTGGACCTTGGCGATCTTCTCTTCGACAACGGTTCGGAAGCGATCGGTGATACCCACCCCGACGCCAACGATGCTTGTTTCCATTGCTGCCTCCTTGTCCCGGTCCTCCCGGCCAAGGGCGGACCGTGGTCGCCTTGTGTCACCCCACCGTAGTCCGACCGTCGACGGATGTCACGGGGTTGCGACCCTGTGTCGCCGGTGCGTTCTCGATGAGGTTCCTCAGAATCCCGACCGATGCGGCGTGGCGGCGAGCACCACCGCTGCCACGGTGCGATAGCCAGCCGCTTCGAGCGCTCTGGCCGCCTCATCGAGCGTCGCCCCTGTGGTCACGACGTCGTCGACGATCACGACCTCGGCGCCCTCTCCCCGCCCCCGCGCGTGCATCGTGCCGCGAACGTTCTCCTCACGCTCGCGCGCCCCCAAGCCGCGCTGATCGACGGCTGCGGCCACGAGCGAGAGCATCCGTTGCGGCTGGGCATGTGCGCGGCGGATCAGCAGCTCGGGCACGCGATAGCCGCGGCGGCGGAACGCTCCTCGTGCAGTGGGTACCGGCACGATCCAGGTCATCGGGGTCGCGAATGGGGAGAGCACCGTCGCGAGCGCCGCAGCCAGCGGCCGAGCGAGGTACGTCTCACCCTCGCCCTTGAGGCTGCGGATGCAGCGCGCCGCGACCCCGTCGAACTCGAGCGCGGCGTGCACCGGCAGGCCTCCCGGCGTCACCGACGATCGCGGACGCGGCGTCAGGTCGCACCGGCACCGCGGACACAGCAGTGTTCCCGGCTCATCGCATCCTGCGCAGGTCGCCGCCAGCAGGAACGCCGCCAGCTCCGCCCCGACTCCGAGGAGACGGGAAGATGTCTGCATCCGACGATTCTGGGGCCGCGCCCTGCACCCCGCCGACGACGAGGCCGCTACCGTCGACAACAGCGATCAATCCCCCCGGGCGTGCAGGAGGAGTCACTCCCCGACGCGCGTGGCGAGCACCGAGATGTCGGACGCGACCTCGCGCCACGCCGACCCCGCGTGTGCGAACAGCTGGCCGCCCGCGCCCAGGATGCGAACCCCGGCAGCAGTCCGTGCGCCGGCCGCCGAGACGGCGTCGCCCGGAGCGGCCTCCGACGTGCCGGGGCCGCCCACCGTCTGGGTGATGAGCCGAGGGCTGACCGGATCCACCAGCACACCCAGCCGGTCCGGCCCCAGCCACACCAGACCCGTCGCCGCCTCATCGAGCTGCACCAACTGCTTGGCATCTCCGAGCTCCACGGGGAGCCCCGCCGAGTCACGGATGACAGCGGCCACGACGACCCAGCGCTGCTTGCCGACGGTGAGCACCGCCGCCACGCGGCTGCCATCCCCGGCGACGCGCAGGTCCGAGACCGCCGATGCCGTCGGCCAGGCATTCCCGATCTTGTGCGCGGCGATATCGCTACCCCACGCCTGCAGGGCCGCCGGGTCACCTTCGGGAACGGTCCAGGTGTACCCGTACGGGTCGAGGGACGGTTCGATCAGTCCCGGTGGCGCATCGAACTCGTTGCGGCTTCCGTCGCCGACCCGGTACACCCGCCCGTCGCCGAGCTGGACTGCCGCGATGGAGTCGTCAAGGGCCACATCGATCGACGTGATGGGCTGCGGCATCGCGGCGATCTCGGCACTGATTCCGGCGATCGGGGAGATCTCGTCCCCCACGATCCGACCGAACACACCGTTCTGCAGTACGAGAGTGCCGATCTCCGCCGACGGCTCCACGACGTCGACGACCCCCGCGTCGACGCTGCGACCATCGACGGTGAACTGCACGCGGGTGACGGCGACCCCCGCGGCCCGCAGAGTGGCCTGCAACTGCGTGCGCATGCGAGAGAGCGTCGTCTCGTCGAGTGCGGCCGCAGGGCGGGTGAGGGCGACGTCGGCCACCTGCCCGGTGATGAGCACGGCATCCTGGGCCAACTGCACGTCGGCGGGGAAGGCGTTCTGCACCGCGGGGTCGAGCCAATCGCTCGGAGCATCGCCGATCAGGGCCTGGGTCACGGTGGTCGCCGGACTCTGCCGCCGCGGGAACCACCGCATGTCGGGCACCAGACGCGACCAGGTGAGGTCGAAGTACTGGAGCGGATAGCCCTCGAAGACGTTCTCGAATCGAGGCTCGTCGATCACGATCCCGTCGAGGGCTTCCGTGATGCGCCATTCACCGTCCTCCATGCGCTGCAGTGTGAACGGCATGGTGGAGGCACCGAGTGCTTCCGAGTAGGTGTTCGCATCGTCGACGCTGGCGACCAGATCGAGCAGGACCTGGACGTCGGCCGAGTCCGCGTTCTCGACGTCCGCCGGCGGAACGGTGGAAGTGATCGTGCGCGTGTCCGTACCGACGTCGATCGAGACCCCCGCTGCCGGCCGCCATGTGCGCTGCAGGTCGGGAGCCAGGAACTCCCGCGCCGTCGCCCAGTTGTCGGACGTCGTGATCCCCGCTTCGAGGAAACCCTCGACGATCTCCTCGGGACCGGCGCCCTTGATCGGTCCGGAGGCCACGGGAAGGAAGTCGACATCCTGCGTGGACTCCCCGAGTTCGAGCCCCACCGAGACCCCGCCGCTGGTCGGAAGCCCGGCGCAGGCGGTGAGCAGCAGCGCCACGAGGGCCACCGCGCCACCGCGCAGCGTCCTCGTCCATCTCGTCCGGTTCATGACCTGTCGCTCTCGTCGAAGAGCCCAGGGGGAGGCTCGGCCAGGGAGATCGGCTGCGTCGCATCCCCGAGTTCCGCGAGGGGCTCCTGCGGCTCGATCGGGACGGGGCTCGGGCCGTCCAGCACGCCCTCGTGACGGGGGATGGTGAGGACGAAGTTCGTGCCGACGCCGAGTTCGGACCAGACGGCGAGCGTACCGCCGTGCAGGGTGGCGTCGCCGAGCGCGATGGACAGCCCCAGTCCGGTCCCTCCGATCGTCCGCTGACGGGAGGGATCAGCGCGCCAGAATCGGTCGAACACCCGTTCCGCGTCGTCCGGCTCCATTCCCATCCCGAAGTCCCGCACCCCCGCCGCCACCGCATGCTGGTTGCTGTCGATCGTGATGACGACCGGGCGCCCCTCGCCGTGCTCGATGGCGTTGCCGATCAGGTTGCGCAGCACACGCCGCACGCGGCGGGGGTCCATGTCGACGGGCGAATACCCGCCGGGGGCGACCAGCCTCAGCTCCGTACCGTGTCCCTCCGCGAGCGGTCGCATCTGATCGATGATGTCCTCCGCCAGGTGCGCGAGGCTCGTCGCCTCCAGTTCGAGCTGCACCGACCCCGCGTCGTACCGACTGATCTCCAGCAGGTCGGACAGCAGCGTCTCGAACCGCTGCACCTGGGTGTGCAGCAGCTCGGCGGTGCGCGCGGTGGTGGGATCGAACTCCTCGCGCTGGTCGTTGAGCATGTCGGCGGCGAGCCGGATCGTGGTGAGCGGAGTGCGAAGCTCGTGCGAGACATCGGAGACGAACCGCTGCTGCACCATCGACAGCTCGCCGAGCTCCTTGATCTGCGCCTCGATGCTGTCGGCCATCGCATTGAAGGACCGACCGAGGACGGCGAGCTCGTCCTCGCCGTGCACGTCGATGCGCACCCCGAGCTCGCCCGCAGCGAGTCGTGCGCTCGTCTCGGCTGCCTGCACGATCGGGGAAGCCACTGCCCGCAACACGATCCAGGAGATCGCGGCGACGATGGCCACGAGCCCGATCCCGGCGATCCACAGCGTGCGCTGGACGAACACGAGGGTCTGATCGGCATCGCCGAGGTCGTAGGCGAAATAGATCTCGAAGGGTCCGGCCTCGGGGACCTGCAACTGTTGCCCCACGACGATACCGGGAACCGGGGGGCCGTCCTCCACCGGAAGCGCGACCGACTGCCATGCCTGGCGATCGTCGAGCTTGACCACACGTGCGCGCAGGTTCGGGCTCAGCAGGCTCTCGTTCAGCCCGGCCTCGAATCCGTTCAGTCGCGCGGTGTCCGCACCCGTGTCGATCTTGTAGCCCGCGAGCTGATCGGTGCTCGAGGTGCGGGCGAGCGTGTCCTGGATGCCGGCCCAGAGACTCGAAAGCGCCGCGGGGTCGTCTCCCACCTCGGCCACGTCGAGGATGCGCTGGGCCTGGTCGACCGCGCGGCGCGCGTCTTCGAGGGCGACCGTCTTGCGCGAGATGAAGAGGTCGTTCTGGATCACGAGCGCCATCGTGACGCAGGTGATGAAGATCGCCAGCGATGTCGCGAGCAGCGTGATCGAGAGGGTGCGGAAGCGCAGCGAGCGTCGCCACAGAGTGCCGAGCATCGTCGGCCAGCCTCGCCAGTCGCGCAGGACAGCGACCGTCGTGGTGGTCGCTGTCGTCGCGGCCATCGTGCTCCTAGCCGACGCTCCCGGCACGGTAGCCGACGCCACGCACCGTCATCACGATCTTCGGGTTGTCCGGGTCGAGCTCGACCTTGGCGCGGAGGCGCTGCACGTGCACGTTCACCAGACGGGTATCGGCCTTGTAGTGGTACCCCCACACCTGCTCCAGGAGCATCTCGCGGGAGAAAACCTGCTGCGGCTTGGAGGCAAGTGCGACCAGCAGCTGGAACTCCAGCGGAGTGAGGGCGATGGGCGCCGTGCCCCGGCGCACCTCATGGGCGTCGACGTCGACGGTGAGGTCGCCCACCCGCAGCTGCTCGCTGGTGGTCTGCGGCGTCGGACGAAGACGAGTGCGGATCCGTGCCACGAGCTCTTTCGGGTTGAAAGGCTTGACCATGTAGTCGTCGGCGCCCACCTCGAGTCCGCGGACGACGTCTGCGGTGTCGCTGCGCGCCGTGAGCATGATGATCGGGACGCCGGATTCCGCGCGTATGCGTGTGCAGATCTCGATCCCATCCATGCCGGGCAGCATGAGGTCGAGCAGCACGAGATCGGGCCGCTGCGAGCGCCACTCGTCGACGGCACGCGCACCGTCCGCGCAGAACACCGGCTCGAAACCCTCGGTGCGCAGCACGATTCCGATCATCTCGGCGAGCGCTGTGTCATCATCGACCACGAGAATGCGTGAGGTCATAACTGTTACCTTATGGCACCGAGTCCCGCCGACCCCAGGTCTGCGCACCACGTGTGCGGTGTGACACGATGGAGCCACCATGGAGGGAGTGCCTTTGAGTGGCCAGATGTGGACGCCCGCGCCGAAGAAGGGGATCATCCCCCTTCATCCGCTGACGTTCGGGATGCTGCTGGGCAGGGCCTTCGCGGCGCTGCGACACAACCCGAAGGTGCTGTTCGGCTTCGCCGTCGTGATCCAGCTCATCGCGACCGTCGTCACGGCGTCCGTGATGGGGGTCGTCCTGTTCACGACCTTCTCGCGCCTCGAGACCGTCTCCCCCTCCTCCCCCGACTTCGAGGCGGTGCTGGCCGGGACCATCGGGATCAACCTGATCGCCGGCCTCGGCGTCGGACTGGCGTCGATCACCTTCACGGCCATGATGCAGGGCGTGGTCGCCGCGGAGATCGGTTACGCAGCCGTCGGCGTCAAGGCCACGCTGCGAATGCTCTGGCGCCGGATGGTGCCGGCATTCTGGCGTCTCGCCGGTTTCGCGTCGCTTTCGGTGATCGCAGTGTTCGGTGTCCTCGCGATCGTCGTGACCATCATCGCCGCGTTCGTCGCCGGTGGTGCGGGGGGAAGCGTCGAGCTCATCGGGGTCGTCGTCCTCGTCGTGGTCCTCCTCGGACTCGCTGCGATCCCGCTGTCCGTCTGGCTGACGACGAAGCTGCTGCTGGTGCCGTCGATCCTCGTCCTCGAGCGCGCGCGCTTCCGCGACGCCTTCGTGCGCTCCTGGCGACTCACCCGGGGCCGTTTCTGGGTCGCGTTCGGAGTGACCTTCCTCATCAGCGCCATCATGGGCGTCGCCGCGCAGGTGGTGAGCATTCCGGCCACGCTGCTGAGCAGCCTTCTCGGGTCGGTCATCGCGCCGACGGGCGCCGAGGATCCGAGCGCCATCGTCGGCTTTGTCCTCGCCTTCCTCGCACCCCAGATCCTGCTCCTCGTCATCCAGGCGATCACCCTCGTCGTGCAGAGCACCGGGTCGGCACTCGTCTATCTCGACTGCCGGATGCGCTACGAGGGACTCGACCAGACACTCATCGCGTATGTCGAGCACCGGGATCTCGGGAAGACCGACGATGAGCTGGGTGACCCGTTCATCGTCGACCCCACGCGAGCCGTCACCTCGGCGCCTCCGCCCCGACAGGTGCCAGATCACGTGCTGATGACACCGGGCAATGCCTACCCCCAGCCCTACCCCGGACAGCCCTACCCCGGGCAGCCGTACACGCAGCAGCCGCCGCCGTACGGGCAACAGCCGTACGCGCCGCAGCAGAACGGCGCGACGACGACAGCGCCCGCGCCGGTCGCGGACGCTCCCGCGGCGTTCCCTCCGCCGCCGCCCCCTGCGGCGAGCGCGCCCACGCCGCACCCGACGACCGCGCCCGGACCCGCTGACGGAGGCTGGGCTGCTCCCGGCAGCGACGACACGGCATGATCTCCCGGTTCGACGACCTGTTCATCCCCGACGGCGATGAGGCACGCCGCTGGGCGGAGGACGAGCTCGCCAACCCGCGGTATGCGGAGGCGAAGCCGACATGGTTCGATCTGGTCGCGCGTGACATCGGCCGTTTCCTCGCCGATCTGTTCAGCTCGGACAACGGCGCGAACATCGGCCCGTCCGCGCTCATCATCGTGACGGCCGTCATCGTGGCGGCTCTCATCGCTGCCCTGATCATCTGGGGCCGGCCCCGCAGCTCCCGCGCCGTTCGGCGTGCCCGTGCAGACCTCCTCGGCGAGTCCGATGACCGCACGGCAGCGCAGCTCCGGTCCGATTCCGAGCGCAGCGCCCGTGCGGGCGACTGGAGCACTGCGACGATCCTCCGCTACCGCGCGATCGCGCGCAGCCTGCTGGAGCGCGATCTGATCGACCCTGCTCCCGGTGCCACCGCGCAGTCGATAGCCCGCGACGCCAGCGCAGTCTTCTCGGACGAGGCCTCGGCCCTGCGTCGCGCGGCCGTGGCGTTCGATGACGTCCGTTACCTCGGGCATCCGGCGACGGAGGAGAGCTATCAGGACCTCTCAGCAACCGACGAACGGCTCCGCACCCGTCGCCTCGAGGCGGTGCCCGCATGACGGCGACCGAGTTGAGCGGTGTCCCGGCGACCGCCGAGCACCGACCGCGCAGGACGAAGACCATCGTCGGCTGGCTGGTCCTCGCCGTCCTGGTCCTGATCGTCGTCTTCGTCACCATCCGCGTCAGCGCCACGGCGCCGGGGGAACACGGAGCTCTCGATCCCGAAGGGCGTGATGAATCCGGCGCACTCGCCCTCGCGGAGATCCTGCGTGACCAGGGGGTCGAGGTCGATGTCCACCGATCACGGGTGGAGGCACGTGCCGCCGTCGACGGCGAAACCACGCTGGTGATGGCGAACCCGTACACGCTGACCGATGGCGCCCTGGAGACGCTGATCGAACCGGCGGATCGCGTCGTCTTCCTCTCGACGAGCTCGCACCTGTTGAACACGCTCCGCATCGGCGAGAACGCCCCGGGGACACGCTCGGCCGTGGCAGCCGCGTGCGATGCGCCGGAGTTCGCCGAGGTAGGCATGATCCGTGCCGACCGGCTCTTCGCGCCCGCCGCCGAGGTCGAAGGGTGCTTCGGCGATGCGGACGGTGCCGCCGTGCTCGTCGATGACCGCAGCGGCGACCGCCATGTCGTCGTGGAGGGCACCAGGCACTTCAGCAACGGGTACCTGGCAGAGAACGGCAACGCCGCCCTCGCGCTCGCCCTGCTCGGGCAGACCGAGCGGGTCGTCTGGTACGTCCCGAGCTTCGGCGACTCCGACATCGAGGGCAAGTCGGTCGACACGCTGGGGAGCCTCACTCCGCCGTGGGTCACTCCGGCGATCCTGCTGCTGCTGCTCGCCGGAGTCACCGCGTCGATCTGGCGCGGTCAGCGTTTCGGCCCCCTGGTCGCCGAGACGTTGCCGGTGACGGTGCGCGCGTCCGAGACGATGCACGGTCGCGCACGTCTCACCGCCAGAGCCGCCGACGCCGCACACGCGGCCGAGGCCCTTCGCGACGGTGCGCAGCGGCGCCTCGCCCGCCGACTGGGCCTGGCCGTGCATGCCGGCGCAGACGAGGTCGCCGACGCCGCGTCCGACAGGCTCCGGATTCCTCGGGGAACCCTGCAGACACTGTTGGCGGGGCCTCTCCCCACCGACGACGCCGCTCTGGTCGACCTCGCTCGGCGTCTCGACGAGCTCGAGGCGGCCGTGGAGACCAGCACCCGCCGACCGACCATCCATCCCACAGAAGCCGAGGGAACCACGTGACCGTTGAGAACCACTCCACCGACGACGCCGCGCTTCGTCAGGCCATGCACCGGGTGCGCACCGAGGTCGACAAGGCGGTCATCGGCCAGGCCGGCACCGTCACCGGCCTCCTCGTCTCGCTGCTCGCACGCGGCCATGTGCTCCTCGAAGGAGTGCCCGGCGTCGCCAAGACTCTGGTGGTACGGTCGTTCGCCCGCGCACTCGGGCTCGACACGAAACGCGTGCAGTTCACGCCGGACCTGATGCCGGGCGACGTCACGGGTTCCCTCGTGTACGACGCACGAACGGGCGAGTTCGACTTCCGTGCCGGCCCGGTCTTCACGAACATCCTGCTCGCAGACGAGATCAACCGGACGCCGCCGAAGACGCAGGCCGCGCTCCTCGAGGCGATGGAAGAGCGCCAGGTATCGGCCGACGGCGTCAGCCGCACGCTGCCCGATCCCTTCCTCGTCGCCGCGACGCAGAACCCGATCGAGCACGAGGGTACGTACTCGCTGCCGGAAGCACAGCTGGATCGCTTCCTGATGAAGCTGGTCGTCGGCATGCCGGAGCGCGACGCCGAGGTGTCTGTGCTCCGCCGGCATGCCGAGGGCTTCTCCCCGCGTGAGCTGACCGGCGTCGAGTCCGTCGTCTCCGCAGACGAGATCCGGGCGGCGCAGCAGGCCGCCGCCGCGGTGGACGTCACGGACGATGTGCTCGGCTACGTCGTCGATCTGGCGCGCGCGACGAGGCAGTCCCCCTCGGTCGAGCTCGGTGCCAGCCCTCGTGCGTCGACCGGCCTCCTCGCCGCGGCCAAGGCCTGGGCGTGGTTGAACGCCTCCACCGCGGTGACCCCCGATCATGTGCAGACGATGCTGGTGCCCGTATGGCGGCACCGGCTCCAGCTGCGGCCCGATGCCCAGATGGAAGGCGTCTCCGCGGACGCGGTGCTCACCTCGGTGGTGCAGCAGACCAGGGTACCGATCTAGGTGTTCATCACCGGTCGTCTCGCCGTGGCTCTCGCCGTCGGCATCGTCCCGCTGGTCCTCGCCGGGCTCGCGGGTTACCCGGCGTACGCGGTGCTGGGCGCCTGGATCGGTCTGTGCATCCTGCTGGTGGTCGTCGACGTCTCTCTCGCCGCCAGCGCCCGGTCGGTGACCGTGAGTCGCCGCGTGCCGAAGCGCGCCCGCCTCGGCGAACAGGTCCCCGTGAGCGTCGCTGTCCACAACCACGGCACGAGGGCGCTGCACGCGGTGCTCCGCGACGCGTGGCAGCCCACGGCCGGTGCTCCTGCAGAGAGACAGCAGCTGCAGGTCGCCCCGGGCGAGCGCGGTCGCGTCGCCATCCCCCTCACCCCCCGCCGACGCGGTGAGCTGGTGAGCGATTTCGTGATGATCCGCTCGCGCGGGCCCCTCGGTCTCGCCGGTCGGCAGGCACGGCATCCGGTCCGGGGCGCGATCCGGGTGCTTCCCGCCTTCTCCTCGCGAAAGCACCTGCCGTCGCGCCTGGCACGTCTGCGCGAGCTGGACGGCAACACGAGCATCCAGGTCCGCGGCCAAGGCACCGAGTTCGACTCGTTGCGCGAGTATGTCCGCGGCGACGACGTGCGTTCGATCGACTGGCGCGCGACCGCCCGCGCCGGCACCACGATGCTGCGCACCTGGCGCCCCGAACGCGACCGGCATGTCGTCATCATCATCGACACCGGTCGCACAGCGGCCGCGCGCGTGGGCGACGGCACCCGCGTCGATGCCGCTCTCGAAGCGGCGCTGCTGCTGGCCGCGCTCGCCTCCCGCGCGGGCGACCACGTGCACCTGCTGCTGTACGACCGCGTGGTGCGTGGCCGGGTCACCGGCGTGGACGGCACGGCACTCCTGCCGGCGATGAGCGACGCCATGGCGCCCGTACACGCGCGCCTGGTGGACACGGACTGGCACGGTGCCTTCGCCGCCGTGCGCACGCTCACGACGCGGCCTTCTCTGATCGTCGTGCTGACCGCGCAGGACGCGGCCGAATCCGCTCGAGGGTTCCTCGGCGCCTTCCCGAACGCGTCACGTGCGACCACCGTGCTCGTCGGATCGGTCACCGATGACGGCATCGCTGCGCTGGCGCGCGAACGCGGTTCTCGCGAAGAGGTCTATCTCGCTGCCGCGGCGGAGCGGACGCTTCGTGACGCCGAGAACGTCGCGGATGCGATCCGCAGAGCCGGTGGCGAGGCGATCGCCGCCGACCCGGAGGAGCTTCCGCCCCGCATCGCCGACCGCTACCTGGAGCTGAAGGCGGCGGGACGGCTCTGACGGCTGCTGTCCTCGGCCCGTCCGCAGTCAGCCGGCGATGAGGCGCGGCGTCCCGGCTTCGTACTCGTCGAGGTCGCCGGTCTCGCCCCGTCGATGCGCCCGGCCGCCGATGACGAGCATGTAGATGAGGAACACGCCCAGGGCAGCGGCGCCGATGCCGATCTTGATCGGCCACGGCAGGCCCCAGCCGGTGACGAAGCCCTCGACGAGCCCGGCGAGGAAAAGAGCGAACACGAGCCCGAGTGCGACCGTCGCGAGTGAGCGCCCCTCTTCGGCCAGCGCCTCCCCGCGGGTACGGTGCCCCGGAGCCGCCCAGGCCCAGAACACGTGCAGACCGGCGGCCGCTGCGACGAAGATGCAGGTCATCTCGAGCATGCCGTGCGGAAGGATGTAGAGCACCATCAGGTCGGCCTTGTCGTGCGCGGCCATCACCGCGCCGGACGTTCCGAGGCCTATGGCGTTCTGCATGAGCATGTACACCGGCCAGATCCCCGTGACGCCGAAGAGCACGCACTGCATGGCGATCCAGGCATTGTTCGTCCAGACCATGCCCATGAACTCGGCAGCGGGGTTCTCGGTGTAGTAACCGGTGAAACTCTCGTCGGCGTACTGTTCGAGCAGGTCGGGCGGGCCGAGCGTCGCGATGAGGGCAGGATCGCTCGCGATCCACGCCGCTGTGCCGACCGCGACGGCGATGAAGGCGACCGCGATGATCAGCGTCGTCCACCGCAAGCGGTACAGGGCGGCCGGAAGCTGCAGTCGGAAGAACCGGGCGGTCTGGGTCAGGATGCTGTCGGATGCTCCGGTGAGGCGCAGCCGGGCGCGGACCAGGATCGTGGAGAGGTAGGCGCCCTGCGGGGAGTCGCCGACCGACGTCTTCAGCTCGGCGAGATCTGCAGAGGCCGCGCGGTATCGCACGATCAGTTCGTCCACCCCGGCACCGTCGAGCCGGGCTCGGCTGAGTTCCTCGAGCCGTTCCCATTCCGCACGGCGAGCATCGGTCAGCGCATCGGCATCCACCTGATTTACTGTACTCATGTCCGTCCCGATCGACGTCTCCGACGAGGTGCTCTCCGGCGAGGCCGTCGCGATCGACGTGCAGCCGGTCGGCTTCCTGCTCCGCGCGCTGGGTGCCGCGATCGACATGCTCCTGGGGTATGCGGTGTTCATCCTCTGGCTCTTCCTGCGCATCTGGCTGCTCGATGCCGGGGTGCTCAGCGATGCCACCGACCGCATCGCCACGGTCGCGGCGATCGTCGTGAGCTTCGTGGTGCTGCCCATCACGATGGAGGTCGCCTTGAAGGGCCGCAGCCTCGGCAAGCTCGCCGTGGGAGGGCGGATCGTCCGCGTGGACGGCGGCGCAGCCGGGTTCCGGCACGCGTTCATCAGGGCGCTTCTCGGCGTCCTGGAGATCTACATGACCTTCGGCGGTATCGCGGTGCTCACGGGTGCCTTCACGGCGCGATCGCAGCGTCTGGGCGACCTGGTCGCCGGCACCTACAGCCAGCGCGTCCGCACGCCCGCACTCCCCTCGCACGTCCCGATGCTGCCCCCTGCCCTCGACGGCTGGGCGCAGATCGCCGATGTGGCGCGCATGCCCGACCGGCTCGCGCGCCGGATCTCGCAGTTCCTCGTGAGCGCGCCGCGGATGGTCCCCGCCGCTCGAGCGCGGGTGGCGCACGACCTGCTCGCCGAGGCGACACCCTTCGTCTCGCCGATGCCGAGCGCGCCACCGGAACAGGTGCTCGTCGGCATCACGGTGCTGCGTCGGGAGCGCGAGCGCCGCGCGCTGGAGAACGCCGACCGTCGCGCCGAGCGGCTCACCGGCCGGCGCGTCGGCGTCTGATCCGGCGCAGCGCGCGCGGCGCTCGGTCGCGTGTGCGCTCAGTAACGGTAGTGCTCGAGCTTGTAGGGTCCGTCCACCGGAACGCCGATGTACGCCGCCTGCTCGTCGCTGAGTGTGGTGAGCTGCACCCCCAGAGCGTCGAGGTGGAGGCGCGCGACCTTCTCGTCGAGCGCCTTCGGCAGGACGTACACGCCCGTGGGGTAGGCGGCGATGTTCGTGTAGAGCTCCAGCTGGGCGAGCACCTGGTTGGTGAACGAGGCGCTCATGACGAACGACGGATGCCCCGTGGCGTTGCCGAGGTTCATCAGGCGCCCCTCGCTGAGCACGAGGACGCTGCGTCCGCTCGGCAGACGCCACTCGTGCACCTGCGGCTTGATCTCGACCTTCTCGACACCCTCGATGGCTTCGAGGCCCGCCATGTCGATCTCGTTGTCGAAGTGGCCGACGTTGGCGACGATCGCAAGGTGCTTCAGCGCCAGAAGGTGCTCGGTCGTGACGACATCGCGGTTGCCGGTGCCGGTCACCACGATGTCGACCTCGCCCGCGACGTCGATCAGGCGCGCCACCTGGAACCCGTCCATCGCCGCCTGCAGCGCGCAGATCGGATCGACCTCACTGACGATCACCCTGGCACCCTGTCCGCGCAGAGCCTCGGCTGCCCCCTTGCCCACATCGCCGTACCCGCACACGAAGGCGACCTTGCCGCCCATGAGCACGTCGGTCGCGCGGTTCAGCCCATCCGGGAGGGAGTGACGGATGCCGTACTTGTTGTCGAACTTGCTCTTGGTCACCGAGTCGTTGACGTTGATGGCCGGGAAGAGCAGCTCCCCGGAGGCGGCGAGCTCATAGAGACGATGCACGCCGGTGGTGGTCTCCTCCGTCACCCCGATGAGCCCGGCCGCGAGCTTCGTCCAGCGATCGGTCGACGACGCGAGCGACCTGCGCAACAGGTCGAGGATGACCGAGTACTCGTGCGAGTCGGACTCCGTCGTCGCCGGGACAGCACCGGTCTTCTCGAACTCGACACCCTTGTGCACGAGCAGCGTGGCGTCGCCGCCGTCGTCGAGGATGAGGTTCGGACCGTCGAATCCCGTCGAGGACCAGTCGAAGATGCGCTCGGTGCACGCCCAGTACTCCTCGAGCGTCTCCCCCTTCCATGCGAACACCGGCACCCCCGCCGGGGCGTCGACCGTGCCGCCCGGACCGACCACGACGGCGGCGGCCGCTTCATCCTGAGTGGAGAAGATGTTGCAGCTCGCCCACCGCACCTCTGCGCCGAGCGCCACGAGCGTCTCGATGAGCACCGCCGTCTGCACGGTCATGTGCAGAGAGCCGGCGATCCTGGCGCCCTTCAACGGCTGCGCCGCACCGAACTCCTCCCGGAGGGACATCAGCCCCGGCATCTCGTTCTCGGCGAGACGCAGCTGGTGACGGCCGGCTTCGGCCAGGGACAGGTCGGCGACGCGGTACTCGAGCTCAGGCATCCTCACATTCTTCCATTCCGTCGAAGCCGGCCGCAGTGTGCGTCAGAAGCGGATCGCGTCGATCACCTTCACCCGCAGCGCGACGAGTGCGGGGATGAACCCCGATACCGCGCCGACGATCACCGAGGCGACGAGCCCGATGAGTGCCGCCCGCATGGGGAACGGCGGCACGTCCTGGATGCCGTAGAACATCGAGGTGACGATCCAGTCCGAGCGCAGCACCGCGACGACGATCGCGATGCCGATCACCCCGGCGACCGTCGTCGCGACGAGACTCTCCAGGAACACCGCGAAGAACACCCGCCCCGAGCTGGCCCCGAAGGCACGTCGGACCCCGATCTCACGCACGCGCTGGCGCATCGCGACCAACTGGATGTTGATCAGGCTGAGGGCGCCGAGCGCGAGGATCAGCGCCGCGATTCCGCCCGTGATCATCTCGAACGTGGCCTGCACATCCATGCTTCCCGGCTGCGCCGCCCAGTCGGTGCGGCTCACCGAGACCGTCTGCCCCTCCGGCAGCCCTGCGCGCAGATCCATCGCCAGCACCGGTCCGATCTGGTCGGCTTGATCCGTGCCCACCCAGACCTCGTACTGCGTCGTCGCATCGGGCGGCAGGGCGTCGACGCGCGAGCGATACGCGTCGTAGAGCAGATCGACCCGCAGTTCCTCGTCGCCGAACCCCTGCCGCGGGACGATGCCGATCACCTGGTAAGTGCCCCCGGCCGGACCATCGAACACGACGGTCGGATGCTGCGTCAGGGGCACTCGTCCCAGACGGTCCCACAGCGCCTCCGTGATGACCACCGGTGGTGCCAGGGCCTCCAGATCGGAATCGAGGAACCAGCGTCCCTCGAGAAGCTGCTCGCGGTGGATCTGGGAGTAGGCGGGATCCATGATGCGTGCGGGTACCGGGGTGACGCCCTCCGGCAGCTGCGCGTCCAGCATCACCCCCTGCGCGATGCGTGCCGTGTGGCTGAAACCGAATCGCTCCGAGACACGGCTGAAGCGGGCGTCGAAGTCGTCGGCGTCCACGGGGGTGCCGTCGGCAGTGCTCGCGGCGACGACGATGGTGGCCGCGCGCCCTCCCCAGCGATCGGACTGCTCCGCCTGGAACTGGCGCTGATACTCCGAGATCGCCACGACCGCCGTGAGCGCACCGACCGACACGGCGATGCCGATCAGGCTGAGCAGCACACGGAGCTTGTGGACGCGGATCTCGGCCCACGCGTCGGAGAGCGCACCGAGGAAGCCGGTCACGAGACGACCTCGGATGCGGGCGCCGCGGCCACGGGCGGCACCGATGTGGGGGCCATGGGAGGTGCCGGAGCGGACGGCACGGACGGCGCCGGAGCGGACGGCACGGAAGCCGCGAGCGTCGAGGCCTCGAACGCGCGGCTGAGATCCGCGGTCTCCAGGCGCCCGGCGTCGAGGCGGTAGTGCCGGCGCGCGCGGGCCGCCACGTGGAGGTCGTGTGTGATGGTGACCAGTGCCGCGTCCGTCTCGGTGGCGACCTCGTCGAGCAGCGACATGACGGAAGCGCCGGTGTCGATGTCGAGCGCGCCTGTCGGCTCGTCCGCGAGGATCAGCACGGGTTTGCGCACCAGTGCCCTGGCTATCGCGACACGCTGCTGCTCACCACCGGAGAGCTTGTCGGCGATCTGGCCGACCCTGTGCCCGAGTCCCACCCGCTCGAGCATGTCCGCGGCGATCTGCCGACGGTTCCAGAACACCTTCCCCTTCGCGTGGCCGAGGGGCATAATCACGTTGTCGAGTGCGGTGCGCCCCGGCAGCAGGTTGAACTGCTGGAAGACGAAGCCGACGTTGTCGCCGCGCAGCCGGTCCAGACGCCCTGACCGCATGCGACGAACCTCCCGTCCCTCGAACGACACCGAGCCCGAGGTCGGCGAGTCCAGCATCCCGAGGATGTTGAGCAGCGTCGACTTGCCCGAGCCGGATCGGCCGACGATCGACACATGGTCACCGGCGCCGACCTCGAGCGTGATGCCGCGGAGGATCTCGAGCCGCGAATCGTCTGCCAGGAGGACGCTCTTGGTGACGTCCTCCAGAGCGACCAGAGTCACCAGCTCATCCCGCTGTCGCACTGCTCCACGCCCGGCGAGACCTCGTAGCAGAACTCCTCGACCGGGGCGACGAAGCCCGGCACGAACTGGCGGATGCTCTCGCCCTCTTCCAGCCCCTCGGTGACCTCGACGATCGTCCCGTCGTTCACGCCGAGCTTCACCGCGCGCTCCTCGGCTTCTGCGCCGTCGGCCGCATCGACCCACACGTTGCCGGAGCCCGCGCCGCCCTGGACTGCCGTGACCGGGATCACGAGCGCGTCCTCGACCTGACCGAGCGCCAGGTCCATGGTCGCGGGGAGCCCGGCGAACACGGTCTGGTCGGCGGGGATGGCGCAGCGCACGCTCGCCGTGCCCTCTGCCGTCACCTGCACGCGGACGCCGGTGCAGGCGAACGGCGCAGGACCTCCGGTGATGGTGACCGTGGCCTCGGTCGGCGCGTTGACCAGGCGGTACAGCTGTACGGGATCGACCGTGGCGAGGAGGTGGTAGCGCGCGGGGGTGAGGGTGAAGATCTCGGTGCCCACCGACGTCGGCTGCCCCTTCACGAGCGCGATCTCGGACACGTCGCCGGCCTCCGACGCGAGCACGTCGATGTCCTTGCGGGGATCTTCCTGGCGGATGGTGAACAGCTTCTGGCCGGCCGACACCGCGGCGCCCTCGCTCACGTGGACGGCAGTGACCGTGCCGTCGATCTCGCTGCGCACCCCGAAGATCTCATCGCGCGCGACATTGCCGGTCAGGCTCAGCGCGTTCACGACGGATCCGCGCTCGACCGCGACGACCGGATCGGTGATCGACGCTTCCGGGCTCACCATGCTCTCGGCTCGGTCGGGGAAGAAAGCGATCTTGACGAGTGCTGCGGCGCACGCGCCGATGACCACGACGAGAAGCAGGGGGAAGATCCAGCGACGCCAGACGATCACGAGTGCCTTTCCGGCAGCGCCGCCCTGGCACGCCTGGAGTCAGCGTACCCAAGAAATGATTTCCGGGTATAGCGAAGGCGACCGCGTGTCGGGGCGACCCTCAGGCTCGAAGCGCCTCGTGCCTCACGACGAGCCAGCCCGCGGGCACCGAGAGCCGATCGGCATGCGGCGAGCACAGGTCATGCGCCTGCGGGTCGTTCGCGGCGCCGAGCGGACCGAGCGCGGCCATCTTGTCCCCATAGTCGTAGGTGAGGGTGGCCACGGCTTCTCGCGCGCAGCCGACCTTCGAGCACAGTCGTCCGTCCATCTCCGCCAGCGTACGGTTCGCGGCATCCGAGCCGGGGAGGCCGCGCCGCACACGCCGGCACCGCCTAGACTTTCGACATGCCCCGTCGCCGCGCCACTCACACCTCTGCCGCACCACGGCGCGGTGCACGGCACGGCCGCCACGGGCGTCTGGGTCGCAGCGAAGTCGTGCGCCCGCCTCTCGCGCCCCTCGACGGTCGTCTCGATCGTTTCGATCTGACCGTGGGCACCGCCGTCGAGTTCTTGCGCGGGACGTGGCCGGAACTGCAGGACGTCAGGTTCGAGATCGGGGCCATCCCGGCATTCGACGCGACCGATGCGGTTCCGCGCTGGCACCTCGATCGGGAGAATCGACGCATCGTGTTGTTCCGGCTGCCCATCGAGCGTCTTCTGCCCCCCGGGCACGATGATGCAGCGCACCGCAGGATGGCGATCGAGAGCGCCGTGTTCCGGGCCGCTGCGGAGTACGTCGGCCGTGAACCGTGGGATCTCGGTCACGAGCACTGAGCTCGCGGCTCCTCCATCCCCCGGAACGGATCAGGGGTAGACCGTGATCGCCTTCTCGGCACCGGCACTCGCCTGCACCGGCAGCACCGCGAGTGCGCCCGGAGCGGTGAGCGCGACCGCCGCGTGCACCGCGCCCGTCGACTGCATCCGATAGGTCGTCCCGGGCGCGACGTCGATCCCGGCCGTCTCGCCTGCCGGGATCAGGACTTCCTGGGAGGCTCCGCCGTCGAGCGGCTCGATCGTCACCGTGGTGTCCTCATCCGACGAGTTCGCCAGCTGGAGTCGGCTGGGCGGACCGGACGGCACCGCGAACACCACCTCCCCGTCGATCTCCGGCGCCGGGGTGACCCACGCGAAGTCGGCGTCACGCCCGAAGCCGTCCTGCTGTCGCAGCGCGGCCACGACCGGTTCCTCCGAATCCACCTCGACGGTGTAACGGCCGGGTTCGAGACCACTGAGCGAGACCTGAGCGGGGAGATCGGGCTCGAGCGGAACCGTGAACTCATCCGCTGCGGAACCGGTTCCTTCCGCGACGACGCGCACCTGTACGCGGGCGTCCGCGCCGGGCGAGAGCAGCCGCAGCACCGCCATCTCATCGTCGTCCCCGTCCGAGGCGAACACCTCCACGCCGGTGAGCACCAGCTTCTGCTGCGCGCCGGGCACCGCGTCCTGCAGGTCCAATCCGGCGGGATCGAGCACCTGCATGAGCGACGACTGCAGCACGGCGCGGACCGGAGCCCCGGTCGCATCGACACGGATGACGGGCGCCGCGTTGCCGGCGGCGATCGAGGTGAGCGGCAGAGCGGTCTGCGTGCGGGCGGGTACGACGACCGTGCGTGCGCTTCTGGTCTCGCCGTACACCGACAGCGTCACGGTCGAGGGGACCTCCGCAGCATTTGTCAGGGTGAGGATGTCCTCGGTGCCGGTGGCGGTGCTCCCCCCGACGAGCCAGGAGTTCAGTCGGGGGACCCCGCACGGGGCGGCCGCGTACCCGGAGAGGTCGTCCGTGGCGAGTGCGATCGATTCCGCTGCAGCGATCAACGGTGCCGAGCGCCCTTCGACCGCGCCCGTGAGCACGCGCACCTCACCCGCGTCCGGAAGATCCTGCACCGTCAGACCGGCCGAGGACGGATCACCCGACGTCCCGCCCGCGGTGAGGGTCGGCGATCCTGCCGAGCTCAGCGCCAGCGGATCCATGGCATCGCGTCCGAGCGCGCGCAGGTCGCCGTTGCAGACCAGGACACTGTCTCCAGGGAGCGGCGTGACGTCGACCTGGGCGGCATCGTGTCGGATGACCGGCCACGGTGCGTGGATCGCGGCGACGGTCCCGACGACACAGGCGGCGATGACGGCGACTCCGGTGACGAGACGAGCGCCCGTCGCCGCGACCTTGAATGCGCGCGAACCACTCATCGGTCCCTCTCCTCCGTCGTCTCGGCTCTCTCGTCATCCTCGTCCGACTCCACGTCGGCCGATTCAGAAGGCTCCTCGACGATCGGCTCGGGCTCGGCGATCGGCATGAGCGCCTCGTCGTTCAGAGCGGCTTCGTCCTGCGGCTCCTCGATCGCTCCGACCGGCGTCTCCTCTTCGAGCGGGAACTGGTCCTCCGCGTGCCGAGGCAGGATCATCGGCTCATCCGGCGCGCGCCCGACGATACGGGATTGGGCTCGCGCCGCGCGACGCGAAGCCCGGGTCGGGATCGACAGCAGCAGTGCGACGAAGACGGCCAGCAGCTGGATCGTCAGCACGAGGCGAGCACTCCCCTCCTGCGCGGAGCTCAAGGTCGGCGGCGCAGCGATCTCGGCTTCCAGACGCCAGAGCACTCCGCGATCGCTCTCACCCGCGTGAACCAGGCCGGCTCGCTGATCGATCGAGGCGACGGCCGCGGTGCGGAGAGCGCGGGCCCTGTCTCCGTCGCTCCCCGACAGCTCGGACAGCAGCACATAGCTGATCCCCTTCGCCGCCAGCTCACCCGGGGCATCGAAGTCGCGGGCGGAGAGGAGATCGACGGCGAGCGTCGCGATGTCGTCTCCCTGCGGCTCCACGGCGGTCGAGACCATCGTGGTCTGGGATCCGAGGGTCTCGCTCGCCCCCCAGACCACCTCGACGGCGAGTCCTCCGTCGTTCTGGGGCGTCATCACGAGCGTCGCGAGCGGACGATCCCCCGCAGCCTGAGCGGCGACGTAGGCGGGCAGAGTCGATTCGGGGCCGTTCGTGAGGACGGAGCGACCCGCGTGGAAAGCGCTGAGCGCCGGTACGGCGCAGATTCCGAGCGCAACCGCTGCAGCGACGGCGGAGAGGACCCGCAGCCTCGGTAGCGTGATGGCGGTGTCGAGCGTGACGAGCGCCGCCCCCACCACCCCGACCCAGGCGAGGCTGAGCCCTGCCCCCGGCCAGATCGCCACTCCCGCGCCCTGCGCGAAACTCACAGTGATGCCCACGGCGAGGAACGCCGTGGCGAGACCGGCCAGAGCGACGACGAGCAGCGTGATGCCCGCACGCCACCGGGGCGCGACAGCAGCGCCGAGAGCGAGCAGGGCCATCGGCGCACACAGCACCGGCGCCCACGCAGCGATCGGTTCGGAGACGAACCACGACCACCCGGCGAGATCCGTGGTGGGGAATCCGGTCGCGAGCGCCAGACGACCGGTGGCGTCGGCGGCCGCCTGCGGGCCCGCCCACACCAGGCCGGGATCGCCCAGCAGCGCCAGCGGTGTCCCGTGCGCGAGCTGCCAGAAGACGAGCGGAGCGAAGAGCGCGGCCGTCGGCACGAGCAGCCACAGCAGACGACCGGCACCACGGAACTGCGCGGTGCCGAGCACGATGCCCACGGCGACGACCCACAGCAGCGCGAGCGCCGGAGCCAGCGACGGAGCACAGGCGACCACGGCGGCGAGCAGAAGGGAGGCACTTCCGGCCGCGCCCCAGGAGCGGTGCGCCACCACCGCGGAGTGGAAGAGCCACGGCAGCAGGAGGTGCACCAGCACGGCGCTCGGACGGCCGTCGACGAGCGCTGTGAGGAAGGTGGGCGCCAGCGCCCATGCGACACCGGCGAAGATGCGCAGCCCCGACCGGTCGGTCACTCGCGTCGCTGCGAACCACCCGCCGAGCACCGCGAGCGGAAGAGCGAAGATCCACAACAGCACCATCGCGAACGACGGTCCCGCCGGCCACAGCGAGCCGAGCACGGCCACGACCGCGGCGAACGGGTCGGCGGGGCCGACGAGGCCGATCGCCGTGCCGCGCGCACCCCATGCCGCATCGCTCCAGAGCGCCGAGACGGTCTGTCGCAGCGGAAGCAGCGCGCCGCCGCCGAGCGCCGGCCACGCGAGAAGAGTCGTGAAGGAGGCGATGCTCACCACGAGTGCCGCGAGCACGGCCCACGCGCCGCCGCCGGAGAAGAAACGCAGCTCGCTGACCGCGCCGCCTTCGCTGCCGTGCCCGTCGTCGAGGCGCCGTCGCAGATCAGACGACGTCACCCGCAGCGGCGCGATGCTCGCCCAGGTGGATGAGCGGAACGAGCGGATGCGCGACCGCGACCGCGCGATCGCCCCGACCCGCAGCATCGCGGTGAGGGCAGCTCCCCACTCGGGGAGGACCGCTTCCGGCCGCTTGCCGACGAGATGCGTGATGGAGCGCCACAGCGCGAGCGGGAGCAGGCTGAGCCAGTGCAGCGGCACCGCGCCCGCCGGAGCATAGGCGAGTCGCCGGTGCAGCTGCGCGAGCCGGGTGACGTAGGCGCGACGGGATCGGCCGGAGGGCAGCGCGGCGGGGCCGTCCGGCGCTGCGGAGACGCGCGCGCCCGGCGAGAGCACGAGCCGCCCGCCACCCAAGCGTGCGCGGACGCCCAGGTCGAGTCCCTCGTCGGCGCCGGCGAGCGCCGGATCAGGCCGCAGCGCGTCACGGACCTCTCCGCGGATGAGGATGCCGCGCACATCGGAGCCGAGCGCGTCGTCCATGCGGTCGTGCTGCCCCTGGTCGAGTTCCCCTGCCGCGAGTTCGACCGAGCGACCGAACGTCGTCATGCTGACACCGAGTGAGACGATCTCCCGATCGTTGTCGGTCGCGACGAGTTTGGGCGCGACGATCGCCGCGGAGGGCGACCGCTCGAGCGTTCCTCGGAGACGCTCCAGCGCCCGCGGATGCGGAGCCGTGTCCTGAGCGAGCAGCCAGATCGCCGAGCCTGCGCTCACGCGCGGACGGGCGAGCTCCACAGCTTCGGCGAACGAGGTCGTCGTGCGGGCTTCGATGATCCCCTCGACGACGGCCCCGACGGCTTCGCTCTCGCGCAGGGAAGCTGCATCGCCGCACATGACGAGGGTCACGGCCTCGGCGGGCGAGGTCTGGGAGCGAACGGCTTCGAGAGTGCGGAGGAGTTGCGCGCGGGAGGAGGATCCGGGGCGCGCGACGATGATGGCGTGAACTCGGGCTGGCATGACGTCGTCAGCCTATGCGCGTCGGGACCTGCCCTGGAGCAGTGGATGCGGCGCGCCTGCGAAGCGATGCGGCCACAGTCGAGACGACCGGCTCAGCCGATCAGCTGGCGCGACGCTTGAGCTTGCGGCGCTCGCGCTCGGAGAGGCCACCCCAGATGCCGAAGCGCTCATCATTGTTGAGCGCGTACTCGAGGCATTCGCCACGCACGTCGCAGGTGGTGCAGATCCGCTTGGCGTCTCTGGTCGATCCGCCCTTCTCCGGGAAGAAGGCTTCGGGATCCGTCTGCGAGCAGAGAGCGTCTGCCTGCCAGGCGAGGGCATTGTCGTCATCGGCGGCATCCGTGCGCCGCACCCCGGGAACACCGAGGTTGATCGGATCGACGAACCAGTTCTCCGGTACGTCGGAACGGTAACCCGTCATCTCGATCTCCAACCCTGTCTCCGCCCCCCGGCGGGCCGTGCGCATGACTAATTACACCCGTGTCATTCGCTCCGGTCAAGTCGCGGATGGTAAACCCTCAAGCGACTCTTGAAGGTTTTTGACGTTCTCTCGGCGTGTCGCGGCGTGGCGAGCGCGATGTGCGCTCAGAGACCGGGGCCGGCCACGAAGGCCTCACCGTCGCCGGACACCGTGAGTGTGCTCTCGTCACCGCCCGCGAAGGCCGCGCTTCCGACGGGAACCTGCACTTCCTCGCCGGACGAGGAGATGACGGTGATGTCTCCGGCCGTCGCGAGCACCATCGTCGGCCCCGAGACCTCGACCGTGACCGGCGCACCGTCCACGGAGACCCTGCTCAGCGCGAAGTCGGAGACGGGGACCGGATACGCCGTGATCGCTTGACCCTCCGCCGGCCGCAACACCGGGACCTCACCCGGCGTCGGGTCGAGGATCGCGAGCAGCTCGGGAACGTCGATGCGCTTGGGCGTCAGGCCGCCACGCAGCACGTTGTCGCTCGCCGCCATGATCTCGACACCGAGGCCCGAGAGGTAGGCATGCAGAAGGCCGGCGCGCAGGAACACGCCCTCCCCCCGTCGGAGCACGACGTGGTTCATGAGCAGCGCGACGACCACTCCGGGATCCCCCGGGTAGTTCGCCGCCACGCCCGCGATGGCGCTCAGCGTCGTGCCCCACTCCCCCGTATCGGCGCGCTCCGCTGCCCGCACCACCGCGGCGATGATCTCGTCGACCTCGCGCTGCACGTCGCCGCCGAGCAACCAGCCGATGGCAACCCGCAGCTCATCGGCTCCGCCCCCGAGACGGGCGCGGAGCTGTGCGACGCCGTCGTTGTCCTCCAGCAGGTCCAGCAGAGCGAGAGTGTCCTCCACCGGGCGCAGGCCGCTGAGCGATTCGAAGCGCTCGCTGAGAGCGACGATGAGCTCGGGCTTGTGGTTGTCGTCGCGATAGTTGCGCTGCGGATCGTCTGCGGCGAGCCCGCTCTCCCTCGCCCAGCCCTCGCGCGCCTGCGCGATCGTCGGATGCACCTGGATCGAGAGCGGCCCGCCCGCGGCGAGCAGCTTCAGCAGGTACGGGAGCGTGCCGCCGGTGATCTGATCGAGGGTGCCGCCGCCCGCGACGTCCGCGGGGTCGCCGGGATGATCCCCGAACCACACCTCTGCCTCGGGGGTACCGGTCGGCGTGCGTCCTTCGAGTCCGGCGAGGAGGGAGTCGGATCCCCAGGCGTAGTCGCGGGGTGCGTTCGTGAGGCTCAGCAGCATGCCACCAGCGTAGAGCCGCGCTGCGGCGTTCAGGCACGCGCCGAGTGCGGCGCGGTAGCCTGAACGCGATGGCCCAGTACACCAAGCACCCGGTGACAGCCCCGCCCTCGGCGCCGGAGCGCGAGTCGACGGGGCACCTTCTGCTGCGCGGGTATGTGATCCTCGTGCTCATCGTGACCTTCGCGCACACGGCGGTGTACAACCTCATCGGCATGGAGGGCGCCGCCATCACCCTCGTGGTCTTCACCCTCGCGACACTCGGCATCGGCATCCCGATGCTCGCCCGCAACCGCCCTCAGCCGTTCCGCTGGCGTCGCCTGCCGTGGACGGCGATGGGGTACACGACACTCGCCCTGGTCTCGGTCGCGTGGTCCCAGTGGCGAGGACCGACGCTGATCACGTGGGTGCTCCTGGCGGCCGTCACCGTGAACGGGCTGTTCATCGCCCACGTGCTCACCTGGCACGAGATCATCCGTGCCCTGTCCTCCGCCTTCAAGTGGATCCTCGGGCTGTCGCTGGCGATCGAGCTGTGGGTCTCGCTCGTCGTGCACGGGCCGCTGCTGCCGAACTTCGCCACCGTGCCGGAGGGCGAGATCGACCCGCAGTGGTATTGGGTCAGGGACAACCTCTTCGACGGCGGACGTATCCAGGGGATCGTCGGCAACGCGAACCTGCTGGCGATCATCTCCCTGTTCGCGATCATCACCTTCGGTGTGCTGTTCGCCGCTCGCGCGCGCTGGCGGACGACGCTCGCGCTGTGGATGCTGCTCGCGGCGTACTTCCTGTTGCGCACATCGTCGGTCACCGCACTCGTGTGCGCCGCAGCCGCCGCGCTGGTCCTCCTCGTGGCGCTGCTCATGCGCCGTGCCCGCACGCCGGGCGCCCGCACGCGGATCTACGTGACGGCCATCGGCGGCACGGCACTGGCCGCCGCCGTGGTCTGGCTGCTGCGCGAGCCGCTGCTCGGTCTCGTCGGGCGCAGCTCCGACCTCACCGGCCGCTCCGACCTGATCTGGTCGAAGGTGCTCGAGCGGGTGCGAGAGCATCCGCTGTTCGGCAACGGCTTCTCCAGCCCGTGGATCCCGAAGGACCCCGCCTTCGACCACTGGATCGTGGATCACGGCATCACCGTGTTCCACGCGCACAACATGTGGCTCGACGTGCTGTTCCAGCTCGGCGTGCTCGGTGTGGTCCTGATGGGAATCGCCTACCTGAGCCTGCTGTGGCGCTCCTGGTTCTTCGCGGTCGACCGGCCCCGCTGGGATCTCCACGCCCGTCGTCCCTTCTCCCCGCTGACCCTGCTTCCGAGCCTCTTCACCGTGGTCCTGCTGGTCCAGGGCTTCTCCGAGTCGACCCCGATCATGCTCTGGGGGTGGCTGCTCCTGGTGCTCCTGTCCTTCAAGCTGAAGTCGGTGCCGCTGGTGGGCGTCGGAGAACGCGACCTGGTGTTCGAACGCGGTACGCGGCAACGGCGGGTTCCGTGACACCGGTCCGGCCGCTGGTCCGCCTGCTCGGCTCCGTGGAGCTCGCGCGGGCCTTCACGCTCACGGCGCTCACCGCCATCTTCGGCTCGTATGCGATCGGGCGGATGACCTCGACGGTCACGCTGTCCACGATCATCGCGGTGCTGTGCGTGCTCGGCGCCGCGATCCTCTGGGTGCGCCGCGACGAGCTCTCCCCGCTGCGCATCGCCCCCTCGTCGCTCTTCGCCTTCCTGGGCTGGGCGCTGGTGAGCATGGTCTGGACGACAGACCGCTCGGACACGTTCTTCGGGTGGATGTCGCTGTTCGGATACGCGTTCCTCGCGATCACCATCGGCCACATCCGTGACACGCTGCAGACCGTGCGCGCCATCGGCGATACGCTGCGCGTGCTGCTGGCCGTCTCGCTCGGGGTGGAGATCCTCTCCGGCATCCTGCTCGACGTGCCGTTCACTTTCCTCGCGATTCAGGGCAACCTCGCCGCCGGCGGCCCGGTGCAGGGCGTGTTCGGCAGCCGCAACATGCTCGGATTCGTCGCGGTGATCGCGCTGATCACGTTCGTGATCGAGTGGCGGACGCAGTCGGTCAACGCTCCACTGGCGGTGGTGTCGGTCGGCCTCGCCGGGTCGCTGGCGTTCCTCTCCGCCTCCCCTACCGTGCTCGTGCTCGCGGTCGCGGTCGGCATCGTCACGCTCGCCCTCACGATCGTGCGGCACACGTCCCCGGCGCGGCGAAACCTCGTGCAGTGGATGCTCGGCATCCTGGTGGCGCTGGCGCTCACGATCGCGTTCGCGTTGCGCCATCAGATCATCGCTCTGCTCGATGCCGGATCGGACTTCTCGATGCGCGCATCGCTCTGGAACACGATCCTCGACTTCGTCGCACTCAAGCCGATCCAGGGCTGGGGGTGGTTCGGCGACTGGGCGCGCGGCGAGTACCCGTTCACGTACATCAACTTCCAACTCGACGACCATCACCAGAGCGCGCTGAACGCGTTCTTCGACGTGCTGCTCCAGCTCGGGGCGGCAGGACTCGTGCTCTTCCTGCTCCTCGGTGGGGTCGCACTGATCCGATCATGGCTGGTCGCGAGCGTCCGGCGGTCCGTGGTCTACGCGTGGACGCCGATCATCCTCGTCACGCTCGCCGTCGACTCGATGTTTGAGAGCTTCACGCTGGTCGGCGCCGGGTGGTTCATGCTCGTGCTGTGCGCGCTGCGCGCCGGACAGTCGCGCTCCTGGCGCGAGAACATCGACGCTGCGCACACGGGCGCGATCTCGACTCTGCGTTCCCTGGAGTAGCCGAGGCAATCGCCTCTCTCGGCGTGAGAGCGTGGCGCGGTATCAGAGTGTGGCGCGCAGCTTCTCCGCCCAGGCGATCGCGTCGCGGACCCCGTCGTCGACCGACCGCTGGGCCTGCCACTGGAGCACCGCGGCAGCGCGGTCGACGATCGCGAAAGCACCGGCCTGATCACCGGGACGGCGATCGGTCTCCGTCACCGGAAGCGGCTCGCCCGTCACTCGCTCGAACGCCGCGACGAGCTCGCGCACCGTCACGCCGTCTCCGGTGCCGAGGTTGATCACCTGGTAGGGGGCATCCGGCGTGGCGACCTCATCGAATCTCTGCACCGCTGCGACGTGCGCGAGCGCGAGGTCCCAGACGTGGATGTAATCGCGAAGACCGGAGCCGTCGCGCGTGTCCCAGTCCGTTCCCGTGATGGTGAAGGGCTCCCCGGCCACGCGCGCCTGCATGATCTTGCCCAATGCATGGGACGGGGTCGGGTTCTGCAGACCCGTCCGCAGCCGCGGGTCCGCACCGATCGGGTTGAAGTAACGCAGCGCGATCGCGCGGAAGTCTCCGGCCGTCGCGGCATCATCGAGGATCTGCTCGACCATCGCCTTCGTCCGGGCATACGGGCTCGACGGTGCGAGCGTGCCGCCCTCGTCCACGCCGTCGCCCGTCTCACCGGCGTAGACCGATGCCGAGGAGCTGAACACGATGCGTGGGATACCCGCATCGCGCAGACGCCGCAGCAGCACGACCGTCTTGCCGACGTTGGCGTCGTAGTACCCGAGCGGGTCGGCGACCGACTCCGGCACCACGATGCGGGCAGCGCAGTGGATCACGGCGTCGATGTCGGGATGATCTGCGAGCAGGGCCTCCACCACCGCCCCGTCGGCGATGTCGCCGACGTAGAGGTTCCGGCCTTCGCCGAAGGATCGAAGCCCCGTGGAGAGGTCGTCGAGGATGACGACCTCTATTCCGGCTTCGATGCATGCCGTCGCGACGGTTGAGCCAATGTAGCCGGCACCGCCGGTGATCAGTACCTTCATCGCGGTCAGTCTACCCAGCGCTTCCGAGGGGGCACCGGGCGACTCTCCGCAGATGCGAAGGTCATCGACGGTAGGCTACTCACTGCTCGTCGAGTCCCGCACTGTCCCCTGACAGTGGCCTGCGGCACCAACATCGGAGAACCTGCCAGTGGCCCACGTCCTTCAGAACGTCGTCTTCCCACTTGATCGCGACCCCGACCTTCTTCCGCTCTACGCCGACCCGGAGACCTGGTCCGTGATCGAGGACGAACCGGTCCGCGTCTCGAACCGCGCGCACCTCGGGAACATCCTCGGTCGGCATCGCGCGCGGATCGTTGCCGGGCGGCGCGTGTCGATGGGCACGTATTTCAACGCCTTCCCCGCGTCGTACTGGCAGCACTGGACGAGCGTCCGACAGGTGCGCCTGACCGTGCGCACGACCGGACCGGCGACGATCCTGGTGTACCGCTCCAACGGATCCGGGGTCCGCCAGCGCGTGGCCACGCGCGAGGTGACGGGCGAGGCCTCGACGTCGTTCGACCTCGAGCTCACGCAGTACAGCGACGGCGGCTGGATCTGGTTCGACATCGTCGCCGACGAGAAGCCCGCCGTGCTCGAGGGTGCGGAATGGACGACCGACCAGGAGCCGAAGCGCACCGGCAAGGCCTCGCTCGGCATCACGACCTACAACAAGCCCGATTACTGCGTCGAGACCCTGCGGGCACTCGCCGCGTCGCCGGACGCGCTGGAGTTCGTGGACCGCATCTTCCTGATCGATCAGGGGACGCAGCTCGTCGCGGATCAAGAGGGCTACGACGACGTCGCCGCGAGCCTCGGCGAGACCCTCCAGGTCATCCGTCAGGACAACCTGGGCGGATCCGGCGGGTTCGCCCGCGCGATGCACGAGACGCTCCAGCGTCCGGAGAGCGACTTCGTGCAGCTTCTCGACGACGATGTGCGGCTCGAACCGGAGTCGCTGCGCCGATCCATCGTCTTCGGTCAGTACGCGACGACCCCGGTCCTGGTCGGCGGTCATATGTTCGACCTGCTCGACCGCCCGAAGCTGCACGGCTGGGCCGAGGTCGTCGACGAGCATCCGTTCATGTGGCGCAACCTGTACCAGGAGAAGATGCCGCACGACTTCGGCGTCTCGAACCTGCGACAGTCCACGCTCCTGCACATGCGCATGGACGCCGACTACAACGGCTGGTGGATGTGCCTCATCCCCCTCGACGCGATCCGCAAGGTCGGTCTTTCGCTGCCCGCATTCATCAAGTGGGATGACGCCGAGTTCTGCCTCCGCGCCGGCGAGGCCGGCTTCCCGACCGTGTCCATGCCGGGCGTCGCGCTGTGGCATGTCTCCTGGGTCAACAAGGATGACACGATCGACTGGCAGGCGTATTTCCACGCCCGGAACCGCATCGTGGCAGGGCTCCTACACTCGAACGCGCCGAGGGGTGGTCGACTGCTCGTCCACAGCCGCCGCGTCGACCTCAAGCACCTCATGATGATGCAGTACTACCCCGTGGCGCTGCGTGCGCAGGCGCTGCGCGATGTGCTGTCCGGGCCCGAGCACATGCGTCGCAACCTGGCGACGGCCATGCCCGCAGCCCGTGCCCTCGCCGCCGACTATCCGGAGACGGTCGTGCACCGCGACCCGTCCGCCGTGCTGCATGCGCGTCGCGGCCGCCAGGTGTACAAGCAGCTCCCGAAGAACGACCTGGACAGCCCGAAGGGGATGCGGCTGCGGCTGTTCACCCTCTCCACGCTGACGTCGCACTTCCTCCACCGTCCGAACGCGGCGAACATCGCGCAGCCCGAGGTGGAGTTCGGCAAGGAGGATGCGCACTGGTGGCGCGTCCCGGCGTTCGACAGCGCGCTGGTGAGTGCCGCCGACGGCTCCGGCAAGAACATCTACACGCGTGATCGCGCGAAGTACCGACGGATGCTGCGCGACACGGTGCGTCTGCATGCTGAACTCCGCCGGCGCTGGCCGGACCTGCAGAAGCAGTACCGCGAGGCGCTGCCCGATCTCGTGTCACCCCAGTCCTGGCAGCAGATCTTCGAGGAGAAGGCATGACCGCGGCGCCCGCTGCATTCGACCCCACGGCCGCGACGATCGTCATCGTCACCTTCAACCGCTCTCACCTGCTCTCGGGTCTGCTCACGAGCATCACCGCGATGGACCCCAAGCCCGGCCACGTCGTCATCATCGATAACGCCTCGGCAGACGACACCACCGACGTCGTCGAGTCGTTCCGAGAGGACATCGGCACCGAGATCGTGTACCGACGGCTCGAGAAGAACACCGGCGGCTCCGGTGGCTTCAGTGAAGGCATGCGCACCGCGTACGAGCTCGGCTCCGAGTGGATCTGGATGATGGACGACGATGTCGAGGTCCTCACCGAGGGACTCGCGAAGATGGGCGCCTGGAGCAGCAGGTTCAAGAGCATCCAGGGACGCCGCTTCGACTACGACGGCAGCGAGTTCTATTGGCAGTACCGCATCGCCGAGCGCATGGGCATCCCCATTCCGTTCGCCCCGTCCGGCTTCGACGAGACGGGCTACAAGGAGATGAACAGCGGCTGCTTCGAGGGCATGTTCATCCATCGCTCGATCGTGCAGCAGATCGGTCTGCCCGACCCGCGGTTCTTCATCTACTGGGACGACCAGATGTACGGGTGGCTGGCTTCTCGCCTGACGACCGCGGTGATCGTCGACGAGTTCGTGCTGCGGCGCACCCGTGAGATCAAGCAGTGGGACATGGGTATCCGCCACATGAACGCGTCCAGCAACGCGTACCGCTACTACATCATGCGCAACCGCGGATTCATCAAGCAGTACTACCGCGTCCACGGCGTCTACAACCCGGTGCTCTTCGGCCTCGGTACCGCGGCGACGTTCTTCAAGGAACTCATCCGGCTCGTGTTCGTCGAGCGGACCGTGCGCGGCACGAGCAACCTCTTCCGCGGCATCCGCGACGGCGGGAAGGCCGGCCGGGATCGCAGCTGGCAGCCGATGCCACCCCTGGAGGCGTGACGGTGGACGAATCGCAGCCGGACCTGAGCTGGGCACCCCTACCCCCTCAGCCGAAGAGGACCGGACGGGTTTGGCTCATCGTCGGCCTTTCCGTTGCCGCTCTCGCGATCGTGGGCCTGCTGCTCTTCTTCCTCCTTCCGCGGGGCGACTCCCCCGAGCCGTCGGAGTCCGCATCGCCGACGCCGACCGCATCCGCCACTCCCACGTCGACACCGACGCCGACACCGACGCCCACACCGACGCCCACCGCTGCTCCCGAGCCGGAGCCGACACCGGCCCTCACTCCTCCGCCCGCGACCGATCCCACCGTCGAGGTGTTCCGCGGACAGGTGAGCGGGTGGCTGAACTCCGCGCCCCGCGGGCTCGACATCATCGCCGGTGCGAGCGGGCAGGACGCCCTTCCCGTCGTCGACACCCTGCAGCAGGACGCGCAGCGGCTGTCGGACGCGCAGGCGCCCTCGTCCATCGCCACGAAGTGGTACGACGGCGTGACGGACTACGCCCAGCGTCTCACGCAGCTCCAGGCAGCGATCACGAACGATTCCGGGGTTCCCGCGGCCGTCGACGCGGCGCGGAAGTCCGTCAACGCCTTGCGGAGCTTGGTGGGACTCTGAGCGGACCGCCGGTCAGCTCGTCGAGTTGCCGCTAGACCGCGTAGTCGGCGTTGTAGCGGTCGAGCACTTCGGCGATCGGCGCATCGAGCGCCAGCGCGCCCTTGTCGAGGTAGAGCCCGCGAGTGCAGAACCGTCGGAGGTCGCGTTCGTTGTGACTGACGAAGAACAGGGTTCGCCCCTCGGCGAGCAGTTCGTCGATGCGCTTGTAGCACTTGTCACGGAAAGCCTTGTCGCCGACGGCGAGCACCTCGTCGACCAGCAGGATCGGCTCATCGAGCTGGGACACGACGGCGAATGCCAGCCGGACCTTCATCCCGTTCGAGAGGTGCTTGTAGGGCGTGTCCTCGAACCCGGCGAGCTCGGCGAACTCGATGATGCCGTCGTAACGGCGCGAGACCTCCTCGCGTGACATCCCGTGCAGACCGGAGGTCAAGCGCACGTTCTCCCGCACCGTGAGGTCTCCCACGAAGCCACCGGTGATCTCGATCAGGGGGGCGACGCCCCCGTTCACCGTGACCGTCCCCTCGTCGGGGAGGAGAACCTTGGCGACCAGGCGGAGAAGCGTGGACTTGCCCTGCCCGTTGCGCCCGACGACCCCGATCGACTCCCCCGGCTGCACCGAGAACGACACGTTGCGCAGCGCCCAGAACTCGCCGGGACGAGAGCGCCGCGAGGCTCCAGCGAAGAGATCCTTGAAGCTCCGGCTGCCCCGCCTGTTCCGACGGAAATGAACGCCCAGATTCTGCACTTCGATCGCCGCGGACATCACAGCTCCTTCAGCACGGGTCGTTCGAGGCTCCGGAAGGTCCAGATGCCGAGCGCGAGGATCAGAAGAGTCATCAGGACGCTGATCGTCAGCGTGAACAGGTTCCACTGGTCGGGGAAGAAGGGCATCCGGTAGAGCATGAAGATGCCCGCGAGCGGGTTGAATGCGCCGAGGGTCTGGAAGATGCCGGGAAGATCGGTCACGTTGTAGATGATCGGTGTCGCGTAGAACATCGCGCGCAGGATCAGCGCGGTCGTGCGCTCGAGATCGACGAAGAGCACGCAGAGCGGCGCCACCAGGAGCCCCAGTCCGATCAGGAGGATCGTCTGCAGCAGCACTGCCACCGGCAACCAGAGGATTCCCCAGCCGATGTGCACCGTCTGATTCGGATCGAGCTCCACGACCAGGTTCACGACGATGAACAGCACGAGGACCGGCAACGAGAACAGGTACTCGATGCCCTTGCTGAGCACGATCCGATTCACCCAGATCGAACGCGGGATCGAGGTCGACCTGACGAGTCGGGCATCCTTCTTGAAAGCGCGGGTGAAGTCCGACACGGAGGCGTTGAACCACACCCACGGAAGCAGCGCACTGATCAGGAAGATGATGTACGGCTCTTCACCGACGTCGCGCTGGAAGATCTGCGTGAAGACGAACCAGTAGATCGCACTCATCACGAGTGGATCCAGCACGGACCAGAGGTAGCCGAGGAAGCTCGTCGAGTAGCGGACCTTCAGGTCGCGGGCCGACAGCAGCCACAGCGAATGCAGATAGCGCCGGGGCGTCCCGGGCGCCCCGACAGCAGCGTGACTCACGATGTCGAGTCTAGGAGAGAGTGTTGTTCCAGAGCGACAGCGCCGAGCCGATGGCCATGTGCATGTCGAGGTACTGGTACGTACCCAGTCGGCCGCCGAAGTGGACGTCCTTCTCCCCCTTGGCGAGTTCGCGGTAGGCCAGCAGGCCATCGCGGTCGGTCGGGGTGTTCACCGGGTAGTAGGGCTCGTCTTCGCGCTCGGCGAAGCGCGAGAACTCGCGCATGATCACCGTCTTGTCCGAGTCGTACACGTCCTTGCGCTCCGGGTGGAAGTGCTTGAACTCGTGGATGCGGGTGTAGGGCACATCCATGTCCGGGTAGTTCATGACGCTCGTGCCCTGGAAGTCGCCGACGTTCAGCACTTCCTGCTCGAAGTCGAGCGTGCGCCAGCTGAGCGCGCCCTCGGTGTACTCGAAGTAGCGGTCGACAGGTCCGGTGTAGACGACCGGGAGCTGACCGACGGTCGCCTTCTTGCTGAGCGGCTGTGCATCGTCGAAGTAGTCGACGCCGAGCTTGACCTCGATGTTCGGGTGATCCGCCATCCGCTCCAGCCACGCGGTGTACCCGTCGGTGGGAAGGCCCTCCCAGGTGTCGTTGAAATAGCGGTTGTCGTACGTGTAGCGCACGGGAAGGCGGCTGATGATGTCGCCCGAAAGCTTCTGCGGGTCGGTCTGCCACTGCTTCGCCGTGTAGTCACGGAAGAAGGCCTCGAAGAGGGGGCGTCCGACGAGGGCGATGCCCTTCTCCTCGAAGTTCGCGGCCGTCTTGGCATCGAACTCGCCCGCCTGCTCCTTGACCAGTGCACGCGCCTGATCGGGCGTGTAGGCCGACTGGAAGAACTGGTTGATCGTGCCGAGGTTCACCGGCATGGGGAAGACCGTGCCCTTGTGCGTCGTGTAGACGCGGTGGACGTAGTTCGTGAAGCTGGTGAAGCGGTTGACGTACTCCCACACCGTCGCGTTCGAGGTGTGGAAGAGGTGCGCACCGTAGCGGTGCACCTCGATGCCGGTCTCGGGCTCCGCCTCGCTGTAGGCGTTGCCGCCGATGTGCGGGCGGCGGTCGATGACGGTTACCTTGCGGCCGGCTTCGGCGGCGCGCTCAGCGATGGTGAGGCCGAAGAAACCCGACCCGACGACGAGAAGATCCATGCACCAATCGTATCGGCGGCGGCTGCCCGAACCTGCGCGTGTCGTCTGAGAGACTGTAACCATGCCGAATCGAGTCGGCGGTGCCGTGCGCCGCATCTGGGGCCACAGCGCGGTTCGCTACCTCGTCATCGGCGGATTCTGCTTCCTGGTCGATGCCGGATTGCTCTGGGTCGCTCACGACCTCCTCGGTGTGCCGCTCGCCATCGCCACCCCCGTCGCCTTCCTCGCATCGTTCGCGGTCACCTACACGCTGCAGCGGGTGGTCGCGTTCGCCTCCGATTCGAAGGTCGTGCCCAGCGTCGCCCGCTACACCGCACTCGTGATCTTCAACACGATCGCGACGACGGCGATCGTGTGGTTCGTAGACTCGCTCGGCGGCGGATGGTTCGTCGGCAAGGTGCTCGCCGTGGTCGCGACCACCGTCTGGAACTACTTCGCCTATCGTTACTGGGTGTTCACCAATCCACCGGCTCGGAGTTCGGATGTATAAGAATGCGGTCATCGCGGCCGTCGTCCCCGCGTACAAAGAAGAGAAGATGATCGCGAAGGTCATCCAGACGATGCCGGACTACGTCGATCACATCGTGATCGTCGACGACTGCAGCCCCGACGGGACCAGCGACGTCGTCCGCGGCATCGAAGATCCCCGTGTGACGCTGATCCGCCACGAGGAGAACCAGGGCGTCGGCGGCGCGATCATCACCGCGCATCGGACCGCGATGGACCTCGGCGCGGACGTCAACGTCGTGATGGCAGGCGATGCGCAGATGGACCCCGACTACCTGCCCACGCTGCTGGACAAGGTCACGGACGGGGGCTTCGGGTTCGCCAAGGCCAACCGCTTCTACTCCCCCGAATCGTTCCGTGGCATGCCGGGGTACCGGGTGTTCGGCAACGTCGTGCTCTCCTTCTTCACGAAGCTGGCGTCCGGCTACTGGAACCTCTTCGATCCGCAGAACGGATACACGGCGATCCGCACCGAGGCCCTCGCACGGGTGCCGCTCGAGCGCGTTGCGAAGCGCTACAGCTTCGAGAACGATCTGCTCATCCACCTGAACATCCTCCAGGTGCCGGCGACCGACGTGCCCATTCCCGCGGTCTACGGCGACGAGGTTTCCAGCATCCGCCTGAGCAAGGTCGTCCCCGAGCTTCTGCACCGGCTGACGGTCGGCTACTGGTCGCGGATCTGGTACCGCTACGTGCTGTGGTCCTTCTCTCCGATCGCGCTTCTGCTGTTCATGGGCCTGTTGCTGTTCATCGTCGGGCTCGGCATCGCGGTCTGGGTGATGTTCCAGATCGCGAGCTCCGTGGTGGCGACCGCCGCCACCGTCATGCTCGCGGCGCTCCCGCTCATGATCGGGACGCAGATGCTGATCAGCGCGCTGCAGCTCGACATCCAGGCGACGCCCTCGACGCCGACGTACTCGCCGTTCGACGCCAGAGAATGAAAGAGCGGGCGGCCGACAGATGTCGGCCGCCCGCTCTTCCTCGCAGCGCTAGGCCGCCGTACCGACCACGATGCGGGGCGTGCCCGTCCATCGCTCGGCGTCGGTAGCGGCGCGTCCATCGACGAGCAGCTTGACTCCGGGCAGCTGGGCGGGAGCGAGCTCGCGGTAGTCGGCGTGGTCGGTCTGCAGGATCGCGAGGTCGACCTCGTCGCCGATCTCGTAGGGCTCGAAGCCGAGACCGCGCAGTTCCTCGTCAGTGTAGAGCGGATCGTGCACCCGCACCTCGGCACCACGATCGCGCAGCGCCTTCACCGTGGGGAAGACTCCCGAGAAGGCCGTCTCCTTGACGCCTCCGCGGTAGGCGGCACCCAAGACGACCGCGCGCTGCCCGGAGAGGGAGCCGAGGATGCCCTCTGCCTGCGCCACCAGACGCTCCGGCATCGACGCGTTGAGCTGGCGGGCGACCCGCACGATGTCCGCGTCGGGGTCGGTCGCCAGGTAGAGCCGCGGGTAGACGGGGATGCAGTGTCCGCCGACGGCGATGCCAGGCCGGTGGATGTGGCTGTAGGGCTGAGAGTTGCAGGCTTCGATGACCTTGTAGACGTCGATGCCGTGCGATGCCGCGAAGAGGCCGAACTGATTGGCGAGACCGATGTTCACGTCACGGTAGGTGGTCTCGGCGAGCTTCGCCATCTCGGAGGCCTCGGTGCTCCCGAGATCCCAGACACCGTTGGGGCGGGGCAGGTCGGTGCGCTCGTCGAACTGGAGGACGGCCTCGTAGAACTCGCGCGCACGGCGGTTCCCCTCGGCGGAGAGCGCGCCGATGAGCTTCGGGTACTTGCGGAGGTCTTCGAAGACGCGCCCGGTGAGCACGCGCTCCGGCGAATAGGCGAGGAAGAAGTCCTCGCCCTCCGTGAGGCCCGATCCCTCTTCCAGCATCGGCTTCCAGCGGCTGCGCGTCGTCCCCACGGGCAGGGTGGTCTCGTAGGACACGAGGGTTCCCGGCGTCAGGTGCTCGGCGAGCGACGCGGTGGCAGCGTCCATGTACTTGAAGTCCGGTTCCCAGGTCTCGTCGTTCACGAAGACCGGCGCCACCAGCACGACGGCATCCGCGCCGGGAATCGCCTCGGCGTAGTCGGTCGTCGCACGCAGACGACCGGCGGGGATGAGCTCGGCGAGTCGCTCCTGGAGGTGCGCCTCGCCGGGGAAGGGCTCGCGCCCGGCGTTGATGGTGTCGACAGCCTTCTGGTTGACGTCGACTCCGATGACGTCATGGCCGGATGAGGCGAACTGGACGGCGAGGGGGAGCCCGATCTTTCCGAGGGCCACGACGGCGATACGCATGGGGTCCAGTCTACGGGCCCGTGGGTGCCCCAGAGCTCCCCCGCCGCCGTGTGACCGCGGTCAGAAGATGCGCCCGATCACCGGCACGAGACGCAACGGCACGACCAGTGCGAACGACAGCACCACCACGATGAGCCAGACCAGAACGGCCGACACGACGGACGTGGTCGCCGCGTCGGCGAACCAGGGCACCGACCGCACGGCGATCAGGAGCGCGAAATGCACGAGGTAGACCCCGAAGGTCGCTTCCGACAGCGTCCGGATGACCCGCCCCGCACCGGTGCCGACGTCCCCGGAGAAGAGACTGTTGACGAAGACGAAGAGAGTGAGGGCGATCACGACCGTGACGGGGCCGAGATAGCTCTGCGGAAGCAGCGCTGCGAGCAGCGACGCGGGATCGACGGAACCCGCCTGAAGGATCGTCCACGCGATGGCCGCCGCCGCGATCGCGCCGCACGCCCACATGCGCGCACCGGTCAGTCGGAGATCACGCAACGCGTAGCCCGCGACGAAGTAGCCGACGTAGGGCAGCCACTGCGTGAGCGCGCTCAGGATGATGGGCGACGGGCTCCCCGCCCACGCCAGCAGCGCTGACGTCGAGTACGTCGCGACCGTGACCAGGATGAGGACCCCGCCGAGAACGAGCGCGCGCCGACGTCCCCCCTCTCTGAGGAACGGGGCGAGAACCGGTGCGATGGCGTAGAGACCGACGATGAGCCAGAGGAAGTAGAGGTGAGTGTACGGCTGCCCGCGCAGGACGAGCGCGAGCATCGTCGCCGCGCTCTCGTCGAGCCCGCTCATCCACTGCCGCACGACGATCAGATAGAAGACCTGCCAGAAGATGAAGGCCGGCGCGAGCCGCATCAGACGCTGACGATAGAACGCGGCGGGGCCGGCGGCATGCGGCCGCGGGTCGAGCAGGAGGGCGCCGCTGATCATGACGAAGACCGGGACCGCCCAGATGAATCCGGCGTTCAGCGCGACCGCCACCCACCAGGAGCGGGATCCCTCCAGCTCAGGAGAGGAGCGCAGCGCTCCGAACGTGTGGATGCTCACCACGCCGATGATCGCCACGATGCGGAGGATGTCGAGTCCCCAGCGTCGGTGAGTGAGGGTACCTGGAAGCGATGTCACCCCCGTACGCTATCCCGTCCACGACCCGCGCATCGAAACCGCCGAGCCGCCACCGCGAAACCTCCGTGCTAGCGTGATATCGCCATGGCACACTCTCCCGCGCGCACCTGGTTTCTGCGCCACCGCAGCACGCTCCTCCTGTGGACGATCCTCGCATCGACGTTCCTCCTCACGTACGCCACGTATGTGAGGTGGTACCGGATGTTCTATCCGGACTCGCGCTACTACCTCGCCATGGCCTATCTCTTCCTCGGCAACGATCCCGAGACGGCCCGGCAGCTCACCGTGGACTACGCGGGCCCGCGCAACATCGACGTCCCCCCGGTGGAGGATCTCTTCGGATGGGGCCTGGTGCAGCCGCGCGTGGTCCTTCCGACACTCAGCGCCCCGTTCATCGCGCTCTTCGGTCCAGCCGGCCTCGCCGTCATCCCCCTGCTGGCGACGGCAGCGCTCATGGTCATCGCGGTGATCATGCTCCGTCGTCGCTTCGGCACGCTCGTCGCGCTCCTCATCGGCCTCCTCCTGAACACGTCGATGTTCCTCGTCTCCATCGGAACCGGGATGCTCACCGAGGGCCTCTCGGCGCTGTTCACGGCCGTCGCACTGCTGCTCGCGTGGCGTTGGCTGGAAAAGCCCCGCCCCTGGATGCTGATAGCGATCGGCGCGGTCACGGTGCTCTCGGCCTTCACGCGCCAGGCGACCCTCATCATGGCCGGCGCTTTCATCGCGGCCTGGGTCATCGGCTCACTGATCGAGCGTCGCAACAGCCGCATGATGCTCCCCGCGATCATCGTGGGCGCGGCGACGATCGGCTGCCAGGTCCTGCAATCGCTCATCTTCCCGTCGTTCTCGCAGCTGGACCAGTTCCTCATGCAGGCCGGGGCGAGTTCGCTCGGCGAAGCCCTCCTCAACGTTCCGCGCATGGCGTTCGACATCGTCAGAGCCGATGTCGTGACGATGCTGCGAGGCGACCGTTCACTGCTCGTGCTGATCTGCCTCGCGGTCGCCGGGATGATCATCTTCTGGCGGCGCGTGGAGTCGCATCTGCTGCTCGGTGCCATCGCCGCCACGGCGATCTACAACATCACGAACGGCACGCCCACGCAGTTCCGGTACGCGACTCCCGGACTGATCTTCTGGCTTCTCGCCGCCGGGATGCTCGTCAGCGCGACCGTGACCTGGGTGCAGCGGTCACGGACCAATCCGACCGGCCTTCCGGGCGCGCGCGATGACTCCGATCCCGTGGCACGCGAGTCGGAGGCGTCGGCCGAGCCGGAAAACGTGTCCCAGCCGGACGACGGGCCTCAGCCGGCGGACAGCACCTCGACGACGCGCCGCGCCGCGGAGCCGTCTCCGTAGGGAGCCTCGTCGGTCGGCGACGGGGCAGGACGTGCGACGGTCTCGGCCAGGACCGACGGGTCTGAGACCAGGGCGTTCCAGCCGAGCTGCACGGTTTCGACCCACTCGGTCTCGGTGCGCACCGTCGTGCACGGCACCCGCAGCAGGAAGGCTTCCTTCTGCAGCCCGCCCGAATCGGTGACGACGTGTCCGCTGCTGAGCACCGCGGCGATGAGATCCCGGTATGCGAGGGGTCGGTGCACGCGCAGGTTGCCCTGCTCGAGATCGATGTCGGCTTCCGCCGCCTTGGCGACCAGCCGCGGGTGGGCGAGCAGGACGGTCGGAGTGGCCAGCGCGCCCAGCGCCTCGATGATCTGCGCGAGGCGTACCGGGTCGTCGGTGTTCTCGGCGCGGTGGATGGTCGCGACCTGGAACTCGCCGGGAGTGAGCCCCAGCTCGTCGATGAGCACGGAGGGCTCGCCCGAGAGCTCGTCCCTGGTCGAGTAGAGGACGTCCGTCATCACGTCGCCGACGAGGACGGAACGGGCCTCGAGCCCCTCATCGGCGAGGTGCGCCATGGCGACCTCGGTCGGCGCGAGCAGGATGTCGGCCGCGTGATCGGTGAGCACGCGGTTGTGCTCCTCGGGCATGCGACGGTTGAACGACCGCAGGCCGGCCTCCAGGTGCGCGACGGGAATGTGCATCTTGACGGCGCTCAAGGCGGCCGCCACCGTCGAGTTCGTGTCGCCGTAGACCAGCACCCAGTCCGGTGCGTGGGCGTCGAAGACGGCATCGAGCTGTCCCAGCATCGCGCCGGTCTGCACACCGTGACTCCCCGAGCCGACACCGAGGTGCACGTCGGGGCTGGAGATGCCGAGCTCGGAGAAGAAGATGTCCGAGAGCATCGGGTCGTAGTGCTGACCGGTGTGCACGATGACGTGTTCCACTCCGGCCTCACGCGCGGCGCGGTCGATGGGGGCGAGCTTGACGAACTGCGGGCGGGCGCCGACGACGCTGAGGATCTTCACCCTACGATCCTATGCGGCGCGCGCCGCCCGTCGTGCCCGGCGCTGTGCGAGGAGCGAGGCCGAGAGGAAGCGCAGCGGGGCGTCACGGTCGAGCGTGCGGTGCAGCGAGGGCGTGAGCATCGCGCGGGGCTGCGCATACCGTCGCCGCCGTTCGACGAGCGTGGCGACGTCTTCGACCGGGGCGTTCGCCCGGAGCCGATCGATGAGCTCGCCGTCGAGGCGCGAGAGCGAGCTCAGCGCCGAGGGCGCCGACCTCAGCAGCGTCTCCAGCGCGGACGCCGCATCGCTCACGGCGGTGGCGTCCAGCTCACGTCGGCCCAGCGCCCCGAGCACGTGCACGCGGATGAGTTTGCGGGTCACAGCTGCTCGGGCCATCTCACCGAGACCGCCCCACGTGTCCTCGGCGACGAGCAGCGGCGCGAAGGCGAGCTCGGTCGCGAGAGTTCGAGCGGATTCCGTGACACGGTCGACAGCATCGTCGCCGACGAGGTACGCGTCGCCGTCAGCCGCGGCGACCACCGTGCGCGCACCGAACCACAACCGGATGCTGGGGGCGATGTCCTCCCCCGTCTCCAGCCCCTCCACGGGGCGTGCGTGTTCACGGAGGGCGGCGGAGAAGAGTCCCATCGTGCTCGTGCGATAGCTCAGACGGTCACGCACCGGGTCCAAGACGACACGGCCGGGACGGCGCGGTGGCGTGGGGAACCCCTCCCCGACCGCGGGGATCAGCATCGCCGGCAGCACAGCGTCCGCTCCTCTTTCCTCGGCACGACGGACCCAGCCGTCCAGGGCGCCAGGACTGAGTCGATCGTCGGAGTCGATCTTCGTGAACCACGGAGCCCTCACCCGGTCGAGGGCGAAGTTCATCGGTCCGGCCGGCGACGGGATCCCGTCACGGAACCCGACGACTTCGACCCTGGCGTCCTCGGCATACGGCCCGAGCGCCGCTCGGATGCGATGCTCCTCGATGTTGTGCGCCACGACGAGAAGACGCACCGGCACGTTCGTGTGCTCGAGGACGCTCTGTGCGAGTCTGCGCACCGGCCGCGATGCGGAGTGCACCGGAACGAGCACGTCGACCTGTGCGGGCGTGGCCATCGTCATCGGCCCGCGATCGTGTCGATGGCGCTCTTCCACACCGGCATCTGCGCTTCTGCGGACAGCTCGCGTGCCGCGTCGGCCGCCGCCGCCTTGAATCCGTCGACCCCCTGCGGGGTGAGTGCATCGAGCGCACGCGCCACGGCGTCGGCGGAGAAGTCGTCGGAGACGACACCCAGTCCGTGGCGCGTCAGCGTCGCGGCCATCTCCGGCGACGGTCCGATCACGAGCCCGAGCCGGGCCTGCACGTACTCGAAGAACTTGTTCGGCATGGCATACGCGTTGTTGTAGTTGGTGGGCGCGAGGATGTGGATGCCGACGTCGTAACCGGCGAGGGTGTCGATCAGCGAGTCGAACGGTACCGGGTCATGCATCCGGACCGTCGGCACCCGTGCTGCCGCCGCCCGGAGCTCTTCCAGATACGCCGGATCGTTCGGCGGGAGATACAGGTCGAGCGTGACATCCGCGGAGGTGCGCTCCATCGCCTCGATGAGCGTGCCGAGTCCGCGATTCCGCAGCGCCGCACCGGCGTGGACGACCCGGATCGGCGACGTCGTCGGGTGAGGTTCGCGCTCCGAGTAGGCGGGCGCGTTCATCACGAGCTTCGTGTCGAAGGCGAACTCGCGTCGATAGCGGTCCGCGATCGCTCGGCCGACGGTCGTGGTGGAGGATGCCTTCGAGACGAACTTCCGCAGCTGCCAGCGCAGGAACGGGGCGACGAAGAGCCGGAAGGTCAACTTCTCCGTGTGCAACGTGGGCGCGTACTCGTGCAGATCGACGTGGAAGCCCTTGGTCGGCGCGAGGCCGGCGGCCACACCGGCGGACTCCACCTCGTTGGCGAGGATCACGTCGAATCGGTGGCCGGCGAGATGGTCACGCGCCCACGCCAGGGCACGGTTTCCCCAGTACGCGCGGCGGTACTGTCGGGCGATCATCGCCGCGCGGGGATAACGCCAGACCGCGAGCTCTTCCGGGATCTCGAAGTGCTCGACGCTTCCCTCGGGCTTGGGCCCATAGCCGCAGGTGACGATCTCCCAGTCGTCTTGGAAGAGCTCGATCTGACGCCGCACCCGAGGGTCCGACTCGATTCGGGAGAACGAGAGGACGAGCAGCTTCATCTTTGTCCCTTCCTGTCCAGCGCCGTCTCATACACGGCGTCGAAGGCGGCACGGCGCGCGTCGTCCGAGAAGCGGAGCTCTGCACTGCGGCGGATCTCATCGCGGTCTCGATCCAGAACGTCTTCGACGGCGGCCGCCCAGTCCGTCGCGTCCGTCGTGCCGACGAGTGCCCCGTCCTCGGCGCGGACGAACTCGGTGTGGCCACCTTCATCGCCGACGACGACGGGGAGTCCATGACGGAGCGCTTCTGCGATCGCCACTCCGAAGGTCTCCCCTTCCGTCGGAAGGAGGAAGACGCGAGCCGAGCCGAGCAGGCCCGAGATCTCGGCGGGATCGACGTTGCCCCGTAGCTCCACCCGGTCTCGAACCCCCAGTTCGGACGCACGCGCGAGCACACGATCGCGCTCGGGGCCGTCGCCTGCCCAGATGAGACGGGGGTCCCGGCCTCGTCCCACCAACGCCGCGACGGTTTCGACGGCGAGCACGGGGCGCTTGCGTCCGATGAGCCCACCGACCCCGACGATCACCAGGTCGGTGATGTCGCGTGGCTGCGCCACCGGCGCTGACACCGCGTTCGGTACGACGACCGTCGGGCCCGTGCGCGTGCGGCGGACAGCGGTGGCGAGCTGCTCGCTGACAGCGATCACCACGGCTGGATGCTGAAGCAGTCGCGCCATCCAGCCGCCGACCACGCGCACCGGGAGAGGCGCGGTACGCGGGCTGAGCAGGCCGGACCAGTGCTCCGTGTGCACCCACGGAACAGACAGCGTTCGTGGCACGGCAGGCAGCGCGGAGATCGCGTGGCTGTGCACGATGTCGACACCGGCGGCACGTTCTCGGATGGCTCGACGCGCGCGACGGATCCCCCGGAGCGACGCCGCGGCATACGGGATGCGTTCGACGGCCGCACCGTCGAGCGGTCGATCGGTCGACGTGCTCAGGTGCAGCACCGACACCTCGTGGGACCGGCGGAGAGTCTCGACGTCGCGTTGCACGAAGACGCCGGTCTGCGGGTTCTCGACGGTGGGATACCACGGGGTGACGATGAGGATCCGCATCTCAGCTTCCCTCGCGCCCGGCGATCGCATCGAGGCTGCGCCGCCAGACCTGGACCTGCTCCTGCGCACCCAAGGCGTGGGCGCTGGCGTGCGCACGCTCCTTGTACCGGCGAACGTCTTCGACGGTCAGCGCATCGATCGTGCGAGTGAGGTCGGCGGCGTCGAAGCCGTCGGCGACCGCGCCGAAGCCGTACCGTTCCACGTACTCGCGCATCTCGGGCGATGGGCCGATCAGGACGCCGAGACGGGCCTGCACATAGTCGAAGATCTTGTTCGGCAGGGCCCACGTGTTGTTGAAGTTCGTCGGCGGAAGCAGGTGGATGCCGACGTCATAGGCGTTGATCGTGCGGATCAGGTCCGCATACGGCACGGGATCGAGGATTCTGACCCGCGGGCTCCCCTCGGTGAGAGCGCGCAGCTCCTCGAGGTAGTCCGGGTGGTTGGGGGTCAGATACAGATCCAGGGTCGCATCCGCACTGGACGCCTCGACCGCCTGGATCATCTCGTCGAGGTTGCGGTTACGCAGACACGCACCACTGTGCACCAGGCGCAACGGCCCCGCGACCGGAGTCGGAGTCAGGTCCGCGAAGGGGGCGGCATTCGTGACGAGCTCCGGACGGAAGCCGAACTCCTTCTCGTACTCACGGATCAGGCCGTTGCTCACCGTCGTCCAACTCGCGGCCTTCGACACATACGTCCGGCAGATCCACTCGTGATACGGCTTGATGCGCCGAGCCCACGCCGCATGCTCCTCGTTCAGACGCGGGGTGTACTCGTGGAGGTCGGCATGGATGCCGAGGCGCGGACGGAGCCACTGCGCGACGCCGACCGCTTCGGGTTCGTTCGCGAGGATGATGTCGTACTCACCGCGGGGAAGATGCTCGCGGACCCACTTGACCGCCGAGATCCGCCAGTAGACGGCGCGGTAGGCGTGGAGCGTGATCAGACGCCCGTTGTAGTCCTGGTAGTCGGCAGACCGCGGCACCTCCCAGTGGGCGGCCACCCCCTCGGGTGCGGGACCGTACCCGACTGTGGTGAGCTCGAAGTCGTCGCGGAAGGCGACGACCTGCTTGAGCACGCGCGCATCGGAGACGATCGGCGAGAACGAGATCAGCAGCAGACGCGGCTTAGTCATCCGTCGGGTCTTTCGTCAGACCGGCCAGCGCAGCCTGATGGGCGAACTCGGGCTCCTGCGCGATGACCTCTGCGAAGGTGCCGCGGGCGCGGACCTCTCCGTCCCGGAGGAACCACACCTGATCCGAATGCCGGATCGTCGACAGCCGGTGCGCGACCGAGATAACGGTGATCTCTGCGCCGAGCGCATCGATGGAGGCCGTCACCGCAGCCTCCGTTCGCGTGTCGAGCGCACTCGTGGCCTCGTCGAGGACGAGCACGAGCGGCTCTGCGTAGAGGGCGCGCGCGATCCCGAGACGCTGGCGCTGACCGCCGGAGAGCTGGAGCCCTCGGTCGCCCACGCGTCCGTGGATGCCGTCCGCTCTGGCTTCGACGACGTCGAGCAGCTGCGCCTTGCGCAGCGCTTCGCGCACGCGGGTCTCGTCGAAGTCATCCGTCCAGGTCAGGGCGACGTTCTGTGCGATCGTGGCGTCGAAGAGCGCCACGTCCTGTGGGACGTATCCCACGCGCCCGCGCCACGCGGCCATGACATCGGTGAGGTCCTGGTCCCCCAGCGCGATGTGTCCTGCCGTCGGGGTGAGGAGTCCGAGAAGCAGATCGACGAGTGTCGACTTCCCGGCCCCGGAGGCCCCGACGATCCCGACCCTGGTGCCGAACGGAATCGATCCGGTCACGTCGGCGAGGGCCGGCCGGGGCGCGTTGGGGAAGGTGAACCCCGCACCGTGGAAGTTCAGCTCGGTAGGAGTCCCGACGATGGGATCGTGCCCGATGTGCTCGGAATTGTCGCGGTAGCGCCGCGACGACTCGATGTCGCGCAGCACGGCCTCCACATGGGGGATGTTCGCGGTCATCATCGAGACGAGCGACTGGAATCCGGTCAGCGAGGGGACGAGACGGAACCCGGCGACGCCGAAGAGGGCGATGGCCGAGACGGCGGCCTCGAATCCCGAGAAGAGCATCGCCGCACCGCCGACGAGCAGGAAACCGCCCACGATGCCGGCGTCCAGGACGAAGCGCGGCACCGAGGAGAGGAAGTTCAGATTCGCCCGTGCCTTGGCCGACACGCTGCGATCCGCCTGGACGACGCGAGCGACCTCATCGGACTTGTTGCGCAGCGTGATCTCCTTGAGGGCGGACACCATGTCCGTCATCAGCGCGGCGACCCGGAAAGAGTAGTCGCGGTTCACCCGACCGGCCGTGACTGTGCGGCGCGAGAGCACCACGTACAGCAGCAGCGCGATGAGTCCGAGATAACAGACGGTCACGAGCGCGGTCAGCGGCTGCATGATGACGATGACCACCACCACGAGAAGCGACGTCGTGAGCAGAGCGGGCAGACTCATGAACGGCAGCAGGAAGCCCGACGTGACGTTGGCGATCCCGACGTCCGCGAGACGGACGAGATGCGTCGTGTTCCGCTGGAGCCTGTCGATCCACGGCGCGTGGATATAGCTCTGGAAGAGCTGATCGCCGATCTCGAGCTCGAAACTGGCGAGCCGTCTGGTCGCGAACCACTGCATGATCAGCGACGCCGTCGACTTCAGGATGATGAGTCCGGAGACGAACACGATGATCCAGATGTAGCCGTCGGGTCCGATGGCCCCGACCACCGGCAGCTGCACCGGAGTCCCGGCGAGCATGGACGAAAGGGAGACGGCGAGGATCATGAGCGCCGCGACATCGAGCGCGGCCAGCAGTGCGGAGAGGAGGACGAAGGTGTTGATGTAGCGACGAGCCGAGTCGGGGAGATTCGGCATGATGTCGCGATAGGTGGAGAAGATCGCTTTCATAGGACTTCCTCGCTCCAGGGAGCGGTCACGCCGAGGAAACCGGCGAGAGCGAGCGCCGAGCGCCGCCCGTCATGGACTCGGCGCACGAACGCGGGACCTCGTGCGGCGAGCGTACGGAAACTCTCGGGATCCGCGCAGATCTCGCGCAGGGCGTCTTCGAGTGTGTCGGGGTTCGCGAAGACGCACGGCGGAACAGCGCCGGCCTCCTCGGCCTCACTCACCGCGAGATCGGTGAGGTAGGTCACCACGACGCGCCCGGCCGCCATGGCCTCGACGGCCGCGACGCCGTAGTTGCCCATGCGCAGGGCGTCGATGACGATGTCCGCCGAACGGTACAGATCAGGCATCTCGTCCGCCGGCACCGCGTGCGCCTCCCGGTACTCGATCAGCCCTTCGGCCTCGAGGCGGGCAGCTGCTTCGCGCACGGCCGCCGTGCCTTTGACGATTCCGCTGCTGGGCACGTGCATGACGACCGGCTTCGCGCGGGTCATCGGAGGCTCGGTGCTCGCCCAGCGGTCGGGATCCACCACGACCGGGAGCCAGCTGGCGGCGGGCAGGTGCCGCGCCAGGGTGGCCGTCGAGTAGAACGTCGGCAGGGCCAGCGAAGACGCGAGTGCGCTGCGGACCTGAGCGCTCTGCTCCAGCAGGGGCGTCTGATCCCACTCGGCGCCGTGAAAGGGAGAGTAGGGGTTGTCGGAACGGTGCACGCTCGGGACCCGCACGTCGGTGCCGTGGGCGATCAGCCCCACCTGCAGGCCGGCGTCCTTCATCGCGGCGACCTCCTGCCGGACGTCACCGTCGAAGAGTTCGCCGAAGATCGGACGAACCGCTTCCACCAGCACGTGGGAGAACCCATTCACGACGGCGTCGAACTGCGCGCGCTGCCACCGCCGGCTCTTCAGGAACACGGCCGTGGGCAGGGCGTAGTCGGCAGGGAACCCGAAGTCGCCGGTCGGATTGCGGTACTGCATGTTCACCGCGCCCACCCCGGGGAGGAGCTCGGCGGCTCGCGCCCACCGGAACGCCTGCCCCGCGAAGTTCACCGGCGCGATGTACAGCCGGACGTCACCGTCGGGGGCGACCACCGGTGCGGGGACGTCTGCGGCGTCGAACCCGTAGCGAGAACCGGCGATGCGGAGCCGGATGCCCTCCGGAAGCGCGTCGAGGACGCGACCGGCGCTCCGACGCACGAAGGAACCGCTCATCGTGTCACCGGATCGGAAGGCGTCTGGCCCTGAGCCATGGTTCGACGACTCACAGCCTCACGGAGTCGCCGTCACGTGCGGACTCGAGTGCGGCTTCGACGACCACCAGCGTGCGAAGGCCCTGCTCCATGGTGACCACGTCGGTGCGCTGGCCGAGGACGGCGTCGCGGAACGCCTCGTGCTCGACGCGCAGCGGTTCGCGCTTCGCGAAGGCGAAACGGGTGACATCGCCTTCGGAGACCCCGCGGAACGACGAGACGGACTCCCACTCCAGCGGGATCGTGCCGTTCGCGTAGAAGGTCAGGTCGCCGGTGGACGTGTCGGCGAGGAACGCACCCTTCTCCCCCGTCACGACCGTCAGCCGCTCCTTCATCGGGCTCAGCCAGTTCACGATGTTGTTGACGATGACGCCCGACGCCGTGCGTCCTGTGATGGTGATCATGTCTTCATGCTCGCGGCCGCTCTTGAACGCCGTCTGCGCGAAGATGCGCTCGTAGTCGCTCTGCACGACCCACGCCGTGAGGTCGACGTCGTGCGATGCCAGGTCCTTCGCGACACCGACGTCGGCGATGCGCGAGGGGAACGGCCCCTGCCGGCGCGTGACGACCTGGTACACGGCTCCGAGTTCGCCGGCTTCGATGCGGCGCCGGAGTTCCTGGACAGCGGGGTTGAAACGCTCTATGTGACCGACGGCCCCCACGAGACCGGCTGATGCGAAGGCGTCGACCATGCGCTGGCCGGCCTCGACGCTGTGCGCGATCGGCTTCTCCACCAGGGTGTGCACACCCGCGGCGGCCAGCTTCAGGGCTGCATCCTCATGGAATCGCGTCGGGACCGCGACCACGGCGATGTCGATGCCCGTGGCGATCAGTGCTTCGATGTCGGGGAGGATCTGGAGATCTCCGGCGACGCCGTGCGGGTCGCCCCCGGGATCGGCGATCGCCACCAGTTCGACGCCGTCGATCTCCCGGAGGACGCGTGCGTGGTGACGCCCCATCATCCCCACGCCGAGCAGGCCAGCGCGCAGAGTCATCACGCACCCGCCTTTGCGATCGCGTTGACGGCGGCGACGATGCGTTCGAGATCGTCCTGGGTCAGCGACGGGTGGACCGGCAGGGAGGCCACCTCGCGGGCGGCGCGTTCGGTCTCCGGCAGGTCGAGCCCCGGAGCGAAGTGCGTCAGGGAAGGCAGCCGGTGGTTCGGGATCGGGTAATAGACCCCGGCGCCGACGTTGTATTCGTTCTTGAGCGCGGCGACGAAACCGTCGCGGTCCTCGGGAACACGGATCGTGTACTGGTGGTAGACGTGCACGGCGCCGTCCGCGACCGGAGGCACGATGACGCCCTCGAGATTGGCGTCGAGGAACGCGGCGTTGGACTGCCGGGTCTTCGTCCAGGCATCGACCTTGGTCAGCTGCACGCGTCCGATCGCGGCGTGGATGTCCGTCATGCGGGCGTTGAAGCCGATGACCTCGTTCTCGTACTGACGCTCCATGCCCTGGTTGCGCAGGAGCTTCACCTGGCGTGCGAGTTCGTCGGTCGCCGTGGTGACCATGCCCCCCTCGCCGCTGGTCATGTTCTTCGTCGGGTAGAGGCTGAACATGGCGAAGTCGCCGAACGAGCCCACCGGGCGTCCGTCGAGCGAGGCGCCGTGGGCCTGAGCCGCGTCCTCGTACAGCGCGATCCCGCGCTCGGCGGCGAGGGCCTCCAGCTCCCGCATGCGGGCCGGGTGGCCGTACAGGTGCACGGGGAGGATGCCCTTGGTCTTCGGTGTGATCGCGGCCGCGACCGCCTCGGGGTCGAGCGAGAACGTGTCGGGCTCGATGTCGACGAAGACCGGCGTACCACCGGTGAGGGCGACGGAGTTCCCCGTGGCGGCGAACGTGAACGACGGCACGATGACCTCGTCACCGGCACCGACGCCGGCCGCCAGCAGGCCGAGGTGCAGGCCCGCGGTGCCGGAGTTCACCGCGACGGAGGGGCGACCGGGCACGAAGTGCGCCGAGAACTCCTGCTCGAACGCGGCGACCTCGGGGCCCTGAGCGACCATGCCGCTGCGCAGGACTCGGTCGACGGCCTCCCGCTCTTCGTCGCCGATGATGGGCTTCGCGGGGGGAATGAACTCGCTCACACGGTCTCCTTGCTCAATGTGCCTTCTGATTCGATGTATCTGTCGCCGGTGCTCGGGCAGACCCAGATGTCTGCGTCGTCGGCGGGCTTCAGCGGGATCCCTGCTTCGCCCACCCATCCGATGCGCCGCGCCGGCACGCCGACGACGAGCGCGTATGCCGGGACATCCTTGACGACCACCGCACCGGCGGCGACCGTCGCCCAGGCACCGATCGTCACCGGAGCGACGCACGTCGCTCTGGCGCCGATGGACGCACCCGTCTCGATGGTCACGCCGACCGGCTCCCAGTCGTGTGCGCTCTTGATCGATCCGTCGGGGTTGATCGCCCGCGGGTAGGTGTCGTTGGTGAGCACCACGGCGGGTCCGATGAACACGCCGTCGCCGAGCTTCGCGGGTTCGTAGACGAGGGCGTAGTTCTGCACCTTGCAGTTGTCGCCCATCTCGACGCCGGTGCCGATGTAGGCGCCGCGTCCGACGATGCAGTTCTCCCCCATCCGCACGCCCTCGCGCACCTGCGCGAGGTGCCAGACGGCAGAGCCGTCGCCGATGACGGCGTCAGGGGACACATCTGCGGATTCGACGATCCGCACGCGAGAGGTTTCAGTCACGGGGGCTCCTAGCACGCCGCCGGGAACTGGCAGCACTGACGAGATTCTACTTGGCGCTGCGCCGCGAACCTCGACGCGCGCCGCGAACGACGTCCGCAGCCCGGGCGCCCACCGTACGCAACGACGCGTTGTCGACGGCCCAGGCGACGCGTGCGGGCCGCGCGTGCTCGGTGGTTCCGTCCGCCCACTCGGCGAGCAGTCGCCGCATCGCAGCGGCGACATCATGGGCGTCGAAGCCGACCGCTTCGCCGAGCCCTCCCGCGCGCACGACCTCTCCGCCGGTCTCCGCGCCGGCGAACAGCACGGGCGTGCCGACCGCCGCGGCCGCATACGTCTTGGTCGGTCGCGCGAAGTCGTAGCCGATGCCGGGGACGATGCTCACGAGCGCCGCCACTGCGCCTCTGAGCCACGAGGCGGACTCCGCGGGTCCGACGAGTCCCCCGAAATGCACGCGGCCCGGTGCGATCCGCTCCGCGAGCACCTTGAGTTCCGGTTCCACCGACCCCTGCCCGAAGAACCGGATGTGGACGTCGACCTCGGAGAGCTCCGCCAGGGCACGGATGAACACCTCAGGCTGCTGCCACTCCGACATGGTTCCCGTGTAGACGAAGTACGGGACGTCTGCCGACGGGGCCGGCACGTCGGGCGAGAAGACATCGGTGTCGATCCCGTTGCCGACGCTGATCACGCGCTCGGGACGGCCGCCGATGTCTCCCAGTCGTTCGGCGACCTCCGGCGACACGGCGATGGCGGATGCGGCGCGCCGCAGGACGAAGCTCTCGACGGCGCGCATGACCGCGATCACCGGTCGAGGCGCCTCCATGGACGCGACCGCGTCGGTCCAGACATCGCCCGGGTAGTACACCAGGACGCGTCCGGTGAGCAGGGCGGCGACCGCGGCGACGAGTCCGGTCGTGGGCGGTGCCTCCGCGACGATCACGTCGGCGCGATGCCGCAGCAGACGGAAGAACAACGGGATGTCGAAGGAGAGGTACTGCACGTAACCGCGGATGGCTCCGGTCCGATCGCGAAGGACCCGGGCTCGCCGAACGGTGACGCCCGGAGCATCGGTGGTCGTCATCCCGTGGGGTGGCCGAGTCGTGAGCACCACGACGTCGGAGTCGGGTGCGAGAGCCCGGACGAGTGCGTCCATCCGGAAGCTGGCGGCTGTGACTTCCGGCGTGTACAGCCGCGTCGCGACGACGACCCGTCTTCTCCTCGGCATCCTGCCCCTGTAGCTCGGTTGATGAAGGTCCGTTCGGACACCTGACACAATAGAACCATGTCCTCGAGCGTCCCCGCGCCTCCCTCCCCCGACCGCAGCGCCTGGGTCGTCATCCCCCTCTACAACGAGGCGAGCGTGATCGGCGGCGTGGTGGAGAGCCTGAAACCGTTCTTCGCGCACATCGTCTGCGTCGACGACGGCTCGCGAGACGGATCCGCGCGTGAGGCGGAGAAGGCGGGCGCCATGCTCGTGCAGCATCCCGTGAACCTGGGCCAGGGTGCGGCGCTGCAGACCGGATTCGACTTCGCGCTGGCGCACCCGGAGTGCGAGTACATCGTGACCTTCGACGCCGACGGCCAGCATCGCATCGAGGATGCTATCGGCATGCTGCAGCTCGCCCGCGACGAAGACGTCGCCATCGTCTTCGGATCCCGATTCCTCGACGACCGCACGAACCCCGGTTGGATCAAGAAGGTGATCCTCAAGACGGCCGTGTGGGTCACCAATCTCACCACGAGCCTCAAGCTCACCGACGCCCACAACGGGCTCCGCGTCATCCGACGCGACGCCGCAGCGGCGATCGATCTCCGACAGGACCGGATGGCGCATGCCACCGAGATCGTGCTGGAGCTCGGCCGAACCCATCTCTCCTGGAAGGAGTATCCGGTGGAGCTCCTGTACACGGACTATTCGAAGGCGAAGGGCCAGAGCGTGCTCAACTCCGTCAACATCCTCGTCGACTTGGTGGTGAGGTAGCCATGTGGATCCAGATCCTCCTGATCTCCGCCATCGTGGTGCTCGCGGTGTTCATGATGCGCCGGACGGGCGCAGACAGTCACCTCGCGATCCGTCGACTGCTCATGGGCCTGTTCGTGATCGCCGCAGTGCTCTCGGTGCTCTTCCCGCAATGGCTGAGCTGGCTCGCGCAGCTCGTCGGCGTCGGTCGCGGCACCGACCTCGTGCTCTACGCGCTGATCGTGATGTTCCTCGCGTTCGTGTACTCGCAGTACCGCCGCAACGTCGCCCAGCAGCGGCAGCTCACCCTCCTGGCCCGCAAGATCGCCCTGCTCGAGGCCTCAGAGAACGAGAAGCACCCTACTCACAACCCGTGACCTCGTAGAGGACGGCGTCGCCGACGCGGTCCACCTCGGTGAGGATCGAGGAATCGTCGAGGCCGTGCAGGCCGTCGAAGGTCGTGTAGTGGTTCTCGAACAGCACGCGGTCGCCGAAGTCGAGGGCGTGCGTCACGCCGAGTCTGTCGATCGCGTCGCACACGGCGGGCCCGCCCTCCACCAGGTACCTGGCCAGGGTCGACGCGTCATCGCCGTAGCGCCCGGTCACGTGCGGGAAGACCACGTCGTGCCCGGTGAATGCGAACAACAGGCCGGCTCCGGTCAGCGGGTCGCCGATCACGACGGCGTCGTCGGGCAACTCGTCGTCGATCTCGTCGAACAGAGCCACCTCGTCGGGTGAGAGCCCCTGCGACACCTCGCTGAACTGGAAGCTCACGCTGCGCATGTAGCCCACGTCGTTGCGAAGTCCCACGAGATGGGTCGCCCCTGCGACGGCGACGATCGCGACGACAGCGACCACGAGGCCCCTGCGTCCTGCGCGCCACCAGCCGCGGATCCATTCGACGACGACAGACGCGCCGAGCGCGGCGAGGGGCAGTCCCCACACCGCGATGAGCGCTCCGACGCGGGTCGTGTCGTCGTACCAGACGCCGACGAAGACACTGCGGATCGATTCGACCGGGAACCAGGTCGCCATCAGGAAGAAGAAGATGCTCACGGCGTAGGAGCCGAGGATCCACCACGTCCGGTCCTTCACCACGCGCCAGATACCGATCGCCGCCAGCGGCCCGAGCAGGAGCCCCGTCGACCTGCCGACCGGGCTGAGGAATGCGACCTCGCCGAGAGCCTGCCCCAGAGAGGAGGTGGGAAGCCACTCGTGCGTCGTCACATTGGCCACGATCCAGACCACGGCGAGTGCGACCGCCCCCAGAACCACCGAGAGTGCGACGACGACCCGTGTCGTGGTTCCGCCCGCGCGAGCTGTGCGCCACGCCAACCAGACGAGGTAGGGCACGAGCAGCACCACCGCGCCGAGAAGTGCGGAGGGATGCGCGAGGGCGACCGCACCCGCAGCCGCGAGGGCGATGAGGATACGCAGCGTCCTCCCCGCCCACGAGAGCGCCGGCGCGAAGGCGATCAGGACGACCGCGAGGAAGATCGGGATCAGCGCGGTGCCGAGCAGGTTGGGATAGAGGACGCCCCAGTTGAGGAAGCCGAGGGGGAAGACGCTGAAGCCCAGACCCACGAGCGGCGCCCACGTGGTGGCAGCCGGGCGGGACGGGAACGCCACGGCGGTCAGGCAGGCGAGGGCGACGGGCCACACCAGCGCGACCACCGCGACGGTGGTCACGTTGGTCGCCGCGACGATGCTGCCCGCGGCCGGCACGACGAGACTGACCAGCGCGTGCCAGAGGGTGGGATAGAACGACGTCGCGGCGCCGGGCACCACCATCGTCATGTGCAGCGGGGAGGCGTCGCCGGTCTCAGCGATGAACTCGACGGCGTTCAGGTGGAACAGGCCGTCATAGAGCTGGGAGGGGTTGCCGGGAGCCCCGATGCCCAAGGCGACGATGCCGATCCAGGCGACAACGGCCGCGGCGAGCGCGATCCATGCGCCCCTCCCCGCACGGGGTGCGGTGTCGACCGCGCGCCGGTCGAAGAACCGGAGCGCCGCGGCGACGACCCAGATGACGACGGTGACCACTGCCACGGGGATCAGTCCCCAGCGCATCCCCAGCAGGGGAGCGAGGAGAGACGCGGCAGCGAGAACGCCGAGGGAGACGGCGATCGCCACACCGAGGCGCACGATTCCCCGCACGCCGCGAAGGCAGAGCCCGATGGGCAGCCCAGGGACGATCAGAAGGGCGGCCGCGACGAGCAGCGCTGGGATCTGACCGATCCAGTCGCTCACGCGTCCACCAGAGCGATGGCGCCCTCGACCTCACCGTCGTAGATGACCTCGCCCTTGTTGATCACGATGCCGCGGGTGCACAGCTCACGGACCATCTCCATGTCGTGGCTGACGACGACGAGGGTCTTGCCCGCGGCGATGAGCTCTTCGAACTTGAGTCGGCACTTCTCCCGGAACGGCGCATCGCCGACGGAGAGGATCTCGTCGACGAGGAGCACGTCGAGCTCGACGTGGATCGCGACAGAGAAGGCCAGCCGCATGAACATCCCGGAGGAGTAGTGCTTGACCTCCTGGTCGATGAACTGCTCGATCTCGCTGAACGCCACGATCTCGTCGTAGCGGGCCTCGATCTCGTGGCGTTTCATCCCGAGGATCGCCGCGTTGAGGAAGACGTTCTCGCGTCCGGAGAGTTCGGGGTGGAAGCCGGCGCCGACTTCGATGAGACCGGCGACCCGACCGCGGGTCAGCACCTGTCCGTCATCGGGCTCCATGACGCCGGAGACCAACTTGAGAAGCGTGGACTTGCCCGATCCGTTGAGCCCGAGGATGGCGACGGACTCCCCCTCGCCGATGACGAGGTCCACGCCTTTCAGCGCTTCGAACTGGCTGGTGAGCTTCTGCCGCTTGATCCAGGCGACGACGGTGTCCTTGAGGGAGAACGCGTGGTTGAGCGTGAACCGCTTGCGCACGTCGTCGATGATGATGCTCGGCCTGATCGCCGTCTGTTCACTCATAGGTCCTGTGCGAACTTTCCCTCGAGGCGGCGGAAGACGAACTGCCCGAGCAGCAAGGTGGCGACGGCGATGAGGAACGTCCACAGCGTGTTCCAGCCCAGGTTCGGCGGAAGCGCGACGAGTTCCGTACCCGCGTATCCGGCGGCCGAGACCATGCCCTCGGTCGCCGGACGCCAGAAGGCGTAATGGAAGAGTTCCACGCCCTGGGTGATCGGATTGAGGAGGTACAGGTCCACGAGCCACGACGGCCAGTGCAGCCGGTCTACGACCGCCTCCTGCACCATGATCCACGCGTACAGCACGGGTGATGCCCACGTGGCGAGCAGCAGCATCAGCTCCACGATGTTCTCGGCGTCGCGGAAGCGCACGTTGACGGCGCCGAAGAAGAGGCCGAGACCGAGGCTGAACACCATGACGATGATCATTCCCGCGAGCACGGCGAGGATGCTCAGCACCGAGATGTGCGCGATCCATCCCATCAGGAGGCAGACCACCAGCAGCAGCCCGACCTGCGGGAGGAAGTGCACGAACGCGACGATCACGGCCGAGACCGCGAACAGCTGGCGCGGAAGGAACACCTTGCGCACCAGCGGGGCGTTGCCGACGATCGACGTGGTCGCGTTCTTGAATCCCTCAGAGAACAGGTTGATCACCACGATCCCCGAGAACAGGTAGACCGCGTAGTTCGGGATCCCGTGGTCGAGCTTCATGAAGATGCCGAGGACCACCCAGAACACGAGGAACTGGGCCGCGGGTCGCACGTAGGACCAGGTCCATCCGAGCACCGAGTTGCGGTACCGCGTCGTGACGCCCGTGCGGACGAGAAGGTTCAGCAGATAGCGCCACCGCACCACGTCGATGAGCCCATGGCTTTTGCCGGGGATGTCGAAGTCGGCTCGCGGGATGATGGCGTAAGGATCGGGTTTGATCGTCACAGGTGTTCCATCCGGGAAAGGAGCAGCCTTCATACTAGCCGGGGCATTCTGAGGATCTGCGCTGCCCACGCGCAGACGATCTCAGCATCGACGAAGCTGGCCGATGCCCTCCGCGGAGAGCACCCCCGTCCCGCCGACCAGGGTGACGGTCGTCGCTCCCCTGGTGCGCAGGAACTCCGCCGCCTGGGGGAACATGCAGGTGCTCTGCGAGAGCACGAGCGGGACCCCGAGCCTGCCGGCGAGAGCCGATCCGGTGAGGGCGTCCGGGAAGTCGTCACCCGTGGCGACGAGCACACGCAGTGCCGTCGAGGGGAAGTACGCGTTGTTCACGGCGATGTTCGTCAGGTATCGATCGGTGCCGGAGAGCCGGTTCATCTTGAAGCCCTGGCCCTGCAGCTGGGCGACCACCGAATCCTTGACCACTCCGGCGCCTCCCACGACCGTGATGTTCGCGGCGCCGATCTTGCGGAGCGTCGCGATCGTCGCGGCATCAGCGCTGTTGGCGAGTCCGTCCACGAGCAGCACCGGAATGCGCCCTGCACCACCGGCGGCCGCCGCGCTGAGAGCATCCGGGAAGTCCGCACCGGTCGCCAGGAGAACGTTGGCGCTCGCGCCGGAGCTCTCGACGATGGCACGCGAGGTCGAGTAACGGTCTGCGCCGCTGATCCGCTCGATCTTGGCAGCCGGTACCGCGGCCTTCGTCTGCGCCGCCACGGCGTCCGAGATCACGCCCACCCCGCCGACGAGGACCACCCGGGTGGGTGCGAGCCTCTTGAGCTCCGCCGCGACGTTCGCCGGGATGGCTCCCGGGGTCGTGAGCAGGAGCGATGCCTGCGCCTTGCTCGCCGCCGCCACCGCCGAGAGGGCGTCGGGGAAGTCGAGGCTCGTCGCGAGGAAGACCGTTCTGGTCCCGGTGGGCCATGCGGCGCGGGAGGCTTCGACCGCGGTCTGCTCTCGACTGTTCCCGGAGATCCGGTCGACCTTCACCGTCGTCGCCGTGTAGGCGGCGGACTGTGCCGTCGCATCGACGTAGCCGGCACGCTTCGCCGTCAGCTTGACCTCGAGCTTCGTGCCGCTGTCGGCGACGGTCAGGTTGTACGACCGCCCGGTGGCACCGGGGATCGCTGTCCCGTTGCGGAACCACTGGTAGAGCGTCGTGGTGGCAGCGGGCGTGAAGACGCCCGTCGCCGTGAGGGTCTGACCGGGGATCACGTAGCCGTTGACGAGCGGCTTGCCCGCAGTGAAGGTCAGCGTCCGCGTCGGACCGAACCAGTCGGTGAAGTAGTTGTAGAAGTTCCGGTTGCCGTAGGCCGAGCATCCGTCACCCTCGCCGTAGCCGGCGCGCAGGGCAGCCGCGTTGGGCTGGTACGGCGTGTAGTAGTAGAGAGCCGACGTCGCCTTGTTCGCGACGTACACCGGCGCGGAGCCGCAGGATGCCTTGGGGTTGTAGAGGATGTTCCAGGTCTTGCCCGGCGCATACCACTGGAACCACTTGCCTTCCATGTAGATCTGCATCTGGCGGGCGGCGCCGTAGATCTGGTGGAAGAAGCCGATGAAGTTCGGGTCGCACGGCGCGGTGTCCGGGCATCCCTGCCCGAGAGCGATCCGATAGCGCCAGGCGCTCGGCCACGTGTGGGTGATCAGCCCCTGCTCCTTCTGGAGCATCACGATCAGTACCTGCGGGTTGATGTTGCAGGCCTGCGAGACGCGGTAGATGATGCGCGCGGCCGATTCGTTCGCGGCGCCCGTGTATCCGCTGCAGTACTGGTCTGCCGGGCGGGTGACCGTGGTCATCCGGAAGTCCTTCAGGCAGACGATCGCCTCGTTGTTCTCGTCACGGCCACCCAGGCAGCGCGCGACCTTGCCGTTGAAGAAGGTCTGGATCTGCGCCTCGGTCATCGTGCTCTTGTTCGTGAACACGGCGTCGCTGATGAGGTTTCCCGGTGTGAAACCGGTGAGGCTGCTCTTCGCGATCCCCGCATCGACGGGGGCGGCGGAGGCGTTCGCGACTGTCGCCACGGGTGACGCGACCGTCGCCTGAGCAGCGGCGGCGGGAACGACCGTTCCGAGAACGAGGGCGGAGACAGCGAGGAAACAGGTGAGGAGTGGGGCAGTCCTCAGGGTGTTTCGCGAGCGTGGGGCACGTCGAGACATGTGACCAGTGTGACGGAAGTTGCAGGATGATGCCACTGTTGCGCCTCTTTGGCCACAGCACCCCGGCGTGTCGCACCGATGTGCAGGTGGCTCCCAGCCCTCAGAGGTCGGCGTGCAAAGCCCAGAGCCGCTCCGCCGAACTCGCCCACGAGAAGGCCCTGGACCGATCCGCGGCCAGGACGCGCAGCCGGTCCGCCGCGGCATCCGTCGCCTCCGCCATGGCGTCCGCGATCTCGTCGGCGGCGACCAGCTTCCCGCCATCGGCGATGACATCCCGGTGCGAGCCGCTGTCTACTGCGACGACAGGGATCCCGAGGGCCATCGCCTCGACCGCGCGCCATGGCCACCCGGCAGAACTGCTCGTCGCGCCGAACACCGATGCCCCGGCCAGCACGGCCGCACGGTCCGCGGTATCCAGCGCACCTCGGATATGCGCGCGCCGCTCGGGGAGCCCCGCGGCCGAGGCGAGCTCCGCGTAACGGGGTTCCGCACCATCGGGAGCGCCCAGCACGACGGCATCGATCCCCGCTGCGACAGCGCCGCGGAAACCGTCGTGCAGATCGGCCACCGACCCCGCCAGCACCACATAGCGTGCGGGCAACGACAACGCGGCTCGCCTTTCGGCGGCGTCGACAGGCGCCGCGAATCCACGGGGCGGAGCACCCGCCACCACGCGGACGCGATCGCCGAGACGTGCGAGTTCCGACAGCCGCTCGGCGACGGCATGCGAGGGCACGACCACGGCATCGGCATGCCTCACTGCCCGCCGGAGCATGCCGCGCTGCCAGGCGACGAGGCTCTTGGACAGCTGCTCCGGTGCGTCCCATGCGCGCAGATCCCACAGCGTGACCGTGGTCTGGTGGTTGTCGTGCACGCGGTCATGCCGCACGAGCGGGGCCATCAGCGTCGGCGAATGGATCATTCCTCCGCCGACCCCCGGAGCGATCCCGAGCTGCCAGGAGGCGGCCAACTCGCGACGCCCGAGCCCGAGGGTCCGCACCTCGCCGACACCGGCGACCGGCACCTCCGCACCCGCAGGAACGATGGCGTCCACCGTGCACCCGGAAGGCGCCGTCGCGATCAGTCCGACCGTGAGATCGAGAGAGGCGGAAGCCTCGTCGGGGTCGACGACGTGCACGAGCTGATCCAGAACAACACGCAGCCGAGCACCCATGCGATCAGGCTATCCTCGCCGCGCAGCTCCCCCGTGGAGCGCACCACCCGCGCCGCGACAATGTCAGCGTTCCCACAGTTTTCGCCCACCGCCGCCCCAGCGGTTCGTGCTTGAATGCTCGAGTGAGCGATGGTCGTCTTCCCGTCCGACGCCGATGGATCGGGTGGACCGTCGGCGTTCTGCTGTCGATTCTTCTCATCGCGATCGGCTGGGTGGCGATCCGCGGGATCGGCGCGGTCAACGATCTTCAGCAGGTCGCCAAGGGCGCCACGCAACTGAAGGCATCGATCGCCTCGGGCGACCTCGAAGAGGCGGAGCGGATCTCCGGGAGCATCGCGCGCAACGCGGCATCCGCCGACGACCTCACCTCGGACCCCGTCTGGCAGGCATTCGGCGTTGTGCCGTGGCTCGGACCGAACTTCCGGGCGGTGAGCGAGATCGCCGAGATCGCGAACGACGTCTCGACCGACGCGCTCACGCCGTTGCTCGATGTGGCCGGCGGACTCGATCTGGCGGGCCTGGGCGTCAAAGGCGGCACGATCGACCTCGCCCCTTTCGCCGAGATCCAGAAGCCGCTCGGGACAGCGAGCACCGCCCTCACCGCTGCGGAGCAGCAGGCCAAGCGCATCGATGCGGACGCGACCCTGCCACCCCTCGCCGACGCCGTACGTGAACTGCGATCCGCGGTGACCGGGGCAGCGACAGCGGTCGGCTCCCTGCACGGTGCCTCTGTCCTGCTCCCGACGATGCTCGGCGGCGAAGGCCCGCGCAACTATGTCCTGGCCATGCAGAACAACGCCGAGTTGCGCTCCTCCGGCGGGATCATCGGCTCGATCGCTCTGTTGCATGCGGAGAACGGCACGATCACGCTGCAGAGACAGGCGTCGACCCGGGACTTCCCGCCGCTGGACACCGCTCTGCCGCTCAGCGAGTCCACGATCGCCCTGTTCGACGACCGCCCCGGTCGCTACCTCCAGAACATCACCGCCATCCCGGACTTCGCCGAGGCGGGCGAGATCATCGCGGCCCGGTGGACGGGTCGCTTCGGCGGGACCGTCGACGGCGTCATCGCCGTGGACGCCGTCGTCGCGGAGCACCTCATGAAGGCGACCGGAGACCTCGCTTTCGGACCCTTCACGGCCACAGCGGACACCGTGACGGACATCCTGCTGTCCCAGATCTATGCAGCCGTCCCCGATCCCGCCGCACAGGACGCGATCTTCGCGCAGGCGGCGGGCGGCCTGTTCAGCGCCGCGCTGTCCGGCGGCGACCCCCGGGCTCTCATCGGGGCACTGGCCACATCGGCCGACGAGAGTCGGATCCGCATCTGGAGCGCACACCCGGAGGAGGAGGCCGTGCTCGCAGCCTCCGAACTGGGCGGCACGATCCCCACGGACAGCGACGACGCGACCTACGTGGGCGTGCTGATGAATGACACCACCGGCGGGAAGATGGACTACTACACCCGTGCATCCATCACGACGTCGGTCGGCACGTGTCAGGGCGCTCCGACCACGCAGGTGCGCGTCACGTGGACGAATACGGCCCCGGCGGACGCCGCGACCTCGCTGCCCGCTTATGTCACGGCCGACGGCTTCTACGGCGTCCCCGCCGGCACGGTGCGCACGCTGATCGCGGTGTACGGGCCCGAGGGCGCGACGCCCGCCCATGTCGACCGCGACGGCGAGGAGGAAGGCGTGCAGACGGCCATGCTCGGCGATCGTTCCGTCGTGCAGCACGAGGTCTCCCTTGCCCCCGGCGAATCGACGACGATCACGGTCGAGTTCGAGGGCACGGGCGCCGGAGAGCGATTCACGGAAGTGCGGCACACCCCGCTCATCGAGGCTCCGGAAACCGCACGGAAACCGCTGAACTGCGCAACGTGACATTCCGCGCTCGATAGGGTAGCGTTGAGCCACTGGGGAATATCTGGAGTCTGCAATCTTGCCGTGGGGGCAAGACGACTCCACGCAGTCGGATGCAGGGGTGTATCCGGATGCGATTCCGCGTGAAATTCTGGGGAGAAATCATGCTGAAAAAACTGGCTGCCATCAGCCTTACCGCCGGCGCGCTCGTATTCATGGCGCCCGCCGTCGCATCCGCTGCGCCGTCGACTGTTCCGGCCGCGTCCACCGATTCGTACACGACGCCTCCCGGCGTCAAGGTCGGCGACCCGGTCATCGACATCTGCGAAGTCTCGACCATCGTGTTCGGACCGGGATACTTCCTGCCGTCCGAGAACGTGAATGTCTCCGTCTCCGGCCTCAACGCCGGAAATGCCGCCGTCTCGGGCAACACCGCCGCGACCGACGGCAGTCTGACGCTCACGTTCCGCCCGCCCTCCGATGGTGAGGGCTCCTACGCCGTCTCCTTCGGCGGCTCGCGCTCGTACACCGCGACGATCACCGTCGCGCACGGTCACGATGCAGCTTCGACGTGCGACCACGATCCTGGGGTCGCACCGGCAGGCGCGGAGATGCCGCTCACGGGCGACGGATTCGAACTCGCCCTCACCGGCGGAAGCGTCTCGCCGTGGGTCCTCGGAGGCGGCGCCGCGGCGCTCGTCGCCGGTGGCGCCCTCGTCGCGGTCGGAGCGTCTCGCCGCAAGCGCGCCTAGGTCCGGCTGCCGCCTCGCGCGGTGGTCGACTGGACGACGGTGATCCCTCCCCCTCCGATCACCGTCGTCTGGTGCATCCGGTGGCACCCACCGGAAGCCCACGGCCCGCCCCTTCTGGGACGGGAGGGCCGTGGGCTTTGTCGCGCACTCGTGGCCGGCGGACTGCCCGCCACCATCTCCGGTCGACGCGGGCTAACGTCGTCAGGGAGCGGGGCTCGGCGTCTGCGTCGGGGGATGCAGCGACGTCGCGATCAGGTCGTGGATGGAGCCGTAGTCCGGCTCATGTTCGTCCACGCCGAAGTCGGGCGTGAGCTCGATCGACGTGACCTGCTGCTCCTTCGCCTTGAGCATCAGGTCGAAGAACTCCGGCAGCTTGTCCGAGGGCAGATCGGTGCTGATCAGCGCCGTCCCCGCCGCCGCCACCTCGTTGAACCGCGTGAGCACGGTCTGCGGTGTGAACTGGGCGAGGATCGCCTCCTGGAGCTCACGCTGACGCTTCATGCGATCCCAGTCGCTGGTCGTGTAGCGGGATCGGGCGTACCACTGAGCCGTGTCGCCGTTCATCCGCTGCGTACCCGGCTCGATCCAGCCGATGGCCCATTCGTTCACATCGGTGCCCGTCCACCCCTCGGGCGGTCCGCCCTTCGGAAGGCGCTCGGTGACATCGATCTCCACACCGCCCAGAGCATCGACGAGTTCGGCGAAGCCGTGCATGTCCACGAACACGTAGTACGGGATCTCGATGCCGAGTACCCCCTCCGCTGCGTCCTTGGTCGCCTCGATCCCCGGGTCGGAGCCGTGGGCGACAGCCTCGGGATAGAGCCCTGCTCCCCCGTCTTCGCGGCACACCTCGGCCGCGTTGCGCACGTGGTTCATCCACCCGTTCCAGCCGCACGTCGATGAGCTGTGCCCTTCGAAGCCGTTCGGATAGAGCTCCTGCATCGGGCTGCCCTCGCTGAACGGGGCGTTCGGGAGCTCGCGCGGGATGCCGGTGATGGTCACAGCGCCGGTGTCGGCATTGACCGACACGACCGAGATGCTGTCGAACCGCATCGAGTCACGTCCGTCGCCGCTGTCGGCGCCGAGCAGCAGGATGTTGTAGTACCCGTCGCTCGGCTCCACGCTCGGGCCGCTCTGCCCGAAGATCGAACCGAGCGTATTGCGCACCGAGCCCACGGCGGTCGCCGCATACGCGGCTCCGCCACCGACGAGTCCCAACAGCACCAGGGCGACGACGGGGATGGCCATGCGGGACAGTCCGGGAACCTTCACGAGGCGCACGAGCCGCAGCGTGTCAAACGTCAACACGATCCAGAGCACGACGTATCCGACGATGAGCACCTGGACGATCGTGAGGACGGCGGCCGAGAAGAATCCGCCGCCGATCGTGATCCACAGTAGGACAGGGCGCGCGAACAGCGCGAGGCCGAGGGCGACGATCGCCAGGAACCAGGCGATGAGAGTCGCACCGAGGCCGAAACGACCGAGTCGGCGATTGCCGGCGAGCACCTGCGCCGAGCCCGGCAGCAGGAGATTCATCGCGACGAGCCACCAGCCGCGCTTCGCCATCGTGCCCGGATCGGAGACATCCGGGTGCCGCAGCGGCCGGGTCTCGATCAGTGGGCGCCCTGATGCGCGCGGAGGCGCAAGGGTCACAGTGACCCCTTCAGCCGTTCGTTCTTCTGCTCGACCAGGGCCTCCAGCTCGCGCGCGAAGGCCTCGACCCGGTCGGCGATGTCGGGGTCTGCCGTCCCGAGGATGCGAGCGGCCAGGAGTCCTGCGTTGCGGGCGCCGCCGATGGACACGGTGGCGACGGGGATCCCGGCAGGCATCTGCACGATCGAGAGCAGCGAGTCCATGCCGTCGAGGTAGGCGAGCGGCACCGGGACGCCCACGACGGGAAGCGGGGTCATCGAAGCGAGCATCCCCGGAAGATGCGCTGCTCCCCCGGCGCCCGCGATGATGACGCGGACACCTCGCGAGCGCGCGTCACGCGCGTACGACATGAGCTTGTCGGGGGTGCGGTGCGCCGAGACGACTTCGACCTCGTGCGGGATGCCGAACTCGGTGAGTGCCGCGGAGGCGTCGCTCATCACGCGCCAATCGGAGTCGGATCCCATGACGACGCCGACAAGAGGAACGGCGGAGGAGTGCAGTGGCTCGGTCACCAGATCAGGCTACGGTCTGCCGCTGGGAGAAACCCCGAACGCCGCGCCTGTTCGGGGTCATGTTTCGCGCCCCACGGCGCCGAGAGCGGGCTCTGTTCAGTCGAAGTGCGCGGCGGTGGCCCGCGCCACGTACACGGCATCGTCGAGGTCGTCATCGACGACGTTCACATGACCGACCTTCCGGCCGGGCCGCGGCGCCTTGCCGTACGTGTGGATCTTCGCCTGCGGGTGCGCGGCCATCGCCGCACCGAAGCGCTCTTCGAGCGTGCCCTCTTCCGGACCGCCGAGAATGTTCACCATCACGGACCAGGCGGAGCGGGGCGCGGTACTTCCCAGCGGCAGATCGGCGACCGCCCGCAGGTGCTGCTCGAACTGTCCGGTGACGGCGCCGTCCTGGCTCCAGTGCCCGCTGTTGTGCGGGCGCATGGCGAGCTCGTTGACGAGGATGCGTTCGTCGTCGGTCTCGAACAGCTCCACGGCGAGCATGCCCGTGACACCGAGCCCCTCGGCGATCGTGCGACCGATCGCCTCGGCGACCTCCACGAGGCGGTCCGCGGCGGCGGGCGCCGGGGCGATGACCTCGGCGCACACTCCGTCGCGCTGCACGGTCTCGACCACGGGGTACGCGACGATCTGCCCGCTCGGGCGGCGCGCCACCTGCTGGGCGAGTTCGCGCACGAACGGAACGAGCTCTTCGACGAGAAGTGCGTCATCTCCGGCCAGCGCATCGAGCCAGTCCTGCGCCTCGGAGGCGGCACGGACGACCCGCACGCCCTTGCCGTCGTATCCGCCGCGGGGTGTCTTGACGACTCCCGCACCGCCGTGCGCATCGAGGAAGTCCTGCAGCGCCGCCACGCTGCGCACGGGAGCCCAGTCCGGCTGCGGCACGCCGAGTTCGGCCAGACGGGCCCGCATGACGAGCTTGTCCTGCGCGAACTGCAGGGCATCGGGCCCCGGATGCACGACGACGCCATCGGCGACGAGCGCCCGCAGGACGTCCTGCGGGACATGCTCGTGGTCGAACGTCACGACGTCGACATCCGCGGCGAAAGCGCGCACCGTGTCGAGATCGCGATAGTCACCGACCGCGGTGGCCGCGAGAGCGGCGGACATCCCCTCGCCCTCGGCGAGCACTCGCAGGTCGAGACCGAGCTCCACCGCGGGTGCGATCATCATTCGGGCCAGCTGTCCTCCGCCGATCACACCAACACGCAGCGCCATGTGCCGTCTCCATTCGTCTGCACCCATTCTCGCGCACCGGGACGGGCGGAATCGACACGCTCCGAGTCAGCGGACGAGGGCCCGCCGTGCGGCGAGCAGCGAGCTCACGACGGGTGCGGTTCGTCCCCGACGGCCTGCGCATCGCGATGCGCCAGAATCTGGCCGACCTCGATCTGGTCGGCGAGCGTCTCGTGCACGAGGGTCACATTCGGGACGTTCGCGAGTCGGAGCGGCGCGTCGACGCCGTTCGAGAGAGTGATGTTGCCCGAGCCCCACAGCCGCTGCAGCGGGCCGCGGCGAACCGCGATCGTGTAGCCGCGAGCGTGCGACATCTCGCGGCGCCCACGAGCGCCGATGCCATGGTGCGCGATGACCCGCCGGGTCGTGACCGTGGTGCTCCGCGAATACCAGATCACGAAAGGGATCACGACCGCGAGGACGACCAGGAGCCCGGCTGCGGTGAGCAGCATCCAGTCCTCGAGACCGGCGGGAAGGTTGCCGTAGAAGTATGCGGTCGCACCGAAGGTCGCGATGAGCACGAGCGCCGACCAGAACAGCCGACGTGCGTGGCTCCGGAAGCGCGCGATCAGCAACTCCTCCGAAGGCGTACCGGGCGGCGGCATCAGGGGCCGCCCGCCGAGCGTCACAGGCTGGGTCACACCACCATTGTGCCTGTGATCGCCGACATCGCCGTCTGGACGACGGCGTGTCAGTTTCCGGCAGGGCGGACGTGAACGACATCGCCGGCGGAAATCGCCTGCTGCTCGCCGTCGACGGACACCAGCAGGCGCCCCTCCGGATCGAGCGCTGTGGCCACGCCCTCCAGCATCCGACCGGCCGGCAGCGACACCCGGACCGACTGTCCGATCGTCGCGCACCGGGCGGTTGCCGACGCATGCAGCCCGCTCGTGCCCGCATCGCCCGTCGAGACGAGCGCCGACAGCAGGTCATCCAGCGCGGTCAGATAGGCGGTCAGGAGCCGATCCTCGTCGACGTCGACGTCGAGGGCCGCGAACGACGTTGCGGTCGGCACCGGAAGCTGCGCGGCGGTCATCGCCGTGTTCACACCGGCGCCGACGACCACGGCATCCGCCGTGGCCTCAGCGAGGATGCCGCAGATCTTGCGGCCGTCGACCAGCACGTCATTCGGCCATTTCACCCTGACGTCGTGTTCCGGCAGCTGCGCCCCAACCGCTTCGGCCATCGCCACGCCCGCGGCGAGAGGCACCCAGCCCCGTGCCGCCTGGTCGAGAGGAAGGGTGCGCAGAAGAACGGAGACGGCGAGCGCCGCGCCCTCCGGGGCGACCCAGCTGCGGTCGAGACGACCCCGCCCTGCGGTCTGGTCCCGCGTCACGATGGTCGACAGGTGCGGCCAGCCGACGGCGTCCTCCGCGTGCGCACGAAGGTCGGCGTTCGTCGACCCGGTTCGCGCCAGAACCTCCAGACGAGGGACGATCGTGTGCGCCAGCGGGAAGTCCATGCTCATACTTCCTCGTCGTCGACTTCCTCGTCGTCGTCGTCCTCGTCCTCGCGGATCGCCCCCACCTCGTGAGCCTGCCACCGCTCCCACTCCTGCATGAGCCGGTCGACCGCCGCGTGGAACTTCTCGGTCGCCACTCCCTGCGTCGTGTCGCCGAAGTAGTGCTGCACCCACATGCGCAGACGAGCGGTGGCAGCCTCGTCGGCTCGCACCCGTTCGACCTCGGCGACGATGTCGTTCGCCGCCTCGGCTGTCAGCCATTCGCAATCAGCCAGATAGCCCTGCGTGTCGATGGAGGCACGTTCGTCGGTCGGACGCGTGATCATCAGCGGCTTCCCCGCGGCGAGACGGTCGTAGACCATCGCGGAGATGTCGACGATCGCGACGTCGGCCACCGTCAGCTGCCACCCGAGCTCCGGCGCATGGTCGTAGACGTGCTGCGCGGTCGGGTCCGCCGCATTCGCGGCGTTGATCGCCGCGATGATCCGCCGGTGGGCGGCACCGTAGGCCTCGTCCACGACCCCGCTGCGGGGATGGGGACGGTAGATCACCCGATGCGCACCGGTCGCCAGCAGTCGCGTCACGAGGACTTCACCATGCGTGGCGATCGAGCCGTAATGAGCGCTCGGCCGGTCACCCTCCCAGGTGGGCGCGTAGAGCACGACGGTCCGCGCATCCGGCACGAACGGGAGCGTTCCCGAATAGTGATCCGCCTGCGGCCGGCCGATCTCGATGGTGCGGCGGTCCACGTCGTAATCCCACAGCGTGCGCGACAGCCGATCTCGCGCAGCCTGACCGGCCACGAAGGCGTAGTCGTACGCCTTGTACTGATTCGTGGTCATGTACATCTTGTCGGACTCGCCGTGGTTGATGAACACGTGCCACCGCCGGCCGTAGCGGAACATCTGGAAGTTACGGGTGTTCTGGTTCACGTACAGCACCACGCGGATGTCCTGCGTCGCGATGAACCGTTCGAGGTCGCGGACCTTCGGCACGAAAGCGACAGGAGGGGAATCCTCCTCGAGCAGCCTCTCGGTGCCGGTCGCCTGTCGTGAGAGCACGACGACGGGCCACCGCTTCGCGAGTTCGGCGAGCGGGCGGTACCACTGACGCATCTGGTACATGTTCACGGCACCGTCGGCGAAGTACACCGCCACCTGGAAGTGGTCGGTCGGGAGCGGTTCGCGTTCGGAAAGCCGTCGACGCACGCGTTGCACGGCGGTGCGGGATGCGAGCGCCCGCGTCAGCAGTCGGTACGCCTTCTTCGCATCAGACAGTGCACCCATCCCTCCAGAATAGTTCGTCGAGGCGGCATCGTCCGGCGTCTGGGGACGGATCCATCGCCGGAAGGGCGATAGTCCGCGTCCTGCTCAGGATCACCGGGAGCCACCGTGACATGATCGTCATGTGCCAGCCGACGAAACAGCCGCTCCCCTGCCCGGGGTGTCCTTCGTGATGCCGGTGCTCAACGAGCGCGCCTATCTCGAGCACGCGATCGAATCCGTACTCGCTCAGGACGTCGATGTCCCCACCGAGCTCGTCCTCGCGCTCGGGCCGTCGAACGACGGCACGACCGAACTCGCTCAGCGTCTGGCGGAGAACGACGAGCGCATCCGGCTGGTCGACAACCCCGCGGCGCACATCCCCGTCGGACTCAACGCCGCGATCCGCGCGAGCCGCTATTCGACGATCGTTCGCGTCGACGCACACTCCGAGCTCTCGGCCGGCTACGCCGCCCGGGCGCTTCAGACTCTGGAACGCACCGATTCGGCCAACGTGGGCGGCGTCATGCACGCCGAGGGACGCACACCGTTCCAGAAGGCCGTCGCCCGCCTGTACAACTCCCCCGTCGGACTCGGCGGAGGCGCGTATCACGGCAGCTCCCAGGAGGGCGAGGCCGAGTCCGCCTATCTCGGCGTCATGCGGCGCGAGGTGCTGGACGAGGTCGGCCTGTTCGACGAGTCGATCCGGCGGGGCGAGGACTGGGAGCTCAACCTTCGCATCCGTCAGGCGGGCCACCGCGTCTGGTTCGACCCCGAGCTGTCCGTCACCTACTGGCCCCGTGAGAGCTGGATACGTCTGGCACGTCAGTTCCGCGCGACCGGTGCTTGGCGCGGCGAGCTCGTGCGTCGCTTCGGTCGCCGCAACGGCATCCGCTACTTCGCTCCGCCCGCGCTCGTGCTGCTGGCCGTGCTCGCCCTCGTGACGGGGATTCTTCAGCTCACCGGAGTGCTCAGTGGCGCGGTCTCGCTGGTCGTCTCCCTCATCGTTTACGTACCGCTCGCGCTCTACCTGCTCCTGGTGCTGGGCGTCGCTCTCACGCCCGGCGGCGGCGGCGTACGCCAGCGGCTGTGGACAATGCTCGTGCTGCCGACCATGCATGTCTCCTGGGGCATCGGCTTCATCGGGGGCGTGCTCCGCGGAGCACGCGACACCGTCGATGCCTCACGCCTCGGCACTCGCAACACACCGCTTCCCTGACCCGATCCGGCGGCGACGACGGCGACGTCAGAGCGTGACGAAGCCGAGATCGAGGATGCGGTCGACGACACGCTGAGCAGCGTGGCCGTCGTCACGGGGGTTGAACTGTCGGCGCCACGCCGCATACCGCTCGGCGAATGCGGCTTCGTGACCCGCGTCATCGAGGGCAGCGGTGAGCTCTTGTTGCGTGCGCACCAGGGGCCCGGGTGCACGTTCGGCGAGGTCGAAGTAGAAGCCGCGCAGCTGTCCGCGGTAGTGATCGAGGTCGGGCACCAGGAAGTACATCGGCTTGCCCGTGACGCTGAAATCGAACATCACCGAGGAGTAGTCGGTGATCAGCGCGTCGGCGGCGAGAAGCAGCCGTGCGGTCTCCGGATACCCCGTCACGTCGATGACACGCGCGCCGTCACGGTCGCGGCCCTGCTCCAGGGTGCGGGAATGACCGCGCACGAGCACCACGGCGTTGGCCTGGCGAGCCAGGAGTTCGGGGTCGACGAAGTCGACCATCTCCGTGCGGTCGTCTCGCCAGGTCGGGGCATACAGGAGCACCCTCTCCTCGGCACCGATGCCCAGAGAGCGGCGGATCGCGGCGGCGTCCCCGGAGATCAGCGTGTCGTTCCGGGGATAGCCGTCCACCCAGATCGGTCGCCCGAAGAACGCGTATGCCTTCCGCAGAATGCGCTCCGAATAGGTGTTCTGGGCCAGGAGGACGTCCCAGCGGCGGGATTCCTTGACCACGGCCGCCATGCGTCGCGGATCGAAGCCCGGCCGGTGCAGCGCGAGCCGCTTCAGCGGGGTGCCATGCCAGGTCTGCAGAACCTTCTGTCCCGGTTTGCGGGCGAAGCGACGCCGCAACCAGTCGTTCACGACGAGCAGACGGGCCGCTCCCCGCGCATGCCACCACTGGGGGCTCCCCTCGACGACGGCGATCGCGCCCTCCGGAACCTCGACCGAGAGGTCGACGACGCTCCAGTAGCGCCGCACGTGCGGAGCACGAACCGCGAGCTCGCGGTCGATCGCGCGCGGATTGCAGCCGACGCTGCGGCCGTAGAAGCTCTCGAAGAAGACCGCGTTCTCGGTGCCGCCGCTCTGAGCGACGTAGCGCTCCTCGAGCGTCGACCTGCCCTCCGCCGTCTCATACACGGGCTCGATCGGCGCGGCGATGCGCACGGTGCCGCCGTCGACGGCGATGCGCACGCCGGTCAGGACGACCGGATCGATCCTCAACTCCTGCAGGTCGGCACCCGAGATCCGCAGTTCGTACGTTCCGGTCGGCAGCGGGAGCGACGGTCCTCCCCAGCGCGAGGCCTCGAGCGGGAACGTGGCCTTCCACGTCTTGCCACCGCCACTGATGCGGGCCTCGACCCGAGCGCGCGGTCCGACCAGCGCCGCATCCGCCGGTCGCTCCCCGGTCCCTGCGACGACCAGCGCCTGTGCCGCGTCGTCGATGCGGGCCGTTGTCATACTGCTCCCTTCGGCGCGGGAATCCCCCGTGCGCGGATCACGTCATAGACGCGCTCGGTGTTGCATCCGTCTCGATACGCGTGCATCCCCGCGCTGAGCGTAGCGGACCGCTCGGACGCCGCGTCGTACACGCGACGGTCGGCGAGCAGATGCTCGAGTTGCACGAGCAGCCCGGGCCAGTCCGCGGCCGCATCGTTACCCGCGACCTCTTCATACCCGCCGTAGAAGCCGCGTGTCCGCGCGTACTGCTGCGCATCGGGCGCCAGGAACAGCACCGGCACCGGCAACAGACCGACGTCATACGCGAGGGAGGAGTAGTCGGTGACGAGCACGTCCACTGCTGCCAGCACCGGGGTCACATCGGCGATCACGGACGACCCCAGAGCGCGGACCCGCCTGCTCGGCAGCGGAGGCGCGTAGCCGCCGGCGCCCAACGGGTGCGAGCGCACGAGGAGAACGGCATCCTGCGCTTCGAGGAGGCGGATGATCTGAATCCACTCCGCAGCGGACGGCACGGCCGGGTCGGGAGCGCCGTCCCGCCACGTGGGGGCGTAAAGGACCGTGCGTGCCGACCCGGGGATGTCGCCGACAGCCCGACGGAGAAGTTCGGATGCGGCGCTGCGTCGTTCCTCTCGCGAACCGGCCGAGAGGACGTCGACGCGAGGCTCACCGGTCACGACGACCCGATGGTCGCCGAGACCGAATGCGGACTCCAGCCTGCCCCTCGCGCGATGGGACGCGGCGGGCAGCACGCGGATCCGCTGCGCGGCGGCGCGGTAGAGCACCGCGATCGCGCGACGCAGCAACGGTGCACCGGGAACGTTCGGCACCTCGGTCGTCGCCGGTGAGTCCAGCCCGATCCGCTTCAGCGGGATGCCGTGCCAGAGCTGGACGACGAACGCGCCGCCGTTCGCATAGCGGTTGACATCTCCCAGGCCGTGAGTGACCACCAGCACGCCGGCTCTGGCTGTCGCCCACCAGCCGCGCAGACCGCTCTTGCGGACGAACCGGATGCCGTGGGCGGCCGCCTCGCGGTCTTCACGATCGGAGGAAGTGAGCCAGAGCGTGTCATGGCCGGCCGCTGCGGCGTGCTGCTGCAACGCGAGCGCACCGTCACCGATCCCGGCGCCGCAGCCGAACACCCACCGCCGACCTCGCGGGAGGAGGAGCGTACCGATGCGTCCGACGGCATACAGCGGGATCCGGAGCAGTTTGGCCGCGTTGCCGGTGCCGAAAGAGAAGGACGCCACCCCGCGAGCCTATCGCGCGGGGTGGCGTCCTTCGCTGTGAGGCGCCGGGTCAGCCGGCCAGTTCGCCGAGGGTGACCTCGATGTCGTAGTCCTTGCCGTCGCGGACATACGTGACCTTGGCGTCGCTGCCGGCCGCCGCCGCGCGCACCTGCGCGGTGAGGTCGGTGGCGCTGGTGATCGGCACGCCATTGAACGACGTGACGATGTCGCCCTTCTCGATGCCCGCTGCGGCAGCAGCGCCACCCTCATTGGCCTTGGCGATGTAGGCACCGGCGACGGTCGCGCCCTCGATGCTCGAGGCATCCTGGACGGATGCGTTCAGCAGACCGTGGGTCGCGACGCCGTCGGCGATGATCTCCTCGGACACTCGCTTGGCGATGTTCGAAGGGATCGCGAAGCCGATGCCGATCGAGCCGGACTCCTCGGAGCTGCCCGAACTCGCGATCGCCACGTTGATGCCGATCAGCTCGCCCTTGCTGTTCACGAGCGCTCCACCGGAGTTTCCGTGGTTGATCGCGGCATCCGTCTGGATGACGGCGATCGAGATCGACTCCGAGGTCTGCTGCTGCTCGCCGCTGCCGGGGATGTCGAACTGGAACGGCCCCTGACCCTGGCCCTCGGGAGACTGCTCCTGCGGCGCGTCTTCGGTGGACGAGTCCGGCAGAGCGGAGGACGCGATCTGGATGCTCCGGTTGAGCGCGCTCACGATACCGGTCGTCACCGAGTTCGCCAGGCCCAACGGGGCGCCGAGCGCGACGGTCGTGTCGCCGACGTTGAGTTTCGACGAGTCGGCGAAGTCGATGGGCGTGAGCCCTTCTGCGCCCTTCAGCTTGATCACGGCGAGATCGTAGATCGGGTCGGTGCCGACGACGGTGGCCTCGTAGATCTTCCCGTCGGATGCGGTCACACGGATGGTGGGATCTGCCGCTGCACCGCCGAGGGTCACGACGTGCGTGTTCGTGAGCACGTAGCCGTCGTCGCTGATGATCACGCCGGAGCCGCTGCCGGCCTCCTGCGACCCGGCGACCTCGATGGTGACCACGGACGGCAGAGCAGCGGTCGCAACCGCGGTGGTCTCGTTGACCGAGCCGGGGTTGTTGACCGTCACGGTCTGCGGTCCGGTCGCCGTGCCCGATGACGGGGTGTTCTGGAGCCCGTTCAGCAGAGCACCACCGCCGAAGCCGGCGACACCGCCGACGAGTGCGGCCGCGACGATCAGCGCCGCGAACTTCGTGCCCCCTCGCGGCTTCTGCTCCTTGGTCTTGGTGCCATCGCCGACGAGCGGCTCCGCGCCGTACGGCTGCGTGGGCTGCGTGTGCGACGCCGTCGGGATACCGAAGGCCGCGCCCGAAGCGGTGCCCGTCGCCGGCGCAGATGGCGCGCTGAATGCGTGCGGCACCGGCGCGACCTGCGGCGCGGGCGCCACGTGCGACGTGAACATCGACGGCACCTCGTGCCCCTGCACCGGTGCACCGGGCGTCGGCGCGGCGGGGGTGGGCGCGGCGGATGCCGACCCGGTCGTGTCAGCGGCGGCAGCCGTCGCCGGCTGAGCGGCGACCTCTGCAGCCTCGGTGGACGGCACGGCGTCGTTCGACGCGGGTGCCGAGTGGTCCTGGGGTTCGTTCTCGTTCATGGTGTGCTCCTTCAACGACCACTTCAGAATGACGCCTGTGTCTGTGTGTTCCTTATGTCAAGGATGAGTTTCAGCTATGGCCTTAGCCTGTTCTTCATGAGTGTCATTCCCGGCGCATGGCGGCGCACGGCGGCCGGTGCAGGTCTGCTCGCCGCAGACGGAACCGTCGCGCCCACCATCTTCGCAGAGATGTCCGCAGCAGCAGCCCGTACCGGGGCGATCAATCTCGGACAGGGCTTCCCCGACGAGGACGGGCCGGCGGAGGTGCTCGAAGCCGCCCGGAGCGCGATCGCGCATGGCGCCAATCAGTATCCGCCGGGGCGCGGCATCCCCGACCTGCTCGCCGCCATCAGCGAGCATCAGCGGCGCTTCTACGGTCTCGATGTGGACCCGGCCAGCGAAGTGGTCGTGACGGCCGGAGCGACCGAGGCACTGACGGCGACGCTGCTCGCGCTGATCGACGGTCCCGACGACGAAGTGGTCGTCTTCGAGCCGTACTACGACTCGTACGCGGCGGCGGTGGCACTGGCGGGCGCGCGACTGCGCACTGTTCCCCTCCGCGCTCCCGACTTCCAGCCCGACCTCGATCAGCTCGCCGCCAGCGTGACCGATCGCACCCGGATCATCCTCGTCAACGATCCGCACAATCCGACGGGTGCGGTCTTCGGACGCGACGTTCTCGAGGAGATCGTCCGGCTCGCCACGCGGCACGATGCCGTCATCGTCACCGACGAGGTCTACGAGCACCTCGCGTTCCACGCGCCGCACACGCCGATCGCCACGCTCCCCGGAGCGGCCGAGCGCACCCTCACGATCTCCTCGGCAGGCAAGACCTTCTCCGCGACGGGATGGAAGATCGGCTGGGTCCACGGCCCCGCCGATCTCATCACCGCCGTCCTCACCGTGAAGCAGTACCTCACGTATGTGAACGGCTCGGCCTTCCAGCCTGCTGTCGCCGTGGGGCTCCGGCTGCCCGATTCGTACTTCACGGATGCCGCGGCGACGCTCGCCCGCAAGCACGAGATCCTCGGGGATGGGCTGCGCACTGCCGGGTTCACCGTGTACGCCCCGCAGGGCGGCTACTTCACGGTGGCGGATGCGACGGCACTCGGAGGCACGGATGCCGCAGCATTCTGTCGCGCCCTGCCGGAGCGCGCCGGAGTCGTGGCGATCCCCCTGACGGCGTTCGTCTCCGAGCCCCGCCGGCATGAGTACGCGGGTCTGGTGCGCTTCGCCGCCTGCAAGCGCGTCGATGTGCTCGAGGAGGCGGCTTCGCGCCTGGCGCGGTTCTCCGCCTGACCGGCTCTCCCCGCAGCGGAACCCGCCCTCAGCGCGGTACGACCGCGTACCTCCGCACACGCAGCGAGGGATTGCTCCGTCGCACCCGCTCGATCGCCGCGGCCTCCACGACCGCGACCGCGATGCCGGGGGCTGTCCCGACCCCCGCCAGGACCACGCCCTGCGGGTCGATGATCTGCGAGTGGCCGACGCCGATCGGCGTCGGGTGATCGGCCGCGACCACGTAGACGGTGTTCTCGATCGCCCGTGCGGCGAGCAGCGTCGTCCAGTGGTGCTCCTTGAGCGGTCCTCTGACCCACTCGGCGGGGACGACCAGGACGTCGGCCTGCGCATCGACGAGCGACCGGGCGACTTCAGGGAACCTCAGGTCGTAGCAGGTCATGAGTCCGAACCGGAGACCGCCGAGTTCGAACGTCGCGGCCTCCCCCACGTCTCCGGCCTCGATCCAGTCGGACTCGGTCTGCCCAAAGGCGTCGTAGAGATGCTGTTTGCGATAGACGGCGAGGATGCCGTCGCCGCGGACCGCCACGACCGTGTTCCGCACTCGATGTCCATCGGAGGCACGCTCGACGAGGCCGGCGACGATCACCACCGCGCGGTCGGCGGCCAGCGCGGTCAGCGTCTCGACGAACTCGCCGTCGAGATCTTCCGCATTCGCGGCGAGGGTGTCGTCCATCGGGTCGACGAAGTAGCTCGAGTACTCGGGGAAGACGATCAGCTTCGCGCCCCGGGCGGCAGCGTCGGCGGTCAGCTCCGCGATCTGCGCGAGGTTGTCGGCTCGGGAAGCTGTCGGCGCGAACTGACACACGGCGACGGCGACGGCAGGGGTCTCAGGCATATCCCCATCCTCTCGCATCGACACGCCCGGGGCGTCGCGCAGGGCGGCCCCGATTGGCCGGGCCCCGGGATCCGTGATAAGTTACTTCTTGTGCCGCGGGGTGGAGCAGTTCGGTAGCTCGCCGGGCTCATAACCCGGAGGTCGCAGGTTCAAATCCTGTCCCCGCAACAAATGAAAGGCCCTCTGACTCGGAGAAATCCAGGTCAGAGGGCCTTTTGCTTTTCCCGGACGAGGTCGACTTCCCCGATGAATTCGTCGATCCACGTCGGCCGGAGACGAGAATGGGCGCCCCCGAGGGGGCGCCCATTCTCTTTCACCGTGAAGAGGGAGTGATCACTCCCCCGCCGCGGACTCCAACTGCAGGAGCTTCTCGACCGCTGCGGTGAGGCGTTCGTCCGCCTCGGCGAACTTGGCGAGGTCGCCGGCCTTCAGTGCCGCCTCGCGATCGATCAGGGCCTCCTGTGCAGAGGCCAGGGCGTCCGCCTCGGCATTCGTCGGCTGCGTGGGCTCTGTCGGCGTCTCTCCGGTCTCCGGGTCCTCGGTGCCTGGTTCGGTGGGTTCGACCTCGTCATCGCCACCGGTCGCACCGGAGTCACCGCCGAAGAGGGTGTCGAGCGCCTCGGTGAGGGTGTTCTCGAACGCGACGCGGTCACCGAAGGCGACCAGCACCTTCTGCAGACGCGGCAGCTGCGTCCCCTCGGACGACTGCACGTACACGGGCTGCACGTACAGCAGACCGCCACCGACGGGCAGCGTCAGCAGGTTGCCGTAGATCACCTCGGACTCACCCTGCTGGAGCAGGTTGAGCTGCGGGACCACCGACGTATCGGAGTTGTACGTGTTCTGCACCTGACCGGGGCCAGGAACTGTCGTGTCGGTGTCGATCTCGAGCATGCGCAGCTGGCCGTAGCCCTCTGCCTTCTTGCCCTTCTCGGAACCGGCATCCGAGTCCACCGCGAGGTAGCCCATCAGCACATCACGGCTACCACCCGCGCCCTGCGAGTTCGGGATGAACGTCGAGAACATCGAGAACCGCGGCGAATCCTGGCCGGGCATCTGCATCGTCAGGTAGTACGGCGGCTGCAGCATCGCCTCGCTGCGCGGGTCGTTCGGCGTCTGCCACCGGTTGTCCTGCTGGGCGAACGAGCCGGCCTTGTCGACGTGGTAGACGCCGAGGACGTCGCGCTGCACCTTGAACAGGTCGGTCGGGTAGCGCACGTGACTCATGAGCTCGCCCGACATGTCGCTGATCGGCTTCAGGGTTGACGGGTAGATCTTCTGCCAGGTCTTGAGCACCGGGTCTTCGTCATCCCACGCGTAGAGCGTGACGGAACCGTCGTAGGCGTCGACCGTGGCCTTCACCGAGTTGCGGATGTAGTTGATGTCGTCGATGGCGAGCGTCGGCGACGGGACGTTGGAGTCCGCGATCGCGTCGGACAGGCTGACGCTCGTCGAGTACGGGTAGGTCGAGCTGGTCGTATAACCGTCGACGATCCACACGATGCGGCCGTCCACCACGCTCGGGTACGGATCGCTGTCGAGCTCGAGGTACGGAGCGACCTTCTGCACGCGCGTCTTCGGATCGCGGTCGTACAGGATCTGCGACTCCTCGTTCACCAGGTTCGAGAACAGGATCTGCTCCGACTGGAACTTGAGCGCGTAGAGCAGCTTCGTGAACGTGTCACCGATCTGCGGACCACCGCTCCCCTCGAACGTGGTCTTCGTCTCGCTCGAGCCGTCCTTGCCGCGCGGGTAGTCGATCTCTGCGGGCTCGGATCCGTCGGGAGCGCCGACGATCGAGTACTCGGGTGAGTTCTCGCCGAAGTAGACACGCGGCTCGAAGTTCTCACGGTCCGACAGGAAGCCGGACGTGGGGATGCCGCGCTCGAGGAACACGGGCTCGCCGTCGGTGGTGCGCTGGTTGCCCGCAGCCGCGACGAGGCCGTAGCCGTGGGTGTAGACCGCGACCCGGTTGTTCCAGTTGTCTCCGTCGCCGAGCCCGGACATGTCGAGGTCGCGCACCGACACCACGGTGTCCTGCATCTTGCCGTCGATCTCGTACCGGTCGACGTCCATGGTCTTCTGGAACTGGTAGTACCCGCGGTACTGCTCGAGCTGGCGGACCGTCGGCGGGATGACCTTCGGGTCCATGATGCGCGTGGACGCCGTGGTCTCCGCGTCGGCGCGCAGCTGGCCGGCCTCGGCGTCGGTCTTGGCGGCGAAAGGCGTGGTCTCGAGGTTCGCGACCCCGTACGCCTCCTTCGTGCCGTCGATGTTCCGCTGGTAGTACTCGGCCTGGTAGGCGTTCTGGTTCGGCTTCACCTGGAAGGTGGTGACCACCCAGGGGTAGCCGACGCCGACGACCAGAGCGGCCACGATCAGCAGTGCCGTGGCCGCGAGCGGGAAGCGCCAGCGGCCGATGACGGCCGTGACGAAGAAGAGGATCGCGACGACGCCGGCGATGATGGCGAGGATCGCGAGGCCCGGGATGGTCGCGTTGACTCCCGTGTAGGCCGCGCCGGTGATGCGGTCGTCGGGCTGCACCAGCGTCTTGTACTGATCGAGCCAGAGGCTCGCCGCCTGCACGAGGAGGTAGAGACCCGCGATGACCGCGAGCTGGATCCGGGCGGGCTTGGAGATGCGGAGCTCACCCTGGCCGATGCGCACCGAGCCGTAGAGGTACGACACGAGAGCGGTGACGAGCAGCGAGAGCAGCAGAACGGCCGACACGAAGGCGAGCAGGATCGAGTAGAACGGCATCGCGAACATGTAGAAGCCGGTGTCGATGCCGAACTGCGGGTCGACGCTCGACGTGGCGACGCCGTTGGCCCAGAGCCATACGGTCTTCCACTGCCCCGCGGCGGCGAAGCCGGCGAACAGTCCGAAGAAGATCGGCATGCCCCACATCGCCAGACGGCGCAGGGGTTCGATGACCTCCTGGTACCGGTCCAGCTGCGAGCTGAGTCGCACGTAGACCGGGCGCAGCCGGTAGGCGAGCTGGATGGCGACGAACAGCGGCACGGCCATCCCGAGGAAGCCGACGACGAACATCACCGCCGTGGCGATCCACTGCGTGGTGAGCACCCCCGTGAAGCCCACCTGATCGAACCACAGGAACTCGGTGTACAGGGAGGCGAACACGAAGAACACCGCGATCAAGGCGGCGATGATCACCAGGGAGATGCCGAGAATACGTCGGGACGTTCGAGGCGTGGCCGGAGTCGATGCTGAGGGTGAGGTCACCCTTCCATCCTAGGCATCGCTCACTGTGCGCGGGCTGTCATCCCGATCACGGCGAGGTCACGGCCGCTCCCGCGGATCAGCCGGCGACGCGTTCGCAGGTGGGCAGCGAGGCGACGTCGCCGTCGTCCGCGATGACCTCGAGCGCCGCGAGCGACTCGTCGAGCGTGGCCGTGCGGATCACTTGCAGCCCGTCGGGAACGTGTCCGACGACCTCGTCGCAGTTGGCCTCCGGGGCGAGGAAGTACTCCGCTCCGGCGTCGCGCGCGCCGTACAGCTTCTGTCGGATCCCACCGATCGGCCCGACCGTGCCGGCGGCGTCGATCGTGCCGGTGCCGGCCACGTTCTCCCCGCCGTTGAGCTCGCCCTCGGTGAGGGTGTCGATGATCCCGAGCGCGAACATCATCCCGGCGCTCGGTCCGCCGACGTTGTCGAGCTGGATCGTGACGTCGATTTCGAAGTCGTAGTCGGTGCGGAGCGTGACGCCGATGAGCCAGGTCGTCACTCCCCCCTCGGTGTGTTCCTCCGGCGTCACCTCGACGCTCTGCTCCTTGCCGTCTCGCAGCACCGTGAGCGTCACCGGGTCTCCCCCGGCCTTCTGGATCGCGGTCCGCAGCTCCGTCGCCGACTCGACGGCCGTGCCGTCGATCGCGGTGATCACGTCGTCGGCCTCGAGCGTGCCGTCGGCTGGAGTGTCGGCGACCGCCTCCACGACGACGACCTCTGCGCCCGTGTCGTAGCCGAGCTCGTTGAGTGCGGCCGCCGTCGCCTCGTGCTGCGAGTCGACCATCAGCGTGGCGTTGCGCTCGTCGCGCTGCTCGGTGGTGACCCCCTCGGGGAAGACCGAGTCCAGCGGCACGACAGCGCGCGAGGAGTCCATCCAGGCCAGCGCCAGCTCGAACCAGCTCGGGGTGCGCTCGCGATTGCCGACGACCTGCACGGTGGTGAGGTCGAGGGTGCCCGCCGTCTCGAACGTCTCGGCGCCTTCGACCTTGATCAGGGGAACCTCGTCGCCCTCCTTGTCCGTCGCGGTACCGAGGGTGTCGTAGACCGGTCCCGGCCGCTGGATCACGTACGGCGACGGCAGGAACGTCAGCACGACCAGGGCGACGAGTGCGACGATCAGCGCCCAGACTCCGAGTCCGAGCTTTCCAGACCGCGTTCGATCCACTGCATTCCTCCGTCGTTCGCGGGCGGCGTACACCGATCTGCCCGCATCGGGTTCGCGCGCAGAAACCTGTGACTAGCGTAGAGGCCACGGCTTCAGACCTGCTGAGAGGCGAGCGACATGGCAGACAACGACCCCACCCCCGAGGACTTCCAGGAGTTCCTGCGAAGGATGCTCGCGAATCAGGGCGGTGGCGACATCGACCCCGAGGCGCTTCGGGGCGCCTTCGAAGGCATGGACGGCTTCACCCTCGACCCCGCGATGATGCAGACGATCATGTCGCAGCTCCAGGGCGCGTTCGGTGGCGACCCGTGGGAGAACGCGCTGCGGCAGGCCCTGTTCATCGCCAACCGCGATGGCCAGGGCGTCACCGACGGCGCCCGCACGTCGCTCGCGGATTCCTTCTCCCTCGCGAACCTGTGGCTCGGCGAAGCCACCACGATCTCCGAGCTCTCCGAGGCGCCCACCGCGATGACCCGCGGGGAATGGGTCGAGAAGACGCTGCCGGTGTGGAAGGAGATCGCCGACCCGGTGTCGACCAGCATCGCCGACGCGCTCACCTCCGCACTCGACACGCAGGTGCCCGAGGAGATGCGCAGCGTCGTCCAGGGCGCGGGCAAGCTCATGCGCGGGCTCGGCGGCTCGGTGTTCGCCGCCCAGTTCGGCCAGGTGCTCGGCAACCTGTCGCTCGAGGTCGTCTCCGGAGGCGACGTCGGGATCCCCGTGCTCCCCGCGGGCACGGCCGCCGTCATCCCCCAGAACCTCACGGCATTCGGTGATGGCCTCGAGATCCCGGAAGACCAGATCGCGCTCTATCTCGCCACCCGGGAGCTCGCCTACGCCCGGCTCTACCGGCACGCGAAGTGGCTGCACCTGCACGTGATGGCGCAGATCACGGACTTCGCTCGGGGTGTGACCGTCGACGTGGACGCCCTCGAAGACGTCGCGAGCCGGTTGGACCCCTCCGATCCTGAGGAGCTGCGTGCGGCCATCGAGGGTGGCGCGCTCCTACCCGTGCAGAGCGAAGCGCAGCGCGAGGCCCTGACCCGGCTCGAGAACCTCATCGCGACGATCGACGGCTGGGTCGACGTGGTGACCGCACAGGCCACGTCCCGCCTTCCGGACGGCGCACGGATCGCCGAGGCCGCCCGTCGCCGCCGCGCAGTGGGCGGACCCGCCGAGGACGCGCTCGGTGCGCTGGTTGGACTGAAGCTGCGACCACGGCGCATGCGCGAAGCGTCCGCGATGTGGCAGGCGGTGACGGATGCCGTCGGCATCAGCGCCCGCGACTCCCTCTGGGACTACCCCGACCTGATGCCGACGGCCGAGGACATCGACGATCCGAGCGCCCTCGTCGCCCGGTTGCAGGCGGTCGAACGCGGCGAACAGCCCGTCGCGGACGAGTTCGACGAGGCGCTCGCCCGCCTGCTCGACGGCGACGACTTCTCGGAAGAGGCACCGGCCGACGGCGCGGACGACGATGCCGAGGACGATGGCGACGCCGCCCCGGAGGGGGACCGCCCGGTCTGAGGACCAGACCTCGACGGGGGCGGAGGGTGTCAGCACCTCTCCTCCCCCGTCGGGGGCACGCGCGGCAGTTGTCCACGGATGCCTCGACAGCACCCTGCGGCCTCCGGTGTCCCTCCAGAATCGGAGAGATGCCTCTCACACCGCCGATCCTCACGCGCCTCGACCCCAGCGCACCGCTGCTGTGGCGGGACGAGCACACACTGCAGCTCGGCGACGGCGACGGACTGCGCATCGAGGCGGACGCCGCCTGGGTGGAGCTCCTCCTCAGCCGCCTGCGCACGGGTTTCCGCCGCGGGTCGTTCGACGTGATCGCGCACGCCGCCGGCGCACCGCGCGGGGCGGCCAGGGCTCTGCTCGCGCGCCTGGAGCCGGTTCTCCTCGATGAGCCCACCGCGCCCCGCCCGGCCTGGGTCGAGAGCATCGGCATCGACGACGGGCGCAGCGAATACCGCATCCGGGAGGCGCTCACCGATGAGGGAGTCTCCCTCGTCGATCACGGCCACCGACCGGGAGTGGGCGTCGTGCTCGTGCGAGGCGCCGCTGCAGCTCTGCAGTTCGCGCGCCACCTGCGCGAAGACACCCCGCATCTGCCCGTCTCCTTCGAACCGGGCAGGGTGACCATCGGGCCGCTGGTGGTCCCCGGTGAATCCGCCTGTCTCGCCTGCCGCGATGCGCACGCCACCGAGCTCGACCCGGCCTGGCCGCTGCTGCACACCCAGATGATCGACCGTGACCCCGGCCCGATCCGCGCCGCGCAGGTCGCCGAGGCCGGACGCCTCGCAGCCCTGCTCCTCGCAGGCGACCGACGAGCTGACGGGCGCGTGGTGCGCGTCAGCGCGGACGGTTCCCGCGTGTGGCGTTCGGTGACATTTCACGAAGAATGCCGGTGCCGCGGGCTGTGGTCCCCATCTCAGCGAGGAACCTCGACGGAGCACGCTCCCCCCGTCCTGCCGATCTCGACCAGGACAGCGAGAGCGTTCGCGCGGCCCGCGTGACGCCCACGTAGGCCAGGCGCCGCTCTTCGTCGACCGACTCGAAGCTCGTCGCGTACGAGATCGGGAGTGAGCCCTCGGCCCAGCCGGAGAGATGGACATGAGGCCATTCCAGGCCCTTCGCCGCGTGCAGGGTCGAGAGGGTCACCGTCCGCATCGTGGGCTCGTGCTGGTCTTTCGCCCGCGCCATCAGTGCGTCGCTGAAGCTGCGCAGAGTCGCGTCCGGCCCCGCCTCCTCGGCGAGCCGCAGGATGGCGCGTCGCGCCTCCCAGCCGCCGCGCTGGGCCCCGCCGGCCGCCGGCGGCTCTTCGGTCAATCCGAGCTCGCGCAGCACCCGCTGCACCCCGGGCAGGAACCCCTGCTCGGTGGGCGCCACCGCCGCGGCACGCAGCGCCAGGATCGCCTGGCGCACCTCGGGCATCGAGAAGAAGCGGGTCCCGCCCAGCACCGTGGTTGCGATGCCCTCCGCGGCGAGGGCCTGTTGCAGCATCGCGGACTGCGCATGCGCTCGATACAGCACGGCGATCTCCGAAGGGGATGCTCCCGCCGCGATCTGCGCGGAGATGGCTGCGGCGATGCCCGCGGCCTCTTCGCCCTCGGTGTCGTACGCGGTGACGGTGGGGGCGTCGGCGGTGAACTGCTCTCGCGCCGGCATGAGTTCCAGCGCGCCGGGACGACCCTGCATCAGCGCGTTCGCGACGGTGAGGATGGGGGGCTGGGAGCGGTAGTTCGTCTCGAGCCGCACGACCGTGGCGTCGGGATGACGACGCTCGAACTCGAGCAGGAACCGCTGCTCCGCCCCGGCGAAGGAGTAGATGGTCTGGCTGGCGTCGCCGACGACGCAGATGTCGTGTCGATCGCCGAGCCACAGCTCCAGCAGCCTGTTCTGCAGCGGCGAGACGTCTTGGAACTCGTCGACCGTGAAGTGACGGTACTGCTCGTGGACGGATGCAGCGACCCGCGGCTCCGCCTCCAACATGCCGGCGCACGCGAGCAGCACATCCTCGAAGTCGAGTTGACGGCGATCGTCCTTCAGCGCTTCGTAGCCCCGCATGAGCTCGACCAGCTGACCGGCGTCGACGCCGCTGATCGGACGCCCGCGCGCGGCGTACTGCTCGATCGAGAGCATCGAGACCTTGCGCCATTCGATCTCGGACGCGATGTCACGAAGGGTGGCCGTGCTCGGGCGGAGCCGGATCGCATCGGCGGCCTGCCCCAGCATCCGCACCTTGTTGTCGATGATCGACGGCGCAGGCGAGCCGGCGAGCGTCGGCCAGAAGAAGTTGAGTTGCGCGAGGGCTGTCGCGTGGAAGGTCCGGGCGGCGACGCCCTCGACGCCGAGCGCCCGCAGCCGCCCCCGCAGTTCGCCGGCCGCCTTGGCAGTGAAGGTGACGGCCATGACGCGCGACGGCGAGTACGCCCCGGTGTCGACACCGTGCGCGATGCGATGCGTGATGACACGCGTCTTGCCGGTACCGGCTCCGGCGAGCACCACGACGGGCCCGCGAAGGACGGATGCTGCAGCCCGCTGCCGCTCATCGAGGGCATCGAGTGCACTCACGCGTGATCCTCGTACCAGTCGACGATCAGTGCGCGGGCGATCGACGCGTGACCCGGAAGCCCGACCGGACCGTCTCCGGCGAGGGCAGAACCGATCTCGGCGCGCGTGAACCACCGCACATCGATGATCTCCTCGCCGTCTGCGAGCGCCGCGGACTCGTCGTCGACGACGGCGCGGAACCCCACCATGAGCGAACGTGGGAACGGCCACGCCTGCGATGAGATGTAGCGCAGCGACGACAGGCGCACGCCGGACTCCTCCTCGATCTCGCGGTGGACGGTCGATTCCAGCGACTCCCCCGCCTCGGTGAAGCCGGCGAAGCACGAGTACATGCGGCCGCCCCAGTTCGCGTTGGCGCCGAGGAGCAGGCGTTCGCCGTCACGGCTCTCGACAGCGACGATCACAGCCGGATCCGTGCGCGGGAAGTGCTCCCGCCCGCAGACCAGGCAGCGTCGCGACCATCCGCCGTTGCGCAGTTCGGTGCCGCCCCCGCAGGTGGGGCAGAACGGTGCATCGCGGAGCCACCCGGCGAGCGCGATGGCACCGGTGAGCAACTCCGTCTCCTGCCCGTCGATGCGACCGCCGAGATCACGCAGTCCGAGCCAGACCTCATCGGGTGCGGTGTCGAGCGCATCGGTCTCGGGCGGGGCAGCGGCGAGGAGCAGCACGGTGCCGTCGGCGTCGCGGCCGAGGAGAGCCCAGGTCGCCTCGGCCGCGGTGTCGGCGGGGACCCGCAGGAGTGTCGAATCGACGACTCGGACACGCCCCTCGCGGACGACCACCACCCGGGTGGCCGGGTCGTCACGGAGGCGGTCTATGACGTCCGGCTCGTCGCGGAGTTCGGCTGCACGGTCGAGGGACGGGCGCTGAATGGTCATCGACTCCCTCTTTCACGGGCGTGGCGGAGGCGGGACCGCCCCTGAGCCCACCTACCCTGGGGGCATGGGACGCTCTCCATTCACTCTAGCCGCGGCAGTGACCGCCGCACTGCCCGGGGCGGAGGTCACCGGCGCCCGGAGCTTGAGCGCGGACGGCGACGCGCGGTTCGACTCGGCGGTGGCCTCGCTCGCCGACGGCCGTGAGCTCGCGATCCGTGTCGCAGACGATGACGACACCGCGCGTGAGCTCGCTGCCGAGGCACTCGCGTTGCGCGCACTGACCGACGGCGCACGGGCGATGCTCCCCTTCCGCGCTCCCGCCTACATCGGCGAGACCCGACTCGGCGATGCACGCGCCCTCGTGACCGAACTCCTCCCCGGGTTCCAGATCGAAGCCGCGCTGGTGCCGGCCGGGCGTGGCGCCGCCGAATCCATGGGCTCGTCGATCGCCGCCGTGCACGGCCTGCCGACATCGGTCGTCCGGGGTGCAGGGCTCGCCACTCGCAGCGCCGAGGAGAGCCGCGCGGAACTGGATCGCCTGATCGACACGGCCGCTGCCACCGGCCGCGTTCCCGCCCGACTCACGGTGCGCTGGCGCGATGCCGTCGCCGACGACGAGCTGTGGCGTTTCGAGTCCACCGTCATCCTGGGCGGCGTCCAGGCGACCTCGTTCCTGTTCGAAGACGACCCCGAGCGCGGCCCCGAAGTGGTCGGACTGCTCGGATGGCATGGACTCTCCGTCGGCGATCCGGCCCTCGATCTCTCCTGGCTCTCGGCGGCCCCGGACGCCGCCGCCGACGTGCACGCGTCATACGCCCGTGCTGTCGACCGCGCACCCGACAGCGGCCTCGAGGTGCGGGCGCGCCTGCTCGCCGAGCTGGAATTCGCCCGGTGGCTGGTGCACGGCGATTCGATGCGCCGCCCGGACATCGTCGACGATGCCGCCGCCCTGCTGGAGGCACTCGCCGAAGGTATCCGCGACGACGACCTCAACCTCATCGACTCTCGCGGCGTCGGCGTCGACTCCGCCCTCGACGCCCTCGACCGTGTTCCCCAAGACGCCGCCGCGGAGATCGACACGTCGATGCACACCGATGCGTACAACCCGGAAGAGCTGTGGGCGAACGCCCCCGACGACTCGGACCCGGCGCAGACCGAGACCGCATCGCACGACCGGCTCCCGACCACCGGGACCGAAACCGGCCGTCGCCCCGACGAGAGCGCGCACCGGGCGGAGATGCTGAACATCGAGACCGAAGACCTCTCGGGCGTCGCGAGCCTGTTCGCCGGCACCAGCGGCGCCGCCGGAGCACGCGAGGACTCGCACCCCCTCGCCCCGCGCGAGGACACCGACGACGACGGGGAAGACTCCGATGAGGCTCAGCGCGCCGCGCGAGCGGCACTCCAGCGCTGGAAGAGCTCTTCCTCCGAATAGACGCGGTCGCCGCGGATGATCAGATCGTCCGCCACGTAATACAACGCCACGTCGATGTCGTCGAGCGGCACCTCGAATCGCCGATGATAGGCCAGGCGGTAGAGCGCGAGCTGCAGCATCCGCTCGTCGCGCTCCTGTGGTGTGCGCGGCGCCCGACCGGTCTTCCAGTCGACGATCTCGATTCGGTCGCCGCGGTCGGCGCGCCGGTACACCGCGTCGAGCTTGCAGATCACGATGTGGGCCCCACCCCGGTGTTCCGCCTCAGGCAGTCCGGACCCGAGGGCGAAATCGATCTCGATTTCCACGGCGATCGGCTTGAGCGCGCCCCATTCGCTGCGCTCGAAGGTCTCCTGCAGGGCAGCGAGGTCGGCCGCGTCGGCTGACGCGCCCGAGCCTTCTCGGACGGGATCCGGCCCGGTCTCGTCCTCGTCGATCTCCCAGAGCGCCTCGTCGACGCGACTGCCGACTCCGACGAGCTCGGACCGCTGCTCGACCCAGGCGTGGAACAGGGTGCCGAGGCGCGTCTGCCGATAGGGGCGTTCCGGCATGGGGCGCACGATCGACGACAGCGTTCCCGAGAAATCGGTCACGTAGTCCTTGAATCGTGAGGCGGGCACACGCGTCGGGGCCTCGGCATCGGTCCCGCGCTGGCGGGCCGCGCGCTCGGCCAGCAGACGCTCGAGCTCGATCGTCGGCTCGGCCGTCCCGGCCCGCATCGCCTCCTCGACAGACGTGGCGGCTGCGGAGACGACCGCCCTCCGCGCTCCCAGCGGATCGAGCGGCCAGCGAAGCGTGGACCCGGGACCGTCGTACGGATTGTCGTCCGGGTCCACCGTCTCGATCGGCTCGAGGCCACGCACCTCGATCGCCTCGATGAGGAAGGGACTCGGCGTGCGCGGGGCCTTCTGACCGGCCCAGTGCGCACCGCTGAGAAGCAGATCCGTCCGCGCACGGGTGACCGCGACGTAGGCGAGGCGCCGCTCTTCTTGCTGCTGGTACGCACGGTAGGCGTCCTTGAACCGCTTGAGCGCGCCCCCGTGCGGATTCGCTTTCGTCGCACCGCCCGAGAGCGAGGCCTGCGCGAGCTTCTGCCTCTTCGCGGGATCGGCCTCGCCGCCCATGGCCTCGACGGGGTCCCACTCGAACCGCGGCAACGCGTCCCGGTCACCCCGCAGGGCGAACGGCACGACGCCGAACCCGAACCAGCCGGAGGTGTCGGAGACCCTGCTCGGAAGCTCGTCGGCCACCAGCCGGACCACGGCGACTGCATCCCACTCGAGTCCCTTGGACCCGTGGATGGTGAGCAGCTGCACGACACCCGCCTCCGGCGGCTCGGGCCGCGGCATCAGCTCATCCGTGCTCTCGGCCTTGTCGAGCCAGGCGAGCAGGCTGCCGATGCTCCCCCGCTCGTCGGCCGCGAGGAACGCCCGCACCTCGTCGGCGAAGGCACGCAGCTGCGTGGCCGCGATACGTGCGGGGCCCCTGGTCTCGTTGGCCGCGAGCTCGATGTCCAGGCGGAGTTCGAGCTCGATGAGTCGGATCAGCTCCGGGATCGGCTGCGACGAGGCGCGTCGGAGCCGTTCCAGCATCTCCCCCGCTGCTCTGACCCGCGCCCGCCCGTCGGGGGTGATCGATTCGAGCAACCGGTAGTCGTCGCGCACCGCGCGCACCACGTCGACCGCGTCGATGATCGACACCGCCTCGTCCGCGCCGCGGGAAGATCGCAGCCGTGCCCGCACTTCTTCAGGGAGGGGCGCCATCGCGGTGTCGCGCTCGGACAGTGTGCGCCCCAGGTCATAGAGGGCCGCCATGTCGGCGACGCCGACGCCGAACCGGGGGCCGGTGAGCAGGCGGATCAGCGCAGACCCCGCGGTGGGGTCGTGCACGACGCGAAGGGTCGAGACGACGTCGACGACCTCCGGTGTCGCGAGGAGTCCACCGAGGCCGAGGATGCGGTGCGGGACGCCGCGGCCGGCGAGCGCCGCCGCGAAGGTCTGCATGTGCCGTTTGGAACGGAACAGGATCGCGCCGGTGTGGGGAATCGTTGTGTGGCCCGCGCCGCCCGCACGCGCTTCGTGTTCCGCCCGCCGCTCGACGAACCAGTCCGCGACGGCTGCGGCCTCCTCGTCGACCGTGAACGGGAATCTCACGGTGACCGTGCCTTCGCCCGCTCCGGGGCGGGGTTCGAGCGGCGGGACATCGAGCCCCGGCCGCTGCAGCGGCTCGAGCACCCGGTTCGCGATGTCGAGGATGCCCCGGTCGTTCCGCCAGCTCGTCATGAGGCTGTACGTCGTCGCTGTTCCCGTTCCCGAGAAGGTTCCCGAGAAGGCGTACAGGTTGTCGGCGCTCGCACCGCGCCAGCCGTAGATGGACTGGTGCGGGTCGCCGACCGCCATCACCGCGGAATCACGGAAGAGCTCGGCGAGGAAGCGCGTCTGGATCACCGAGGTGTCCTGGTACTCGTCGAGGAGCACGACGCGATGCTGCTCACGGAGTTCAGCGCGGACGTCGGGAGCGGACTCGACGATGTCGTAGGCGCCACTGACCTGATCGGCGAAGTCCAGCACGCCACGGCGTTGCTTCGCATCGATGTAGTCGCGCACCAGGCGTGCGATCGTCGGCAGACTGAGCAGGTTGACCGCCGCCTTCTCGACATCGGCGTTGCCGCGATACGGCTCGAACGCCAGCGCCTGCTCCTCCGCGATCCGCTCAGCCAGGTCGAGGTCGACGCGATGATCGAGGGCGTCGCCCGCGAGCCGCTGCACCGCGTCGATGACCGTGGCGAGCGCGTAGTCGATGTTCTCCAGCTCGGGAAGATCGCTGCGGAGCACGACCTCGCGCGCCAGCATCCACGAGGCTGCCTGGCTGAGCATGGCGACGTCGGGATCCCGGCCGATCCGTGCCGCGTGTTCGCGGACGATGCCGTCGGCGAACGCGTTGTACGTCGAGACGCGCGGCCGGACCATGAGGTCTTCGGCCGATCGAGGCGTCGCCGGATCCCACCCGGTGCCGTGGTGCGCGGCAAGCTCATCGAGCACGTGCGCGCGCACGAGCTCGCGCTGGCGGCCCGGCACCGCCTCGTCGACACGACGCAGTGCCCCCGCGCGCACGATCTCGGGCACGTGCGGCAGAAGACCTCGGCGTCCGTACTCGTCGATGACCGCGAGCCGGTGTCCGATCCGTTCTGCGAGCTCGCCCGCCGCCTTCCTGGTGAACGTCAGACCGAGGATCTCGTCTCGCCGCACGTGTCCGTTCGCGACCAGCCACACCACGCGCCCCGACATCGTCTCGGTCTTGCCGCTGCCGGCGCCGGCGACGACGAGCGCGGGCTCGGGTGGCGCCTCGATCACGCGCTGCTGCGCAGGTGTGGGCGACGGCTGGCCGAGCGCGGCGGCGATATCGGTGGCGGAGATCCCCTCGCCACCGCTCCACGCGGTCACGAGCTCACCGCCGGCACCGTGTGGATGCGACACGGATGCACGCGGCGCTGCGTGTCCGCACAGTGCGACTCCACCTGCGCGGTGAAGCTTGATGCCGACATGCCGCGCGCGGCATCCGACACCCGCCGCAGGAATGCGGAGCGCGATTCGTCACTCAGCGTGTGCTGATGAGCGATGCGATAGTCGCTCTTGGAGAGCGTCTTCGAGACGATCACGAGCCGCGCCCCCGCCAGCGACGTCGGCGGAGCACCCTCGACGAGCCCCTCCTGGACCGCGACCTGATAGGCGGCCAGCTGCGCGTGCTCGACGACGCCGGAGTCGGATTCCGGGTCGTTCTTCCCGGTTTTCAGATCGACGACGACCACCGGGCCTTCTTGACCGCCCGACATCGGCTCCCAGCCGCGCCCGCGGGCGTGGGAATGCTCGCCGGCCGCCGGCGGATAGGCCTCGACTCGGTCGATGTACCCGTGGATGACGGCCTGATTCGCCCGGTCATCCCCCACCGGGTGCACGGTCGGCACAGCTTCGCCCTCCGCTTCCGGCGCCACGTCGACGGCGAAGCGGAACTCCATCTCACTGCCGATCACGCGGCCGCCCTCGCGCCGCACATCGCCGAGATAGGTGTGCAGGCGGTTCACGAGCACATCTGCGCGCCGCCGCTCCTTGCGGCCGATCCACTCGGTCTCGAAGTCGAGCTCGGGCCAGTGCTCCTCGACGATCGCCCGCATCCGCTCCAGGTCGCCGTCGGGAACGCGCTCCATCGCCTCGTGCACGATCGTGCCGATCCCGGCGGTCGGCGGCATCACCGTATCGCCGCCGAGCGCCGAGACGACCCAGTTGAGGCCGCACTCCTCATACGACTCCATCTTCGACGGCGAGACCCGCGCACCCGTGACCGCGAGATCTCGGAGTGGGGCGTCGCTCGACGCGGGGGTCATTCCGTACCACTCGGCCGGATCGGACCCAGGCACCCCCTCCCGGGCGAGCACGGCGAGCTGCCCGGCGGCGTCGCGTCTGAGCGACTCCGCGTGGGCGGTGGTGAGGCTGCGTCGATGCCGTGCGACCAGTCCGCGCAGGGTGAGAGGATGCTCGGCTGACGCGTGGCGTTCCGGTGGTTCCGGGGCCGGCAGGAACCCGAAGAAGGGACTCGGCGTGAGATCGTCGTCGTCGACCGCCGTGATCAGCAGGCGATCGCGCGCACGCGAGACCGCGCGGACGAACAGCCGGAGTTCGTCGTGGAGTGCCGCTCGCCGGCGATCCAGCACACCCGCGGGCTCGGTGCTGATACCGGTGCGAGCCGCGTGCATCGCATCCGCCAGCCGCCACGTCTGCAGCAGTCCGCCGCGCAGGCGCACGTTCGGCCAGATGCCGTCCTGCACCCCCGCGACGACCACCGCGTCGAACTCCGTTCCGAGGGCGGTCGCCGGGGTCAGGAGCGTGACCCGGCCCGGGCGGTCGGGGGTCGACAGCGAATCTTCGGGGACTTCGCTGTCGAGGATGTCGCGCACGAAGGTGTGCGGCTTCTCGTTCGGAGTGCGCTCGACGAACCTCTTCGCCGCATCGAAGAGCGCGACGAGGGCGTCGAGTGAGCGCGCCGTCTCGGCGCCGGTCGGCACCTGCGAGATCTCTCGCCAGACGACCTGCAGCCGACGACCGTCCACGGCGCGGGCCTGGTCCCACACCCGCCACAGCAGATCGTGGATCGTCTCCCCCTGAGCGGCCGCTCTGGCCGTGGCCTCGATCGTCTCGGCGAAGCGCTCCGCCGTGCGCGACTCCGGCGCATCGATGAGGGTCAGGTGCGACGGATTGGCCATGGCCTGCCGCAGCAGCTCCCGCGCGGGGGTCGCGCCGCCCTGCTCGAGCTCGACGTGTCGGAGCCGCGCGCGGAGTCGCCGCAGTCCGATCGCGTCCATCCCCCCGAACGGGGTGCGCATGGCCTCTTCGAGCGCTTCGGATGTGCGCTCCTCCATCGGGGTCAGCGCCAGCCGGACGATGCCGACGATGTCTCGCACGATGCCCTCGCTGCCGAGCGGACGCTGCACTCCGGCGGCCCGGGTGGGGATCTCCCGGGCGGCGAGCTCGGTCTCGAGGGTCGTCACCTGTCGGGTGTCGTGGGCGATGACGGCCATCCGGTCCCAGCGGATCCCCTCGGCGAGATGCCATTCCCGCATCACACCGGCGATGCGATCGAGCTCCTCGTAGGGCGAGGGGGCGACGAAGGTCGAGACCCGGGCGTCGATCTCCTCCGCTGTCACCGGCACGGGAGCACGTCGATGCTCCACCCTGCCGGAGACACCGATCGCCTGCGTCACGGTCCGCGTGAGGGCGGTGAGCGCCGGCTGCTGGCGATGCGCACCGTCGAGCACATGCACCTCTCCGAGCGCGCCCGCGAGCTGGGCGAACAGCTCAGGGCTCGCTCCGCGGAAGGAACCGGACGAGATGTCGGGGTCGCCGAACGCCAGGACGGCGATGCCGCGGCCACGCAGGCTCCGGACCATGGCGATCCCGCCGCGGGTGAGCTCCTGCGCGTCGTCGATCAGCACCACGCGCAGGGGCGCCAGAGGGCCGAGCGTCGCGGCGTCCGCTCCGTGCAGGATCGTGCTCGCCTCGCTCAGGAGATCGGCCGCGTCGCGGTGCGCGGAACGCAGCGCATCGAGCACCGTCCGATACTCGACCAGGAACTCGGCCGCCGCGGCCCACACATCGTTGCCCGACGCTCGGAGCTCGTCGGGGTGGACACCGATCTCGGTGCACTCCGCCAGGAACGCCCGAAGCTCGGAGCGGAATCCCTTCGATGCGCGAACGGAGGCGCTGAGGGCATCCGGCCAGGGGATGCGCCCGTCTTCCGTGTCACCGGCGAGGAGCTCGGCGATGATACGGTCCTGGTCTGCGCCGGTGAGCAGCGCGGGCGGTTCCGCGCCCTCGCGCACCATCGCTCCGCGGACCAGCTGGAAGGCGAAGGACCCGAGTGACCGCGCCAACGGCCCGGGGGTGGCCTGACCGATGCGCACGCCGATGCGATCTCGCAGCGCCGTCGCCGCCTGACGACTCGGGGTGAGCGCGAGGACCTCTTCGGGTCGCAGCCCCTGCGCGTCGAGCAGATGCACCACACGGTCGACGAGGGTGCGGGTCTTCCCCGTTCCCGGTGCGCCGATGATGACGCCCGATGCCGACGGCTCCGCGGCGATCACAGCTCGCTGCGCGGCATCCGATGTCATGTCCTCCACGCTATCCGGACGCGCGGACATCGGCGTGCGTCCTCGCCTGTGCGCTCAGGGCGAAACCACCGCGGTCGGCCGATCCGGCCCGAGGCGCGCGGGGTAGAGTTGGGCCAGTCCCCGAACTTCAAGGAGCACGCGTGGAAATCCGCATCGGCATCATCAACACCGGCCGTGAACTGAGCTTCGACACCGGCGCGAGCGCGGACGAGGTCCGCACCCAGGTCGCCACGGCGCTGGAGCAGAACTCGACGCACGTGAGCTTCGCCGATGTGAAGGGCAACTCGTACATCGTCCCGACCGCGAACCTCGCCTACATCGAGCTGGGCACCGAGGAATCGCGCCGCGTCGGCTTCGTCGCCTGATCCGACGATGTACATCCTCCTCGCACTCGTCGGGGCGTGCGCGCTGGGAATCGCGGTGCACTTCCTGATCGGTGACCGCGAGCTGCGCGGGGTCGTCCTCGCCCCCGCCATCGCGACGGCCGCATCGGCGATCCTCTACACGGGCCTGCAGTGGCTGGGCGTCGGCGAGGACAGCATCTGGCTGTGGCTCGCGAGCGTGCTCGGCGCCGCCGTGATCGCCGCCGTCGGGACCATGGCCATCACGGCGCTGCGCAAGCGCTCCGACTCGGCGACGAGGACCGCACTGGGCATCTGACCCGGACGCCCCTGGTCCGCGGCGGCCTCTAGGACGCGAGGCCCATCGCATCCATGCGTCGCGCGTGCGCGCCCATCAGCTCGGTGTACACCGGCTCGATGCGGGCGTCGTCGACGTCGAGCAGCTCGGGACGCAGTGCCGAGCGGCAGACGAGGATCGTGTCTCCGACCAGTCGCCGCGCCCACATGGACAGCAGCGAACGCCACTCCTCGTCGCTCTCGATCGTCTCCTGGATGATCGCGACGATCTCGTGGCCGGCGTCGTCCTCCCGCAGGATCTGCGCGACCCGGCGGCCGGTGTCGCCGTAGCTCGAGGCCAGCGCGAGGTAGAAGTCGTCGAGCATCCCTGCGGTGATGTACACCGACAGCAGGGTCTCACGCGGACGCGCACCGATCGTCTTGCGTCGGAACGCATCGAGGTGCTCGCGGAACGGCAGCATCACCTGCGTGGGATCTCCGCCACGCTCGGCGATGACCTCGACGATGCCGCGGTGTTTCGTCAGCGCTGCTCCGGCCGCGCGCGACAGCGACTCTTTCTCGGACAGCTCCGGCGTCGCCCGGATCAGCCGGGTGAGCGTCTCGAAGTACCCCAGCTGCAGGTAAGCCGCCTGGCCGAGGAAACGATCCAGTTCGGGGGCGAGTTCGGCGAAGTCGATGCGCGTGGCATCGCTCTGCTCCCCTCGACTGCGAAGTGCGAGGGTACGCCGCGGCGCGTCTTCGCGCTGCCAGAACCACTTAACCACGAGGTCTTCCTCCCGAGTCCACCACGTCGTTCACAATACCCGCGCTGCGACCTTCTCCCGGGTCCTGACGACCCCTCGGGTAGGCTGGGCGTGTCCCCGCCGTCGGAGCGGGGCCCCGCGCCTGTGGCACAAGAGACGGCGTGGCTCCGTTTACGTGGCGATCCCCCAGGCTCGCCGGACAGGCAATCTGAATAAAGTGACAACTTTCGCCGATCTCGGCATCGATCAGGACATCGTCGACGCGCTCGCCGCCAAGGGCATCGTCGACGCGTTCCCGATCCAGGAGCAGACCATCCCCCTCGGCCTTCCCGGCCAGGACATCATCGGCCAGGCGAAGACCGGAACGGGAAAGACCTTCGGGTTCGGCATCCCCGTCGTCCAGCGCCTCGGCAAGGACCCGGAGCACGGCGTCAAGGCACTCATCGTGGTGCCGACCCGCGAGCTCGCGGTGCAGGTCTACGAAGACATCGACCTGCTCACCAGCAACCGTTCCACCAGCGTCGTCGCCATCTACGGCGGCAAGGCGTACGAGGGGCAGATCGACCAGCTCAAGGCCGGCGCACAGATCGTCGTCGGCACCCCCGGTCGCCTGATCGACCTCGCGGGCCAGCGCCTGCTCGACCTCTCGAACGCGACCGAGGTCGTGCTCGACGAGGCCGACAAGATGCTCGACCTCGGCTTCCTCGCCGACATCGAGAAGATCTTCCAGAAGGTCCCGGCGGTCCGCCACACGCAGCTGTTCTCGGCGACCATGCCCGGCCCGATCGTGGCGCTCGCCCGCCGCTTCATGTCGAACCCGATCCACATCCGCGCGAACGACCCCGATGAGGGCCTCACGCAGGCGAACATCAAGCACCTCGTCTACCGCGCGCACTCGATGGACAAGGACGAGATCATCGCCCGCATCCTGCAGGCCGAGGGTCGCGGCAAGACGGTCATCTTCACGCGCACAAAGCGCGCTGCACAGCGCCTCGTCGATGAGCTCGGCGACCGCGGCTTCAACGTCGGCGGCGTGCACGGCGACATGGGCCAGGACCAGCGCGAGCGCTCGATGGCCGCGTTCAAAGCCGGCAAGCGCGACGTGCTCGTCGCCACCGACGTCGCGGCCCGCGGCATCGACGTCGACGACGTCACGCACGTGATCAACCACACGATCCCGGATGAGGACAAGACGTACCTGCACCGCGCCGGCCGTACCGGTCGCGCGGGCAAGACCGGCATCGCGGTCACGTTCGTCGACTGGGAGGACCTGCACAAGTGGGCCCTCATCAACCGCGCCCTCGAGTTCGGCCAGCCGGATCCGACCGAGACCTACTCGTCGAGCCCGCACCTGTTCGAGGACCTCGACATCCCGCAGGGCACCAAGGGCCGTCTCGTTTCGGCTCCGAAGACCGAGTCGGTCAAGACCGAGCGCACCCGCCGTCCCGAACGGGCTGCGGATGTCGCGGCCGAGGGTACCGAGGAGGGCGGCACGCGCCGCCGCCGGCGTCGCCGCAACAGCACCACCCCGGTCGGTTCGACCTTCGCCGAAGGCGCTGCCGAGTCCACGTCGGACGAGGGTCAGTCCGCGCCGGCAGCCGACCGTGGCGCCGAGGGCGCCGGCACGCACGACGGTGCAGGCAAGGAGCACCACGACGGCAAGCCGGCTCCGGCACGTCGTCGCCGGCGTCGTCGCGGCGGTTCCGGCGCGGGAGCGGCTCCGGTCGCCGGAGCCTGACAGGCCTCAGCACCTCACGAAGGGCGCGTCCTGCGGACGATCATCCGCAGTGCGCGCCCTTCGTCGTGCACCCGGATCAGACCGGCGCTCGAGCAGCCTGCCCGCGTTGCAGCAACGCGGCAGGAACCTGTGGCGGATACACCCACGCGACGAGGACGACCGAGATGATCATGAGCAGGAACCACGAGGTCAGCTTGCTCGGAGACACCGGCTGCCAGCCCTCGGCCTGGTCGGGATACGCCCAGGCACCCGCCCAGGTGCCGATGTTCTCGGCGAGATAGATGAACACGGCGACACCGGCGAAGACGGCCAGGAGCGGTAGCCGGATCGTGCGTCGCCACACGCGGGCGTGCATGACCGTGGGCAGCCACAGCAACACGACGCCGACCAGCAGCACCCAGCGCGCATCCCACCACCAGTGGTGCGCGAAGAAGTTGACGTAGATCGCGACCGCGAGGATCGCCGTCATCCACCGACGCGGATACCTCTCGAAGCCCAGGTCGAAGAGGCGGTAGACGCGCACCATGTAAGACCCGACCGCGGCATACATGAAGCCGCTGAACAGGGGCACCCCGCCGATGCGCAGGAATCCGTCCGCGGCATAGGCCCACGATCCGACATCGGTCTTGAACAGCTCCATCACGGTGCCGGTGATGTGGAAAAGCACGATGACCCACAGCTCGCGACCGCTCTCCAGCCGGAAGACGAGCATCGCCGCCTGGATGAGCACCGCGGCGATCGTCAGCGCATCGTTGCGGGCGAGCGCCGCATCGTCGGGGTACCAGATCCGCGCTGCGACGATCACGACGAGCAGTGCCGCCCCGAAGATGCATGCCCATGCCTGCTTCAGCACGAACACCGCGAACTCGATCAGGCCGGCACGGATTCCGTTCGCCGGGGCGCCGCGGAGGACGCGGTGAGCGATCGCATCGACGCGCCGCTCCAGGGAAGTCGCTCGCTGCATGCCTCGGACGGTATCGGTCGCCGTCGACAGCCCGCCGGGAGATGACCGACAGAATGCCGAGGATCAGGGATAACGCGGGGAGATACCGGTGCCGCGTGCTATGAGCCGCGCGACCATCTCGTCGGACGTGGTGTTCTCGCCCGGACGGTTCGGCTTGCCGCTGCCGTGATAGTCGCTGGACCCGGTAATGATGAGGTCATGCTCGGCGGCGATCTCCCGCAGCTTCCGCTTGCCGGCTTCTGTGTTCTCGCGATGGTCGATCTCGAAGCCACCGAGGCCGGCGTCGATCAGTCGCTCGATGAACGACACCGGCATCATCCGGTCGCGGCCCGACGTCACGGGGTGCGCGATGACGGCAACTCCCCCAGCCTCCGTGATCAGCCGTACCGCGGTGAGGGGATCCGGTGCGTAGTGCGGCTCGTAGTACCCCTCGCGCGGGTGCAGGATGCCGTCGAACGCCTCGGTCCGGTCCCGGACGATGCCGCGGGCGATCAGCGCGTCGGCGATGTGGGGGCGCCCCACCGTCGCATCCAGGTTCGTCTGCGCGACGACGTCCTCCCAGTGGAGGTCGTAGTCCCGCCCGATGTTCCGAACGATGCGCTCGGCACGGCCGATCCGGTCTCCGCGGATGCGATCGGTCTCGGCGCGCAGCGCCTCGTTCTCGGGGTCGAAGAGATAGCCCAGTACGTGCACACTGCGCCATTCGTGCTTGGCTGAAAGCTCCATGCCGGGGATGAAGGTCATTCCGAGCGCGACGGCCGCATCGCCCGCCTCGGCCCACCCGGTGGAGCGGTCGTGGTCGGTGAGCGCCGCCGTGCGGATCCCGTGCGCGTGGACCTGCCGCATCACCTCGGCCGGCGACTCCGTGCCGTCGGACTGGTGGGAGTGCAGGTGCAGGTCGGCGGGACCGGCGAACCCGGCAGACGGAGTGGCCATCCTCCGAGCGTACCGAGCGTCACCCGCACCGGGCGCGGAGGCGCACGGAGGGGATGTCGGGGCAGGGACTTCACAGGCGGCGCTTCTAGGCTGGAGGGGATGTTTCGACTACTGGGGATCCTCTTCACCGTGCTGCTCGCGATCGCGACGGCGATCGTGGTGTGGCCGCAGTTCTTCCACCTCGAGCAGACCTATCCCTTCGCGCAGCTCGTCTCCGTCCGCGGCCTGGTCCTCGGCGGCTTCCTCATCATCGTGGTGCTCGCCCTCCTGCTGCTGTTCGCGCGGCCGCTTCGCGGGTTCGCCGCGTCGGTGCTGATCGTCGCGCTGTTGGGAGCGAGCGCCACCGCATTGATCGGAGCCAGCAGGGGCTACGGAGCGACCGCCCTTCCGGAGAAGACCGACAGCAGCGTTCGAGTGCTCACCTGGAACACCGCGGGCGAGGCCGTGTCGGCCGACGTGATCGCACAGCGCATCCTCGACCAGGGCGCGGACGTGGTCGCGCTGCCCGAGACCACCGAAGAGGTCGGCGAGCGGATCGCCATCATGCTGAGGGAGCAGGGGCACCCGATGTGGGTGCACCACGTGCAGTTCCGTCCCGATGTGCAGGACGGACCGCAGTCCTGGCAGACCACGGTCCTGGTCGCCCCCGATCTCGGCGAGTACTCCGTGATCGAGTCGGCGAAGGACGGCACCAGCAACACGGGTTCCGTGCCCAGTGTCGTCCTGATGCCGATCGACGGCACAGGTCCCACGATCGTCGCCGTGCACGCGGTCGCACCGCGCATGGAAGAGATGCAGCAGTGGCAGACCGATCTGCAGTGGATCGCCGACCAGTGCCCGCAGGGGGACTTCATCCTGGCGGGAGACTTCAACGCGACGATCGACCATATGGCCGGACTCGGCGTGGAGGGCGGCGACATCGGCTACTGCCGTGACGTGGCGGCGCGCACCGGCAACGGCGTCACCGGCACCTGGCCGAGCTCGCTCCCGCCGCTCGCCGGTGCGCCGATCGACCACGTGATGGCCTCGCAGAACTGGACGCCGACCGGCTCCGTCGTGCTCGACGATGCCGGCGGCAGCGACCACCGTGCGCTCGTCGTGCAGCTGGAGCCCGCCGGCTGAGCTCCCGTGTACTCCCTGCAGATGACAGACTGGAGGGATGAGCACCGGAGAGCGCGACACGATCGCAGAACCCACCGTCGAAGCATCGGCCGAGAACAGCACCACGAACCGCAAGCAGCCGTTCCCTCAGGGCTTCCTCGACACCATCTCCACCGGCTGGGCCGAGCGCCCGGAGACCCTTCCGGCTCCCCGCGCACAGGCCGCCTACGCCGCCGTCCGCCGTGCCGCCGTCTCGGCCGCGTTCCCCGGCAAGCGCCTGGTGATCCCCGCCGGCTCCCTCAAGCAGCGCAGCAACGACACCGACTACGTCTTCCGGGCGCACTCCGCCTTCGCGCACCTCACCGGATGGGCGTCGGACGCGGAGCCCGACTCGGTACTGGTCTTCGCGCCCACCGACTCGGGGCATGACATCACGCTCTTCTTCCGCGAGCGTGCCGACCGGACGACGACCGAGTTCTACGCCGATGCCACGGTCGGCGAGTTCTGGATCGGCCCCCGCCCGTCCCTGGCCGGCGTCGCCGCCGACCTCGACATCGCCACCGCCCACCTCGACGAGCTCGAGGCCGTGGCGGGCGAGCTCGTGCTCGAAGACGACGAGGCGCTGACCCGATTCGTCTCCGAGCTGCGCCTCATCAAGGACGAGTTCGAGATCGCCGAGATGCGCCGTGCGGTCGAGATCACGGCCGACGGGTTCGACGACATCATCCGCGAGCTTCCCGCCGCCGTCGCCCACGCCCGCGGCGAGCGCGTCGTCGAAGGAGTGTTCCACCGCCGGGCCCGCGAAGACGGCAACGGCGAGGGCTACGACACGATCGCCGCCTCGGGTCCCCACGCCTGCTACCTGCACTGGACGCGCAACGACGGCACCGTCGTCCCCGGCGACCTGATCCTGGTCGATGCCGGTGTCGAGGCCGACAGCCTGTACACGGCCGACATCACCCGCACGCTTCCCGTCTCCGGCACGTTCACCGAGGTGCAGCGCCGCGTGTACGAGACGGTGCGCGAAGCAGCGGATGCGGCCTTCGCTGCAGCGCGGATCGGTGTGCGGTTCCGCGATGTGCACGGCGCGGCCATGAAGGTCATCGCCGAGCGCACCGCCGAGTGGGGCCTGCTTCCGGTCACCGCCGAGGAGGCGCTCGATGCAGACAAGGGCGGCCAGCACCGCCGGTACATGGTGCACGGCACCTCGCACCACCTCGGCATCGATGTGCACGACTGCGCGCAGGCACGTCGGGAGATGTACTACGACGGCATCCTGGCCCCCGGCATGGTGTTCACGATCGAGCCCGGCCTGTACTTCCAGATCGACGACCTGACGGTTCCGGCCGAGCTCCGCGGGATCGGCGTGCGCATCGAAGACGACATCCTCATGACCGAGGACGGTCCGGTCAACCTGTCGGCGGACATCCCGCGCACGGCCGACGAGGTCGAGGCCTGGATCGCCCGGCTGAAGGCCTGACGCCATGTTCGGAGTCGTCAGCTTCTTCGCCATCGTCCTGATCTACGCCGTCGCAGCGCTCATCGCCGGCGCGGTGATCTACTTCGCCGTGCTGCTCGCGCTCAAGTCGCACACGCGCTGGGTGGATCAGGGGAAACCAGGCCGTTCCCGGCCGTTCTGACGTATGCACGTCGCCGAGTTCGCCCTGCTAGCGGCGGACGAACTCGGCGACGATCGGCGCGAGAGATTCGCCGATCTCGGAGGCGGGACGCTTCTGTCCCTTCACCTCGAAGGTGTGGCCGCCGCCCTCGATCCAGACGACTCGGGCATCCTGACAGGACGCGACCGCTTCTTCGAACTGCGAGATCGGCTGGATGAAAGGGTCGTTCGTCCCCTCGACGAACAGCTGCGGAACCGCGATGGCCGGCAGATGCTCCACGCGCGGCTTCTCGGGCCTGCCCGGTGGGTGCAACGGATAGCCGAGGTACGCCAGGCCGTCGACGATGAGTCCGTCCGCGACGGCCATGGACGCCATGCGTCCGCCGTAGGACTTGCCCGTCGCCCACACCGTGTTTCCCGGTTCCTGCGCGCGGGCGAACGCCACAGCGGCCTGCCACGTCGACATGGCGTGCGCCGCGGGTCCGGGCATCTTCCTGCCCTGCTCCACGTACGGGAAGTTGAAGCGCAGAGTGGAGAAACCTAGTCCGCCGAGGGCCTCCGTGAACCCTGTGAGGAACGGATGGCCCTTGCCGGTGCCGGCACCGTGCGCGACGAGCACCGTCATGCCGTTCTCGCCCGCGGACCAGTCCGCGCTGACCACGGTCGGCTCCGTCGGGAGATCGACCTGGATCGTCGCCATCAGGCGCGTGCGAAGGGGATGGCGAAGGGGACGCGCATGACGCCTCCCGACGACACCCGCACCGTACCGATGATCACGAGCACGACGTGGAGCAGTGAGACGGCGAAGTACAACGTGATGGGGATGCCCAGCGGGAAGAACCCGGTGGACGCGGTGCCCTGCGAGGTCAGGGTGATGAGCAGCACGAAGTGCATGACGAGGAGCACCGTCGACACCATCAGGTAGGTCAGTCCCCAGTTCAACGCCGATCGCGCGTTCTCCGCAGCGGGTCCGCCGGCTCGTCGCGCCGATGCTCCGCTGACAGCCATCGCGAGGCCCGACGCGAGCCCTCCGATGAACGGGAAGGGGATGAGCACCAGGAAACCGAGGGCCCACGGGAGCAGACCGCGCGCCGGCGCGACCGCTGGGGGGAACTGCCCGGGGTAGCCGGGGGCGGGGTACGTCTGCGACGGATATCCGGGTCCTGGGTACGCCGGCGGGGCATACCCGGGCGGCACCGCAGCAGCCGGTTGGCCGGGTGCCTGGTAGGTGGGCGCCGGGTATCCGGGTGCCGGGTTTCCGGGTGCCGGATATCCCGCGGGCGCCCTGGGGGCATCGTATGTCTGAGCAGGGGGCGCGGCCGGTGCAGGTGGCACCGGCGGCGCAGGTGGCGGCGGCGGAGCGAACTCCCCCGGCTGATGGGGCTCGGGAAGCGTCATCGTCGGTCACCTTCCGGCGCATCCGAGCCGGGCACGATGCCGGGTTCGGGAACGGGCAGCGGGGAGATCGGCTCGGCCTCGTCGGCCGCGGGCGCCGCAGGGGCGGCTTCGGGGGCGGGACCGCCGTCCGGCTGCTGCGGTTCCGCGACGGGATCGGCCGGACGCGGCGGGACCACGGGCTCCGCGGGCTCGGGAGTCACCGCACCGGGCGTGATCCGCTCGCCGTAGCGCGGCGGCTCGTCGAGGTTCACGGGCGGCCGCACCGGCGCCGTCTTCGTCGCGCCGAGCACCTGACGGGCCTTCGCGAGCGATGCTGCCTGCACCGTCACCTCGTAGTGGTCGGCGGCGAACTGCGTGACGCTCGCGAAGTCGCGTCGGCGACGAACGATCGCGTAGGTGACGAGGCTCAGCAGCATCCCGAGCGCGACGCCGATGAAGACGAAGCCGACGAAGAGCTGGATCGGCACCTCGGGGTTGCCGATCACGAGGATCGCCGAGAGGAACAGGCCGATCAGGACGCCGTTGACGGCGCCCGAACGCGCGGCCGCCGCATACCCCAGCTTTCCGGTGACGCGCTCGACCGTGCGCACGCTCTGCCCGACGATCGCGATGTCTCTGGCCGGCACCTCCCCCGCGATCAGCTTCGACACCGTCTTCTGCGCGCTCTCGTAGTCGCGCGTCGAAGCGACCATCTCGCCGGTCTCGGTGCCGCTCGCGGGGCGGTTCAGCATGCTCATCCGGCTATTCTTCCACGCGCACCCGTCGACGGCCCGAGGCGCGACCATCCCGCCCTCGGCCGGACCCGCCGACTACTCTGGAGAAGTGAGCACACAACGGGTTTTCGCCGCGCGCCTGGCCGGGTGCGCCGTCTTCGACCCCCTCGGCGACCGGCTCGGCAAGGTCCGGGATGTCGTCGTCGTGTATCGAAGTACCGCGGCGCCCCGCGTGATCGGCCTGGTCGTCGAGATCCCGGGGCGACGTCACGTGTTCCTCTCGATCGGCCGGGTCACGTCGATCCGGTCCGGACAGGTCATCACCACCGGACTGATCAACGTGCGACGCTTCTCTCCCCGCGCCGGCGAGGTGCGCGTGCTCGCCGAGATGCTCGGACGGCGCGTGAGCTTCGCCGACGGCAGCGGCACGGCCGTCATCGAAGACGTCGCGATCGAACCGAACCGCCTCGGCGAATGGGCGATCAGTCAGCTCTTCCTCCGCCGCCCGAAGACCAGCGCCTCGCCGTTCGCGAAGGGTCCGACCACGTTCGCCGCCTGGAGCGAGGTCGCCGAGCAGCGTGCACCGGGCGAGTCTCAGTCCGCTGAGCAGCTCGTCGCCTCGTACTCGGAGCTGCACGCCGCCGACCTCGCCAACACCCTTCTCGATCTTCCGCAGCAGCGCATGATCGAGGTGGCCGAAGAGCTGTCGGACGACCGTCTCGCCGACGCACTCGAGGAGATGCCCGAAGACGAACAGGTGCACATCCTCGACCGTCTCGGCGATGAGCGCGCGGCCGACATCCTCGACCAGATGGAACCGGACGACGCCGCCGATCTGCTCGCCCAGCTGGCCCCGGACCGACTCGAACAGCTTCTCGAGCTGATGGAGCCGGAAGAGGCCGAAGACGTCAGGATGCTGCTGCGCTACGGTCCCGACACCGCGGGTGGTCTGATGACCCCGGAGCCGATCATCCTCTCCGCAGACGCCACCGTCGCGGAGGCATTGGCCCTGATCCGCCGTCACGAGCTGCACCCCGCACTCGCCGCCGCCGTGTTCGTGACCCTGCCGCCGTTCGAGACGCCGACCGGACGTCTGCTCGGCCTCGTGCACTTCCAGCGGATGCTGCGCTACCCGCCCCACGAGCGCCTCGGAGCGATCCTCGACGACAGCCTCGAGCCCGTTCCCGTCACCGCATCCGCCGCCGAGGTGGCGCGACTGTTGGCGAGCTACGACCTCGTCTCGCTCCCGGTGATCGACGCGGCGCACCGGCTCGTCGGCGCGATCAGCATCGATGATGTGCTCGACTATCTGCTCCCCGATGACTGGCGATCGCACGACAGCGACACGCCGTCCCCCGCGAAGGAGGCACGCTGATGCCCCGCTCGCCGCGCCTCGATGCCCCCGGCCGCAGCACGACGAGGCCCCGCACGACCTCGCGCGACCGGTTCGGCCGGTTCACGGAGTGGGTGGCCCGCGCGATGGGCACACCGACCTTCCTGCTCATGCTCAGCCTGTTCTGCGTGGCCTGGATCGTCTGGAACACCTTGGGGCCTGACGAGCTGCGCTTCGACGACGCCGCCCTCGGCTTCACCGCCCTCACCCTCATGCTCTCTTTGCAGGCCTCTTATGCCGCGCCGCTGATCCTGCTCGCCCAGAACCGACAGGACGACCGCGACCGCGTGCAGATCGAACAGGATCGCCAGCGCGCGGAACGCAACCTCGCTGACACCGAGTACCTCGCCCGGGAGATCGTGGCGCTGCGGATGGCGCTCGAGGAGCGCAATTCGCAGGCCGTCACGCGTGACGTTCTCCGACAGGAGCTGAAGGCTCTCCTCGCCGAGCTCGAAGACACCGGGGACAAACCGACGGCGGGCGCCGCATCGTGACCGAGACCGACCTCGTCCGTGCCGCGGTCTCCGCGGTGACGGACCCGGAGCTGCGCCGCCCCATCGGCGAGCTCGACATGGTGCGTGAGATCGCCGTGGACGGAGACCGCGCTCAGGTCGGCATCGTCCTGACGATCGTGGGCTGCCCTGCAGCGGCGCGCATCGAGTCCGAAGTGCGCGAGGCTGCGGCATCCGTCCCCGGCATCGCCTCGGTCGACGTCGAAGTGGGCGTCATGACGCCGGCGGAGCGCAAGGCGCTGACCGAGAAGCTCCGCGACGGCAGGCCGGCCCGCCAGATGCCCTTCGGGCCCGACTCGCTCACCCGCGTGATCCTCGTCTCCAGCGGCAAGGGCGGCGTGGGTAAATCGACGGTCACCGCCAATCTCGCCGTGGCACTCGCAGACCAGGGTCTGTCCGTGGGCCTCGTCGATGCCGACGTGCACGGATTCTCGATTCCCGGGCTCCTCGGCATCCCCGCCGGGACGCAGCCGACTCGTATCGACGACCTCATGCTGCCCCCGGTGGCGCACGGGGTGAAGACCATCTCGATCGGGATGTTCCTCCGCGACGGCGAGGCCGTCGTAGCGTGGCGCGGACCGATGCTGCACCGCACGGTGCAGCAGTTCCTCACCGACGTGTTCTTCGGCGACCTCGATGTGCTGCTCATCGACATGCCGCCCGGCACCGGCGACATCGCCATCTCGATCGGCCAACTCCTCCCCCACGCCGAGGTCCTTGTCGTCACGACGCCGCAGACCGCCGCCGCAGAGGTGGCCATCCGCAGTGGACTCGTCGCGCGGCAGACAGGTCAGCGGGTGATCGGCGTCATCGAGAACATGGCGGCGTACACGCTCCCCGACGGCACGGTCATCGATCTGTTCGGCTCAGGTGGAGGTGCGGCGGTCGCCGAAGCGCTCTCCGAGCCGGGCGCCACGGTCCCGCTGCTGGCCTCGATCCCGCTGAGTCCCGCGCTCCGTGAGGGGGGCGACGCCGGCCTCCCGATCGTCGCCGGCGAGACGACGGATGCCGCGGCCACGACGATCCTCGACCTCGCGCGCACGCTCGCTCGGCAGGGGCGGGGCCTCTCCGGCCGCTCGCTGCCGATGACGATCGGCTGAGTGCAGCTCCCCTACAGCTCCGGGGACTCCGTCCAGGACTCGTGCGCGTGCTCGGCATCTCGCGTGCTTCTCCGTCCGGTGACCCGACGGCGGACCAGGATGATGACGGGCAGCAACGCGGCGACGGGAAGACAGAACACCGCACCGAACGCCAGGAGCGTCCCCGTGGCGAAGTCGTTCCCCCCTGTGCGGCCGAGTCCGATGGAGCCACTCCCGAAGGCGTCCCCGGCGACGAGGAACTCGCCGTCGTAGGTGTCGAGCGAGTCGATGCAGGTGACGGTGTGGACGCCCTCATGAGCAGCGGTGAACTGCGCATGCTGCTCGAACCCGCGTTTCGGGGTCATCCACCAGAGCGTGTCGTCCCACGACAGCGAGGGTCCTCCGCGCTGAGGGAGAGCGGCGCCGTCCGGGCCCGACACCGAGCACTCCAACGTCCCCAGCATCGCGGAGATGCCGCTGCCCCAGATGCCGACTCGCTCGCCCGCCCGCAGCTCGACCGTATCCCCCCGTCCCAGCGGAACCGGGTCCGCATCTCTCACGGAGGCTGCGACGGGCAACACCCAGAGCGCCCAGATCAGCACACCGATGCACGCGCACAGCGCGGAGAACCCGAATGCCACGGCATCGCGATCGGCGAGCCGCCCTCGGGTCACGTGGCTTCGGGGTCGAACGGAGGCCGGTTGCTCGCGCTGAACTCCTGCGGGAGCGCACGGGGAGCGACAGGCTCCGCGATCGTCTCTCGCGCCTGCGTCGGCGTCGCGGCCGGCTGCGGCTCCTCGAACAGCGCGTCGCGGATGATGCGTCGCGGATCGTACTGACGGGGGTCGAGCTTGCGCCAGTCCACATCGTCGAGCTCCGGACCCATCTCCTCGCGCATGCGGGACTTGGTCGAGCGAAGATACTCGCCGGCCTTGCGGACCATGCGGGAGAAGCCTTCGGCAGCTCGCGGAAGACGTTCCGGGCCGATGATGAGGACCGCGATGAGGCCGATCAGCAGCAGCTTCTCGAAGGTGAGCCCGAACGTCATCTCTACAGGCTACCGTCGCGCCTGCGGTCCGCGGGTACACCGAGCGAATACTCTGGAGGGAACCACCGGGCAGGCAGGGAGAAACAGGCCATGAGCGAGCACGACGCGAACGCGCGATTCCTTCGCGAGTCCATCGTGGAACCCGACGCCATCGCACGTGCGCGCGCGCATGCGGTCGAGCTCGGCGCGATGCCGATCAGCACCGTCGTCGGTTCCCAGATCGCCGTGCTCGCCGCCGCGACCGGCGCGCGCTCGATCGTCGAGATCGGCACCGGCGCCGGCGTCTCCGGACTCTGGCTGCTGCACGGAGCGCCGCAGGCCGTGCTCACCTCGATCGACAACGAGCCCGAGCACCTCGCAGCAGCGCGACAGGCTTTCACCGACGCGAAGGTGCCGTCCACCAAGGTCCGATTCATCACCGGTCGCGCCATCGACGTGCTCCCCCGCATGAATGAGGCCTCGTACGACATCGTGCTCGTCGACGCCGACCCCGACCACATCATCGAGTACGTCGAGCACGGACTCCGCCTCGCCCGCACCGGCGGCATCGTGCTGGTGCCGCGGATCCTCGGCGGCGGCCGCGTGGCCGACCCGGTGCAGCGCGATGAAGTCACGTCGGCCTACCGCTCTCTGGTGCAGGAGACGCAGGAGTCTTCGGCCGTGTTGGCGACCGTGTCACCCGCAGGTGAAGGACTGCTCCAGCTGATCAGACTCGCCGACCGCGACTGAGAATCGCCTCGCTCGGGTATTTCCCGGAATCGACAAAGGGCGGTGGATCCGAGGATCCACCGCCCTTTCGGTCCGCGGATGCGGACCTCAGATCGTTTAGGCCGGTGCCACGACGGCTGCAAGCACGTCGTGAAGTTCCTTGGCCTCGGCGTCGTTCACGGAGACGACCAGACGGCCGCCGCCTTCGAGCGGAACGCGCACGATGATGAGTCGTCCTTCTTTCACGGCCTCCATGGGTCCGTCTCCGGTCCTCGGCTTCATCGCTGCCATCGTGGCTCCCTTTCCTCCGGTGGTATGGAATGAGTTTATCGGGTGTCACCGGGACCTGGAGGTCACCGAGCAACAATTGGGTCGCCGGACACGGTCAGGGCACCTGCCAGAACGTGCTTCCGAGCGCATACACGTGGTAGATCCAGAGCCACTGGCCCAGGAGGCAGAGGGCCACCACACCGACGCGCCACCACCGCGATCGAGGAACCGCGACGGCGCCCCAGAGCGGGCTGAGGGGCAGCAGCAGGCGGAACGTGCTGGACTGCGGGAAGAACACCGCGAGGAGGTACAGGAGATAGCTGGCGCTCCACAGACGCAGGTCACCGCCGAGGGCGCGCACCTGGGGCGAGCGCAGGAGGGCGACGGCGGCCGCCGCGACGAGCAGCACGAGCGCCACCGGCCCCCACCACTGCGGCATGCCCCAGAGCGCGAACCAGAACTGCGAGGCCTGAACCCATCCTTCGAACGGCAGGAAACCGTCGACGCCGCCGACGATCCAGTGCCGGCGCCACGCGAGTTCGGTCGCGAGATAGGCACCGGGATCGCCCGTGACGACACCGGCGATCAGTTGCCAGGCGAAGCCCGCCGCGGTCGCGAGCGCCCCGAGCGCGACGATGTGCGTGATCTCGCGCCCGGTGAGCGGTTCCTTCTTCCGGCGGAACCAGCGCACGACACCGTGCAACCCGAGGTACAGGGCGAAGGCGAGGATCCCGGGGCGCGTGAAGGCCATCACCGGGATCAGGAGGTAGAGCCGGCCGTACTCGTGTCTGATCGTCGCATCGAGCGCGAGGAACAGCAGCAGCAGGAACAGAGTCTCGGCATAACCGACCTGGAACATCGCGGCGATCGGCCCGGCAGCGAAGAACACGACTGCCCAGAGCGCCGCAGAAGCGCCGATGCGGTCACGGAGCAGACGATGAAGCGCGAGGCACGCGAGATACCCCGCGGCCAGCGAGATCAGGAGAGCGCCGACTCCCCAGGACCCGAAGACGAAGCCCACCGCCTTCGCCGCATATGCGAACACGGGCATGAATGCCCAGGCGTTCTCGGCGACTTCGCCCGACTCCGTCAGGGGAAGCTCGGTCGGATAGCCGGACTCCGCGACCAGCCAGTACCACTGGGCGTCCCAGCCGAGGATGAAGTCATCGAGTCCGGCATCGGCCCCGAAGCGCGAGAACGACGTCGACAGCGACGCGGCGATGAGCAGGAAGATCGTGGTCGTTGCCCGTGCCGCGAGGTAGATGATCGCGATCCGCAGCGCGATCGGCGCCTGCGCCCAACGGCGAGCCGTGCTCAGCGCGAGGTGAGCCATGCGCGCAGGCCCCGCTCCACGGCGTCGATCTGCGCGAGCGGTACGCGCTCCTCGTCGTGGTGCGCGAGGTGCGGGTCGCCGGGACCGTAGTTCACCGCCGGAATGCCGAGCGCCGAGAAGCGGGCGACGTCGGTCCAGCCGTACTTCGGGCGCGGCTCGGCGCCCACAGCCGCCACGAACTGCTTCGCGATCTCGGCGTCGAGTCCGGGGCGCGCGCCCTCGGCGGCGTCGGTGATCTCGATCTCGAAGCCGGCGAGAACCCCGCGGAGGTGCGCTTCAGCGTCCGCGGCGGACTTGCTGGGCGCGAAGCGATAGTTGACCTCGACCTCGCACGCGTCGGGGATGACGTTGCCCGCGACGCCGCCGGCGATTCGCACGGCGCTCAGGCTCTCCCGGTACAGGAGCCCCTCGACCGGCACCTCCCTGGCGCGGTACTCGGCGAGCCGCGTCAGGATCGGCGCCGCACGGTGGATCGCGTTCTCGCCGATCCACGCTCGTGCACTGTGTGCGCGAACGCCGGTCGTGCGCACGATCGCGCGCAGCGTGCCGTTGCATCCGCCCTCGACCTCGCCGTTGGAGGGTTCGCCGAGGATCGCGAAATCCGCCCGGAACAGGTCGGGTCGCACCGCGGCGAGCAGGCCGAGGCCGTTCTTGGACGCCTCGATCTCTTCGTTGTCGTACCACATCCAAGTGATGTCGATCGCGGGATCGGTGAGCTCCGCCGCGAGCTTGAGCTGCACGGCCGTGCCCGCCTTCATATCGACGGTTCCGCGCCCCCAGAGATAGGGCACGCCGTCGATCTCGATGTCCCTGGTCGGCAGGTTCGCATTGATCGGCACGGTGTCGATGTGACCGGCGATGGCGACGCGCTGCGCGCGCCCGAGATCGGTGCGGGCGACGATCGTGTTGCCGTGGCGGAAGACTTCGAGGTGCGTCAGCGGCGTGATGGCCGCCTCGATCGCGTCGGCGAGGGTCTTCTCGTCGCCGGACACGCTCGGGATGTCGCAGATCGCACGGGTGAGGTCGACGGAGGACGCGGTCAGATCGAGCACCATGGGTCAAGCCTACTTACCCCGTCATGCGTGAAGTCCCCCGCCTCCCGGCGCGATAGCGTGGAGGGATGAGCGACGCACGCACCGTATGGGGTATCGGCCTGACCACGATCGCCGGCGATGGCACGGTTCTCGATGCGTGGTACCCGGATGTCCGCACGGGATCTGCCTCCGCAGACGATGCCGCCGTCGCCGCGCTCGAGCCCCTCGTCGGCGCCGATGAGCGACGGAACGTGACCGTCGAGATCGTCCGGCTCCAGATCGACCTCGACGCAGCTCCCGCTTCCACGGCCGACGCGTACCTGCGACTGCACGCCCTCTCGCACCTCGTCGTGCGCCCCAACGAGCTGAACCTGGAGGGCATCTTCGGCCACCTGCCCAACGTCGCCTGGACGAACGCCGGCCCGGTGCTCCCCGCCGACGCCGCCCGACTGCGGCCGCACCTCCAGCGCGCCGGCATCCAGGTGCAGGGACTGGACAAGTTCCCGCGCCTGACCGACTACGTGCAGCCTGCGGGCGTCAGGATCGCCGACGCCTCGCGCGTGCGGCTCGGCGCACACCTCTCCCCCGGCACCACCGTGATGCATGAGGGCTTCGTCAACTTCAACGCCGGAACGCTCGGCTCCTCCATGGTCGAGGGACGCATCTCGCAGGGCGTCGTCGTGGGCGACGGCAGCGACATCGGCGGCGGTTCCTCGATCATGGGCACGCTCTCGGGCGGTGGCACGCACCGGGTGTCGATCGGCGCGCGCACCCTGCTCGGAGCGAACGCCGGCATCGGCATCTCCCTCGGCGACGACTGCGTCGTCGAGGCGGGCCTGTACGTGACCGCCGGGACGAAGATCGTGCTGGTCGACGGCCCGATGACGCCGGACGGCGGACGCAAGACGGTGAAGGGCGGAGAACTCTCCGGCCAGGACGGGCTGCTCTTCCGCCGGAACTCCCTCAGCGGGGCCGTCGAGGCCGTGCGCCGTGCCGGCGTGGGCGTGACGCTCAACGAGGCCCTTCACGCCTGAGAGCCCTCCCTGCGCGTGCGTCGGCCGCCCGCGACCCGCGCGTGGAGGCGGCATGCAGCCGACGGCATGCACGCACTGGTAGACTGACACCGTTGTCCGCACCGCCGGTGCTGCAACATCGTCGTCGTCATGGGGTCTCCGAGGACCGAAGCGAGCAGAACTGCTCCCACCACCAGCATGAGCTGGCATTTCGAACGGCGAACCGATGCGCAATTCCTGCGCCGTCGCCCACCTCACCCCTTATCTCGCGCCGATCACTCGTGCGCTGACGGAGTTTCTGCATGTCTACTTTCCTTGAACTCGGCGTTCCCGCCGAGCTCGCCGCCGTTCTCGCCGATTCCGGCAAAACCGAGGCCTTCGCGATCCAGCGCGACACCCTTCCCGACTCCCTCGCGGGTCGCGACCTCCTCGGCCGCGGACGCACGGGCAGCGGTAAGACCATCGCCTTCGCCCTGCCGCTCGTGGCGCGCCTCGCCGCATCCGGTGGTCAGCGCCGCGCCGGCCTCCCGCGCGGACTCGTCCTCGCCCCGACCCGTGAACTCGCGACGCAGATCGCCGCGACCATCGCCCCGCTCGCCGAGGCTGCCGGCCTGCGCGTCACGACCGTCTTCGGTGGCGTCAGCCAGCGTCCGCAAGAGCAGGCGCTGCGCGGCGGCGTCGACATCGTCGTGGCCTGCCCCGGTCGACTCGAAGACCTCATGAAGCAGCAGGTCGTGCGCCTCAGCGCGATCGAGGTCACCGTGCTCGACGAGGCCGACCACATGGCCGACCTCGGCTTCCTCCCCGGCGTCACCCGCATTCTCACCGCGACGCCGGCCGGTGGCCAGCGCCTCCTGTTCAGCGCGACGCTGGACCGCGGCATCGACACCCTCGCCCGCCGCTTCCTCTCGAACGCGGTCAGCCACGAGGTCGATGAAGAGAGCGTGCCCGTGGGCGAGATGACCCACCGCGTGCTGGTCGTCGACTCCACCGACAACAAGACCGCTCTCGTGAAGGAGCTCGCCTCCGGCACCGGCCGCCGCATCCTCTTCACCCGCACCAAGCACCAGGCGAAGAAGCTCGCGAAGCAGCTCACGGCTGCCGGCATTCCGGCCGTCGACCTGCACGGAAACCTGTCGCAGAACGCTCGTGAGCGCAACCTCGGCGCCTTCTCCGCCGCACCGGAAGACGGCGGAGTGCGCGTCCTCGTCGCGACCGATGTCGCCGCCCGTGGCGTGCACGTCGACAACGTCGACCTCGTCGTCCACGTCGACCCGCCCGTCGAGCACAAGGCATACCTGCACCGTTCCGGACGTACGGCCCGTGCCGGTGCTGCCGGCACCGTCGTGACCGTCGTGCTCCCCGAGCAGCGCCGTGACGTCAAGGACCTGCTGCGCAAGGCGGCCATCTCGGCTCCGCTGGAAGATGTCACGACCGCTGCCGTCACGGCCCTGGTCCCCGAGCGCGCCCCGCACGTGCGCCCGGCTCCCGTGCAGGCTCCGCAGCAGCAGCAGCGTCAGTCGTCCAAGCAGCGTCCCGCCGGTGGCGAGAAGAGCGGTGCGGCGAACCCGCCCGCGCGTCGTCGTCGCCGCCCCCGCGCCGGTGGCGCCGGTGGCCAGGGCAGCGGCTACCAGGGCGGTGGCTACTCCACGCAGAGCGGACAGTCCCGTCAGGGCGGCCGCAGCGCGCAGGGTCGCTGACCCGCGGACGCAGCTCGACAGCAAAGCGCCCCTTCCGTTTCGGCGGAAGGGGCGCTTTCTCGTTCTGTGCTCAGCGAGTCGGGAACGACCGCTCGGGAGAGCCCGTGTACAGCTGCTGCGGGCGGCCGATCTTGGTCTGCGGGTCGAGCTGCAGCTCGCGCCACTGCGCCAGCCAGCCAGGCAGCCGACCGATGGCGAACAGCACCGTGAACATCCGGGTCGGGAAGCCCATCGCCTTGTAGATGACGCCCGTGTAGAAGTCGACGTTCGGGTACAGGCGACGCTCACGGAAGTAGTCGTCGGCGAGGGCGAGTTCCTCGAGCTCCTTCGCGAGGTCGAGAAGCGGATCGGTGACGCCCAGCGAGGAGAGCACCTCATCGGCGGCGTCCTTGACCAGCTTGGCGCGCGGATCGTAGTTCTTGTAGACGCGGTGCCCGAAGCCCATGAGCTTCACGCCCTCCTCCTTGTTCTTCACCCGCTCCACGAAGCGCGAGACGCTCTGGCCGGAGTCGCGGATCTGCCCCAACATCGTCAGGACGGCCTCGTTCGCACCGCCGTGCAGCGGACCGGAGAGTGCCTGGATGCCGGCGGAGACCGAGGCGAACTGGTTCGCGCCGGTAGAGCCCACCAGGCGGACAGTCGAGGTGGAGGCGTTCTGCTCGTGGTCTTCGTGGAGGATCAGGAGAAGCTCGAGAGCCTTCGACATGACCGGGTTGACCTCGTACTCCTCGCTGTGCACGCCGAAGTTGAGCTTGAGGAAGTTGTCCACGAAGCTCAGCGAGTTGTCGGGGTACAGGAAGGCCTGGCCGACGCTCTTCTTGTGCGCATAGGCCGCGATCACGGGCAGCTTGGCGAGCATGCGCACCATGTTCAGCTCGACATGCTCGGGGTTGTGCGGGTCGGTCTGCCCCTCGTAGTACGTCGAGAGGGCGGCGACCGCCGACGAGAGCACCGACATCGGGTGCGCCGTGTGCGGCAGAGCCGAGAAGAAGCGCTTGAGGTCTTCGTGTAGCAGCGTGTGGCGACGGATCTTCTCGTCGAACTCCGCCAGCTCGGAAGCCGAGGGCAGTTCCCCGTAGATCAGGAGCCAGGCGACCTCGAGGTAGCTCGTCGATCCTGCCAGCTGCTCGATGGGATATCCGCGGTAGCGCAGGATCCCCTTGTCGCCGTCGATAAACGTGATGTCGGACTTGGTGGACGCCGTGTTGACGAAACCGTAGTCGAGGCCGGTGTAGCCGGTCTGCCGGGTCAGCGTCGAGAAGTCGATGCTGTCGTGGCCTGCCGTACCGCGCAATACCGGGAATTCGGCGGTTGTATCGCCGATCGTCAGCTTCGCCGTCTGCTCTGCCGCTGCGCTCACGCGGTCCTCCTCCTGGCGTCCGACCCCGCTGGTCGCGGTGCATCGGACAAGATCTTGATCAAGTCGGAACTGGCGATCTCACGGCGCTGTGGCACCAGGTCGAGACACGACCGAATCGCCTTTACAGCCTAGTAGGCACACAGGCCTACTGTGACATCCGCCAAACAGATGCGATCTTCACGGAGAAAACCTACAGAGCCGAAGCGGTGAGCCGGCGCGCGGCTTCTCGCACCCGCTCGGTGGGAGCGGTCAGCGCGAGGCGCACATGCTGCGAGGAGTCCGCGCCGTAGAACGGACCGGGACCGGCGAGGATGCCGAGATCGGCGAGGCGTCCCATCGACTCCCAGGCATCGCGCCCTTCCGTCGCCCAGAGATACAGCCCGGCCTCCGAACCATCGATGCGGAAGCCGGCGGCCTCCAGCGCGGGGCGCAGTGCTTCTCGCCTGGTGCGGTACAGCTCCTTCTGGGCGGCGACGTGCTCGTCGTCCCCCAGCGCCACCGCCATGGCGTGCTGCACGGGCGCGGGCGGCATGAGTCCGAGGTGCTTGCGCGCCGTGAGCAGGTCTCCGACGACGCGCGCGCAGCCGGCGACGAACGCGGCTCGATAGCCGGCGAGATTCGACTGCTTGCTCAGCGAGTACACGCTGAGCAGGTTCGCCCTGCTGCCGCCGGTCACCCGAGGGTCGAGGATCGAGGGGATCGGCTCGGTCGCCCAGATTCCGTCCCAGCCCAGCTCGGCGTAGCATTCGTCACTCGCGAGGACGGCTCCGAGTTCGCGCGCACGGCGCACGGCCGCAGCGAGCTCGTCGACCGTCCAGGTCCGGCCGTCCGGGTTGCCCGGAGTGTTGATCCAGATGAGCTTGGTGCCCTCCGGCCACTCGGCGGGATCGTCGGCCGGGAGCGGAGTCGCGCCGACCACGCGGGCGCCGACCTCGTACGTGGGGTACGCCACACGGGGATGCACCACGATGTCGCCCTCGCCGAGTCCGAGGAGAGTGGGCAGCAGTGCGACGAGCTCCTTGGACCCGATCGTCGGCAGGACGTTGTCGACGCGGAGGTCGGACACTCCCCTGCGCCGCGCGTACCACTCGACGATGGCTTCGCGCAGCGTCGGCGTGCCGACCGTCTGCGGGTAGGCGTGCGCGTCGGTGGCCTCGGCCAGCGCACGACGGATGAGCTCCGGCGTCGGGTCCACCGGTGATCCCACGGAAAGGTCCACGAGGCCCTCGGGATGCTCAGCGGCACGCGCACGGAAGGGGACGACGGCGTCCCACGGGTAGTCGGCGAGGTCGCGGACGCTCACGGAAGACGCCTACTCGCCCTGGGGCGGGAGCGCGGCGATGATCGGGTGGTCGAACGTGTAGACGCCGACCTTGGCGGCGCCTCCGGGCGAGCCGATCTCATCGAAGAACTCGACGTTCGCCTTGTAGTAGTCCTGCCATTCGTCGGGCAGGTCGTCTTCGTAGTAGATGGCCTCGACCGGGCACACCGGTTCGCAGGCGCCGCAATCCACACACTCGTCGGGGTGGATGTACAACGACCGTTCACCCTCGTAGATGCAGTCAACGGGGCACTCGTCGATGCAGGCGCGATCCTTGACATCGACGCACGGGAGGGCGATCACATACGTCACCCCTCCAGTCTACGACTCGTGGCGCTCGGGTTCCTGCGCGGCAGGCGCGACCGTGCGGACCGGAACCCGTGAGAAGGAGGGCCAGGCGATCACGAGCAGCACGATTCCCGCGACCAGGTACGTCCAGATCTGCCCACTCAGGGAATCCGGGACGACGACGGATCCGCCGGGACCCACGCCGGAGATCAGCACCAGCATGCCGATCATCCCGAGGCCGGCTGCCACCGCCGCCCCTCTGTCGTGGGTGAGTGCTCGTACGGCGACGAGGATCGCCGCGCAGGCGATGGCGGCGACGATGAGCCCCACCGGGATCGGTCCCCACATCACACTGTGCGCGATCGTGCCGGCGATGCCATAGACGCCGCCCACCAGGGCCGCAGCGACCCACGACAACACTCTCGACACCCAGCTCACGCGCACCCGTCGATCTTACCGGCGCCCCCTGTGACCGAGCAGTCCGTCACGAGGCGAGGCCGAAGAGCCGCAGGAGCGCGGCGACCAGTGCAGCCGCCGCCACGACGACGAGGAACGACTGTCGGAGCCACAGGAGCCCTCCCGCGACGAGCAGGGCGGGCACGCGCGCGTCCACCGTGATGGACTGGCCGTCGCCGAGGGTCTGCACCGCGACGAGCGCTGCCAGCAGCGCGACCGTCAGCAGGTCGGAGATGCGAGCAGTGCGAGGCGCTTCGAGGACCTTGGGCGGCACCAGGTATCCGGCGGCCTTGAGCGCGACGCAGATGAGCGCCGCGAGGAGGATCGCACTCCACAGGCTCATGGCGCCTCCTCCGTTCGGATGCCGGCGGGACCACCCGACGGCGTCTCGCGGCCGCCCAGCCAGTTGAACCAGCCGACGGCGATCGCCACGACGGCCGCGACGAGCACCGGGAGACCCGGCATGAGGAAGGGGGTGAACGCTGCAGCGACCACCGCGGCCGCCACACCCACCGCGATGGCCTGCCGCTGCCGGAGCCGAGGCCAGAGCAGTGCGAGGAATGCGGCCGCGGCAGCGGCGTCCAATCCCCACGTCCGCGGGTCGCCGAGCACGTCACCGACGAGCGCGCCGACGAGGGTCGTGATGTTCCAGCCGATGAAGATGCCGATGCCGGTGACCCAGAAACCCACCTGGCGCAGCCGCGGGTCGCTCTGCGAGATCGCCACGGCCGTGGACTCGTCGATCGTGAAATGCGCAGCGGCAGCCTTGCGCGCCGGCCCCCCGCCCACGATCGGCGACATGCGCATCCCGTACGCGACGTTGCGCACGCCGAGCAGGGCGGCGGACGCGACCGCGGAGGGCAGAGCGGCGAGGCCTCCCGCAGTGAAGACGCCGATGAACGCGAACTGCGATCCTCCGGTGAACATCAGCAGGCTGAGGACGCACGTCTGCCAGACGTCGAGTCCGGACGCCACGGCCAGCGCGCCGAAGGAGACGCCGTAGGCGCTGGTCGCGAGCACGACGCCGAGCGCCTCGCGCCAGACCTCACGCTCGGCGGTCATCGCCCGCCCCGAGGACCTCTGTTCGCTTCGCTGAACACATGACGATAATTCTGAACACTCGCGGACGGATAGTCAAGCGAACGAACGTTTGGCATGATGAACGCATGGAAGACCTCCGCACACGCATCGCCCGCACTCTGCGCCGAGAACGAGAGGCCGTCGGCCTGTCGATCTCGGAGCTCGCGCGCCGCGCCGACGTGTCCAAAGCGACCGTCTCGCAACTCGAGGCCGGAGCCGGCAATCCGAGCGTCGAGACGCTGTGGGCGCTCGGCGTCGCCCTCGGAGTACCGTTCGCGGTGCTCGTCGACCAGCAGAGCAACGCCCCGACGCTGATCCGCGCCGATGACCTCGCCGGCGTCCCGTCGTCCGCAGCCGCGTACAGCGCCACCCTGCTGGCGGCCAGCCCTCCCGGCGCGCGACGCGACATCTACCTGATCCAGGCCGAACCGGGCGATGCTCGACGCTCTGACCCACATCACCCCGGCACCATCGAGCACGTCATCCTGATCTCCGGGCAGGCCCTGATCGGACCGGCGGATGAGCCGGTGCTGCTCGAGCCCGGCGACTATCTGACGTATGCCGGCGACGCCCCGCACATCTTCGAGGCGACGACAGCGGCCACGAGCGCCGTGCTCGTCTCCGAGCTCCGCTGAGCCTCCCTCCCCGCCGGCGACAGGCGACGGGTTGGGATCTCACGGTCTCAGTACCAGTTCATCGCCTGCGAGTGCGACCAGGCGCTGCACGGACTTCCATAGGCCGCCGAGATGTACTCGAGGCCCCAGGCGATCTGCGTGGCGGCACTGGACTGCCAGTCTGCTCCCGCGGATGCCATCTTGCTGCCGGGCAGAGCCTGCGGAATCCCGGTGGCCCCGCCGTCGGAGTTGTAGGCCTGGTAGTTCCAGCCCGATTCCTTGGTCCACAGCGAGTCCAGGCACGAGAACTGATCCCCGCCCCAGCCGTACCGGCTCGACATCTGCTGCTGCGCGGAGGCCTTGGCACCCTCGACGGTGTTGGCGGAGGCGAGCGCCGCGGCGGCTGCCCGCTCGGCGGCCGCATGCTCTGCCGCAGCCTTGGCCGCCGCTGCGGCCGCTTCCTCCGCGGCGCGCTTCTCCTGCGCCGCGGTGAGCGCGGTGCGGAGATCCGCGGTGTCCGAGATGACCTTCGTCAGTTCCGACTCCACGTCGTCGGTGACGATGCCCACGAGGAGCAACGGCGTCACCTCACTGTCGGAGAGCTTGTCGATGCCGCTCTCGAGCTCGGCCGTGTCGACGGATGTCGAGACGCCCACATCGAGACCGGAAGCCGCCACGTCGGCGCTCACCGCCTCGGCCGCCGCGACGGCACTCCGGGCCTCCGCGCGCGTGGACGAAGCGTCTGCGGTGATCTTCGCCAGAGGCTCGGCACCGGACAGTGCGGGCGCGGCGACGGCGATGGCCGGGCTCATGGCGGCCGCGGCGGAGGTGGAGGCCAGACCGACGCTGAGCGTGATTCCGACCAGGGTGGCGGCGGTCACTCCGAGGATGGTCATCGGGCGGCGGGCGGTGACGGCGGCGCGGGCCGACGCCGCGTCGGAGGCGCGCCGAAGCGCACGGGTTTTCTGAAGCATTGGGTTCGACTTTCGGGTTGTCGTACGCCCTTGCAGGAGACTCATCGGGAGCTCGTCCCGGGCGCAAGCCAACGAGTCTGCACCATCAACCTGAGTGAAAACCATCCCTGACCTGGGATTTACATGAGAAGAGGGCCCCGCGCTCGCCTTTCGGCGGCACGAGGCCCTCTTCTCGGAGCAGGCTCAGGCTCAGGAGCCGGCGTCCTGACGCTTCAGGCGCGCGGTGTCGCGGGCGCGCGTGTTCGCGTCGAGGTTCACCTTGCGGATGCGGACGACCTCGGGCGTGACCTCGACACATTCGTCGTCACGCGCGAACTCGAGGCTCTCCTCGAGCGTCAGCTGGCGCGGAGGCGTCATCGACTCGAAGGTGTCGGAGCTCGCCGCACGCATGTTGGTGAGCTTCTTCTCCTTCGTGATGTTCACGTCCATGTCGTCGGCGCGGGAGTTCTCGCCGATGACCATGCCCTCGTAGACCTCCTGCGTGGGCTGCACGAAGAACGACATGCGCTCCTGCAGGGCGATCATGGCGAACGGGGTGACGACGCCCGAACGGTCGGCGACGATGGAGCCGTTCTGACGCGTCGAGATCGAGCCCGCCCACGGCTCGTAGCCGTGCGAGATCGCGTTCGCGATGCCGGTGCCGCGCGTCGTGGTGAGGAACTCGCTGCGGAAGCCGATGAGGCCGCGCGACGGGACGACGAACTCCATGCGCACCCAACCGGTGCCGTGGTTCGTCATGTTCTCCATGCGGCCCTTGCGGCCCGCAAGCAGCTGGGTGATCGCGCCGAGGTGCTCCTCCGGCGTGTCGATCGTGAGGTGCTCGAAGGGCTCGTAGGTCTTGCCGTCGATCTTCTTCGTGACCACCTGCGGCTTGCCGACGGTGAGCTCGAAGCCCTCGCGACGCATGTTCTCGACGAGGATGGCGAGGGCGAGCTCGCCGCGACCCTGCACCTCCCAGGCATCCGGACGCCCGATGTCGACGACCTTGAGCGAGACGTTGCCGATGAGCTCCTTGTCGAGACGGTCCTTGACCATGCGAGCGGTGAGCTTGTGGCCCTTGACCTTGCCCATGAGGGGGGAGGTGTTGGTGCCGATGGTCATCGAGATGGCGGGGTCGTCGACCGTGATGGCCGGCAGCGGACGCACGTCCTCGGGATCGGCGATGGTCTCGCCGATGGTGATGTTCTCGAAGCCGGCGATGGCGACGATGTCGCCGGGGCCCGCGGATTCGGCCGGGTAACGCTCGAGCGCACGGGTCTTCAGGAGCTCGGTGATGCGCGCGTTCTGGTGCGTGCCGTCGGCACGGACCCAGGCCACGGTCTGGCCCTTCTTGAGCGTGCCGTTGAAGACGCGCAGCAGCGCGAGGCGGCCGAGGAACGGGCTGGAGTCGAGGTTCGTGACCCAGGCCTGCAGCGGGTGCTCGTCGTCGTAGGACGGCGCGGGCACGTGCTCGAGGATCGCCTCGAACAGCGGCTCGAGGTCGTCGTTGTCGGGCAGCGAGCCGTCGGCGGGACGGTTCTGCGACGCGGCGCCGGCACGACCGGAGGCGTAGACGACCGGCACGTCGAGCAGCGCGTCGACATCGAGGTCGGGCACGTCGTCGACCAGGTCGGAAGCGAGGCCCAGCAGCAGGTCGTGCGCCTCTTCCTCGACCTCGGCGATGCGGGCGTCGGGACGGTCGGTCTTGTTGACGAGCAGGATGACCGGCAGCTTCGACTCGAGCGCCTTGCGCAGAACGAAGCGGGTCTGGGGCAGCGGGCCCTCGCTGGCGTCGACGAGCAGCACGACACCGTCGACCATGGACAGGCCGCGCTCGACCTCGCCACCGAAGTCGGCGTGACCGGGGGTGTCGATCACGTTGATCGTGATCTCCTTGCCGCCGGCGTGCTTGCCCTTGTAGGTGATCGCCGTGTTCTTGGCGAGGATCGTGATGCCCTTCTCACGCTCCAGATCGTTCGAGTCCATCGCGCGCTCATCGACGTGGGCATGTTCGCCGAAGGAGCCCGTCTGACGCAGCATGGCGTCGACGAGAGTCGTCTTGCCGTGGTCGACGTGGGCGACGATTGCGACGTTGCGGAGGTCAGAGCGAAGGGCGTGCGCCATGCAGGTGTCCTAAAGAGTGTGGGATTTTGCCGGGAAGCCGACGTTCCAGGATAACGCAAGCTCAGGGCGAGTTCCTGAAAACAGGTCGTAGCATCGAGATCGTGACCCGACCGCAGGCCTCCGGAGACCTTCCCGAGCTCTCCCCCACGCCCTCTCGCGCGCGGCTGTGGTGGGAGATCTCGATCGTCCTGGCGCTCGGGCTCGGGCAGTCCGCCGTGTACGCGATCGTGCAGCTCGCCTACCGCCTCACCGACGAGATCCCGATCGCCGATCAGGTCGCGAAGCTGAATCCCTCGCGCAGCGACAGGGAGATCTTCGACCTCATCTACCAGGTGCTCGCGATCGGGTTCTCGCTCGTCCCCGTGCTGCTGGTGTGCTTCCTGCTCTGGCAGTCGCGCCGACCGCACCTGGGCCGGCTGGGACTCGACGGCACCAGGACGGGGCGCGATATCGGTCGCGGCATCCTGCTGGTCCTGGCCATCGGCGTGCCCGGCATCGGCCTCTACCTCGCCGGTCGCGCACTCGGGATGACCGTGGCGATCGATCCCGCGGGCATCGACGCCTACTGGTGGACGGTGCCCGTCCTCCTTCTCGCTGCCGCACGGGCCGCACTGCAGGAGGAGTTCGTCCTGCTCGGCTACCTCTTCACGCGGCTGAAGCAGCTCGGCTGGGGACCGTGGTCGATCATCATCGGCACGTCGGTGCTGCGCGCGAGCTACCACCTCTATCAGGGCTATCCCGCGTTCTTCGGGAATCTCGCGATGGGTCTGCTGTTCGGCTGGCTGTATCAGCGCTCAGGGCGCCTGATGCCGTTCCTGGTCGCGCACTTCCTGATCGATGCGGCCGCGTTCGTCGGCTACCCGTGGGCAGCGGCGATGTGGCCCGATCTCTTCGGATTGCCGGGCTGAGCAGAGGATTCGGGGTCAACCCGCGTTCGCCACGAGGACGGCCAGCACCGCCCAGACGACGATCACGACCAGCGCGATCGTGGCCGGACGATCCCAGCTGCGGCGGATCGGGGCATCTGCGGTGTCTGACGCGGCTTCCCAGCGCTCCTCGATCTCGGTGAGCGCACGGATGCCTGCGGGCATCTTCTCCTCGCCGTCGCCCCCGCGAGCGGGCATCCGGAACGGGCCGGCCTTGGCCGGTCCCCCGTAGCAGGCGAGATCCGTCCCGTCATCGAGCGAGAAGATCAGCTGCCACCGCAGGTCGACGGCGCGCACGCGCTGCCAGCCGAACGTGATGCGGCGGAGCAGGTTCTGCACCACCACACCGTCGTCGTCGATGCGCACGGCCGAGGCGAAGGAGCTCACATACACGAGCCAGAGCACCAGCAGCACCCACGGGGCGAGCAGGAGCATCGGCCCCCACCCTGCCCGCAGAACGGCATCGCCCAACAGGAACAGGGCCAGAAGCGAGCCGATCACGAGCGCGGCGGGACCGGAGGGCGCACGAAATGTCCGTACGCCCTCCGACCTGTCGTCCGTCGTCACCGTCAGTTGCTCCCGAGGGTGATCGACGCACCGGGAATCGCTTGGAGCAGTCGCTCCGTGTACTCCTGCTGCGGGTTCGCGAAGATGTCGTCGACCGTGCCGTGCTCGACCACACGCCCCTGCTCCATCACGCAGACCCGATCCGCGATCACCCGCACGACCGCGAGGTCATGGGTGATGAACAGATACGTCAGGTCGAGCTCGGACTGGAGTTCGGCGAGCAGGTTCAGCACTTGCGCCTGCACCAGCACATCCAGCGCCGACACGGCCTCGTCGAGGACGACGATCTCCGGCTTGAGCGCGAGGGCCCTGGCGATGGCGACTCGCTGGCGCTGACCGCCCGAGAGCTCGTTCGGATACCGGTCGGCCACACTCGACGGGAGCGCGACCTGGTCCAGCACCTCGAGAACACGCTTGCGGCGCGAGGAAGTGTCGCCGACCCCGTGGACGCGCAGCGGCTCCGCCACCGTGTTTCCGATGTTGTGCAGCGGATCCAGCGAACCGTACGGGTCCTGGAACACCGGCTGCATCTCGCGACGCAGTGCCTGCAGCTCGGGCCGCGAGAGCGTGTCGGTGTCCCGACCGTTCACCAGGATCGAGCCCGACGTCTTCGTCTCCAGACGCAGCAGCATCTTGGCGGCGGTCGACTTGCCGGAACCAGATTCACCGACGATGGCCATCGTGGAACCCTTGGGCACCTGGAAGGACATCTTGTCGACGGCCGTGAAATCGGTGGAGCGGAAGCCGCTCCCCCGGATCTTGTAGACCTTCGTCACATCACGGAACTCGATCACCGGCTCGGCCGGAACCGCCTCGGTGTGCGCGATCGATGCGAGATCGACCGTGCCCGTGGCCTCCGTGAGCACCTCGGCGAGAGGGTCGACGTGGCCCGTGACCGCCGTCTGGATGCGCTTCGACGCCAGGCTCGGCGCCGCGGCGACCAGCCGCTGGGTGTACGGATGCTGCGGGTTCTGCAGGATCTCGAGCGCAGGACCCGATTCCACGATGCGTCCGCGATGCATCACGACGAGGTTCTCCGCCCGCTCCGCGGCGAGGCCGAGGTCGTGGGTGATGAACAGGACCGCAGTGTTGCGCTCCTTCGTGAGGGTGTCGAGGTGATCGAGGATCCGCTTCTGCACCGTGACGTCGAGCGCGCTGGTGGGCTCGTCGGCGATGAGCAGCTTCGGATCGGACGACAGCCCGATGCCGATGAGCACCCGCTGGCGCATGCCGCCGGAGAACTCGTGCGGGAACTGCCGCAGACGCCGATCGGCATCCGCCAGTCCCGCCTCCTTCAGCACCTGGATCGCCTGCTTGCGCGCGGCCTTGCGGCCGTCGGCCTGCCCGTTGGCGAGGATGGTCTCCTCCACCTGGAAACCGATGCGGTGCACGGGGTTGAGGCTGTTCATCGGGTCCTGGGGAACCAGGCCGATGAGGTTGCCGCGCACATGCTCGATCTCGGAGCGTCCGAGTTTCGTCAGGTCGCGACCCTCGAACTTGACGGCGCCACCGGTGACCTTCCCGCTACCGGGCAGCAGGTTGATGATCGCGTGTGCGGTCGTCGACTTGCCCGAACCGGACTCGCCGACGATCGCCATGGTCTCGCCCGGGTAGATGTCGAAGCTGACGCCGCGCACCGCAGGGACGAAGCCGTCCTGCGTCTTGAACGCGACCTCCAGGTTCTCGATCGACAGGAGCGGGACATCGGGGTTGTGTTCGGCGGTCATCGCAGTGCCCTCGCCTTCGGGTCGAGCGCGTCTCGTACCGTCTCGCCGAGCATGATGAACGACAGCACGGTGAGGGAGAGAGCGATCGACGGATAGATCAGCGGCATGGGGTCGGTGCGCAGACGCTGCTGCGCCATGGCGATGTCGTTGCCCCAGGAGATGAACTCCGGCGGCAGACCGACACCCAGGAAGGACAGCGTCGCCTCGGCCGTGATGGCCGCGGCGAGACCGACCGTGCTGAGCACGATCACCGGGGCGATCGAGTTCGGCATGACGTGCGAGAACATCGTCCGCACACGGGAGACACCGAGGGCCTCGGACGCCATCACGAAGTCGGCCGAGCGCACGCGCAGGATCTCGGCGCGCAGGATGCGCGCGACCGACGGCCATCCGAAGAAGCCGATCGCGAGGGAGACCACGAGGATGTTCCGGTCGTTGAGGAACATCGACATGATGACCACGGCGGCCAGCACGTAGGGGATCGCGAAGAACATGTCGCCGATGCGCATGAGCAGCGAATCGATCCAGCCGCCGAAGAAGCCGGCGAACGCACCGATCACGATGCCCATGGCAGCGATGATGATCGTCACCAGGATGCCGACCGACAGCGAGGTGCCTGCGCCGTGCACGACTCGGGAGTAGACGTCGCAGCCCTGGAAGGTGTATCCGAACGGATGTCCTGCAGACGGCCCGTCGTTCGAGAAATTCAGGTCGCACTGGAACGGGTCGACCGGAGCGAACAGGTCGGGGAACGACGCGATGACGACCAGCAGCACGACGAAGACGCCGGCGGTCCAGAACATCCAGCGACCACGGAGGTCACGCCAGGCATCGAGCCACAGGTTGCTCTTGCGCTCGCTGACACGGACGGCGTCGACGGCCCCGAGGCCACCCTCGTCGGCCTCGGCCACATAATGCGCCATACGGCGGGTACGAGTGTTATCGGACATAGCGGATCCTCGGGTCGAGCACACCGTAGAGCAGATCGATGAACAGGTTGACCAAGACGTAGATCACGACGAGCACGGTCACGATCGAGACGATCTCCGGACCATCGTGTTGATTGATGGCCTTGAAGAGCTCGTTTCCGATGCCGGGCACGTTGAACACGCCCTCGGTGACGGTGGCGCCGACGATCAGGATGCCGAAGTCGGCAGCGAGGTTCGTCGTCACAGGAATGAGCGAGTTGCGCAGCACATGCACCGGGATGACGCGCCGCGTGGGGAGTCCCTTGCCGAACGCCATCCGGACGAAGTCCTGCTGACGCGTCTCGATGACCGAGTTGCGCGTGAGCCGGACCACGTAGGCGAAGTTCAGTGCGGCGAGCACGATGGCCGGGAGTATCAGATCCGACCAGGGCGCCCCTCGGCCGACCGTTGGTCGGAACAGATGCAGCTCGATGGCGAGGAAGTACTGCGCGATGAAGGCCAGCACGAACACCGGGATCGAGATGAGCAGAAGGCTCACCAGCATCGAGGCGTGGTCGAACAGGCTGTTCTTGCGCAGGCCGGAGATCAGACCGACGACGACGCCGAAGACGAGTTGGATGACGATCGCCAGCAGCGCGAGGCGCAGCGTCACCGGGAACTTCGCGGCGAGGATCTCATTGACGCTCTGGCCGCGGAAGGTCGTTCCCAGGTCACCCTGGAACAGGTCGCCGAGGTAGATCAGGTAGCGCGTGAAGAACGGCTGGTCCAGGTGGTACTGCGCCTGCAAGGCGGCGTACTGCGCATCGGTCGGTGTCTTGTCACCGAACAGAGCGAGAATCGGGTCACCCGGTAGCAGGAAGACCATCGAGAAAATCAGGAAGGTCGCCCCGAGGAAGACGGGTATCGCCTGAAGAAGGCGACGAATGATGTAGGCAGTCATAGCGTGAACTCAACCGCGCCGTGCGGGGCGACGCTTGCGCATCGCCCCGCACGGCGGGTTCAGATCAGAGCGGGAGTGTTACTCGCCGGCCTTGGTGATCTCGTACACGATCGGCCAGCTGTCCCAGCCGTACTCGACGTTGTCGACGAGCGTGGAGAAACCGGCGTTGGTCGAGCGGTACCAGAGCGGCAGGACGGGAAGGTCCGTGAACAGGACCTCCTGCGCCTGCTCGAAGAGCTTGTTGCCCTCTTCGACCGAGGGCGCCGTGGAGCCCTTCGTCACGAGCTCGTCGTACTCGGGGTTCGAGTAGTCGCCGTCGTTGGAACCGGCACCCGTGATGAACAGCGCGCCCAGGATGTTGTAGGCACCCGGGTAGTCGAACTGCCAGCCCGAACGCGTCGCCGCGTTCAGCGTGCGGTTCTTGATCTCCTCGCGGAGCGTCGCCAGGTCGGGGAAGGACTGACCGGCGGCGTCGATGCCCAGCGTGTTCTTGATCTGGTTCGACACCGCGTCGACCCACGCCTGGTGTCCACCGTCGGCGTTGTACGCGATGGTGAACGTGCCGCTCCACGGGGAGATGGCGTCGGCCTGAGCCCACAGGTCCTTCGCCTTGTCGGCGTCGGCGTGCGTGACCTCGGAACCGGCGATCTCGTCGTTCCAGCCCGCGATGACCGGCGAGGTGTAGTCGACGGCCGGCGTGCGGGTGCCCTCGAAGATCACGTCTGTGACCTGTTCGCGGTCGATCGCGTAGGAGATGGCCTGACGACGCAGGTTGCCCTCTTCGTCATTGCCGAAGTGGGCGAGGCGGGCCGGGATGGTCAGGCCTTCCCAGATCGCGGCCGGCTGGTCGACGGCACGGTCGCCCAGGTCGTCCTTGTACGTGGCCAGAGCCGTCGGCGGCACGCCGGGGTTGAGCACGTCGAGGTTGTCCGAGAGCAGGTCGGTGTATGCGGCCTCGGCGGTCGCGTACATGGCGAGGTCGACTCCGCCGTTCTTCGCCTTGCGCGGACCGTCGTAGCTCTCGTTCGGAAGCAGCGAGATCACGGAGTCGTGCTCCCACTTGTCGAGCACGTACGGGCCGTTGCCGACCGGAGCCTGGCCGAACGCCTCGGGGTCGTCGAAGAACGACTCGGGGAGCGGCGCGAACACCTGGTAGCCCAGAGTGGTCGGGAAGTCCGACTGCGGAGCGGCGAGCTCGACCGTGAACGTCGTGTCGTCGACGACCTCGAGAGCGAGGGAGTCTTCCTTCACGGCGTCGGCGCTGTAGCCGGAGAAGTTGGCGAACCACCACTGGTTCTCGAAGGCGGGGTCGGAGGCGGCGTACTGCCATGCCTCGACGAAGGACTCAGCGGTCACGGGGGTGTCGTCGCTGAACTTCTCACCCTCCTTGATCTTGATGGTCCAGGTCTGGTTGTCGTCCGACTCGATCGAGTCGGCGAGGTCGTTGGCGAGGGCGCCGTCGGCTTCGTAGTAGACGAGACCGGCGAAGATGTTCTGCAGAACGAGTCCGCCACCGACCTCGTTGGTCACGGCGGGGAGGAGCGGGTTCTGAGGCTCGTTGCTCTGAACCGTGACGATTCCGGTCGACGCTTCGCCGCCTTCTTCACCACTGCCGTTATCGCCGCCGGATGCGCAGCCTGCGAGCGCGATAGCGCCGACGGCGAGCAGAGCGGTGCCCGCGAGGGCAGTCCTGTTTCTTTTCACTTTTGTCCTCCTGTGGACACGGGGATTCTGCACACTCACCATCGAGCGGGCAGGGATACCTGAGCGTAACCCGCACCTCTTCGCCCGAGACGCTCAGCTAACGAACTGTTACTGAGTGGTGACCATACGTAACAAGGCCGAAACACCGGGAAAAGAGAGACGGTGCCGCACCCCACAACAGGGGTGCAGCACCGTCTGCTCACATGAGCACGAGACTCAGGCGAAAGCCTCCACCGGAGGGCAGGCGCAGACCAGGTTGCGGTCGCCGTATGCCTGGTCGATGCGACGCACCGGCGGCCAGTACTTGCCCGCGATGAGGGCGCGCACGGGGTACGCCGCCTCTTCCCGCGAGTACGCATGATTCCACTCCCCCGCGATGAGCGAGACCGCGGTGTGCGGCGCGTGCACGAGCGGGTTGTCGTCGGCCGGCCAGCGACCGGCGGCGACCCCCTCCGCCTCGGCCTTGATCATGACCATGGCCTCGATGAAGCGCTCGATCTCGTCGAGGTCCTCCGACTCGGTCGGCTCGACCATCAGCGTGCCCGCGACCGGGAACGACATGGTCGGCGCGTGGAAGCCGTAGTCGATGAGGCGTTTGGCGACATCGTCGACCGTGATGCCGGTGGCCTCCTTGAGCGGACGCAGATCGAGGATGCACTCGTGAGCCACCCGCCCGTTCTCGCCCGTGTAGAGCACCGGGAAGTGGGAACCGAGCCGCTCCGCCATGTAGTTGGCGGAGAGCACGGCTGCCGCGGTGGCGCGACGCAGTCCGTCGGCACCCATCATCCGCACATACGCCCACGAGATCGGCAGGATCCCGGCCGAGCCGTACGGGGCTGCCGAGATGACTCCGCCGTCGAACGTGTACCCGCCGAAGTGCTCCGCGCTCTGGGCGAGCGGGTGCGAGGGCAGGAACGGCGCGAGGTGGGCCTTCGCCGCCACCGGACCGATGCCGGGGCCGCCGCCGCCGTGCGGGATCGCGAACGTCTTGTGCAGGTTGAGGTGCGAGACGTCGCCACCCAGGTCGCCGAAGCGCGCGTAGCCGAGCAGAGCGTTGAGGTTCGCGCCGTCGACGTAGACCTGCCCACCGGCGTCGTGCACGGCTGCGGTGATGTCGACCACCTGCTCCTCGTACACGCCGTGTGTGGAGGGGTAGGTGATCATCAGAGCCGAGAGGTCATCGGCGTGCAGCGCGATCTTCGCGCGCAGATCGTCGAGGTCGACGTTGCCGAGCTCGTCGGTCGCGACGACCACGACCTTCATACCGGCGAGGACGGCCGATGCGGCGTTGGTGCCGTGGGCCGAAGACGGGATCAGGCAGATCGTGCGGTGCTGGTCGCCGTTGGCGTGGTGGTAGCCGCGGATCGCGAGCAGCCCCGCGAGTTCACCCTGCGAGCCCGCGTTCGGCTGCAGCGACACCGCGTCGTACCCGGTGACCTCGGCGAGCCAACCCTCGAGCTGATCGATGAGCTCGAGGTAGCCCTGCACATCGGCCGCCGGAGCGAACGGGTGGATGCCCGCGAACTCGGGCCACGTGATCGCCGCCATCTCGGTGGCCGCATTGAGCTTCATCGTGCAGGAGCCCAGCGGGATCATGCCGCGGTCGAGCGCGTAGTCGCGGTCGGCGAGGCTCTTCAGATACCGCATCATGGCAGTCTCGCTGCGGTGTGCGTGGAACACCGGGTGCGTGAGGTACTCGTCCTGACGCCCCAGGTCCGACGGGAGGGAGTTGCTGCCACGCTGCAGGAAGCCGAATGCACGCTCCTGCGCGCCGCCGAAGACCATCGCCACCTGATGCAGCTCGGTCACCGTGGTGGTCTCATCGACCGAGATGCCGATCGTGTCGGCATCGGCCACGCGGAGCAGGATGCCGTATCCGTCGCGCGCCTGCGCGGCGTGCTCGGCCGCACGCCCCGGCACCCGCACCGTGACCGTGTCGAAGAACGCGTCGTGCACGACCTCGGCGCCCGCCTCGGTGAGCCAGGTACCGAGCAGGGCCGCCTTCGTGGCTGCTTCTGAGGCGATCGCGCGGAGCCCATCCGGGCCGTGATAGACCGCGTACATCGCCGCCATCACGGCCAGCAGCACCTGGGCGGTGCAGATGTTCGACGTCGCCTTCTCACGGCGGATGTGCTGCTCGCGCGTCTGCAGAGAGAGACGGTACGCGGGCTTGCCGTCGGCATCCACCGACACCCCGACCAGCCGGCCCGGCAACTGACGCTCCAGGCCCGAGCGGACGGCCATGTAGCCGGCATGCGGCCCCCCGAAGCCCATCGGCACTCCGAAGCGCTGCGTCGTGCCGACGGCCACATCCGCGCCGAGCGACCCGGGCGACGCGATCAGTGTGAGCGCGAGCAGATCCGCCGCTGCGACGGCCAGTCCACCCGCGAGGTGCGCGGCGTCGAACACGGCGGACGGATCCCAGACCCGACCCGATGCGCCCGGGTACTGGACGAAGACACCGAAGAGATCACCGGGAAGCTCCTCCCCCGCAGCGAAGTCGACGGACACGATCTCGATCCCGAGGGCTTCCGCGCGGGTCGCGAGCATCGCCCTGGTCTGCGGCAGTGCGTCGGCGTCGACGGCGAACACGTTCGACGACGACTTCGAGGCGCGCCGCGCCAGCAGCATCCCCTCGACGACGGCCGTGGACTCGTCCAACATCGAGGCGTTGGCCGTGGTGAGCCCCGTGAGGTCGGAGACCATGGTCTGGAAGTTGATGAGCGCCTCGAGACGACCCTGCGAGATCTCCGGCTGGTAGGGCGTGTACGCCGTGTACCAGGACGGATTCTCCAGCACGTTGCGCTGGATCACCTGCGGCGTGATGGTCCCGTAATAGCCGAGGCCGATCATCGGGCGGTTCACGGTGTTGCGGGACGCGAGGGTCCGCAACTCTGCGAGCGCCTCGGTCTCACTCGCTGCCGCGGGGATGCGAGACGGCGTTCCCCCCTCGGCTTCGGGAGACGGACCGGTGTAGATCGACGCCGGCACGGCCTGACGCATCAGCGCCTCGACCGGGCTCAGCGCGTCGTCCGCTCCGGCGGTGTCGAGACCGAGGGCGGCGAGCATCGTGCGCTGCGCAGCATCCGTGGGTCCGATGTGACGATCGGCGAAAGTGACCACTGGTGAATCAGCCCTCCGTCAGCGCGACGTAGGCGTCGCGGTCGAGCAGACCGTCGAGCGCACCGGCGGCGACGGTGACCTTGAGCAGCCAGCCGCCCTCGAACGGTGCGGAGTTGACGAGCGACGGGTCGTCGACGGCCGCGTCGTTGATCTCGACGACCGTGCCGGTGACCGGCGCGTAGAGCTCGCCGACCGACTTCGTGGATTCGATCTCACCCACGACGGAGCCGGCGGTGACCTCGGCGCCGACGGCGGGGAGCTCGACGAACACGACGTCGCCCAGCTTCTCGGCGGCGTAGTCGGTGATGCCGATCGTCACGGTGTCGCCGTCAGCGGCGATCCACTCGTGTTCTTCGGTGTAGCTGAGGGCGGCGAGGTCGGTCATTTGGTCCTCCGATAGAAAGGCAGGGCGGTCACGGTCGCGGGGATCCTGGTCCCCCGCACATCAAGGAATACTGCTGTTCCCTCTTCAGCGGAAGAAGGGTGCACGTAGGCCATCGCGATCGGATGGCCGAGAGTCGGGCTGAGGGCTCCGCTGGTGATCTCACCGAGCTTCTCCCCTTCGCCGTCGACGACGGCGTAGCCGGCGCGCCCGGCGCGCTTGCCCTCGGCGACGAGGCCGACCAGCACGGGGGCGTCGGATGCGCCGGCCTGCTCGACGGCGACGAGCGCTTCCTTGCCGACGAACTGGTCCTTGGCAGTCACGACGACGCGTCCGAGGCCGGCCTGGACGGGCAGTGTGTCGAGGCTCAGCTCGTGTCCGTACAGCGGCATGCCCGCCTCGAGGCGAAGGGTGTCGCGCGCCGCGAGACCGGCGGGCACGAGACCGTGCGGTTCGCCGGCCGAGACCAGCGCGTCCCACAGGGCGGGCGCGTCAGCCGCCGAGACGAGCAGTTCGAAGCCGTCTTCGCCCGTGTATCCCGTGCGGGCGATGAGCAGCGGCTCACCGAGGAAGCGCGCGTCGGCCCACGCGTAGTACTTCTGATCGGCCCACGGCGTGCTCAACTCGGTGAGGCCGAGGGTCGCCTCGAGGATCGCCTCCGCAGCGGGCCCCTGCACGGCGAGCAGCGCGTAAGAGTCCGACACATCTTCCACATCGACGCCGCGGTCGCCGAGGAAGCCGGCGAAGCTGCGGTCCTCCCCCGGCGTCAGCGGTGGCAGCTCGCGCTCGATGAGCGAGGGGAAGTCGCGGACGCGCTTCGCGAACGCGGAGTCGACGAAGCCGCGGTTGCCGGCGTTCGCGATCACGAGGTAGCGGTCGTCCGCCAACCGGTACGCGATGACATCGTCGACGATGCCGCCGTTCGCCGCCAGCATCAGCGAGTACTTCGCCTTGCCCACCGGCATCGCGGAGATGCGGCCGGCGAGTGCGAAATCGAGGAACTCCGCTGCCTTCTCACCCGTGACGAGGAACTCCGCCATGTGCGAGATGTCGAAGATGCCGGCGGCGTTCCGCACGGCGTGGTGCTCGGCGAGGTCGGAGGTGTAGCGCACCGGCATCTGCCAGCCGCCGAAGTCGGTGAACGACGCGCCGAGCGCCTCATGGCGTTCACGCAGCGGGGTGTAGCGGGGGTCGGACATGGAGTTCTCCCGGGCTGTGACGGGCGGAACGGCGGCATCGCCGCTCCTCGGAACTCCCCCTCTGTCATAGGCCTGAGAGCTTCACCCGTTCACGGAGGCGGGGTTTTCACCGTCGGCGGATCCGCAGTTTCGCGGGATCGCTTTTCAGAGTGGCCGGAACCGCGCGGTACGCGTACCTGAGAGATTGGCGGGGAGGCTTGCTCCTTCGGTGCCCGGCTGCGTTCGCCGGGGCTCTCCCGCGTGGTTCATTCGGCCTGTCTTCAATTGTGGGTTCAGTCTAGCCCGTCCGATCCCTGGCGCCGGGTTTCCGGGACGCGCGTTCGAATCGCGGGAATGGTCCCACTCGGGGCTCCGAGAGGACCATTCGCGCGATTCGAAAGCGGTCTGGCAGGGCGTCAGTGCGCGATGCCGAGCTCGGCGCGCACCTCGTCGCGGAGGCGGCCGAGGTTGTCGGGCTCGGGTGCGGCGCCCAGAAGCGTCTTGGTGTATTCGTGCTGCGGGTTGAGGATGACCTCGTCCGCAGGCCCGCGTTCCACGACATCTCCCTTGTACAGCACCATGATCTCGTCCGAGAAGTGCCTCGCGGTCGCCAGGTCGTGGGTGATGTACAGGACGCCGAGGTTCTCCTCGCGTTGCAGGTCCGCGAGCAGGTTCAGCACCCCGAGACGGATCGAGACGTCGAGCATCGACACCGGCTCGTCCGCGACGATGAACCGTGCTCCGGGAGCCAGTGCCCGCGCGATCGCGACGCGCTGACGCTGCCCGCCGGACAGCTCGTGCGGGCGGCGATCGGCGTAGCTGTCCCCCGGCGTGAGCCGGACGCGCTCCAGCAGCTCCACGGCCCGCTCCCGCACCTCGCCACGAGAAAGCTCCGGATGGTGCAGGCGGATCGGGCGCTCGAGGTGATGCACGATCGTGTGGAAAGGGTTGAGCGAAGCGAACGGATCCTGGAACACCATCTGCACATCGGCGCGGTAGCGTTCCAGCGCCCGGCCGCGGGTTCCGGACGGTTTCCCGTCCAACAGGATCTCCCCGCTGGTGGGGGTCTCCAGCTTCATGAGCATCCGCGCGATCGTCGACTTCCCCGACCCCGATTCGCCGACCAGCGCGACCGTCTTACCCGCCTCGATCGTGAAGGACACGTCTTTCACCGCGTGCAGGATGTTCGTCTTGAAACCGGAGCGCAGGGGGAAGTCCTTCACCAGGTTCCGCGCCTCCAACCGCGCCGGCTGCGGCGTGGTCGTGGCGGTCGTGTTCGCGCTCATCGGACGCCCTCCTGGCTGACACCGGTGCGGACGAAGTCGCCCCGTTCGCCCTTGAGCGACGGGAAGCTCGACAGCAGCCGTTTCGTGTACTCGTGCTGCGGGGTCCGGTAGATCTCCTCCGCCGTGCCCTCTTCGACGATCTGTCCCTGCAGCATGATCGCGATCCGGTCGCTGATCTCGATCAGCATGGGCAGGTCGTGGGTGATGAAGATCACCGCGAACCCGAGCTTCTCGCGCAACCGCATGATCTCGCGGATGATCCCGCGCTGCACCACCACGTCGAGCGCGGTCGTCGGCTCGTCCATGATCATCACCTGCGGATCGAGGGCGAGCGCCATCGCGATCATCATCCGCTGCCGCATGCCGCCCGAGAGCTCGTGCGGAAAGCTCGTCAGGCGGTTCGGGTCGACGCCGACCAGGGTGAGCAGTTCTTCTGCCCGCGCGGTCTTCGCCTTCTTGCCCATACCGGGGCGATGCGTGTCGAAGATGTCGAAGATCTGCGCCTTGACCGAGATCACCGGGTTGAGCGAGTTCATCGCACCCTGGAAGACCATCGAGATCTTGTCCCACCGGAACGCCCGGAGGCCCTCGCCGTCGAGGCCGACGATGTCGATGTCATGACCGTCGCGGTCATGGAAGACGATCTCCCCCGCCGTCATCAGGGCAGGCGCCTTGAGGAGGCGGTTCATCCCATAGGCCAGGGTCGTCTTGCCGCAGCCGGACTCCCCCGCGAGGCCCAGGATCTCTCCCCGGTTCAGTGTCAGGGACACGTCGCGCACAGCCTTCACCGGCGGGTCGACCTCGTACTCGATCGACACATTCCGCGCCGTCAGCACCGGCTCGCTCATGCGGTGACCCCCTTGGTCTTCGCGGCCTTGCGCACACGGCGCGCGGCATCGGGCGCGTTGCGCAGTTTCGGGTTGATGACCTCATCGATCGCGAAGTTGATCAGCGCGAGGCCGGCGCCGAGGATGGCGATCATGATGCCCGGCGGCACGAACCACCACCACGCTCCGCGGCCGAGTGCCTGACCGGACTGGGCGTCGTTGAGGATGGTTCCCCAGGTGATCGAGTCCGTCGGTCCGAGCCCCAGGTACGACAGCCCGGCCTCGCCGAGGATCGCGAAGATCAGAGCGAAGAGGAACTGCGCGGTCAGCAGCGGCAGGAGGTTCGGCATGATCTCGACGAGGATCACGCGGAGCGACCGCTCGCCGGCCACCTTCGAGGCGTAGACGTAGTCGCGCGTGCGGAGGGAACGGGTCTGGAGGCGCAGGACGTAGGCGGCGCCGGCCCAGGAGGTGATGCCGAGGAAGATCGCGACCAGTTGCCAGGTGCGCTGCGGCACGAAGGAGGCGATCACCATGACCAGCGGCAAGGCGGGGATGACGATCATCACGTTGGTGATGAGGGCGAGTCCGTCTTCGCGCCAGCCGCCCAGGTATCCGGCGAGGACACCGAAGACGAGCGACAGCACGATCGCGATCACGCTGGCGATCAATCCGACCATGAGCGATCCCTGAGCACCGATCGCGAGCTGGGCGAACATGTCGTTGCCGAGCTTCGTGGTGCCCAGCCAGTGCTCGGCCGACGGCGGCTGCAGTGCGGGGTTGTCGGTGCTGCGCGGGTTCTGCGTGAAGAACGGCGCGATGATCGCGAACAGCACGATCGCGAGCACGAGGAGCGAGCCGACGATGAACTTCGGCGATGTGCTCGGCAGGATGCGCCGCTTGCGGCCTCGGCTCTGCGTCGCGAGTGAGACGGTGCTGGCCGGCGCCGTCATGGGCGCGTCCTCGACGGTCAGGAGACCGGCGGTGTTCTGCGGATCAGACATTCTGGCGCGCCCTCGGGTCGATGAAGCCATAGACGAGGTCCATGAAGAAGTTGGCGGCGAGCACCGTGATGGTGATCACCAGGAACAGGCCCTGCATCAGTGCATAGTCGTTGTTCGTGACGGCCTGGAACATCAGTTTGCCGATGCCCGGATACGTGAACACCTGCTCCATGACGATGGAGCCGGAGACGACGAAGCCGAGCGTGATCGAGAATCCGGCGATCGACGGGATGGCCGCGTTCCTCGCGGCGTACGTCGTCATGATGCGGCGGTGCCGGAGGCCCTTGGCCTCGGCGGTGAGGACGTAATCCTCGGCGAGGGTGGCGACCATCATGTTGCGCATGCCGAACAGCCAGCCGCCCACGGAGCTGATCACGATCGTGATCGCCGGAAGCAGCGAGTGCGCGAACGCGTCGGAGAAGAAGGCCCAGGTGGGCTCCGGCCCGTCCGGGAAGTCGAACACGTCGTAACCCCCGAAGATCGGGAACCAGCCGAGTCCGACCGCGAACACCGACACCAGGATCAGCGCCAGCCAGAAGTACGGGATGGACTGCAGCACGGTGGTCGCCGGGATCACGTGGTCGACCCAGGTGCCCCGCTTCCATCCGGCCCAGGCACCGAGTGCGACGCCGAGGACGAACGAGATGACGGTCGCCGTGCCGACCAGGACGAGTGTCCACGGCAGGGCCCCGGCGATCAGCTCGGTCACCGGGGTCGGGTACTTCGTGACCGAGATCCCGAGGTCACCGCGGAACATGCGGCCCCAGTACGCCAGGTACTGGTCCCAGAGCGAGGAGTCGTCGCCACCGAGCAGGAGCTTGATGTTGCGGATCGTCGTCTCCGAGATCTCGCCGCCGGCCCGCTGCATCTTGGCGATCATGATGTCGGCGGGGTTCCCCGGCATGAGACGGGGAAGCAGGAAGTTGAGAGAGATCGCGGCCCACAGCGTGAACGCGTAGAACCCGATTCTTCGTGCATAGAACTTCATGTCACTCTTTCCTGACTTCCTGCTTCCCGTCTCCTCTTGATTACTTGGCCGGCTGCAGCTGCGTCAGGACGTAGCCTGCCGCGATCGCGCCCCAGGACGGCGGGAAGGCGTAGAGGTCCTCCTCCGTCGGCCAACCCGTGAAGTCCTTCGTGTTGTAGAAGGTCTGGGTCGCGTTGATCACCAGCGGGATGTAGGGCAGGTCGCGGACGATCTCGGTCTGGATCGTGCCGTACAGCTCCTTCTTCTCGGCCTCGTCATCGGTGCTGATCGCGGCCTGCACGGCAGCGTCGACCTTCGGGTTGTTGTACCGGCTGAAGTTCCAGCGACCGGCCGGGACCTCGGAGCCGACGGGGCTCGTCGACTGCACCGCGGTGCCGCCGAACCAGTCACGGTAGATCTGGAACGGGTCCGCAACCGACGTGCCGATCATGCCGCCGACGATGAGCTGGAACTCTCCACCCTGACGGGAGTCGGAGAACTCCTGCCACTGCACGGTGGAGACGTTGATCTTGATGCCGGCTGCGGCCGCCTGCTCGGCGATCAGCTTGGCGGCATCGTTGTAGTCCGTCCAGCCGTCGACCGAGGTCAGCGTCAGCTCGAGCGGCACGCCGCCCTTCGCGTAGAAGTCGCCGTCCTTCGTGTAGCCGGCGGCCTCGAGGATCGCGTCCGCCTCTGCGACGTTCGCCTCCTGCGGGCTGACCTCGTTGGCGGGATCAGCGACCCACTTCTCGTCGCGGGGCAGCAGGGCGTATGTCGGAGAGATGTCACCGGTGAGCCCGACGAACGCCTTGTCCTTGATGGTGGCGCGGTCGATCGCTGCGTTGAGCGCCTGACGCACGGCGACGTCGGTCTGCGGACCGGTGCAGCCGAGCTCTGCGTTCGAGCACGTGTACAGGACGGTCGGGTCCTGAGGGGTGTTGATCCAGTCGATCTTCCCGTTGCCCGTCACATCGTCGGGGTTCGGGATGAACATGCCGGTCCAGTCGAGCTCGCCGGCGGCGAGCAGGTCCTGCGCGGTCTGGTTGTTGTCGACCGCGATGTACTGGACCTTCTTGACGCCGAGCTTGTCGGCGTCGCGGAAGTTCTCGTTCGCGACGAGGGTGTACGACTCGCTGGTCGTCTTCTCGACGACGTATGCGCCGGAGCCGACGGGCTCCTCGTTGGCGAAGTTCGCGAAGTCGGTGACGTCGGCCCAGATGTGCTCGGGGAGGATGTACGTCGAGCCGAGACGCTGGAACTCGGTCGTGTACTGCGCGGACGAGTACGTCAGCACGACGGTGGTGTCGTCGGTGGCCTCGGCGGAGACCAGGCCGTTGCCCTCGGGGTTGTTGGCCTCGTACTTGAACGAGAACGCGACGTCCTTCGCGGTGAGGGGCTCGCCGTCGCTCCACTTGAGGTCGGGCTTGATGGCGATCGTGATCACCGTGCCGTCCTCGTTGTACTCGAAGGTGTCGCCGATCAGGCCGACGGGCTCGGTGTCGGCGGTCTTGTTGTAGAAGAACAGCGGCTCGTAGATGGGGCCGAGCGCACCGTGGAGCACGGTGGGCGCGAACGGGTTGTAGTTCGCGGCGATCGGCGTCTGGCTGCCGGCCCAGACGCGAAGGGCGCGGTCGCTGTCGGCATTGCCGTCGTCGCCGCCGCCGGTGCCGCAGGCGGTGAGGCCCATGGCGAGGACGGACGCTCCGGCGATCGCGGTGAGCGCGATTCTGCGCTTTCCGTTTCGGATCATTTCTCTTGTTTCCTCTCGGTGCTGCACTGCAGGAGGGATCGCTCCGGACGGAGCGGGAACCCCGACTGTGGGGTTCGTGGGGCCCGAGGAGTTGCCTGGTCGGCCTCTCCCGGGGAGGGGGTTTGTTAGGACAGTAACCTAACAAACCCCGATGCGAGTAGACAACCCTCCCGGAGCGTGCCAGATAACGTTTCGGCCTCGACGCGAGAAGGCGTCACATGCGCGCACTAAGGGTCTCGATGACACTAAGATCGAGAGCGGAGGTTAAGGTGTCTATGACTCAAAGCGGGGAGATCCGGGTAGCCGTCTCGACGGTCATCCTGACGCTGCGGCGTACCGACGACGCACGCGCCGTCCTCGCGCTGCCCCTCGTCCTGCGCACCCGCGAACCCTTCGCCGAACAGTGGGCCCTCCCCGGAGGCTGGCTCACTGCCACCGAGTCGCCCGTCGACGCCGCGGCCCGCACCCTCGCCGAGACGACCGGTCTCGCCCCCAGCTACCTGGAGCAGCTGTACGCCTTCGGTGCCGTCGACCGCTCCCCCACCCGGGTCGTCTCGATCGTGTACTGGGCACTGCTGCGACAGGATGACGTGACCGCGCAGATCTCGGCCCACCGGGCATCCGGTCATGCGCCCGAGAACGTGCGCTGGTTCGACGTCGATCAGTTGCCCCCGCTGGCCTTCGACCACGCCAAGATCGTCGAATACGCCCTCTGGCGCCTACGCAACAAGGTCGGTTACAGCCGGGTCGCCCAGGGCTTCCTGCCGGCCGAGTTCACGCTGGCGGAGCTGCGCGAGGCGTATGAGTCGATCCTCGGCAAGAACCTCGATCCCGCCAACTTCCGCCGCCAGGTGGAGTCGGCGGGGAATCTACTCCCCACCGATCGCTTCCGCACGGGAAGCCACCGTCCTGCACGTCTGTACCGCGACAACACCGATGTCGAGTTGGCCGACCGCGGCCCCCTCGGTCCCGAAGAAACGAGCACCCGATGAGCATCACCTTCGTCCCCGCTCCCGCCGTCCCGCCGCTGGACGCCTCGGTGGACCACGCGATCCAGGCGATCGTCGCCGGCGCGTCCACCGACCCGACCTGCGCCACAGACCTGGCCGCCGGGCCGTGGGACTTCGATTCCCGCCCCGGATACGGGCCCGGGTCATCGATGGGAGACGTGATCCCCACAGGATCCCCTCGTCAGGGCGAGCTCCCGGTCGCGTATCGGGAGGCGTCCGAAGACGAACTCGACGCACGCATCCGCGCGGCGAAGGCCACTCTCGGCGACCGCGTCGTGACCCTCGGCCACTTCTACCAGCGGGAAGAGGTCGTGCGGCACGCGGACTACGTCGGCGACTCCTTCCAGCTCGCCACGGCGGCCAAGGGCAGAGCCGACGCCGAGGCCATCGTCTTCTGCGGAGTGCACTTCATGGCCGAGACGGCCGATCTGCTCTCGCAGCCCGAGCAGGCCGTGATCCTGCCGAACCTCGCTGCCGGATGCTCCATGGCCGACATGGCCGACATCGACCAGGTCGAGGAGTGCTGGGAGCAGCTGGCGGACGTGCTCGGCGATCTCGACACCCCCGACGCCGACGGCCGCGTGCCCGTGATCCCCGTGACCTACATGAACTCCTCGGCGGCGATCAAGGGCTTCGTCGGCCGGCACGGCGGGATCGTCTGCACCTCGTCCAACGCCCAGACCGTGCTCGAGTGGGCCTTCGAGCGTGGCCGGCGGGTGCTCTTCTTCCCCGACCAGCACCTGGGGCGCAACACCGCCAAGGCGATGGGCGTGCCGCTCGAGCAGATGCCGATGTGGAACCCGCGGCGAGCGCTCGGCGGCTCCTCAGCCGCCGAGCTCGTCGATTCCCGGGTGATCCTGTGGCACGGCTTCTGCTCCGTGCACCGACGCTTCACCGTCGGGCAGATCGAGCAGGCCCGCGCCGACCACCCCGGCGTGCGGGTGATCGTGCACCCGGAGTGCCCGATGGAGGTCGTCGACGCGGCGGACGAGGCCGGCTCGACCGAGTACATCCGCCGAGCGATCGACTCGGCGACCGAACCCACGACGTTCGCCATCGGGACCGAGATCAACCTCGTGCGCCGACTCGCGGCGCAGTATCCGCAGCACGAGATCTTCTGCCTGGATCCGGTCGTCTGCCCCTGTTCGACGATGTACCGCATCCACCCGGGCTACCTGGCCTGGGTGCTGGAGGAGCTCGTCGCCGGTCGCACGCCGAACCGGATCACGGTCACCGGCGACGTCGCCGATCCCGCCCGAGTGGCGCTGGAGCGGATGCTCGCCGCGAGGCCCCCGGTGGCTGCGGGCGCCCGATGAACACCCTGGTCGTCGGTTCGGGCATCGCCGGTCTCACGGCGGCGCTCCATGCGCACGAGGCCGGACACGCGGTGACGCTCGTCACCAAGGGATCGCTCGGCGACGGGTCCACCGGCCTCGCTCAGGGCGGCGTCGCGGGCATCTACGGGCCCGACGACTCGGCGCAACAGCACGCAGCCGACACGATCGACGCCGGCGCCGGTCTCTCGGACCCGGGAGCGGTCGGCGTGCTGGTGGCCGAGGGGGCTGAGCGGATCGCGGAGCTCATCGCCCGCGGCGTCGCGTTCGATCGGACGGCCGACGGGACGCTGCAGCTCGGACGCGAGGCGGCCCACCGCCACGCGCGCATCGTGCACGCCGGCGGGGATGCCACGGGCGCAGCGATCTCCGCGGCGCTGATCGCTGCCGTGCGGCGCGCACCGATCACCGTGGTCGAGCACGCTCTGCTCACCGAGCTCGTCGTGGCCGACGGCACCGTGCACGGCATCCGTGTGCTGCGTGACGGGGACACCACCGCGCTCTACGCCGACGCGGTGATCCTCGCGACGGGTGGCGCGGGCCGTCTCTACGCCCACACGACCAACCCGACCGGCGCCACCGGGGATGGCATCGCCGTGGCCCTGCGCGCAGGAGCGGCCGTCGCCGACCTGGAGTTCGTGCAGTTCCACCCGACGATCCTGGCGTCGGGTCCGGCCTTCCTCATCTCGGAGGCCGTGCGCGGTGAGGGTGCGACCCTGATCGACGACACCGGTCGACGCTTCACGTTCGACAGCCATCCCGACGGCGAGCTCGCGCCTCGCGATGTCGTATCCCGGGCCATCGCGCGACAGGCGGCCGCGCAGGGGCGGCCGGTGGGCCTGGACGCCACGATGCTCGGGGCCGAGACCCTCGCCGCGCGCTTCCCGACCATCGATCGAGTGACGAGGGAGCGCGGATTCGACTGGTCGCGCGAGCCGATTCCGGTGACACCGGCGGCGCACTACCTGATGGGTGGGGTCGTGACCGACCTCGACGGCCGCACGACACTCCCGGGACTCTTCGCCGTCGGCGAGGTCGCCCGCACCGGCGTGCATGGGGCGAACCGTCTGGCGTCCAACTCGCTGCTCGAGGGCGCCGTCTTCGGTGCGAGGGCCGCTGCTGCCCTGGCGATGCCCTGGCGTCGGGTGCCCGCGCACCCTGCCGGTGTCTCGCACCCGATGGAGGACCGCGGATCCGACGCACCCGCCTTCAGCCGTGCCGCACTGCAGCAGCTGATGTGGGACGAGGTCGGGTTGCTGCGCACCCACGACGGCCTCGCACACGCACTGGCCACTGTGCGCACGTGGGCCGCGACCCTGGCAGCACCGACCACGACCACCGAGCACGAGGATGCCAACCTTCTGCTCGTCGCTGAGGTGACTGCCACAGCCGCGCTGGACCGCACCGTCTCGGTCGGTGCCCACCACCGAGTCGACGCCGCAGCCTCCGCGGACGCCGCGCCGGCCCGCCCCCGCTCATCGATCCTGGAGACCGTCTGATGCTCACCCGCTCCACCCTGACCCGCGTCGTCGGCGCAGCCCTCGAAGAAGACGCGCCGTGGGGCGACCTCACCAGCACGACGCTGCTTCCCGCCGAGGCGACAGCCACCGCCGACCTCGTCGCGCGCGAGGCGGGGGTGTTCAGCGGCGGTGAGGTCTTCGCTGCCGCGTTCGCCCTCACCGACCCCACCCTGGCCGTCGACCTGCACGTCGGCGACGGCGACGAGTTCACTGCAGGTGACGTGCTCGCCTCGGTCTCCGGATCGGCGCGCAGCGTCCTCACCGCGGAACGCGTCGCCTTGAACTTCACCCAGCGGATGAGCGGCATCGCGACTCTCACCGCGGCATACGTCGCGGCTGTCGACGGCACCCGCGCGCGCATCGCCGACACGCGCAAGACGACCCCGGGCCTCCGTGCGTTCGAGCGGCACGCCGTCGAATCCGGCGGCGGCCGCAACCACCGGTACTCCCTGTCGGACGCCGTGATGGCCAAGGACAACCATCTCGCCGTGCTCACCCGCTCCGGCCTCGACCTCGCCTCAGCGCTGCGCGAGGCACTGTCCCGTCTGCCGCACACCACTCACGTCGTGGTCGAGGTCGACCGTCTCGACCAGATCCCGGCGGTCCTCGACGGCGGCGCCCACACCGTGCTGCTCGACAACTTCTCACTCGACGACCTGCGCGAAGGCGTCGCCCTGATCGGCGATCGGGCCACGGTCGAGGCATCCGGAGGCGTGAACCTCGACACCGTCGGCGACATCGCACGCACCGGCGTCGACGTGATCTCGGTGGGGGCGCTCACGCATTCCGCGCGCGCTCTCGACCTCGGCCTGGACCTGCGGATCGACTGAGCATCGTGCTCTACCTCGACCATGCCGCGACCTCTCCGGTGCGACCGGAGGTGCTGGAGGCGATGCGCCCGTACCTGACGGGCGTGTTCGGCAACCCGTCCAGCCACCACACCGCGGGAGAGGCTGCGGCGAGCGCCCTCGACGACGCCCGCGCCCGGGTCGCACGTGTCCTGGGGATGCGTGCCGGTGATGTCGTGTTCACCGCAGGCGGCACAGAGGCGAACAACCTCGCGGTCAAGGGCATCGTGCTCGCAGGCCTCGAGGCCGGGCGACGACACCTGGTGATCTCCCCCATCGAGCACGAATCGATCCTGGAGTCGGCCGAGTACCTGAAACGCTTCCACTCCGTCGACGTGACCCTGCTGCCGGTGGATGCCGGCGGACGGATCTCTGCGGATGCCGTCGCCGCGGCGATCCGCCCCGACACCGCGCTGGTCTCGGTGGGACACGCGAACAACGAGATCGGCACCGTTCAGGATGCAGCGGCGCTGTCGGCCGTCACCCGCGCCGTCCGCGTGCCCCTCCACCTCGACGCCGTGCAGTCGGCCGGATGGCTTCCCCTGCACGAGCTCGGTGCCGATGCAGCATCGATCGCCGGGCACAAGCTCGGCGCACCCAAGGGGATCGGCGCACTCGCCGTGCGCGGACGTGTGCCCATCGAGCCGCTGCTGCACGGTGGCGGTCAGGAACGCGGGCGGCGCTCGGGCACCGAGAACGTCGCCGGGGCTGTTGCGCTCGCGACCGCGCTGGAGCTCGCGGAGCAGGAACGGGCGACCGTGACGGCGCGGGTGGGTTCGGCCACCGCGCGGTTCATCTCCCTCGTGCTGAACAGCGTTCCGGAAGCCGCGCTCACCGGCGACGCCGTGCGCCGTCTGCCCGGGACAGCGAGCTTCACGTTCCCCGGCACCAGCGGGGAGTCCGTGTTGCTGGAGCTGGAGCGTCGCGGAGTCATCTCCTCCAGTGGCTCGGCGTGCGCGGCCGGCAGCGATGAGCCTTCGCATGTGCTCCTCGCGTGCGGCGTGCCTCCCGAGGTCGCGCAGACATCCGTCCGGTTCACCTTCGGTCGGGAGGAACTGGCCGAGGACGCACCCGAGCGGCTGTCTGCGCTCGTCGCGGAGTCCGTGCGCGCGGCGCGAGGCTGATGCACAGCCATAGACTCGGCTGGTGACCGCCGCCGCCCCGATCGTGACCGTGATCGTCCCCGGACGCGACATCGCCGCCTTCGCCCCCGCCGCACTCGACTCGCTGCGGGCACAGACCGAGTCTCGATGGCGCGCGATCCTCATCGACGACGGTTCGACCGACGCCACCGGTGCGATCTTCGACGCGGCGGCCGCCGCCGACGACCGGTTCACGACCATTCGCCATGCCGCATCCCGCGGCCTGGGCGCCGCGCGCAACATCGCCCTCGACCTCGTCGACACGCCTTACCTGGGGTTCCTCGACGGCGACGACGAGCTCCGTCCCCGGGCCCTCGCCCGGATGACGGGCACACTCGAAGCGACCGGGAGCGACTTCGTGGCGGGCGCCTACGTGCGCTCACGCTCGCAGGGAGCAGCGTATGTCGCGGGGCGCGTGCAGCCCTGGGTGACGGCGGCGACCTCGCCGGAACGTCTCGGCACCACGCTCGTGGCTCACCCGCAGGCGGTGTCGAACATCGTCGCGTGGTCCAAGCTGAGCCGCACCGAGTTCTGGCACGACCTCCGCTTCCCCGAGGGGATCGCGTACGAGGACCAGGTGGTCGCCCAGCTCATGTACACCCGGGCGCGGGCGTTCGATGTGATCCCCGACGTCGTCGTGCAGTGGCGACTCCGGGCCGACGGCACCTCGATCACGCAGGGCAAAGCGCAGCTGCCCGTGCTGAGGGACTACCTCGCGGCGTTGCGCGGCGGTATCCGTGTGCTGCACGAGGCGGGTGCCCGACCCTCGGTCGTCGCACGGCTCGACCTGATCCTCGCCATGGACATGCCGTCCCTCCTCGACATCGCGCACAGCCACCCTGACCCGGCATACGCCGCCGAGGTCGACACCTTCATCGCAGAGCTGCGGGCTCTCCCCGAGTTCGCCGATGCCTCCCCCGATCCCACCATCACCGCCGCACTCGCGTGGTGACGCCGCACCGCCGAACGAACGACACGGATGACCGCATGAACGATTACCTCGCCTCCCTCTTCTCGCTCGAGGGCCGCACTGCGGTCATCACCGGCGGCAGCTCTGGAATCGGCCGCGGCATCGCCACGGCACTCGCCCGGTCCGGTGCCGCGACGGTCGTGGTCGCTCGCGGCGAGGCCCGCATCGAGGAGACCGTCGAGGAACTCCGCGCGCACGGCTGCCGCGCGGCCGGAGTCGTCGGCGACCTCAGCACGCGGTCGGGCATCCATGCCGTCGCGGAGGCCGCGGCCGAGCCGTTCGGGGAGCCCGACATCCTGGTCAACTCCGCGGGCATCAACATCCGTCCGCCGTTCGTGGAGATCACCGAAGACGACTGGGACGCGACGATGACCGTCAACGCCCTCGCGCCCTTCCTGCTCGGTCAGCGCTATGCGCAGGGCATGGCGGAGCGCGGCTACGGCAGACTCATCCACATCAGCTCCCAGCAGGCGCATCGAGCCTTCGTCGGCAGTGGCGTCTACGGCGCCTCGAAGGGGGCGGTGGAGTCGCTGATGCGCTCCGAGGCCGAAGCATGGGGAGGGACCGGAGTGACCAGCAACACACTGGTACCCGGGTTCGTGCTGACACCGTTGAACGCCCGGCTGCAGCAGGACCCGGCGAAGATCGCCGAGCTGGCCGCCCGCACGATGATCGGCCGCAACGGGCTCCCGAGCGACTTCGCCGGCGCGGCCGTCTTCCTCGCCGGAGCCGGTTCGGGCTATGTCACCGGCCACTCCCTGTTCGTCGACGGCGGACTGTCAGTGCACTGACACCCGGAGCGGTTCAGGGTTCGGGCGGGTAGACCCGTTCATCGGGGCGCGGCTCGGCGAGCAGCGGCACCGCAGCGGTGATGGCCGCGACGGCATCGGCGCCGGCGGAGTCCGCGGGCGCACGATCCGCACGGCGGTCGGTGAGCGCGGCCCCGACTCCCCCGGTCACGGCCTCTTCGACCGCGGCCTCGGTGTCGAGCACGCGCGATGCCGCGACCTGCTGAGCGGCGAGTTCCGCATACAACCCGCCCCGCGCGAGCAACTCGGAGTGGGTTCCCGACTCGACGATGCGCCCCGCCTCGAGCACGTGGATCACGTCGGCGCCCATCACGGTGGACAAGCGGTGCGCGATGGACAGCGTCGTGCGCCCCTTCGCCGCCTCGTCCAGTGCCTCCTGCACCACGCGCTCCGACACGGTGTCGAGGGCCGACGTCGCTTCGTCGAGGAGCAGCACCGGAGGATCCTTCAGCAGCACGCGCGCGATCGCGATGCGCTGCTTCTCCCCGCCCGAGAGCCGGTACCCGCGCTCACCCACCACGGTGTCGTAACCCTGCTCGAACCCGGCGATGATGTGGTGGATGTTGGCCGCGGTGCACGCGGCGATCAGCTCCTGCTCTGTCGCATCCGGCTTGGCATAGCGGAGGTTCTCGCGGATCGTCGCGTGGAACAGGTAGGTCTCCTGCGACACGATGCCCACGTGGTCGATGATCGACTCCTGCGTGAGCGTGCGCACATCGGCGCCCGCGAAGAGCACCGAGCCGCCCTTGGCTTCGTACAGCCGCGGCGCGAGGTACAGGATCGTCGTCTTGCCCGCACCCGAGGGACCGACGAACGCCACGTGCTGCCCGGGTTCGGCGACGAACGAGACGCCGTCCAGCGTCGGTCGGGCATCGGCCGAGGCGTCCGGGTAGCGGAAGAGCACATCGGCGAACTCGAGCCGCCCCTTGGGACCCGGTGCCTCGTCGACGGTGATCGCATCCGGAGCGTCCTGGATCTCGGGCACCAGGTCGAGGTACTCGAAGATGCGGGCGAACAGCGCCGAAGATGTCTGCAGATCGAGCGAGACCCGCATCAGGCCCATCAGCGGCATGAGGAGCCGCGCCTGCACCGTGGTGAATGCGACGACGGTTCCCGCCGTGATCGCCCCGGTGCCTCCGGCGATGAGGTAGCCCGAGACGAGGTAGATGACCGCAGGCACGCTGGCCATGAGCACCTGCACGACCGCGAAGAAGCCCTGACCGCTCATGGCCCTGCGCACCTGAAGAACGACCTGGTTGCGGTTCTCGGCCTGATAGCGCTCCGACTCCGTGCGCTGACGGTTGAACGACTTCGAGAGCAGCATGCCCGAGACGCTCAGCGTCTCCTGCGTGATCGAGGTCAACTCCGACAGGGATTCCTGCGTCTCCCCCGCGATCCGCGCCCGAACCTGGCCCACCTTGCGCTGGACGAAGATGAGGAACGGCATCATGATCACGGCGATGAGGGTGAGGCGCCAGTCGATCAGGATCATCGCGACGAGCGAGGCGATGACGGTCACGACGTTACCCAGGATGCTGGTGACGGTGTTGGTCAGCACTCCGGAGACGCCGCCCACGTCGTTCTGCAGTCGCGACTGGATCACCCCGGTCTTCGTCCGCGTGAAGAATCCGAGTTCCATGGCCTGGAGGTGCTCGAAGAGTTTCACCCGCAAGTCGCCGGTGACGCTGTTGCCGACGGTGGAGGTGAGCCACGTCTGCGCGACGCCGAGGACGGCGGAGAGAAGGAAGAGCACGACCATCGCGGCGACGAGCCAGGCCAGCAGCTCGAGATGCGGCCCGCCGCCGGCGACCGGGAACAGCGCGTCATCGAAGATGCGCTGCACGATCAGAGGCGGGATGACGGCGATCGCCGCGCCGACGACCACGAGCGCTCCCGTGAGGAAGATGCGCGCGCGGTAGGCACGGAACAGGGAGACGACCCGTGAACCGAGGCCGCTGATCCGCGGCGCCTCGGCATTCAGCTTCCGCTGCGTATCCTCATCGACCCCGCGGAAGCTCACTCCTCCACCTCGTCCACCGCCCATGCTCATGGCGCCAGCGTACTCAGCCCCCACGACATCGAGGCCGCCCGGATCTGCCGACAGCGGATTTCTGTGAGTTCGGAATGAAATGTCGGCGACCGCCGTTACGCTGAAGGACTCTTGCGAACTCTCGCGATATCTCCATTTCTTCTTCGCCCAGGAGGCCGCCCATGTCTGCCGTCGATACCGGCTCCATCTCGACGACCCCCGCACCGGCAGCGGGTGAGATCTCGCGCAAGGACATGCGCGTCATCTGGCTGCTGCTCGTCGCCGCGTTCGTCGCCATCCTCAACGAGACCACGATGGGGATCGCGATCCCCCACCTGAACGCCGATCTCGGCATCCCGCCCGAGCTCGGCCAGTGGCTCACCAGCGCCTTCATGCTGACGATGGCCATCGTGATCCCGACCACCGGATTCATCCTGCAGCGGTTCACCACGCGTCAGGTCTTCATCGCCGCGATGATCGCGTTCTCGCTCGGCACGCTCGTCGCGCTGGTCGCTCCCGGCTTCTCGATCCTGCTCGTCGGGCGCGTCATCCAGGCCGCCGGTACCGGCATCATGATGCCGCTGCTGATGACGACGATCATGAACGTCGTTCCGCCGCAGTCCCGCGGCCGCATGATGGGCCGCGTCGGCCTGGTCATCTCGCTCGCCCCGGCGATCGGACCCACCGTCGCCGGTGCCGTCCTCGAGACGCTGAACTGGCGCGCGCTCTTCGCGATCATCCTTCCGATCGCGCTCATCGCGCTCTTCATGGGCGTGAAGTGGATGACGAACCTCGGGGAGACCCGCCTCGTCCCGCTCGACGTGCTCTCCATCCCGCTCGCGGCGCTCGGCTTCGGCGGGATCGTGTTCGGCCTCAGCCAGTTCGGCGGCGAAGGCGGATCGGGCGAGACCACGGGCATCATCGCCCTGGTCGTCGGCGCCGTGTCGCTGGCGCTGTTCGTGTGGCGTCAGCTCATCCTGCAGCGTGTCGACGACGCACTGCTCGACCTGCGCGTCTTCCGCTCGAGCAACTTCACGTTCTCGGTGATCATAATGACCATCCTGGCGCTGTCGATGTTCGGAACGCTGACCCTGCTGCCGCAGTACCTGCAGAACGTCGCCGGCCTGAACGCACTCGAGTCCGGCCTGATCCTGCTCCCCGGCTCGGTGCTGATGGGTCTGCTCGGCCCGATCATGGGTCGCGTGTACGACGCACGCGGCACGCGGCCGCTGCTGATCCCGGGCACGATGCTCGTGTCGGCGGCGCTGTTCTTCTACTCGACGGTCGGCGAGCACACCGTGTGGTGGGTGCTCATCATCGTGCAGGCGGCCATGTCCGTCGGGCTCGCGATGTCGTTCACGCCCCTGTTCTCCGCCTCGCTGGGTTCGCTGCAGAGGTCGTTGTACTCGCACGGTTCCGCTGTGCTGAACACGCTGCAGCAGGTCGGTGGCGCGGCCGGTGTCGCTCTGCTCACGGTCACCTACTCGGCGATCCTGCATGCGGGCGAGGGCGAAGGCCTGTCACGAGCGGCGGCCGGAGCACCGGGTGCGCGCATGGCGTTCCTGATCGCCGCGATCATCTCGCTCGCCGCGGTGGCGCTCAGCCCGTTCGTGCGCAAGCCGGCCGACGACGCCGGCGAGGGCTTCCACGGCGGTCACTGACCCCAGCGCTCGCACGCGACGGCGTCTGCTTCTTACTCGGCCTTCGGGGCGGGGAAGTGGCAGACGCCGTTGCTGCAATAGCCGGCGGCATCGCCCTCGAGCAGGTCCAGGGCTCCCGGGAGCGGCTGCAGCCCGATGGGCGCTTCCTGCTGCACGGTGTCCTCCGGCGTCTTCTTCATCCCTCGATCGTACGCCTGCTCCGAGGTAGTGGCTCCGAACCCGCGCGCGGGGTGCGGAGAGCGGCTCGACAGCCGTTCTCCCCTACGGTTGATCCATGGTCAAACGACTCCTCGCCCGCATGTTCTGGGCGTTCAGCAGATGGACGCTCACGAGCGAGGCAGCACCCACGCGCCCGACCGTGCTCGTCGGCGCCCCCCACACCAGCAACTGGGACTTCGTCCTGATGCTCGCCATCGCCTGGCGCCTCGGCATCGACGTGCACTGGCTCGGGAAGAAGAGCCTCTTCCGCGGCTGGCGCGGTCCGCTCATGCGCGGACTCGGAGGGATCCCCGTGGATCGTGCGGACCCCGCGCGCGTGGTGAACGATGTCGTCGGGCAGGTGCACGCGGGAACGGTCTTCGGCCTCGTCGTCACCCCCGACGGCACCCGTGGCGGCAACGAGTACTGGAAGTCGGGCTTCTACCGCATCGCGCGGGAGACGGGGATGCCGGTCACGCTCGGCTTCGTCGATCGCACCACGATGACGACGGGTCTCGGCCCCACCCTCGACCTGACCGGAGACGTCGCCGCGGACATGGATCGGATCCGCGCGTTCTACGCCGACAAGGCCGGGGCACGACCGGAGCGACGCACCGAGCCGCGGCTTCGCGAGGAGCAGCCCACTCCGGATCCCGACGCCCTGGGGTGAATCACCACGGCTGCCGCCCGCATCAGTCGGCCGGCTCCTCCGCGTGTGCGCGGGCGTAGTCGAGGTCGTCATCGGTCAGGCTCTCCACCATTCCCACGACCGCTCCGGTGATGACGCGGATCTCCTCCCGAACGTCCGCGTCGAGGTGCGGAGAGTCGCCGTCGAGCACAGAGCGGCGTGCGTCCCCTGAGAGTTCGGACCACCAGTCGCTGATCGGCGGGAGCGTCATGGTGCCTTCTTTCGATCCGTCGGTGCAAGATCCTGGACATCGTGCGAGCGTCGGCACGACACTGTGATCATGACATCGGACCCTCCGCGCGGCGAACACGAACTCGATGACCGCAGGGACGGACGTGACGAGACTGCGAACGAGCGCGCGGATCGCAACTGGGAAGAACTTCTGCAGGAACTCCGCGTGATGCAGACGGGGACCCAGATCCTCACGGGATTCCTCCTCGCCGTCGCCTTCCAGCCGAGATTCACCGAGATGGACGAGTTCCAGCGCGACCTCTACGTCGTGCTCGTCGCCCTGTCCGCCATCGCGACGATCCTGGCGCTGGCTCCGGTGGGGATGCACCGTGCTCTGTTCGGCCACCGCCGTAAGCCCGAGCTCGTGCGGATCGCCTCGCGGATCGTGAGGATCGATCTGATGGTGATCGGTGCTCTGACGATCGGGGTGACGACGCTGATCGTCGATTTCACCGTGAATCGCACGGCCGGGCTTGTGGCGTTGATCTCGGCGCTCGTGCTGGTCGTCGCACTGTGGGCAGCGTTGCCGCGAATCATGCGCGGCCGACCCCGCGCCCCCGGAGCCGAGACGAACTGATCCCGGTCCGAGGGGCAGGGGCGATCTCAGCGACCGGCGGGGCTGCGGTTCTCGGCGCTGACCATCCAGGCGAACTGCTCGAGTCGTTCGATGACCGCGTGCAGGAGATCCGCCGACGTCGGGTCTTCCTCGTCGACGGCGTCGTGCACGTCGCGCATCGTCCCGACCGCCGCTTCCAGGCGCTCGGTCACCAAGTCGATGGTCTCGGTGGTCGAGACCTCCCCCGCGGGGAACGCGGGCAGAGTCGTGGTCTTGGCGATGGTCGCGCTGCGCCCGTCGGGCACGGCGTGCAGGGCGCGCATCCGCTCGGCGATCGTGTCGCTGAACGCGCGCGCATCGTCGATGATCTCGTCGAGCTGGCGGTGGGTGTCTCGGAAGTTGCGGCCCACGACGTTCCAGTGCGCCTGCTTCCCCTGAATCGCCAGTTCGAGCAGGTCGACGAGCACGAGTTGCAGGTTGCTCGCGAGCGCGGGCGAGGCGGTGAAGCCCTTCTCCGCATTCTGCTGGCGCGTGGTCTTCACGGCACCCTTCGTCGAGGTGCCGGTCTTCTTCGTCTTGCTATCAGCCATGTCTGTGACCTCCTGCCGGTGAGGATAACGGCGACCTGGGCCCGGACCCGAGGGGGTTGACACCGGAAGCGCGGAGCCCGAGTGTGGCGACCGGACCTGAATGCGCGACAGAAAGAGAACCCCGCATCGTGACAGAACAGAACGACCCGAACGACCGCGAGATCGTCATCTCCCCCCTCAGCGAAGCGGACGCCGGTGAAGTGCTCACCGTGCAGCGTGCGGCCTTCGTCTCGGAAGCCGCGATCTACGGGAGCGTGGACATGCCTCCCCTGACGCAGACCCTCACCGAGCTCGAGGCGGAGCTGCGCGCGGAGTCCGGCTTGGCGGCGCGCATCGACGGACGCCTCGTGGGCGCGATCCGCTTCGTGGAGAAGGACGGGATGCTCCTCATCGGGAGGATCGCGATCGCCCCCGACGTGCAGGGCGAGGGAGTCGGGCGGACGCTGCTCGATCACGCAGAGAGCGCATCCAACGCACAGGTCGCCGAGCTCTTCACCGGCAGCCTGAGCGAGGCGAACATTCGCCTCTACGAGAGGTGCGGCTACGTCGAGCACGAGCGCGTGCCGGACGGCGACGGCACGGAGCAGGTGTTCCTGCGGAAGAACCTGCGAGGAGGATAAGAGCCTCCTCCGAATCGGCACAAGGGGGTTGAGGTGATCGTCCGAGTTCGGCATCGTGGCCCGGACATGTTGCGACCGTGACATGCCCCGAACGGAAGGAGAGTCTCGTGCTCACCCTCACCGACAACGCCTCCGCCATCGTGACGACGCTCGTCAGTCGTCAGACCGACGCCCCGGATGCCGGACTGCGCATCCACTCGTCCGAACCTCAGAACGCGGAGGGCGGCGCGCGTCTCGCGGTGCTCGTCGCCGCAGATCCGGAGCCCCAGGACCAGGTCGTCGAGGTCTCCGGCACCCGGCTCTTCCTCGATGAGTCCGCCGTCGCCGCACTCGACGACAAGATCCTCGACGCGGGTGTGGACGACGAGGGCTCCGTGTCGTTCGCGGTGCTCCCTCAGGTCGCCTGACCGAAGGATTCCGGATGCCGCGGCCGATTCGGTCGCGGCATCCGTCGTGTCACGGAAGCGTCGGTTCTCACGATTCCATCTCGACGACACGCCCTTGCGCGATGCGGGCGCAGGTGGGCGCTACGCTCCGAACCATGCCACGTGTTCTCGCACCTGTCCTCGTCCTCACGGCCTCTGCGCTGCTGCTCCTCGGATGCAGTTCCCCGACGGCGGCCCCGTCCGCTTCACCTGCGGCCACGCCGTCCACGTCCGCGTCTGCGGAGCCCGAGGTCGAACCCCAGCTCGTCGTCACGCTCGACGGCCTCTCCTTCACGGACGACGGAGGCACCGCGACTGCGGAGTATGCGGATTCGGATGAGCTTCTCGCCCTGCTCGAGGATGCGACGGGTGAACTGCCGGAGCCCGAACCGGTCGAGGGGATGGAGGGCTACGACGTCGAGATGCAGGCCTATGTCTGGGACGGTCTGCGGGTGCTCACCGACCCCTCCGGCGCAAGCCCTGCGTCGATCGCGGTCACCGCGGCCGAGGTCGACGGGATCCCCGTGATGACGGAGGAAGGGCTCCAGGTGGGGTCGAGCAGGGCAGACCTCCTCGACGCAGGCGCCTGGGCACTGGTCGATGAAGAAGAGCCGGCGACCGCCACCGAACTAGGCCTGGGCCGACAGGAGGTGCCGGACACGCAATCGCTGACGCACCCCGGATCCGTCGGGATCCTCTACGTGCTCTTCCTGTTGGAGACGGACGCCGTCACACAGATCCAATCTCCCGCGAACGACTTCAGCGACATCTGACCGGCGGCTTCCACCGCGTAACCTGGAGTGGCTCGCAATCCCGTGCGAACAGTCGAAGGGCCACCGTGAAGATCTCTCTGCTCCGCCGTTTCGTCGTCCTCGCGGAAGAGCTCCACTTTCCGCGGGCGGCCGAGAAACTCGGCATCCCACTGGCCTCGCTGTACACGTCGATCGACAAGCTCGAGGCCGAGGTCGGCCATCCGATCGTCCACCGCGAGGGGCAGACCCGGCTGACGCACGTCGGTGAGCTCTTGCTGGTCGAGGCGAAGGCGGAGGTCGCCGCGGCGCCCGCGCCGGTGAAGAACGCCCCCGCACCCGCCGGCGGCAAGGCGAAGGCCTCGAAGGGCAAGGGCCGAACCCCCGCGGTGAAGGGTCAGCCGAAGCCGTACAAGAAGCGGCAAGGCCGCTAGGGGCTCAGTCCCAGTCGAGGTACTCCTCGATGACGACCGCGGTCTCGATCGGGTGCGTCATCGGGAAGTGGTGGTCTCCCCCGTCGATGCTCTTCACGCTCGCACGCTCGGGCGCCGTCGACTGCAACTGCTCGCCGTTCGCGAACGGGGTGACGTTGTCTTTCGTCCCCTGGATGATCAGAACGGGCATCACTGGCGCGAGCGGGATGTCGAGCTCTTCGACGCCGAGCAGCGCCAGGCCGTTCACGCGGTCCGCGTGCGCGACGGCGAAAGCACGTGCGACGGTGCCACCGAACCCGTGTCCGCCGATCCAGGTGTCGCCGAGGCCGACGTGGTCGATCACGGCGAGCGCATCCTCGACGCGCTCGTTCAGCGACACCTCTTCGCCCTTGACCTCGGCGCGGTGACCGATCCGCAGCACGTGGAAGCCCGCCTCTTCGGCGAGGTAGTGCGCGACGACACCGAGGATGTCGGCCGGGAGGTCGCGCTCCTGGATCAGAACAAGCTTGACGGGACCGTCGCCCTCGTCGACGAAGGGGATCGCGCGGCCGTCGGGCTCGAAGATCTGGGTGTCGGTCATCGGCGTGAATCTCCTCGTGCCGTCGGTGTCAGGAATTCAGGCGGAACGTCCACGGCGGACGCCAGCGACCGGACCGCGACCGGAGCCGCCGTCCACCAGCGTATCCCGACCCGGCGGCCACCGAGACGAGGACTGCCGGAGCATCTTCGCCCGACGACTACCATGCTCGCCCGCGAAGATCTATCGTGCCTGCGGGCCACGTGCGCGGATTCGGGCCGAGCGCGAGGGTCAGGATCGGCGGCCCCGGAGGCTGTATGGCGGGACGACCGGTGCGGTCGATCGATCGCTCGACCGCCGAGATGCGGCGCCATCCGCACGATTCATAGAAGGAGACGACCTCCTCGCGGCAGCCGAGGTAGCCGAACTCGATGTCCCCGGCATCCGTCATCGACGCTGCCGCGTGTGTCAGGAGCCGGGCACCGACCCGCTGCCCACGTGCGCGTGGGGAGATCAGCACCCCACCGACTCCCGCGACCACGAGCTCCGCCGCACCGACACCGATGGTCCGCCGCGCCCAGCCGATGTGACCCACGATCTCATCGTCGGCGCGCGCGATCAGGTGATGGTCATGGGGCGCGTAGCCGTAGGGCTGATCCGGATCCCAGGCCCCGAACTCTGCGGAGTACTCGGCGTCGAACAACTCTCGCAGTCGCGCCACGTCATTCGCGGTCAGGCGACCGTGCGGGACGCTGTCGATGACGAGGGCCGTCATGCTTCGGCGACCTGCCCGGCCTCCACCCGCCAGTGCCGGTCGGTGTGCACCGTGGCGAGCATCCGCCGGTCGTGCGTGACGAGCAGCAGGGTTCCCTCGTACGACTCGAGCGCCTGCTCCAGCTGCTCGATCGCGGGCAGGTCGAGGTGGTTGGTGGGCTCGTCCAGCACGAGCAGGTTGATGCCGCGGGCCTGCAGCAGGGCGAGCCCTGCTCGCGTGCGCTCCCCCGGCGAGAGTTCATCGACCGCGCGCGTCACGTGATCGGCCTTGAGGCCGAATTTGGCGAGGAGTGTGCGGATCTCCGCGGATGCCATCTCCGGCACGAGCTCTTCGAACGCGACCGCGAGCGGTTGCGTTCCGACGAGCTGCGCGCGGGCCTGGTCGATCTCGCCGATCTGCACGCTCGCGCCGAGGCTCGCCGTTCCCTCATCGGGAAGCTGCCGCCCCAGCAGCCCGCGGAGCAGCGTCGACTTTCCGGCACCGTTGGGACCGGTGATGCCGATGCGCTCCCCCGCGTTCACTTGCAGCGACACCGGTCCGAGTTGGAAGGATCCCTGCCGGAACACCGCCGAGCTCAGGGTCGACACGACGGAGCTGGAACGCGGGGCCGAGCCGATCGTGAACTCCAGCTGCCACTCCTTGCGCGGCTCTTCGACCTCTTCGAGCCGGGCGATCCTGCTCTCCATCTGACGCACCTTCTGCGCCTGCTTCTCGCTGGACTCGGCTGACGCCTTACGTTTGATCTTGTCGTTGTCCGGTGCTTTCTTCATCGCGTTGCGCACACCCTGGCTCGACCATTCCCGCTGCGTGCGTGCGCGGGCGACGAGGTCGGCCTTCTTGTCGGCGAACTCGTCGTACTTCTCCCGCTGGTGCCGACGAACCGTCGCCCGCTCCTCGAGGTAGGAGTCGTAGCCACCGCCGAACACTCTGTTGCTCCCCTGGGCGAGGTCGAGCTCCAGGACTCTGGTCACGCAGCGGGCGAGGAACTCGCGGTCGTGGCTGACCACCACGACACCGCCGCGGAGCCCACGCACGAATGCCTCGAGCCGCTCGATGCCGTCGAGGTCGAGGTCGTTGGTCGGTTCATCCAGCAGCGCGATGTCGAAGCGAGAGAGCAGCAGCGCGGCGAGGCCGACGCGTGCCGCCTGTCCTCCCGACAGCGAGGTCATCATGGTGTCGGCAGGCTCATCGCCCAGGTCGAGTCCGAGGTCGGCGAGCACGGAGGGGACGCGTTCGTCGAGGTCTGCGGCACCGCTGGCCAGCCACCGATCCAATGCCGTGGAGTAGGTGTCGGCGGGGTCTGTGCCCGGAGCCGCGAGCGAGGGATCACCGAGGGCCGCGGCTGCGGCATCCATTTCTCTGGTCGCGGCGGCGCATCCGGTGCGGCGGGCGATGTAGTCGATGACGCTCTCGCCCACGATGCGCTCGTGCTCCTGCGGAAGCCAGCCCACGAACGCATCCGCCGGGGCAAGCCTGATCGTGCCCGCCTGCGGCTCCTCCACCCCGGCCAGCAGCTTCAGGAGGGTCGATTTTCCTGCCCCGTTGGCTCCGACGAGACCGACGACGTCGCCGGCGGTGACAGTGAGGTCGAGCGAGTCGAACAGGGTGCGGTGGCCGTACCCGCCGGCCAGCCCTTGGGCCACGAGTGTTGCGGTCATCCGTCAATCCTGTCACTCGTGGGGAGGCACCCGCGCCGACCACTAGTTGCAGATCTGACTAGTCCGACGTACGCTCTAGTCATGAGTCCGGAAGAGTGGCCGAGCGAGTGGATGAGAAGCGTGCTGGGCGTGTGCGTGCTGCGGACCCTCCTCGATGGCCCGAACTACGGGTACGCGATCACCCAGAACCTGACCGCAGCCGGGCTGGGCACCGTCAAGGGCGGCACGCTCTACCCCCTCCTCGGCCGCCTGGAGGAGTCCGGGTTCGTCGAGGTCGAGTGGCGTCCGGGTGAGGGCGGCCCCGGCCGGAAGTACTTCTCCCTGACAGAACAGGGCCGCACGCATGCCCGGTCACTGGCCGAGCTCTGGGCCGACTTCACGAAGACCACCCGCGAGCTCACCGATGGAGCGCTCGAGAAGGGCCGAGAACTGAGATGACCACCGGGAACCGAAAGGCAGCACCGATGAACCTGAGCGACAAGACGGGCTTCGGCTCCGTCGACACCTACACGCGACTGGCGCCGAGCGTCGAGAGGGACTGGATCGAGCAGTTCGTGCTCGAACAGCGCCTCCTCGGCGTTCCAGGACGGCGGATCGGCGACTCCCTCGTGGTCGTGGAGAGCCATGTGTCCGAATCAGGCGAGAGCGCCCTTGCCGCATTCGGCGAACCCCGTGCGTACGCCGCCGAGGACGCCCCGGAGCAGCCCCGGCAGTCACCTCACCGAATCGATCCCGGATGGGGCGTCGCCCTGGTTCTCGGCCTCCTCGGCATGCTGCTCACGACCTTCAGCGCGCAGGCCGCGTTCACGGGCGAGTCCGCACTTGCCGTGACCATCGGGCACCTCGTCCTGCTCGCGATCGTCTCGGGGTCGCTCGCGCTGCTCCTCTTCGCGTCGCACGTGCCCCTGCGGATGATCGCCCAGCATCCGGTGCGCAGCTGGGTCGGCTGGATCGTGCTGCTCGTCGTGATGGTCGGCGCACTTCTCCTCCTGCCTCAGCAAGTCGGAGAGGTGAGCATCGGGGTCGCCTCGGCCATCGGCGTGGCCCTTCTCACCGCCGGTTTCCTCCTGCAGCTGCGCGCCTACCTCGGCGGTCGAGTGCAGGACGACCCGATCGTCGGCCCGGGCGAGCAGCCGGAGAGCCCTCGGGCAGGCCTGGTGACCGTATTCGTCTTCCCGGTCGCGACCGCACTCATGATCGGCTTCTCTTGGATGCTCCAGCAGATTCCCGGCATGTTCTGACGAGCTCCTGGCCGCACGCGAAGGGCCTCGGACTGGGTATTCTGCCCGTGCGAGCCCTTCCGCGGCTCCCACCGCAGCTTCGATCAACAGAGCGCTGGAGACGAGAATGACGGAGACGTACCCGATCCAAGCCGAGCTCGGATCGGCACTCGGCACAGAACGCGCCGATCAACTGCTGACGAAGCTCGATGACTACTCGAATCAGCCGAATGCCGTCAAAGGCGCGGCGAAGAGACCGAGCGACCCCGAGCTCGAAGCGGCCGCACTTGCGGCGTTCGCGGCAGCGACCCCGGAGGAAGCCGACTTCGAGCTCGACTCGATCGGAATGTGGGGACTTCTGACGCTCGCCGCACGAGCCGACGTGACGATCCTCGACCGTCTTCCCGCATCGCGGGCGGACAACCCGAAGGTGGCAACGATCCGGCGTGCGGCCACGAAGTATCGGAAGGGTCTGACAGACGCCGAGGTCCCACAGCCTGTCGCCGACTCCGCGGAATAGACAGGGTCTGAGAGGTCCCCGGACCTACGATCCCCGCTCAGTTGTTGAAGCGGAACTCCACGACGTCGCCGTCCTGCATGACGTAGTCCTTGCCCTCAAGGCGAGCCTTGCCCTTGGCACGGGCCTCGACGACGGAGCCCGTCTCGACCAGGTCCTCGAACGACACGATCTCCGCCTTGATGAAGCCCTTCTCGAAGTCGGTGTGGATCACACCGGCCGCCTGCGGGGCCTTCGAGCCCTTGGGAATCGTCCAGGCACGAGCTTCCTTCGGACCGGCCGTCAGGTAGGTCTGCAGTCCGAGGGTGTCGAAGCCGATGCGGGCGAGCTGGTCGAGCCCCGACTCGTCCTGGCCGGTCGACGCGAGCAGTTCGGCGGCATCTTCCGGGTCGAGGTCGATGAGCTCGGACTCGATCTTCGCGTCGAGGAAGATGGCCTTCGCCGGAGCAACGAGAGCGGCGAGCTCTTCCTTGCGCGCGGGGTCGGTCAGAACGCCCTCATCGACGTTGAAGACGAAGATGACAGGCTTCGCGGTCAGGAGGCCCAGCTCGCGGATCGGTGTCAGGTCGATGCCGGCGACCGACAGCAGAACGCCGCGCTCCAGAGCATCCTTCGCAGCGTTCGCCGTTTCGAGCACGACGGGCTCGATCTTCTTGCCGCGGACTTCCTTCTCGTATCGGGAGATCGCCTTGTCGACGGTCTCGAGGTCGGCGAGCATGAGCTCGGCGTTGATCGTCTCCATGTCGGAGGCCGGGTTCACCGTGCCGTCGACGTGCACGACGTCGTCGTCCGAGAAGCCGCGCACGACCTGAGCGATGGCGTCGGCCTCACGGATGTTCGCGAGGAACTTGTTGCCGAGCCCCTCACCCTCACTCGCACCGCGCACGATGCCGGCGATGTCGACGAAGGACACCGCTGCGGGGAGGATCCGCTCGCTGCCGAAGATCTCCGCGAGCTTGTCGAGGCGCGGGTCGGGCAGGTTCACCACGCCGACGTTGGGCTCGATCGTCGCGAACGGATAGTTCGCCGCGAGCACGTCGTTCTTGGTGAGTGCGTTGAAGAGGGTGGACTTGCCGACGTTGGGCAGGCCGACGATGCCGATAGTGAGAGCCACGGGGCACGAGTCTACCTGGCCCCACCCCCATCGCCCTGCGGAAGGCTGGGCAGCGGCCGGAGCGCTCGCTCTGCTAGCGGAACGAGGCGCGCTCGCTCTGCTAGCGGAACGAGGCGCGCTCGCTCGCGACGCACTCCGCGGTCGTCCGAGCCTCGGTGCTGACGCATGCTCCGTCGACCAACGTCCGCTGACCGATCGGCTCGCTCAGCGTGACCGTGACCGGTATGGCGTCGTCGCCTTGGCAGTCCGCGGCTTCCAGACGATTCGGCTTCGCGTCTATGCGGACGGTCACCTGCTCGGCCTCATAGGTGATGACCGGCGAGAGCAGCTCGCCGGTCACTCCGTTCGCGCAGTCGAGACGGGTGACCTGCACCTCGAAAGCCATGCTGTCCGGGGTGACGCGGCTGTCGTCGGTCAGTTGCCACGTCGCCGGTGCGCCCGTTGGCACCGGCGTATCGCTCGAGGCGACCGCCGCAGGAGACGGCTCCGACGACGGCGTCGCCGCGCACCCGCTCAGCGCGATGGCTGCGATGAAGGTGAGCCCCAGCATGGCCCGCTGTCGATCCCGCATATCGCCACCGTACTTATGCCCCGAAAGGAAGGGAAGCGCAGCACTGCTTCCGGGCGGGGAGAGGCCGCTCCTCAGTCGCGGATGGCGCGGTAGGCCCGTGTCACGTACGGAAGGTCGATGGTGGTCTCGCCGTGCAGATCGAGCTCGTCGAACAGCGCGTCGAGGTCACGCCGGATCCGGGCCCTCTCGTCGTCGGACGCGGTGATGATGTAGCTGCGCGACGCCGCCATGCGGTGCAGCAGATCGCGCGTGATGGGGCGGACCCACTCCCAGCGTTCCTGCTCGAGCGGGCCGAACGGTGCAGCGACGACCGGATCTCCCTCGGCGAGCATGTTCTCGGCGTGGCTGCCGTGCATGATCTCGGTCAACCGGCGCACCCAGTCGACCCGATCGTCGCGGATGTTCCAGATGAGACCGAGCACTCCCCCGCGGCGCACGACCCGACCGATCTCGGCGGATCCGGCGATGGGGTCGACCCAGTGCCAGGCCTGCCCCAGGACGACCGCGTCGACGCTGGCATCCGGAAGGGGCAGCCGCTCTGCCGACCCCACGAAGGTCGGTACGCCCGGCACGGCACCGCGCAGCGTCGCGAGCATCTCGGAATCCGGATCGATCGCGACGACCTCGGCATCCGGCGCGTGCGCCAGTACCCGGGTGAGCTTTCCCGTCCCGGCACCGACATCGGCGATGCGGCGGGTTCCGTGCGGCATCCGCTCGAGCATCCACGCCACCGCATCGAAGGGATACTCGGGTCTTCCGACCTCGTAGTCCGCGGCCTGCGCTCCGAACGACGTCGCCATGTCCTCAGCCATGCGGCCAGCCTACGGCGAGTCTCCCGCGTGGTCGCCGACGTCGGGGTGAGAGTGGAGACGTGCCACTGGACTTCACTGCGATCGACTTCGAGACCGCGAACTCCAGCCCCGCCTCCGCCTGTTCCGTCGGACTGGTCCGTGTGCGCGGCGGCGAGGTCGTCGCCACCACCGGATGGTTGATCCAGCCGCCGCCCGGTCACGACGAGTTCCAGGAGTGGAACGTCCGGATCCATGGCATCCAACCGGAGGATGTGCTGTCGGCTGCCACGTGGGTCGACCAGTTCGATCGACTCTGCGCCTTTGCCGGAGCCGATGTTCTCGTCGCCCACAACGCCGGCTTCGACCTCAACGTGCTGCGCCGCGCCTCGGAGGCCACAGGCCAGCTCTGCCCGCCGTACCGCTCGCTCTGCAGCTTGCAGGTCGCGCGGAAGACGTATGTGCTCGACTCCTATCGCCTGCCCGTCGCCGCAGCCGCCGCCGGGTTCGAGGAGTTCGCGCACCACGATGCCCTCGCCGATGCTCGTGCCTGCGCGCAGATCGTGATCGATGCGGCCGCCAGGGCAGGCGCCGCCGACGTGTTCGCGCTCGCCGACGCGCTGAGCCTGCGCGTCACCGCACCCGTCGCGCCTGCTCTGGAGCGCGCCGTCGCCTGAGCCGACACACCGCTCCCGTGCGCGGCGACCTCGTAATGTCCGATGCCGGCCGCATCATGAACACATGGATGCTCTGGCTGTGGTTCTCCTCCTCGTCGCCCTCGCGGCGGGTGTCGCTGTGGGCTGGTTCCTGCACGCAGGACGTGGGGCCGCTGATCTTGCGCGCGCTCAGGCCGAGCTGGCCGCCGCGCGCGACGACCGCGACCGCCAGTACGACCTCTACCGCGATGCCGTCGAGCACTCACGGAACGAGCAGCGAGCCGAGGCGCAGCGCGTGCAGCAGCAGAACGCGGTGCTGACGGCGCTGGCTCCGGTGCGAGAGAGCCTGCAGCAGATGCAGACCAAGGTCACCGCGATCGAACGCGAGCGCCACGCCCAGTTCGGCACGCTGGAGGAGCAGCTGCGACGCGCGCAGGAATCCGACGAGGCGCTGCGGGCGACGACGGAGTCCCTCGCCGGAGCGCTGCGCTCGACAGCCACTCGCGGAGTGTGGGGCGAGACGCAGCTACGCCGCGTGGTGGAAGCGGCAGGCCTCACACGCCACATCGACTTCGATCTGCAGGCGACGATCTCCTCCGACCGGGGCCAGGGTCGACCCGACATGGTCATCCGTCTCGCCGGTGGCAGCTCCATCGCGGTCGACGCCAAGGTGCCGCTCGACGCGTATCTCGAGGCTTCGGCGCTGTCGGCGGGCGACGCCCAGGAACCGCAGCGGCGCTCCCTCATGCAGAAGCACGTCAAGGCCGTCCGCGCGCACATCGATGCCCTGGCCAAGAAGGCGTACTGGGCCGGACTCGACGCGAGTCCCGAGTTCGTGATCTGCTTCCTGCCGAGCGAGTCGCTGCTCGCGGCGGCCATCGACGAAGACCCCACCCTGCTCGACTACGCATTCAGCCGACGAGTGGCTCTCGCGTCTCCCGTGAACCTCTGGGCGGTCTTGAAGACGGTGGCGTTCACGTGGACCCAGCAGGAGGTGTCGACCGAGGCACGTACGCTGCTCACTCTCGGCACGCAGCTCTACGACCGGTTGGGCACTCTCGCCGGGCATGCCGACGACCTGCGCCGCGCCCTGGAGCGCACGGTCGACAGCTACAACCGCTTCGCCGGCTCCCTCGAGACGCGCGTGCTCGTGACGGCGCGGCAGTTCCCCGGCGTCGATGCTGCGGCTCTCGCGTCCGTTCCGGCAGTGACGGAGAGCACAGGACGACGCTTCACGGCTCCCGAGCTGATCGCCGCCGACGGGCGAGGGGACGAATCCGTGGCTGAAACGTCAGAAGCCACCGACCACATCGGTGCGGCATCGGTGCGCGCCGACGTGGGCGAGGTACGGGTTCGTCTCGACGAGATCTAGGGGCCACCGATGCTGTGCACCGCCGTCACGCCTGCACTGCGGCCTACGGCGTAGCGCGCGGACGAACTGTCGAGCAGCGCCTCAGGCGATACCGGGTACGCCGCTGAGCAGCAGGATCACGAGGCCACTGGTGGCGAGGAAAGCTCCGATCATCCACCAGGCACTGATCTCATGGCCCTCGTCGCGGCGGACGCGGAACAGCACGTCAGCGCGGCGAGCCGGATCGGCGATGGCCGCCGGCGGGGTGGTCACGGGCGGGGTGGCTGCGGCGCCCGGCTCGGCGTCGGCGCTCACTCGGAGAATTCGCCCGGTGTTCGTCGTGATGATCTTCGTCGCGGCGGCCTTCGAGCCGCTCGTGTGCTGCGTTGTCATCCGTTCGCCCTCCTGTGCCTGCGGTGCCTGACGGCTCCGTCCACGGCGACAAACCCAGTGACAATTGTGACACGGCGCTTCGGAAAGCGTGGCTCACGCCACCCCGGCCCTATACCGGCTCGATAACGATGCCGTCGGCGGCGGCCGGGAGAACGCGCCCTCAGAGGGGCCTGTGAATCAGAGCCACTTCGAGACGAGGTGCTCCGAGGCGATGCGCCGGAGGGTCCCGGAAGCACCGCGGAGCACAACGCTCTCCGTGTACACATAGCCCCGCTCGCGGCGGACGCCGGCAACGAGCTGGCCGTCGGTCACGCCCGTCGCGACGAAGATCGTGTTATTGCCCTGCACCAGGTCGTCGGCCTCGTAGACCCTGTCCATGTCGAGCCCGGCGTCGATCCCGCGCTGACGCTCGTCGTCGTCACGCGGCCACAGGCGCCCCTGGATGTGTCCGCCGAGCGCCTTGATGGCGCATGCCGTGACGATGCCCTCGGGGCTGCCTCCGACGCCGACGCACATGTCGGTGCGCGCATCATGCCGGGCGGCGTTGATCCCACCCGCGACGTCACCGTCGCTCATCAGTCGGGTGCCGGCGCCCGCATCGCGGATGTCCTGGATGAGCTGCTCGTGACGCGGACGGTTCAGCACCGACACGACGATCTCGTCGACGGGCTTGTCGAGCGCGCCGGCGAGCTTGCGGATGTTCTCGCCGATGGGGAGCCGGATGTCGACGACGCCGACGCCTGCGGGTCCCGTGACGAGCTTGTCCATGTAGAAGACGGTGGAGGCATCCAGCATCGTGCCGCGGTCGGACACCGCGATCACGGACAGCGCGTTCTGCCGGCCTGCTGCGGTGAGCGAGGTTCCGTCGATGGGATCGACTGCGATGTCGCACAGCGGTCCGCGCCCGGTGCCGACGACCTCGCCGTTGAACAGCATGGGTGCGTTGTCTTTCTCACCCTCGCCGATCACGACGCGGCCCTGGAAGTCGACGGTGCCCAGGAACGCGCGCATCGCGTCGACGGCCGCCCCGTCGGCCGCCTCCTTCGCGCCTCGACCGATGAAGGGGACCGCGCGGATGGCCGCAGCCTCCGTCGCTCGCACCAACTCCATCGCGAGGTTACGGTCGGGACGAAGAGGGCTCAGATCCGCAGTCAGACTCACCATGCGGTCAGCCTAGCTATCGACGCGAGCGAACAGCCCGGTTTTCGCGCTCCACGACGCGAAGGAATCGCAATTCTTAACGCCTGAGCACAAGGTGCGGCGCCGGCGGGACCCTCGCCTGCGGTACGACTCCGGTCACCCCGATAGAGTGGCACCTGTCCCGGCTTCCCTTATCGCAGGAGTTCTCATGCCCGTCGCCACCCCGGATCAGTACGCCGAAATGCTCGACCGCGCGAAGGCCGGCGGCTTCGCGTACCCCGCATTCAACGTCTCGAGCTCGCAGACGATCAACTCCGTCCTCCAGGGGCTGACCGAGGCCGGCTCCGACGGCATCATCCAGGTCACCACGGGTGGAGCCGACTACTTCGCCGGCCACACCGTGAAGGCACGCGCCACCGGCGCACTCGCCTTCGCCCGCTTCGCCACCGAGGTCGCCAAGAACTACCCGGTCACCGTTGCACTGCACACGGACCACTGCCCGAAGGACGCCCTCGCCGGCTTCGTCGAGCCGCTGATCGCAGCCTCCGAGGACGAGGTCAAGGCCGGTCGCAACCCGATCTTCCAGTCCCACATGTGGGACGGTTCGGCTGTTCCCCTCGCGGAGAACATCGAGATCGCGAAGGACCTGCTCCCCCGCATGAAGAACATCAACGCCATCCTCGAGGTCGAGATCGGCGTCGTCGGTGGCGAAGAGGACGGCGTGCAGCATGAGGGCTCGAACGACGCTCTCTACACGACGTTCGCCGACGTCGACCAGGCCGTGCAGGCCCTCGGTCTGGGCGAGCAGGGTCGCTACATCGCCGCCCTCACCTTCGGCAACGTGCACGGCGTGTACAAGCCGGGCGGCGTCAAGCTGCGCCCGGAACTCCTCGGCGAGATCCAGGCAGAGGTCGCGGCGAAGTACAACACGGGCGCCAAGCCGCTCGATCTGGTCTTCCACGGCGGCTCCGGCTCGACCGATGAGGAGATCGCCCTCGCGGTCGCGAACGGTGTCATCAAGATGAACATCGACACCGACACGCAGTACGCCTACACGCGCGCGATCGCCGACTACATGTTCAAGAACTACGACGGCGTGCTGAAGGTCGACGGCGAGGTCGGCAACAAGAAGCAGTACGACCCCCGCGCCTGGGGCAAGATCGCCGAGTCGGCGATGGCCGCCCGCGTGGTCGAGTCGACCCGTCAGCTCGGCTCGTACGGCCAGTCGAAGAGCTGATCCGTCACGACTTCGATGAGAGATGCCCCAGCCGGTCGGCTGGGGCATCTCTCATTTTCGGCGGCACCGCCCGACGGCGGGGCCGTCACTCGCCGCGACTGCGGCGAATGCGGGTGACCCAGATGGCTGCGTCGACGACGGCATCCACCACGAGAAGCACTCCGAGCGCCCTGCCCGCTCCCCGCGATCGAGATGCGATCCACAGGCCCGCTCCGAGTTCCCCGACCGAGAGCAGGAGACCCGCGGCGGGGCGGCGGCGGAGTGCGTCGCCGATACGTGCGAGAGGCCGCTCCCGGCGGGTGAGCGGCGTGAGTTCGCCGAGTCCGGCGATCGCCGTCTCCCGGAGCGTGGGCCACCATCCCACAGGAAGGAACCGTCGGTCCGCCCCCGTGGTCGCGCTTCCGAATGCGGTGTCGATCAGGTCGGACGAGATGCCGAAGGCAGCGAGGAAGGCGCGCTGGCGATCCTCCGCGCCGACCACGCCCCCCAGGGCCTCGGGGATCAGTGCCCGGTGTGCGGCATCCACGTCGAGGTCCACGGCTGCGGCGATCTCGAGGAGCTCATCGCGGCTCCCGTCGCCCTCGGTGAGGAGCCGACGATAGATCTCCGCCGTCTCCGGAACGCGGATGGCGTCGATATCGAGGACCGGCCGGGTGTCGCGTTCCGCCTCGGTCCAGAACGGGATCGGGCCTCCGCTGCCCACGGCCACTTCGAACCACACGGCGGCCTCGGCGCGGTTCAGCTCGATCACGGGCAACTCGGCCTTCGAACTCACCCAGGCACCGCTCGGCTCCGAGGTCTCGAACCGCTGGAGCGACCAGTCTCCGGACTCGCGGTGGTCGACCGCGGTCCCGTGGACGGCCGCGAGCATGCGGGCGATCGCGGGGCCGCGGTGCGAGAACGCCGAGACCTGCACCGCCGAAGCCGCGATCAGTGCGGGATCGATCGCGGCATCCTCCGAATCGTCGGCGCCCACCTCGACGGAATCGTCGATGAGCTCGTCGACCAATTCCTCCACCGAATCGAAGCCGAACGCCTCGTCCACGTCCACGTCCACGTCCACGTCCAGCCAGAGCATGAGGCCCTTCTCCTCGAAGGCTGCCTTCAGTTCGCTCGCCGACAGGGTCGACTCGATCGTGTCCTGCTCGCTGACCGTCAGGACGTGGCCGTCGTCGGTCACCGCGATCGCGAGCACGGCCTCCTCGCGGTCGTCCCACGCGGCTGTCGCATCACGCACGCCGGCGAGCACGCCCAGTCGAGCGAGGACGTCGTGAGCCGCGTCGCGCGGGTCGGTCCCGTCACCACGATCGACCGAAGTGTAGGAGAGGTGGACGCCGAAACTGTTCTGGGGCATCCTTCGACAGTAGCCGTGCGATTCGGCGTCTACCGTCCAACGGTCGACAGATACGCCACGAACGCCGGGTCGTTCATCATCGGCACCGAGATGCAGATCGTCACGACGATCATCGTCGCCAGCGCACCCGCGATCGGCACCCACCAACTGAGCCGGCGACGCCGCAGCCGTCGGATCGACAGCGCCGCGGTGATCGACCACCCGACGGCGAGCACGATGGCCGCGATCGTGCCCCAGATCCGCCCCTGGGCGAAGTTCGTGAACTCCCCCTCGATGCCGAGGATCTTCATCGTCTCGTTCATCACGGTCGGCAGGTCGAGGTACGACAACCCGGTGATGATGATGTTCACCAGACCGTAGGCCAGCAGCGCAATGGTCACGAAGCGGTCGACCGGGTGCGGACGAGCAGCGGGGGCAGTCGCACTCGGGCTGGGCGCGGTCGGTCCCTCGCTCGGCGGCGCCGGCGGGGCGACGACGACCTCGTCGAGGGGCGGCAGCCCGGCGGCTCGCCGCTGCTCCTCCGGCGTGGCGAGTTCGCCGTACTGCGGGCGCTGATCGGTCATCCCGCCATGCTAACCGTCCCGGCTCTGGGCGGCTCACAGCGAGGGAGGGCGAAAACGATAGCGGCCCCGGAGAAGTGGGGACTTCGCGGGGCCGCGGATGTGAAGCGCTGGGGACGCTTCTCATCCAGTTTGATCACCGGCGCTGGGGACGCCTGTGGTGATCAGTAGCGCTGATGCATGCCGCTACTTCTCCGATCATAGGAAAACGCGTGCCCGAGCGCCAGGGGCCAGACTTCAGATAGTGAACTCCGCGCCGTCGGAGCCGGCGTCGAGGTTGTCGGCACCGAGTTGCAGCGAGAGCCGTCTGGCCGTTCGCTGCAGCGTCGCGACGAGCTCACGGTCCACCACCGCGCGGTCGGCCGGCAATGAGATCGCCAGCGATGCGGTGACGCCGGGCGCGACGACCGGCACGGCGACGCAGGTCGCGCCGATCACATACTCCTCATGATCCACCGCCCACCCCGGCGAATGCTCCAGTTGGGTCAGCAGCGTCGTGCGATCACTGATGGTGCGCGGCGTGAGCTCCTCCAGGCGATGCCGGGAGAGGTAGTCCAGTCGCTCATCATCGGGCAGGTCCGCCAGGATCTGCTTCCCCAGGGCGGTCGCGTGCGCGCTCGACTGCAGACCGACCCACAGCTCCACCCTCGGGTTGCGCACCGCGTCGACGATGTCGACGAGGTGCATCTCTCCATCGGCGAAGCGGGAGAGGTACGCGGTCGCTCCCACGTCCTCCGTCACGTCCCGAAGAGCCGCTCGGACCCGTGCGAGGAAGACCCCCCGCGAGTCGATCTGCTGCTGGAACGAGGGGAACCGGGTCCCGAGCACCAATCCGTCCGGTTCGGAATTCAGATACCCCTCATGGACGAGGGTGCGCACCAGGTTGTAGGTCGTGCCCGGCGTCAGCCCCGTGATCGCCGCCAACATCTTGGCCGGAAGCGGACGAGGCGAATTGGCGACGATGTCGACCAGTCGCAGCGCGCGCTGCACCGACCCGATGAGGGTCGGCTCCGCTTCCGCGGCGCTCAACGCTACGCGCCTCCTCCAGTGGCACGACCGCCGAGTGCACGATCGTCACGCTGACCGGAAGCATCGTGTCGAAGCTCCTTGGGCAGGGAGAACATGAGGTCCTCCTCCGCGGTCTTGACCTCTTCGACATCGCGGTAGCCGGCATCACCGATCGCTTCGAGCACCTCACGCACCAGCACCTCAGGTACGGAGGCGCCACTGGTCACGCCGACGGTCTCGACTCCGTCGAGCCACTCCTGCTGGATCTCTTCGGCATAGTCGACGCGGTACGCCGCCTTCGCCCCATACTCGAGGGCGACTTCGACGAGGCGCACACTGTTCGAGGAGTTGGATGAGCCCACGACGATCACGAGTTCGGCACCGGCCGCGACCTTCTTGATCGCGACCTGGCGGTTCTGCGTGGCGTAGCAGATGTCGTCGGACGGCGGGTTGTGCAGCTCGGGGAAGCGCGTGCGCAGCCGGTTCACCGTCTCCATCGTCTCGTCTACCGAGAGGGTGGTCTGCGAGAGCCAGACGACCTTGTTCGGGTCCTTGACGACGACCGTGTCGGCCTCTTCCGGAGAGTTCACGACCGTGACGTGCTCCGGGGCCTCGCCTGCCGTCCCCTCGACCTCTTCATGGCCCTCGTGACCGATGAGCAGGATCTCGAAGTCGTCGCGGGCGAAGCGCACGGCCTCGCGGTGCACCTTGGTGACCAGAGGGCAGGTCGCGTCGATCGCGTGCAGTCCGCGATCGGAGGCGGCGTTGACGACCGCCGGGGAGACGCCGTGCGCGCTGAAGACGACGTGCGCGCCCTCGGGGACCTCGTCGACCTCTTCGACGAAGATCGCGCCCTTCTCCTCGAGCTCGGTCACGACGTGGATGTTGTGCACGATCTGCTTGCGCACATAGACGGGTGCGCCGTAGCGTTCGAGCGCCTTCTCGACGGCGACGACGGCACGGTCGACGCCGGCGCAGTATCCACGCGGCGCGGCGAGCAGGACCCGCTTGTGTCCGGCCACCGGGTTATCCTGAAGCCGTCCGGCCGCCGCACGCACGCGTGGGAGACGGGGGATGGGGAGATGCACGGCAGTCGAAGTCACCCTTGGATTCTACCGCCGCGCGGCTGTGCGAGGCCGGAGAGCGCGGGGTCAGGAACGGGAGCGGATGACAGTCTTCGAAGCGACGACGGGCCAGGGCGAGACGCCGCCCGCCGATTCGGTCGCGCCGCGCGATTCCACAGCCGATGCCCCCACCTCGGTCACGCGGCTCAACACGACCATCCGCGACTTCATCGCCCGCTGGAACACGGTGTGGGTCGAAGGGGAGATCACGTCCTGGAACGTGCGCGCCGGCAACGTCTTCGCGCGGCTGAAGGACACCCGCTCCGACGCGCAGATCTCGATCCGCGTGTGGTCGAGTGTTCGCGGACGCATCCCGTCCGACATCGGCATCGGCGATCACGTCGTCGTCGCGGTGAAGGCCGACTACTTCGTGAAGGCCGGAGACTTCAGCTTCGCGGTCTCCGCGATGAAGCACGTGGGCCTGGGCGATCAGCTCGAACGTCTCGAGAAGCTCCGTGTGCAACTGCGTCAGGAGGGCCTGTTCGACCCGGCCCGCAAGAAGCGCCTGCCGTTCCTCCCGCACGTCATCGGTCTGATCACCGGCGAGCGCTCCGACGCCGAGAAAGACGTGCACCGCAACGCCGAGCTGCGCTGGCCGCAGGTGCGCTTCCGCACCGAGTACGCCGCCGTGCAGGGTGATCGCTGTGTGCCCGACACCCTGGCCGCCCTGGCGAAGTTGGACGCGGACCCCGAGGTCGATGTCATCATCATCGCTCGCGGCGGCGGTGACCCGCAGACGCTCCTCGGCTTCAGCGACGAGCGTCTCGTGCGGGCGGTGTCCGCGGCGACCACTCCCGTCGTCAGCGCGATCGGACATGAGAACGACCACCCCCTCCTCGACGATGTCGCCGACCTCCGCGCGTCCACCCCGACGGATGCGGCGAAGCGTGTGGTACCCGACGTCGGAGAGCAGCGAGCTCTGATCGCGCAGTTGAGATCCCGCGCGACGTCGCGCCTCACGCAGCGCCTCACGCACGACATCGCACAGCTCGAGCAGCTCCGCTCCCGCCCGGTCCTCCGCTCCCCCGCGCCGATCATCGACGCGCGCGCGCAGGAGCTGTGGCTCCTGCTGTCCCGTGGCCGCGACAGCCTCACCCGGCAGCTCGACCTCGCGGGCCGTCGTACGAGCGAACTGCGCGCCTCCCTGCGCGCGCTCTCCCCCGCGGCGACCCTGGCTCGCGGCTATGCGATCGCGCACCTCGAGGGCGGCGTGATCCTCCGCGATGCGGCGGATGCGCCGGCAGGCAGCGCCCTGACGATCACGGTCGATCGTGGATCGGTGGCTGCCCGCTCGGAGGGCGAGATCCCTGAGAGCGACTGAGCCGGGCCGACGCGACGCACGACGTAGGATGGAGGAGTGAGCGCCCTGAACGACATCCCCGTGGAGACGCTGTCGTTCGAGGCAGCCCGTGACGAGCTCGTCAAGGTCGTCGCCGAGCTGGAGCAGGGCTCTCCGACGCTCGAGCACTCACTCGCGCTCTGGGAGCGCGGCGAGGCGCTGGCCGCACGCTGCGAGGAGTGGCTGCTCGGCGCGAAGCGCCGTCTGGACGCCGCCCGTGCGGCCGCATCCGACGAGGCCCCTGGCGGAGACGCATGAGCAAGCAGCCTCCGATCATCGCCGAGCTCGGACGCCCCGAGACGCCGGACGAGACCGCCGCCCGCAAGGCGGCGTCGAGCAAGGCCTATCGTTCCAGCCAGACCTTCCGCAATCTCATCGCGGCGCTGCTGGTCACAGTGGCCGTCGTCGCCGTCATCATCTTCGCCGTGCCCCGGGGCGAGCCTGTCGAGCGCAAGCCGCTCGACGTCGCGTCCGTGGCCGAAGGCGTGGAGTCCTCGATGCAGCGCCCCGTCCTCATCCCCGAGCTCGGCACCTTCTGGCGCGCGAACAAAGCGGAGATGCAGGGCGGCGCCACGGTCGTCTGGGAAGTGACGCTCGCGCCGAAATCGGACACGGAGCGCGGCTTCGTCAAGGTCGCGCAGGCCTTCGACGCCGACGCATCCTGGGCCCCGCAGCGTCTGAGCGGCATCGCTCCCACGGACACGGTGCGCATCGGCGGACTCGACTGGGACGTCTACAAGCCCGGCAGCGCCGAGTCCAACGCGAACGTCACCTACGCCATCGGCACTCAGGCGGGCGACGACTACATCCTGCTCTACGGCGCGCGCTCCGCAGACTCCACCGCGGAGCTCGCAGAATCCCTCATCCCGCAGATCCGCGACATCTCGGAGGCCTCATGACGCACCCCCTGACCCCGGCCGCAGCCTGGCAGCAGATGCAGGATGGCAACCGCCGTTTCGTCGCGGACGAGCCGCGTCACCCGAACCAGGATGTGCTCCGCCGCAAAGACCTGGCGGCGGCACAGCACCCCGTCGCCACGTTGTTCGGCTGCTCCGACTCCCGTCTCGCCGCTGAGATCATCTTCGACCTCGGCCTCGGCGACCTGTTCGTCGTCCGCAACGCCGGCCAGGTCATCGGTGAATCGATCGTCGCGAGCCTCGAGTACGCGGTCGCGGTGCTCGAAGTGCCCCTGATCGTGGTCCTCGCGCACGACTCCTGCGGCGCGGTTCGCGCAGCGATCGACGGCACCGCGATCGACGCCGCGCCCCTGCCGCCGCACATCTGGAAGCTGATCGCCCCGATCGTTCCCGCGGCCCGGAAGGTCCTGGCAGAGAACGGCGGCGGCACCGTCGCCGACATCGACTCGGAGCTCGTCGGCATCGAGCACCTGCGCAACACCGTGCGCGATCTGCTGCAGTCGTCCGAGATCATCAGCAACGCCGTCGCCGAAGGCCGTCTCGGCATCGTCGGCGCCAACTACCGTCTGGCCGAAGGCGTGGCAGTGCCCGTCATCACGGTCGGGCTCGACACCGACGTCACCAAGGGGATCGACCCCGCAACCAAGGAGGGTTCGGAATGACCGATAACGAGTACCGCATCGAGCACGACACCATGGGTGAGGTGCGGGTGCCCGTGAAAGCCCTCTACGGGGCGCAGACGCAGCGCGCCGTCGAGAACTTCCCGATCTCGGGCAAGGGTCTCGAATCCACGCAGATCGCCGCGCTCGCGCGGATCAAGAAGGCTGCGGCGCTCGCCAACAAGGAGCTCGGCACGCTCGACGGAGCCATCGCCGACGCGATCGCGCAGGCCGCCGATCAGGTGGCCTCCGGCGCGCACGACGGCGAGTTCCCGGTCGACACCTATCAGACCGGTTCCGGCACGTCGTCGAACATGAACATGAACGAGGTGCTCGCGACCCTCGCGACCGGCATCCTCGGCTCGACCGTGCACCCGAACGACCACGTGAACGCCTCGCAGTCGTCGAACGACGTGTTCCCGACGTCGGTGCACATCGCCGTGACACAGGCCCTCATCGACACCCTCATCCCTGCGCTCGACCACCTCGCGGTCGCCCTCGAGGCGAAGGCGGAGCTCTGGAAGGATGCGGTCAAGTCCGGCCGCACGCACCTCATGGATGCCACGCCCGTGACCCTCGGCCAGGAGTTCGGCGGCTACGCCCGACAGGTCCGCCTCGGCATCGAGCGCGTGCAGTCCGCTCTCCCCCGCGTCGCCGAGGTCCCCCTGGGCGGCACCGCGGTGGGCACCGGTATCAACACGCCCCTCGGCTTCCCGCAGAAGGTCATCGCGCTGCTCGCGGCCGAGACCGAGCTGCCCATCACCGAGGCCAAGGATCACTTCGAGGCGCAGGCCAACCGCGACGGCCTGGTCGAGGCATCCGGCGCTCTGCGGACGATCGCCGTCTCGCTCACCAAGATCAACAACGACCTGCGGTGGATGGGCTCCGGCCCCAACACGGGCCTCGGAGAACTGCACATCCCCGACCTCCAGCCCGGCTCCTCGATCATGCCCGGCAAGGTCAACCCGGTGGTCCCCGAAGCCGTGCTGATGGTGTGCGCGCGGGTGATCGGCAACGATGCGACGGTCGCCTGGGCCGGAGCATCCGGTTCGTTCGAGCTCAACGTCGCGATCCCGGTGATGGGCACGGCCGTGCTCGAGTCGATCCGTCTGCTGTCGAACGCTTCGCGCGTACTCGCCGACAAGACGATCGACGGTCTGCAGGCGAACGTCGAGCGGGCGGCGGCTTTCGCGGGTATGAGTCCGTCGATCGTCACTCCGCTCAACAAGCTCATCGGCTACGAAGCTGCGGCGAAGATCGCCAAGCACTCGGTCGCCAAGGGCATCACCGTGCGCGACGCCGTGATCGACCTCGGCTATGTCGAGCGCGGCGACCTCACCCTCGAGCAGCTCGACGAGAAGCTCGACCTGCTCTCGATGACCCACCCGGGCTGACCCGCACGAAACGACGGATGCCGCGAGGACTCGTTCCTCGCGGCATCCGTCGTTTCCGGTCGTCAGCTGAGCTCTCCGCCCTCCAGGAGCTCGGTGACGAGGGCGGCGATGGCCGAGCGCTCGGAGCGCGTCAGGGTGACATGCCCGAAGAGCTCGTGCCCCTTCAGCGTCTCGATCACGCTGGCGATCCCGTCGTGCCGGCCGACGCGGAGGTTGTCCCGCTGACCGACGTCGTGGGTGAGGATGACCCGCGAGTTCTGTCCCATGCGGCTCAGCACCGTGAGCAGCACGTTCCGTTCCAGCGATTGCGCCTCATCGACGATCACGAAGGCATCGTGCAGGGAGCGTCCACGGATGTGGGTGAGCGGCAGCACCTCAAGCAGTCCGCGCTCGACGACCTCTTCGATGACGTTGCCGGAGACGACCGAGCCGAGCGTGTCGAACACCGCCTGCCCCCAGGGGCCCATCTTCTCGCCCTGGTCGCCGGGCAGGTAGCCGAGCTCCTGGCCGCCGACCGCGAACAGCGGCCGGAACACGATGATCTTCTTCTGCTGCTGGCGCTCCAACACGGCCTCGAGCCCGGCGCACAGTGCGAGCGCCGACTTGCCGGTTCCCGCACGACCGCCGAGGGAGACGATGCCGACCTCCTGGTCGAGCAGCAGGTCGATCGCGATCCGCTGCTCCGCCGAACGGCCGTGCATGCCGAAGATGTCGCGGTCGCCGCGCACCAGGCGGAACTCGCCATCACCCGTGACGCGCCCGAGAGCGGAGCCGCGCTCGGAGTGGATGATCAGCCCGGTGTTCACCGGGATCCCCCGAGCCTGGTCGCTGATGCCGACTTCGCTCTCGTAGAGGTCGCTGATGTCGTCGCCGGAGAGGTCGAGCGTCGCGATGCCGGTCCATCCGGAGTCCACCGCCTGCTCGGCGAGGTACTCCTCCGCCCGGAGTCCCAGCGATGCGGCTTTCACGCGCATCGGCAGGTCCTTCGAGACGATCGTGACGTCCTGGCCGTCCTGCGCGAGGTGCATCGCGACCGAGAGGATGCGGGTGTCGTTGTCGCTGAGACGGATGCCGGCCGGGAGCACCGAGGAGTCGGTGTTGGCGAGCTCGACGCGGAGCGTGCCGCCCTCCCCGACCTCGACCGGAAAGTCCAGGCGTCCGTGTTCGATGCGCAGGTCGTCGAGGTGCCGCAGCGCCTGGCGTGCGAAGTATCCGATCTCCGGGTCGTGACGCTTGCCCTCCAGCTCCGTGATCACGACCACCGGGACGACGACCGAGTGCTCTGCGAAACGGAAGAACGCCTGCGGATCGCTCAGCAGAACGGAGGTGTCGAGCACGTAGGTGCGCAGATCCTGATCCGGATCGGCGGACGATGATGCCCGGCTTGACGTCTTACGGGTGGACTGCTGCGCGGTGCTGGTGGCCTGCTGCGCTGTACGTGTGGTCACGACCCACTCCCGACCCGGGGAATCCCGGCTATTCGAACGAGTCGACCAGGGGGTCACGAGCCGCGAACCTGAGGCCGACCCGAACGGGCGCCTTGCCCGATGCCTAGAACGTACGACCGCCCAGGGGATTAACCCGGGCTAGACACGCCAGGGATTCGTTACGCGCTGATGAACGTCTCGTTGCCGAACGCGTGCAGCGTCTCGTCGAGCAGTTCAAGGGTGGCCGCGTCTGTGCCCGCGTGCGGGGCGATGCGCACCGAGGATCCGCGCGCCGTCACCACGATTCCTGCATTCGCCAGCGCCGCCGCGAGCCGGGCGGGCTCTTCCGGCGCCAGCGCGACGATGCCGGCACGCTGCGAGCGCTCGCGCGGCGAACTCACCTCGATCCCATGGCGGTCGGCGATCTCGATGACACGGTCGACGTTGTCGGCGAGCCGCTCCTCGATGGCGGCGACTCCGGCGTCGCGCATGTCGCGCACACCGATCGCGAGTCGTCCCGCAGCGAGGGTGTCCGGCTGACTGACCGTATACGCCCTGGCGGATGCCGCCGGAGCCGGCAGCTCGTCGACGAACAGGTCGGTCGCCGTGGTCCCGGTGATCCCGGAGAGCACGGGGACGATCCGCTCCCGTGCTCGCGGCGCGAACCAGGCGAAGGCGCTGCCCCTGCCCGCACGCAGCCACTTGTAGCCGTGTCCGACCACCACGTCGGCGGCCGTGTAGTCGACGTCGATCACGCCGAACGACTGCACCGCGTCGACGATGAGCAGGCGGTCGGGACCGATCACGTCACGCAGTGCGGCGAGGTCGACACGGTACCCGGTGCGGAAGTCGACGTGACTCACCGCCAATGCGACGATCTCGTCGTCGAGAGCCTCGGCGACCGCATCCGGCGTCACGCGTCCGTCGTCGGGCGTGATCCACCGGGGCGTGACCGCGCGGTCCGATGCGGTCGCGGCCCGCTCGAGCGTCAGGCTGACGCTGGGGAACTCCGCCGTGCTCGCGATGACCGCCCCGGAGATGCCGTACAGCGCGTGCATCAGTCCCTGCGTCGACGAGGGCTGCAGGGTGACGTCGGCAGCGTCGCCGCCGAGCATCTCCGCGACGAGCTCTTGCGCCTGACCGACGCGCTCGGCGACCAGCGACAGGGAGGAGGGGCGTCCGCTTCCCAGGAGGTCGGCGTCGGCGAAGACCTCTTCGCGCACCGAGGGAGACAGCGGGCCGAAAGCCGCCCAGTTCAGGTAGCCGGACTCGTTGTCGAACGTGTCGACATAGTCCTGGAAAGTGCTCACTGCGTCATTGTGACACGGTGCCGGTCGCACCGCCTCCGGTCAGCGGCCGAACCGGCGTTCGCGATCCGTATAGTCGCGGATCGCGCGGAGGAAGTCGACCTGTCGCAGATCCGGCCCGAGGGCCTCGACGAAATAGAACTCGCTGTGCGCGCTCTGCCAGAGCAGGAAGTCGCTGAGTCGCTGCTCACCGCTCGTGCGGATGACGAGATCGGGATCCGGTTGTCCCCCGGTGTACAGGTGCTCGCCGATCATCTCCGGAGTGAGGTGGGCGGCGAGGTCCTCCAGCGTGCCGCCCGAAGCTTCGTGCTTGGTGATGATGCTGCGAACCGCGTCGACGATCTCGTTGCGACCGCCGTAGCCGACGGCGAGATTCACGTGGAGTCCGCTGTGGTCCTTGGTGCGCGCCTCGGCGTCGGCGAGCACTCTGGCGAGTTCGGGCGGAAGGATGTCGGAGCGTCCGACGTGCTTGACGCGCCAGTTGCCCTCCTGGGACAGCGCCTCTGCCAGCTCGGCGATGATCTCGATGAGGTCGGCGAGCTCCGCGGAGTCCCTCTTTCGCAGGTTGTCGCTGGAGAGCAGATACAGCGACACGACGCGCACGCCGAGTTCGTCGCACCAGCCGAGGAACTCACGCATCTTCGCAGCCCCGGCCCGGTGGCCTTCTGCCGCACTGTCGAATCCGAGCTGGCGCGCCCATCGCCTGTTGCCGTCGATCATCATCGCGACGTGATGTGGGACGGAAGCGGGATCGAGGTGGCGACGCAGCCGACTGGTGTAGAGCCGATACAGCGGCCCTCGCACCGGATTCTCGCGTGATATCACCTCCCTACGCTACCGTGCCAGGGCTTTCGCCACGGTGTGCGGATGCTGAGGATCATGTGCTCGTCGAGGTATGCGCATCGGCTTAGAGTGAGCACGTGAGCACTCCCGAACAGTCCGGTCCCGATGTCCCCGAGCTCCCGCTGCACGCCGCCGGCGAAGTCGATGCCGCGGTGGAGATCCGGCCCACATGGCGAGGATGGATCCACGCGGGCACCTTCCCCGTGGCGGTGGTCGCCGGCGCGATCCTGATCCTCGTGGCCGATGGGGCCGCAGCGAAATGGGCCTCCGCCGTGTTCATGGTCACCTCGATGCTGCTGTTCGGCAACTCGGCGCTGTACCACCGGTTCGATTGGAAGCCGAAGGTGAAGGTACTCCTGAAGCGGATCGATCACGCGAACATCCTGCTGCTGATCGCCGGTACCTACACGCCGCTGGCGGTGCTCGCGCTGCCGCCTGAGCAGGGCGTGCTGCTCCTCTGCCTCGTCTGGGGTGGGACCGCCATCGGAATCCTGTTCCGAGTCTTCTGGATCAACGCGCCGCGCTGGCTCTACGTCGCCCTGTACCTGCTGCTCGGCTGGGCGGCCGTGATGTACATCGGCGACCTTCTCGCGGCGAACGTCGCGATGATGGTGCTCGTCATCGTCGGCGGGCTCCTGTACACGGGCGGCGCGGTCGTCTACGCGCTCAAGAAGCCGAATCCCTGGCCCGGCCACTTCGGCTTCCACGAGATCTTCCACGTGTGCACCGTGCTCGCGTTCCTGTGCCATTGGACCGCGTGCCTGCTCATCGCCCTCGCACCGCTGTCGCCCTCGCTCGGCGCTCCGTAGTCACCCGTCGGCCTGGGCTCGCTCGGGCGCTCCGGCGCCCTGGGGCACTCAGCGTGCCGGCGGTTCTTCGCCCTCGTCGCGGGCGCCGGCGCCGTCGATCTCGGTCGATCCCGTCGTGCTCGTGTCGCCTTGGGCTCCGAAGGCGGCGCGTGCGGCTTCCTCGGCGTCGAGTTCCTCGCGCACCTCGTCGCGGTACCGGACGCGGCGGATCCGACGATTCATGTCCCAGATGAGCAGGATCACGGCGATCACGATCACCACGATCACGGCGAAACCGATGAACCCGGGGGTGACGGCCTCCGGCTTCACCGTCATGGACGGTGTCGGCATCGGGGTCTCGGTCAGAGCGAGCATGAATCGGCCTTTCGTACGCAGGTCGCATAACCTGGTACTACCAGCCTAACGACCGGGAAGACCCACCTGTGACGACCGCACAAGAGCTCGACGAACGCTATGGACGAACCCGACGGCGGCGGTGGCCGTGGATCGCCGGCGGCGGCCTCGCGCTGCTCGTGGTCGGTGCGTTCAGCTGGATGACCGTCGCGCAGTCCATGGCCTCCGTCGACGCCGACGATCTGGGCTTCACGCTCGTCGATGAGTACTCGGTAGAAGTGAGCTTCCAGGTCACCGGCGTGCAGGGCCGGGACGTCGTCTGCGCCCTCGAAGCCCTCGATGAGGAGTTCGGCGTGGTCGGCTGGAAGATCGTCGAGATCCCCGCCGGGGACAGTCACTCACAGGCGAAGTCGGTCACCATCCCGACGGTCGCCGAGGCCACGACAGGTTTGGTGAACACCTGCTGGGTCGCCTAGACTCGTGGCAGACATACGACGCCCCGGCACGAGCCGGGGCGTCTTGGCATATCCCCCGCAGCACGCCGGAGGGATCCCGAAAGAAGGAGCTTCGCCATGTCCACCGATGCTCAGGTTCCCTTCCTCACGCAGGAGGCTTACGACCGGCTCGTCGCCGAGCTGGAGCACCTGTCGACCGTGGGTCGCGATGAGATCGCCAAGCGCATCGAGGCGGCCCGCGAAGAAGGCGACCTCAAGGAGAACGGCGGATACCACGCCGCGAAGGATGAGCAGGGCAAGCAGGAGGCCCGCATCCGTACCCTCGAAGCTCTGCTGAAGACCGCCAAGGTCGGCGAAGCTCCCGCCAGCCGCGGGATCGTCGAGCCCGGCACCGTCGTCACCGCGCTCGTCGCCGGCGGCGAAGAGGTCTTCCTCCTCGGCAGCCGGGAGATCGCCGTCGGCAGCGACCTCGACGTCTACAGCGAGGCCAGCCCGCTCGGTCAGGCCATCCTCGGCCTCAAGGTCGGCGAGAAGTCGGCCTACGAAGCGCCCAACGGGCGTTCGATCAGCGTCGAGATCGTGAACGTCGAGACCTACGCGGGCTGACGCCCTACGCAAGAAGCGCCCCCGCATCCTCTCGGACGCGGGGGCGCTTCTGCGTGAGCGACCGTGTACCTAGTCGGCGACGATGATGGGCTCGAAGCCGGCGCGGCGCAGAGTGTCGAGAGTGTGCTCCGAATGCTCCGGGCCGCGCGTCTCGACGCTGAGCTCGAGGATGACCTCGCTGATCTGCAGTCCGTGACCGTGCCTGGTGTGGATCGCCTCGATGACGTTCGCGCCTGCCCCGGCGATGAGGTCGGAGACACGGGCGAGTTGACCGGGGCGGTCCGGCAGCGGAACCCGGATCGTGAGGTACCGGCCCGATGCGGCGAGCCCGTGGGACACGACCCGCTGCAGGAGGAGCGGATCGATGTTGCCGCCCGAGAGCACAGCCATGGTCGTGCCGGTACCCGAGACCTTGCCGGCCATGATCGCCGCGACACCGGCCGCACCGGCCGGCTCGACCACGACCTTCGCCTGCTCCAGCAGGATCAGGATCGCCCGAGCGAGGTCGTCGTCGGAGACGGTGACGACCTCGTCGACGAGGTCCTTGATGATGTCGAAGGGAATGGCGCCGGGGCGTGCGACCAGGATTCCATCGGCGATGGTCGGTCGAGTGACGATGTCGACGGGCTCCCCCGCAGCGAGAGACGGGGGCACGGCGGCGGCGTTCTCGGCCTGCACGCCGACGATGCGAACGGTGCGCCCCAGCTCCGCGGCGCGCGCCTTCACGGCCGCAGCGACACCGGCGATCAGGCCGCCACCGCCGATGCCGAGCACCACGGTGTCGACGTCCGGGGCGTCTTCGAGCAGTTCGAGTCCGAGCGTCCCCTGCCCGATCACGATGTCGCGGTGGTCGAACGGATGGATCAGCACGGCACCGGTGCGCTCGGAGAACTCCGCCGCCAGACGCAGCGAGGTCGCCACGGTCTCGCCCTCCAGCACGACCTCTGCACCGTACCCGCGCGTGGCGAGAAGCTTGGGAACCGGAACGCCCAGCGGCATGAAGATGGTCGCGGGAATGCCGAGCGCCTGCGCCGCGAGCGCGACGCCCTGAGCGTGGTTGCCCGCGGATGCCGCGACGACGCCGCGCGAGCGCTCTTCAGCGCTCAGGCGTGACAACCGATACGCCGCACCGCGGATCTTGAATGAACCCGTGCGCTGAAGATTCTCCATCTTCAGCAGGACGGGGCCTCCGTGAATGTCGGAGAGGGCTCGCGACGGCAGCGTCGGCGTGTGCGAGATCACCTCAGCCAGACTCTGAGCTGCTTGTTCGAACTCGGTCAGGCTGGGGACTGCACTCATCGATTCCTCCGTCTCCGCTCGCGCGGTACTGTGCTCCAGATAAGGTCTCCGCTCGGACCGACGCCGGTGCGCCAGGAACCCGAACTGATGGTCACGGCCGCGACGTTGACGAAGGCCGCCAGTGGAACGGCGAAGAGCGCTCCGGGGATGCCGGCGATCATCGCGCCACCCGCCACGACGAGCACGACCGCGAGCGGGTGCACCTTCACCGCAGAGCCCATCATGATCGGCTGCAGGATGTGGCCCTCGATCTGCTGGACAGCCAGCACGACCACGAGCATCCACAGTGCGATCCACGGCCCGTTGTAGACGAGTGCGAGGAACACGGCGACAGCGCCGGTCGCGACCGCACCCACGATCGGGATGAAGGAGCCGAGGAACACCAGCACGGCGACCGGAAGCGCGAGCGGCACCTGCAGCAGGAAGGCCCCGAGGCCGATGCCGATCGCGTCGATGGTGGCCACGAACAACTGAGTGCGGGCGTAGTTCACGATCGTCGCCCAGCCGTTTCGCGCAGCCCCGTCGACCGCCGGGCGGGCCTTGCGCGGGAAGATCTTCACGGTCCACCGCCAGATGCCGGCGCCGTCGGCGAGCAGGCAGATGAGGATGAACAACGACAGCAGCGCACCGGTGGCGACGTGACCCACGGTGGTGCCGATGGCCAGGGCACCCGTCCACAGCGCCTGCGTCTGCTCGTCGAGGAAGTCGAGGCCCTGCTGCAGATAGTCGGCGATCTGGGTGTCGGAGAGGTTCAGGGGGCCCTCGTGCAACCAGACCTGGAACTGGTCGAACGCCTCGGTCGAGCGCGCCTGCACGTCGGGCAGCTGGGCACGCACCTGCCAGACGACGAGCCAGAGCAGGCCGGTCACGATGGCCGCTGTCCCGATGAGCGAGATGGCGATCGCCAGCCAGCGAGGGAGTCCGCGACGCAGCATCCACGAGAACGCCGGCCACAGGAGCGCCGTGATGAGGATGCCGACCATCAGCGGGATGACCAGGAGCTTCAGCAGCATCACCAGCCAGATGAAGACGCCGATCGCTGCGGCGATGATCAACAGCCGCCAGGAGTAGCTCGCTGTGATCCGCAGCGACAAGGGCACCGCCTCATCGGCGTCGGTCGTCACGGTGCGGTCTGTGGACACCGGGCGCGGACGGAAGAAATCTCGCAGCCGGGGGCGCTGGTCCTCGCTCATCGCCCAAGTCTACGGTCAAGCCGTATGCCGTTCGACGCATCCTTCGCTGAGAACGGGCGATGTCGGCGCCCGGCGATACGCTGACGGCGTGACCGAGACCCTCAGCTCCACCCAGGCCCGGCGAATCGCCCTCGCCGCTCAGGGGTTCACCCGCGCCAGACCCGAGGCGGTCACCGCCCGCCACGTGCACCGGGTGATGGACCGCCTGGGGGTGCTCCAGATCGATTCCGTGAACGTGTTCGCACGCTCGCACTACCTCCCCCTGTTCTCCCGTCTCGGCTCCTACGACCCGGCGCTCCTCGACAGGGTCTTCCTCTCCCGCACCACCCACTACGTCGAGTACCTCGCCCACGAGGCGACGTTCATCCCGGTGGCGGACTGGCCGCTGTGGCGATTCCGCATGGACGACTTCCGGCGGAAGTGGGCGGATGAAGACTCGTGGATGAGCAACAACGCGCGCACGGTGCAGTGGGTGCAAGACGAACTGCGTGCGCGGGGTCCGCTGCGTCCCGCCGACCTGCGTGACGACGCGCCGCGGGAACGCGGAACATGGTGGGACTGGGACGAGGCCAAGCTCGCGCTCGAACACCTCTGGCGCACGGGTGATGTCGCCGTCAGCGGCCGCCGGGGCTTCGAGCGCACGTACGCCCTGGCCGACCAGGTGATTCCAGACGGTATCCGGTCGCGGGAGATCTCCCGCGCCGAGGCGATCCTCGAGCTGACGCGTCGTGCGGCTCGCTCGAGCGGTGTCGCGACGCAATCCGACCTCGCCGACTACTACCGGATCCGTGACCGTGCCGCGGTCGCCCGATCGGTCACCGAGCTCGTCGATGCCGGGGAACTGCAGCCGGTTCAGGTGCGCGGGTGGGAACGCGGAGGCCGTCCTTTGCCCGCCTGGCGGCATCGCGACGCCGTTCTGCCGCGCAAGGTCGGAGCCGCAGCCGTTCTGACGCCCTTCGATCCGGTGGTGTGGTTCCGCGACCGGGCGCTGCGCATCTTCGACCTCGACTACCGCATCGAGATCTACGTCCCGGCTGAGAAGCGCCGGTTCGGCTACTACTCGCTGCCCGTGCTCGTCGGCGACCGCATCGTGGCGAGGGTCGACCTGAAGGCCGACCGCGCCACCTCGACACTGCAGGTGCAGTCCGCGTGGTGGGAGCCGCAGGCCCGGCCGGGCGATGCCGAGCCCGTCGCCGCGGAACTGGCCCTCGCCGCCGCTTGGCAGGGTCTGGAGCGCGTGTCGGTCTCTGGTTGGGGCGATGCCACGGCAGCGCTTCATGAGGCGCTGAGCGGCACGGGCGCGCAGGTGCACAGACACGTGCACGCCAGAGAGAATTCCCCGTGAGTCGGCGGCGCTGGTGGCTGATCGCCGGTGCGGTCGGCGTCGTCGTGCTCGTCGCCGGTGGCGTGTGGATCTGGCAAGCGACCAGCCGCCCCGCCACGGCGGAGGAGGCGGCGGCGGAGTACCTGCGCGCGCTCGAATCCGGTGACCCCGCAGCGGTGGAGGCCACTGGTGCCGTGATGCAGCAGGAGACGCTCGACGCGTTCTCCGACGCGACCGCACTCGTCCACGATGCGGAGGTGATCTCCGTCAGCGGAGACGACAGCGCGCCGGTCGGTGGTGTGACGGCGACGGCCGAGATCTCCTTCCGCCTGGCTGACGAGAAACACTCCGCAGAGCTCACGCTCTCCCCCATCGACGGACGGTGGGTGGTGGATGAGTCCGGGCGGGGTACCGTGACCGCCCGCCCCTCGGTCGGCTCATTCATCGCCATCGGGGAGCAGCTCCTACCCGCCGACGAGGCGACGGCGCTGTTGCCGGCGACCTACACCGTCGCCGCCGCACCGGTGTCGCTGCTCAGCGGAGAGACATCGGTGACCGTGCTCCCCGGCGACGAGACGGCCGTCGACATCGATGTGTCGGTACGCCCCGAGGCGACAGCCGCCGCGCAGAAGCAACTCGACGAGCACCTCGAGACGTGCGCGAAGCCCGGCACCGCCGCGCCCGAGGGCTGCGGAATCCGCATCCCCTGGGGCACCGAGTTCCGCGCAGTGTCGGAGTACCGATACCGCATCGAGAAGCTACCGACGCTGGCCCTGACCGGCACGGAGTTCTCGGCGGAGGGCGGCGGCCTGGTCACCACGGTCACCGGAACAGGGCAGGACGGCGCGAAGCGCGAGGCCACCTACCGGACCGAGACGTGGACCGTGCGCGGCGACGTGTCGTTCACCGCAGACGGCGTGGTGCTCAGCGCCTGGTGAGCGGGCCCCTGGTGAATGCGATTCGAATCAGAACTGCACGCGAGGCGGCTCGGAGATCGCACTGCTGTCGGCGACCTCGAAGAACTCCCGCTCGGTGAAGCCGAGTCCCTTGGCGAACAGGTTGTTCGGGAAGACCTTGATCTTGGTGTTGAGCTCGCGCACGCCACCGTTGTAGAACCGGCGCGCAGCCTGGATCTTGTCTTCGGTGTCGACCAGCGCCTGCTGCACCTGGAGGAAGTTCGTGCTCGCCTGCAGCTGCGGGTACGCCTCGGCGACCGCGAAGAGACTGCGCAGCGCCTGCTGGAGGTGTCCCTCGGCGATGCCTGCCTCACCGGGACCGCCGGCGGACAGCGTCTCGGCGCGTGCACGAGTCACGTTCTCGAAGACCGCCTTCTCGTGGGAGGCGTATCCCTTGACCGTCTCGATGAGGTTGGGGATGAGGTCGGCTCGTCGCTTCAACTGCACCGTGATGCCGCTCCACGCCTCGTCGACGCGTACCTTCAGCTGCACCAGCGAGTTGTACGTGGCCCACAGATAGATGCCGGCGAGCAGGATCACTCCGACAACGATCAGTACCGGCACGAGCCATTCCATCAGAGGCCCACCCTTCCTCGTGTTTCTCTCATCCTAGACGCGCACCCTGCACGTGGACTGGGCGCGCGGCCCGGGTTGCGGTCCCGAACCGTGTCAGGCTCCGAGTACCCGTTCGAGATAGCGATTCGTGAAACGCCGCTCCGGATCGAGACGGTCGCGGAGCGCGACGAAGTCGTCGAATCGCGGATAGCGCTCGCGCAGCGCCTCGTCCGTCAACGTGTGCAGCTTGCCCCAGTGCGGCCGTCCCCCGAACTCGAGCATGATCTCCTCCACCGCGTTGAAGTACTCCGTGGGGTCGGCGCGCCAATACCGGTGCACGGCGATGTAAGCGCTCGGCCGCCCGTGCGCCGTCGACAGCCACAGGTCGTCTTCCGCCGCGAAACGCACCTCGATCGGGAACTCGATCCGCCACCCGCGCTGAGCGATGAGGGCGCGGACCGCCTGGAACGCCGGCACGACGTTCTCGGCCGGGAGCGCATACTCCATCTCACGGAACCGCACGGTGCGGCTCTGGATGAGCACCCGATGCGACTGCTCGGTGAACTCGCGGTCTCCGGTGAGCTTGACCGCCAATCTGCTGAACGGCGGCGTCATCGCCGGAACGACCTGCCCCGCGGCGCACACGACACGGTAGACCCCGTTGGAGAGAAGCGTCTCATCGATCCACCTGCCCACGACGGGGAGCGGCTTGCGTACCGTCGACTCGGGCAGTCGCGTCTGACGCTTCGTCAGTGCCACCTCGGTATGCGGGAACCAGTAGAACTCGAAGTGGTCCGACGAAGCCACACGTTCATCGAGCGTGGCGAGCACGTCGTCGAGCGGGGCCGGCTCGTCGATGGCGTGCATGACGAACGCCGGTGTGCACTGCAGCGTCACCTCGACGATGATGCCGAGAGCGCCGAGCCCGAGCGCGACAGCAGGCAGCAGCTCGCTCTCGTGCTCGTCGTCGATGCGGAGGAACTCTCCGGCGGCGGTGACCATGGTGATGCCGACGACCTGAGTCGCCAGGCCGCCGAACCGAGCGCCGGTGCCGTGGGTTCCGGTCGAGATCGCTCCCGCGATGGACTGGCGATCGATGTCGCCCAGGTTCTCCATGGCGAGCCCATAGGGCGCGAGCAATCCGGGGACGCGGTGCAGCCGGGTGCCCGCGAGGAGGGTGACGCGGCCGGTGGCCGCATCCGCCGAGACGAGTCCCTGCAGGTCGTCGAGCTCCAGCAGGACACCGGGTGCGACGGCGATGCCGGTGAAGCTGTGCCCCGCTCCCACAGCCTTCACGCTGAGACCGTGCTTCACCGCCGCGATCACCGCGCGCTGCACGCCTTCGGGGCTGCGCGGACGCTCCACGCGCACGGGGCGCACCGAGGCCGACCGGCCCCAGTTCTGCCAGGAGCCGCCGATTCTCGTCACAGGAACGCCTTTCCCTCGCCGCGGTAGGTGGGGAGCTCATCGATGACCTGCTCCCCCGAAACCAGGTGGTAGCGCTCGATGCGCTCCGCGGGCTCACCGCTCTTCGCATGCCGGAACCAGACCCGGTCTCCCACGCCCAACGACGTGGCGGCGGGGCCCTGCAGCGGCGTCTGCACCTCACCGGCGGCCTCGCGCCCGAGTGTGCGGAGCCCTTCGGGCCACACCGGACGGGGCTGACGGGAGGCGAGCGCAGGGCCGGAGGCGATCCAGCCTCCTCCGAGCACGGTGGCGATATCGGCGGCCGGACGGCGCACCACATCGAAAGCGAAGGCTGAGGCCGGGGCGGGACGGAACGAGCGGTAGCCGTCGAACAGATGGCCGCCGAGCAGCCCGCTCCCGGCACTCGCCTCGGTGAGCGACTCGTCGCTGCCGGTGAACTCGAGCGAGCCCGTGCCCCCACCGTTGAGGATCTCCAGCGGGGCGATCGCACCGACGGCGGCGACGATGGCCGCCCGTCGCTCGCGCAGCTCGTTCCTCGACCTCGCCTGCACCACGCGGATCAGCGGCGCGTCGGCCCCGGCATCATCGCCCTGTCCGGCGATCTGCGCGTCGTACATCTGCAGTCCGACGAGGCGGAAGCCGGGACGCGCGACCACCTTGCGGGCGAAGCCGGCGACCTCACCGGCAGTGAAGAGCGCCGAGCGGCGCACGCCGATGTGGCCGAGGAGGGACGATCGCCAGGAGGCGTCGACATCGATCGCGACGCGGATCTCGGGGCGCGAGGCGGGACCTGCGACGCTGTCGATCAGGTCGAGGTGGACGAGATCGTCGACCATCAACGTGATGCGCTGCGCCGCACGTTCATCGGCGAAGAGCCGTTCCAGGCCCGCACGATCCACCGTCGGGTAGCCGAGCATGATGTCGTCATGCGTCTCGGCGAGCCACAGCGCCTCCTCGAGCGTGAACGCGAGGATGCCGCGGAATCCGGGCAGCTTCAGCACCGCATCGAGCACGGCGCGCACGCGCACCGACTTCGAGGCGACTCGGATGGGGAGTCCGCCCGCGCGCACTAACAGGTCCATCGCGTTGTAGCGGAGCGCCTCGCGATCGATCACCCCGACCGGCGCCGGCAGGTGTCCGGTCGCGGCGGAGAGGCGTGGCCAGTACCGCGCCGGACCTTCCCACTCCGGGGCGATCGCGGGCGCACCCTGGACGGGGCTCAGTTCGTCGATGAGGTCGAGCACTCCCCCACCCTAAGGCTTTCTCGTACTCCGGATCATCCCCTGCGGCACCGGGTCGCAGCCACCGCTCGGCGATAGGCTGGCGACGCGGCCCCCGTAGCCCAATGGCAGAGGCAGGCGACTTAAAATCGCTTCAGTCTGGGTTCGAGTCCCAGCGGGGGCACTCCGCTTCTCACTTCTCGCCGTCGGCAACCGCCCTCCGCTCTCCCGCGGCCTCGCGCACTCGCCGGGCCACCAGGACGACGAGGGCGATCACGATGGCCGTGTAGACGGCGTAGTCGAGGTATCCCAGGTACTGCTCCAGCTGCTCGTGCTGCGTGCCGAGGGCCGCACCGACACCGAGGAGCAGAGCGTTCCAGGCGCCGCTGCCGACGATCGTGTAGATGCTGAAGGTGACGAGATTCATTCGCGATGCCCCGGCGGGGATGGAGATGAGACTGCGCACACCCGGGACCATCCGCCCCACCAGCACCGTCCAGCCCCCGCTGCGCGTGAACCAGTCGGCGCCCCGCTCCAGGTCCGAGCGGCTCACCAGCCGGGTCGCCGCCAGCAGCCGCACCGCCCGCTGCATGCCGATCGCCGCGCCGAGCCCGTACAGCAGCAGGGCTCCCAGCCAGGAGGCCAGCGTGCTCCAGAAGATGAGCCAGCCCAGGTTCAGCTCTCCACTCTGGCTGAGGTATCCGGCGAAGGGCAGGATCACCTCGCTCGGGATCGGCGGGATCAGCACCTCGAGGAAGACGAGCACGCCGACCCCGACGTCGCCGAGGGAGGTGAGCACGTCGGCCGCGAATCCGGTCAGACCGGTGAAGCCGTGTTCGGCGTCGGTTGCGAAGAACATCCGAGCTCAGCGTCCGAACAGATCGCCGATGCCCGGGATGCCGAGGTCCCCGAGTCGCTCGCCCCATCCGGTGGCCGCCTCGCCGAGGCCGGAGGCTGCCTCCCCCGCGGAGCCCATCAGGTCGCCTGCCCCGCCGGCGAGCGACTCGACATCGATTCCGGCGGCGAGCGACTCGACATCGATGCCCTCGGCCAGCGCGCCGAAGTCGACGCCGATGTCCGCGGCCTGCTCCAGAAGCGGACCGGCCACCGTGCTGAGCACCGCACCACCGGCAACCGCACCGAGGAGTCCCACCGCCGCACCGCCTGCGGCAACCGCAGCACCACCGGCACCCGCGCCGCGCACGCGCGACAGGAGTCCGCGCATCCGCCCCGGCTTCATGGCCTCGGCCCGCCCGGCCGCGCGCGCGAGATCGTCCGGCGACGAAGACCTCGGACGCTCCCCCGGCTCGAGCTCCTGCCGCATCCGCGCCTCGACGAGTGTGCGCTGCACGGGCGTCAGGCGGGCGAATGCCTCACGGTGAATCTGCTCGACGCGCTGCGGGTCGGCTGTCTGCAGCAGGTAGTCGTAGCGCGCGATGGCCGCTCGATCGGCGTCGGATGCCGCAGGGGCTGTGCGCGAGGATCCGGCTACCGGCGGCGCGTAACGATCCCGCGGAGGAGTCGAACCGGCCCTGACGCTCGGAGCACCGGGTGCCGGCGGCGCGTAGGGATCCGCCCCCGCGGTCCGTGCGCTCTGGTCTGCGCGAGGGGTTCCCTCCGCCGGACCGCGGACCGCGTCCACGGCACCACGGAGCATCCCTCCCCAGTCCGTCGACCGGGAACCGTCCTGCGAGCGGGGACCGCCCGCCGAGTGGTCGCTGCGTCCGGACCCGGCATTCTTCTCGAGCGCGTCGGATGCCATTCCGATCAGTCGGGAGAGCTTTCCCATGGGTGTCCCTTTCGTGGTGCGGGCCACCGGGGATTCCCACGTCGAAGCGACGGCAGGGGTTACTCGGCACCCCGCGATGCGGGTGCCAAGGTCTCCTCCACCCTCACGGGCCAGCGGGCCGGAGCACGATCTCGTGCTCGTAATGACGACGACGCTGCAGACGGGAGTACTCCCCTTGCTGCTCCCAAGGTAATGGCTGTACCTGTGCATCGCCCCGAAGCCGCACCGACGAAAAGACGATCGGCCCCGGCGCAGAGCGCGCGGGGCCGATCGTCTGACAGAAGTGCGACTACTTCGCCGTCGCCTCAGCGGGCTCGGCGGCGGTCTTCGCGGGAGCCTTTTTCGCCGCGGGCTTCTTGGCCACCGGCTTCTTGGCTGCCGGCGCGGCCGCAGCGTCTCCCGATGCTGCCTTCGCCGTCGTCTTCTTGACGGCCGGCTCGGCCTTCGCCGCCGGAGCAGCGTCTGCGACGGGCGCCGCGGGTGCTGCCGGACGCGGACGCGCGGCGAACTCCTCGAACACGTAGCGCGGGTTCTGCACCGTCTCGAGGTTCACCAGGTCGCGACCCAGCCACAGGTTGTTCCACCAGCCCCAGATCACGCGGAACTTGCGCTCCCACGTGGGCATCGCGAGGCCGTGGTAGCCGCGGTGCGCGACCCAGGCCACGAAGCCCTTGAGGGCGATCTTGCCGGACTGGAAGACACCGTTGTACAGGCCGAGACCTGCGACAGCGCCCATGTTCTTGTGGAAGTACTCCTTGGGGTTCTCGCCCCGGAGGACGGCCACGAGGTTCTTCGCGAGGAGCTTCGCCTGACGCACCGCGTGCTGAGCGTTCGGCACGCAGAAGCCGCCGACGCCACCGCCCGAGAGGTCGGGCACTGCCGACACGTCGCCCGCAGCCCAGGCGCCCTCGACGAAGGCCTCCGGCGTGCCGACGCGCAGGTCGGCGCGGGTCTGGATGCGACCGCGCTCCTCGACCGGGAGGTCGCCGCCGCGAACGACGGTCGGGTTCGCCATGACACCCGCGGTCCACACGATGACATCGGTCGGGATGACCTCGCCCGTGGAGAGCTCGACGTTGCCGTCGACCGCGCTCGTCAGCTGCGTGTCGAGGTGCACGTTGGCACCGCGCTTGGCGAGGTCCTTGAGCACCCACTCGCTGGTCTGCAGCGAGACCTCGGGCATGATGCGGCCCATCGCCTCGATGAGGTGGAAGTGGGTGTCTTCGAAGCTGATCTGCGGGTACTTGCCCACCAGCGCGGAGGCCAGCGAACGCAGCTCGGCGAAGACCTCGATACCGGCGAACCCGCCGCCGACGACGACGACGGTCAGCAGACGGTCGCGCTCGGGTCCGGCGGGGAGCGCGGCGGCCTTGTCGAAGTTCGACATGACCTTGTCGCGGATCGCGACGGCTTCCTCGATGGTCTTCAGCCCGATCGCGTTGTCGGCGATGCCCGGGATCGGGAAGGTGCGGGAGACGGCTCCCGCGGTGACCACGATCTGGTCGTAGGCGAACTCGTACGGCTCGCCGACGGGCGGCGTGATCGTGGCGACCTTCTGCGCGTGGTTGATGTTCGTCACCTTGGCGGTGAGGACGTGGGTGCGCTTGAGGTGACGGCGGTGGGCGACGACCGAGTGACGTGCCTCGATCGAGCCGGCGGCCACCTCGGGCAGGAACGGCTGGTACGTCATGTACGGCAGCGGGTCGACCATGGTCACGTCGGCCTCACCCTTGCGGAGGTGCTTCTCGAGCTTCCACGCGGAATAGAAGCCTGCGTACCCTCCGCCGACGATCAGAATCTTGGGCACAGTGCTGTTCTGAGGCACAGAAGAACTACTCCTCGGAGTCGGGGATTTGGCGTACGGAAACGCGCGCCGATCGGATGCGCCGGGCAGCTGCGGTGACGCCAAGCGCTACCAGGATACCAGGCACCGTGAGCGCGATGAGCGGCAGGGTACCGTAGCGCAGGGAATCGGCGCTGGGAAGCAACGGTGAAGCCACCTCGGTCGGCGCATCGGCCGCGGGCAGAGGGGGCACGGCCACCGGCGTCATCGAAGGCACGGGCTGCGGCTCGGATTCCGCGCGACGGAAGTAGCGGATCCATTCCGCCAGGTCGCCCATGGGGTTCGCACTCACCGGGGCGATGTTCGCGGAGATCGCTGCGGCCGCGTCCACCAGCCCGTAGCCGTACAGCGGATCCTGCGGCTTGACGGCGTCCGGCACCGGTATCGCGGTCTTGATGATGCGGTTGATGACGTCGATGGCCTTGATGTCGGGGTGTGCGGAACGGATCAGTGCGGCGACCCCCGCGACGATGGGTGCTGCGCCGCTCGTCCCACGCCAGCGCTCGACCTTGCCGTCGGCGGAGACACCGATCAGCCCCTCGCTGGGTGCCGAGATCCCGATCGTGATGCCCTGGGTGGAAGCCTCGACGCTCGCGGTTCCCGTCTGGTCCACGCCGCCCACCGTGAGCACGCCGGGGATCGTCGCAGGAGCACCGATGATGTTCGTGCCGCTCCCCCGGTTACCCGCGGCGACGACGACCACCACGTCGTGCTCGAACGCGTAGAGGAACGCGTCGTCCCAGCTCTCGTCCCAGTCGAGCGTGTTCGTCGTGAACGAGAGGTTGATGATGTCGGCGCCGTGGTCGACCGCCCAGCGCATGCCCTTCGCGACCTGCTCCGTGAACGGCACGGCGGCCGCCGCGCCGAAGCCGACCGAGATCGAGAGGAGATTGGCCTCCGGCGCGACGCCGATCATGCCGGTCCCGTCGGCCGCGCCGCGTCCGGCGGCGAGCGAGGCCACCCAGGAGCCATGGTTTCCGTCGATCGCGCCCAGCGGCGTCCGTCCGTCCGGCGTGCCGGCACCCGAGACATCCGTGCCGCCGACCACGGCGTCGCCGAACACCTCGGGCACCTTGCCGATGCCGGTGTCGATCACGGCGATCGTCACGCCCTTGCCGCGGGTCGTCTGCCATGCCTCGCGGATCCGCGCCCCGTCGAGCCAGTACTCCGACGCACGGGTCGGATCGGACGGATCGTCCGGGATCGGGGGCGGCGTCGCGGTGGCGCCGAGGAGCAGCACAGACGCCGCGACCACCATCATGGCGGCGGCGCTGCGCAGCGTCCGTCGGGCTGTCATGCCGGTGACGCCGCCGCTTCGCGCTGTGCGGCGCCGGGGTCTTCGCACCGGCACACGTCGGGCGACCAGGATGACCGCGCCAGCGCGGCATCGCCGATGGGGTTCACGCCAGGACCGGCTGCGAGAGCATGCCCCGCCAGTGCGTGCAGGCACTTCACACGCGTCGGCATCCCTCCGGCGGAGATGCCGTCGATCTCGGGCACCTCCCCGAACTGCGTCCGATCGGCGAGGTAGGCCTCGTGCGCGGCGAGGTAGGCGGCCGCGACGTCTTCATCGTCGGCCAGGAGCGCCGCGAGCTCCGGCATCACCTGGTTGGCCTCGAGGGTCGACATCGCGGCCGTGGCAGCCGGGTGCGTGAGGTAGTAGAACGTGGGGAACGGCGTGCCGTCCGGAAGGCGCGGCGTCGTCGCGACCACCGTGGGGTTGCCGCATGCGCAGCGAGCTGCGATGCCGACCACACCCCGGGCAGAACGACCGAGCTGGGCCGAGACGACGGCGAGCTCGGCGGGCGTGGGGGCGGGGAACGGCGGCGTGGTCACCCCTCCAGCGTAGGGGAGCCGGCCGAGAGGATGCTCGGAGCGAACGCTCAGGGAGCGGTCGTCGCCGTGCCGCTGAGTCCCGTCGCGACCAGGGTACGCAGCAGCTGCGGCATCCAGTCCGACGGCTTCTCCTCGAGCGTGTCGCTCACGGGCGCCTGCTCACGCGGGAGCGCGGACGGATCGAGGTCGTTGTCGATCAGGTAGACGACCTCGCCCGGCTTGACGTAGTACAGGCGCTCGCGCGCCTGAGTGGTGATGTAGGCGGGGTCGTTCCATCGTTCGCGCTCGGCGATCAGGGCGGTGATCTCGTCTTCGCTGACCTGCACCGATGCCTCGAGCGCCGCGATCTTCTGACGCTGGTCGATGAACGTCCCGAGCGTGGGCACGAGGACCCAGGCTCCCAGTACCACCAGCGAGAGCATGATGACCGAGAACGCCGAGAGGCGGATGCCGGAGGCCCATTCGCGAACGTCGACACGTGGCGCGTCGCCGCGGTTCCTCCCTGAGGTCCTGGGCGCGGGGGCGGCGGCAGAGGACGCCTTCGGTCGGGCAGCGCCCTTTCCGGTCGCCTTCGGGGCCGGAGATGACGAAGGAGGAGCCGGTCGTCGTGCCACGGCCCCTCCTTCGTCGTACCGCTTCAGCGGCTTCGTGCGCCGCGGGCGACGGCCGTCTCAGCCGCCGCTTCCGCCGCTTCTTCGTGTGTCAGCTGCGCTCAGGCCTGCGAACGCGGGAACGCGGAGCGACCGGCGAAGACCGCGGCGTCGCCGAGCTCCTCCTCGATGCGCAGCAGCTGGTTGTACTTCGCGACGCGCTCGCTGCGAGCGGGCGCACCTGCCTTGATCTGACCGGAGTTCGTCGCGACGACGAGGTCGGCGATGGTCGTGTCCTCGGTCTCACCCGAGCGGTGCGACAGCATCGCCGTGTAGCCGGAGCGCTGCGCCAGGCTGACCGCGTCGAACGTCTCGGTGAGCGTGCCGATCTGGTTGACCTTGACCAGCAGCGAGTTGGCGACGCCGCGCTTGATGCCGTCGGCGAGGCGCTGCGGGTTGGTGACGAACAGGTCGTCGCCGACCAGCTGCACTTTGGAGCCCAGGGCGTCGGTGAGGTGCTTCCAGTTGTCCCAGTCGTCCTCGGCGAGAGCATCCTCGATCGTGACGATCGGGAAGTCGTTGACCAGGCCGACGTAGTACTCGGTGAGAGCGGCCGCGTCCCAGTCCTTGTTGTCGAGGCGGTAGACGCCGTCCTTGAAGAACTCGGTCGCCGCGACGTCGAGGCCGAGTGCGATGTCGGTGCCGGGGGTGAAGCCGGCCTTCTCGATCGCCTTCACCAGGAAGTCCAGGCCCTCGCGGTTGCTGGGCAGGTCGGGGGCGAAGCCGCCCTCGTCGCCGAGGCCGGTCGCGTAGCCGGCGGCCTTCAGCTCTGCACGCAGCACGTGATAGGTCTCGACACCCCAGCGGAGTGCCTCGGAGTAGGTCTCCGCGCCGACCGGGGCGAGGAAGAACTCCTGCATGTCGATGCCGTTGTCGGCGTGCTCGCCGCCGTTGATGACGTTGAACAGCGGAACGGGCAGCACGTGCGCGTTCGGGCCACCCAGGTAGCGGAACAGCGGGAGGTCGGCCGAGTCTGCAGCCGCCTTGGCGACGGCGAGGCTCACACCGAGGATGGCGTTGGCGCCGACGCGCTTCTTGTTCTCGGTGCCGTCGACATCGATGAGGATCTCGTCGACGATGCGCTGCTCGCTCGCCTCGACACCCTCGATGGCCGGGCCGAGCTCGTCGATGATGGCCTCGACGGCCTTGAGGACGCCCTTGCCCCCGTAACGGCTCTTGTCGCCGTCGCGGAGCTCGTACGCCTCGAACGCGCCGGTGGAGGCACCGGACGGGACGGCCGCCCGCTGCACGATGCCGTCGTCGAGGAGGACCTCCACCTCGACGGTCGGGTTTCCGCGCGAGTCGAGAATCTCGCGTGCGCCTACAGCCTCGATCAGTGCCACTGATGTGCTCCTTGTTCAGGGGGAAAACGTGGTGTGGAGCGTCGTCGATCCGCGCCCAGTCTAGCCCGGCCGTGCGACCGGACCAGGGACTCATCCGGCCGCCGCGCGCGGAACGGGTTCAGACCACGACGGCGATCGCGAAGCCGTCCCAGCCCTTGGCCCCGACCGTCTGCAGCGCCGTGGCATCGAAGCGCGGGTCCTCCCCCAGCATCCGCAGCGCGTCACGGGTGCCGATCACCTTCGAGTCGGTGCTGTCGTCGCGGACGATCTCGCCCTCGCGCCCGATGTTGTCCAGCACGACGACCGTGCCCGCGTGACCGAGTCGCGCGGCCCAGTCGAGATAGACGGTGTTGGACTCCTTGTCGGCGTCGATGAACACCAGATCGAACCCGCCGACCAGAGTCGGCAGCACCTCGGCGCCCCGGCCGATGCGGATGTCGACCCGGTCGCCGACGCCTGCGGCGTCGATGCTGGCCCGCGCGACGGCGGCGTTCTCGGCCTCCGCCTCGATCGTCACGACGCGGCCTTCGGAACCGACGGCCCGGGCGAGCCAGATCGTCGAATAGCCGCCGAGGGTGCCGATCTCGAGCACCCGTCGCGCGCCGGTGATGCGGACGAGCAGGTTCAGCAACTTGCCCGCGACGGGCGCGACCTCGATCTCGGGCAGCCCTGCCTCACGCTGCGCGATGAGAGCCGATTCCAGTTCGGCGTCGGGCCCGACGAGCGTGTCGGCGAGATACGAGTCGGCCTGCGACCAGGCGGCGGGGGTGGAGTCCATGACCTCAGCCAACCGCCGGCCCCGGCCCCCGTCAACCCCGCGGCGGCGAGAGCAGACGACCGGGAGCGTCGGCGAGCTCCGGCTGCTTCCGGAACTGGCCGGTCAGCACGAGCACCAGGATGACCACCGCGATGACGATCCATGCCGCCACGCCGAGCGGTCCGGCGAGGGCCATGTCGGGCTGCGTGGCCGCGAACAGGACGATGAGCCCGGCGGCGGCGTTCAGTGATCCGTGTGCGATCACGGCCGGCCAGACGGATGCCGACCGCAGTCGCAGCCAGCCGAGCAGGATGCCCCAGGCGACGCAGCCGCCGACCATGAACAGGACGCCCGTGATGTCGGTGCGCCCGAAGTTGTAGCCGAGCAGGATGATCGGACTGTGCCACAGGCCCCAGATCGCGCCGCTGAGGATCAGGGCCGGCCAGGTACCGAGCGGTCGAAGCGCCGGCACCAGCCAGCCCCGCCATCCGAGCTCCTCCCCGAAGGCGAAGATGCTGTTGAAGAGCGCTCCGAGCGGGACCATCGCGATCTGCGCGAGCACCACGATCTCGACCGGCGGTACTGGTACACCGTCGGGCAGCGCCTTCGCGAGCTCGGCTGCGAAGCCGGCGAAGGTCAGATCGAGCTGCACGAACCCGAGTGCTGCGGACACGACGACCGTGAGCCCGACCAGCACCGGCGGCACGAGCCAGGCGGCGACCATGAGCCAGACCACGCGTTTGGCGGGCCGCAGCGGCCAGAGGCCCAGGAAGCGCGCCCGCTCTCCCCGCGCAGGCACGCGCATCGCGAAGGTGACGACCAGCACCGCGACGGCGGGCGTGAACATCATGACCGGGAGGAGGAACACGGACATCGGCTCCGCGAGTCCGTCGCCGAGCCACAGCGGCAGCGCCACCAGCCAGGCCAGCGCGCAGGCGACGGCCACGAAGACGATGACGGCGGGCCACTGGACCCTTCGAGACGTGGGGATCGTGGAGTTCATGCGGTTCACCCTTCCTTCCGTGTGACGGCGGCGAAGGCCGCCGCCGCTGTCTGCGCGTCGTCGACCGTGACGACGAACCGCCGTCCACCGACGCGCGTCACTTCGAGCGCTTCACCCCGGCGCAGCACCACGCCGTATCGTCCGTCGAGGCCGTAGCGCAGCCCCCATCCACCGAACTCGGCGAAGGGATCGACGTCGATCGCGCGCACCGACGCGACATCGACCGTGGGGATCTCGATCTTCGGCCAGCCCGCCAGCGACCGCACGAGCAGTCCGGCGGGCCCGATGCGCACGCGGAACGCGAAGGTGGTGACGAGCGCGGCGATCAGGATCGCGCACGTGACCAGCATGATGACCGCGGTCAGCACTCCGCCCGCGCCCGTCGCGATCATGATGGCGGCGAGCGCGCAGGCGAGCAGCACCGCGCCACCGAGCACCGCCAGGCCGCTGCGGGCGATCGTCGCGGTGCCGATCCAGACGAGGCGTTCCGTGGCGGAGGTCGGGAGGGGATCCGCCGGGCTCTCGGACCGGCTCGTGTCCGGCAGGGGCGTCGCCGGCTGCAGGAACCATCCGAGCGCCACACCGCCGGCCATGAGCACGAACCCGATCAGCACCTCGAAGCCGATGTCGGGGGTGTCTGCGGCATCGGCGAGACCACGTTGCGCGTCGACGCCGACCAGCGTGATGAGGGAGATGAGGGCGACCGTGCCGAGGTTCATCGCACCGAGGAACCTCGCCGTGATCGACCACTGCGGGCGCTCGGCGTCGGCGGCGGGAACCGGCTGCCCGTTCTGCGGGAGTCGGTGCGCGAACCACGCGAGGAGCGCGAACGCGATGACCATCACCGCGATGCCGCCGAGGATGGCGAGGTAGGTCCAGCCGGGCCCGAAGCCGTTCACGCCGTCGTCCGACCAGTGGATCGCCGCGGGCTCCGGTATCTCGGGAAGCCAGAACGCGACGATGACCGCCGACACCGCCAGGATCGTGAGCGGAATGATCACCCCCACCCAGAGGAATGCAGTGCGGGCACGGCGGACGTCGGCGGTCATACGGTGATCTCCTTCACGAGAGCGGCGAGTGTGGCCGGGGCGACGCCGAGTGCGGCGGCGCGCGACACCAGATCCTGCAGATCCTTCGTCAGGTCAACGAGCGGACCGACGGAGGCCGAGACCACGGCACCGCGGCCGCGTCGCAGGTCGATCAGCCCGTCCGTGCGCAGCTGCTGGTACGCGTGCAAGACGGTGTGCAGGTTGATCTCGAGGGTCTCGGCGACTTCGCGCGCCGAAGGAAGGCGGTCTCCCGGCGCCAGCCTGCCGGCGATGATGTCGGCACGCACGGACGCCGCGACCTGCTCGTAGAGCGGCACCCCGCTCGCCATGTCGACCCTGATCAGCATCCGACCTCCGCCTTGTTGGCCTTATTCTATTCGAACTAGAACAACTGTAGCTACCCTCCAGACGTCTTCGTCGCCCGGTCCCGCGTCCCCCACACTGGCGGGATGCGCATCACTCCCCGCCGCCTCGCCCTCGGCATGAGCCTGTGGATCCCGAACCTCTTCAGCGGCATCCGCATCCGCCGCTTCAGCGAGGACTGGACCCACGCCACGGTCGAGCTGCACGTGAACGTCTTCACCCGCAACTACGTCAAGACCGCTTTTGGCGGATCGATGTCGGCCATGACCGACCCGTACTTCTTCATGCTCGTGATGCATCAGCTCGGGCGCGACCACGTGGTGTGGGACACCCGCGGCGAGATCGAGTTCCTGAAGCCCGGCCGCGGCGTGCTGACGGCCGAGTTCGAGGTGTCGAAGGAGAAGGCCGAGGAGATCCGCGAGCGCGCCCGGGGCGGTGCGAAGGTGCTCGAGTGGTTCGAGACGGTCATCACCGACCGTGAGGGCGACGTCGTCGCGAAGGTCCGCCGCGAGGTGTACATCCGCGAGAAGAAGCGGGTCACGGCGTCCCGGGACTGAGCCGCGTCATCCGCTGTTCACTCCCGCGTGCCACGATGACGGGATGCCCCTCGCTCGCCGGCTGATGCTCGGAGACGCCGTCGCCATCGGCCTCGGCTCGATGATCGGCGCCGGTGTGTTCGCCGTATGGGCTCCGGCGATCGGGGCTGCCGGCAGCGGCATCCTGATCGCGCTCGCGATCGCCGCCGTCGTCGCGTACGGCAACGCGACCGCATCGGCGCAGCTCGCGGCCGCGCATCCCGTCGCGGGCGGCACGTATGCGTATGCCCGCGCCGAGATCGGACCATGGTGGGGATTCGTCGCCGGCTGGAGCTTCGTGATCGGCAAGATCGCGAGTTGCGCCGCCATGGCGATGACCTTCGCCGCCTACGCCGCGCCCGAGGGATGGCAGGTGCCCGTCGCCGTGGTCGCCGTCGCCGCGCTCGCGGTCGTGAACTGCTTCGGCGTGACCAGGACCGCGCTGCTCACGCGCATCCTCGTCGTGTGCTCGCTGCTCGGTCTCGCGGTCGCGGTCGGCTTCGGGCTCGGCGCGACGCCGTCAGCCGCACCGAGCCCGCTGCCCGACGCCACGGCATACGGCGTGCTGCAGGGTGCCGGGCTGCTGTTCTTCGCGTTCGCCGGCTACGCGCGCATCGCGACGATGGGCGAAGAGGTCGTCGACCCGGCGAAGACGATCCCGCGCGCGATCGTCCTCGCACTCGGCGGAGCGATCGTCGTCTACACCCTCGTCTGCGTCGCGGTCATCCTGGTCCTCGGCGCCGACGCGATCGGATCGAGGGCGCCCCTGGTCGACCTGCTCGACGCGGCGGGTGCCTCGGCGTGGGCACCGGTCATCCGTGTGGCCGCCGCCGCCGCTTCGCTCGGCGCGCTGCTGGCGCTGCTGACCGGCATCGGGCGCACGACGCTGGCCATGGCGAGAGAGAGCGACGTCCCGAGCTTCCTCGCGAAGATCGATCAGCGCCATCATGTGCCCCGGCGCGCGGAGATCGCGATCGCCGTCATCGTGATCGCCATCGTGCTCCTCGCCGACCTTCGCGCCGCGATCGGCTTCTCGTCCTTCGGAGTGCTGCTGTACTACTTCATCGCCAACGCAGCGGCGTTCCGGCAGGTGGGATCGGCACGCCGCTACCCCCGTGCACTGCAGGTCGTCGGCGCACTCGGCTGCCTCCTGCTGGTGGCGACCCTCCCCGTGCTGGGCTCCGCCATCGGCGCCGCCATCCTCCTGATCGGCGTGGGATATCGGATGCTGCGGCTGCGACTCGCGCGCGCCTGAGGTCAGCGGCTCGACTCGGAACGGTACGCGCGCGGAGCGAGGCCGAGGACCGCCTGGAAGTCGCGGGTGAGATGGGCGTGATCCGCGTACCCGAGATCGGCGGCGATCGACGCGAGATCGGTATCCGGCTGCTCCCGCACGCGCACGGCTGCCTCCTGCAGTCGCCGTCGCCGGATCATCGCGGCGGGCGAGAGCCCGACGTGGCGATGGGTCATCCGCTGCAGGGTTCGCACCGACACCGCGAGGCGCGTGGCCGCCTCTTCGGGAGTGAGAGCGGCATCGTCGCCCATCAGCACGTCCATGAGCGCGTTGGCCTGACGCGCGGGATCGCCCACCGGGCCGACGCGTTCCCCGAGCCACCGGGCGAAGATCGCGACCGCCTGCTCGCGGTGCCCGTCTCCGGAACCCATCGCCGCCGCCACGGCACGGTGCAGCTCCGCGACATCCGCCGTCGGCCCACCCAGGACTCGCTCGCCGTCGACCAGTGCGGTGGGGGCATCGATCAGGGCGGCGACAGCGGCGGGGCGCAGCAGGGCGCCCACCGCCCAGCCTCTCCCCCGGAGATCACGGTGGGACACCCGCGTCGTGGCGCCCGACAGCATCACGGCATCCGCATCGACGACGAGGTTGAGCGCCGGATAGGCGACGATCTCCTGGCGCGAAGAACGGCCGGGCTCGATGTCCCACTCCGGAATCCAGAACCACGCGACCAGCTCTGTCACCGCGGCCGGCGCGGGAAGGCGGTGGAACTCGGGCAAGCGAGCGGGGTACAGCACGCCACGGGTCGGGTTCACCATGCGCCCAGCGTAGGCTCCCGCCCCGACTTCGGGAGGTTGTCGCGGATGTTCAAGTTGCGGGCCGTGCCCCCGGCCTAACGTGGCGGCATGAGCAACGACATCCCCACGACAGACGCCCCCACGACCGGTGCCACCGGGACGTACACGACCGACGGGCGCCCGAACAGCGCGACCTCACTCACGCCGTTCCTGGCGATCCCCGACGCGAAGAAAGCGATCGAGTTCTACCGCGACGTCTTCGGCGCCAGAGTCATCGACGTGACGGAGTTCGGCGGCGTGGTCGCCCATGCCGACCTCGACTTCGGACTCGGCATCCTGCAGCTCGGCGAGCCGAACCCGGAGTACCACCTCGTCCGCTCGCCCGAGGGCGACGACGACTGCTACTCGATGGGCCTCTACGTCTCAGACGTCGATTCGGTCGTGGCGAAAGCCGTCGAGGCCGGAGCTACGGTGCGCGAAGCACCGGCGCCGTTCGTCTCGGGCGACCGGTTCGCGAGCATCCGCGACCCGTTCGGCGTGCGCTGGTCGGTGATGACCCGTGTCGAGGACATCTCCGACGAGGAGAGCAGCCGCCGGGTGGCCGAGTGGGCCGCGTCCTTCAGCGCGGCCCCGAGCGACGGCGCGAGCTGAGGGCCACCTCCGCGGCACGGCACACCGCAGGCAGCAGCGCCTCAGCGGTGCGCCGGTAGCCCAGAGCGCTCGGGTGGAAGCGGTCGAGACTGAACATCGCCTCCGGCTCGTCGAAGAACATCGGCCCCACCGCACGGCGCAGATCGACCGGCTCGCCTCCCGCCCGTCGCGCCGTCTCGTCTTGGATCTCGGCGAGACGGCGCGACAGGCTCGACGCGATGCGGCGGAGCGGCTGCGGAACCGCACGCAACGCCCCGAGATCGGGGCAGGTGCCGACGACGACCTCGGTATCGGTCTCCCGCAGCTGCCCGATCGCCTCGTGCAGATGCTGTGCGGAGAGCGCCACCGGAAGCCGGTGGGTCACATCATTGCCGCCCACGACGATCACCGCCACGTGCGGACGGTAGCCGGCGGGGAGCGTGTCGAGCTGCGCCGGGAGGTCGGGCGACTCCGCCCCCACCACCGCGGCAGTGCGCAGCCGCACCGGTCGGTGCATCCGCTGACCGACGCCCTTCGCGAGCCGCCCTCCGAGTGTCTCCTTGCGATGCTCGACGCCGAGGCCCGCGGCGATCGAGTCGCCGAGCACCAGCAGGTCGAGCGGCTCGCCGTCGAGCGCGCGACGCCAGACGCGGTCGGCATCGACGGACTCCTCCCCCAGCGGCTTCCCGATCCGCTTCCGCGCGATGGCAGCCTGCTGCGCGAGGGCAAAACGGATCGCGGCCAGCACCGCCGCGAGGGCGAGAGACACGATGGCGAGGGTGCGGATGCGGCTCACGCCCCGATTCCACCGCGCCGGTGTGAACGCGGCGTGAACGCGACGCGAGCGTCCGAACCTCGCGTCAGGAGAGCGGCTTGACCTCGAGGTCGCCGGCGCCCGCGGACACGGTCGCGAAGGCCGTGTAGCCGTCGGCCGCCGAGCGCTCGAGCAGCGCCTTGACGTTCTTCGTGCGTCGCTCGAGCCGAACCCGGGCCCCGCCCGCGATGAGCGTGGCTTTGTGGCGGACGAGCTCGTGCACCGGCACGTCGGCATCGTGGATCAGCACGACCGCCTGCGCGGCGGCATCGGCCTCATCGGCGATCAGATCGACGAGCCGCTCGAAGCCCAACGAGAACCCGACCGCGGGGACCTGCTGTCCGAGGAAGCGACCGATCATGCCGTCGTAGCGCCCGCCGCCGCCGAGTGAGTACCCGACGGACGGGTGCGCGAGCTCGAAGATCGTTCCGGTGTAGTACCCCATGCCGCGCACGAGGAACGGGTCGAAGACGAGCGGGATGTCGGACTGACCACGCCCCGCAGCCACCGCCTCGCCGATGCCGACCAGGTGCTCGATCAGCTCGGCCGGGGCGCCGTCGGGCAGGGCCTTGCGGATCTGACGCTCGCCGAACGGGTGGTACTCCATCGTCTGCGGGCGCCGCAGGAAGGCATCGAAGGCATCGGCGGCGGCCGTCGAGGCGCTGCGCTCGTGCAGCTCGGCGGCGACCCCCTCCGGAGCGATCTTGTCGAGCTTGTCGATCGTGATGAGCACGCCGGGACGCTCCTCGGCGGTGAAACCGAAGCTGTCCAGCATCCAGTCCAGCACGCGGCGGTCGTTGATCCGCACCGTCGCACCCTCGAGGCCCAGGGCGTCGACCACGTCGAGCGAGGCGACCATCAACTCGGCCTCGGCACGAGACGAGTCGTCTCCCATGATGTCGATGTCGCACTGCACGAACTGCCGGTAGCGGCCCTTCTGAGGGCGCTCCGCACGCCAGACCGGGCCGATCTGGATCGAGCGGAAGACGGTGGGGAGCTGGCCGCGGTTGCTCGCGTAGAAACGTGCGAGCGGGACGGTGAGGTCGTAACGGAGGCCCAGGTCCGAGAGGGCAGCAGGGTCTTCGGCGGCCGCGCGGATCGCGTCGGCGTCGAGCCCACGCCGCAGGATGTTGTACGAGAGCTTCTCGTTGTCGCCGCCGATCCCGGCATGCAGCCGGTCGTAGTCCTCGACCACGGGCGTCTCGATCTCGTCGAATCCGTGCGCGAGGTAGCGCTCGCGGATGACGGAGAGCACGCGCTCACGGCGGGCCTTGTCGGCGGGGAGGATGTCGCGCATGCCGCGCGGCGGGTTCACAGTAGCCACGAGTCCATCTTCCCAGGTCGGGCACCCCGACCGTGCGTCAGGAGCCGGCCTCGGCCGCCCGGACGTCGTCTTCGAGCGCGCGGAGCCGCTCGCGCAGTGCGCGTTCCGCGTCCCACCCCTCGGCGCGGGCCGTCGCCACGAGCGCGAGCAGCGCATCGCCGAGCTCGGCTTCGGATGCCGGGGGCACTGCCGTCGAAACCGGTGCGACTGTCACACCGACACCGGCCGCGCGACCGACGAGCTTCTGCGCGAGCGCGAGTGCCGGCATCCCCCGTGGCACTCCGTCGAGCACGCTGCTGCGGGTGCGCTTCTCGGCAGCCTTGGCCGCGTTCCAGTGCACCAGGACCTGCTCGGGCGTCTCGGCGATCTCTCCGGCGAAGACGTGCGGATGCCGCCGCACCATCTTCTCGGTCAGGGTGCGTGCCACGTCGTCGATGTCGAACGGGTCCTCCGGATCCTGCGCCGCGATCGCCGCGTGGAAGAGCACCTGCCAGAGCAGGTCTCCGAGCTCTTCACGCAGGTCGTCGCGTGTGCCGGCCTCGACCGCGTCGATCACCTCGTGCGACTCCTCGATCAGGTACGGCACGAGGTCGCGGTGCGTGATCTGCTGCGACCACACGCAGCGGTCGCGGACCGCGTGCATGGTGTCGGCGGCGGTGCGGAGCGGGTCGGCGCCGTCTGCCTGAGGCTCGGGTCGTGCGCTCACGCGTGCTCCTTCTGGTCGGTGCGGATCCGGCTCCGCGCTCACGAAGAGGCGGATGCGACCCGACGGTACCAGCGCGCACGCAGCGACACGATGAATGCGGAGAGCACCAGGGCGATCAGCGAGCCGACGAGCACACCGAGGATGGCCTGGTCGCGGATGCCGCCGTCGCTCGCGAAGGCGAGGTTGGCCAGGAGGAGCGAGACCGTGAAGCCGATACCGCCGAGCGCACCGGCCGCGAGGATGTCGGCGAACGGCAGCGCAGGATCTGCGCCCTTCGGACGGATGCGCATCGCGATCCAGCCGAACAGCGAGATGCCGATGATCTTGCCGACGGGCAGCGCCACCACGATCGCCCAGAACGCGGGTGACAGCTGCGTGATCGACACCGCCGGGATCACGACGAACGCCGCGACGAAGGCGAAGACGGGGAGGATCACGCCGTTCACGGTCGGCTCCAGCGCGTGCCGCGTGCGGCCCGCGGGGACCGGCGACATGACCAGCCCGAGCAGCACCCCGGCGATCGTCGCATGGATGCCGGAGGAGGCGACGAGACCCCAGGTGATGACACCCACCACGACCATGGCGACCGCGATGAGCGGGTGCCCCTTCGCGTGCAGGACACGGCTGAGCGCCCAGAACACGGCGACACCCACGACCGCGAGGCCCAGCAGCAACCACTGCACGTCGTCGGCGAAGAGCACCGCGATGAAGATGATGCCGATGATGTCGTCGAGGATCGCCAGGGCGAGGAGGAACACCCGAACGCGCGAGGGCAGCCCCTTGCCGAACATGGCCAGCACCCCGAGAGCGAAGGCGATGTCGGTCGCCGTCGGGATCGGCCAGCCCGACGCGGTGGAGCTGTCACCACCCGCGATCAGCAGATACACGGCGATCGGGACGAGCACTCCGCCGGCCGCGGCGATCGCGGGCTGCAGAGCCTTGCGCGGCGAATCGAGCTCGCCGTGCGTGAGTTCGTGACGCAGCTCGATGGCCACGACGAGGAAGAAGATCGCGAGGAGGCCGTCGGACACCCAATGCGAGATCGACAGATCGAGCGCGGTGCCCGGCACCGCGATGTGGAAGTCGAGGAAAGCCGCCAACCCGTCGTGCGTGGGCAGGTTCGCGAGCAGCAGGCCGAGGCCGGCGGCGACGAGAAGGAGGACGGCGGGGAACTGCTGACCGCGGAGGGGGTTCGCTGAGATGCGCATCCCCTCCATCGTAGGTCGCCGGGATATCGCCGCGCCCGCGGTCTCGCTGCGTCGCTCCGGCGCCGGGCGTCATGCGTGCAGGACACCCCCACCGCCCGGGATACTCTCGAAGGGTGACCCCCGCACACTCTTTCTCCGAGCCCACGAACACCGAGGCGATCCGCGTGATCGGCCGATTCGAAGCCAGTAGCGGCACGCCGGATGCGATGCGCACCGATGTCAGGATGCTCGGGCAGCTGCTCGGGCAGGTGCTGCGCGAAGCCGGCGGCGACGATCTCTTCGAAGACGTCGAGCGTCTGCGGCTCGCCACGATCCAGGCGTATGACCAGGAGACGCCCGATGCGTTCGAGCGTGCCGCGGCGATCGCCGAGTCGTTCACCATCGCCAGGGCCGACGAGGTCGCCCGGGCCTTCACCTGCTACTTCCACCTCGTGAACCTGGCCGAGGAGCACCAGCGCGTGCGCGTGCTGCGCGAGCGCGCCGGACAGCCGGGACGCGAGGATGCCGCCGACACCGTCGCGACCGCCTACGCACGACTGCGCAGCGAGGTCGGCGACGAGGAAGCCCGCCGCCGCCTGGACGGCCTCCGCTTCCACCCGGTCTTCACCGCCCACCCGACCGAGGCCCGCCGCCGTGCCGTCTCCTCGAGCATCCGTCGCCTGTCCGAACTGCTGACCCAGCACGATGCGGCGAGCGCCGGCGGATCCGAGGAGCACCGTGCCCGCCGCCGGATGCTGGAGGAGATCGACACCCTCTGGCGCACCGCGCCGCTGCGGTCGCAGAAGCCCTCCCCGACCGACGAGGTCCGCACCGTGATGGGCGTGTTCGACGAGACGCTGTTCACGACCGTGCCGCACGTGTACCGCCGCATCGACGACGCTCTCCGTGGCGAGGAATCCGGCTCCAGTGCTCCTGTGGTGCCCGCGTTCGTCCGCATCGGCTCCTGGGTCGGTGGCGACCGCGACGGCAACCCGTTCGTCACGGCATCCGTCACCCGCGAGGCCTCGCAGATCGCGGCCGACCACGTCCTTCGCGGACTGGAGCGCGCGCTCGACCGCATCGGCCGGACCCTCACGCTGTCTGCGGACGACACCCCGCCGAGCACCGAGGTCGTCGCCGTGTGGGAGCGATTCGCCGCGGCAGAGCCGGATCTCGCCGCCGAACTCGCGGCCCGCTCCCCCGATGAGCCCCACCGCCGCGTGCTGCTCGTCCTGTCCCGACGAGTCGCCGCGACCCGCCACGGTGACTCGGCCCAGGGCTACTCGCGTCCCGAGGAGCTACTCGCGGATCTGCGGGCCGTGCAGTCCTCGCTCGCGGCTGCCGGCGCGAAGCGTCATGCGTTCGGCGGCGTGCAGCATCTGATCTGGCAGGTCGAGACGTACGGCTTCCACCTGACCGAGCTCGAGGTGCGTCAGCACTCGCAGGTGCACGCGAAGGCCCTGGCGGAGCTCGACGCGGGCGAGGCCATCAGCGCCCAGACCGAGGAGGTGCTGGAGGTGTTCCGCGCGATCGCGGACATCCAGCGCGACCGCGGCCTGCGGGCTGCCGGACGCTACGTCGTCTCGTTCACCCAGGCCGCCTCCGACCTCGCAGGCGTGCACCGTCTCGCCCGGTACGCGCTCGGCGACGACGCACCGGTGCTCGACGTGGTGCCGCTGTTCGAGACGTTCGCCGACCTTCAGGCAGCGCCCGGAATCCTGGCCGAGGCCGTGACCTTCCCGGAGTTCCGCGAGCGAATGGCCGCCACCGGCAACCGCCTCGAGGTCATGCTCGGATACTCGGACTCATCGAAGGATGTCGGCCCCGTCGCCGCGAACCTCGCCCTGTACGAGGCGCAGGAGAAGATCGCGCGCTGGGCGCAGGAGTCCGAGATCGAGCTGACGCTCTTCCACGGTCGCGGTGGCGCCCTCGGGCGTGGTGGCGGGCCCGCCAACTCCGCGATCCTCGCGCAGCCGCCGCACTCGGTCGACGGCCGCTTCAAGCTCACCGAGCAGGGCGAGGTCATCTTCGCGCGCTACGGCGAGCCGGCCATCGCGATGCGGCACATCGACCAGGTCGCCGCCGCCACACTGCTCGCGTCGTCTCCCACCGAGGAGGAACGCACCAGCCGCGCGGCCGAGCGCTACGCCGAGGTCGCCTCGGTGATGGATGCCGCCTCCCGCGAACGCTTCTTCTCGCTCGTGAAGGCCGAGGGGTTCGCGCCCTGGTTCGCCACGGTCACTCCGATGGAGGAGATCGGTCTGCTCGCGCTCGGCTCGCGGCCCGCGCGTCGCGGACTGTCCGTCGAGTCCCTCGAGGATCTGCGGGCCATCCCGTGGGTGTTCGCGTGGACGCAGGCGCGCATCAACCTCGCCGGCTGGTTCGGTCTCGGCACCGCCCTGGACGCCGTCGGCGATGAGGAGCTGCTCATCGAGGCGTACCGCGAGTGGCCGCTGCTTCGCACCATGATCGACAACGTCGCGATGAGCCTCGCCAAGACCGACGAGCGCATCGCCCGGCAGTACCTCGCCCTGGGCGACCGCGATGACCTGGCACAGCTCGTGCTCGACGAACTCGCGGTCACGCGGCGCTGGGTGATCCGCCTCACCGGCGGCGAGCGCCTGCTCGAGAACAAGCCTGTTCTCCAGCGCGCCGTGCAGCTGCGCAGCCCCTACGTCGACGCTCTCTCGCTGCTGCAGCTGCGTGCCCTGCGCGCGCTGCGCTCGGCCGAGGGGCCCACCGGGTCCGGCGCCGATGCCGAACAACAGCGCCTGCTTCTGCTCTCGGTCAGCGGCGTCGCCGCCGGCCTTCAGAACACCGGGTGACCGATATACCGTCTGGCCGGGTGCGCGATCCGCATTCGGCCGGCCGCTAGAGTGAAACCTCCGCCGACACCGGCGATGCCTCACGCGACACGATCGCCTGCACCACAATCCCCCATCAGAAAGCCTCTTCCGCGTGACCGCAACGACTCCCGCCGACTTCCATCCGCTCGCCGCCTCCGTGCAGCCCGTGTTCGACACGGTACTGTCCCGCAGCCCGTACGAGCCGGAGTTCCACCAGGCCGTCCACGAGGTGCTGCACTCGATCGCCCCCGTCCTGGAGCGACGCCCGGAGTACGTCGACGGCGGCATCCTCGAGCGGCTCGTCGAACCCGAGCGGCAGATCCTCTTCCGCGTGCCGTGGATCGACGACGCCGGCAAGCTGCAGGTCAACCGCGGCTACCGCATCCAGTTCTCGTCGGTGCTCGGCCCGTACAAGGGCGGACTGCGCTTCCACCCCTCGGTGAACCTCTCGATCATCAAGTTCCTCGGCTTCGAGCAGATCTTCAAGAACGCGCTCACCGGTCAGGGCATCGGCGGCGGCAAGGGCGGGTCCGACTTCGACCCGCACGGCAAGTCCGACGCCGAGGTCATGCGCTTCTGCCAGTCGTTCATGAACGAGCTGTACCGCCACCTCGGCGAGCACACCGACGTCCCCGCGGGCGACATCGGCGTCGGCGGCCGCGAGATCGGCTACCTCTTCGGCCAGTACCGCAAGGTCACCAACCGTCACGAGTCGGGCATGTTCACCGGCAAGGGCACGGGCTGGGGCGGTGCCGAGGTGCGCACCGAGGCGACCGGCTACGGCGCGGTGTTCTTCGCGCAGGAGATGCTCGCCGTGCACAACGACTCCCTCACCGGCAAGCGCGTCGGCATCTCGGGCTCGGGCAACGTCGCCATCTACGCGATCCAGAAGGCCACCCAGCTCGGCGCGACCGCCGTCACGGCATCCGACTCGTCCGGCTACGTCGTCGACGACGCCGGTATCGACGTCGACCTGCTCCGTCAGCTGAAGGAGGTCGAGCGCGCCCGGATCGTCGAGTACGCCAACCGTCGGCCCAGCGCCCGCTTCGTCGAGGGCGGCAGCGTCTGGGAGGTCCCGGTCGACATCGCCGTCCCCTCCGCCACGCAGAACGAGGTCAGCCTCGCCGATGCCGAGGCACTGATCGCCAACGGCGTGCGCGCCGTCTCCGAGGGCGCGAACATGCCGTGCGTGCCCGACGCCGTCGAGGCCTTCCAGAAGGCCGGCGTGCTGTTCGCTCCCGGCAAGGCTGCGAACGCCGGCGGTGTCGCGACCTCGGCCCTCGAGATGAGCCAGAACGCCTCGCGTCAGCGCTGGACCTTCTCCGACAGCGAGAACAAGCTGCGCGAGATCATGGCCGACATCCACGACGCCGCTTTCGACGCGGCAGAGCGTCACGACGTCGGCGGCGACTACGTGGCCGGAGCCAACATCGCCGGCTTCGAGCGCGTCGCCGCCGCGATGCTCGCCCAGGGCGTCATCTGATCCGAGTTCGCACCTCGCGCGCGGCGAGACTTCGCAGAACGACACGAACGTCGCAGGAATCCCGGGATTCCTGCGACGTTCGTGCTGTTCTGCGAGTTTCGGACCGCGGAGTCAGACCTCGCGGTCGTGGGCGTGGCGGGCCAGCGAACTGCCGTAGCGCTCGGTGAGCTGCACCATCAGGTCGGGGGTGTCTCGGTCGACACCGAACACATGACCGGGGAAGTCGAGCTCGGGCTGCGCCGCGGCGATCTCCTCATCCCGGTCCGGCGAGAGCAGCTGCACCGGATCACCGACGGCCACCCACCCGATCGGGACCACTGTGCCCTCGGGAAGCACGGCGCGGCGGTGCACGATCGCGTTGACCCGCACCTCGCAGCGCGCCCCCACGAGTGCGCCGTTGAAGACGCGGGCGCCGGATGCGAAGAAGACCTCCTCGCCCACCGTCGCGCCGGCGATGCTCGCCAGCGTCCCGATCAGCGTGTGCGCACCGATGTGGACCGCATTGGCCGCGGTGGCGCGGATCAGCGCGTTCTCCATCACGATCACGTTCTCGCCGAGGGTGATCGGCCCGCCCTCGGCCGTGATGACGGCGCCATGCAGCACCTGGCAGCCCGGCCCCACCTCCACGTCGCCGGAGACGACGGCGGTGGGGGCGATGACGGCGGTGTCATGGATGCGGGGGCGAGCCCCGAGGTGCTCGTACAACATGCGGCCAGACTAGTCCCGCCGCAGCCGTGAAAGCAGCCGCCGCACGTTACTCGGCTTTGGCGGGCTCCGGGAAGATGGCAGTGAACAGCTGCTCGACCCATTCGAGGAGCTGAGTGTCGGGCAACGGCTCGAGCCCCACACCTACAGCGGCGGGAACCGTGGGCATCGGGACGACCAGCGCCTCTCCCCCGGCCACGAGCTTCGCCTTCGGGTACAGCCGCTGCAGCCGCACCTTGATCGAGTCCTCGAGCCGCGCCGGCGCGATGCGCAGGTTCGAACCCATCACGACCACATCCGTCAATCCGGCGCGCGCAGCCCGACGACGCAGCCGCGAGATCGCCAGAAGCCCCTCGACCTCTTCGGGAGGCGTGCCGTAGCGGTCGACGAGTTCTTCGATCACGAGGTCGATGGCGCCGTCCTTCGCCGTGGCCGCCGAGGCCGCCGACAGCTTCTGATACGCCTCGAGGCGCAGTCGCTCGCTGTCGATGTAGTACTCGGGGATCCGGGCATCGAGCGGCAGTTCGAGCCGCAGCTCCTGCCCCGTCTCGACCTCGTCGCCGCGGAACGTCGCCACCGCCTCGCCGATCATGCGCAGATACAGGTCGAAGCCGACGCCGGCGATGTGTCCGGCCTGCTCGGCGCCGAGCATGTTGCCCGCGCCGCGGAGCTCGAGGTCCTTCAGCGCGACCTGCATGCCCGAGCCGAGCTCGTTGTTGACCGCGATGGTCTGCAGGCGGTCGGCGGCGGTCTCGGAGAGCGGCTTCATCTCGTCGTAGAGGAAGTACGCGTACGCCCGCTCGCGCCCTCGCCCGACGCGGCCGCGGAGCTGGTGCAGCTGGCTGAGGCCGTATTTGTCGGCGCGGTCGATGATGATCGTGTTCGCGTTCGAGATGTCGAGGCCGGTCTCGATGATGGTGGTCGAGACGAGCACGTCGAACTTGCGCTCCCAGAAGTCGTCGACGACCTGTTCGAGCTGGTGTTCGCCCAGCTGCCCGTGGGCGACGGCGATGCGCGCCTCGGGAACGAGTTCCGCCAGCTGCGCCGCGACGCGCTGGATGGACTGCACGCGGTTGTGCACGAAGAAGATCTGGCCCTCGCGCAGGATCTCGCGCCGGATGGCCGCGGCGATCTGCTTGTCGCTGCGGGGTCCGACGAACGAGAGGATCGGATGCCGGTCCTCCGGAGGTGTCGCGAGCGTGGACATCTCCCGGATGCCCGTGACCGCCATCTCCAGCGTGCGCGGGATCGGGGTGGCGCTCATGGCGAGGATGTCGACGTTGGTCTTCAGCTTCTTCAGCGCGTCTTTGTGCTCGACGCCGAACCGCTGCTCCTCGTCGATGATCATCAGACCGAGGTCCTTGAAGATGACCCCCTCCGTCAGGATGCGGTGGGTGCCGATGATCATGTCGACGGAGCCCTCCAGCAGCCCCTGGAGAGTGAGCCTGACCTCCTTGTCGGTCTGGAAGCGCGACAGCGCGCGCACCTTCACCGGGAAACCGGCGAAGCGCTCGGTGAACGTCTCCATGTGCTGCTTGACCAGGAGCGTCGTCGGCACGAGCATCGCGACCTGCTTGCCGTCTTGGATCGCCTTGAACGCCGCGCGCACGGCGACCTCGGTCTTGCCGAAGCCGACGTCGCCCGAGAGCAGCCGGTCCATCGGGATCGGCCGCTCCATGTCGGCTTTGATCTCGTCGATCGTCTGCAGCTGGTCCAGCGTCTCGGCGAACGGGAAGGCCTCTTCGAGTTCGCGCTGCCAGGGCGTGTCCGGGCCGAAAGCATGGCCCTTGGCGCTCATGCGTGCGGAGTACAGCTTCACGAGCTCGACCGCGATGTCGCGCACGGCCTTGCGAGCCTTGCCCTTGGCCTGCGACCAGTCGCTGCCGCCCATCTTCGAGAGGGTCGGGGCCTCACCGCCGACGTACTTCGAGAGGGAGTCGAGCTGATCCGTGGGGACGTACAGCTTGTCGCCGGGGTAGCCGCGCTTGGAGGGGGCGTATTCGAGGATGAGATAGTCGCGCACGGACTTGGTCGCGTTGCGACCACCGGTGGACACCTCGCGCTGCGTCATCTCGACGAACCGCCCGATGCCGTGGGTGGCGTGCACCACGAAGTCGCCCTGCTTCAGCTGCAGCGGGTCGACGACGTTCTTGCGACGGGAGGCGAGCTTCTTGACGACCCGCTGGTCGCCACCGATCGTGCGTCCGTAGAACTCGTTGTCGGTGAGGACGGCGAGCTTCGCCTCCGGCACCTGGAATCCGGCTTCGACCGACCCCGTGACCAGCGTCGCGACACCGGCCTCCGGCGCATCCGTGAGACTCTCGACGACGCGAGCCGCGAGGCCGCGGTCGGACAGCACATCACGTGCACGATCGACCAGACCACTGCCGGCCGCGATCACCACCACGCGCCAGCCGTCGGTGACCTTGGCCTCGACGAACGAGATGGCCCCGTCGACGTTGCCGTGGAACGACGGGATGATGGCGGCGCCGAGGGTGGCGGCATCCGCATCGGAGGCCGCATCGCCGTCGCCGACGCTGATGCCGAAGGGGCTCAGCTGCCACCAGACGCCACCCCGGTCGCGCACGCCCTCGCGCAGTTCGGCGATCGTGAGGAAGTCGCCGGCACCGAGATCGATGGGCGCCGACGCACCGGACGTGGCCGCGCTCCAGGCGGCATCGAGGAACTCGCGGTTCGTGTCGCCCAGAGTGATCGCGCGCGCGGTGGAGCGGTCGGGATCGACGACGGCGGTCGCCGCCCCCGCCGGCAGATACTCGGCCAGAGACTTCAGCGGTCCCGCGACCGCGGGCAGGAGCGATTCCATGCCCTCGACCGGGATGCCCTCGGCCATCTTCTCGAGCATCCCCCGGATCGCCGGGAAGCCCTCGATCAGGCCACGCGCGCGATCGCGGACGTCGGCGGTCAGCAGCAGCTCGCGGCTGGGCGGAAGGTCGACGCCGGGAACGTCACCCGGGAGCGAGCGCTGATCGGCGACGGAGAAGGCGCGGATCTGGTCGATCTCGTCGCCGAAGAACTCGACGCGGAACGGGTGCTCCGAGACCGGAGGGAAGACGTCGAGGATGCCCCCGCGCACGGCGAACTCGCCGCGACGCGACACCATGTCGACGCGGGAGTATGCCCGCTCCACGAGCTGCTCGACGACGCGGTCGAGATCGTTGCCCCTGCTGCCGACGGCGAGCTCGAGCGGCGCGATCTCCCCGAGGTTGCCCGCGATCGGCTGGAGCGCAGCCCGCACGGACGCGACGACCACGAGCGGATGGTCACCGGTCCACTCGGCGATGCGGCGCAGCGTCTGCAGGCGCTGGCCGACCGTGTCGACGCTGGGGCTCAGGCGCTCGTGCGGCAGCGTCTCCCAGGCCGGGAACGTCAGGATGTCGGCTGTGGGCAGGTAGGCGTGCATCGCCAGCGCCAGGCTCTCGGCACGCCGCCCGGTGGGGACGACGGCGAGGAGCGCAGGGGGGTGCCCCGTCGCAGCGCGCTTCTCCAGCAGACCGGCGAGCGCCGGCGCATCGAGCCCGTCGACCAGGCCGAGGTCGGCATCGGTGTGCGCCCACTGCAGGGCGTCACGGTACAGAGACGCCTCTTCCAAGGCGCGCAGAATCCCCGGAACAGTCACCGGATAAGACTAGTCGCGCCCACGGACACTCCGGCCCGCCCGCTCGTCCAGAGGGCGCCGACCTCAATAGGCTGTCGGGATGGAATCCGTCGCCCTGACCACCGAACGTCTCGTCCTGCATGCACCGACGGAGGCGGACATCGATGCGATCACGCAGGCGTGCCAGGATCCGGAGATCGCGCGCTGGACGACGGTTCCGAGCCCCTACAACCGCGAGGATGCGGAGCACTTCGTGCGTCTCGTCGCGGGGTCGTGGGTCGACGGCTCGGAGGCGGTCTGGGGTATGTACGCCGACGACGAGCTCGTGGGCATGATCGGTCTGCACGGTATCGCCGATCACTTTACGGGCGGGAGCGCAGAACTCGGGTACTGGGTGACCCCGGCCGCCCGGGGCAAGGGCCATCTCGCGGAAGCTGCCCGCGCCGTGATCGATTGGGGTTTCACCGAGCTCGGGCTCGTCCGCCTCCGCTGGCAGGCCGTGGCCGGGAACGTCCCTTCCGCCCGCGCCGCCCGCGCGCTCGGCTTCCGCTACGAGGGTCTGCAGCGGCAGGCGCTCACGAGTCCGCGCGGTCGTGACGACGGGTGGATCGCCGGCCTGCTGCCTGATGACGACCGCACGCCGGTGGACTGGCCGATCCTCTGAGACGCACGCCCACCGGGTGACAGTGTCGGCGGCCGATGACAGGATGAACGCATGCCGGAGATGCCGGAAGTCCAAGGCCTGACCACGTTCCTCGCCGACCGCGCCGTGGGGCGCACGATCACGCGCGCCAGCGTCGCGGCGATCGCCGCGCTGAAGACCTACGATCCGCCCATCACCGCGTTGCAGGGCGCGACGATCACGGCCGCCGTCCGGCTCGGAAAGTTCGTGGTGCTGTCGTGCGGCGACGAGCTGCATCTCGTGTTCCACCTCGCGAAGGCCGGGTGGCTGCGCTGGTATGAGACGCTGCCGACGACGCTCATCAAACCCGGCAAGTCGCCGATCGCTCTGCGCGTCGCGCTCGATGACGACAGCGGTTTCGACCTGACCGAGGCCGGAACGAAGAAGTCGCTCGCGGTGTACGTGGTCCGTGATCCGCAGGAGGTGCCGGGCATCGCGCGGCTCGGCCCCGACCCGCTCGACCCCGCCTTCGACCGCGGCACGTTCGCTGCGCTGCTGGAAGACCGGCGGATGCAGATCAAGGGACTGCTGCGCGACCAGGCGGTGATCGCGGGGATCGGCAACGCGTACTCCGACGAGATCCTGCACGCCGCCCGGATGTCGCCGTACGCGATCGCGGGAAAGCTCGACGATGCCGAGATCGACCGCCTGTACGAAGCGATGCGCGAGACGCTCACCGAGGCGGTCGCCGAGGCATCGGGCAAACCGCCCGCCGACCTCAAAGACGCCAAGCGACGGGGGATGCAGGTGCATGCGCGTCGCGGCGAGGCATGCCCCGTCTGCGGTGACACCGTCCGCAGCGTGTTCTTCGCCGACCGCTCCCTCGAGTACTGCCCCACGTGCCAGACCGGCGGCAAGGTGCTCGCCGACCGTCGTCTCTCTCGACTGTTGAAGTGACCTCGCCCTTCCGGGCCCTCCCGGTCCATGTCTCGGAATGAAATGCGCGCAGATGCGTTGAGTACACTCAGAACAACAACGTGCTCCGGGGTCGGTGGGAATCCGAACCGGCGGTGACAGTCCGCGAGCGTCTCGAGAGATCGGGATGCCGATCCGGTGAAATTCCGGGACCGACGGTGATGCGAGGGAGACCTCGCTAGTCCGGAAGGGAGGCAGCACGAGACGCATCCGTGCGTCCGTTCCGCCATCCCTGTCTGACCCCGGAGCCTCAGAGGAGGACGACGGATGGCAGTGAACGCGGCAGAGCGCAGCGCGATGGATCGCGCGCTCCAGCTCGCCACGCGCGGACCGCGCGGGGCGAACCCGCAGGTCGGCGCGGTCATCCTCTCCCCCGATGGCACGGTCCTCGCCGAGGGCTGGCATCAGGGAGCCGGGACACCGCACGCCGAGGTCGACGCGCTCTCGAAGCTCGCACCCGGCGACGCCCGCGGCGCCACTGCCGTCGTGACGCTCGAGCCCTGCAATCACACCGGACGCACCGGGCCCTGCGCCGTCGCGCTGATCGAGGCAGGGGTCGCCAGAGTCGTGTACGCCCTCGACGATCCCGGCGCCGAATCAGGAGGCGGAGCGGAGCGCCTGCGCGCCGCCGGCGTCGACGTCGACTCGGGTGAGCAGGCGGATGCCGCGCATGCCCTGATCGACGGCTGGCTGACGGCACAACGCCTGGGACGCCCGCACATCACGGTCAAGTGGGCGCAGAGCCTCGACGGTCGCGCCGCTGCCGCCGACGGCTCGAGCCAGTGGATCACGGGACCGGCCGCTCGGGCCGACGTGCACCACCGCCGCGCGGAGGCCGACGCGATCGTCGTCGGCACCGGCACCGTGCTCGCCGACGACCCGGCTCTCACCGCCCGCGACGGCGACGCTCTGCTGCCGCACCAGCCCGTCCCGGTCGTCATCGGTTCGCGCCCGACGCCGACGGACGCCGCCGTGCACCGTCATCCGCACTCCCCACTCTTCTACGACACCCACGATCTGCACGCGGTGACCGCCGATCTGCACGCGCGTGGCATCCAGCGCGTCTTCGTCGAGGGTGGGCCGACCCTGGCCAGCGCCTTCATCCAGGCGGGCCTAGCCGACCGGGTGCTCGCCTACATCGCGCCGGTGCTGCTCGGCGGCGACAAGCTCGCCCTCGGCGACATCGGCGTCGCATCGATCGACCATGCGCGCCGCCTCACGATCGACGAATGGGTCCCCCTCGGACCCGATCTGCTCGCCGTCGCACGCCCCGCAGCACCGACAGACCCTCAGAACCAGAACGAAGGAGCCGCCTGATGTTCACCGGAATCATCGAGGAGATGGGCGAGATCACCGCGATCGCGCCCGCGGGCGACGGCTGGCGCCTGACCGTGCGCGCCCCCCGCGCGGCAGCGGATGCCGTGCACGGCGAGTCCATCGCCGTCTCGGGCGTGTGCCTCACGGTCGTCGGCTCGACTGCCGACACCTTCGACACCGACGTGATGAAGCAGACGCTCGACGTCGCCGCGATCGGCTCGGCGACGGTCGGCACCCGCGTCAACATCGAGAAGGCCATGCCTGTCGGTGCACGACTGGGCGGACACATCGTGCAGGGTCATGTCGACGGAGTCGGCGACGTGCTCGAGGTGCGACCCGGTGCCCAGTGGAGCGTGCTGCGCATCAGCCTGCCGACTGACCTCGCCCCGCTCGTGGTCGACAAGGGCTCCATCTCGGTCGACGGAACGTCACTGACCGTGAGTGCCGTCAGCGAGCCCGCCGACCCCTCCCCGTGGTTCGAGGTCTCGCTGATCCCGGAGACCCTCGCCGCGACCACCCTCGGCAGCCGAGCGGTCGGCGACCGTGTGAACCTCGAGACCGACATCCTCGCCCGTCACGTCGAGCGCCTGCTCGCGTTCCGCGCCGCACCGGAAGGAGGCTCGCGATGAGCCTTTCCACCATCGCCGAGGCCCTGGAGGCGCTGCGCGCCGGGCGCCCCGTGCTCGTCGCTGACGACGAGAATCGCGAGAACGAGGGCGACGTGATCCTGTCGGCTGAGCTGGCCACGCCCGAATGGGTGGCGTGGACGGTGCGCTGGTCGTCCGGCTTCATCTGCGCGCCGATGCCGACCGACCTCGCCGACCATCTGAACCTGCCGCCGATGGTGGCCGCCAGCGAAGACGCCCGCTCCACCGCCTACACGGTGAGTGTGGACGCGGCCGAGGGCGTCACCACCGGCATCAGCGCCCACGACCGCGCGCACACGCTGAACGTGCTGGCGAACCCGGGATCGACGGCGACCAGCATCATCCGTCCGGGCCACGTCCTGCCGCTGCGCGCCGTCGACGGCGGCGTGCGCGAGCGCAGCGGTCACACCGAGGCCGCCGTCGAGCTGATGAAGCTCGCGGGCCTGCGGCCGGTCGGTGCGATCGCCGAGGTGGTCGCCGAAGACGGCAGCATGATGCGTCTCCCCGGCCTGATCGACCTCGGAGCGCGCGACGGCGTGCCGGTCATCACGATCGAGCAGCTCATCGCGCACCTCAACGAGATCGATCCCGAAGGCGCCACTCCCTCGGCGCATCGCGGGCGCCGCGTGAGCCTGCGCGCTGACGCCACGGTGCCGACGACCCACGGGGTCTTCCGGTTCCTCGCCTACAAGGACCGGGTGACGGGGACCGACCACATCGCCGTCGTCTCGGGCGAGCTCGGCGAGACGGCCCTCGTGCGCGTGCACTCGGAGTGCCTGACCGGCGAGGCGTTCGGCTCGCTGAAGTGCGAGTGCGGACCGCAACTGGACTCGGCGCTCGATGCGATCGAGAAGCAGGGCGGCGTCGTCATCTACATGCGCGGGCACGAGGGACGCGGCATCGGCCTCATCAACAAGCTGCGGGCCTACAGCCTGCAGGAAGAGGGCCTCGACACGGTCGACGCGAACCTCGCCCTCGGGCTGCCGGCTGACGCACGCGACTACGCCGCGGCAGCGGGCATCCTCGCCGATCTGGGCGTGTCGAAGGTGCGGCTGCTGACGAACAACACCGACAAGGTGGAACAGCTGCGCGAGCTGGGACTCGACGTCATCGAGCAGGTCCCCCTGATCGTGGGCGTCGGACCGAACAACCATCAGTACCTGGAGACCAAGCGTGACCGGATGGGTCACATCATCGGCGAAGCGGAACTCGCAGAGGCGCTCGCCCACGGGAAGGACGAGAAATGAGCGGCGCAGGAGCACCCGAGACCGGCGACATCGATGGACGCGGTCTGAACGTCGTGATCGTCGCCGGCACCTGGCACGAGACCATCTCGAACGGCCTGATCGCCGGCGCGGAGCGCGTGCTGAATGAGGCGCAGGCCTCGCACCGCCTCGTGCGGGTGCCCGGCTCGTTCGAGCTCGCTCTCGCCGCGCAGGCCGCCTTCGCCGGCGGCGCCGACGCGGTCGTCGCACTCGGCGTCATCATCCGCGGCGGCACCCCGCACTTCGAGTACGTGTCGGCGGCGACCACCGACGGCCTCACCCGCGTCGCGCTCGATGCCGGCAAGCCGGTCGGGTTCGGCGTGCTGACCCTCGATGACGAGCAGCAGGGCCTCGACCGCGCGGGCCTCGAAGGCTCCAAGGAGGACAAGGGTGCCGAGGCGGCGGACGCCGCACTGCGCACCGCACTTGTCGTCCGGGAGCTGCGCGGCTGAGTCGGGCCCGACTGCGCAGGTCAGCCTGACCTTGCTAGCGCAGACCGACCTCCACCTCCTACGGTGAGGGCATGGAGACCCTGCGCCACATCGTGCTGTTCGTCCACCTCATCGGCTTCGCCGTGCTCTTCGGGGCGTGGGCGGTCCAGGCGTTCGGCGGCAAGCGCGAGTTCACTCGTCTGATGAACATCGGCATGGCGATCGCCGCGGTCGCCGGCCTCGCTCTCGCCGCCCCCTGGGGAATCTCGTACGAGCTCAACTACGTCAAGATCGGCGTCAAGCTCGTGATCCTGCTCGTCATCGGTGCGCTGCTCGGAATCGGCCTGGGCCGTCAGCGCCGCGGAGCAGCCATCCCGCCGGCGGTGTTCTGGCTCGTCGGCATCCTCACCGCCGCCAACGCCGCCATCGCCGCGATCTGGCGCTGAGCGCTCAGCGCCTCCGCGGCGCCGCCGTGCTCTCGCGCACGATCAGCTCGGTGCTCACGAGCGGCGTCTGCTGACGTCCGGTGCCGTCGAGCTCGGCGAGCAGTGCGTCCACCGCGAGGGCCCCGACCCGCTCCGGATACTGCTGCACGGTCGTCAGCGGCGGCCACAGCTGCGCGGCATCCGGCAATCCGTCGAATCCGACGAGGCTCACATCTCCCGGCACCTCGCGTCCGGCCTCCCGGAACGCGCGGAGCACGCCGATCGCCATCTGGTCGTTCGCCGCGAACACCGCGGTGACGCCGTCGATCTCACGGAGCCGGAGACCCGCCACGTACCCCGAGGCGGCCGACCAGTCGCCCTGCAACGGTTCCGGCACCGGGCGTCGGTGCTTCTCGAGCGTCTCCCGCCAGGCATCGCGACGCCGTTCCGCGGAGTACGAGCGCGCGGGACCGGTGACGTGCCACACCGTGTCGTGTCCGAGTTCGAGCAGATGCTCGGTCGCCAGCCGCGCACCCTGCGCCTGGTCGGTGTCGACGAACGGAAGCGTCTCGCCGCGATTGGAGTCGACGAACACCACGGGCAGGGCATCGGGGATCTCGATGTCGGCCTCGTCGAGCTGGTGTGCCTCGATCACGATGATGATGCCGTCGACCGCGTGCTCCTCCAGGCGCCGGAACGCACCGGCCACGGTCTCGCCGGCACTCGACTCCACGGGGATGAGGGTGAGCGCGTAGCCGAGCTGGGCGGCGCGCACCGCGATCGCGTCGAGCGTGCGCTGGTTGCCGTAGGAGCTGAACGAGAACATCACGACGCCGATGGTGCGGAATCGCCCTGATCGCAGCGCGCGGGCGGCACTGTTGGGTCGGTAGCCGAGGCTCTGCATGGCGGCCTCGACGCGCTCGCGGGTGGTGGCGCCGACGTATCCCCTGGCGTTCACGACGCGAGAGACCGTCTGTCCGGAGACGCCCGCCTCACGGGCGACGTCTTCCATCGAAGGCTCACGACGACGTGCCGACGTCTCTGTCGGTTGCTCTGGGGTCACGATCACCCATCCCCTCATATGTTGACGTTGACACACTAGCAGCGCATCGCATATGTTGACGTTGACACACGGCGCACGGTGCGCCCGGAACGTAAGAAGGAATCGTCGATGACGACTGAAACCCCCGTCGCCCTGGGTGCCCCCGGCATCCGGCGCCGCGACAAGCGCGACTGGAAGGGCTGGGCCTTCGTCGGCCCGTTCATGGTCGTGTTCGCCCTGGTGTTCCTGACACCGCTCGCCTACGCGCTGTACCTGAGCTTCTTCCAGGAGAAGCTCATCGGCGGCACCGCCTTCGTCGGGCTGGACAACTACGTCCGCGCGCTCACCGACCCGCAGTTCTGGGAGGCGTTCGGTCGCGTGCTGATCTTCCTCGTCGTGCAGGTGCCGATCATGCTGGTCCTCGCCCTCGGCGCCGCCCTCGCCATCGACAGCGCACGCCTGCGCGGAGCATCGTTCTTCCGCATCCTCATCTTCCTGCCCTACGCGGTACCCGCCGTCGTGGCGGTGCTGATGTGGGGCTACATCTACGGCGACCAGTTCGGGCTCACGAGCAACATCAACGACTTCCTCGGAGTCGACGCGATCACGCCGTTCGCCAAGGAATGGATGCTGGTCTCGATCGGCAACATCGTCACGTGGGAGTTCGTCGGCTACAACATGCTGATCTTCTACTCATCGCTCAAGAGCATCCCGACCGACATGTACGAGGCCGCCTCCCTCGACGGCGCGGGGGCATGGCGCACGATCTTCTCGATCAAGATCCCCTCCGTGCGCGGCGCGCTCGTGATCGCGACGATCTTCTCGATCATCGGCAGCTTCCAGCTCTTCAACGAGCCGAACATCCTGCGGCCCCTGGCTCCGAACGTGATCACCACGTTCTTCACGCCGAACATGTACGCCTACAACCTGTCGTTCGCCGGACAGCAGTTCAACTACGCCGCCACGATCGCCATCATCATGGGCATCATCACCGCGGTCATCGCCTACGTCGTGCAGCTGCGCGGCTCGAAGTCGGAGGTGCGCTGACATGGCACTCCCCCTCGCCCGCCCCTCTCGCCGTCGCCACGATCCGCTGAACCCGCGCAAGTCCAACACGCTGCTGATCGTCATGATCGTCTACGCGCTGTACACGCTCGTGCCCCTGGTCTGGCTGCTGTTCAGCTCCACCAAGACGCAGGCGGGACTCTTCAGCTCGTTCGGCCTCTGGTTCTCCGATGACTTCGCGTTCTTCGACAACCTCGTCGCCACGTTCTCGTACCGCGACGGCATCTTCCTGCGCTGGCTCGGCAACACGCTCCTGTACGTCGTCGTCGGTGCAGGCGGGGCGACACTGCTCGCCACGTTGGCCGGCTACGGCCTCGCGAAGTTCCGTTTCCCCGGCCGGCGCGCGGTCTTCGCCGTCGTCCTCGGAGCGGTCGCCGTTCCCGGCACCGCGCTCGCCGTCCCGACGTTCCTGCTGTTCAGCGAGCTGGGCCTGACCAACACCCCCTGGGCCGTGATCATCCCGTCTCTCATCAGCCCCTTCGGGCTGTATCTGATCTGGGTGTTCGCCTCCGAGTCCGTGCCGACCGAGCTGCTGGAGGCCGCGCGCATCGACGGCGCCGGAGAGTTCCGGACCTTCTTCACGATCTCGATGCGCCTGCTCGCGCCCGGCATCGTGACGGTCGCGCTGTTCACGGTCGTGGCGACCTGGAACAACTACTTCCTGCCGCTGATCATGCTGTCGGATCCCGCCTGGTATCCGCTCACGGTCGGTCTGAACCAATGGAGCGCCCAGGCCATCGGCGCCGGCTCCCAGCCGATCTACAACCTCGTGATCATGGGCTCGCTGCTCACGATCATCCCGATCGTCATCGCCTTCCTGCTGCTGCAGCGCTTCTGGCAGTCAGGTCTCACCGCGGGCAGCGTCAAGCAGTAGCCCCGCACTCCTTCCTCACCCCCTCGCGATCCGATGCTGGACCGCACCCCCGAAAGGACACAGCAATGAAGCACCTTCCCTCACCGACACGGCGCACCCTCGCGGTGCTCGCCGCAGGAACCGTGGCAGCACTGGCGCTGGCCGGCTGCAGCACCGGCGGCGACGCGGGCAGCGGATCCGGTTCCGGATCCGGCTCCTTCGACTCCGTCGAGGCTGCACTCGAGAAGGGCGGCGAGATCACGTACTGGTCGTGGACGCCGTCTGCCGAGGCCCAGGTCGAGGCGTTCCAGAAGGAATACCCGAACGTCAAGGTCAACCTCGTCAACGCCGGCACCAACAACGAGGAGTACACGAAGCTGCAGAACGCGATCAAGGCGGGCTCCGGAGCCCCCGACGTCGTGCAGGTCGAGTACTACGCCTTGCCGCAGTTCGCCCTGACCGACGCCTTCGCCGACCTGTCGAAGTACGGGTTCGCCGACTTCGAGGACGACTACACCGCATCCACCTGGAACTCGGTCACCAGCGGCGACGCCATCTACGGCCTGCCGCAGGACTCCGGCCCCATGGCGCTGTTCTACAACAAGACCGTGTTCGACGCCGCGGGCGTCGAAGTGCCGACCACCTGGGACGAGTACTACGAGGCGGCGAAGAAGATCCACGCCGCGAACCCCGACGCCTACATCACCAACGACACCGGCGACGCCGGCTTCGCGACCTCCATGATCTGGCAGGCCGGCGGCAAGCCGTTCGAGACCTCGGGCACCGACGTCACGATCGACCTGCAGGACGAGGGATCGAAGAAGTGGACCGAGAACTGGAACCGCCTCGTCGAGGAAGACCTGGTCGCGCCGTACGGCAGCTGGAGCGACGAGTGGTTCCGCGGCCTCGGTGACGGCAGCCTCGCCACCCTCGTGATCGGCGCGTGGATGCCCGGCAACCTCATCACCGGCGCCCCCGACGGCGCCGGCGACTGGCGCGTCGCCCCGATGCCGACCTACGACGGCACCCCGGCGAGCGCCGAGAACGGCGGTGGCGGCCAGGCCGTCACGACGCAGAGCAAGAACCCGGAGTTGGCGGCCGGCTTCCTGTGGTGGCTGAACAACTCGGAGGAGAGCATCTCGATCTTCCTCGAGTCAGGCGGCTTCCCGTCGACGACCGCCGAGCTCTCCAGCGAGGAATTCCTCGCCGATGCTCCGGAGTACTTCGGCGGCCAGAAGATCAACGAGGTCCTCGCGGCCGCAGCCGACGACGTGGTCGAGGACTGGAGCTACCTGCCCTACCAGGTGTACGCGAACAGCATCTTCGGCGACACCGTGGGCCAGTCGTACCAGAACGGCACCGACCTGAACGAGGGCCTGACGGCCTGGCAGGACGCACTGGTCGAGTACGGCAACGCCCAGGGCTTCACCGTCAACAAGTAACACCCGCGGCTGAGCCGGCCCCGTGCGGGGCCGGCTCAGCTCCTCGATCGAAAGCACTCCGACACGTGACCACGTTCTCTCTCGGCGACACCGACTTCCTCCGCGACGGTCAGCCGCATCAGGTGATCTCCGGCGCCATCCACTACTTCCGCGTGCACCCGGACCTGTGGCAGGACCGCATCCGCAAGGCACGGCTGATGGGCCTGAACACGATCGAGACGTATGTCGCCTGGAACGCGCACGCACCGCGGCGCGGCGAGTGGGACACGACCGGGTGGAACGATCTCGGACGCTTCCTCGACCTCGTTCATGCCGAGGGTCTGGATGCGATCGTGCGCCCTGGTCCCTACATCTGCGCCGAGTGGCACAACGGCGGTCTGCCGGTGTGGCTGACCGGGAGCATGGAGAACCTGCGATCGTCGGCTCCTGACTTCCTCGTCGAGGTGAGCGCCTACCTGCGACGCGTGTACGACATCGTCGCGCCGCGCCAGATCGACCGGGGCGGGCCCGTCGTGCTCGTGCAGATCGAGAACGAGTACGGCGCTTACGGCGCGGACAAGGCCTACCTCGAGGCCCTGGTCGCCGTCACGCGCGATGCCGGAATCACGGTGCCGCTGACGACCGTGGATCAACCCGTGGATCAGATGCTGAGCGACGGCAGCCTTCCCGGCCTGCACAAGACCGGCTCCTTCGGATCCCGCAGCGCGGAACGCCTCGCCACCCTGCGGCGGCACCAGCCGACGGGCCCCCTGATGTGCTCGGAGTTCTGGGACGGCTGGTTCGACTGGTGGGGCGGAGTGCATCACACGACGGATGTCGCCGCTGCCGCAGCCGATCTCGATGCCCTTCTCGCCGCCGGAGCGTCGGTCAACATCTACATGTTCCACGGCGGCACGAACTTCGGGCTCACCAACGGCGCGAACGACAAGGGCCGCTACCTGCCGCTCGTGACCTCCTACGACTACGACGCGCCGCTCGACGAGGCTGGCAACCCCACGGAGAAGTTCTTCGCCTTCCGAGAGGTGATCGCGAAGTACGCTCCGGTGCCGGAAGAGATGCCGGCAGTCACGATCGCTGCCCCCGCGTTCGACGTCTCCCTCTCCCCCGTCGGAACCTGGACGGGCGGCGACGGGGCCGGCACGGTCACCGCGCAGCCGCAGAGCTTCGACGCTCTCGGACACCTGAGTGCGCTGGTGCGCTACGACGTCGACCTCCCGGACGGGAGCGGCGGTCTCCTCGTCACCGACGAGGTGCGCGACCTCGCCTGGGTCAGCGTCGACGGGGTCGCTGTCGGCACGCTCTCCCGCACGCGACACGACCGTGCGATCCGCATCCCGAAGGGCCGTACCCTCAGCATCCTGGTCGAGGACCAGGGTCGCGTGAACTACGACCACCGACTCGGCGAGGAGAAGGGCCTGATCGGCGCGGTCACGCTCGATGGCACGCCCATAACCGGGTGGCGCTCGACACCCCTCGACGTCGCCGCCGTCGCCGCGGAGATCGATGCGGGTCAGCCGACGGATGCTGCGGGAGAACGCCCGCTCGCGTGGACGGCCGAGTTCACCCTGGATGCCCCTGCCGACCTGTTCCTCGACACCGCACCATGGAGCAAGGGATACGCGTTCGTCAACGGATTCTTCCTCGGCCGCTATTGGCGCAACGGACCGCAGCGCACGCTCTACGTGCCGGCCCCGGCAACGCGCGAGGGCCGCAACCGGCTCGTCGTTCTCGAACTCGAGCAGATTCTGGCACCCGTCGCCCGGTTCGTCGAGGCACCGGCACTCGGCGTCACGGAGGAGTGACGCCGGAGCGCAGGGGAGCGCGGGAGACGGGCGGATGAATCACGACAACGGCAGCAGCGTCGCCTCGATCCGGCGTCCGTCCACCTCGACCCACATCATCGTGCACACCGGCTGCCGGCGCCGATCCGTGGGCGATCCGGGGTTGAGCAGCCGGAGGCCCGCGGGCGACACGGTGTCCCAGGGAATGTGCGAGTGCCCGAATACGAGGAGATCGATGCCCGGGTACGCCTCGTCCATCCGCTCCTCACGCTTGCGGGACTCCCCCGTCTCGTGCACGACGGCGACATCGACGCCCTCGACCGTGAACCGGGCGACCTCCGGAAGGCGTGACCGCAGCTCGGACCCGTCGTTGTTGCCGTACACGCCGTGCAGTACCCGAGACCGCGACTCGAGCAGATCGAGTGTGGCTTCGTCGACCCAGTCGCCCGCGTGCACCACGATCTCGGCATCGTCGACCGCCTGCAGCACCGCATCCGGCAGCCTTCTCGCCCGCTTCGGCACGTGGGTGTCGGCCAGGAGCAGCATCCTCGTGGTCATCGTTCCTCCCGCCCTTCGCCGCCCTCGACTCTACGCATCCGGGTCGCGCACCGGATGACACGCGAAACGCGTACACAGCCAACACTCAGGAAGGCGTAAACTCGCCGAGTCCCCGGTATACCAAGGGGCTGAACGGAGGAGCCTCATGAGTACTGCCACTGCGCCTGCGAACCCACGCTCGCGCGTCATCACCGCGAGTCTGGTCGGCACGACCATCGAGTTCTACGACTTCTACGCGTATGCGACGGCGGCCGTTCTCGTGTTCCCCGTGCTGTTCTTCCCGACCGGAGACGACACCACCTCGCTCCTGTCGTCGTTCGCCGTCTTCGGTGCAGCGATGGTCGCGCGCCCCATCGGCGCCGTGGTCTTCGGCCACTTCGGCGACAAGTTCGGCCGCAAGGCCACCCTCGTCGCATCGCTGCTGACGATGGGCATCGCGACCTTCGTGATCGGCTTGCTCCCCACGTACCAGGACATCGGCTGGTGGGCAGCGCTCCTGCTGCTGATCCTGCGTCTCGCTCAGGGCTTCGCGCTCGGTGGTGAGTGGTCGGGCGCGGCTCTGGTCGCCACCGAGAACGCCCCGAAGGGCAAGCGCGCCTGGTACGGCACCTTCCCGCAGCTGGGCGCACCGCTCGGCTTCATCATCGCCAACTTCCTCTTCCTCGCGATCAACTGGCTGCTGCCGCACTCCGAGAACCCGGTCCTCAAGTCCGAGGCGTTCCTCTCCTGGGGCTGGCGCATCCCGTTCCTGTTCTCCGCCGTCATGGTGATCATCGGCCTGTGGGTGCGACTGAAGCTCGTCGAGTCCGACACCTTCAAGAAGGCAGAGACCAAGGGCGCCATCCGCAAGCTCCCGCTCGCGACCGTCTTCCGCCACCACTGGAAGCAGCTGATCCTCGGCACGTTCATCATGCTGGCGACGTACGTGCTGTTCTACCTGATGACGAACTTCACCCTCGCCTACGGCACCAAGCCCGCGTCGCTGGAGACTGCTTCGGCCGCCGCGAAGGCTGCCGCCGAAGCGACGGGCGCCCCCTTCGACCCGACCAAGTTCGCGGCGCAGTTCTACCCCGGCCTTGGCTTCGGCTACACCGACTTCGTGCTGATGCAGATCATCGGCGTGGTGTTCTTCGGCATCTTCACGCTGCTGTCCGGGCCGATCGCCGACGCGATCGGTCGACGCAAGCTGCTGCTCTGGGTCACGGGCGCGATCATCGTGTTCGGCTTCACGTTCAACACGTTCCTGCTGCCCGCCGTCGACCCGAAGTTCACGGGTGCCCTCACGCAGGCGTTCCTCGTCTTCGGCTTCATGTTGATGGGGGCCACGTTCGGCCCGATGGGTGCGCTGCTGCCCGAACTGTTCCCGACGAACGTGCGGTACACGGGGTCGGCGATCGCCTACAACGTGTCGTCGATCCTCGGCGCCGCCGTGGCACCGTTGATCGCCCTGAAGCTGTGGGAGGCAGCGGGCGGTGCCCCGTGGCTGGTCGGCCTGTACCTGTCGGCGATGGGAGTGCTGACCTTCGTCGCGCTGATCTTCACGCCCGAGACCAAGGACCACGACTACGACGACGACCTCGGGGTCGCCGCCGCCGTCGAACTCTGACCACTGAGAGGCGGCCTCCCCACCCAGGAGGCCGCTTCTCTGCATCGGGACGTCCGTCAGAGGACGATGACCTCGCAGTAGCGCGCTGCCGTTTTCGCGAGCGTGCGGTCGAGCGTCAGAAGCGGGATACCGAGGGCCTCGGCATAACCCGCGGCGTCAACAAAAATTGACTTCCGTGACGAAGTCAACAAGTATTGACGCAGGAGGTCCATCATGACAAAGCCGACCGCGATCGCACAGGACGACGGCAGCGAGCCCCTGGCCGCACTGCACAGGCTCGCCGAGACACGCAAGGAGATCGCTCGCGCCGAAGAGGCGAATGTGCGCCGCGCCCGCAACCTCGGATACTCGTGGCAGGCGATCGCGAGCGCGCTGGGAGTGAGCAAGCAAGCCGCGCACCGGCGGTTCGGTCGCTCCTGACGCTCGACCCCGACGACGCCCACCCATACAGCCCGCCCATAGGATTCGACCGCGAACGAAGTACGGTCGAAGTACCATCTCCAGATCGAGGTCCCGCATGTCCGGTTCGGCGACAGCACGCCGCCGCGGACGTGGCGCACAGCCCGAAGGCCCGCGCGCCACCTTCCGCCAGCTCCTCCCCTTCCTCTTCGAACACAAGCGCACCCTGATCGTGGTCGCCGTGCTCAGCGTCGTCGGCGCCGCCACGTCTCTCGTGCAGCCTCTGCTCGTCGGCCAGGTCATCGAGGCGGTGCAGTCCGACACCGGCATCGGGATCCTCGTCTGGCTGCTGGTCGGCTTCGTGATCGTGTCGTCCGTCATCTCCGGCTTCCAGCACTACCTGCTCCAGCGCACCGGCACCGCGGTCGTGCACTCGAGCCGCCGCAAGCTGATCGCCCGCATCCTGCACCTGCCGACCTCGGAGTTCGATGCCCGCCGTACCGGGGACCTCGTCTCACGCGTCGGCACCGACACGACCCTCCTCTACGCCGTGCTCACGCAGGGCCTCGCGGATGCCGTCGGCAGCGCCGTGCTGTTCCTCGGCGCGCTGATCGCGATGCTCGTGATCGACCCGATCCTGCTGCTGCTCATCGTCGTCGTGATCGGCATCTCCGTCACGGTCGTCGTGCTGCTCAGCGGCCGCATCCGCACCGCCTCGACCGCCCAGCAGGAGAAGGTCGGCGAGCTCGCCTCCGGCGTGGAGCGTGCGGTCGGCTCGATCCGCACCATCCGCGCCTCGGGCGCCACCGAGCGCGAGACGGCCGCGGTGTCGGAGCTCGCCACCGACGCGTACGGCATCGGTGTGCGCATCGCCAAGATCTCGTCGATGGTCGTGCCCGTCTCCGGCATCGCGCTGCAGTTGTCGCTGCTGGTGGTCCTCGGCGTCGGCGGGTTCCGGGTGGCCGCCGGCGCGATCACCATCGCGTCGCTGATCTCGTTCATCATGTTCCTGTTCCTCCTGGTGATGCCGCTCGCCACGACCTTCGGCGCGATCACTTCGGTGAACCAGGCACTCGGCGCACTCGGTCGCATCCAGGAGGTGCTCGACCTGCCGACGGAGTCGCAGGACGACGAAGCCATCGCCGCCGCCCTCCCTCACGAGGACGCAGCCCCCGGCGCTCCGGCCATCGAGTTCCGCGATGTGCGCTTCCACTACCCCGCGAACGTGGTGGCAGCGCGTCAGGCCGCGGCGAAGGCAGCGCGGACCCTTCTCGCTGATGCGCATCTGGAATCGGTCGAAGATGCGGCACCGGCCGCGCAGGACCACGAAGTGCTCCGCGGAGTGTCGTTCGCCGTGCCTCACGGCGCCAGGGTCGCCCTCGTCGGCCCCAGCGGTGCGGGCAAGAGCACGATCCTGTCGTTGATCGAGCGGTTCTATGACCCGACCGGCGGGTCCATCCGCCTACACGGCCACGACGCGCGCACCTACCCGCGCGACGACCTGCGCGCCAACTTCGGCTACGTCGAGCAGGATGCGCCCACCCTCGCCGGCACGCTTGCCGAGAACCTGCGTCTCGCCTCGCCCGATGCGACCGATGCCGACTGCGAACGCGTGCTGCGCGCCGTGAACCTCGGCGACGTGCTCGAGCGCAACCCGCTGGGCATCGAGGCCCCCGTCGGCGAAGACGGCGTGATGCTGTCCGGCGGCGAGCGTCAGCGCCTCGCGATCGCCCGCGCCCTGCTCACCGACGCCCCGATCCTGCTGCTCGACGAGTCGACGTCATCACTCGACGGCGTGAACGAGCAGCGGATGCGCGAAGCCATCGATGCCGTCTCGACCGACCGCACGCTCATCGTGATCGCGCACCGCCTGTCGACCGTGGTCGACAGCGACCTGATCGTGGTGCTGCAGGACGGCGTCGTGGTCGGCCAGGGCACGCACGAGGAACTCGTCGAGACGACGCCGCTGTACCGCGACCTCGCCCGGCACCAGCTGCTCACCTGATTCACGTCCGTTCCCGGACAACACGAAGGCGGGACGTCGGAGACCACTCAGCCATGGGTTCGTCTCTGATGTCCCGCCTTCGCGGGTGTGAGGGTGCCGGCTCCCCCGAACCGGCACCGGTCTGGGGGCTAGGCCTTGGCGAGGCGGTAGCGCAGCGAGGCCAGCTCGGCGCGCAGCGCCGCCGGAACCTTGTCGCCGAAGGTGTCGTAGAACTCCTCGGTCAGGTCGGCCTCGGTCTGCCACGCCGCGGCGTCGACGGCGAACAGCTCGTCGAGGTCGGCGGCGGGGATGTCGAGCCCGTCGAGGTTGAGGTCTTCCACACGCGGCAGGCGTCCGATGGGGCTGTCGACCGCGGGCACGTCGCCCGCGATGCGGCGGATGATCCAGTCGACGACACGGGAGTTGTCGCCGAAGCCGGGCCACAGGAACCGGCCGTCGTCACCGCGACGGAACCAGTTCACCTGGAAGATGCGCGGTGCGCGGTCGAAGCGCAGACCACGACCGACCTTCAGCCAGTGGCCGAAGTAGTCGGCCATGTTGTATCCGCAGAAGGGCAGCATCGCGAACGGGTCGCGGCGCAGCTCTCCGACCGTGCCCTCGGCCGCAGCCGTGCGCTCCGACGAGATGTTCGAGCCGAGGAAGACACCGTGCGTCCAGTCGGTGGCCTCGACCACGAGCGGGACGTTGCTGGCGCGGCGTCCGCCGAAGAGGATGACGTCGAGCGGCACGGCCTCTTCCCAGTCGTCGGAGATCTGCGGGCACTGCGCCGCCGACACCGTGAAGCGGGAGTTGGGGTGCGCCGCCGGTCGACCGGACTCGGGCGTCCACTCGTTGCCCTCCCAGTCGATCAGGTTCGCGGGCGCCTCGTCGGTCAGGCCCTCCCACCACACGTCGCCGTCGGGACGGAGCGCGACGTTGGTGAAGATCGTGTTGCCCCACAGCGTCTCGACCGCCGTGACGTTGGTCGACTCGCCGGTGCCCGGCGCGACGCCGAAGAAGCCGGCCTCGGGGTTGATCGCCCACAGGCGACCGTCTTCGCCCGGACGGATCCAGGCGATGTCGTCGCCGAGGGTCTCGACCTTCCACCCCGGGATCGTGGGGCGGAGCATGGCGAGGTTCGTCTTGCCGCACGCCGAGGGGAAAGCGGCCGCGACGTGGTACGCCTTGCCCTGCGGGTCGATCACGCGGATCAGCAGCATGTGCTCGGCGAGCCAGCCCTCGTCGCGGGCGATCACCGAGGCGATACGCAGCGCGAAGCACTTCTTGGCGAGGATCGCGTTGCCGCCGTAGCCCGAACCGTACGAGTAGACCTCGAGCGACTCGGGGAAGTGCACGATGTACTTGTCGTCGTTGCAGGGCCACTCGACGTCGTGCTCACCCGGGGCGAGCGGTGCTCCGACCGTGTGCACGGTCTTGACCCACGGCGCTCCCTCGGCGATCTGACGCGTGACGGCATCGCCGACGCGGGTCATGATGCCGATCGACGCGACCGCGTAGGCGCTGTCGGTGATCTGCACGCCGATGTGCGAGAGCGGGCCGCCGACGCGTCCCATCGAGAACGGCACGACGTACATCGTGCGGCCGCGCATCGAGCCCTCGAAGATCTCGTCCATCTTGGTGTGCATCTCGGCGGGGTCCGCCCAGTTGTTCGTGGGGCCGGCATCCTCTTCGCGCTCGGAGGCGATGAACGTGCGCCCCTCGGTGCGGGCGACGTCGCTGGGGTGCGAACGGGCGAGGTAGGAGCCGGGACGCCACTCGGGGTTGAGCTTGATGAGCTTGCCCTCGTCGACGAGCCCGTGCAGCAGCCAGTCGTTCTCGGCGCGCGAGCCGTCGACCCAGTGCACGGAGTCGGGCTGGGTGAGAGCACGGATCTCCTCGACCCACGCGGCTAGCTCGGCCATGGCGGGGGTGTCATACGTCGGAGCCGCGCCGAACGTACGCGTCGGTGCGACGGGAGACGTGCGGGGGGTGAAGACTTCGGCGAAGGCCATGACGTGTGCTCCTTTGAACTGTGGGGCGTTGCACCTATCTTCTTCCGGTTCCGACCGGACTTTCGGACGAATCGAGCGATAAGAACGGCGATTCTTTCGCTACACTCAAGGAATGGCGTCCTCCGGCATCCACCTCACGACTCTCGGTCATCGCATCCGTCACCACAGGCTGGAGAAAGGATTCACGCTCGACGAGCTCGGCGCGCTCGTCGGCGTCGCCGGGTCGCAGCTGAGCCTGATCGAGAACGGCAAGCGCGAACCCAAGCTGTCGCTGCTGCAGGCGATCGCGCACGCCACGAGCACCGAGGTGACCGACCTCATCTCGGGCGAGCCGCCGAACCGTCGCGCCGCCCTCGAGATCGAACTCGAACGCGCCCAGGAGAGCCCCGTCTTCCGGCAGCTCGGCGTCGCGCCCGTGCGCGTGACCAAGGGCATGAGCGATGAGACGATCGAGTCGGTGCTCGGACTGCACCGCGAACTGCAGCGCCGCGAGCGCGAAGCTATCGCCACCCCGGAGGAGGCACGGCGTGCGAACACCGAGATGCGGCTGCGCATGCGCGCGCAGAACAACTACCTCCCCGAGATCGAGAAGCTCGCCGAGAAGCATCTGAAGGCCGCGGGGCACGTGCAGGGCGCTCTCACCCACCGCACGGTGAGCATCATGGCCGAGAAGCTCGGCTTCGAGCTGATCTACGTCAACGACCTGCCACATTCCACGCGATCGGTCACCGACCTCGAGAACGGGCGGATCTACCTGCCGCCGGCGTCGATCCCCGGCGGTCACGGTCTGCGCTCGATGGCCCTGCAGGCCATGGCGCACCGCTACCTGGGGCACACGCCTCCGACCGACTACGCCGACTTCCTGCAGCAGCGGCTGGAGATCAACTACTTCGCCGCGTGCTGCCTGATGCCGGAGACGGCCGCCGTCGCTTTCCTGCAGCAGGCCAAGAAGGATCGCAACCTCGCGGTCGAAGACTTCCGCGACGCGTTCGGCGTGACGCACGAGGGCGCCGGCATGCGCATGACGAACCTGCTCACCCAGCACCTCGGGATGTCGCTGCACTTCCTCCGCGTGGATGCCACGGGCGCGATCACCCGCGTCTACGAGAACGACGACCTGCCGCTGCCCATGGACGTGACCGGCGCGGTGGAGGGACAGCGGGTATGCCGCAAGTTCCAGGCGCGCGCCGCGTTCACGCAGCAGAACCGCACCACGGAGCACCACCAGTACACCGACACACCGTCGGGAACGTTCTGGTGCTCGACGCAGACCGGGGCATCGACCGATGGAGAGTTCTCCATCACGGTCGGGGTGCCCTTCGACGACGCACGCTGGTGGCGCGGACGCGAGACCAGCGACCGCGCCGTGTCGACCTGCCCCGACGAATCCTGCTGCCGGCGGCCGTCCGCCGAGCTCACCGAGCGCTGGAACGGCAGGGCCTGGCCGAGCGCGCGCGTGCACACGCACATGTTCTCCCCGCTCCCCCGCGGCGCGTTCCCCGGCGTCGACGACAACGAGGTCTACAACTTCCTCGGTCGTCACGCGAGTGAATGATTAAGATATATTCAATTCACTCATTCATTTTCCCGAGGGAGACCTGTGACCGAGCCGACCCCCGCAGACGCACCTGACACGGAGACCTTCACCTCACGCCGCCACCGCATCACCGCGGGCGGCCGCTCGCTCGACTACAGCGCCGGAGCGGGCACCGTGATCGTCCGCGACGACGAGCACCGCCCGCTCGCGAGCGTGTTCTACACCTCGTACGTCGCCGACCGCGAGGAGGGCGCCCCGGTGCGCCCCGTGACGTTCCTGTTCAACGGCGGCCCCGGTTCGGCGAGCCTCTGGCTCAACATCGGCGGCTTCGGACCGAAGCGCACGCCCACGAACACTCCCCTCGCGACGCCGCCCGCCCCCTACGCGAGCGGCGACAACCCGCACACGCTGCTCACCGCCTCCGACCTCGTGTTCATCGACGCGCCCGGCACCGGATACTCGCGTCTCCTCGGTGATGCGACACCGGCCGAGCTGTGGGGCGTCGACCAGGACGTGGCCGCGTTCGCGAAGGCGATCACGCGCTGGCTCACGATCACGAACAACTGGAACGCGCCACGCTTCCTGTTCGGCGAGTCGTACGGCACCACACGTGCCGCGTCGCTCGTACACCGGCTGCAGAACCAGGGCCTCGACTTCAACGGTGTCGTGCTCCTGTCGACCGTGCTCAACTGGGGCGAGAGCAACCTCGGCGGACCCCGCGAGTACATCAATCTGCTCCCCTCGTACGCGGCGACCGCCTGGTACCACGGCAAAGTCCGCACCGCGCACACCGCGCTCGAGCCGCTCCTCGTCGATGCACGCGAGTTCGCCCAGGGTCCGTTCGCCGAAGCGCTGCTGCGTGGCGATCTGCTGCCCACCGATCTCGAGGACGCCGTCGCCGAACGCATGAGCGCCCTCGTCGGGCTCGACGCCGACTACCTGAAGAAGCACCACTTCCGCATCGGGATGGAGCAGTACCGCTACGCCCTGCTCGCCGACGAAGGGCGCGTGATCGGCCGCTTCGACACCCGCTTCACCGCCGAGCACCAGTACGTCGTCGGCAACGGCTCGCACGACCCGGCCACCGACGACGCCGCCACCGCCGGGGTCAACAGCGCACACCTCTCGACGTACCGCGCCCACCTCGCGCACGACATCGGCTTCACCAGCGAGCTGCATTACCGCCACTTGCACAACATGCCCATCTCCCGCGCATGGGATTGGACGCACAAGGCACCGGGCGTGGATACCCCGCAGCTGGTGCCCGACGTCTCCATCGACCTGTCGGCCGCCGTGCGCCGCAACCCGAACCTGAAGGTGTTCGTGATGGGCGGCTTCTACGACCTGGCCACTCCGTTCTTCGGACCCGAGGTCGACGTGGCGCAGCTGTATCTGGCGCCGAGCCTGCGCGAGAACATCCGCTTCACGTTCTACGAGTCCGGTCACATGACCTTCGTGGACGAACGGGCGGTGGAGCGCATGAAGAGCGATCTCGACGACTTCTACCGCGTCGCGACGACGCACGGATGATCGGGCTCGAGGCCGCGGAGCGGGTCGGCGACCTGGCCTACATCGTCCGCCTCGAAGAGCTCCCGCTGCGGCGTTCGGACGGCTCATCGCAAGGGACGATCTCGGCGTTCAGCTACATCGTCGACGGCACGGATCGCCCGGTGCTGTTCCTGACCAACGGCGGTCCGGGAGTGTCGACGCTCTATCTGCACCTGAGCGGGATCGGGCCGATGCGCGCCCAGGTCCCCGTCGACCTCGCCGACGCCGGGCACCCTCCCTACGGCGTGGAGGAGAGCCCATCGACGATCCTCGACGTCGCCGACCTGGTGTTCCTCGACGCACCCGGCACCGGATTCGGCGACTTCGCTGACGATGCCGATGCGTCGGACTTCCGTTCCGTGGAGGGAGACGCCGACGCCATCGCCGCCGCCATCTCGGACTGGGTCGACCGGCACGGGCGCTGGAACTCCCGGAAGTTCTTCCTCGGAGAGAGCTACGGAACCCTGCGCGCGGCTTTCCTCGCGACGTCATCGCACAGCATGGACACCGCGCCGCTGGACGGCATCGTGCTGCTGGGGCAGGCCGTCAACATCCAGGAGACGCTGGATCGTCCGGGCAACGTGGTCGGAGCGCTCGCGAACCTGCCGTTCAAGGCGGCGACGGCCTGGCATCACGGCGTCGGCTCCCGCGAACACGAGACGGTCGAGGATGCGATCACCGCGGCATTGGACTTCGCTCGCGGCGACCTCGCCCTCGCGATGCTGCAGGGCGACCAGCTGCCGGTCGACGAGCGCGCCGCCGTCTCGGAGCGCCTCTCGCGGATGATCGGGCTCCCCGCGGGCGAGCTCGCCGACGATCGGCTCTGGGTCAGCAAGCAGGACTTCCGCTCGCGTCTGCTCCCCGGACGCGTGCTCGGGGTGACCGACAGCCGGTACTCCGCACCGGCGGCCGACCGCCGCTCCGGTGAGCTCGAGTACGACGCCTCCGATGTGGCGCTCTCCCCGCGGTACGTGGCGGGGCTGCAGCAGTTGCTGCGACACGTCTTCGGCACCGCCCCCACGCAGCCGTATCGCGTGGTCGACCCGGAGGCGGGCCGGGACTGGGACTGGGACGAGCAGGGCGGCGCGGAGTTCGTCGCCTACGGACGGCCCTCCCCGTTCCGCACGTACCCGTACCCGGCACGGTTGTCACGCTGGATGAAGCAGACTCCGCGCGGACGACTGTTCATCGGCACCGGCGTGTACGACTCGCTGACGACCGTCGGCGCGGCCGACCACCTGCTGCGGCAGTGGGGGTTGCCGCGCGAGCGCACCGAGACCCACTGGTACCGCGCCGGCCACATGATGTACAGCGACCCCGAGGTCGCGGTGCGCCTGAACGCCGACCTCCGCGCCTTCCTCACCCGCTGAGGAGCCCGACGAGGCTGCGGATCACGCGGTGAGCGTCTCCAGCGCGAACGCCGCGAGCGCCGCGGCCTGATCGGCGAGGACCGCATCGTCGAACACGACCGTCGGAGAGTGGTTCGGAGACGCCGTCTCGAGATCGACCTCCGCCGGCGTCGCCCGCAGGAACAGGAACGCCCCCGGAACCTGTTCGAGCACGAAGGAGAAGTCCTCCGATCCCATCACGGGGTGCGCGGTCTCCCACACGCGCTCGTCGCCGAACAGGCCCTGCAGCGTGGCTCGCACCCGCTCCACCGCGCGGGCATCGTTCACGGTGGGCGCGCACAGCACGCTCACATCGACCTGGGCCGTGCAGTCATGGGCGGCCGCGATCTCGCGGACGAGCACGGGGAGCTCCGCCTGCACGCGCGCACTCGACTCGTGCGACAGCACCCGCACCGAGGCGACGAGCGTGGCGGTGTCGGAGATGATGTTCCGGGCCGGTCCCCCGGCATGCAGTTGTGTGACGCTGAGGACGACCGGATCGAACACGTCGAAACGGCGGGTGACGAAGGTCTGCAGCGCGGTGACGAGTTCGGCGGCGACGGGCACGGGATCGCGGGTCAGATGCGGCGCCGAGGCGTGTCCCCCGGCTCCCGTGACGGTGATCTCGACCTCGATCGCGCCGGCCATGAGCGCGCCGGGACGGGTCGAGAACACGCCGTACTCGCCGGGCACGACATGGATGCCGAAGGCCGCGACCGGCCGGGACCCGGTGGTCTCGAGGAGCCCCTCGGCCAGCATCCGCTTCGCGCCGTCGCCGAGCTCCTCGCCCGGCTGGAACATCAGCAGGACGTCGCCGTGGAGCTCCTCACGGCGCCCCGCCAGCAGGTGGGCGGCACCGACGAGACCGGCGACGTGCAGGTCGTGCCCGCAGGCGTGCATCCGCTCCCCGGATGCCGCGTAGTCGAGCCCCGTGTCCTCGACCAGGGGAAGCGCATCCATGTCGGCACGCAGCAGCACGGTCGGTCCGGGATGCGCGCCGCGCACGACCGCGGCGATCGAGCTCAGGCCCTCGCCGAGGACCACCTCGAGTCCGAGGGGCTCCAGCGCGTCGAGCACCCGCCGCTGCGTGCGCGGCAGCTCGAGACCCAGCTCGGGGTCGGCGTGGATGGCGCGGCGCAGGGCCACGAGCTCGGGCAGCAGGACCTGAGCGTCGTCGAGCAGGGTCATTCAGGATCCGATCGAGTGGAGGAGGCTGTCGGTGCCGGCGTTCTGGATGCGCGGGATGGCCGCCACGAGCGCCTGTGTGTAGGGATGCTGCGGGTTCGTGACGATCGCGTCGGCATCGCCGTGCTCGACGATCTCGCCGTTGCGCATCACGGCCGTGGTGTCGGCGATGTAGCGCACCGCGGCGAGGTTGTGAGTGATGAACAGCACCGAGAGCTCCAGCTCGCGCTGCAGGTCGCGCATCAGGTTGAGCACCGCTCCCTGCACCGAGGCGTCGAGGGCGGACGTGATCTCGTCCGCGATGATCAGGCGCGGCTTCACCGCGAGGCAGCGGGCGATCGCGACGCGCTGCCGCATGCCGCCGGACAGGCTCGACGGATGCAACTCCGACACACCGGGCTTCAGCCGCACGAGTTCGAGCAGCTCCTTGACGCCGGCCGCACGAGCCTTGGCGTTGCCGGAGCCGTGGGTGGCCAGCGCCTCGTCCAGGGTCTCGCCCACCGACATGCGCGGGTTCAGCGACGAGTACGGGTCCTGGAAGATCATCTGCACGTCTCGGGCGTGGGCCCTGCGATCACGGCGTCCGACCGCGAGGTCTTTGCCGTCGAGCAGGATCCGGCCCGACGTCGGCTTCTGAAGCCCCGCGACCGTGCGCGCCACCGTGGACTTGCCCGATCCGGATTCGCCCACCAGCCCCACCGTCGTGCCGTGCGGCACCGTGAGCGACACGTCGTCCACCGCATTCACGGCATGGGGGGCGCGACCGAATGTGACCACGAGGTTCTCGATGACGAGATCGGCCATCATGCACCCGCCTTCGCGAATTCGTCTTCGTGCACTCCGACGTCCTGCGGGTGCCAGCACGCCACGCGGCCGGAGCCGTGCGCGACGAGCTGAGGGGTCTCGGTGCGGCAGAGCTCGGTGGCGAACGCACAGCGCGGCGCGAACGCGCAGCCGACCACCGGCTGCGCGAGGTCCGGCGGCTCGCCGGGGATCGTCGCGAGTGGTGCTGTGCGGTCGGTGTCGAGATCCGGCAGCGACTCCGCCAGCGCGCGGGTGTAGGGGTGCGCCAGCCGTTCGGGTTCCGCGAGGTGGCGGACGTCGACGTCTTCGACGATGCGGCCGCCGTACATGACCAGGATGCGCTGGCAGAGCTCGGCCAGCACCGCGATGTCGTGCGAGACGACGATCGCCGCCGCCCCGGTCTCCTCGCACTCGCGGCGGAGCAGGGCGAGCACCCGCTGCTGCACCGTGACGTCGAGCGCCGTGGTGGGCTCGTCGGCGATGATCAGCCGCGGCTTCCCGATCTGCGACATCGCGATGAGCGCACGCTGCCGCATGCCACCGGAGAACTCGTGCGGGAACTGCTTGGCCCGGCGCGCCGGATCGGTAATCGACACGGCCGCCAGCGCGTCGACGGCCGCGGCATCCGCTTCCCGCCGCGTCGCCTTCTGGTGCACGCGCGGCACCTCGGCGAGCTGCGTACCCACGCGGAGTGCCGGGTTCAGCGCGGTGAGCGAGTCCTGGAACACGACACCGACCCTCGTGCCGAGCTTCTTCGCCGCGCGCTCGCTCGACAGCCCGGACAGCTCCTCGCCCGCGAAGGTGAGGCGCTGCGCGCTGACGGCGGCGCCGGCCGGAGCCAGCTGCGCGATCGCCATCATCGTGACGCTCTTGCCGCTGCCGGACTCGCCGACCACGCCGACGATCTCGCCGGGGGCGATGCGGAACGAGACGTCCTGCACGGGGCGTACCCAGCCGTGCTCGCCGGGGAACGAGACGCTGAGGCCGACGACGTCGAGCAGCGGTTCGACATCGTCCGCCCGCTCGTCGACCGCTTCGGTCGAGGCGACGCGGGCAGGGTCGCCGAGCTCGCGGGCGCTGAGCGTACGGGTGCGCCCACGGCCGCGCATGTGCGAGGCCAGCGCCTCGCCGAACATGCCGAACATGATGCCGGCGAGAACGACCATCACACCGGGGCCGACGATCGCGGACGGCTGGCTGTAGACCTGTTCGAAGCCCTCGCTGAGCAGGCGGCCCCAGTCGTACTCGGGCGGCTGCACGCCGACGCCGAGGAAGCTGAGGCTGGACAGGGCGAGGAGTCCGCCGCCGATCGAGATCGTGACGTTCACGATCACCGGCTCGGCGATGTTGGGAAGGATATAACGGGTGAACTGACGCGTCTTCGACACCCCGAGCAGGCGGGCCGCGGCCAGGTACTCCGAACCGCCGACGCGCGAGGAGAGCGTCTGTGCGAGGCGGGCGAACGAGGGGGTCATGGTCAGCGCGAGCGCGATCACGGCCGTCGTGGAGCCGGTGCCGAGCAGGATCACGGTGAGCATCGCCACCAGCAGCACCGGGAAGGCGAGCCAGGTGTTGATGACCGAGCCGAACAGGCGCTGCACGCGCGGACCGGCGACGACCGGCAGCGCGCCGAGGATCAGCCCGGCCACCGCGCCGATCGCGGTCGCGGTCAGCGCCATCACGAGCGACAGCCGCGTGGCCACGAGCGTGCGCAGCAGCAGGTCCCGCCCGAGTGCGTCGGTGCCGAGAGGGTGCTCGGCACTCGGCGGCTGGAGGAGGTCAGCGGGCGACGGGGTCTCGGCCTGCGTACCCCACAGCATCGGGGCGAACACGGCGAGGAGGGCGAAGATCGCGATGAAGGTCAGCGAGATCAGCGCCATCGGTGACTGCAGCAGCCAGGAGCGCCGCCGGTGCGAGGAGGTCATGCGGTCTCCAGAATGGTCGTACGACGGTCGAGGATGGCGAGCACCACATCCACCAGCAGGTTCACGACGAGGATGATCGCCGCGTAGACGATCGCGAGCCCCTGCACGATGCCGTAGTCCTTGGTGATGATCGCCTGCACGAAGGCACTGCCCATGCCCGGCCAGTTGAAGACCCGCTCGACCAGGACGCTGCCGGCGATCATCGTCGCGAGCAGGGCGCCGCCGAGGGTCAGGGTGGCGGTGAGCATGTTCGGCAGGGCGTGCCGGAAGTACACCATCGCGGCCGGGAGCCGCTTGGAGCGCGCGGTGCGGATGTAGTCGTCGCTGAGCACGTTGAGCGCCTCGACACGGGCGATGCGCGACAGCGACGCCGACGCGCCGAGTGCGAGCGCGAGGACGGGCAGGATGTACGACTGCGGGCCGCTGATGCCGGCGACCGGGAGGAGCGGGATCGTGATGGCGAACAGCGTCAGCAGTGCGACACCGATCAGGTACTCCGGCACGGCGGCGAAGAAGCCCGTCACCGAGGTGAAGGCGACCTCGACGGGACGACGGCGGTTGCCAGCGGTGAGGATCGCGATGGCGAGCCCGAGGGGGATCGCAATGAGGAGGATCACGATGAACGCGATGCCGGCGAGCTGCACGGTGGCGGGGAGCCGGTACTCCACCAGCTCGTTCACCGATCGTCCGGTGATCAGGGAGACGCCGAGATCACCGCGGAACACGATGCCCGTCAGATAGTTCCAGAACTGCACGATGAGCGGATCATCGAGCCCGAGCTGCGCCCGGCGCTCCGCCACCACGGATGCCGGTGCGGTCGGTCCGAGAGCCGCACGGACCGGGTCTCCCCCGGCGGCGCGGAGGACGACGAATGCCGCCGTCACGATCACGAACATCGCGATGAGCATCCGGCCGATGCGCCGGAGGAGGAAGGGGATCCAGCGGCCGCCGCCGTGGCGACCACCCCGAGGGGTGGCCACCACGACGGTCTTCGGCCGCGTCACGATCTGCGACGTCATCCTGTCACTCTGTCACGCGGATCGTGGTCGGAGCGAGGATGCTCTTCGACATGCCGAACTCCACACCGACACCGTAGAAAGTCGACGTCGACGAGTAGACGGGCAGCACCTCGAGGTTGCGGAACAGGGAGTCCTGCGCAGCCTGCCAGGCGTCACACGAGTCGGCTCCGGCCAGCGCCTGCGCCTCGCCCACCAGGTCGAAGTACTCCTGGTTGCTGTTGTAGGTCCAGTTGCCGCCGTTGGGCGGGAACTCGCCGCCCAGGATGCCGGCCCAGTCGCTCGGGAGACTCGTGAAGATCGGGGCCCACACGATGTCCCAGTCGCCGCCGGAGAAGATCACGTCGGTGTAGGACGCGGACGGGGTGGGCACAGCATCCACACCGATCTTCTTGAACTCGGTCTGCAGCAGTTCGATCGCGGCGGTGACGCCCTGGCTCTCGGATGCCGGGTAGAGCATCAGGATGGACAACGGCTTGCCGTCCTTCGCGCGGATGCCGTCGGCGCCCTCGACCCAGCCCGCGGCGTCGAGTGCGGCAGCAGCAGCATCCACGTCGTAGTCGGGGATGGCGCCGGAGCTGTCCATCGCGGTGCACGCGGCGCCGAACTCGGACACGAGTGTCGTGATCTGCTCGCCGCGACCCGCGGAGGCGACAGGTCCGACGGCTTCGCGGTCCACAGCCTGGGCGAGAGCTTCACGGACGGCGAGATCGTGGCCGACCCGGCCTTCCGCCTGGTTGAAGAAGATCAGCCCCGGGCGCAGCGGCACCTCGAGTTCTTTCGCGAACTCGGTCTTGTCGAGCCGGTCGCGCTCGCTGCCGCCGACCTCTGCGACGTTGGCCTCGCCGGTCTGGAGCATGTTGGCGGCGGTCGAGTCGCTCTCGATGATCGAGATCTCCACCGTGCCGGGCAGCCCTGCTGTCTCGCTGGTCGTGTCGTCGGGACCCCAGGTGTAGTCGTCACGCAGCGTGAACGTGTACGACTGCCCCGGGGAGGACGCCTTCAACGCGTAGGCGCCGGTGCCGTGGAACTCGGTGTCGAGAACGGCCGGGTCGGCGAGACCGGACGCGCACACGATCGGCAGGGCGCCGATCGTCTCGGCGAGGAAGCTCTGGGCGTTCGCGCTGGTGAAGGTGACCGTGCGGGCATCGTCGTCCGCCTCGATCGTGAGGCCCTCGGCGGGGAAGTACACGCCCTTGTAGGGCGAGCCCGTCTCGTCGGCCGCGGCGTACTCGAAAGTGGACTTGACATCGGTCGCGGTCAACGGCGTGCCGTCGGCGCAGAGGATGCCGTCCTTGAGTGTGAACTCCACGCCGGTCGTGGTCGACTCCCACGAATCCGCGAGCAGCCCTCGGGGCTCCTCCCCGGTCGGGTAGAAGAGCAGCGACTCGTACCCGAACGTCGATACGGACTCACTCGCGTTCGTCGCATTCGTGATCGGGTTGAGCGTTCCGGGATCCGACTGCACGGCGATCTTGATCGTCTGTGCCTCTCCTCCCCCGGGCTCTGCCTTACCGGCGCAGCCGGACAGGGCGAGGGCCGTCACGCCGACGGCGGCCGCGGCGACAATGCTGCGTCTCATGGTGTCCTCTCTCACGGGTTCCGCACGGTGCGGGTCAACCCAATTGAATGTTATGAATTACTCTTTATTGGCTCGTGTCGCCGGTGTTTCGGGTATGTAACTTCACGAGCGATCGTCGATGAGGGCAGCGGCGCCCATCACCGACTTGAGCTCGAGGAACTCCTCGAACCCGTGGACACCGCACTCCCGGCCGACGCCCGACTGCTTGTATCCGCCGAAGGGTGCACCGACATCGAGGCCTGCGCCGTTGATGCCGACGGTCCCGGTGCGCATGCGCAGAGCGATGTCGAGGGCGCGTCGAGGGTCGCTCGACCACACGCCGCCCGACAGTCCGTAGACGCTGTCGTTGGCCAGGTCGACAGCCTCATCGACCGTGCCGTAGGGGGTGATCGTGAGCACCGGACCGAAGACCTCCTCGTGGAAGATCCGCATGTCCGGCGTCACATCGGTGAAAATCGTGGGCTGCACGTAGGCGCCGCCTGCCGTCGGTTCGACGATATCGAGACCGCCGGTCAGCACCTGCGCACCCTCGTCGATCGCCGTGGCGATGTGCGCCCGGACGCGATCGCGCTGCAGAGCGGAGGCCAGGGGTCCGGTCGCCGTCCCCTCCTTGCGCGGATCACCGGGGGCCCAGCCCGCGGCAACCTCGAGCGCGACGTTCTGCCAGGCGTCACGCATGCTCTCCGGCACCAGGACGCGGGTCTGCGCGGCGCAGGTCTGGCCGGCGTTCGCGAAGCACGAGGCGAGCACTCCGCGCACCGACTCCTCGAGCGGTGCGTCGTCGAGCACGATCGCGGCGGACTTGCCGCCCAGCTCGAGGGCGACCTTCTTGATGGTCGCCGCCGCGGCGCGAGCCACCTGCTCCCCCACCTGGCGTGAGCCGGTGAAGGTGACCATGTCGACGCCCGGGTGGGCGACGAGGGGCGAGCCGACTCCTGCGCCGTCGCCGTGCACGATGTTCACGACACCGGCCGGCAATCCGATCTCGCGGAGGATGTCCCCGATGATCGCGGCATTGAGAGGGGCGACCTCGCTGGGCTTGAGCACCACCGTGCAGCCCGCGAGAAGGGCGGCGCCGACCTTGAGCACGATCTGGTGCAGCGGGAAGTTCCACGGGGTGATCGCGGCGACGACGCCGACCGGCTCCGAGACGACGAGGGAGTTCGACACCGCCTCCCGCTCGACGTGCGCGCGGGCAGCATCGGCGAGCATGTTCAGGTCGGCGATCGCTACCCCGACCTGAGCGGAACGCGCGAACGCGATCGGCGAGCCCATCTCGGCGCTGAGGGTCGCGGCGAGAAGCTCACGGTGGCGCGCCAACCCCTCGGCGAGCGCCTCTACGTAAGCGATCCGCTGCGCCATCGGCGTCGTGGACCAGCTGCCGAACGCGTCCGCGGCCGCAGCCACCGCGCGATCGACGTCCGCGGGGCCGCCTGCGACGACGGTACCGATCACGGTGCCGTCGGCCGGGCTGACGACATCGATCGCCCTGAGGCCATCGACATCTTCCCTGATGCCTGCGATGTCGTGCCCGATGGTCATGTCAGACCCCTGCCCGCTGCACGAGGTGCGCGTCGGGCGCGAGCGGAACGGGACGCGGGACGCCCTCATGGATGAGGTGCCACGGCGAGGGGAACTCCCCCACCGGCACGTCGATGAGGATCGGCTCGTTCGCGGGGACCGCATCGGCGAGCACACCCGCCAGTTCCTGCGGCGTGTACGCCCGCGCGGAGCGGATGCCGTACGCGTCGGCGAGCTTGCCGTAGTCGGGGTTCGTCAGGTCGCTGGCGAAGTAGCGCGCGCCGTAGCGGTTCTTCTGGATGCGGCGCACGTTGCCGTAGAAGCCGTCGTGGAAGACGATCGTCACCAGCCCGAGGCCGTAGCGCTTCGCCGTCGACAGCTCCTGCAGCGTCCAGGAGAATCCGCCGTCGCCGTTGACCGAGACCACGGAGCGGCTCGGATCCGCGGCCTTCACGCCCAGAGCCGTCGCGAAGCCGTAGCCCAGCGTGCCCTGGTAGCCGGGGCCGATGTAGGTCCGCGGCTGATACGCGGGGTAGCAGGCACTGGCCGCGTAGCCGACCTGGGTGAACTCGCTCACGAAGACGCCGTCCTCGGGCAGCGCACCGCGGATCGCGGCGAGGTACTCGCGCTGCGGGGCGATGTCGTCGAACTGCTCGGCGAGCCAGGAGCGGACGCGGACGAACTCGCTCTCGCGGGAATCGCGCTGCGGGGAGCCCACCTCGGCGGCGAGCGCGGCGAGCGCCAGCCGGGCGTCGGCGTGGAGGGTCTGCACGGCGGCGCGCGGGCCGCCGAGGTCCGCCTCTTCCGCGTTCACGAGAATCACCGGCGCACCATGGGTGTCGACCTGGGTTCCGAAGGTGGAGACGAAGCGGGTTCCGACCGCCAGTACGAGATCGGCGTCTTCACGGAAGGCACGGAGCGCGAGCGCGTCGAAGGCGAGGCGGTGCCGGGCGTCGAGCGCTCCCCGGCCGTTCTCGGTCATCAGCACGGGAATCTCCAGTGCCTCGGCGAGCGCCTGCAGCGCGACGGACGCGTTCGAGGCGAGCACTCCGCCGCCGACGACGATCATCGGCCGCCGGGCGGCGAGGAGCCGGGCCGCCGCGTCGCGGATCTGCTGCTCGTCGGGAACGAGCGGGGCGTCGGCGACCATCTCGGCCGCCGCCATGCGCGAGGTGGCGGCGAGCACGTCCGGCGGCACCTCGATCGCGACGGGACGCGGGCGGCCGCTGCGCAGCTGCACGAAGGCCTCGCGCACGAGTCCGGGGATCTCGTCGGCGGAGCGGGCGATGCCGGTCCACTTGGTGAGCCGTTCGAGGATGCCCGTCTGGTCGGGGATCTCATGCAGGGCGCCGAGTCCGCGGCCGATGGCCTTCGAATCGATCTGTCCGGCGATGAGCAGCATCGGCGAGTTCGCGGAGTAGCCCGTCGCCACACCGGAGAGGGCGTTGAGCACTCCCGGGCCGGGAACGACCATGGCGACACCGACGTCTCCGGTGCTGCGCGCATACCCGTCGGCCATGTAGGTCGTCGCCTGCTCGTTGCGGGCGCAGATGAAGTCGACCTGGTCGGCGCGGGCATGGAGGGCGTCTGCGGCGGCATCGAGCTGAACGCCCGGAATACCGAAGATCCGTGAGACTCCCTGGTTGATGAGGGAGTCTGCGAGCAGATCGCCACCGGTGTGGTCGGTCATCTGTTTCCTCTCGTGAGCAGCATTGCGTGATTGACTGTATTAGATACATTCAATTACTGCAAATAGGAGAATCGCCCTGAGCCGCCGCTCCCCGGCGGCGAGGCGTCTCTAGGATGTGAGAGATCCGCTGCACAACACTGCCCCGACCGAAGGACTCCCGTGGCCAGCACCCAGGATGACGCGCGCACCTTCCAGCGTGTCGCGCCCGCACAGTCCGTCGCCGACCGCGTCGTGACCGAGGTCGAAGCGATGATCAAGTCCGAGGGCCTCACCCCCGGCCACCGCATCGGCACGCGCCAGGACCTGTGCGAGCAGTTCGGCGTCGCGCCGGCCACACTCGGCGAAGCGCTGCGCGTGCTGCGCGCCCGCGGCTCCGTCGACCTGCGCCCGGGCCCGGGCGGCGGCATCTTCGTCGCCGACCAGTCGCCGCTCATCCGACTCGCCCACAGCGTGCTCCGCCTGCGCCAGACCGGCGCTCCGGTCAACGATGTGATCAAGGTGCTCGATGCCCTCGACGAGGCGGTCATGCACGATGCCGTCCTGAACCGCACCGATGCGGACATCGCCGACCTCGACGCGGTCATGTCCGACCTCGCCGACCACTGGCACGACCCGATCGAGGGGCTGCACGGCAACTGGCGGCTGCATCGCCGCATCGCCGAGATCTCGCCGAACGCGGTGCTGCGGACGTTCTACCTGAACCTCGTCGACTACATCGAGGGCGAGACCGCCGGCGCGGCGGATGAAGACGCACTGGCCGTCCCCGGATTCCGCCAGGACACGGACGAGCGCCTGCACATCCACGAGGCGCTCATCGAGGCGATCCGCAGCAGCGACGTCGAGGCCGGGCGCAAGGCCGTGCTGGACCACCGGACGCTCGGCCGCTGACCGCGGTCTCGGCACCGCGACCGGATCGCGCCCGCGCCTAGCGGGACACGTGCCGGAGAGCGAGCGCGGCCAGCGCCGCGGCTTGATCGCCGAGCACCGCATCGTCGAAGACCGCGTGCGGCGAGTGGTTCATCGGGATGTCGTCCGGGTCGACGTGCGGCGGCGTCGCGCTCAGGAACAGGAAGGTCCCCGGCACTTCGCGGAGCACGAACGAGAAGTCCTCCGAGGCCATCCAGGGCACGGCGAGCTCTTCGACCCGATCGTCGCCGAACTCCTCCCACAGCACCGCCGTCGCCGCCGCGGTCTCGGGCGCCGTGTTGACGGTCACCGGATAGCCGATGATCACCTCGACATCGGCCGTGCACCCGTGCGCGGCCGCGATGCGCTCGACGAGGAGCGGAAGTTCCGCCTGTGCCTGTGCGATCGAGGCCTCGGACAACGTGCGCAGCGTCGCGGCGAGCCCGGCCTGCTCGGGGATCACGTTCACGACATCGCTCGCGAACAGCTTCGTCACCGAGAGCACCACGGGGTCGAACACGTCGACGCGCCGGGTGACCCAGCTCTGCAGCGCCAGCACGATCTCGGCGATCGCGGGCACCGGGTCGACCGCCTGATGCGGGCGGGAGCCGTGGCCGCCCCGGCCGTGCACGGTGACCTTCAGCACGTTCGCACCGGCCATGATCGTGCCCGGTTTGAGTTGGAACGTGCCGCGCTCCCCCGGACCGACATGGATGCCGTATGCCGCTTCGACCCTCGCGCCGGCCGCGTCGAGCACGCCGTCGCGGATCATCAGCGGCGCACCTCCGCCGGCCTCCTCGCCCGGCTGGAACATGAAGACGACGGACCCCGCGATGCTCTCCCGCCGTGCCGCGAGCAGCCGGGCGGCGCCGACGAGTCCGGCCACATGGAGGTCATGACCGCACGCGTGCATGGCGCCGTTCACGGACGCGTACTCCAGCCCGGTCTCCTCGACGATTGCCAGCGCATCCATGTCGCCACGCAGCAGCACCGACGGGCCGTCCGCCGCCCCGCGCAGCACCGCGGTGACCGAGCCCAGGTCACTGCCGGTCGTGATCTCGAGGCCGAGGCCGGCGAGTTCCGCGAGCACGACGGCCTGCGTCTGCGGCAGGTCGAAACCGACCTCGGGGATGCGGTGCAGGCGGCGCCGCAGATCCACCAGCTCGGGCAGCAGGTGGGCGGCATCTTCGCGCAGCGTCACGGGTTCTCCTTCGTCGCGGTGTAGACGGTCCGTCCGTCGATGAGCACCTCCCGCACGGTCGAGGCGACGTCGAGCGGGTCTCCGGTCCACAGAACCACATCCGCGTCACGGCCGACCTCCAGCGCACCGACGCGATCGCCGATGCCGGCGATGTCGGCCGCGGCCGAGGTCATGGCGGCGATGGCGGTCTCGCGGGGAAGGCCGGCGCGTACGGCGACGGCGGCCTGCAGGGCGAGGAGTCCGATGGGAACCACCGGATGATCGGTGGTCAGGGCGACGCGCACTCCCGCCGCGGCGAGGGTCGCGAGGTTCGCCGGGTCGGCCTCGCGCACCTCGACCTTGGATCGGCTCGACATGATGGGGCCGAAGATGACGGGCACATCGCGCTCCGCGAGCACGACGGCGAGCTTGTGGGCCTCGGTTCCGTGGTTGAGCACGAGACGCAGCCCGAACTCCTCGGCGATGCGCAGCGCCGTCGCGATGTCGTCGTGCCGATGCGCGTGCTGCTCCCACGAGAGCGTGCCGTCGAGGGCCTCGGTGAGCGCCTGCTTTCCCAGGTCGACCGCGAACGGTGCACCCTCGGCGCGGGCGCGATCGCGTCGGTCGGCGTAGTCGCGCGCATCCAGGAGCGCCTGCCGGATGACGAGCGCGATGCCGAGGCGGGTCGACGGCAGCTGCTTGCGCTCCCCGTAAGCCTGCTTCGGATTCTCGCCGAGCGCCGATTTCATGCCGAGCGCCGCACGGATCACCTGCTCGTCGACCGAGCGTCCGCCGGCGGTCTTGATCGCCACACTCTGCCCGCCGATCGGATTCCCCGACCCCGGTTTCACCACCACGGCCGTGATGCCCCCGGCCAGCGCATCGGCGAACGCGATGTCCTCGATGTTGATCGCGTCGATCGCCCGCACCCCGGCGGTCACCGGCGACGACACCTCGCTGCCGTCGAAGCCCGCGGGACCGTTCGCCTCCTCGTGCACGCCGATGTGGCTGTGCGGATCGATGAGTCCGGGCAGGACCCAGCACCCCGTGGCATCGATCACCCGCGCACCGTCCGGCACGGAGATCCCGACACCGACCGCCTCGATGCGGCCGCCCGACACGAGCACCGTGCCGCCGTCGAGCTCCTCACCGAGGCCGGTGACCACGCGTCCGCCGATGATCGCGACGTCTGCGCTCATCGTCGCTCCTCGCTGGTGTTCATCGCGTTCTGTCCCGCGCGCCGCTCGACGAGCGCGCGCGTCCGTGTCAGCAGATCCTCGAGGTCGAGGCTGAGGATGCCGGCCGCGGGGTCGACCCGCACGACGATCCCGTCCTCGCACTCCGGCGGCTCCCCGCTGAGATCCACCAGAGGATCGTCGACCCAGACCCACGGCAGACCGTCGGCATAGCGGCGGATGTGCGCGAGCTTGTCGAACTGCACGGGCAGGAAGGGCCAGGGCTCCTCCGGCAACTCGAGCGGCCCGCGGAACGCCGTGTGCGCGTTGTGTCCCCACTCCGATGCCCAGACGATGTCGAAGTGCTCGGCCAGCTCGTGCAGGCGCCGGGCCGCCGAGTCAGGGATGGCGACGTCGCGAACCCACCGGCCCCAGGCGGAGAGGTGGTGCATGCTCACCGGGACCGAGGGCTCGCCCTCGATCACGAACACGTCGCTGATCCCCAGCACGAGGACCGGGCGGTCTCCGCGCGGCGGTCGCGCCGTGTACTTCGCCATGTCAGTCGTCCACCGCGTCGGCGAGCAGCGGCGCGTCTGCCGCGCCCTCGAAGTAGTTGCCGCCCTCGATGCGCACCAGCCGCTCCGCCTCGTCGAAGCTCACGCCCACCGGGTCGCCGCCGGCGGCGACCGCGCGGTGCTGCTTGGCCATCATCCGCCGGATCATCGCGATGCCCTGATCGGTGGTCGTGAGGTGATCCTCGGAGTGCAGCGAGATGGCACCCTGCGACTTCTGCGCCTCGTAGTCACCGGGGAGGCGCTGATGCTCGAGGTCGGTGAGCTCCTTCCACGGCTTGCCCTCGTGGGTGGAGCGGAGCTTCGCGAGAAAGTCGGGGTCGGCGTCACGCGCCACGGTGAAGATGCGGAAGTTCGTGTCGTCCATCGGCACGACCCAGCCGATCATGTTCGTCTGTCCCGAGCTGAGCTTCGGGCTGGCGACGACCCGCAGGTTCGGGAAGATGACCTCGGTGACGCGGCGCAGCTGACGACCGTCGCCGAGCTCGCGCATCTGGATGCTGCGCACGCCGAGCGGCGTGTACTCGTAGCTGACCTCGGGGATGAGCGCCATCTCGGGCGTGAACTGGTTGCCACTGAAGCGCGCGTGCAGGATCGGCACGTGGAACGGGTCCATCACGTTCTCCCAGTGCTGCAGCCAGTTGAAGTCGAGCTGGGCGGGTCCGCCGCCGCCCACACCCTGGTCGTTGACGATCAGCTGCTCGTCGTCGGCGAGATCCTCCAGCGTGTCGTAGCGCGGAAGCACGGGCTTCTTCTCGGGCGGGCCCAGGTACGCCCAGATCAAGCCGTACTGCTCCTCGACCGGATACCAGGGCTGACGCACGCGGTCGCGGTGCAGGCCCAGCTCGGGCTCGCACGGCTGCTCGAGGCAGTGCCCCTCGGTGTCGAACACCCACCCGTGGTAGCAGCAGCGGATGCCCTCCTCTTCGACGCCGCCGTAGAACAACGAGGCGCCGCGGTGGATGCAGCGCGGGTGCAGCAGGCCGGCCTTGCCCTTGCGGGTGCGGAAGAGCACGAGCTCCTCGCCCAGCACCTGCAGCGAGATCGGGCGCGTCGTCGCATCCTCGACCTTCGCGACCGGGTGCCAGTAGCGGCGAAGCACCTCGCCGTAGGGGGTGCCGGGGCCGACCTGGGCGAGCTCGTTGAGTGGCTGCCCGAGGCGTAGGCCGTATGCGGTTCCGGTGTCCATGTTCGCTCCGTTCGTGCGGGGGTCAGATGTCGAGGACGAGACGCTCGCCGAGAGAGCGGGACACGCAGATCATCATCGTCTCGTTGCTCTCGCGCTCGTCGGGGGTGAGGATCGAGTCCCGGTGCTCGGGGGCGCCGTCGATCACGGCCGTCTCGCAGGTGCCGCAGACACCCTCGAGACAGGAACTCGGCACCCCGATCCCGGCGTTCTCGAGCATCTCGAGGATGCTGCAGCCGCGGTCGACAGTGACGACGAGGTCGGACCTGGTCGCCACGACCTCGAAGGTGTCGGCACCCTGCGACTCGCCGAACGTCTTCGGCTGGAAGCGCTCGAGATGCAAGGCGCCGTGCGGCCAGTCGAGGCTGAGCGCTTCGAGGGCATCCAGCATGCGTTCGGGGCCGCACGCGTACACGGCGGTCCCGGCGGAGGGGACGCCGATCCAGGCGGCGAGGTCGAGTCGCTCGTCGGCGTCGCCACGGACCAGGAGCGTCTCGCCCCCGGCCAGCTGGGGGTGGCGGAGGAACGCCATTCGCTCCTCCGTCGAGCCGAGGTACGCCAGGCGCCACGGGATCCCTCGGCGGACGGCCTCGGCCAGCATCGGCAGGATCGGCGTGATGCCGATGCCGCCCGCGACGAACACGTACTCCGATGCGGGAGCGAGCGCGAAGTGGTTGATCGGGGCCGAGACGGTCACGATCTCGCCGACCCGGAGACTCTGGTGCACGTAGCGGGACCCGCCGCGACTCGGGCTCTCGGCGAGGATCGCGACGCGCCAGGCAGTGCGATCGTCGGGGGCGGAGCACAGCGAATACTGGCGCTCCACTCCGTTCGCGAAGCGGAGGTCGATGTGCGCGCCGGGCTCCCACGCGGGCAGGGGCGCGCCCGTCGGGTCGTCGAGTTCGAGGGACAGCACGTCCCGCGCCTCCCACCGCATCGCCCGCACGCGCAGGGCGAGGGACGCTTCCGGGGAATCCACCGCAGACTGGGGCACCGTCGCTCCGCTCCTTCCGTCGTTCCGGCCTTCATCGACCGAATTGACCACATTCGATATATTCAATTGCGATAGTATGGATGATGCCCGGCACTGTCAAACGGACGGACGGGTGCCGCACGAGCGGATGATGAGAGAGGCGGAACGGATGTCGGAGCTGAGACTGCGGGAGGACCTGAACGCGATCCCCGGATACACCCCGGGGAAGGCCGCGTCGCAGGCGGAGACCACCGGACCGGTGTTCAAGGTGTCGTCGAACGAGAACCCCTATCCCCCGCTCCCGTCGGTGACCGCGGCCATCGCCGACCGGCTCGCGCACATCAACCGCTACCCCGAGACCGCGGCGACCGCCCTCACCGCGGTGCTGTGCGAGCGGTTCGGCGTCGAGGCGGTGAACGTCGTGCTCGGCAGCGGATCCGTCGAGGTCGTCTCGCAGCTGATGCGCGCGACGGCCGGTGAGGGCGATGAGATCCTGTTCGCCTGGCGGTCCTTCGAGGCGTATCCGATGCTCGCTCGCGCGGCCGGAGCCGTGCCCGTTATGGTTCCCCTCACGGACGACCACCGGCACGACCTCGATGCGATGCGGGCGGCCATCACCGACCGCACGCGCCTGATCCTGGTGTGCAACCCCAACAACCCGACCGGGACCACGATCGGCGACGCCGAGCTCGACCGGTTCCTCGCCCAGGTCCCGTCGCACATCGTCGTCGTGATCGACGAGGCGTACGTGCAGTTCAACGACCGCGACGACTCCCCCGTCGGCATCGAGTACTTCCGCCGCTACCCGAACGTCGCCGTCGCGCACACCTTCTCGAAGGCCTACGGCCTGGCCGGCATGCGCATCGGCTACGCGATCGCCCCCGAGCAGCTCGGCATCGCGCTGCGCAAGGTCGCGATCCCGTTCGGCGTGACCGATCTGGCGCAGACCGCCGCGATCGCCTCCCTCGCCGCCGAGGACGAGCTCGAGGCCAGGGTCGCCGAGCTCGTCGTCGAACGGGAGCGCGTCGTCGCCGCCTTCACCTCCGCCGGTCTGACGCTGCCCGAGAGCAAGGGCAACTTCGTCTGGCTTCCCCTCGGTGATGCCACCTCCGCTGCCGCCGAGCTGTTGGAACGTCACGGCCTGCTCGTGCGACCGTTCCCGGGCGAGGGGCTCCGGGCGACCGTCGCCGAGCCCGAGGCCAACGAGCGCCTCATCGCGCTGGCTCCCGAGATCGCCGCACTCGCCGCCCCCGCGGAGGCCGTGCTCGCCTCTCGGTGACCGCTTTCTTCGCCGGCGACGCGCTCAGTCGCCGGCGAAGTGGGCGAATCGCGCCAGCGCGGCCTCCACGGCTGCCGGCTCGGCGGGCTCCACGAACAGCTCCGGCGGCAGGTCGCGGGTCGCGCTCGCGTGCGTCCAGCATCCGATGACGCGTCCCTGCTCAACCAGCGTGGCGCGCACCATGCCGTTCTTGCCCGGACCGACGATCGCGAGGTGCTCGGGCGCGCACACGGTCGCGCGGTCGGCGTAGGAGATGTAGTACTCGTCGAAGGCACCGAGGGCGTGGACCGTCGCCGCGCCGGTCGCGCGCCGCGGACGGTGAAGCGATACGAACAGCCCCTCGTCGACCTCGTCGACCCGTCCGGCCGCACGCTCGACCGCCTCGCGTGACTGCCCGAGCGTGAGTCCCGACCACCAGGCGAAGTCGGCGACGCCCGCCGGTCCGTGTCCGTCGATGTACCGCACGAACAGCTCGGCGAGCGGGTCGGCCGGGCGCGTGTGCTCGCGGATGTGCTCGTCGACCAGCACGAACCGCTGGTCTCGGGTGATGCCCGTCCGCGCGACGACGGGTCCCTGACAGATGAGGCCGTCGATCGTGAGGGTGAAGAGCAGATGGATGCCGCGCTGCCCCGTGGGGTCGATGCCGACGCCCTCGAGGATCTCGAACATCTCGGCGCGTGTGCGGCCGCCGTCGCGCAGCTGCGGCGTGAGCGCTCGCGCCGCCGTCGCGACCATGTCGTCGTCGATTCCCAGGTCGCGATGTCGGGAGGCCGCCTGCTGTCGCTGTCGGCCGGCGGTGACCTCGAGCATCCACCCCAGGTCCCGCGCCGGCACCGTGTGCAGCGTGCCGCGCATGGTCCACGCCCGCACGAGGTCGCCGCGGTCGAAGGCACGGTCGACATCGCGCAGACGCACCGGCCCGCGGGTGCGCGCGGCGAGGGCCCAGCGACCCGCGGTGAAGTCCTGACTCTGCACCGCGAGCATGTGATGCGCCGCATCCGCCACCGTGCGCGTCGGCGCGCTCAGACGGTGTGATCGGAGGCGCTCGGCGAGCAGGGTCGCGGTCTTCATGCCCCCATCATGCCGGGCACCACCGACGCGGCGCAGAGGAGCCTCAGCCCTGCAGCGTCACCTCGCGGCGCTCGGGCAGCACGATCGGGTGCGAGCCCGCCATGACCTCGAGCACGCGGATCACCTGGCACGAGTAGCCGAACTCGTTGTCGTACCAGACGTAGAGGATCAGGGTGTCCTCGTCGGCGATCGTGGCGAGACCGTCGACGATGCCGGCGCGGTGCGAGCCGACGAAGTCGGTGGAGACGACGTCGGGGCTCTCGACGTAGTCGATCTGCTGGCGCAGCTTCGAGTGCAGCGAGACGCGGCGCAGGTAGTCGTTGACCTGGTACTTGGTGGCCGGGCGCTCGATGGTGAGGTGCAGCACCGCGAGCGACACGTCGGGCGTGGGCACGCGGATCGAGCTGCCGGTGAGCTTGCCCTCCAGCTGCGGCAGCGCCTTGGCGACGGCCTTCGCGGCTCCGGTCTCGGTGATGACCATGTTGAGCACCGCAGAGCGGCCGCGGCGGTCGCCCTTGTGGAAGTTGTCGATCAGGTTCTGGTCGTTCGTGAACGAGTGCACCGTCTCGACGTGGCCCTTGACCACGCCGTACGCCTCGTCGATCGCGGCCAGGACGGGCGTGATGGCGTTCGTGGTGCAGGAAGCCGCGGAGAGGATGCGGTCGGAGTCGGCGATCGTCTCGTCGTTGATGCCGTGCACGATGTTCTTGAGCGGGCTCTTCCCCGGCGCGGTGAGCAGCACGCGGGCGACGCCCGTCGAGCGCAGGTGCTGCGAGAGGCCTTCCTCGTCGCGCCAGCGTCCGGTGTTGTCGACGACGATCGCGTCATGGATGCCGTGGGCGGTGTAGTCGATGGATGCCGGGTCATCGGAGTAGATCACCTGGATGCGGGTGCCGTTCGCGATGATCTGCTCGGCCTCCTCGTCGACGGTGACAGAGCCGGCGAAGCGGCCGTGCACCGAATCACGCAGCAGCAGCGAGGCGCGCTTCGCGAGGTCGTTCTCCGCACCGCGGCGGACGACGATGGCACGCAGCCGCAGTCCGCTGCCGCCGCCGGTGTGGGCGATGAGGATGCGGGCGAGGAGGCGCCCGATGCGTCCGAAGCCGTAGAGCACGACGTCGGTGGGCTCGGCGGCGACGGCTCCCCTGGCGGGTGCGAGCTCCTCGGCGAGGTAGTTCTCCAGCGACTGGTCGCTCTCGGCGTGCCCGGCGACCAGACGCGCGACGTCGAGGGAGGAGGCGCCGGGGGCGAGGGCGTGGATCGCCTCCAGTACGGCGAGGGTGTCTTCGATCGGGAGCCGCTCGTGTCCGAGCTGGGCGACGCGCTCGTGCACCTCGACCAGTCCCGTCGCCGAGAGTCCGAGCAGTCGGTGCCCGTGCAGCGAGGTGACCACATCGTGTTCGCGTCGAAGCGCCCCGATGAGCGGGATCATCCGCTCCGCCAGCTCTTCGCTCTCAGCCCAGTCGTCGCGGTGTGCCGCGGAATCGTTCATCTGCATCCTTGCATGTGTGAGCGCGCGCCGAGATCGCCGGCGCGCGAGTGTGCCGGGTGGATCGGGGGATGCCACCAGAGTACAAGCCGCGAGTTGACGAGCCGAATCGGCGGCGCGCGCATCGACCGGAGTCGGTCAGAGCGCTCCTGGTCAGTACTGCGCCGAGAACGCCCCGTCCGACTTGAGCAGCTGTCCCGAGATCCAGCGGCCCTCGTCCGACACGAGGAACTCCACCACCGCGGCCACGTCGGCGGGCTGCCCGAGCCGCCCGAGCGGCGTCATCCCGGCCAGTCCCGTGCGCGTCTCGTCGTCCATCCAGCCGGTGTCGATCGGCCCGGGGTTCAGCACGTTCGCCGAGATGCCGCGCGGCCCCAACTCGCGGGCTGCCGAGATGACCAGCCGATCGAGAGCGCCCTTGGAAGCGCCGTACGGCAGATTTCCCGTCACGTGGTCGCTGGTGAGGGCGAGGATCACTCCCCCGTCATCGCCGACCTGCCGCGCGAATGCCGCGATCAGCAGCAGGCTCGCCCGTGCGTTCACAGCGACGTGCAGGTCGAAGCTCTCGGCCGTGGTGTCGAGGATGCCGGATTGCACGTCGTGCGCATGGCTGAGGATGAGCGCGGAGATCGGACCGTGCGCCGCCACGACCTCGGCGACCAGAGCTTCGGGCCCATCCGGGGTCGACAGGTCGGCGGGGTGGTCGGCGTCGCGGAGGTCGCTGGTCACGACGGTCCAGCCGGCCGCGCGCAGGCGCGGAACGATGCCGGCGGCGATGCTGTTCGCGCGGGCGGCGCCGGTGATCAGGGCGAGGGGCATCCGGCCACGCTACCGGACCGACTCCCGCGGGTCCGCGGGCACGCTCATGTGCCGAGGCACATCACGACGGCACCGGCCGCGAGCGCCCACGACTCGATCATCACGAACCGCGCGACGCGACCGTGATGCACGGGCTCGACGATCCAGGATTCGATGACGTTCCACAGCACGACGCCGATCACCCCGGCGACCACGAGCACCGCCATCAGCCCCGAGAGCCCGCCGTGTCCCCCGTGCGATCCCGGATCAGGCGCCGTACCCGTCGCCACGCTCTCGAACGAGCAGACGGCGAGGAGCAGCGCGACGAGAGCTCGGCGGAAGCACCCGGCAGCGTCCCTCGTGCCGCGGACACCCACGGTGCCGAGCATGGCCGAGAGCAGCAGCACAGCCCCGAGCACGAGTCCCACCGTCGGCGCACCGTCCGTGATCGCCGTCACCAGCATCGCCGCAGCCATCACCAGGACCACCTGGCGACCCTGCCACGGAACCGCTCGTCCCGCAGCGAGGGACGCCGCCGCCGCGATGACCGCCGCCGCCGTCAGCAGCCAGGGCGCCGCCGGCACGAGATCATCCACACCCGCATCCTATTGAGCGGTTGACCGCACGGCTCCTCCGAGTCAGGCGAGAGCGGCGATCGCGTCGCGGAGCACCCCGTCGGCCTCGTCGAGCGCAGCCGCCGCGTCTTGCGGAGTGGCATCGACCGCCAGCATCAGCAGCGCGCGCTTCACCGAGCCGTCAGCCCCCTGCAGCGCGGCGGCCGCGACGTCGATGTCGACGCCCGCGAGCTGCGACACGGTGCGGACGGAACGGGCGTGGAGCTTCTCGTTCGTGGCGAGGAGGTCCACCATCACCCCGCGGTAGGTCTTGCCGAGCTTGATCATGGACAGGGTCGTGAGCATGTTCACGACGAGCTTCTGCGCGGTGCCGGCCTTGAGCCTCGTCGACCCGGAGATGAACTCCGGCCCGGTCACGACCTCGATGGCGACCTCGGCCGCGGCCCCGATCTCGGAGTCCGCGTTCGAGGCGATCGCCGCCGTGAACGCGCCGACGCTGCGGGCGTAGTTCAGCCCGCCGACGACATAGGGCGTGCGTCCGGAGGCCGAGATGCCGACCACCGTGTCGTCGGCGGAGAGTCCGAGTTCGCGGAGGGACTCGCCTGCCGCCTCCGCGTCGTCCTCCGCGTTCTCCACGGCGGAGCGGATCGCGATCTCTCCGCCGGCGATCAGCCCGACCACCATCGACGGATCCGTGCCGAAGGTGGGCGGGCATTCGCTGGCATCGAGCACGCCGATGCGTCCCGCCGTGCCGGCCCCGATGTAGATGAGCCGACCGCCGCGCCGGAACCGCTCCGTGATCGCGTCGACGACCGTCGCGATCTCGTCCGCCCGTTCGGCGACCGCCTCGGGGACCCGACGGTCCTCGGCGTTCATCCGACGCACGAGCTCGGCCGTGCTCAACAGGTCGAGATCCCCGCGCTCGGTCGTGGACGCCTCGGTGCCGAGGCCTTCGAGCACGGAGAGGAGGGAGGCGAGACGCGAGTCGTCATTCGGCACGGTGGACGAACCTTTCGTGAGGGAGGTCGGTGCGGCGTGCGATCAGCAGCGCACCGTCGAGGGCATCGCCGACCGCGGGGATCACCCGGCGACCGGCAGCGTGCAGCGAGGAGGTGAGGGAGACGCGGAACCAGTCATGGCCGGTGAGGCCGCCATGCAGTGCGACGTCGCTTGCCAGTGAGGAAGCGGCGACAGCCGTGGCGGTGAGCAGGTGGACTGCTTCCGTCGAGATCTGGAGGGCGACGTCGTCACCGGCCTCCGCCGCGTCGAGGACGAGAGGCGCCAGCGTCGCGAGGCGCCGTGGCAACGGCTCACTCCGGGCGATCCACTCCTGGATGTCGGACACGGCGCCCACCGGACCCGCGATCGCGTCGGTGAGGCCGGTCTGCGCAGCGAGTCCGTCCGCGGCACGCAGCACCGCGCGCAGCGCCTCGCGTCCGAGCCAGGAGCCGCTGCCGAAGTCGCCGAGTTCGGGACCCCAGCCGTCGACGAGTCGTGCGCCGTCGCCGTCGATGCCGAGGGCGGCGGCGCCGGTCCCCGCGATGAGGAGCACGCCGGTTCCGCCGTCGAGCGCTCCCGCGTGGGCGGTGACCACATCGGAGGCCACCACGGTGCGCGCAGCCGTCGCGACGGCGAGTCGTTCGGCCAGCTCGCGGGCGGCTTCCGGCGCGAGCCAGGCCCCGGCGGCCCCGACGCCGATCCGTTCCAGACCGGAGACGCCTTCGAGCAGGGGCATGATCGCGTCGAACGCTGCGCTGACGCCGTCGGCCGCCGCGAGACCGGGGGCTCCGACGCCGGATCGTTCCCTCCGCCCGTCGTCACCGCTGATCGTGATGCGGCAGCGGGATTTGCCGAGGTCGACGCAGGCGATCGGATGGTCGTGCATCGGTTCTCCTCACGGACGCGGTCGCAGAGCTATGGAAAGAGACTACATACGAAGTAGAATCATCGGAAAGAATTTACCATCCCGCTGCTGCGTTCGCGGGACATCCCGGAACCCGTACGACCGGAGGGCCGCGTGAGCATCCAATCGACCATCGAGGCCGCGGCTTCCACGTTGCCACCTTCGCTCTCCCGCATCGCGGCGGCGATCCGGGAACAGCCGTCGATCGTGATCGACATGACGATCAACGAGCTGGCCCAGGAGTGCCGGACGTCGGTGGCATCCGTGGTGCGCTTCTGCCGGGCGATCGGTTTCAGCGGCTACGCCGCGCTGCGGATGGCTCTGGCGACCGAGCTCGGCAAGGAGGCCGCGCAGTTCTCCGCCCGGGGCGCCTTCGGGTCGGAGATCTCCGATGCGGACACTCTGCAGGAGGCCGTGTCGAAGCTCGCGGCCCTCGAACTACTGGCGATCGAGGAGACGGTCGCCCGGCTCGACTTCGACGTGCTCGAGGCCGCGATCACCGCGATCGACGGCGCCGACCGCATCCTCCTCTACGGAATCGGCGCCAGCCAGTTCGTCGCCGAGGACCTCGCGCACAAGCTCCTCCGCGTCGGGCGCAACGCCCACGTGCTCGCCGACCCGCATGAGGCCGTCGCCGCCACCGTGCTGCAGACGGCACCGACGGTCGCGATCGGGTTCTCGCACTCCGGCGCCACGATCGAGACGGTGCGCTTCCTCGAGACCGCGCGCCGGAACGGAGCGGCGACGATCGCGGTGACCTCGGCGAAGGACTCACCGCTCGCCCGGGCAGCCGACCACGCCCTGTTCACCGAGGTGCGGGAGTCGTCGTTCCGCGCGGGCGCGATGGTCAGTCGCATCGCACAGCTCACGCTCGTGGATTGTCTGTTCGTCGGGGTCGCCAAGCGGAGGTTCAACGAGACCGTGGACGCTCTGCGTCGCACGCGCGAGGCGATGCAAGAGCTCCGCGACTGATCACGCAGCGCAGACGACGGGAAGACCCTGTCAGCCTGCGGTGAGCGCCTCCCCGACCTCGTCGGCGTGGGCGGGCGGCACTGCTCCGATCGAGCCCGCCGTGCGCAGGAAGACGATGATCCAGCTGAAGATCAGCACCGCCGCGATGAGTTCGACGGCTGTGAGGTTGTAATAGCCGACCGCGAAGAACGCGGCCAACAGGATGATCACCAGCACGAACGCCCAGCCGAAGCCCACGAACACCTTCGGAATGCTGGGCAGGAGCCACGGCAGCCCCACCACGACGACACCGAACACGACGGTCATGCCGGTCGCGACGGTGTTGTGCAGGAGGAAGAACTCGTCGACGGGGAACAGCCCGACGCAGGCGAGGAAGATCCCCAGGAGGATCAGACCCCCGCGCACCACGAACCGTCCGCGACGGTCGGCGGGATCATCGGCGGGGAGGCCGGCCGTCGCATACCGGGAGATGGTCGTCACCATGACCCCGGCGATGATCAGCGTCGCGTTGAAGGCGACGGACGAGCTGTTGCTGCTCATCCCCAGCGCCGACAGGTTGTCGCGCCACCAGTGCACATCGCTGGAGGCGAGCATGCTGGCGAAGGCGCCGACGACGAGGAAGACCGCGAGTACGAGTGAGAGGACCATGGGCGTGAGGGCCACCGCGCTGAGAAAGCAGACGTAGCCGGTCAGGGCGAAGGCGACCGCCACCAGTACCGCGCCGGGGAAGGCGAACACCGGCGCATCCGTGAAGCTCCGTTCGAGAAGCTCCGCGATGCCGAGCCAGCCCAGGTAGGCGATCGCGGCGTGCGCGAACGCGATGGCGGCGAGGTCGTACCAGCGCAATCGGTCTCCCGGCACGGTGAAGCCGTCGCGGACGGCGCCCGGATCCACCTGTTCTGGCCGCACCGCGAAGCGCCCGAGGGCGAAGGCGATGGCCGCAGTGATCGCTCCGCCGAACGCCGCGAACACACCGATCGAACCGCTGCCGCTGATCGCCAGCTCATGCCCCCAGAACACCGGGAGCGCGACGACGAAGCCGATCACGAGGAAGCCGGCGCCGACGATCAGCGCAGTCGCCTCGAACACGGCATCCGCCGTCTCCGGACCCCGCACCTGCCGCAGCACCTGCACGACTCTCTTCGCGAGCGCATTCATCGTCCGTGCCTCCCGGTGCACATCATAGGAGTCGGCGGCATCCGATCCGGCCCGCACTAGCCTGGAGGGGTGCCTCAGACTCTCGCCGCCCGCGCCGTCCTTCTCGACATGGACGGGACCCTCGTCGATTCGACAGCCGTCGTGGAGCGGCTCTGGCTCGCCTGGGCCGAGCCGCACGGCATCGACCCCGAGACGGTGCTCCGCGTCGTGCACGGCCGCCAGGGCCACCAGAGCATGGCGATCATGCTGCCCGAGCGCGACCATGCCATCAACCTCCACGAGAACGAGATCATGCTCGCCACGGAGGCGGGTGATGTCGACGGGGTGATCGAGATCCCGGGCGCACGCGCGCTGCTCGAAGCGCTGCAGCCCTTCCCGCACGCGATCGTCACGTCCGCCAACGTCGCTCTCATGACCGCACGGATGCAGGCCGCCGGGCTCACCGTCCCCGAGCACAGCGTGACCGCCGAAGACGTGTCCGCCTCCAAGCCCGATCCCGAGGGGTTCGTCCGCGCCGCGGGTCTGCTGGGGATCGACCCAGCGGACTGCGTCGTGTTCGAGGACTCCGGCGCAGGAATCCAAGCGGGTCTCGCGGCCGGCATGCGGGTCGTCGGTGTCGGGAAGCACGCGGCAGCACACAACCCGACCGTCCTGGTCGCAAATCTCTCGCAGGTGGCCGTGACCCCCACCGCGACCGGGTTCGAGATCACGATCTCCTGACGAAGGCCGCTCCCCCGCGATCGCCGCACCCCGCCGCTACGATGAGGCGATGCGACGTTTTCCCGCCTCGGTGTACGGCATCGGAGAAGAACCCGATCCGCGTTTCTCCCTGGCGAACGAGCGCACATTCCTCGCCTGGACCCGCACCGGACTCGCGCTGATCGCGGGTGGCGTCGCCCTCGAAGTACTGGGCCTCGATCTGCATGCCGGGTTCCGTCTCGCAGCCTCACTGCTGCTGATGATCACCGGCACGGCGGTCGCGCCCCTCGCCTGGTGGGAGTGGATGCGTGCGGAGCGCGCTCTGCGCCAGTCGCGCCCACTGCCCGGAGCCTTCTCTGCGATCGTGCTCGCGGTCGTCGTGACGGTGGTGGGCCTGCTGGTGCTGGCCGGGGTGCTCTGGCGGTGACCGGTCAGGGGCGCATCCCCCCGGGGTCACTCGTCTCGGGTCCGTTCGATCCGGGACTGCAGCCGGAGCGCACGGAACTCGCGTGGCGGCGAACTGCGCTCGCCGTCGCGATCGGCTCGGTCGTCTCCCTGCGGATCTTCCCCCTCCTGCTGCCGTCCGACGCCGCGGCGTGGGGGCTCGCGCCGGGAGTGGTCGGCATCGGCGCTGCATGCGCGTTCTGGCTGGCGGCTCGGCGCCGACAGCTGCAGACGACGGCCGCGCTGCACTCCGCGAATGCCCCGGGGCCCTCGACCGCTGCTCTGCCCGGAGGCGGGATGCTGCTCGCGTTGACGATGCTCGCCACCGCTTTCGGGGCCGTATCCCTCACCATCGTCGCGGTGTCACTCCTCGCGCACTAGGTCGCCTGACGCTTCATCCCACTCGCAGCCGAGTGCCACACCCGCAGCGGAACAGAACGCGTTTCGTGTCGTGGCGTCGTTGTTCGCGGCGTCGTCGTCCGTGGCGTCGTTGTTCGCGGCGTCGCCGTCCGGGGTGTCGCGGGTCGTGGTGTCGCGGGTCGTGGTGTCGCGGGTCGTGGTGTCGCGGGTCGTGGTGTCGCGGGTCGTGGTGTCGCGGGTTGTGGTGTGCGCCATCGTCTGGCGGGGTCCCACCAGGCGGGTCCGCGGACGTGGGGTGTGCCGTGGCGCATCCGGATCTCCCATCCGCTGGTGTCGAGGGTGCGGTGGTGGTGCCAGCAGAGGGCAACACCGTTGTCGGTATGGGTGGGGCCGCCGCGGGCGTGTTCGGTGACGTGGTGGATCTCACACCAGGTCGCGGGGACATGACAGCCGGGGATGAGGCACTCGCGGTCGCGGAGGGTGATCGCGCGGCGCTGGTGGACGGTGAAGATCCGGTCGGTGGTGCTGATGCCGATGATCCGCCCGTGCGGGTCGAACAGCACCCGTTGCACCCCGCCCGCGCACGCGGTGTGCGCGGCGACGCGGGTGGGGACGGGGGTGTCGATGCCGTCGACGTGCGCCCAGCCGCGAGCGGACGTGTAGTCGTCTGCGGTGATGGACACGATCAGGGTGGGTGCACCGCCGCCCAGGCGTGGGGTGTCGTCGTGGCGGGCGGCGATGCCGAGGATCGCGGCGAGGGTGTCGTGCTGCTTCTGCGACCGTGAGCGCGGGTCGACCATCCGTCCCGGGTCACCGGACGGGAGGACATCGTCGTCCATACCCGCGTCATCGAGGGTGTCCGAGTTCGTCTCCGAGTTCGTTTCCGAGTTCGTCTCCCCCGTCGGCCGGAACTCGACTCCGGGGGCGGGTGGTCCGTCGACTTTCGGGTTCAGATACGCGTCGAACAGGCGCTGCAACTGTCCCGCAACCTCCGGCAGCAGCCTGCCCCGGATCGGGATGACCCCGTCTTTCGCCCGCCCGAGCGTCAGCCCCCGCACCCGCATCGCGATGTCGTCCGCGGGTTCCGCGCCGTCGGGGTCGAGATACTGCACGATCACCTGCGCCAACAACCGCAGATCCTCCGGCGTCGCCGCCGGTCCAACATCCCCACCAGCATCCGGTTCCGCATCCGCAACCGCAAAGCCGCGCGCGTACGCGGCCAACTCCGCATCCGCCCGTAACCGGTCGCCCGTCCCGATCCGGGCCCCGGCCTGCTCGATCGGCCCGATCGCCGCCAACAGCCCCGCGACCCCGATCGTCCCGTCCACCAACGCCTCCCGCAGCGCAGGCCACCGCGCCGGCAACCACGCCCCCGACGACAACCCCACCTCCCGCCGCAC
>NZ_FMIR01000013.1 GCF_900095745.1 Microbacterium oxydans
CCCCCGGAACCCCCGGCCCCGTGGCCGGAGCCGATGAGGTCATCGCCTTCGCGAAGGAGTTCGGCCTCCCGATCGCCATCAAGGCGGCCTACGGCGGCGGCGGACGCGGCCTCAAGGTCGCCCGCGAACTCGACGAGGTCGCCGAGCTGTTCGAATCGGCCACCCGCGAAGCCGTCGCCGCCTTCGGTCGCGGCGAGTGCTTCGTCGAGAAGTACCTCGACAAGCCGCGCCACGTCGAGACCCAGTGCCTGGCAGACGCCGAGGGCAACGTCGTCGTCATCTCGACGCGCGACTGCTCGCTGCAGCGCCGCCACCAGAAGCTCGTCGAAGAGGCCCCTGCGCCGTTCCTGACCGCGGAGCAGAACGGCCTGCTCTATTCGGCGTCGAAGGCCATCCTCAAGGAGGTCGGCTACGTCGGTGCAGGCACCTGCGAGTTCCTGATCGGCGCCGACGGCACGGTCTCGTTCCTCGAGGTGAACACGCGTCTGCAGGTCGAGCACCCGGTCTCCGAGGAGGTCACCGGCATCGACCTGGTGCGCGAGCAGTTCCGCATCGCGGCCGGTGGCACCATCGACTACGACGACCCGAAGCCGCAGGGCCACTCGATCGAGTTCCGCATCAACGGCGAGGACCCCGGTCGCGGATTCCTCCCCCAGCCCGGCCCGATCCACGTCTTCAAGACCTTCGGGGGTCCCGGCATCCGCCTCGACTCCGGCGTCACCGCGGGCGACTCGGTCTCGGGCGCGTTCGACTCGCTGCTCGCGAAGATCATCGTCACCGGCAAGGACAGGGCCGAGGCACTGGAGCGCTCGCGCCGCGCACTCGACGAATTCGAGGTCGCCGGTCTCCCCACCGTCATCCCGTTCCACCGCAAGGTCGTGCGCGACCCGGCGTTCACGGCCGAGAACGGCGAGTTCAGCATCTTCACCCGCTGGATCGAGACCGAGTTCGTCAACGACATCCCCGCGTGGGACGGTGAGCTCGAGTCACCGGCCGCCGGCGAGTCGCGCCACACGGTCGTCGTCGAGGTCTCCGGCAAGCGCCTCGAGGTGAGCCTGCCCGACCGCGTGGCCGTCGCTCCGGGCACTGCGGGTCGCCCCGCCGTCGTACCCCCGTCGCGTCGCAGCCACGCCACCACGGCGAACGCGGGCGCATCCGGCGATGCCGTGAAGTCGCCCATGCAGGCCACGGTCGTCAAGGTCGCCGTCGAAGACGGCCAGCAGGTCGTCAAGGGCGACCTCGTCGTCGTGCTCGAGGCGATGAAGATGGAGCAGCCGCTGCAGGCCCACAAGGACGGCGTCATCGGCAACATCAACGCGGATGCCGGGTTGACGGTCTCCGCCGGACACCAGCTGCTCACGATCAGCTGATCCTTCGCACACGAAGCTCAGGGACCGCGTCCCGGAAATGTGAAAGGCGCCCCACCGAGGTGGGGCGCCTTTCTCGTCCTGCGTCTCAGGAGATGTTCACGAGGTGCATCGCCCGGCTGGCGTCGGTGATGCTGCTCGAGAGCGACGGGTATGCCGCGAACACCCGCGAGACCTGGTCCACCGTGAGGCGACGCTCGACGGCCACGGCGATCGGATAGATCAGCTCGGAGGCCTTGGGGGCGACGATCACGCCGCCGATGACGGTGCCGGATCCCTTGCGGGCGATGAGCTTGACGAAGCCGTCCTTGATGCCCATCATCTTGGCGCGCGGGTTGGCCGCGAGCGGGAGCTTGTAGACCATGCCGTCCGCGACGCCGTCCTCGACGTCCTTGACCCCGTATCCGACCGTCGCGATCTCCGGAGCGGTGAAGATGTTCGAGGTGATCTTGATGAGCTCCAGCGGGATCACGATGTCGCCGAGCGCGTGGAAGACCGCCGTGCGCCCCTGCATGGACGCGACCGAGGCGAGCGGGAAGAAGTTCGTGCAGTCGCCGACCGCGTAGACGTTGGGCACCGAGGTGCGCGCGACCTTGTTCACCCGCACGTGACCCGAGTCGTCGAGCTCGACGCCCGCCTCCTCCAGGCCGATCCCCGCGGTGTTCGGGATCGAGCCGACGGCCATCAGGCAGTGGCTCCCCTCGACCGTGCGGCCGTCGGACAGCGTGACGGTCACGCCCTCTTTCGTGGCCTCGACCTTGTCGGCACGGGACTTCGAGAGCACCTGCATGCCGCCGCGCTTGAACACCTTCTCCAGGACGCTCGCCGCATCCTTGTCCTCGCCGGGGAGCACCTGCTCGCGGCTGGAGATGAGCGTGACCTTGGCACCGAGGTTCATGTAGGCGGAGGCGAACTCCGCGCCGGTCACGCCCGAGCCCACGACGATGAGGTGCTCCGGCAGCGCCTTCATGTCGTACAGCTGCGTCCACGTGAGGATGCGCTTGCCGTCGGGCTTCGCGGAATCGAGCTCACGGGGCGACGCCCCCACGGCCACGACGATGGTGTCGGCCTCGACGCGGTCGAAGTCCGTGCCTTTCTCGCCCGTCGACACCACGATCGCGGTGGGGCCTTCGAGGCGTCCGTGCCCGGAGAGAATCCGGACGCCGGCTTCGAGCAGGGTGGCTCGCATGTCCTCGGATTGCTGCCCGGCGAGCGCGATGAGACGCTTGTTGACGGCGGCGAGGTTGATCGCGATCTCGGGCTTGAGCGGCTTGCCGTTCTCCCCCTTGGCGTAGAAGTTCACGCCGAGGTCGCTCGCCTCGGAGATGGCCACCGCGGCATCGGCCGTCGCGATCAAGCTCTTGGAGGGCACGACGTCGGTGAGGACGGCCGATCCACCGACTCCCACCCGCTCGACCAGGGTGACCTCCGCTCCGAGCTGAGCGGCCGCGAGGGCCGCCTCGTAACCGCCGGGACCGCCGCCGAGGACGGCGACGCGCTGAGTGCGCTCGAAAGTGGTGGAAGACATGCAACCCATTCTTCCGCAATCCTGGCCCCGGAGCCTGCACCTTCCTAGAGTGGATCCATGCCCGAAACGCACAGCAACCCTCTCGATGACCCGACCGCGAACCCGTTCGAGGTCGCCGCACAGGCCGCCGCCGACATCGCGCGTCTGACCGGAGTCGAGAATCACGACATCGCTCTCACCCTCGGCAGCGGCTGGGGCAAGGCCGCCGACATCATCGGCGAGACCATCGCCACGATCCCCGCCACCGAGGTCACCGGGTTCTCCAAGCCCGCGCTGGAGGGCCACGTCGGCACGCTCCGCAGCATCCGCACGCCCGGCGGCAAGAACGTCCTCGTGATCGGCGCGCGCACGCACTACTACGAGGACCACGGCGTGCGCCGCGTCGTGCACAGCGTCCGCACCGCCGCCGCCACGGGGGCCAAGATCATGGTGCTCACGAACGGCGCCGGAGGCATCCGCGAGACCTGGACGCCCGGCCAGCCGGTGCTCATCAGCGACCACATCAACCTCACCGCCGACTCCCCGCTCGAGGGCGCGACCTTCATCGACCTGACGGACCTGTACTCGAAGCGCCTGCGCGACGTCGCGCGCAGCATCGATCCGATGCTCGACGAGGGCGTGTACACCCAGTTCCGCGGCCCCCACTACGAGACCCCGGCCGAGGTACAGATGGCGAAGCACATCGGCGGACACATCGTCGGCATGTCGACCGCTCTCGAGGCCATCGCCGCCCGCGAGGCCGGCATGGAGATCCTCGGCTTCTCCCTCATCACGAACCTCGCCGCCGGGATCCAGCAGACCCCGCTCAGCCACGCCGAGGTGATCGAGGCCGGGCGTGAGGCCGAGCCGGTGATCTCCGCGCTCCTGGCCAGGGTGGTCGAGGCGCTGTGAGCGAGGAGCGGATCGCGCAGGCGCGCGCCTGGCTGCGACAGGACCCCGATCACGAGACCCGCGACGAGCTGGCCGGCCTCATCACGCGGGCCTCCGGCGGGGATGACGCCGCCGTCGCGGAACTCGACGACCGGTTCCGCGCGCGCCTCGAGTTCGGCACCGCCGGCCTCCGCGGCGAGCTCGGTGCCGGAAGCAACCGGATGAACCGCGTGCTCGTGGCGCAGGCGGCCGCCGGATTCGCCGCCTACCTGCGCGAGAAGGCGGCGGAAGGGCACACTCCGACCGTCGTGATCGGCTACGACGGACGCCGGAACTCCCGCGTGTTCGCCGCGGATTCGGCCGAGCTGTTCGTCGGCGCCGGCCTGCGCGCCATCCTGCTGCCCCGCCTGCTGCCGACGCCCGTGCTGGCCTTCGCCGTCCGTCACTTCGGCGCGGACGCCGGCGTGATGGTGACCGCGAGCCACAACCCGCCGAACGACAACGGCTACAAGGTGTATCTCGGCGGCGCCGACCAGGGCTCGCAGATCGTCGCTCCCGCGGATGCCGAGATCGCCGCGCACATCCAGCACACGGCCGATACCGGCTCCGTGGCGGCGCTGCCCCGCTCCACGGCCTACGAGACCGCCGGCGAGGATGTCGTCGAGGCGTACATCGCGGCCACCGCGGCCGTGGCTCCCGCACCCGCCGGCTCCTCCGGCATGCGGTGGGTCTACACCGCCATGCACGGGGTGGGCTGGGAGACGCTGTCGCGCATCGTGCGGGACGCCGGCTACCCCCAGCCGTTCGTCGTCGACGAGCAGCTGACGCCCGATGCGACCTTCCGCACCGTCTCGTTCCCGAATCCCGAGGAGCCGGGAGCGATGGACCTCGCCTTCGCGCGGGCCCGCCGTGTGAAAGCGGACTTCATCCTCGCCAACGACCCCGACGCCGACCGCCTGGCGGTCGCTGTTCCCGACGACTCCGCCGCGGACGGCTGGCGTCGCCTGACGGGCAACGAGGTGGGACTCCTGCTCGGCGCGAGGGCCGCCCGCGCCGCGGCCGGAACACCCGGAGCCTCGCTCGCCTGCTCGCTGGTATCGTCGCCCGGCCTCGGTGCCGTCGCTGCGCATCACGGTCTCGACTTCCACGAGACCCTGACCGGATTCAAGTGGATCTCCCGCGCCCCCGGCATCGTCTTCGGGTTCGAGGAGGCGCTCGGCTACCTCGTGAACCCCGAGACGGTGCGCGACAAGGACGGGGTCTCTGCGGCGATCGCCGTGCTCGGCCTCGCCGCCGAGGCGCGAGACCGCGGGGCCACGCTCATCGATCTGCTCGATGAGCTGGGCGAGACATACGGGCACTTCGCCAGCGGCCAGGTCTCGGTGCGGGTCGAGGATCTCGCCGTCATCGGCAACGTGATGCTCTCGCTGCGCTCGCTGCCGCCGACCCACATCGCCGGACGCACCATCACCTCGGCCGAAGACCTGCTGCAGGCGGCACCGGGACAGCCCTCCGGTGACGTGTTGCGGTATCGCCTCGGCGACGGCTCGCGCGTCATCGTCCGACCGAGCGGCACCGAACCGAAGCTCAAGGTCTACATCGACGCCCGAGCGGACTCCGCCGAAGCGGCGCGCGGTGCCGTGGCAGAGCTCGAGGCGGGAGTGCGCGCCCTGCTCGACGAGCGCTCCTGAGCATGCCCACCCGACGCCTGATCGTCAGCGCGCACAACGGCGCGCACGCCCGCCCGGTGGCCGAGCTCGTGCGACTCGCGCACTCGCACGACGCCCCGGTGACCCTGCGCACCGCCGACGGCACGACCGTCGACCTGAGCAGCGTGCTGGCGGTCATGGACCTGGGGATCTCGTCCGGAGACGCGGTCGTGCTCGAGACGGCGGCCTCCGGCACCGCGGACGACATCCTGGATCAGCTCGCCGAGGTGCTCGCACCGCGGGAGTGAGCCTCGCGGATCAGCCGTCGATCACCGCGACGAGCTCGTCGAGGAAGGCCTCGAACGTGGTGCCCCTGCGCACGATGCGCTGGACGCTCTCGCGCTCGCTGAACACCTCGACCAGCTGCTCGAATACGGTCTGGAACGCCGCCCGGTCGCTCTCGCTGAACGCGGCGAGCGCGACGACCTGCACACGTCCGTCGCCCCACGCGGCCGAGCCGTCCGCCACGCCGATCGCGATGGCCGTGCGGGTCGCCGTCATCTGCAGCGCGTGCGGCACCGCGAGCGCATCGGTGAAGGCGGTCGACGACATCCGCTCACGCACGATCGTGTTCTCGATGTAGTCCTCGCCGATCAGCCCCGCCTGCACGAGGAGCCCGCCGAGGCGTCGGATGATCGTCTCCTCCCCCTCATCCTGCAGGGGAAAGACGTAGGCGTCGGCCAAGAAGTAGCGCGCGAGTTCGCCGCGTAGGCGGGTGAGGCGTCGCCCGCGTCGGACGCGGGCGGCGGCCTGCTGGATGCGGTCGACGTCGGTATCCGTCAGGAACGGCTGGATGCGGACGAAACGGTCACCCACATCCCCCGGTTCGATCGTGCTCAGGACGAGGTCGGTGTCGAAGGATGCCCAGTCCGGATCCACGTTCGTGACGACGGTCGTGACCTCGATCGCAGAGCCGAGTGAGCGGTCGACGCTGGAGCGCAGCAGCTCGTGCAACTCCTGGTACCCGGGGCAGACGATCGTGGCGGTCAGGATCGACTCCGCCTTGCGACTGCGCTCGAGTCGCCCGCCGACGTGCATGGCGATGTACGCGATCTCGTCATCGTGGATGGGCGTGCCGACGCGATCGTGGAGTCCGCTCGCGATCGACACCGCCACCTCGAAGATCATCGGATACGTCGTCTTGAGCGAGCGCGTGAGCGGGTTGCGCGTCAGCGCGCTCTCCTCGGCCCGCCGCAGCAGGTTCTGCACGTGCAGCGCGAGTCGGAGGACGAAGGTCTCGTCCACGAGATCGACCTGGAAGTCTTCGGCGGCGCGCGCGATCTCCGCCCGGACCGCGGCTTCGACGGCCGGATCCACACCGCTGCGCGCGACCTCCCGGGTCGCATCCTCTCCCGGCGCGACGATGCGGGTCAGGACCAGCGAGGCGAGGTGACCGCTGTCGCCGTCGCCGAGGGTCACGTCGAAGTGCTCGGCGGCGAGCCGGGCGATGACGGCGCCCACCCGCGGGATCTCCTCCCGGGCACCCGCCGGCGACGATTCGAGGGCGTGCCCCGCGGCCACCCGCTCGGCGGCGATCGCGATGTGCAGCAGCACGTCGGCGATCGCGAGCTCGTTCACGTAGTAGCCGAGCTCGCCGAGCTCCCGCACCAGCGATGTCTTGAACGGGCCGACCGCGCTGGCGGCCACCGCCGACCGCGACAGGGCGCGCCGGAAGGTCTCGGGGTGGAAGGAGGCGTCATCCATCTCGTCATGCGCGAGCCTGCTGAGCAGGCGCCGCTGCGCGGCTTCGTTCCCCCGCAGTCGCACCCTCTCCCGGTCGCGTTCGAGCGCGAGTTCGGTGCCGTCGAGCAGGCTGCGCACCCGCACCAGGTCCGCCTCGAGAGTCGCCTCACTCACGTGCAGCTCGTCGGCCGTGTCGAACACGTCTATCCCGGCGGGCTCGTCGAGCAGCAGCCGCACCAGAGTGTGCAGCCGATCGCGGGGAGCGGACTCGCCGGTCTGACGCATCCGGAGCGCACCGCGGGCACCGGATCCTGCGCGGTACCCGGCCGGGCCGGACTCGATCACGCCGGCCCCCGGGGTCCGCGCGTTCAGCGCTGCCACGTACGACCGGATGCTGCGGGGCGTGACCCCGAGTAGATCGGCGAGGCTGGCAGCCGTCGCCCACCCTTCCTGGCGCAGCAGGGCGGTGAGGAGCTGGTCCTGACGCTGGCGCGACATGATCCTCCCCTTCCCGCTTGGTGACCGCACTGTCTCGACGTGGTCTCCATGATGTCAGCATGCCGGCATCCCCGGGCGGAAACCGGGGTTCCGCAGGGGCGGAAAGGAACCTGTTGGTGCGGCACCCCTCCCGGTTCCCAGACTGTTCTCAGGAAGGTGGGAATCGATGAGGATCCTCGTGGTGTGCGGCGCCGGTGCGTCGAGCACGTTCGTCGCGCTGCGGCTCCGCACAGCGGCAGCAGCGGCCGGTCTCGGCTGGGATGCCGTGGCGGGCACCGAGAGTTCCGTCGCCGGCTCCGACCACGACCTCGTCCTCGTGGGTCCGCATCTCGGCGACCGGCTCGAGACGATGCGCCGCAGCGTGGAAGCGCCCGTCGCCGTGCTGCCGGACGACGTCTTCACCGACCGTGACGGCTCCCGCACCCTCGACTTCGCCCGATCGATCCTCGCCGCCGCCGGGGACACCCCGAAAGGAACATCATGACCGCCACCCGCACCGTCCGGATCGGCTCCTCCCACGGACTGCACGCCCGCCCCGCGAAGCTCTTCGCACAGGCGGCCAAGGACTCGGGCCTCGCCGTGACGATCGCGAAGGACTCGGGCAAACCGGTCAACGCCGCCAGCATCCTCGGCGTGATCGCGCTCGCGATCGAGTACGGCGACTACGTGACGCTGACGGCCGAGGGCGAGGGAGCCGAAGGCGTGCTGGACACGCTCACCGAGCTCCTCACCACGGACCATGACCAGGACGCCGCCGGATGAGCGAGCTGCGCGGGGTAGGCATCGGTCTGGGCGTGGCCCAGGGACCGGTCGTCCGCATGGCCGAGGCGATGCCGGCTCCGGAGAACACGCCGAGCACGGCGGGCGCCGAAGCCGAGCGTGCGCGGGTTCACGAGGCGGTGGCGACGGTCGCCCGCGAACTGAACGAACGCGGTGAGGCGGCAGGAGGCGCCGCTCAAGAGGTACTGGAAGCGCAGGCGATGATCGCCGAGGATCCGACGCTGCAGGACGAGGTGGACACCCGGATCGATGCCGGGGCGACGGCGGAATGGGCCGTGCACGACGCGTTCGCAGGTTTCCGCGCCACGCTCGAGGCCGTCGGCGGCTACCTCGGCGAGCGCGCCGCCGACCTCGACGACATCGCCCAGCGCGTCCTGGCGCATCTCCGCGGCGTCGATGCGCCCGGTGTTCCGAACCCGGGGCACCCGTTCGTCCTGGTCGCCCGTGACCTCGCTCCGGCCGACACCGCACTCCTCGACCTGGATCAGGTGCTCGCCCTGATCACGACCGACGGCGGGCCGACCTCCCACACCGCGATCCTCGCGAGGGAGAAGGGCATCGTCGCGATCGTCGGCGTCGGAGTCGGCACGCAGCTCGTCACGGGCGAGACGGTGATCGTCGATGCCGCCAGCGGCGTGGTCACCCGCGAGCCGACGGAGGACGAGAAGGACCGCGCAGCTCAGCGCGCCGCTGCCCGCCAGTCGGCCGACACCGCTCCTCCCACTCCCGGCGCCCTCGCCGACGGCACACCTGTCGCGCTGCTCGCGAACCTGGGGAAGCCCGCAGATGCGGCCGATGCGGTCGTTCGGGGGGCCGAGGGCGTCGGGCTGTTCCGCACGGAGTTCCTGTTCCTCTCCTCGGCACAGGCGCCGACCATCGCTCAGCAACGGGAGTCGTACCGCGAGCTGCTGGCCGCCTTTCCCGGTAAGAAGGTCGTGGTCCGGATGCTCGATGCGGGCGCCGACAAGCCGCTGGCGTTCCTCAACGACGCGCACGAGGAGAATCCGGCGCTGGGACTGCGCGGCCTCCGGGCGCTGCGCGCGAGCGAGGACATCCTGCGCGAGCAGTTGACCGCCCTGGCCGAAGCCGACGCCGAGACCGACGCCGACCTGTGGGTGATGGCTCCGATGGTGGCCACCGTCGAGGAGACGATCTACTTCACGGGGCTCGCCCGCGAGTACGGACTGCAGACCGCAGGGGTCATGGTCGAGATCCCGGCGAGCGCCCTGCTGGCCGACCGCGTGCTCGCGCACGCCGACTTCGCCTCGATCGGCACGAACGACCTCACGCAGTACACCATGGCGGCCGACCGCATGCTCGGCTCGGTCGCCGGATTCCAGGACCCCTGGCATCCGGCCGTGCTTCGTCTGGTGCGCGAGGTCGGTGACGCCGGTGCCCGCCTGGGCAAACCGGTCGGAATCTGCGGCGAGGCCGCAGCAGATCCACTCCTCGCCGTCGTGCTCGTCGGGCTCGGTGCCACGAGTCTCTCGATGGCTCCCTCGGCGCTGGCCGATGTGCGACACGCGCTCTCCGAACGCACCCCGTCCGAGGCGCGGAGCCTCGCGGAGGCCGCACTGGCCGCCGACGATGCCCCCTCCGCCCGAACCGCCGTGGCGACGCTCGCCGCGGCACTCCCCCTTCACAAGAAAGAGACGACATCATGACGACGACGTCACCTGCCGCGACCAAACCCGGCGGCCTCCGCGTAGGAGTACAGCGATTCGGCACGTTCCTCTCCGGCATGATCATGCCGAACATCGCCGCCTTCATCGCCTGGGGCTTCATCACGATGCTCTTCATTCCCCGAGGCTTCTTCGGTGCCGAGAGCCCCTTCGGCTGGCACTGGGAAGGGGTGTCCGAGATCCTCGGCGGCGGCGGTGACTCCGTCATCATCGGGTGGCAGGGCGCGATGACATCGGTCGCCGAGACCGCCGACGGCAACATCCTCGCCTACGTCGGCCTGGTCGGTCCGATGGTCACATATCTGCTGCCGCTGCTGATCGCCAACACCGCGGGCCGTATGGTCTACGGCGACCGCGGCGGCGTGGTCGCCTCCATCGCCACCGTCGGCGTGATCGTCGGCACGAACATCCCGATGTTCCTGGGCGCGATGATCATGGGACCGCTCGCGGCCTGGATCATGAAGCAGGTCGACCGGCTCTGGGACGGCAAGATCCGCCCCGGGTTCGAGATGCTGGTGAACAACTTCTCCGCGGGCATCCTGGGCATGCTCCTCGCCATCTTCGGGTTCTTCGCCTTCGGCCCGGCCATGCTCGGCATCAGCGCCGCGCTGGGCACCGCCGTCGACTGGCTCGTGGCGGCGCAGCTGCTGCCGCTCGTGTCGATCATCGTCGAGCCGGCGAAGGTGCTGTTCCTCAACAACGCCATCAACCACGGCGTGTTCACCCCGCTCGGATTCGAGCAGGCCTCGGAGGCCGGCAAGTCGATCCTGTTCCTCATCGAGGCGAACCCCGGCCCCGGTATCGGTCTGCTGCTGGCGTTCAGCTTCTTCGGAGTCGGTGTCGCGAAGGCGTCGGCCCCCGGCGCGGCGATCATCCAGTTCTTCGGCGGCATCCACGAGATCTACTTCCCGTACGCGCTGAGCAAGCCGACCACGATCCTCGCGCTCATCGCGGGTGGTGCCGCCGGCGTGACCACGAACATGCTTCTGAACGGTGGGCTCGTATTCCCGGCCGCTCCCGGCAGCATCATCGCCGTGACCGTCGCGGCCGTCGGTGCGGGCGTCCCCAACCTCCTGGTCGTCTACCTGTCGGTCCTCATCGCCGCCACCGTGACGTTCCTCATCACCGGCGTGATCCTGCGGGCCTCCCGCAAGCGCGACCTCGAGGCCGAGGGCGACACCTTCGGTGCCGCGATCGCGCAGACCGAGGCGAACAAGGGCAAGTCGTCCGCCGCGATGGATGCGCTGCGCACGTCCACGGGCTCGTCGGTGGCGGAGACGTCCGCACCGAGCACCACCGCCGTCGCCACCGCGCCGATCGAGCGGATCGTGTTCGCGTGCGACGCCGGTATGGGCTCGTCCGCGATGGGCGCCAGCGTCCTGCGCAACAAGCTCAAGAAGGCCGGCATCGAGGACGTGAACGTCACCAACCAGGCGATCGCGAACCTCGACGGCACCGCCGACGTGGTCATCACGCAGCAGCAGCTCACCGAGCGCGCCGCGGCGAAGTCGCCGAACTCGGTGCACGTGTCGGTCGACAACTTCATGAACTCGCCCCGCTACGAAGAGGTCGTCGAGATGGTGCGGGCACAGCGAAAGGACACAGAATGAGCGTTCTCACCCCGGTCCAGGTCCGCATCCACCCCGGCGGTGCGACGCGGGACGAGGCGCTCCAGGAGGCCACGGACATCCTCGTCGCCGCCGGAGCCGTGACCCCCGCGTACGTCGACGCGATGCGGCAGCGCGAGGAGACCGTGTCGACCTTCATGGGCAACGGTCTCGCGATCCCGCACGGTACCAACGACGCGAAGGACACCATCCTCGCCTCGGCACTGTCCGTCGTCCGCTACGACGGCGGTGTGGACTGGGCAGGCGATCCCGCGACCTTCGTGATCGGCATCGCCGGGATCGGTGACGAGCACCTCGAGATCCTTTCCCGGATCGCGATCCTGTTCTCCGAGGAGGACGACGTCGCGCGGCTCTCGGCGGCGCAGACCCCGGAGGAGCTCTACGCCCTCCTGTCGGAGGTGAACGAGGGATGAAGGCGGTCCACTTCGGGGCGGGCAACATCGGGCGCGGGTTCGTCGGTCTGCTGCTTCGCCAGGGCGGGTACGAGGTCGTGTTCTCCGACGTCGCCGACGCCCTGGTCGACACGATCAATGCGGTCGACGCGTACACCGTGCACGAAGCCGGCCCCGGAGGGACCGATCACGTCGTCACCGGCTTCCGGGCCGTCAACAGCCGCACGGATCCCGCCGCCGTGGCCGAGGAGGTCGCGTCGGCCGATGTGGTCACGACCGCGGTCGGGCCCACCGTGCTGCGGTTCGTGGCACCGTCGATCGTGGCCGGACTCGCGCTCCGCTCCCCCAATGCCGCACCGCTCCAGGTGATGGCTTGCGAGAACGCGATCGGAGCCACCGACCTGCTCCGCCAGGAGATCGCGACGGCGGCGGGAGCGGATGCCGAGGTGCTGCTCCCCCGCGCGGTCTTCGCGAACACGGCTGTCGATCGCATCGTGCCGGCACAGCCTGCAGACGGCGGGGTCGACGTCACGGTCGAGCCCTACTTCGAATGGGCGATCGAATCGGGTCCGTTCGGCGGGGCACTGCCGGCCATCCCCGGCGCGCACTTCGTCGACGACCTGGCGCCGTACATCGAGCGCAAGCTCTTCACGGTGAACACGGGGCACGCCGCGACGGCCTACTTCGGCGCCCGCGCAGGGATCGAACGGATCTCGGATGCCTTGGCCGACCCGGCCATCGCGGCGAGCGTCTCGGCCGCGCTGGAGGAGACCTCGGCTGTACTGGTCGCCGAGCACGGGCTCGACCCCGCCGACCTCGCGGCGTACCGCGCCACGATCCTCGAGCGGTTCCGCAATCCCGCGCTCGTCGACACGGTGCAGCGGGTGGGACGGCAGCCGTTGCGCAAGATCTCACGGCACGAGCGTTTCGTCGGGCCCGCTGCGATGGCCGCGGAGCGTGGCTTGCCGGCCGAGGCTCTCGTGGCGGCCGTGAGCGCCGCACTGGAGTTCGACGATCCGGCCGACGAGCAGTCGGTGGAGCTCCAGCAGCTGCTGCGCACGGAGGAGCCCGCCGCCTTCACCGCCCGCACCACGGGCCTGGACCCCGAGCATCCGCTGTTCACGGCCATCCGGGAAGCCGTCGCCGCGCGTCAGCAGCACCTCGGAGCCGCCTGACCTCGCGGAACTCGACGCCCCTGCCCACCCATTACGATCGGTGAGCGGGGGCGTTTTTTCGAGCACACTGACGTGCGGGGAGCAGCATGAACAGATACGCCGTGATCGGCGCGGGTCCATCGGGGTTGGCCGCGGCGCGCGCGCTGCAGAAGCGCGGAATCGCCGTGGACGGCTATGAGGCCTCCCATAGCGTGGGCGGCCTCTGGGACATCACCAACCCCCGCAGCACGATGTACGAGTCCGCGCATCTGATCTCGTCGCGCACCACGACCGAGTTCGCCGAGTTCCCGATGCGCTCGCGGGTCGACTACCCCGGCCACCGGGTGCTGAAGGAGTACTTCGACGACTTCGCCGACCACTTCGGGCTCACCGGCCTGTTCCGGTTCGACACGCGCGTCACGCGCCTCGAGCCTCACGACGGCGGCTGGGATCTCACCAGTTCCGGCCCCGACGGCACGGACACGCGCTGGTACGCCGGCGTCGTCCTCGCCAACGGAACCCTCGCCGAGCCGAACGTGCCGACGTTCCGCGGGAGCTTCACGGGCGAATTGCTGCACACCAGCGCCTACAAGTCGCCGGAGCAGCTGCGCGGCAAGCGGGTGCTGCTGATCGGCGCCGGGAACTCGGGCTGCGACATCGCCGTGGATGCCGTGCATCACGCCGTGTCCGTCGACATGAGCGTGCGACGCGGGTACTACTTCGTGCCCCGCTACCTGTTCGGCAAGCCCAGCGACACCCTCAACCAGGGCCGCCCGCTGCCGGCGCGCATCAAGCAGGCGGTCGACAGCCGCGTCCTGCGGGCGTTCACGGGCGACCCCGTGCGATTCGGGTTCCCGAAGCCGAACTACCGCATCTACGAGTCGCACCCGATCGTGAACACCCTGATCCTCAACCACCTCGGGCAGGGCGATCTGCGCATCCGCCCGGACATCGACCGCTTCGACGGGCACACGGTGCACTTCCGCGACGGCAGCGCCAACGAGTACGATCTCGTGCTGCTCGCCACCGGCTACACCCTCGACTATCCCTTCGTCGACCGCGAGCACCTGCACTGGCAGGGAGCCTCGCCACGGCTCTTCCTGAATGTCTTCCCCGCCTCGTTCAACGGCCTCTACGTGATGGGCATGATCGAGGCGTCGGGCATCGGCTGGCAGGGCCGCTACGAACAGGCCGAGCTGCTCGCCGCCTACCTCGACGCCGCCGAGACCGACCCCGCGCGGGCCGCCCGCTTCCGCGACCGGGTCACCGGAACGTCGTGGCCGGATCTGACGGGCGGTTATCACTACCTGGGCCTCGACCGGATGGCGTACTACGTGAACAAGGATGCCTACCGGGGCGCCGTACGGGATGAGAAGCGCGCGCTGGAGGCCTCGGCATGAACGTCGACGATGTCGTGCTCTCGTTCACGCCCGGCACGCTGACGATCCTCAACGTGGTCCTCGGTCTCATCATGTTCGGCATCGCGCTGGACACCTCGCCGAGTGACTTCCGCGTCGTGGCGAAGCATCCGAAACCTTTCGCGATCGCGATCCTCGCCCAGCTGCTCCTGCTGCCGATCGCGACGTTCGTGCTCACGCTCGTGCTTCCCGTGCCGCCGTCGATGGCGCTCGGGATGCTGCTCGTGGCCTGCTGCCCTCCGGGGAACATCTCGCAGGTGCTGACCCACCGCGCCGGCGGCAACGTCGCCCTCTCGGTGTCGCTCACGGCGGTGGGAAACCTCATCTACATCGTCGCGATGCCGCTGAGCATCACGTTCTGGGCCTCGCTGCATCCGACCGCCCGCACTCTGCTGCGCGACATCACGCTCGACCCGTGGCGGATGCTTTTGGAGATCTTCCTCATCGTCGGTCTCCCCTTCGCCGTCGGTCTGCTCCTGCGCGCCAAGGCACCGGGCTTCAGCGCCCGCGTGCAGCCGTTCGTGAAGTGGTTCAGCCTGATCGCGCTGCTCGGCTTCATCATCGCCGCGCTCGTCGGCAACTGGGCGGTGTTCGTGCAGGTTCTCGGCATCATCCTGCTGGTGGTCGCGGTGCACGACGCGGTGGCGCTCGCGCTCGGCTACGGCACAGCGGTGGTCGGCGGACTCGGCACCCGCGAGCGCAAGGCCATGACGTTCGAAGTCGGCATCCGCAACGCCGGCCTCGGGCTCGGCCTGGTGTTCCTGTTCTTCGACGGACTCGGCGGCATGGCGATCGTGGCCGGCTGGTGGGGCATCTGGGACATCGTCGCCGGCCTCGTCCTGGCCGGACTCTGGGCACGGCACACCAGGAAGCGCACGGGTTCGAGCACCGGCGACGCGAGCGGCCGCACGACCGTCGAGGCCGCCTGATGCCCCGGGTGCTGATCACGGGCGGCAGCGGCTTCCTCGGCTCGCACGTGGCTGAAGCCCTCGCGGCCCGTGACGACGTCGAGGTCGTGGTCGCCGCGGACCTGCGAGCGGGCGCACCCCGCGCGGGCGTCATCGATGCGACGCTGGACGTGACGGATGCCGCGGCGATCGCTCCCGTGCTGCGGCAGCACCGCATCGACACCGTGGTGCACCTCGCGGCAATCGTGAACCCGGGTCACGACGTCGACCTGGAGTACCGCGTCGATGTGACCGGCAGCGCGAACGTCCTCGCCGCGTGCGTCGAGACGGGCGTGCAGCGCATCGTGGTCTCCAGCTCCGGGGCGGCGTACGGATACCACGCGGACAACCCGGAGTGGATCGACGAGGACCAGCCGCTTCGAGGCAACGACGCGTTCCCGTACGCCCGGCACAAGCGGCTGGTCGAGGAGATGCTGGCCGAGCACCGGCGTACCCACCCCGAGCTCGACCAGGTGATCTTCCGCATCGGCACGATCCTCGGTCCGACCGTGCGCAACCAGATCACCGCGCTCTGGGACGGTCGGCGGATCCTTCGCATCTCCGGCTCGGAGTCGCCCTTCGTGTTCATCTGGGTGGACGATGTGGCGGCCGCGATGGTGCGGGCGGCGACCGACGGCCCCGCGGGCATCTTCAACGTCGCGGGCGACGGACGGATGACGGTGCCGGAGATCGCTGCTCGTCTGGGCAAACCGCAGATCGTGCTGCCCGCGTGGGCACTGTCGAGCGTGCTGCGGATCGGACGGATGCTGCGGCTCACCCCGCACGGACCGGAGAAGGTCCCGTTCCTGCGGTACCGCCCGGTGCTAGCGAATCGCCGACTGAAGGAGGTGTTCGGCTACACGCCGCGCCGCACCACGCGGGAGGCCTTCGAGGAGTACCTCCGTACGCACTCAGCCGTCGCTCGGGCGGGCGTCGACGCGGGGTAGCGTTGATCCGTGCAGAAGAAGCGTGGCCGCCGGGTCCTGAAACGTGTGCTGTGGAGTCTCGCGATCGTGCTGGTGCTGGCGGTGGTCGGCGTCGTCGCGTACACGCAGATCGGTGTCATGGCCGCCGAGCCGGAACCGCTCGCGAGCGTGCGGGAGAACCCCGCGATCACGGTCACCGACGCGGACGAGGGCATCGTGCTCGCCCCCGCCGACGGCGACTCGGATCTCGGCCTGGTCTTCATCCCGGGCGCCAAGGTCGACCCGTGGGCCTACGCGGCCATCCTCCAGGGGCTCGCCGAGGAGGGAACCACGGTCGTGATCACCCGCCCCTGGCTGAACCTGGCCTTCTTCGACCCGCGCGGACTCGACGCCTTCACCTCGGCCGCGCCCGATATCGATGTCTGGGGCGTCGGCGGACACTCGCTGGGCGGCGTCCGCGCCTGCCAACTCGCCGCGGATGCCGACGCGATCGTGCTGTTCGGGTCGTACTGCGCGACCGACGTGTCGGAGAGCGGGCTTCCCGTCCTCAGCCTCTCCGGAAGCGAAGACGGCCTCTCCACTCCGGAGAAGATCGCGGACGCGCGGGATCTTTTGCCCGCTGACGCCGAGATGGTGGAGATCGAAGGCGCATCGCACGCGTCCTTCGGCGATTACGGCCCGCAGGACGGCGACGGCACCCCGACGATCTCGACGGACGAGATGCACGACGAGGTCACGCGACTCACCGAAGAGTTCCTCGCGCCGCTCGCGCCCTGACGTTCACTCCCCCGCCGAGCCGACGGCCGCATCCAGCAACGGATGCAGGTGCCGCGAACGGAGAACGGCCGCGGCTGTCCGCGCGCCCGCCTCGAGTGCCGCGCCGACTCCCGCGCCGTCCAGGCGCGCGTCGAGCACGCCCGCGAGGAAGGCGTCGCCCGCACCGTTCGTGTCGATGACCTCGACGGGCACCGCGGCCACCCGGTACTCGATTCCTTCTGCATCCACGGCCACCGCGCCCTCCGCCCCGAGCGTGCACACGGCGAGTGAGGCACCGGCGGCGATACGCGAGTGCAGGAACGCGACCGGGTCTGCAAGGCGATCCGCGTTGCAGAACACGGCGTCCGCCGCCGCCAGGAACGGGCGGTGGAACTCGGCCTCACCGTCGTAGTCGTGCACGTCGACCCAGATCGGGACGCCCATCTCGCGCGCGGCCGGCAGGAGCCGCAGCGGTTCGGCGGCGAGGTCAAGCACGATCGCGGCCGCCTCCCCCATCCGTTCGCGCGCCCAGGCGTCGTCCTCGCCCGCGGTCGCGTCCGGCGACGACAGGTACAGCGAGACCCGTTCGCCAGCGCGGGTCATGAGGTTCAGATGCCGCTCGGTGGTTCCTTGACCCCAGCGCACTCGCACTCCCGCACCATCGAGGGCCGCACGCACGCGGTCGCCCTCCTCGTCGGGTCCGGCGAGGGCATAGAGCTGCGTCGCACGCCCGAGCCCGGTGAGGCTCAGGGCCTTGCCGGCACTCGTGCCGCCCACGGTCGCCCACGTCTCCTCGGCGAACTGCATGTGGGGCACCGGCTCGGGAAGCCGATCGAGCACGACGATCGTGTTCCATGACGCGGGACCGGCGATGAAGACGGAGTCGGGCATGCGACCATCCTGCCGTCCCGACGCCGTCAGCCGATGCGCGACACCAGGGCGTCGAGGCCCATGCCGTAGTCGATGCGCACCACGGGGAGGGCGAGCTTGTCGGTGCCGATCGTCACGAACCCGGGTTCGATCGTCCGCGCCATCTCGTAGCCGGCCTGCGTGACACCCTGCTTGGCGGTGTCGTTGTAGTGCCCGAAGGGATACGCGATGACCTCGCGAACGCCCAGAGTGTCGCCGGAGAGGTTGAGGTCGGCGGCGATCTGATCCGCGGTCCAGTTCACCATCAGGCCGTCGCCGTTGTCGCCCGCCTTGTGCATGTCGTGCGTGTGCGAGCGGCGCAGCACGTGGATCGACGGCGGCGGGTCGGAGCGGTAGGCGGTCACCATGAAGGAGGTTGCGAGCAGGTTGTGCGCTGCCACGACGGGGGCCCCGAGGTCGAACCAGGTCTGGTCGGCGTCGTCGTCCGTGATGATCACGCTCCGCGCGGGCAGCGAGAGCCGACCGTCGATGAAGGCACTCAGTTCGTCCCAGGTGGGCAGGTAGAAGCCCGTCGTCGCGATGTGGTTCATGTGCGCGTCGAAGTCGCCGATGTACGCGTAGTTCCCGCGCAGCCACCCGGACTCGCCCTCAGGATTCGCCGTGAACTGGTGGTACATGAGGATCGGGACCTGCACGCCCTCGGCCGTGTTCTGCTCCGGCGTCTTCCAGGCGGCGAAGAGCTCGACCTGCTGCTGGTCGCAGACCACGGGGTCCGCACCGTTCACCCGTGCGGCGACGGTGTAGGCCGCGGCATCCGCCGCCGTCGCGTACCAGCCGGCGAACACGCGGCCGGCGAGCGCCGGGATCGGGAGCGCCTGGTACAGACCGTCCTGCCGCTGCAGCTGGGGGTCGGCCGGAACCCCTTCGCCCGTGAACGTCACCGCGCAGGCGAGCGGATCATCGGCATCCGCGATGAGCTGCTCCGCCGGTGTCAGCGGCGTCGGGGTCACGATCGGCGTCGGCGTCCGTGTCGGCTTCGCTTCGGCCTCGGCCGGTGCGTGGTTCAGCCAGACGTATGTCGTGAAGCCGGCGCCCACGACGACGATCACGGCAGCGATGATGATGCCCGCGACGCCCCCGCGCCGCCTCCCCCCGGAAGCCACGGTCAGATGTCGAATCCCTCGGCGATCAACTCGACGAGCTCCTCCCGCTCCTCGACGGGGAGGAACGCGGCCGCAGCCGCATTGAACTGGAACGTCTCGAGATCGTCGAGGTCGTACTCGAACGTCTCCACGAGCAGGGCGAGCTCGCGCGTCAGCGAGGTGGCGCTCATCGTGCGATTGTCGACGTTCACCGTCACCGCGAATCCGAGCTGGTACAACAGGTCGAACGGGTGGTCGGCCAGGGTGTCGCCCCACGCGGCGATCGCTCCGGTCTGCAGGTTCGACGACGGCGAGAGCTCGAGCGGGATCTCGCGGTCGCGCACCCAACGGGCCAGATCGCCGAACTGCACCTGTACCTCGTCGCCCTCCTGCGTGACGACCTGGAGGTCTTCGGCGATACGCACGCCGTGGCCCAGGCGCAGCGCGCGACCGTCGATCAGCGCCGATCGGATCGAGGCGAGACCTGCGGCCTCGCCCGCGTGTACGGTGACCGGGAAGAAGTTGTCGGCGAGGTAGTCGAAAGCCGCGCGGTGGTTCGACGGCGGGAAGCCGTCTTCCGGGCCGGCGATGTCGAAGCCGACGGCACCGCGACCGCGGAAGTCGACCGCGAGCTCCGCGATCTCCCGGGCACGGTCGGTGTGGCGCATCGCCGTGATGAGCTGGCCGACGCGGATGCTGCGACCGTCACGGTCCGCCGCGTCCTCACCCTCCTCGATGCCCTGCTGCACGGCTTCGACGGTCTGCTCGAGCGTGAGGCCCTGCGCCTGGTGCTGCTCCGGAGCCCAGCGCACCTCGCCGTAGACCACACCGTCGGCTGCGAGGTCCTGGACGAACTCGCGCGCGACGCGGGTGAGTCCCTCCTGGGTCTGCATGACAGCCGTGGTCAGGTCGAACGTCTTGAGGTACTCGACCAGGGAACCGGAGTCGCTCTGCTTCGCGAACCACTTTCCGAGGGCTGCGGGCGTGGATTCCGGGACCTCGAGGCCGATGGAGTCCGCGAGCTCGAGGATCGTCGAGGGGCGCAGAGCGCCGTCGAGGTGGTCGTGCAGCGACACCTTCGGGAGGCTCCGCAGGGAGACGCCCTGCAGCGTGACGTCGCCGTTCGCATCGATCGACATGGTGATCCTCTCGGTCGCGGATGTGCTCAGTTCAGGCTAGCGGTCGCGCGTCACGCCGTGATGCGCTCGCGCACGATGGGACCGGTGGCCGGAGCCTCGTCGCCGATCTCCCACGAGCCCTCGAGAGCATCGAGAGCCCGGCCGAAGCGTGCGTCGTCGGCAGCGGAGAGGGTGAACAGCGGCTGCCCCGCGACGACGCGGTCACCGGGCTTGGCGTGCAGGTCGATCCCCGCCTCGAAGATCACCGGATCCTCGGCCCTGGCGCGACCGGCTCCGAGTCGCCAGGCGGCGATGCCGAACGGCAGTGCGTCCATGCGCGTCATCACACCGTCGGCCGCGGCCGTCACGACGTGCGTCTCCCGTGCGGTCGGCAGCGCCGCATCGGGGTCGCCGTCCTGGGCGCGGATCATCGCCTTCCAGGTGTCCATCGCCCGGCCGTCGTCGAGCGCGGCCTCCACGTCGGCATCCGGCTGTCCGGCGAGGGCGAGCATCTCCCGTGCCAGGGCGAGGGTCAGCTCGCGGACATCGGCGGGGCCGCCGCCGGCGAGGATCTCGACGGATTCGCGGACCTCGTTGGCATTGCCGATCGCGAGTCCGAGCGGCACGTTCATGTCGGTGAGGAGCGCGGTCGTGGCCACGCCGGAGTCGGTGCCGAGCGCGACCATCGTGCGCGCGAGTTCCCGGGCGCGGTCGATGTCCTGCATGAAGGCGCCGGAGCCGAATTTCACGTCGAGTACGAGCGCGTCGGTGCCCTCGGCGATCTTCTTCGACATGATGCTCGACGCGATCAGCGGGATCGCCTCGACCGTGCCGGTGACGTCGCGGAGGGCGTACAGCTTCTTGTCGGCGGGCGCGAGACCCGAGCCCGCGGCGCAGATGACCGCACCGACGTCGCCCTGCATCTGCGCGAACATCTCCTCGTTGCTGAGGGCGGCGCGCCAGCCGGGGATCGACTCGAGCTTGTCGAGCGTGCCGCCGGTGTGGCCGAGTCCGCGACCGCTGAGCTGGGGAACGGCGACGCCGAACGAAGCGACCAGCGGAGCGAGCGGAAGGGTGATCTTGTCGCCGACCCCGCCGGTCGAGTGCTTGTCGACGGTCTTCTTGCCGAGGGAGGCGAAGCTCATCCGCTCCCCCGACGCGATCATCGCGTCGGTCAGCACGCGGATCTCATCACGCTCCATCCCGCGCTGGAAGATCGCCATCGCGAACGAGGCCATCTGCGCATCGGAGACATAGCCGCGGGTGTACGCGTCGATCATCCACCGCAGCGCCGCCTCGGGGACCGCACCGCCGTCGCGCTTGGCGCGGATCACGTCCACCGCGTCGAAAGGCTCAACAGTCATCGTGCTTCCTCCAGGTCGCGCGGCCCGAATGCATCGGGCAGCACCTCGTCGATCGTGCGGATGCCGGAGACCGTCTCCAGCAGCATGCCCGGCATCGCGTGCTCGAACAGCAGCTGACGGCAGCGTCCGCACGGCATGATCGTCTGTCCGTCGTTGTTCACGCACACGAAGGCGACGAGCTGGCCGCCGCCCGACATGTGCAGATCGCCGACGAGGGCGCACTCGGCGCACAGGGTCACGCCGTAGGACGCGTTCTCGACGTTGCAGCCGGCGACGATGCGACCGTCGCCGACGAGGGCCGCCGCCCCCACGCGATAGCGCGAGTACGGCGCGTACGCCTTCGTCATGGCATCCGTGGCGACCTGGCGCAGTTCGTCCCAGTCGATGTCTGTCATTGCGATTCTTTTCCTCTTCCGACCGGGCTAGGACTTTATGTAGGGCTTGCCGTCGGCGGCGGGCGCCTTGATCTGACCGGCGAACCCGGCGACCGCGAGCAACGTCACGACGTAGGGCAGCATCAGCATGAACTCGCCCGGAATGGGTGTCTTCAGGATCGACAGCAGGTTCTGCAGGTTGGTGGCGAAGCCGAACAGCAGCGCCGCGAGCGTCGCGCGGATCGGGTCCCAGCGACCGAAGATCACGGCGGCGAGGGCGATGAAGCCGAGCCCGGCCGTCATGTCCTTGCCGAACTGCGGCACCGAGACGAGCGTGAAGTACGCACCACCCATACCGGCGATCGCGCCGGCGAGCAGCACGTTCCAGAACCGGGTCGGGTTCACCTTGATGCCGACGGTGTCTGCAGCCTGCGGGTGCTCGCCCACGGCACGCAGCCGCAGACCCCACCGGGTGCGATACAGCCCCCAGGCCACGACGGCGACGGTGATGAACATCAGATACCCGATGAACGTCTGGTTGAAGAGCACCGGCCCGATGATGGGGATGTCGCTGAGCACGGGGATCTCCACGCGCGGGAACCGCACCGGGGTGTTCAGCGTCAACTCGTTCGGTGCGAGCAGCGCCCCGTAGAGGAACCCGGTGAGACCGGTGACCAGGACGTTGAGTACGACACCGACGATCACCTGCTCGACGAGGTACTTGATCGCGAACGCGGCGAGGACGCTGGCGACCAGGACGCCGCCGATCATCGCGCCGACCAGACCCACGAACGGGTTGCCGGTGATGCTCGAGAGCAGAGCGGCCGAGAATGCCCCGAGAAGCAGCTGCCCCTCGATGGCGACGTTCACGACGCCGGCACGCTCGCCGATGACACCGCCCAGGGCGCCGAACACCAGCGGTACCGAGAGCGAGACCGCACCGAACAGCAGGCTCGTGACCGGCACGAGTCCGCCGGCGGACGCCCAGACGAGGAACGCGAAGACAGCCAGCACGCTGTAGGCGATGACCAGCCACAGCGAAGGCGTGCGGTAGGTCCACGCGCGGAGGAACGCTCCGACCGTCAAGACCACGAGGATTCCGAGCACGACCCAGAACGTCGAGGCCGTGGGCAGTGCGACGTCGGGCAGCGCGAGCGCAGACGACTGATCGGAGAGCCGGAAGGTGCTGATGCCGTCACGCGGCACGAACAGGAACAACAGCGCGAGGAGCACGGTGGCGCCTGCGAGGACGATCGGCGCCTTGAGGTGCCGCTCCTTCACGGTCGCCAGCTGTACCGTGCCGTCAGCGGCCTGGGTCTGCACGAGGGACATCATGCCGCCACCGCCTTCTTCGAGGCCTTGGCTCTCAGCCTGGCAGCCTTCTCGATATCGGTCTTCGGGAGGAAGAACACCGTCCGCAGCAGCGGCGGCGCCGCGATGAACAGCACCACGAGAGACTGCACCACGAGGACGATGTCGACCGGGATATCCTGCGCCTGCATCGAGAACGAGCCCGCCTTGAGCGCCCCGAACAGGATGCCGGCGGCGAACGTGCCCCAGGCGCGGCTGCGACCGAGGAGCGCGACCGTGATCGCGTCGAAGCCGATGCCGGCGTCGATCGTCTCGGTCACGCCGGTGGTGACGGCACCCTGGATCTGGTTCATGCCGGCGAGACCCGCCAGGCCTCCGGCGAACAGCATCGCGTAGACGTAGATGCGCTGCACACTGATGCCGGCGGCGCGTGCCGCATGGGGGTTCTCGCCCACGGCGCGCATCCGCATGCCGAGCGACGAGCGCTCGATCAGCCACCAGACGAACAGGGTCGCGACGATCACGATCACGAAGCCGAGATCGAGCAGCGGGAACTGCGGTCCGAGCAGGGTCGGGAACTGCGCGCTCTGCGGCGTCGCCGAGCCGAGTGCCTGGTTGGTGCCCGGCTTCTGCAGCAGGCCCGGCGTGCGGATCATCCACAGCAGCAGGTAGTAAGCGATGTAGTTGAGCATGATCGTGAGGATCACCTCGTGCGCACCGGTGCGCGCTTTGATGAGCCCCGCGATCGCGCCCCAGAGCGCGCCGCCGGCGATACCGGCGATCAGCGTCACCGGGATGTGCAGCCAGATCGGCAGGTCGAGGGAGAACGTCAGGAGCGCCGCAACCGCGACGCCGATGAGCATCTGGCCACGGGCACCGATGTTGAACAGGCCGACGCGGAATGCCAGAGCGACACCGAGGCCGGCCGCGATCAGCGGAGCCGCGAAGCCGAGGGTGTTCGTCAGCGGACGGATCTGGGCTGCGAAGTCCGCGCCGCGGGCGTTGAAGATCGCCCCACGGAACAGCGCCTCGTAGCCGTTGTACACGGCGTTCCAGGCGGCGACGAAGGTGTCGCCCGGCTGGTTGAAGAAGTAGACCGATGCCGCCTGCACGTCTTCGTTCGTGAAGGCGATGAGGATGCCGCCCACGACGAGTGCCAGGACGATCGCGAGGATCGTCGTGACGGCGTTGCCGCGGAGGATCTCCTTGAGGATGAGGTTTCCGCGCGGGGGCGGGGGCACGTCGGAGGGGTCTCGAGGGACGGTGCCTGTGCTCGTGGCGAGCTCCTGCGGCGGGATCCCCTTGGTCACATCGCCCGCGCCGGGCGTCGCTCCGCTCACGCGGCCACCTCCCCTTCGGCCGCTCCGGCCATCATGAGTCCGAGCGTCTCCCGAGGCGTGTCGCCGGGGACGATGCCGACGATCGTGCCGCGGTACATGACCGCGATCCGGTCGGCGAGAGCTGCGACCTCGTCGAGCTCCGTGGAGACGACGATCACGGGGATGCCCGCATCGCGCGTCTCGATGATGCGCTTGTGGATGAACTCGATCGAGCCGACGTCCACGCCACGTGTCGGCTGCGCGGCGACGAGGAGCCGCAGGTCGCGGCTCATCTCCCGGGCGATGACGACCTTCTGTTGGTTACCGCCCGACAGCGTGCCCGCCGCCGTCTCCGGCCCCTGCGTGCGGATGTCGTACTCGGTGATGCGCGCACGGGCGAACTCGTCGAGGGCTGCGCGGCGCAACGTGCCGGCTCGGCTGAAGGCCGGGTCGTCCGAGCGGTCGAGGATGAGATTCTCCGCGACGGAGAATCCGGCGACCAGGCCGTCCTCCGTGCGATCTTCCGGGACGAAGCCGACGCCGGCGTCGAGGATGGCGCGCACGCTCTTGCCGATGAGTTCCTTCCCGTCGAGCACGATGCTGCCTTCGACGCGGGCCGCGAGGCCGACGATGGCCTCCACCAGCTCGGTCTGGCCGTTGCCCTGCACGCCGGCGATCGCGAGGACCTCACCCGGTCGGACGGCGAGGTCGATACCGTCGACGACGATCGCGCCGGTGGGCGTCAGGACGCGCAGTCCCTTGACTTCGAAACCGCCCTCGCCCAGGCGGGGCGGGTCCTTGTGCACGGTCAGTTCGACCGCGCGACCGACCATGAGGGAGGCGAGCTCCGCGTTCGTCGCGGTGGGGGAAGCCTCGCCGACGACCTTGCCGAGGCGGACGATGGTGATCTTGTCGGCCACCTCGCGCACCTCGCGCAGCTTGTGCGTGATGAACACGATCGCCGTGCCCTCATCGCGCAGCTGACGCATGATGTTCATCAGCTCGTCGGTCTCCTGCGGGGTGAGGACGGCCGTCGGCTCGTCGAACACGAGCACCTTCGCGTCGCGCGACAGCGCCTTGATGATCTCGACCCGCTGCTGCACGCCGACGGGCAGGTCGCCCACGAGCGCATCCGGATCGATGTCGAATCCGAACCGGGCAGCCACCGACCGCACGTGCTCTCGCGCCTTCGCGATGTCGAGCCTTCCGAGCGCTTTGGTCTGCTCGTGACCGAGCATCACGTTCTCGGCCACGGTGAAGACCGGGACGAGCATGAAGTGCTGGTGGACCATGCCGATCCCCGCAGCCATCGCGTCGCCAGGACCGCGGAAGCGCTGCACCTCGTCATCGAGGAGGATCTCACCTTCATCGGCCTGATAGAGGCCGTAGAGGACGTTCATGAGTGTGGACTTGCCCGCGCCGTTCTCGCCGAGGAGCGCGTGGATCTCCCCCGGCTCGACCACCAGATCGATGTGGTCGTTGGCCACGAGGCTACCGAATCGCTTGGTGATGCCGCGAAGTTCGAGCTTCATATCTGCACCTTATCCAGAAGAGTTATCCAGAACAGTCATCCAGGAGAATCATCGTCCGTCCACGGCACGGGGCGAGTGGCAGACTGCTCACCACTCGCCCCGTGCTGGACCGGTTACGACTTACGGGGAGTTCTCGGACTCCACCGTGATGTCACCGGCGATGATCTGCTTCTGCAGCTCGGCCAGCTCGTCGACCAGGCCCTCGGGGAGGTCGCCCTCGAAGTCGCCGAAACCGGAGAGCTTGACGCCCTCGTTCTCGAGCGTGCCCACGTACGGCGCTGCGTCGAACTCACCGGCGGCGGCGGCGACGGTGGCGTCATGCACGGCGACGTCGATCGCCTTCATGATCGAGACCAGCGTCATGCCGGCCACGTTCGGGTCAGCCACGGCCAGGTCGCTGTCGACGCCGAGCATCAGCGTGTCCTTGCCACTGTCGGTGATCGCCGCAGCAGCGCTCTGGTAGACGGGACCGCCGACCGGGAGGATCACGTCGACGCCCTGGTCGAGCACGCCCTGCGCGGTCTGCTTGGCGGTGTCGTTCGCGTCGAAGCCGCCCGTGAACGAGCCCTTCTGCGTCGCGGCGTCCCAACCGAAGACCTCGACCGCAGCCGACTTGTCCTCGTTGTACTTGTCGACGCCGAGCTGGTAGCCGTCCATGAACACGGCGACCGACGGGATCTGCATGCCGCCGAAGGTGCCGACCTTGTTCACGCCGCTCTGCGCGGACCAGGCTGCCGCGGCGTAGCCGCCGAGGTAGGCCGCCTGCGCGGTGTCGAAGACGAGGGGCTTGATGTTCGGAGCATCGGTGGTGCCGTCGAAGTCGTTGTCGGCGTAGTCGTCGATGATCGCGTAGTCGATCTCGGGGTTCGCGAGCGCGGACTCGACCGTGGCTGCCGAGAGCTTGAAGCCGACCGCGACGATGAGCGAGCAGCCTTCGGAGACGGCGGTCTCGAGGTTCGGGGCGTAGTCGTTGTCGTTCGCGGACTCGAACTCGAGCGGCTTGATGCTGAGTTCTTCAGCCGCGCTGTCCATGCCCTCCTTGGCCGACTGGTTGAACGACTTGTCGTTCCAGCCGCCCGCGTCGGAGATGAGGCAGGGAAGGAAGTCGGAGTCGACCGGCTTCTCGGAGCCTGCGGGCTTGTCGGTCGGTGCCTGACCGCAGCCGGCGAGCGCGAAGATGACGCCCGCGGCGACCGTCGCGCCGAGCAGCTTCTTGGTGGTGGAGATGGTCAACTGATGCCTCCCTCAACGAAACCGCGGCCATCGCGGATCGATCAAAGTTACCTACTGTTTCGCCTTTTGCGCACGTGCGCAGCGGATGCGCTGGCCAAAGGTTACAAAGCTGAAATCAAGCCACCCGATGAGCGTGAACGCCTGCTCATCGGCGCAGGCGTCAGAGCACGTCTCCCCGGCCGGTGAGCTTGAGGGACTCGACGACGCCCTTCACCCGCTGCGCGTGCTCGACCGTGGTGACCAGCAGAGCATCGGGGGTGTCGACGACGACGATGTCCTGGACGCCCACCAGGCTGATCACCCGAGACGTCTGGCTGACGAGGATTCCGCTCGCGCCGTCGGTCAGCACCCGGGCGTTCGGCCCGAGGACGGCGAGGTCGTTCTTGCGCCCGTTGTTGATGAGCTTGGTCAGCGAGGCGAAGTCGCCCACGTCGTCCCAGTCGAAGTGACCGGGGACGACGGCGAGCCGTCCGCGGCGGGCGGCCGGCTCGGCCACCGCGTAGTCGATGGCGATCTTCTTCAGGCGCGGCCAGATGCGGTCGACCGCAGGTCCGCGCAGCTCGCGGTCGTCCCAGGCCTCGGCGAGTTCGAGGAGCCCGGCGTGCAGCTCGGGCTCGTTCGCGGCGAGTTCCTCCAGCAGCACGCTCGCCTTCGCGATGAACATGCCGGCGTTCCACAGATAGTCGCGATCGGCGAGATACTCCTTCGCCGTCTCCAGGTCGGGCTTCTCGACGAAGCTCTCCACTAGCGCGGCCTCACGCGCGCCGTCGACGACCAGCTCCGGACCCTTCTTGATGTAACCGAACCCGATCGCGGGCTCGGTGGGCGAGATGCCGATGGTGCAGATGTATCCCTCGCGGGCGACCTCGACGGCGTCGCGCACCGCGAACTCGAACACGCGCGTGCTGCGGATCACATGGTCCGCGCTGAACGAGCCGATGATCACGTCGGGCTCGCGCCGGTGCAGGATCGCGGCGGCGAGGCCGATCGCGGCGGCGGACTCCCGCGGCTCCGACTCCAGGAAGACGTTGAGGTCGGCGATGCCCGGCAGCTCGGCCTCGACCGCGGCACGGTGCGCGCGCCCGGTGACCACGGCGATCCGGTCGGATCCGCTGAGCGGCTCCAGGCGGTCCCAGGTGTCACGGAGCAGCGAATGCCCGGAACCCGTGAGGTCGTGCAGGAACTTGGGCGCGTCCGCACGGGAGAGCGGCCAGAGCCGGCTGCCGATGCCGCCGGCGGGAATCACTGCGTAGAAATCCTTGATGGGTGCGCTCACCCTGCCAGGGTAGCCCGACGAGACCTCTCGACATCGAGATACTTAGGCTCCCCTTCGTCGCTCCCAGTCTTCTGACAGGAATAGGATGGACAGCGATCGGGCGTGCCTGACTTCGACAGGCTCACACTTGAACGAGAGCAGCGCATGCGACCGACGCACATCGATCAGGGAGGACGACCGTGTCCACGAGCGCTCGCTTGACACCGTCGATTTCGGAAACCACGTCCAAGACCCCCCGCGGCACCCTTTATCGGGGCCGCGAAGGCATGTGGTCGTGGGTGCTTCACCGCATCACCGGAGTCGCCATCTTCTTCTTCCTGTTGGTGCACGTGCTCGACACGGCACTGATCAGGGTCTCGCCGGAGGCGTACAACGCCGTGATCGGCACGTACAAGAACCCCATCATGGCGCTCGGCGAGGTCGTGCTCGTGGCCGGCATCGTGTTCCACGCGATGAACGGGCTACGCATCATCGCCGTCGACTTCTGGTCGAAGGGCGCCAAGTACCAGCGTCAGCTCTTCTGGGGCGTGCTGCTGGTCTGGGGCATCATCATGGCCGGCTTCGTGCCCCGCCACCTGATGCTCGCGTTCGCCGGATTCGGAGGGGGACACTGATGACCGCGCAGACCATCGCAGCCCCGGCTCGCCGCCGGCGCGGAGTCAACCTCGAGAAGTGGGGCTGGGTCTTCATGCGCGCCTCGGGCGTCGTGCTCGTCGTGCTGATCTTCGGCCACCTCTTCGTCAACCTCATGGTCGGCGAGGGCATCCACGCCCTCGACTTCGCATTCATCGCCGGCAAGTTCGCCACGCCGTTCTGGCAGTGGTGGGACGTGCTGATGCTGTGGCTCGCACTGATCCACGGCGCCAACGGCATGCGCACGATCGTGAACGACTACGTCACGAACACCACCGCCCGGAAGGCCCTCACCTGGGCCCTCGGGCTCGCCGCCGGCCTGCTCATCATCCTGGGCACGCTCGTCGTCTTCACGTTCGACCCGTGCCTGGGTGCGACCGAGGACAGCGTCCTGTGGAGCGAATGCGCCGCACTGGTCGGGAACTGAGAAGAAGGCTAAGAAGAAGTGACTACCGAGACGCAGGATTCCGTCGTCCGTGACGGCGTGCATTACCACCAGTTCGACATCGTGATCGTTGGCGCCGGTGGCGCCGGCATGCGGGCCGCCATCGAGGCCGGCCCCGGCGCGAAGACCGCCGTGATCTCCAAGCTGTACCCCACGCGCTCGCACACCGGTGCAGCGCAGGGCGGCATGGCGGCAGCCCTCGCGAACGTCGAAGAGGACTCCTGGGAGTGGCACACCTTCGACACCGTCAAGGGCGGCGACTACCTCGTCGACCAGGACGCGGCGGAGATCCTCGCGAAGGAGGCCATCGAGGCGGTCATCGACCTCGAGAACATGGGCCTCCCCTTCAACCGCACGCCCGAGGGCAAGATCGACCAGCGCCGTTTCGGCGGGCACACGGCAGAGCACGGCAAGACCCCGGTCCGCCGCGCCTGCTACGCCGCCGACCGCACCGGCCACATGATCCTGCAGACGCTGTTCCAGAACTGCGTCAAGCTCGGCATCAACTTCTTCAACGAGTTCTATGTGCTCGACCTGCTGACGGTGAAGGATGCCGACGGCAAGACCCAGGTCTCGGGCGTCGTCGCGTACGACCTCTCGACCGGCGAGCTGCACGTGTTCCAGGCCAAGGCCGTGATCTTCGCGACCGGCGGCTTCGGCAAGATCTTCAAGACGACCTCGAACGCGCACACCCTCACGGGCGACGGCGTCGGCATCGTCTGGCGCAAGGGCCTCCCCCTCGAGGACTTGGAGTTCTTCCAGTTCCATCCGACCGGACTCGCCGGCCTCGGCATCCTCCTCACCGAGGGCGCCCGTGGAGAGGGCGCGATCCTGCGCAACGCCTCGGGCGAGCGGTTCATGGAGCGCTACGCCCCGACGATCAAGGACCTCGCTCCGCGTGACATCGTCGCGCGCTGCATGGTGCAGGAGGTCGCAGAAGGCCGCGGCGCCGGCCCGCACAAGGACTACGTGCTGCTGGACTGCACGCACCTGGGCGCCGAGGTCCTCGAGACCAAGCTGCCCGACATCACGGAGTTCGCCCGCACGTACCTGGGCGTCGACCCGGTCGTCGAGCCGGTCCCGGTGATGCCGACCGCGCACTACGCCATGGGCGGCATCCCGACCAACAACAACGGCGAGGTCCTGGCCGACAACGACACGGTCGTCCCCGGCCTGTACGCCGCCGGCGAGTGCGCCTGCGTCTCGGTGCACGGCGCCAACCGCCTCGGCACCAACTCGCTGCTCGACATCAACGTGTTCGGCAAGCGCAGCGGCCGCAACGCCGTCGAGTACGTCAAGACGGCCGAGTTCGTGCCGCTGCCCGAAAACCCCGCCGGTTTCGTCTCCGGCATGCTCGAGGACCTGCGCAACAACCAGGGCACCGAGCGCATCGCCGTGCTGCGCAAGACGCTGCAGGACGAGATGGACAAGGGCGCTCAGGTGTTCCGCACGCACGACTCGCTGCAGCACGTGCTGGGCGTGATCGCCGAGCTGCGTGAGCGCTACAAGAACGTGCACGTCGACGACAAGGGCAAGCGTTTCAACACCGACCTGCTCGAGGCCGTCGAGCTGGGCTTCCTGCTCGACATCGCCGAGGTCGTGGTCTACGCCGCGCAGAACCGCGAGGAGAGCCGCGGCGGCCACATGCGCGACGACTTCCCGACGCGTGACGACGAGAAGTACATGAAGCACACCATGGCCTACCTCACCGGCGACCCGCACTCGTCGACCCCGAGCGACCACATCAAGCTCGACTGGAAGCCCGTCGTCTTCACGAAGAACGATCAGGGCGAGTTGAACTACCCGCCGATGGAGAGGAAGTACTGAGAATGTCGAACGCCATCGCCGAAGCACCCGCGGACACGACCGAAGAGACCGGCATCCAGTCCTTCATCGTGACGTTCAACATCCGCCGCTTCGACCCCGAGGTCGACGCGGAACCGCACTGGGTCGACTACGACGTGGAGCTCTACTCCACCGACCGCGTCCTCGATGCGCTGCACAAGATCAAGTGGGAGGTCGACGGCTCGCTGACCTTCCGCCGCTCCTGCGCACACGGCATCTGTGGCTCCGACGCCATGCGCATCAACGGCCGCAACCGCCTGGCCTGCAAGACGCTGATCAAGGACCTCGACATCTCGAAGCCCATCTACGTGGAAGCCATCAAGGGTCTGCCGCTGGAGAAGGACCTCGTCGTCGACATGGAGCCGTTCTTCGCCTCATACCGCGAGGTGCAGCCGTTCCTCGTCGCCAGCTCCGTCCCGGAGAAGGGCAAGGAGCGCGTCCAGACCATCGCCGACCGCGAGATCTTCGACGACACCACCAAGTGCATCCTGTGCGCCGCGTGCACCTCGTCCTGCCCCGTGTTCTGGACAGACGGTCAGTACTTCGGCCCCGCCGCGATCGTGAACGCGCACCGCTTCATCTTCGACTCCCGCGACGACAACGCGGCCGTGCGTCTGGACATCCTCAACGACAAGGAAGGCGTGTGGCGCTGCCGCACGACCTTCAACTGCTCCGAGGCCTGCCCCCGCGGCATCGAGGTCACCAAGGCCATCGCCGAGGTCAAGCAGGCGGTCCTTCGCGGGCGTCCCTGACGCGCCGCATCAGGCCATCATCCGAGAAAACAGGCGGTTCCCTTCGGGGGCCGCCTGTTCTCATGTCGTCGCCTGTTCTCGCGTGCCCGGCTGCTCTCGCATCGCGCAGCGCTTGGATAGGGTGGGGACGTGTCTGAACCCGATGGCTCCGCGGCCGAGCCCGGTCGCCTCGATGCGGCCGTCGAGCGCGCGACCGCACTCACGCAGCGCACCCTCGGCCTGTTCCCCGTGCGCGTCTGGCGGCACTTCCTGCAGCACAACGGATTCCTGCTCGCTGCGGGTGTGAGCTATCAGGCGCTCTTCGCGATCTTCGCGGCCATCTACCTCGCCTTCGCCATCGCCGGGCTCTGGCTCGGTGGCAGCGAGGAAGCCGTCAACGGTCTGATCGACATGATCAACAGCTACATCCCCAACCTGATCCTCCCCGAGGGCGGCGTCTTCACGCCGGAACAGGTGCAGGACGTCGCCGCGAGCACCGCCAACGTCCTGGGCATCACCGGTCTGATCGCCCTCGGAACCGTCATCTGGACGGCCATCGGCTGGGTGACGTTCTCGCGGCGAGCGACGAGGGACATCTTCGGCCTTCCTCCGGACCGGCGCAGCTACGTCATCCTGAAGGCCCGCGACTTGCTCGCGGCCCTGATCTTCGGCGTCTCGCTGATCGTCGGCTCACTCCTCAGCTCCGCCAGCGCCGCCGTGTTGAGCTGGCTCCTCAGCCTGCTGGGCTGGGATTCCGGCTCGGACGGGCTGAACCTCGGCATCCGCATCGCGACCGTCATCGTGTCGTTCGCCATCATGTCGACGGCGCTGGCCGCCATGGTCCGCTTCCTCACGGGAACGTCTCTGCAGTGGCGGACCATCTGGCCCGGGGCCCTGCTCGGCGGCGGCGCGATGACCGTGCTCCAATACGGAGCCGGCTTCCTGCTGAGCTACACCCCATCGAATCCGCTGCTCGCGACCTTCGCCATCTTCATCGGCCTCCTGCTCTGGTTCCGCGTCAACGGCGTCGTGATGCTGGTGGCGTCGTCCTGGATCGCGGTCGCCGCGAACGACCGGGACCAGCCCCTGCTGGAGCAGACCGAGGCGGAGCGCCGCCTGATCGAGTACGAGACGCTGCTCACCGCGGCGCAGATCCGTGTGCGAGAGGCCCATGCCGCCCGCGACGCCGCCCCGTGGTTCCAGGCATGGACCGCCGGACGGGCGGTGCGGGCTGCGGAGAACGAGCTCGCGGCTCTCGAGGCCTCCCCTCCCCCGCCCGTGGATTCGCCCACCCCCTTCGCGCAGCGCCTCATCGCCGACCTGCACCGGCCGTCCCGGGATGTCGGCGACGCTCGTTAGGCTTGTTCGCATGCCCCATCTGCGTATCGCCACGGTCAATGTCAACGGGATCCGAGCGGCGGCTCGCAACGGGATGAGCAGCTGGCTCGACGAAGCCGGTGTCGACATCCTCACACTCCAGGAGGTCCGCGGACAGGACGAACACCTCGAAGCCGCGCTGCCCGGCTGGTCGTTCGTGCATGACGAGGCCACCGCCAAGGGCCGCGCGGGCGTCGCCATCGCGAGCCGCACGCCGGCCCTCGCGTCGCGCACCGAGTTCGGTGCCGCGGACTTCGACTCGAAGGGCCGCTGGATCGAGGCCGACTACCTGATCGGCGACCGTCCGCTGACCGTCGTGAGCGCGTACGTGCACTCCGGAGAGGCCGACACCCCGAAGCAGGACGAGAAGTGGAAGTTCCTCGACGCGTTCGGCACGCGGCTCGGCGAGCTCGGGGCCGACGGCGCACTCGCGCTGGTCACGGGAGACCTCAACGTCGGGCACCGAGAGCTCGACATCAAGAACTGGCGCGGCAACCGCAAGAAGGCCGGCTTCCTGCCCCGCGAGCGGGCGTATTTCGACCGCTTCCTCGGTGAGTCCGGCGCAGAGATCACCGCCGTCGACGGCACGATCGGCACGGGCCTCGGCTGGGTCGACGTCGGCCGCCGGTTCCACGGCGAGATCGACGGACCGTACACGTGGTGGTCCATGCGCGGTCAGGCGTTCGACAACGACTCCGGCTGGCGCATCGACTATCACCTCGCGACGCCGGCACTCGCCGAGCGCGTCACGACCTATCACGTGGCCCGTGCGGCGGCCTACGATCAGCGCTGGAGCGATCACGCTCCGGTCGTCGTCGACTACTCGTACTGACCCGATCCGAGGCCACCCTCGGGTACCGCCGGGGCATCCGTGTGACGGTACCAGCCGCGGTACTCGAGGACCGTCCCCAGCACGGGGCTGGTGGCACGCATCGCGATGGTGCGACGGTGCTCTGCCTCGTCCCAGCCGTCGACGAGGTCGACATCGAGGCGCAGGATGCCGCGCAGCACGATGCGACGTCTGCCGACGCGCAGGGCGACCGCGCGGGAGCGCATCCGCAGTGCCCCCTCGGGCGTGACGGAACACTCTTCGAGCATCTCCACGCGCCCGCGCACCCCCAGCGCATTGTGGAAGATTCCGGGACGGCCGGTCACCGTGAGGCGATCGGAGATGTGCTGGACCTTCCCGGGAAAGCGGAATTCCCGCCGAGCCGCGAGGGTGGCCCGGCCCGATCCCGACCGACCCGCGACCGTGTCTATCCGGAACGGGACATCGCGGGCGAAACGTGTGACCAGCAGTCCGGGGCCCACTACCGGGTACCCCAGAGCGGTCAGCCGCCCGAACCGGCTGCCGGCGACCGTGAACACGCCGACCGCGCTGTCACTCTCGGCCTCCACCCGCATCTGCGCGAGGATCTCCGGGTGCAGCCGCTCCGCATCGTCGCCGAGCGCGGCGAGGAACACGGCGCCCCTGGCCGTCATTCGCGAAGCTCCTCGCGATAGGGCTTCACGGTCGCGGGCGCCGGCCCGTCGACGAACTCGCACGTGAACGCGCCGCGGTAGCCGAACAGGAATCCCAGGACGTCGTTGTGGATCTCGAGATCGATCAGGTACCGCTGCTGCTCGTCGTCGTATCGCTCCCGCAGTCGCGCGCGCCCGCTGAACAGCATCGGGAATCGGAACGCGAGAGGCCCCTCGTAGAACCGCTGCTCGCCGGACGTCAGCTGCAGAGCGCCGTCGTCGGTGACGGTCAGATCCAGGTCGACCGCCAGGTGCTGATGAGTGCCCAGGTAGTCGACCACTCGACGGCGGGCGTCGCTGTAGATCATCGTGGCGTCGAAGCGTCGGCGACGACCGGGGCGCACCTCCATCGTCCGGACGAACGTCACGGTCTCGCGGCCGAAATCGTCGAGGTACGCGTGGTTGTCGATCCGGAAGGGGACATCGTGTCCGCGCTCCGGGAAGAGGATGTTGCGGAAGGTCCCGATCAGGAGGAAGGGCAGCGTCCACCAGGGGCCGCGACGCACCTCCGTCATCGTGCCTCGTCCGATGCAGCCGTATCCCGCCTCGACACCGACCCCGAAGCGACGCTGCAGCTGCGGGTGGAGGCGGGCGAAATCGTCTCCGAGCGCGCGTTCGAAGATTCCGGTGCCCGCCGTCATGCGATCTCCTCGAGCGATCTCGGTGCGTCTTCCATGATCGTTCTCCCGGTGCGGCGGGGAGGCTGTGAACGACAGTTCCGCGCTCGGGGCCGATATCCGCGACGCAGCGACCGCCATCCGCTGGCCTGCTCAGGGGAGGTGCCCTCCTCCGCCCACATCCGCAGGCGGTCGAAGCTCCGGGCGGTCAGCCACCACACGAACGGGCGGATGACGAGCGGGTCGAACAGACGCCCGAGCCAACCCCATCCCGGCGCGTAGTCGTAGCCGGTCAGGAATCGCACACCGTCCGGCGTCGGGATGTATCGCCAGTACCCGCGACCGGCGCCCAGCGGCGACAGTGCATCCTCCGTGTCGAACAGCAGAGCCGAGGTCCGCTCGCCCACGGGCCCCTCGCGGGTGGCGAGAGAGACGCCGGTGCCGCGGATCGTGTGCACCCCGAGATCGAGCTCGTATCGGAACTCCCGCGCGCCGTCGGATCGCGTGCGCTGCGGAACGATGTCCGTGAATCGCGCATCCCACCGCACGTGCGAGGCGGGATCCTGCGTCAGTCGCCAGACATCCTCCAGCGGCGCGCGGATGAGGACCTCGACGTAGAGGGCTGCGTCCCCTCGTCGGCGGCGGCGAGGGGATTCGGGCGTCATCCGCCCATCGTATGGGCCACGCACGCACCCCATAGGATTGGGGGTGTGACGAAACCTCGCCTTTACTCCGGAATGCAGCCCTCCGCCGACTCCCTCCAGATCGGCAACTACATCGGCGCGCTGCTCCAGTGGCGGGACCTGCAGAGCTCCTACGATGCCTACTTCTCGGTCGTCGACCTGCACGCGCTCACCGTCGCACAGGACCCGGCCGAGCTCCGCGAGAAGACGCGTCGCACCGCGGCGCAGTACATCGCCGCGGGCATCGAGCCGTCGCTGTCGACCCTGTACGTGCAGTCCCACGTGCGCGCGCACGCCGAGCTCGCCTGGATCCTCAGCACGATCACCGGTTTCGGCGAGGCCGGCCGTATGACGCAGTTCAAGGACAAATCGTCGCGCTACGGAGCCGATGCGACCAGCGTCGGCCTGTTCACGTACCCGGTCCTCATGGCCGCCGACATCCTTCTGTACCAGACGGATGTGGTGCCCGTGGGCGACGACCAGAAGCAGCACGTCGAGCTCACCCGCGATCTCGCCGAGCGCTTCAACTCCCGCTTCGGTGAGACCTTCACCGTGCCGTTGCCGGTCATCCAGAAGGAGACCGCGCGCATCTACGATCTGCAGAACCCGACCACCAAGATGTCGAAGTCGGCGGAGAGCGACGCGGGAGTCCTGTGGATGCTCGACGACCCGGCGAAGTCGGCGAAGAAGGTCATGCGAGCGGTGACCGACAACGAGGGTTCCGTGCGCTTCGACCGGGAGAACAAGCCCGGCGTCTCGAACCTGCTCACGATCTACGCGGCCCTCAGCGGTCGCCAGGTCGCCGCGATCGAGGACGAGTACGCAGGTCGCGGCTACGGCGACTTCAAGAAGGGCCTCGCCGAGGTGGTCGTGAACGAATTCAAGCCCGTGCGCGCGCGTGCGCTCGAACTGCTCGACGATCCTGCCGAACTCGACCGCATCCTGGCCGAGAACGCCGGACGCGCGGACGCCGTCGCCGATGCGACCCTCTCGAACGTGTACGACCGCGTGGGGCTCCTCCGACGCGTCTGAGCCGCGCCCTAGGATGGGGGACGTGACTGATCCACAGCTGCCTCCCCCCTCCGGCGCCGAGCCCTTCGCGCCGCCGGCACCGCCCGTCGCACCGCCGTACGCGACGACCCCGAACGCTCCGGCTGCCGCGTACCCGGCAGCCCCTCCGGGCGCGTACCAGGTCCCGGTCGGCGGCTACGCCTCCCCGGCGGGCACCTACACGGCCCCCGACACCACGGTCCGCCCCTCCGGCCTGTTCGGGACGATCGCGCTGGTGCTTTCACTCCTCGCGGCGGTCGTCGCTCCGATCATCGCCGGCATCGCGGCCTTCGAGATCGGACGCGTCCTCCCGCAGGGTGTCACGACGTCGACCGCCGAAGACCTCAGCGTGCTCTCCCCCGCGCGCGACCAGGTCCTCTGGGCCGAGCTGTCCTTCTGGATCGGCACGATCCTCGGGATCACTGCGATCGTGCTCGGCATCATCGCCATCGCGAAGCGCAGGGGCCGTGGAACCGGTATCGCCGCTGTCGTCGTCGCCGTGCTCGGCGCGGTCATCTTCTTCATCGTGCTCGTCGGCGCTCTCGCGGCCGGCAGTGCGACAGGATTCGCGACCTACACGTCCTGACGGTGCTCCTGGAGCGGCGGGAGCACCACCGCGGCGTCAGCGCGGTGCGTGGTGCTTCTGCTGCGCCGCGAGAAGTCCTTCGCCGACGAGGAGCTCGACCGCGTCGGCGGCATCGTCGACGAGGATCGGCAGGTTCGGCCGTTCCTCTTTGCCGAAGGGTGAGAGCACCCAGTCAGCCGGATCCTGGCGGCCGACCGGACGGCCGATTCCCACGCGCACACGCGGGAACTCTGCCGTCCCGAGAGCCCGAGCGATGTCGCGCACGCCGTTGTGCCCACCGTGCCCGCCGCCGATCTTGAGCTTGACCGTGTCGAAGGGGATGTCGAGTTCGTCGTGCACGACGATGACCTGCTCTGCAGGCACCGAGTAGAAGCGCGCCAGTGCCGCGACCGGAGTACCCGAGACGTTCATGAAGGTGTTCGGCTTGGCCAGCACGAGCTTGTCCGCGCCAGGACGCAGCCACGTCTCGACGACGCGCGCTCCGCCCTTGTGCTCGCGGAACGCCTCGCCGCGTCGCGAGGCCAGCTCATCGACCACCATCTGACCGATGTTGTGCCGGGTGGTCTCATATCGCGGGCCGGGGTTGCCGAGCCCCACCACGAGCCAGGTCGATGCCATGTCGTCGTCCTCTCACTGCCCGGTGCGAGCCCCGGTCAGGATACGACAGAGGGGACGCGATCGGATCGCGTCCCCTCTGTGATGAATCAGTCGGAGATCACTCCGCGGCGGCCTCTTCGGCTGCCTCGGTGCCCTCGGCGCTCTCGCCCTCGGCGTCATCCTCGGTGGGTGCGGCCGGGACGGAGATCGCGACGACGAGCACCTCGGGGTCGGAGAGCAGCGTGGAGCCCTTGGGGAGCTTCACGTCGGCGCCGGTGATGTGCGCGCCCTCTTCCAGGCCCTCGACCGAGACCTCGATGTTCTGCGGGATGTGCGTGGCCTCGGCCTCGATCGACAGCGTGGTCGCGTCGAGGTTCACGATGGTGCCGGAAGCCGACTCGCCGGTGACGACGATCGGCACGTCGATGGCGACCTTCTCGCCCTTCTTCACGACGAGCAGGTCGATGTGCTCGATGATCTGGTGCACCGGGTCGCGCTGGACGTCCTTGACGAGGGCGAGCTGGCCCTTGCCCTCGATGTCGAGCTCGAGCAGCGCGTTGGCGCGGCGGATGATGAGCGAGACCTGGTGGCCCGGCAGCGCGACGTGCACCGGCTCGGTGCCGTGGCCGTAGATGACGGCGGGGATCTTGCCGGCGGCGCGGAGGCGGCGGGCGAAGCCCTTGCCGAAGCTCTCGCGGAGCTCGGCCTGGACCTTGGTGTCTTCAGACATGGGGTTCTCCTTCGGGGCACGCAGCGAAGGCGCCGCGCGGTGGTCTTGGAATTGTCGAACTCGCTGACGCAGGAGGAAAGCCACCGGGCTTGCTTCGCCGCGTCGATAACGGATGAACGCGCACGCGCAGAAGCATCCCTCGCCGAGGTACAGCCTCAATGGTACCGGATGACCCGATAGGCTGAGGACACCCGGTCCTTTTCTGCAGAACACGGAGAACCCCCATGCTCGACGGCGCCTTCCTCTCGCACGCAATCCTCTGGCTGATCGGCGCCATGACCGTGTGCGCGGCCGTCACGTCGTTCATCGCTCTGTTCGCCATGGGGCGTTCGAGCTACCGCAAGGACTGAACGCGGCTCAGACCGCCGACGCCTGCACCGCATCGCGGATGAGGCGGATCTCCTCGTCCAGAGCGAGTGACGCCGAGACCCGGATCCCGCTTTCGCCGTCCTGCAGCGATTCCAGGGTCTCCAGCTGCGAATCCAGCAGCGATGCGGGCATGAAGTGCTCAGCGCGCTGCGTCAGCCGCGCCTCCAGAGTGGCACGATCCACCACCAGCTCCACGAAGAACGTGTCGGGTGCCTCTTCGCGGATCGCGTCCCGGTAGCGACGACGCAGCGCGGAGCAGGCGATCACGATCCGGTCCTCGCCGTGGAGTGTCGCTCCGACGGTGCGAAGCCACGGCATCCGGTCCGCATCGTCGAGCGGGATGCCGGCGGCCATCTTCTCGACGTTGGTCAGCGGATGCAGGTCATCGCCGTCGATGAAGCGCGCCTCCATGCTCTCCGCGAGCGCACTGCCGACAGTGGACTTGCCGCAGCCGCTGGGACCCATCACGACGATGCGCACAGTCATATCTCCAGGCCGAAGTCGATGAGCACCTTGCAGGAGCTCGCAGGATCGGCTGCCAGCGCGAAGGCTTCGTGAGCATCCTCCACCGGCAGCACCTCGCTGATGATACCGCGCACGTCGAGGCTGCCGTCGGCGAGGGCGGCGATGACGTCGTCGAACTCGGCGCCGAAGCGGAACGAGCCGCGGAGCGTCAGTTCACGGGTGATGGCCGTGGCCAGGGGCGCCGGAACATCTCCCCCGCGCTGCAGGCCGAGCAGCACGACGGTGCCGCCACGGGTCGCCGCCGAGACCGCGGCCGCGAGTCCGGGCACGGTGCCGCTGGATTCGACCACGATGTCGGCGTGCAGCTCCGCAATCTCCGCCTCGGCCCGCGCATCGATCGCCCGGATGCCGCGCGCCTCCGCGATCGCGCGCGGACGCTGCTGCAGGTCGGTGACGGTGACGGACGCCGCCCCTCCGCGCTGGGCGACCGCGGCGACCAGCTGACCGATAGGTCCCGCGCCGATGACGACGACACGACGTCCGCCCACCTCTCCGGCTCGCTGCAGTGCATGCCAGGCCACGGCCGCAGGCTCGGCCAGCGCGGCGGTTCTCAGGTCGAGACCGGCGGGCAGGGGGTGCAGCATGCGCGTGGGCACCGCGGCCCGTCGTGCGAAGGCTCCCTGCGTGTGCGGGAGGTGCATCGCCGACCCGAGGTACGTCGAGGCCGGCGCGAGGTTCGGCTGATCCGGCGGCCAGGGTGTGCGTCCGTCGCCGTGCGCGGTGAGGGGGTGCACGGCCACAGCCGTCCCGACGACGGGGCCCGACCCGTCTGCCGCGGCGACGGCCACGACGCCCGCGACCTCGTGCCCCAGGATCATCGGCTCGCGGAGCACGGAGGCCCCAGCCGCGCCGTGCCGGAAGTAGTGCAGGTCGGAGCCGCAGATGCCCCCGTAGGCGACGGCGATCACCGCCTCGTCGGGGCGGGGCGCTGGGGCGCCGACGTCTTCGATCCGCAGATCGTCGGCGGCGTGGGCCACCACGGCGAGATTGTACACCACGTCTCCTTCTCGGTCAGGCGAATGCCGTGACCAGCTCGATTCCGGCCACCCGGATCGTCACGCGCTGGCCAGGACGCACCGACGCCTGGGAGTGCGGGGCACCGGTCATCACGACATCGCCGGGGCCCAGAACGGACCACGCCGCGACGTACGCGAGGCATTCGCGGATCGGCATGGGCAGCTGCCGGCTCCCGGTCCGGGCGACGAGGAGCCCGTCGACCTCCACGTCGAGCTCGACGTCGTCGATTCCCGCCGCGGTGTCGATCCACGGACCGAGCGGCGTATAGCCCTCCCCCGACTTCGACTCGAAGTTGCGGGGATCGCGGATCGCGCGATCGGGGCTGGAGAGATCGTTCACCGCGGTGACGCCGAGCACGTACTCGTGAGCGTTCTGCGCCGTCAAGCCGTGGGTCGCCCGGCCGATCACGACGGCGATCTCGCCCTCCGCCACCGGGGCGCCCGCATCGCGCCGCAGGGTGACCTCCGCTCCGCTTCCGATCACGGTGCGCGGGCTCTTGAGCCACGCCTGCACCGGCGACTCGTGGCCGGGACCGTTCTGGGCGATGCCGACGATGACGAGAGGGTCGACCGGGGCGACGACGCCCCCGTCGATGGCTTCGCCCTCGTCATCCGGGGTGCGGCCGTCCGCGAACGCGAGGAACGGGTCGGAGATCGGGATGAGCCCGTCGGTCGTCTCGCGCACCCAGCGGGGGCCGACGGCGGACGCGACTCGACCGAGCCGCATCAGACGACCGCCGTCATGCCGCCGTCGACGAAGAGCGTCTGGCCGTTGACGAAGTCGCTCGCCCCGCCGGCGAGGAAGAGCAGGGCACCGACGAGATCGCGGGTGTCTCCCCAGCGCCCTGCCGGGGTGCGCCCGCGGACCCACGCCGAGAACTCCTCGTCCTCGACGAGCGGCTGCGTGAGAGCGGTCGCGAAGTAGCCGGGAGCGATGGCGTTGGCCTGGATGCCGTGCGGGGCGAGGTCGGCGCAGAGCCCTTTCGTGAACATCACGATCGCACCCTTCGTCGCCGAGTATGCGGCGATCGACGGACGGGCGAGCTGCGACTGCACGCTGCCGATCTGGATGATCTTCCCCGAGCCGCGGGCGATCATGCCGGCGGCGACGCGGCGCGACAGGTGGAACACGCTGGAGAGGTTGGTCTGCACGAGCGCATCCCAGTCCTCGTCCGCGAACTCCGCGATCGGCGCCCGCCGCTGCACACCGGCATTGTTCACGAGGATGTCGGGGGTGCCGATGAGCTGCTCGACCTCGCGCATCCCCGCATCCACCGCCGCGGAATCGGTCACGTCGAAGACGACGCTGTGGACCGCGGCGCCCGTGCTCTGTGCGATCTCGGCCGCGACCGCCGCCGCCTTCGCGGCATCGCGTCCGTGCACGACCACCGTCGCACCCGCTCCGGCGAGTCCCTCCGCGAGGGTCCGGCCGATGCCCTGGCTCGATCCGGTCACGAGCGCCGTGCGCCCGCCGAGGTCGAAGAGGGCGAGGCCCGCAGGCAGGGCGCTCACCGTCCGACGGCCTTGATCGAGACCGTCGTGGCGAAGACGTCGTCGCCACCCTCTTCGCGGGAGACCTTGATCGCGTCGTCGACGCGGGTGAGATCGCGACGCAGCGTCTCGGGAGCGAGGAAGGTCGAGGCGGTGGTGATGAGGGCGAGCACGGCCATGTAGATCGCCAGGAGCACCCAGTTCCCGTCGCTGACTGCGATCAGGTAGGCACCGAGAACACCGGCGAGGCCGCCGGCGAGCACGGCCGAGATCTCGCGGGCCATCGCGACACCCAGGTAGCGGTGACGGTTGCCGAAGAGCTCGGGGAGCATGGCGCACTGCGGTCCGAGCATGCTGTTCACGGCGACGCCGATGCCGATCGCGATCACGCCGATGGCGACGGCGTAGTTGCCGAGCGACAGCAGCCACCACGCGGGGAACGTGTAGACGAGCATGAAGACGGCACCGAAGCGGTACACCGTGCGGCGCCCGAAGCGGTCGGAGAGGTGTCCGGTGAACGGCACCGAGAAGACGCCGATCAGCGACCCGAGGGTGACACCCCACGTGAGCAGGCTCTTGTCTGCGCTGTCGCCGACCACGGTGACGAAGAACGCGAGACCGAGGGTCTGGAACATGTAGGAGCCGCCGTTCTCGGCCATCCGCAGACCGATGCCGACGATGACGCCGGGGAGTCCGTGCGTGAAGATCTCCTTGATGGGGCGATCGGCGACCTGCTCGTGCTTCTCGAGCTCGATGAAGGTCGGCGTCTCGCGCAGCCGCATCCGGATGAACAGGGCGAGCAGGATCAGGGCGAACGAGGCGAGGAACGGCACGCGCCATCCCCAGCTCAGCAGCTGGTCCTCGGGAAGCAGGGTGATCAACCCGAAGACGACCGCGGCGAGCAGGGTGCCCGCCTGGATGCCGACGAACGGCAGTGCGGAGAAGAACCCGCGGCGCTTGACCGGCGCGTACTCGGCCATCAGCACCGTGGCACCGGCCTGCTCCGCACCCGCCCCGAAGCCCTGGAGGAGGCGCATCAGCACCAGCAGGACCGGGGCCCAGAGCCCGATCGCCTCGTAGGTGGGCAGAAGACCGATCGCGGTCGATGCGCCGCCCATCAGGACGATCGTGGCGACCAGGACCCACTTGCGCCCGAGCTTGTCGCCCAGAACACCGAAGAACAGGCCGCCGAACGGACGTGCCAGGAAACCGACGCCGAAGGTCGCGAACGCGGCGACCGTGGCCATGGCGGGGTCGTCCTGCGGGAAGAACAGGACGTTGAAGATCAACGCCGTGGAGAGCCCGTAGAGCGCGAAGTCGAAGTACTCGAGCGCGCTCCCGATGCTGGAGGCCAGCGTCGCGCGGCGCAGATTCGCCGCGTACTCCGGGTCATCGGACACTGCTCGTGCTGAGGTGCGGGGGTCGGTCACTGCCATCTCCTTCGATCGGCTTCGCCTGCGGCGTGAGCACGACTGTACCAGCCCGTTGGATTGCGTTCAACCCTTTGGACCGGGTTTCGACGCACGAAAGTACCGACCGCGCCCCGAGACACGGAAGCGCGGAAAGAGTCAGCGACGAACGGCGGTGCTGAACGGGTTCGTCAACGCCGCGGCAGCCGCGCGCAGAGCCTCACCCACGCGCTCGATGCGCTCGTAGTCCGCCTCGGCGGCGCGGATCGCCACACCGAGCGCCAGCGGCGGATCGGTCGGCGCCCACCCCTCGAGCGGCACGGCCACGCCGACGATGCCGCGGAAGGACTCCTCCGCATCCAGCGCCCAGCCGCGCCGGCGGGCGGTGGCGAGCACTTCCAGCAGCCCGGCCATGGTCGTCGCGCTCCGCTCCGTCAGCGACGGGAAGACGGCATCCTCCCCGAGGAGCTCGGCGACCTCGGCATCGCTCATCGCGGCGAGCAGCGCGCGTCCGGTGGCCGACAGCGGCGCGGGGAGCCGCGAGCCCAGCGGCGTTCCCAGTCGCAGCGACCGCGACCCTTCGTGCCTGGCGAGATACAGCGCATCCGTGCCGTCGAGCATGGCGACCTGCACGAGCTCGGAGGCCAGCTGCGGCGAGGCCTCGCACACGCTGTAGAACTCGCGCACCTGGTTGAACTGCGCGGCGAACGCACCGCCCAGCTCCGCAGTTCGCACGCCCAGTCGATAGCCCTGGGCGGTGCGGTCGACCATGCCCCCCGCCTCGAGCGCGAGGCACAGATTCGCGGTCGACGACTTCGCGAGCCCCAGTTCGCCGGCGAGCTCCGTCAGGGTGCGTGGACCACCCGCGTCAGCGAGGAGGCCGAGCAGGCGGATGCTGCGGGTGACGGCAGGCGCGGGATCGCGCCCCTCGCGGGTGTCGTCGTCCATGGCTGCGCCTTCCGCCATCAGTGGGGCCGCGGGTGCGCACGCACCCGCCTGCGGATCAGTAGAACTCGACCGTATCGACCACGGCGGTCAGCGGCTCGCCATCGAGCAGGCGCGCCGCGTTCTCGGCGAAGCGTCGAGCGATCCGCTCCTCCTCCTTCGAGTTGAGCGCGGCCGTGTGCGGGCTCACCAGCACGTTCGGATGCGTCCACAGCGGTGACGCATCGCCGAGCGGCTCCTGCTCGAAGACATCGAGAGCGGCGAAGGCGATACGACCGTCCTCGAGAGCGGCGAGCAGTGCCGTCTCGTCGATGACCGTGCCGCGACCGACGTTGGTGATGATCGCTCCCGGCTTCACCGCCGCGAGGATGTCGGCCCCGATCAGGTGGTGGGTCTGGGTCGTGCCGGGCAGAGTCACGACGATCGCATCGACATGGGCAACCGCGTCTCGCAGCTCGTCCAGTCGCACCAGACGATCGACGCCGGCGACGGGCTCCCCCGACCTCGTGGTGCCCCAGACCCTGGCACCGAGCGCGTGGAAGCGACGCGCGCACTCCGCGCCGATGCCGCCGAGGCCGACGACGAGCACGGTCATCTCGTCGAGCTGCCGCATCTCCCAGCGGTCGGGCCAGGTGCGGGTGCTCTGATCCGCAAGGAGGCGAGGGAGGTTCTTCGCTCCCGCCATCACGCCGAAAACGGCGAACTCAGCCAGGGGCCCGCCGTGCACGCCCGCGCTGGTGGTGAAGACGATCCGATCGAGGTCCGCGCGGTCGAGCTCTGCGGCCTTGACCGCGGCCCCGCCGCCGGCCGCCGTCGTCATGACCCAGCGCAGTCGCGGGTTCGCCGTCACCGTGCGGGCCAGCGCCGTGGCGTCCACATCGGGGATGCCGAAGAGGGCGTCGGCGGAGTCCACCAGTTCATCGAAGGCCCGCTGCTCGCTCTCCGTGCGAGCGAAGTCCGGGTCGCCGGACCAATCCGCAGGCCCCCGCATCGGAGGGAGGAGCGAGTGATCGCGGACCACCTCGACGCGAGGCTCGAGCTCTTCGATGAGCCGGCAGAGGTCTTCGCGCAGCGGTACCGTCACGACGGCACGCAGCTTGTTCTCGGTCCCCGTCATGCTGATCCCTTCCTCGGGAAATCCTGGATCCCTCACTTTAGCTCAGATCCATCCTGTTGGACACTGTTCTATCCATTGGATTATTGCTACCGTGTGCCCATGAACATGTCATCCGTCACCGTCGGCGCCGTGGGACTCGGCGCCATGGGCCGCCCCATGGCCGACCATCTGCTCGCCGCGCACGGACGACTGGTGATCCACGCGCGACGCCCGCAGCCGGAGCTGCTGGCGGCCGGAGCCACCTGGGCGGAGACACCGCGCGAACTCGCCTCCAGAGTAGACGCCCTCCTCATGATGCTGCCGGATCTGCCCCCGTTCGAGGCGATGCTCGACGGCCCGGACGGACTCCTCGCGGACGCCGGTGAGCTGCTCATCATGATCGGATCGACCTCGTCGGCACCGGCCGTCCGTGCGCTCGCAGAGCGCATCGGCGCGCAGACCGACGGGCGGGTGCGGGTCGCGGACTGCCCGGTCTCGGGCGGCGAAGACGGCGCCATCGCCGGGACTCTCTCGATCATGCTCGGCGGCGACCCCGAGGATGCGGCCCTCGCAGCCGAGGTGCTGGCCCCGTGCGGCACGCCCGTCCTGCTCGGTCCGCTCGGCGCCGGCGAGGTCGCGAAGGCCTGCAACCAGCTGGTGGTGTCCGCGACGATCCTGGCGCTCGGAGAGGCCACGGTGCTCGCCGACCGCTCCGGACTCGACCTCGATGCCCTCTGGTCGTTGCTGTCCGGCGGCTACGCCGGCTCGCGACTGCTCGACAGCCGTCGCGAGAAGCTCGTCACCGGCGACGACTCCCCCAGCGGCGTCGCGCAGTACATGGTGAAGGATCTCGGCTTCGCCGCCGATATCGCCGAGGCCACCGGCACCTCCCCCGTGCTCCTGCCCACCCTGCGCGCCGCGTTCGACGAGCTGGTGGCCGCGGGTCTCGGAGACCGCGACATCGCCGTGTCCCGACGCTTCATCGCGTCGCGTGACACAGGCGAGCACTGACCTCCCGGACAGCGATACGCTGAAACCACCCCTTCTTCACCCTCGAGGAGCCTTCTGTGCCCGAAGCATCAGCGAACATCGGAGTCGTCGGACTCGCCGTCATGGGATCGAACCTCGCCCGCAACCTCGCCAGCCGCGAGGGGAACACCGTGGCGATCTTCAACCGCAGCTACGAGAAGACCCAGACGCTCCTCGACGAGCACCCCGAGGCCGGATTCGTCCCGGCCCGCACCTACCAGGAGTTCGCCGACTCGCTGCAGAAGCCGCGCACCGCGATCATCATGGTCAAGGCCGGCGGCCCGACCGACGCCGTGATCGACTCCCTGGTCGAGGTCTTCGAGCCGGGCGACATCATCGTCGACGGCGGCAACGCCTACTTCCCCGACACGATCCGTCGCGAGAAGGCCGTCCGCGAGACGGGCATCAACTTCGTCGGCGCCGGCATCTCCGGCGGCGAGGAGGGCGCCCTGCTGGGCCCGTCGATCATGCCCGGCGGTTCGGACGAGTCCTGGATCACGCTCGGACCGATCCTGAAGTCCATCGCTGCAGTCGCCGAGGGCGAGCCGTGTGTGACGCACGTCGGCCACGACGGTGCCGGACACTTCGTCAAGATGGTGCACAACGGCATCGAGTACGCCGACATGCAGCTGATCGCCGAGGCATACGACCTGATCCGTCGCGGCACGGGCAAGACCCCCGCGGAGATCGCGGAGATCTTCGCCGAGTGGAACCGCGGCGAACTGGAGTCTTACCTGATCGAGATCACCGCCGAGGTGCTCCGCCAGGTGGATGCCGAGACCGGCAAGCCGCTCGTCGACGTGATCCTCGACCAGGCCGGCGCCAAGGGCACCGGCGCGTGGACCGTGCAGACCGCGCTGTCGCTCGGCGTCCCCGTCTCGGGCATCGCCGAGGCGACCTTCGCCCGCTCGCTCTCCTCGCACCCCGAGCAGCGCGCGGTCTCCCGCGACCTGCCGGGCCCGGAGGAGGAGTTCTCAGTCGAGGACACCGACGCGTTCATCGAAGACGTGCGCCTCGCGCTCTACGCGTCGAAGATCGTCGCGTACTCGCAGGGCTTCGACGAGATCCGCGCCGGCGCCGCCGAGTACGGCTGGAACATCGACCTCGGCGCGATCAGCAAGATCTGGCGCGGCGGCTGCATCATCCGCGCCCAGTTCCTCAACCGGATCGCCGACGCCTACGCCGAGACGCCGGAGCTGCCAGTTCTGCTCACCGCCCCGTACTTCACCGAGGCGATCACGCGTGCCCAGGCAGCCTGGCGCCGAGTCGTCATCGCGGCCGCCGAAGCCGGCATCCCCGCCCCGGCGTTCTCGTCGTCGCTGTCGTACTACGACGGCATCCGTGCCGACCGCCTCCCGGCCGCGCTCGTCCAGGGACAGCGTGACTTCTTCGGCGCGCACACCTACAAGCGCATCGACAAGGAAGGCACCTTCCACACGCTGTGGTCGGGCGACCGCACCGAGATCGAGGCCGAAGACACGCACTGACGTCTCGTCACGAAGGGCCGGGCACCGCGAGGTACCCGGCCCTTCGTGCATCACACGACGATGTTGTGGTTGCGGTGGAAGACGTTCTGCGGATCCCACGCGGCCTTGGTGGCCCGGAGCCGCGCGAGCGCATCCGCCGAGAACATGCCGGGCACCGCATCCGCGCGCTCGGTGTCGGCGAAGTTGCCGTACTCGGCCAGGCGACCGGCCCGGATGCCCTCGCCGTCCGCATCGATCGCGGCACGGGTCTGATCGTCGAGCATGCCCGGGATGTCGAACGCCCCGGCCATCACGAACCAGTTCGCCGCACGCGCCGGGAACGCCGTCTCCTCCTGCGCGACGTCGTGGAACGCGCCGCCCAGCGACCGGAGGAAGACCACCGAGGCCGGATACGCGCGCCGGAAGGCCACAAGCCGCTCGATCAGCGCGTCATCGAGCTCGGCGTAGAGCCCGTTGCCGCCGAGGAAACCAGGAGGGGCGGGCACATCATCGCCCTCCGGCTCGGGCATCTCCATCAGCACTTCGCGATACGGCGGAGTCGTCACCTGCGTCTGCACGCCGGGGAGCGCGGAGATCGGCTCCCACATGGCACGCAGCCGATCGGGCTCCGGTGCCGCCCACACCGCGCTCAGGCGCGCTCCCGCCGGTGCGCTCGGGTCCATCGGCGGCACGTCCATGTACGTGACCGTGAGCTCACGCGGAGCGTCGCGGAGCAGATCGCGCGCGGCACGCAGCACCGCGGCCGCATCACCGTCGATCACACTCTCGGCGAAGGCGATCCCGGCCAGCGGATGCGCGGCGAAGTCGAACCGTGTGACCACGCCGAAGTTGCCGCCACCGCCACGCAGTGCCCAGAAGAGCTCGGGGTTCGTCGCGGAAGACGCTTCGACCACCTCGCCCGAGGCGGTGACGACCTGTGCGCCGATCAACTGGTCTGCGGCGAGACCCCAGGCCCGCACCATCCATCCGATTCCGCCGCCGAGCGTGAGCCCTCCGACGCCGACCGAGGCGGTGTCGCCGGAGCTGAGCGCCAGACCGTGCCCGGCGAGCGCCGAAGCGACATCGCCCCAGACCGCGCCGCCACCGATGCGCACGGTGGTGCCGTCGACCTCGATGCCCGACAGACCGCCGAGTTCGAGACGGATCCCCTCGGCCGGGGCGTGCGACCACGGCCCGTGCCCGCCGGCCACGACGGTCAAGGGGACGGCCTCGCGGGAGGCGAGTCGCACGACCTCGGCGACTTCTTCGACGGTGGAGGGGCGGCGGACAGGGGGAACGGAAGCAGCAGCGCTATCGACCATGGCGACATGGTAAGCACGAGCCCCGCCATCGCGCACCACCTTCTGCGACGCCCGGAGGGACGCGATCAGGCGGAGCGCACGGCCTGCACGAACGCACGGGCGCGAACGGCGAGCGCCGCGAGATCGCCGCCCGGTGCGGCGGCATCGCCGACGAGGGGTCCACCGACCCCGATCCCGAAGGCTCCGGCCGCGATGTACTCGCCCACCGTGTCGACGCGCACTCCGCCCACGGGGATGATCCGCGCATCGGGGAAGGGGTCGCGCACCGCGCGGATGAAGCCGGCTCCGAGCGCCGACGCCGGGAACAGCTTGACCGCCGCACTGCCGAGGTCGTGACCGCGCTGGATCTCCGTCGGCGTATACACACCCGGGAGCACGCCGATCCCCTGCGCGACCGCATACTCGACCGAGGCGCTGAGGGTGGGCGTCACCATGAACTGCGCGCCGGCGGATGCTGCCCGCTCGACGTCGGCCTCGCTGAGCACGGTCCCGGCGCCGATCAGCGCCGATTCCGGAGCATCCTGCACGACCTGGGCGATCGCCTCTTCGGCGTCCGGCAGGGTGAGGGCGATCTCGAGCGTCACGACGCCCGCGTCGATGAGCGTGCGCGCCGCGGCCACCGTCGCATCGACGTCGGTGCCCCGGAGGATCGCGACGAGCCGCGTGGCTCGCAGTCGCTCCCGGAGCTGCGCGTTGTCGACGGTGCTCACAGCGCCGCCTCCGCGACGGAACCGGCTGCGCTCACGACCGGAACCGCACCTGCCCACGGCCACGCCGGGACGCCGGCGACATCGACCTGCACGCCGAGCAGCGCACCATCGGCATCCGCCGGGTCTGCGAGTCCGATGCTCGCCGTCGTGATCACCAGCAGCGTTCCGACGAGCGCCACAGCGGTGGGTCGCTTCGCCGGGAGGGCGATCGCCTCCAGGAGCTCACCCTCCGGCGAGTAGCGGCGCACCTCGGCGGCATCCCAGACCGCGACCCAGAGGTTGCCGTCGAGGTCGATGGTCATGCCGTCGGGGTTGCCGCCGTCCACGCGGCACACCGTGCGGCGGTTCGACAGCGTGCCGTCGGCGGCCACGTCGAAGGCCTCGATGCTGCGGTGGGGCAGGGTGTCGATGTAGTAGAGAGTGGTGCCCGTCTGGTCGAAAGCGAGACCGTTCGACACGGTCACACCGTCGAGGCGCGCGACGGGGATGCCGTCGGCGCCGATGCTCCACAGCGTGCAGTGGGGATCGCGCGGCATCGACTGGCTGCCCACCCAGAAGCGGCCGGAGGGGTCGCCGCCGCCATCGTTCATGTAGTCGCCCGGTGCGGCGACGTCGTCGGTGAGCGCCGTGACGACCGCGTCATCGCCGACGTGCACCACGCGGCGATCGACACCGACAAGCCATCCGCCGCCCGACTGCGCGAGCGGGATGGGAGCGCCGATCTGCGCACCGACCACGACCGCGGTCTCGGGGACGACTCTGCCGTGCTCGATACGTCCGCGATGCAGCGACCCGGTGGCCATGTCGATCCAGGCGAGGCCGCCGTCGCGACCGTCCCAGCGCGGAGATTCGGCCTGCACGTAACGGGCGTCGGAGATGATCTCGACGGTTCGGGAGGGCGGGGTGTGCGACATCCGGATCATCCTTCGCTGGTAGCTCGTAACCGTTATGTGGCAGACTATCTCACAATATGCATAACACTTGCGAGAAATGTGGATACACGATGATGAAGCGGGGAAACAGCTGATGGCTCCGACACTCCACGGCTTGATGCCCATTCTGGCGACTCCGTTCGACGAGACGGGCGCCCTCGACCGCGCGAGCCTGCGCCGACTGGTCGAGTTCCAGCTCGCTTCCGGAGTCGACGGTGTCGCCGTCTTCGGGATGGCGAGCGAGGGCTTCGCTCTCACGACCGAGGAGCGCCGCACGATCCTGGACGATGTCGTCCGGGTCGTCGACGGCCGCATCCCTGTGATCGCCGGCGTCAACGGCACCTCCACCGCGACGTCCATCGAGCAGTCCCTCCTCGCCGAAGAAGGCGGCGCGGATGCCCTCATGGTGCTCCCGCCGTTCATGGTGAAGCCGCCCGCCGGCACCCTCGTGGACTTCTACGGGGACGTGGCCGCCGCGACCACGCTCTCCGTCATGGTGCAGGATGCACCCGGCGTCACCGGCGTCGCGATGGCGCCGAGCCTGATCGCCGAGATCGCCCGCCTCGACGGGGTCGACTCCGTCAAGGTCGAGGCGCCGCCGACGGCCCCCAAGGTCGGCGCGGTGGTCGCGGCGATCGAGGACCCCGACTTCGCGGTGCTCGGCGGTCAGAACGCCCAGTTCTGCCTGGAGGAGTACGCCAGGGGTGCGGTGGGCACGATGCCGGCCTGCGAGTTCCCCGACCTGCTCGGCCCGGTGCTCGCGCTGTTCACCGAGGGGCGCGTCGAGGAGGCGCGTGCCGAGTTCCGTCGTATGCTCCCTCTCGTGCTCATCGGTCTGCAGGGAGGCATCGCCTGGGCGGTGCACAAGGAGGTGCTCGTCGCACGCGGCGTGATCGACCATGCGACGGTGCGCTACCCCGCTTCGCGCCTGGACGCGGGCAGCCGCGCCTCGGTCAAGCTCGTGATCGACGAGCTCGCGCTGCCCCCGATCCCCGCCACGGTGCGCGTGTGACACGCCGCGGCGTGCTGCTGATCGGCGGCAGCTCCGACATCGGACTCGCGATCGCCCGCGCCTTCGTCGACGGCGGAGACGCCGTCGTCGGCGTAGGGCTCGAGGACCCGGCAGACCCGGTCTTCGAGCGCTACCTCGTCGCGGACTGCAGCGCGCCGGAGGCCGCCGACCGCGCCGTCGCCGACGCCGAGCAGGCTCTGGGCCGCCTCGATGTCGTGGTGCTCGCCGCGGGCCGCATGCCGATCGCGCGCGCCGAGGCCACGAGCGACGACGACTGGCGCGGCGCACTCGGCGCCACGCTGGACTCGGCGTTCTTCGTGGCGCGGGCCGCACTCCCCCGCCTCACCCGCGGATCGTCGATCGTCGCGGTCACCTCGGTGAACTCCTCGCTCGCCGCCCCTGCCCTGGCCGCCTACGCAGCCGCCAAGGCGGGCGTGGACGGCCTCGTGCGGCAGCTCGCGCTCGACAACGGCCCTCGGGGCATCCGCGTCAACGCTGTGCAGCCGGGCAGCATCGCAGCGGTAGACACCGGCGAGAGCGAGGGCTACCCGCTCGGACGCATCGGCCGGCCGGAGGAGGTCGCCTCGGTCGTGGCGTTCCTCGCCTCCGACGCCGCCTCCTTCGTCACGGGAACGTCCATCGCGGTCGACGGCGGCCTCTCGATCTCGTCCCCCGCGGCCTGGCTGAAGCCGGTCCTCCGGGATCGCTGGCTCTGACCCCGTCGTCCCCACGACGAAGAAGGCCGCGTCCCCTTTCGGGACGCGGCCTTCTTCGTGCAGGGACTCAGGCGTTGGAGTCGAGCAGCCCCTGGACTTCCTTCTTCAGCGCGTTCAGGCCGGCCTGCGCCTCGACCTGCCCGGCGAGGATGGTTGCGACTCCGGCACCCATGGCGGCATCGATCTGCGCCGTCACGGCGACACGATCCCACGCGGCGCCCCGAGCGTGCTCGGAGACCTCCGTGCGGAACGCACCCTGGAACTTGTCGGCCGCGAGTGCCGGGATCTTGTCCGCGACGCTCTTGGCGGCCGGAGCCACGGCGGAGTTCTCGTACAGTGCCGTCGCCGCTTCGACGTTGGTCGCGGCGTAGAGGATGAAGTCGCGGCTGGTGAGCTCGCCCTCGCCCGCGGTCGCGAACACGCCGCTGCCCCAGGCACGGTTGAAGGAGTCCTTACCTCCGGCCGTCGGACGCGAGATCGCCCCGATGTTGTCGATGATGTTCTGCGCGGCACCGTTCGTCTTGACGAAGGTCGAGGCGAGCGGGGCGTCGTCGTAGAGCGCTGCCCGGCCGCTGGCGAACAGGATGCGGGCGTCGCTACGGGCGACGTTGGTCTGCGTCAGACCCTGGTCCTGCAGCGACTTGTACCAGGTGACGGCCTCGACGCTCTCGGCGTCTCCCAGCGTGCACTTGAGGTCGTCGGTGACGACATCGCTGCCGAAGCCCCACATCCACGGCACGGAGTCCTTGAGGTCCGGGTTCTTGGTGACCGCGGCGTACGGGATCAGCGACTTGTCCTGCTTCTTGATCTTCTCGAGCGCGGTGGCGAACTGCTCCACCGTCATACCCGATTTGATGCCGACGCTCTTCGCGATCTCGCCGTTGGTGATGATGCCGATGCCGGCGGCCGTGAGCGGCAGCACGAGCAGCTTGCCGTCCATCGTGTACGAGTCGAGCACGCCCTGCGGGATGCCGAGCCCCTTGGCGAGGTCGGTGAGGTCGGCGAGTACGTTCATCGGCGTGAGGACCTGCCACCCGCCCGACTGACCGACGCCCATGAGGTTGCCGGAGCGCCCGGTCAGAGCGAGCTGCGTGGCCGCCTGGTCGTACGGGTAGATGACCGGGGCGACCTTGACGCCCTCCTTATTGGAGAACCCGTCGAGGATGCCCTGCCACGCGGACTTCAGCGCCTCCTCGCCGAGCGAGTTGCCGTAGAAGTTGATCGTCTTGGCTGCTGTCGCGGCACCGGCCGAGGCCCCTCCGGCACCGGCGCCGGGGGCGGCGGGCGTTGCACACCCGGCGAGCGCGAGGGCACCGAATGCGGCGAGCACGGTGCCGCCTCCGAGGAAGGCTCGGCGGCTCAGCTGTGAGTTCGAGATGGTCATGGAGACTGCTCCTTCGAGGTGATGGGGGTAGAGCTGTTCGGGAGACGCATGGCTACCCCTTGACGGCTCCGGCGGCGAGGCCGGAGACGAAGTAGCGCTGCAGGAGGACGAAGATGATGACGAGCGGGAGCGACGTGATGAGGGATGCCGCCATGAGGGCGGGCCAGTCGGCCGTGCCCTCGCGGATGAACGCCTGGGTCAGGCCTGCCGGCAGCGTCTGCTTGTCGGGGCCGGCGAGCGTGAGGGCGAAGAGGAGATCGCTCCAGCCGCGCATGAAGGCGAACATGCCCGCGGTGATGAGACCGGGGACCACGAGCGGGAACACGATGCGGAACATGGTGCCGGTGCGTGAGAGACCGTCGACCTTGGCCGCCTCGAGGATGTCGTCCGGAAGGGCGTCGATGATGCCCTTCAGCAGGAACACCGCGAGCGGCAGGGTGAACGTCGTGAACGAGATGATCAGCGCCGTGTAGGTGTACAGCAGCCCGGCCGAGCTCAGCATCAGGTACAGCGAGATGAGCAGCAGTGCGCCCGGGATCAGCTGGCCGATGAGGAACATGAACATGATCGCGTTGCGGCCGCGGTAGCGGAACTTCGACAGCGAGTACGCCATCAGACCACCGACGAGCACCGCGAGCAGGGCCGTGCCGGTGGACACGATGATGCTGTTCAGCAGGTTCTTCAGCAGGAGGTCGTTCTGGAAGAAGCCGATGAAGTTGTCGAACGTCGGGTCGACCGGGAAGAACGGCCGATCCAGGGAGAAGACGTCTTCCTTCTTCGTGAACGCCGTCGCCGTGAGCCAGTAGACCGGCAGCAGGCCGAACAGCGCCAGCAGCAGGAGCAGCACGCGCCCCGGGATGGACAGGTGGGGGCGGATGATCGACTCCCCCACATCGCGACTACGGCGCATCACTTCTCCAGCCGTCGGTTGAGGAACAGGTATCCGCTCGTGATGATCGCGAGCAGGACGAGCCAGAGGGCGCCCATGGCGGAGGCCTTGCCGAGTTCATAGCTGCCGAAGGCGAGGTCGTACAGGCTGACCGCGAGCGTCGTGGTCGAGTTGCCCGGCCCACCGCCGGTCATCACGAAGATGGTGTCGAAGTTGCCGAAGTTGTAGATGAACTCGAGCACCGCGACCAGGGTGACGGGGCCGGCGATGTGCGGCAGCGAGATGTGGCGGAACCGCTGGGCACGCGTCGCACCGTCGATGGTGGCGGCCTCGATCTGCTCGCTCGGCAGGGTCTGGAGCACCGCGAGGGCGACGACCATGATCCACGGGAACGAGTGCCAGGTCTTGGCGATGACCACCGCGGCCATCGCACCGGTCGGGGTGCCGAGCATGCTGACCTCGGGGAGCCCGAAGATCGAGAGCACGTGGTTGACGACGCCGTAGCTGTCGTTGAAGATCCACGCCCAGAGGAAGGAGACGACCACACCGGGCAGCAGCCACGGCAGCATGAGCGCGCCGCGCAGGATGTTGCGTCCGCGCATGCGGGCGTTCAGCAGCAGCGCGAGGGCGACGCCGAGGATGAGCGGGAAGACCGTCGCGAGCGAGGCGAACACCAGGGTGGTGCCGAGGCGGGCGAAGAACTCGTCCCAGACCGCCACGTAGTTGTCGAGGCCGACGAACGTGCGCTCCGGGCGGAGCAGCGACTGGTCGTAGAGGCTGGTCCAGATGCTCGACACGAGGGGGAAGATCGCGATCACGAGGAACAGGAGGACCGCGGGAAGTGCGATCATGAAACCGAAGGTGCGGTCCTTCGCCCCCAACGTGGAGCGCCGCCCTGAGCGAGGCTCGACGGCCTTCTGCTCGCTCTCTGCGGGCCGCTCGAGTATGGCTTGTTGCATTGCAGTCACTTTCCAGTAGAGACGACCCCGGAGGGCCCTGCGCATCGTCGTCACAGTCGTCGACGTCGACGTGCGGCCAGTTAACCACAATGCGGATGCGAAATCCACAAAATGCATAAGACACCCACATTTGTGTTGCTCGAAGCCATTTCGCTGAATAGGATGACTGGCAACGGCGACGAGCCGCGGTCGCGCAGATGCGGCCACATCACCAAGGAGGAGTCACCATGGCGTCGGAATCGGTAGGCGGCACGCAGACCGTCGAACGGGCGATGTCGTTGCTCGCATGCTTCACGGAGGAATCCGGCGAGCTGAGGGTCTCCGAGCTCTGCACGCTGACCGGCCTCGGCCAGTCGACGGTCTCTCGCATGATGTCGGCACTCGACCGCATGAAGTTCGTGGTCCAGGACGCCCGCACGGGCCTGTACCGCCTCGGCCCTGCGGCGGTGTCCCTGGGCACGGTCGCGATCAACGGTTCCCCCATCTTCCGCGCCTCGCGGCAGATCGCGCAGAACCTCGCCCGCCGCATCGAGATCGGCGTGAACGTGGCCGAGCTCAGCGGCTTCACCTTCACCTACCTCTGCAACTTCGAGGGCGCCCTGGCGCCGAAGTCGTTCGCCATGGCCGGTCGCACCGGGCCCCTGCACGCCACCGGCATCGGCAAGGCCCTGCTGTCGGGCATGTCCGATGCACAGGTCGACGAGTACTTCGCGCAGACGCCGCAGCGCTTCACGCCGCACACGATCGTGGACCGCGCGGCGATGCAGACCGCACTCGACGAGACGCGCAGCCGCGGCTACGCGACCGAGATCGAGGAGCTGGCCTTCGGTCGCGCCTGCATCGCCGCGCCGATCCGCAACCGGGCCGGTGAGATCGTCGCCGGCATCTCGGCCAGCGGCCCCCTCTCCGTGCTCGATCTGCACGAACCGCATCAGGAGCTCGCCCTACAGCTCATCGAAGCCGCCGACGAGATCTCGGTGGCCCTCGGGTACAGCCCGTCGCGCACCGCATCGGCGTTCGCGGCGCTCTGACCCTCGGCCGCACTGCGGCTTCCCCCCTCTGACGACGGCACCCGCCGCCGGCCGTTCGACCACCCCGTCTATTGGAGACCCCAGTGAGAATCACGCGCGTCCAGACCTTCCCGCTCTACCTGTCGAAGGAGGATGCGAACAACTCGTACGCCGGCGACACCGCCGTGGATCACCGCGGGTACGTCATCCGTCCGCCGTGGCGGAGCCTGTACTCCCCCGGATACGAGACGCTGCTCGTGAAGATCGAGACCGATGAGGGTCTGGTCGGCTGGGGCGAGGCTCTCGCCCCCGTGGCCCCGGTCGTCGCCGCGGCCATCGTCGACAACCTGCTCACCCCGCTCATCCTCGGCGAGGACCCGCGCTCGGTGCGCACGCTGTGGCACCGCATGACGGAGTCGATGCGCGAGCGCGGACACCTCACCGGGCACCAGGCCGACGCCATGGCCGCCGTCGACATCGCGCTGTGGGATCTCTGGGGCCACGCCACCGGCCTCTCGGTGTCCGAGCTCGCCGGCGGGCGCTTCCACGAGGTGCTGCCGACCTACGTCTCGGGCATCCGCGGTGTCGACGACGTCGAGCGCGCCGAGAAGACGGCAGAGCTCGTGGAGGGCGGCGTCCGCCGCATCAAGCTGCACCTGGGTGTCGACATCCGCACCGACCTGGCGACCTACGACGCCGTCCGCGGTGTGCACCCCGATCTCGACGTCGCGCTCGATGCGCACTGGACGTACCGGCTCGGCGAGGCACGCGCGCTCGGCCGCGAGCTGGACGACCGGCGGGCATGGTTCTTCGAGGCGCCGCTCGCCCCGGAAGACGTCGAGGGGCACCGCGACCTCGCGACCGCTCTCGCCACCCCGATCGCGATCGGCGAGGCCATGCGCAGCCGCTTCGAGTTCACGGACTGGCTCACCCGCCGCGCGGTCGGCCTCACGCAGCCCGACATCGGCCGCACCGGCATCACCGAAGGGCTCGCGATCGCCGCGGTCTCCGATGCCTTCCACGTGCCGGTCGCGCCGCACCACTCCGCCGCATTCGGCATCGCGATGGCCGCCGGCGTGCATGTCGCGGCGAGCTCCGCGTCGCTCCTCGCCTTCGAGTACCAGCCGTTCACCCTTCCCGTCGCCAACCGCCTGCTGACGACCCCGCTCGAGGTGCGCGCAGACGGCGGGTTCGTCGTGCCGACCGGCCCCGGGCTCGGCGTGACCGTCGACGAGGACGCGATCCAGGAGTACGTGCGGCACTGATCTGCATCGACATCCGACGAAGAACGGGTGGGTGGGCCGGATCTCTCCGGCCCGCCCACCCGTTCTTTCGCGTCAGTTCCCGATGCGCACGAACTGTGCGGCGCTGACCCGGTGGATGCTGGTGTTGCGGACTTCGAGTCGGACCGTGCCGGTCGCTCCGGCGGCGTAGCGGAACGAGCCCAGCGAACGCCAGGCCGCCGCGCCCTGCGTCTGGTCCACGGTGACCTCGGAGCTGCCGTCCTGATGCTCCACGACGTAGGCCGCCGAGGTCGTGGTCGTCGAGTTCGTGGGGTACCAGACCGAGACGCGGTAGAGACCGGCATCCGGCAGCTCCACGTTCCACGTCACCGTGCTGCCCATGGAGTCGGAGTCGCTGTACCGCGTCCTGGTACCGTTCCAGCCGGACAGTCCGCTGGGGTACCAGTTGCCGGACTCCAGATAGCCGGGCCACGGGGACTGGGTGTGCGCGATGACGCCCTCGTCGGCGACGCGCACGAGCACACCCCGGCGCAGGGTCTGATCGAGACGCGCCTCGAACCGCGTCGACGAGCCGGGCGCGACGCCCGACCCGGCGGTCACCGTCCACGTGTGAGTGAGGTCGGATCGCGGCGGCACCGTGATACTCGTGCTCTGCTGCCCCACGCTCCATCCGCTGAGGCCGTACAGCGCGAGCGTGCCCTGCAGCGGGGTGACGCCCGTGTTGATGACGAGCGCGGTGAGCTTGGCGACGGCGCCCGGCCCGCTGACGATCTCGACGTCCGAGGTGAGGGAGACCAGCCGTCGGCGGTCGATCACCTCGATCGCGGCCGCGCGCAGCTGCACCGGATCCTCCCCCGCGACCGTCACGTTCGCGGTGACATCGACCTCGCCGAGCTCCGCGCTCGTCGCGATGATCGCCGCCGATTCCACCCGCGCGGAGCCCTCGGCGGGGACCGTGATCGCCGGGACGGCCCCGTCGAGCTGCCACCCTGCCGGCAGGGCCACCGTGATGGCGCCGGTGATCGGGTCCGCGGTGGCGTTGCGCACCTCGAAGGTCAACGGCACGCGGTCTCCGGCCGTGCCCGTCGCCTGCGCGATCACGTCGCCCACGACTCCCGGGTTGGCTCCGCTGATCCTGGCCGGCAGCCGCAGGGTCACCTCGTCGGTCGTCGTCCCGCCCGAGGTGATCGTGTACCGGAATCTGTCGGTGAGATCCTCGACCGGGATCGTCCACTCGTAGGGGTAGGCCTTCGCGGGAGCCTGCTTCGCCGCCCCGTCGCCGATCCGATACGACAGCGTCGCCTGCTCCTCGGTGTCGATCTGCACGTAGGCGTCGTAGCCCTGCCCGTCGGGTCTCACCAGGAGCATTCCCCGGGCGATCCCGTAGTCGGTGCCGGAGTCCGTGTCGATCTCGTGGAAGCTGTCGCGTCCATGGTCGGCCACGTCGTCGAACGGCAGGCCGGGGCGCTGCACCTCCACGTTCCGGACGACGAGGGCGACGAGCCCCCGCGCCGGCACACTGACGGTGACCCGGCCACTGACCGCCGCGCCGGTGGACCGGGTGCCGTTGGCGGTGACCAGCTCGACGGCACCGGAGAACCCCCGGGGAATGCCGGTCAGCTCGGTGGAGAGGTCGACGACCACCTGCTGCGCCGATCCGGCGGAGTTGGTGAGGCTGACGTAGAGGGCGTCGTTGCCGACGCCGCCGATCCAGTTGACGAGCGGATTGGACACCGAGATCAGCCCCGCCGGAAGATACGGCCAGACGCCGTCCTCGCCGAAGAACGTCCCCGGGGCATGGCCGTAGGCGAAGAACTTGAAGTAGGCGAAGTCGGCCTCGAACACGTGCGGGAACTCGATCGCGCCACCGCTGCGGTAGAAGCTCTCACTGAGCAGGTAGTCCATCGCGAGGCCGAGCTGCGCGGGGGCGTGATGGAAGTAGTACCCGGTGATGCCCACCGGACCGCTCGTCGCGAAGTCGGGCTTCATGTGCGCGACCTGGAACTGTCGGCCGTAGTAGCCCGGGTAGGTCGTGAACCGGCCGATCACCATGTTGTGGGCGATGTCGGCCAGCAGCTCGTCTCCGGTGTGATGCGCCAGTCGCAGCAGGGCGCCCGCCCAGCAGGGGTTGAACACATAGCCGCCGCCGGGGTTGGTCAGTGTGCTGACGCCGAGCTTGAACGACGACAGCGCCTCGAACGTGAGCCCCGAGGGAGACACGTACCAGGCCGGGACGCTCTCGGTCGGCACGTTCGTGGTCGGGTAGGACGGCAGCGACGAACGCGACTCCCAGTCGTACTGCTGCTTGATGACGTGACCTGCCGGCACCGTGACCGTGCCACCCGGAACGGGGCGGACCGCCGTCTGCGTGATGAAGCGCTGGACCTCCCGGTACGCGCCGTCGAGGAACCCGGTCTCGCCGGTCGCCTCGAACATCTCGAGCAGGTCGACCCAGTACTTCGAGAAGCTGTACGCGAACCCGCCGGGCGGCTGGCCGTTGCTGCGGTACGGCTCCAGGATCTGCTCCTGGGAGTAGCGGCGGGCGATCAGCGTCGCCTCGGCGAGGTAGGCCGGATCCCCGGTGACCCGGTACGTCGCGAGGGCGTTCGAGAACGGCGCCCTGCTCTGCCCGACGACGCCGGCCTTGGTCGCCTTCACCGCGAGCCGCTGGATGCCGGCGTTGCGGCCGTGCGTGAGCTGGTAGAGCGACGCCAGGTTCACGGCATCCGTGGGGATCCTGCCGATGCGGTACTGGCTCGTGTCGTTGTAGACCGGGCTCCCGATCATCGGTGTGTGCCCGATGCCCTTCCGGGAGAGCTGGTACTCGACGAGCGGCCGCGCACGGCGGTCGTACAGAGTGCCGTCTGCTGTGCCGGTGAGATAGTGCGCCGAGAGGACGACGCCGCTGGCCGCCGCGCGCACGGCATCCTCGTTCTCCACATCGACGAACCCCTTGGCGCGGTTCCACCACCCGGAGTACGAGGGGATGTAGTCGACGGAGTCGTCTCCGTCGGGTTCCACCGCGATCAGTGCCGCCATCGCGTGCACGGCGTCGGTGAGCGAGCGGTCGTAGACGTTGCTGCGGTAGGCGGTCAGCCCGTACTCGTTGCGGCACAGCTGCGCGTACGTGCCGTACAGCGTGTCCGGGCGTGCCGCGAGGCCGAACGCGAATCCGCGCTGCTCGCCGACGGCCATGGCCGTGCGCAGCCCGGGCTGCGGCGCGTACATGCTGGGCACGATGTCGAGGCTGTCGTTGCGCAGACTCATCCCGTAAGGCTGTCGGTCGGCCATCAGCTGCCGCTCGTGCACGAACTCGGCCACCTCGGCGGGCAGGTACACCCCCGAGGTGACCGCCACATCGCCCACCGCGTACTGGGTCAGCGCCATCGGCGCGAAGAGCTCCCAGGCGCCCAGGGGCGCGGATCCGTCGAGCACCGAGAGCGCGTGCTGATACGACCCGCACAGCACCTCGTCGAGGTCGTCGAGGGACTTCGCGTCCTGGCTCTGGTATCCGACGATGTAGTCACCGGCGGTCTTGGCCGTCAGCACGTAGTGCGCCTCGGGATGGGCGCCCTCGAGCCGCCAGCGGACGACCAGGTCGACGTCGTCCGTGCTCGTGGTCAGTTCGATGGCCTGCGAGCCCAGCACCTGGTACGACGTGAAGCCGAGCCAGCTCGGTGTGAGCGGCCCGTACAGCTCCGGCGCGCTGCCCGACGGCAGCGTCCCCTCCAGCACCAGCCACTGCTCGTCGAAGCGGTGCGCGGGGTCGGTGATCTGCAGCCAGCCGCCGTTGTGCGCGACCTCGAGGTCGCGCACGATCGTGGCCCCGCCGTCCCAGGTCGCCTGGAAGAAGGTCATCCGGTGGTTCTGTCCGACCAGCTGCGCGACCTGCGTGAACGCGAGATTCGGCTTGTCCAGGCGGCGGAGGGCATCAGCGTACGCACCGGTCGTCGTCGTGAGCTCCGTCGCCGCTGCCGGGGCCGCACCATACGACGACCCGATCACCGGGGGAAGCACTCCCGCGATCACGAGTGCGCGCAGCACGGAGCGTCGGCTCCACAGCAGAGGATTGTCTTCGGCTCCATCGCCAGGCATTGAATCCATGATGCACATACTGCAATCCGTATGCGATCATGTCAATGCGTCGGCCTTCCGGGCCACGGCGCCGCCTCGTCGTGCCACGCCGGTAACGTCGAGCAGGCAGAAACACCCGAAAGGACGCGCGCGGTGCCCCAGGATCCTCCCGCAGAACTGACCGAGTACTCACTCAGCGCGCTGCTGACCCCGCTCGCGCCGCCCGCCGAGCCGGACGACTTCGACGACTTCTGGCGCGCGACCTTCGCGGAGTTCGGCACAGGTCCCGTGCCGTGGGAAACCACCCGCGAACTCGCGCCGACCGCGACGCACCGCGTCGCGGAGATCCGCTTCCACTCCTCGGCCGGTGAGGCTACTGCGGCCTACGTGATGCTGCCGCACACGATCGGGAGCGCACCCCGCGGGCTGGTCGTCGGACACGGCTACGGGGGCCGCACGGCGCCCGACCTCGACCGGGTACCCGCCGACACGGCCGCGATCTTCCCGGTCGCCCCCGGCACCCACGCCGGCACCGCGAGCCGCTTCCCCGCCCTCCCCGACGAGCATGTCCTCGCCGGGATCGCCCACCGCGACACCTACTCGCACCGCTTCAGTGCGGCGGACATCTGGCGTGCGGCCACCGTGCTGCTCGAGATGGTGCCCGCAGCGGCCGGAGCACTCGACTTCAGCGGCGGCAGCTTCGGCGGCGGCATCGGCGCGATGGCCCTCCCCTGGGACGCCCGCTTCCACCGCGGCGTGCTGGACGTGCCGAGCTTCGGTGACCACGACGTGCGGCTCACGCGGAAATGCACCGGGAGCGGGGAGGCCGTGCGTCAGCATCTGCTCCGGCACCCCGAGGACCGCCCGGTGCTCGACTACTTCGACGCGGCGATCGCGGCACGGCGGCTGCGGATTCCCGTGCACGTGACCGCGGCGGTGCAGGATCCGGCCGTCGACCCCCGCGGCCAGTTCGCGGTCTACCACGCGCTGACCGGGCCGCGTCGTCTGAACGTCCGCGCCGTGGGGCACCTGGACGGACCGATCGGCGAGCTGTCAGACCGGCTCGCGCTGCAGGCCGGCGTCGACTTCCTCGCCCTCCCCGACGAGCGGCTGGTATGACCACATCCGACGCCTCCCAGACAACACATAGCGATCTCCATAGAAATTACATAGGAGATTCCGCAGAATAGGGACATGACCAGCGACCTGCCCGAACTGCGCCGCCCCGACGGCACCCCCCTGCGCATCCTCGCCGTCGACGACGAGCAGATGCTGACCGACCTGCTCGCGATGGCCCTGCGCATGGAGGGCTGGGAGGTGCGCACGGCCTCCTCCGGCATGGAGGCACTCCAGGTCGCCCGCGACTTCGAGCCCGACGCGCTCGTGCTCGACATCATGATGCCCGACCTCGACGGCATGTCGGTGTTGAAGCGGCTGCGCGAGTCGGGCAACCTCGTCCCGGTGCTGTTCCTCACCGCCAAGGATGCCGTGGGCGACCGCGTCGCCGGACTCACCGCGGGCGGCGACGACTACGTCACCAAGCCGTTCAGCCTGGAGGAGGTCATCGCCCGACTGCGCGCGATCATCCGCCGCACCGGGCACGCGACCACCGACGACGGACAGTCGATCCTGCGCGTCGCCGACCTCACGCTCAACGAGGACAGCCACGAGGTCGTGCGCGACGGCACCGAGATCGAGCTGACCGCGACCGAGTTCGAGCTGCTCCGCTACCTCATGCGCAACGAGCGACGGGTGCTGTCGAAGGCCCAGATCCTCGACCGGGTCTGGAGCTACGACTTCGGCGGCAAGTCCTCGGTCGTCGAGCTGTACATCTCGTACTTGCGCAAGAAGATCGACGCCGGCCGCACGCCGCTGCTGCACACCGTCCGCGGCGTCGGCTACATGATCAAGGCTCCGCAGTGAGCTCAGCGACGATGATGAGACGGCCGATGAGCCTGCAGACACGGCTGATGACCGCCGTGATCGGGTTCGTGTCGCTGATCCTCATCATCGTCGCCGTCATCACCAGCGCGACGCTGGGCAAGACCATGGAGGACCAGCTCGACCAGAAGCTGAACAACAGCGCGCACGCGCTGGTGAGCGTCACCGAGGCCTTCGACCCCTCTTCGGCGACCGCGCAGAACGTGCTTCTGGCCGGCCGCTACTCGCCGCCGGCCGGGCTCCTGTTCGTCGTCTCGAGCCCCGTGACCGGCTTCAGCGGTTCGCTCGTGAAGAGCACCGCCGCCGACGAGCTCAGGGGCACCCTGCAGCCGCTGACCGGCGAGCAGCTGAGCGAGATCGCCGCCGCGCTGAAGGGCACGTCCGTCGCCACGGTCTCCCTCACCGACCTCGGCTCGTATCGGGTCATGGCACTGCCCTCGACCAACGGCGTCCTCGCCGTGACCGGGCTCCCCCGCGATGAGATCCAGAGCCAGCTCACGCAGTTGCTCACCGTGATCGCCCTCGCCACGATCGGCGGTCTGATCCTGCTGGCGCTCACGACCGCGATCACCATCCGGGTGAGCCTGCGCCCGCTCCGCGCCGTCGCGGTCACCGCGACCCGGGTCGCGAATCAGCAGCTCGATCGGGGCGAGGTCACGATCACCGAGCGGGTGCCGGCATCCGAAGCCGATCCGCGCACCGAGACCGGCCTGGTCGGCGCCTCACTGAACAAACTCCTCGACCACGTCAACGCCTCGCTGGCCTCGCGACAGAAGAACGAGGAGCGGATGCGCCGGTTCGTCGCCGATGCCAGTCATGAGCTGCGCACGCCACTCGCCTCCATCCGCGGGTACTCCGAACTGTCGCTGCGCGCACTGCACCGGCATCCGGCCGCGGAGCAGGGGCCCGAGGTCATCGAGAGCACGACCTCATCGCTGGAGCGCATCCAGGCGCAGTCGCTGCGGATGACCCGTCTCGTCGAGGACCTGCTGCTGCTCGCACGGCTCGACGAGGGGCAGGAGCTGGTCTACGGCACGGTCGACCTCACCCAGTTGGCGCTCGAAGGACTCTCGGACGCTCGGCCGACAGCCGCCGACCACCACTGGAGCATCGAGGTGCCGGACGAGCCCGTCACGGTCGTCGGCGATGCGGGCCGGATGCACCAGGTCGTCACTAACCTTCTCGCGAACGCCCGGACACACACACCGGCGGGCACCAGGATCACCCTGAGCGTCGCGCGGGAGGGTGACGACGCCGTGCTGCGCGTGCACGACGACGGTCCCGGCATCGACCCCGCCATCCGCGACGAGCTCTTCGCACGCTTCGCCCGCGGCGACAGCTCCCGCGCTCGCCAGACCGGAGGGACCGGACTGGGCCTCGCGATAGTCAAGGCCATCGTCGAGGGCCACCACGGAACGATCACCGTGGCCAGCGAGCCCGGCGACACGACCTTCACCGTGCGCATCCCGGTCAACCCCGCCGCCGCGACCGCCGAAGACGACGCGTCCGAGGCCTGACGGCCGGCCGTGAGCCGGATCAGTAGCCGGCGAAGGCGTCGGTCGTGAGGGCGCGGGCCTTCTGCAGTGCGGGAGCGAGGTCGGCGATCAGGCGCGGGGGCCCGGAGATGAACGCGTGGCGGCTGCCGAGGTCGGGGACCGTGCGCTCCAGTGTCTCGGCATCCAGTCGTGCGCCCTGCGCCCAGGTCCAGTGCGCGGGCAGATCGAGCGGCTCGTCACGGGTGAACACGACCGTACGCACCCCGGTCGCGGCGAGCTCATCGCGGAAGGCGAGCTCGGACGCCTCGGATGCCACGTACACGAGCACCACGTCGCGCTGCTGCCCCGCGGCCTGGAGCTGCCGCAGCTGGGAGACGAACGGCGTGACGCCGATGCCCGCGGCGACCATCAGCACCGGGTGATCGCTGCGCGGCAGGATGAAGTCTCCCCAGGTGCCCGTGACCGCGAACGTCGCGCCCGGCTCCGCAGCGGCGAGAGCCCGCTTGTAGCTCGACGGATGCTTCTGGTCGCCGTTCTTGTAGGCGATGCGCAGCGTCGGGAGGTCTGCCGGCGCCGACACGATGCTGAACTCCCGTCGGGTGCCGCGCGCGTCGGGGCGGTGATGCGGGACGTCCAGCTCGAGGTACTGCCCCGGGAGGAACCGGACCCGGCCCCGGGCTCGGAAGGTCAGCTCCTGCGCGGTCGGCGTGATGAATTCGCGTCGTTCGAGCACGAGCCGCACGGACCCGCGCAGCGCGAAGGCGAAGGCCACCAGGTTTCCGATCAGGAGCGCCCGCTCCTGGCCGAGCGTGAACAGGCCGGCGACCGAGATCGGCCATCCCGCGAGAAGACCCACCACGACGGCCACCACGAGCTGCTGGCGGCGACGCGGCGGAAGCGTGAGCGGCTCGGAGAGCATGAACGCCCCGAGGAACAGGAACGGCGACTGCAGCACCGCGAACTGCAGCGCGGTGAGCACGTCGAAGCCGATGTCGAACTGCACGGCCTGCACGGCCTGGCGCACGACCGAGGTGGCGACGGCGACCAGCACGAAGACCAGCACCACCCGCACCTTCTCGGTGCGCCACAGCACCGCGAGACCCAGGATGAGCACGGGGATCGTCAGTACCGGCGTCCCGACCCACCAGGACGACGAGGTGCCCAGCCACTCGAACGCCCCGAAGGCGCCGAGGATCGAGACGACGGCCGCACCGAACGCCGCCGGGTTGAAGATGTGTCGACCGCGCCACGCGATCAGGTACTTCGACACGCTCGCGACGGCTCCGGCGAGGGCGAGCCCGAGAAGGGCGCCGAGCTCGACGCCGGGGCGGAGCACGAACAGCAGGATGAGCGCCGTGACGAGGGAGGATTCGATGCGCCACGGGAGCCGCAGGATGCGCTGGGCGACGGCATCGACGGCCGAGATCACGATCGCGAGCACCAGGAACGACGCCACCATCTCGAGCGGCGTGGGCGAGACGATCACCCCGAGCAGCGAGAGCGCGAACGCGATCACGGCGAGGGCGATCAGGGCGAACAGCACGAGGCGATACATCGACAGCGACCCCAGGACCGCGAGGACCCGCTGTCGTGCGGCGGCGAATGAGGTGATCACGTTCTCCACTCTTCCCTAGTTCGGCGCCGCGGGGCGCGTGTTCGCCCCCGCGATAAACAGTTCCGCGGGGCAGCCGGGCGAGCGCTGCACCCGGCCGTCGGTGCTCATCCTCACCCATTCCACACCCCAGGCGCCGGCGAGCTCCGGTCCGCCGTCGAAGAACAGCGCGGTCGAGACGGCATCCGCCGTCATCGCGTCGGGGGCCAGCGCCCAGGTCGCCGCCCACGTGCGCACCGGCAGCCCGGTGCGGGCGTCGAGCACGTGGTGCAGTCCGCTCCCCCACGCCCGCCGGTTCACCGCGGAGGCGCACAGCGCCTGGTCGCGCACCTCGACGACGCCGATCGCCTTGGTCGCGTCGTACGGATGCTCGAGCCCGATGCGCACACCGGCACCCCGCACCCGGATGTCGCCGCCGGCATCGACCACCACATCGCCTGGAACGTCCCCGAGCATGTCCATCACGAGGTCGACCAGTCGCCCCTTGCCGAGGGCGCCGACGTCGAGGAGGGCAGGGGCAGATGCCGCGACCTCGCCGGTCGTCCACGACACCTGCGCCCGCCAGGCCTCCGGAGCACGCACCGGGTCACCGCCGACGAGCGAATAGCCCGCGTCGTACCCGAGCGCTTCGAGACTGACCGCCACGAGCGGGTTGACGGCGCTGCCCGTCGCCGCCGAGAGCTCGCGGTACGCATCGAGCATCGGACCGGCGTCCGGCGAGGCGAAAGAACCGCCCTCCCGGCCGAGCCGTGTCACGTCCGAGTCGGCGCGGAACCGCGACCACTCGCGGTCGAAGCGCTCGATCTCGGCGTCGACCGCCGCACGCACGGTGTCCGCGAGCGGATCGGTCGTCTCGATCTCCCAGTGCGTTCCGATCGCCTCGAAGCGCCAGCTCGCCATGCGGGCTCAGGCGCCTAGGCGGCCGCCTGCTCCTTGATCGACTCGACGGCGTCGTTGAATCCGCCGCTGGTGAGCGAGGAGCCGGCGACCCGGCTGACGTTCAGGTCATCGATCGACTTGCCCTCGACCTCGTCGGCGATGCCGTCGATGAACTGACCCTGATACTGCTCGGTCTCGGGGGCCTGCGGGTCGCCCGTGACCTCGACGTCGGTCACGACGCCGTCGGCGAGGGTCAGCGTGACGGAGATCTGCTCGACGGTCTCGGGCGTCTGGTACGAACCGTCGGCCGTGTAGGTCCCGTCGGCGTAGGTGGCGGTGGCGTCTCCACCGGAGGACTCCGACGAACCGGCATCCGGCGTGCTGCCGGTGTCGTTCGAGGCGTCACCCGCGTCGGCGGGGCCGGAGCAGCCGGCGAGGACGAACAGTCCCGCGATCCCGAGGATCGCGGATCCCTTGCGGACAGAGGTCGGTACGGTCGTGCGGATCATGCTGGTCCTCCCGGCGCGGTGTCTGTCGACGGGATCGCCGACCCTTCGACCGTAAGCACCGCGTCTATGCGCGGGCTGTGCCGTGACGATGCGTTACGCGTCGCCGCCGAACATGCTCGTCACGGAGCCGTCTTCGAAGACCTCGTGGATGGCGCGGGCGAGCAGCGGCGCGATCGGAAGGATCGTGAGGTTGTTCCATCGGCGCGACTCGGTGAGCGGGATCGTGTCGGTGATGACCACCTCGTCGATCGACGAGTCCTGCAGGCGATCGGATGCCGGGTCACTGAAGATCGCATGGGTCGCCGCGACGATCACACGGTGCGCCCCGGCCGCCTTGAGCGCCTGGGCGGCCTTGACGATCGTGCCACCGGTGTCGATCATGTCGTCGACGAGGAGGCAGGTGCGCCCCTCGACCGTGCCGACGATCTCGTGCACGGAGACCTGGTTGGCCACCTTCGGGTCACGGCGCTTGTGGATGATCGCGAGCGGGGCGCCGAGGCTGTCCGACCAGGTGTCGGCGACGCGCACACGACCCATGTCGGGCGAGACGACCGTGAGGATCTCGCGGTCTGCCGGCGAGAGCGTGCGCTGGAAGTAGTCCAGCAGCACGGGCTTGGCGAACAGGTGGTCGACGGGCCCGTCGAAGAAGCCCTGGATCTGCGCCGCGTGCAGATCGACGCTCATGACGCGATCGGCACCGGCCGTCTTCAGCAGGTCGGCGACGAGGCGGGCACTGATCGGCTCACGACCGCGGCCCTTCTTGTCCTGACGCGAATACGGATAGTACGGAGCCACGACGGTGATGCGCTTGGCCGAGGCGCGCTTGGCGGCATCGATCATGATGAGCGTCTCCATGAGCCACTCATTGACCGGCTCGCCGAACGTCTGGATCAGGAAGAGATCGACGCCGCGGATCGAGACCTCGAAGCGCGCGTAGATCTCACCGGAGGCGAACGTGCGGTGCTCGACGGGGGCGATCTCCGTGCCGAGCGCCTCGGCGACGGCCGCCGTGAGCGCCGGGTGCGAACGCCCGCCCGCGACAACGAGTCGCTTCTTGGTCTTCGCGATGATGCCGGGAGCCACGCCGTTGTCGCGATCCAGATCGACCGTCTTCTTCTTGCGCGCCATGCTCCGCCTATTCCGCCGAATTCTCGCGGGACGCAGCATCCGCCGCGCCCGTCCCTGCTCTGTTCTTCGCGACCCAGCCTTCGATGTTGCGCTGGGGTGCGACGGTCATGGCCAGTGCTCCGGCCGGGACATCCTTGCGGACGACCGCGCCGGCGCCGGTCTTCGCGCCAGCTCCCAGCCTAACGGGCGCGACGAGCACCGTGTGCGAGCCGGTGTGCACCTCGTCGCCGATCTCGGTGCGGTGCTTGTTCACGTCGTCGTAGTTCGCCGTGATGGTGCTCGCACCGAGGTTGACGCCGCGGCCGATCGTGGCGTCGCCGACGTAGGAGAGGTGCGGGACCTTGCTGCCCTCGCCGATCTCGGCGTTCTTCGTCTCGACGTAGGCCCCGATCTTGCCCTTGGCGCCGAGGACGGTGCCGGCGCGGAGGAACGAGAACGGGCCGACCGTGGCCTCCGCGCCGATCACGGCGAGGGTGGCATCCGTGCGACGGACGGTCGCGTCCTCGCCAACCTCGCAGTCGACGAGGGTCGTGTCGGGTCCGATCACGGCGCCTGCGGCGATGAACGTGGCACCCAGGATGTGGGTGTTCGGAAGGAGCGTGACGTCGGGCGAGAGCTTCGCGTCGTCGTCGATCCAGGTGGTGTTCGGGTCGATGACGGTGACGCCCTCGAGCTGCCAGCGACGCACGATGCGCTGGTTGAGCAGGCGACCGACCTCGGTCAGCTGTGCACGGTCGTTCACCCCGAACGTCACCGAGATGTCGGAGACGACGGATGCCGCCACCCGGTCGCCGTCGCGGCGGAGCAGGCCGGGCACATCGGTCAGGTACATCTCGCCCTGCGCGTTGTCGAGACTGACCTGCGGCAGGTAGGTGCGCAGCGTCGAGGCCCGGAACACGTACATCCCGGCGTTGATCTCGCGGACGGCGGCTTCTTCCGCACTCGCGTCCTTCTGCTCGACGATGCGGTCGACCCCACCGTCGGCATCGCGGACGACGCGTCCGTAACCCGTCGGGTCGTCGACCAGTGCGGTCATCAGCGTGGCCGGCGCACCGGACGCACGGTGCTCCTCCACGAACGCGGAGAGCGTGTCGGCGTCGGCGAGCGGGCAGTCTCCGGAGAGCACGAGCACATCGCCCTCGAAGTCGCCGGGAAGGGCGTCGACCGCCACCTGCACGGCCCGCCCGGTTCCCGGCACGTCGTCCTGGTCGACGAACACCGCGTCGGGGTAGTCCTTCGTGAGGGCGGCGACGACCTGATCGCGCTCGTGTCGCACGACCACCTCGACGTGCGCGGCGTGCAGCCGCCCCGCGGTGGTGAGCACGTGCCCCACCAGAGGACGTCCGCCGATCGGGTGCAGCACCTTGGGCAGACGCGATTTCATGCGTGTGCCCTGGCCCGCAGCGAGGACGATGATGGCGAGATTGTTCCCAGTCATGCTCCGCCGCCAGGACTCGAACCTAGACCTAACAGCTCCAAAGGCTGTCGTGCTGCCATTACACCACGGCGGACCGCGCCGCCCAGGAGGGCACCGCGGGGTCAAGTCTGCCATGCTCCGGCCTGTGTTCCGATGTGCGCGGATGACGGCCGCCCTGCGCCGTCATGGTTCGGAAACACTGCTCTGGAATGCTGACACCATGAGCATCGTGATCGAAAGGGTCGAGACGGCGACCCCGGCCCTCGCAGAATTCCTGGTCGCCCACCACGCCGAGTTGGAGCACACCGCGCCCGCGGAGAGCCGTCATGCGCTGGTCTTCGAGCGCCTGCTCGCCCCCGGTGTCCGGCTCTTCGCCGGCTCGATCGACGACCGCCCCGTCGCCACCGGCGCGCTGGTCACGGTCGAAGACGGCCACGAGGAGCTCAAGTCGATGCGCACCGATCCGGCGCTGCGCGGCCGAGGACTCGGGAAGTCGATGCTGGCCTTCCTCCTCGCCGATGCGCAAGAGCGCGGCATCCGCCGACTCTCGCTCGAGACCGGCAGCGACGACTTCTTCATCCCCGCACGCGGGATGTATGCGGCGGTCGGGTTCCGTGAATCGGGCCCGTTCGGCCGTTACCTCCCCGACCCGTACAGCACCTTCATGACCCTCGACCTGCCGGAGGCGTCCGTCGCGCACGACCCGCACACGCGATAATGGGCGGATGAGCGAGGTGGATGAGGTCGACCGGATCGTCGGCGCGTGGAACACGCAGCGTCCCGACCTCGACTTCTCACCCCTCGAGGTGCTCTCCCGGATGGACCGCCTCTCGCGCCATCTGGACCGCGCCCGCCGCGACGTGTTCCGTCGCAGCGACCTGGAGCACTGGGAGTGGGATGTGCTCTCGGCCCTGCGCCGCGCAGGCGCGCCGTTCCAGCTCTCCCCCAAGCAGTTGCTGCAGCAGACCCTGGTCTCGAGCGGCACGATGACCAACCGGATCGACCGACTGGTCGGCCGCCGATTCGTGCGCCGCGAGGCCGACCCCGGCGACGGACGCAGCGTGCTGGTGATCCTGACCGACGACGGACGCATCCGGGTGGACGCCGCCATCACCCGCCTCGTCGACGTGGAGGCCGACCTGCTGCAGGCGCTCTCGCGCTCGGACCGGGATCGCCTCGCCGGACTGCTGCGCAAGCTGAGTCTGAGCTTCGACACGTGAGCGGCTGCTCCTGAGCTCGCCGCGCCGCTGTCTCAGCGTGCGGGTTCCAGGAGCAACCGGCGGTTCTTCTCCGGGACGCCGACCGGAAGACCTGCGACGATCTCGGCGACGGTGACGCCCGCCAGCGACTCTCGCCATGCCTCGTGTGCCCGGCGCATGACCGCGGCGAGCGCACAGGGCCGTGTGCAGTCCTCGGGTCGCGCCGCCCCGCGCCCCTGCTGCCGCAACTCACGGCAGACGTAGGGATCGGCGGCGCCGTCGACCGCGGTGACGAGGTCGAGGATGCTGATGCGCTCCGGCTCCCTGGCCAGGCGGAACCCACCGCGGGGTCCGGTGCTGCCGGTGAGGATGCCGGCGCGCACGAGCTTGGCGAGCTGCTTCGACAGGTACGGGCCCGGAACACCGAAGTGCTCTGCCAGCTGCGCCCCGGAGACGGTCGCCCCTCCGGGGAGCTGCGCGATCACGGCGACCGTGTGCAGCACCCATTCGGATGTCTCCGGAAGTTTCACTTGCCCAGTGTATCCACCTCCCCCTATTGTGGACACGTAATATCCATGATTGAGGAGTGAGCATGCGCATCGCAGTGGCTGGTGGAACGGGCCGGATCGGACGACTGGTCGTGGCGGAGCTAGCGCGAGCCGGACACGTCGCGGTCTCCCTGAGCCGCGGCGAGGGAATCGATCTGCTCACCGGCGTCGGTCTGCGCCAGCGGCTCGAGGATGTCGATGCCGTGATCGACGCGACCAATCCCCCGGTCGCCGACATCGCCGAGGCGGAACACGCCTTCGCGACGATCACCCGCAACCTCCTCACGGCCGAGACCGAGGCGGGCGTCGGCCACCATGTCGCGCTGTCGATCGCCGCACTCGACTCCGTCGCCGGAAACCCGCACTACTTCGGCAAGCGCGCCCAGGAGCGCGAGGTCTCCGCCGGCGCGATGCCCTTCACGATCGTGCGCGCCACCCAGTTCCACGACTTCCCGGCGATGATCGCGGAGTGGACCGTCGTCGACGGTGAGGGGATCGTCCCTCCGCTCCTGCTGCAGCCGATCGCCCCGGCAGACGTCGCGGCCGCGCTGGTCGCGACCGCCGTCGAAGCGCCGCTCTCCGCATCGTTCGACATCGCGGGGCCGCGCACCGAGGACGCGGTCGACATGGCTCGCCGCACCCTCGCGGCGCGCGGACGAGAGCTGCCGCTGCGTGCCGCGTGGCGAGACGCCGCGCTCGGCGTCGAGTTCGCCGGAGAGGTCCTCCTCCCCGCTCCCGACGCCCGCCTGGCTCCGACGTCGTTCGACGACTGGCTCGCTGCGGGCGCCCTCTGACCGACGGAGAACAGCGTCGCGGTTCGCTTAGGCTGGGACGATCCCGTTCGCGACCCGCGACACTGTTCTCCGGAGGCCGACTGATGGGCATGCCCTCTCCCCTCCCGGTGCGCGACGGCGTGGGAGCCACCCGACTGCACGTGCCGCTCACCGGCTCCTGGCCGACGGTCGCCGCGTACATGGTCGAGCGCTTCTTCCACCTCGATCCGGAGCGTCTGCTCGAACGGTTCGACCGCGGCGACATCGTGCGGGCCGACGGCTCTCCGGTCCCCCGCGACGCCGCACTCGGCAGCGTCGAGTTCGTCTGGTACTACCGCGAACCCGCCGTCGAGACCCGGATGCCGTTCGAGGTCGAGATCCTGCACCAGGACGACCATCTCGTCGTCGTCGACAAACCGCACTTCCTGCCCACCACGCCGGGCGGCAAGTTCCTGCAGAACTCCGCGCTGGTGCGGCTGCGCAACCTGCTCGACAATGCCGACCTCGCGCCGATCCACCGGCTGGATCGCGCCACCGCCGGGCTGCTGATGTTCTCGACGCGCCCCGCCACCCGTGGCGCCTACCAGTTGCTGTTCGAGAAGCGGCAGGTGCAGAAAGTCTACGAGGCGGTGTCCGCGCTTCCCGCGGACCGGCCTCTCCCCGCGTTCCCCGTCGTCTACCGCAACAACATCGAGAAGCTCCGCGGCCAGGTACGCGTGCAGGTCGACGACGCCAAGGAGCCGAACTCGGAGACGCTGGTCGAGCTGATCCGCGCCGACGAGCGCGTACTGCACACCCTGCTGCGCCCGCACAGCGGCAAGATGCACCAGCTGCGGGTGCATCTCGCCGCCCTCGGCATCGGCATCCTGAACGACCGCTTCTACCCCGAGCTGCAGGAAGACCTGCCGGACGACTACGACCGCCCGTTGCAGCTCCTGGCGCGCGAGCTGCGCTTCGTGGACCCGATCAGCGGCGCGGACCGGGTGTTCACCACGCGTCGCACCCTGCAGGAAGCACCCGTCAGCGACGCATGACCTTGCGGGCCAGGCGCGTGCCGAGCATCTGCACCAGGTGCACGAACACCACGATCAGGACGATCGCCGCCCACATGACGAGCGGCTCGAACTGCCGGAAGCCGTAGATCTGCGCGAACGCACCGAGCCCGCCACCGCCGACGAGGCCCGCCATGGCCGTCATGTCGATCAGCGCCACGAGGATGAACGTGTAGCCGAGGATGAGCGGACCGAGCGACTCCGGGATGGCCACGGTGAAGAGGATGCGCCACGGACCGGCACCCATCGCCCGCGCCGCCTCGATGACTCCGGGCGAGACCGACACGAGGTGCTGCTCCACGATGCGCCCGATCGCGAACGCGGCGGCCAGACCGATGATGAAGGCGCCGGCGGTCGTGCCGATGCCCACGCCGACGACCGCGCGCGCCAGCGGCTGCGCGACCACGAGGAAGATGATGAACGGGATCGGGCGGAAGAAGTTCACCACGAGGTTCGCGAGCACCGAGACGACCCGGTTCGCTGCGAGGCCACCGGGGCGCGTGACGTACAGGATGATGCCGATCGCCAGCCCCAGGATGCCGCCGAGCACCAGCGCGAACGACGTCATGTACAGGGTCTCGAGTGCGGCCGCCCAGAATTCGGGCCACAGTTCGTTCAGACGCTCCATCAGCGGGCCTCCTCTCCGGCGATCTCGAGCACTTGGACGCGTTCGGCGATGCGGGCGAGTGCCCCGTCAATCGCCGCGGCGTCACCCCGGATCGCGAGCGTCAGATGCCCGAAGGCGCGCCCGCGGATGTCGTTGATGCCGCCGAACACGAGCTCGAAGTCGAGGCCCGCGCCGGCGAGATCGAGGAACACCTGCGCCTGCGACGAGTCGCCGTCGCGGAACGAGAACGTCACCAGGCGGCCGCGGTGACGCTCGCGGAGCACCGCGAGCTCGGCTGGCGACGGCACGCCCTTCACGACCGTGCCGACGAATCGCTGGGATGCCGGATTCTGCGGAGCGGAGAAGACGTCGAACACATCGCCGTGCTCGATCACACGACCGTTCTCCATGACCGCGACCCGGGTGGCGATGGTCTGGATGACGTCCATCTCGTGCGTGATGATCACGATCGTGACGCCCTGCTCCTGGTTGACCCGCTTGAGCAGGTCGAGCACCTCGTGGGTGGTCTGCGGGTCGAGAGCGCTGGTGGCCTCATCGGCGAGCAGGATCGCGGGGCCCGTCGCGAGCGCGCGGGCGATGCCGACGCGCTGCTTCTGCCCGCCGGAGAGCTGTTCGGGGTAGGCCTTGGCTTTGTCGGCCAGGCCGACGAAGGAGAGCAGCTCGGCGACCCGTTTCTCGATGTCGTCCTTGGACCAGCCGGCGAGCTTGAGCGGGTAGGCGATGTTGGCCTTGACGCTTCGCGAGGAGAACAGGTTGAACTGCTGGAAGATCATTCCGATGCCGCCGCGGACCTTGCGCAGCTCGCTCTCCTTGAGCGCGGTGATGTCGACGCCGTCCACCGTGATGGTGCCGCTCGTCGCCGGCTCGAGCGCGTTGATCAGCCGCACGAGCGTGGACTTGCCGGCGCCCGAGTAGCCGATGATGCCGAACACGTCGCCCTTCTCGATCTCGAGGGACACGTCGTCGACGGCGACGACCTCGGACCCCTCACGGGTTCGAGGCGGATAGGTCTTGGAGACGTTCGTCAGGGTGACGATCGGCATGGGCTGCTCCGGTCTGCTTCGGGAACGAAGAATCGGGTGACGCAGTTCGCGGCACCCGATTCTCCCTCATCGGACGAAGGGGGGATTCCCCGTCGTCCTACTTCTTCGAGTCCGCGTCCTTCTGGACCTTCTCGAGCGAGGCGACGAGGTCGTCGACCGGGGTCTGCAGCGCCACGGCGGTGCCGCCCGACGACTTCAGCAGGCCCTTCTGGACCTCTTCGTTCGTCTGGAAGATCTCGACGAGCTTGAGGTACGTCTCGTTGTCGGCATCGTCGGCGCGCGCGGCGAAGATGTTCACGTACGGCAGCGCGCCGGCATCCTCGGGGTCGTCCTGGGCGATCGCATCCTCGAACGAGAGACCGGCCGGCTCCACGAAGTCGTTGTTGATGATCGCCGCGGCGACGTCGGGGAGCGACGTCGGAACGATCGCGGCCTCCAGCGCCTTGACCTTGACCTCGGACTTCTCGGTGTCCACATCGGCGAGGTCGGAGTACGGAGTGCCGCCGCTCTTCAGCTCGATGAGGCCGGCCTGCTGCAGCACGTTCAGCGCACGGGCCTGGTTGGAGGCGTCGTCCGGGACGGCGACGGTCTCGCCCTTCGGGATGTCCTTCACATCGTCGTACTTGGTCGAGTACAGGCCGAGCGGGTAGATCGCGGTCGACCCGATCGGGGTCAGGTCCGCGCCCGAGGCGTTGTTGTACTCCGCGAGGTACACGATGTGCTGGAACTGGTTGAGGTCGATCTCGCCCTCGCTGAGCGCCGGGTTGGGCTGCTCGTAGGAGCCGAAGTCGACCAGCTCGACGGTGATGCCCTCCTCGGCCGCGGCATCGACGAATGCGGGCCACTGCTCGTCGCCCTTGCCGACGACGCCGATCTTGACGACCTTGTCCTCGGTCGAGCCCGCGCTGCCGGAACCGGCTTCGGAGGATGCCGTCGCGCAGCCTGCGAGTGCGACGAAGAGCGGGACCGCGGCGAGCGCGGCGATGACGGAAGTGGTGCGGCGTGACATGGAAGGAGTTCCTCTCTTGGGGGGACTCGAATACGTTAGGCAGGCACCCTCGAACGTGCGGAATCGAGTCGTCACACGGCGTCACAGCCCGCTCGGGTGCGGGTCAGTCGAACTCCTCGATCCCCTGCAGACGCACCTGCTCGAGGTCGAGGCGAGCCGAGATGCGGCGCACGACCATGTCGTCGACGGTGCCGGCGCCGCGGAGGCCGAGCAGCACCTCGCGCTTGCGGTCGATGAGGGCGAGCTTGAGGCGCGTGTGCTCCTCGTGCCGAACCAGCGGCGAGCGCTGCGCGAGGTCGACGTCGGCCGAGGTCGCGATCATCTGCAGGACCGTCCCGTCGGTGCCATCGGGCCCCGTGGCCTGATCCACTCCCCCGCTCGGTGCCGGATCTTCTTCGGTCGGATCAGCGGTTCCGGCGCTCAGCGGATCGGGCTCGCCGAGCATCTCGTCCAGCGCGTCGGCCTCCGCGTCGACGATCGCCTGCTCGCGCGCCAGCGTGCGCGCGTTCGCGAACTCGAGCATCGCGTATCCCTCGGTGCGCACACGGTCGCGGACCTCCTGCCCGATGCCATGCTCGGCGGCGAGGTCGTCGAGGGCCGCGAGCGCCGCCCCCGAGATCGCCCGCTCGGCGAGCTCGTACTCCTCGTCCTCGACATGGTCGGCGGGGAACCGCGCCCAGCGGACGAGTGCGGGGAGCATCGGGGCCTGCACGAGCAGGCTCAACAGGATGACCCCTGCCGTGACGAACACGATCTCGTCGCGTCCCGACACCGCACCGCCGTCGGTGACCGTGGCGGGGACCGACAGCGCGATCGCGAGGGAGACCGCACCGCGCATGCCGGCCACGGTGGACACGACGCGGGCCCGCGACCGGGCTCCACGCGCCGGACGCCCCCCGCCCTGGCGCTGGAAGAGCACGTTCAGCACCTGGAACACGTAGCGCACGACCAGGAGGGTCGCCCATACCGCGAGCGTGATCAGCACGAGGCGGCCGATCGCCGCCACCGAGATCTCGTGCGCCACGTACTGCACCTCGAGGCCGATCAGCACGAACAGGGCGCCATTGAGCAGGAACACTCCGAACGGCCAGGCCGCATCGGCCTGTCGGCGGGAGGATGCCGTGGTCACCCGCGGCGAGACATAGGCGACGATGAGCCCGGCCACCACGACCGCGAGCACCCCGGAGGCGTGGATCATCTCGGCCGCGAGGAACGCCGTGAACGGGATCAGCAGCAGCGCGACGTTGATCACGATCGTCGAGGAGGTGCGCCGCAGCAGCAGGTACCCCAGACCGGCGATCACGACACCGGCGGCGATCCCGCCGACATACGAGATCAGCACGTCGAGCGTGACCGAGAGCGGGGTGATCTGGCCGCCGAGCGCGAGCGACACCGCGATCGCGTACAGCACGAGCGCCGTGCCGTCGTTGGTGAGACTCTCGGCCTTCAGCTTCATGAACATGCGGCGCGGCAGCAGCCGCCCGAGCGCGGCGACGGCCGTGGCATCCGGCGGGGCGACCGCGGCCCCCAAGATGAGCGCGATCTCCCACGGCATCCCGAACAGCACCCCGATGCCGGCGACCGCGAAGGCCGACGCGACCACGAGCACCGTGCTCATCGGGAGGATGTAGCGGAAGTCGCGGCGGATCGAGCGCAGCGACGTCGTGAGGCTCTCCCAGAACAGCATCACCGGGAGGAACAGCAGCAGCACCGTCTCGGGCGGCAGCTGCACCTCGCGCAGCTGCGGCACGAAGCCGAGCAGCAGCCCGAAGATGACCAGGACGAGGGGCAGCGCGAGACGCACGCGCGGGGCGATCAGGGTTCCGACGAGAATCGTGAGTCCGAGCAGGACTGTTACTTCGAGGCCTTCCATCCCTACCTCCCAACAGCGTCAGGAGAAGGATATTCCTCTGTCAGCCGATCTCCTCGGTGAGTTCGAACCAGCGCAGCTCCAACTCCTCGATCTCGGCCTGCTGATCGCTGATCTTCTTCATGCGATCGCCGAGGCCCGCATAGTCGGCCTGGTCGTGATCGGCGAGCGCGGTCTTGGCGGCGTTCACCTGCTGCGTCAGCTTCTGGATGCGCCGTTCGAGGGAGGCGATCTCCTTCTGCGCGGTGCGGAGAGCGGCACCGTCGAGACCTGAGGCGGCTGCCGTCGCCGTCGCCGTCGCTGCTGACGTCGCGGTCTGCTTCGAGCCCGCCGACGCCTGCAGGTGGCGCAGTCGCAGGTACTCGTCGACCCCGCCGGGGAGGTGGCGCAGGTGTCCGTCGAGGATCGCGTACTGCTGGTCGGTGACGCGCTCGAGGAAGTACCGGTCGTGACTGACGACCAGGAGCGTGCCCGACCAGGAGTCGAGCAGGTCTTCGATCGCGGCGAGCATGTCGGTGTCGAGATCGTTGGTCGGCTCGTCGAGGATCAGCACGTTCGGCTGGTCGAGCAGCACGAGCAGCAGCTGCAGACGGCGCTGCTGGCCACCCGAGAGGTCCTTGACCGGGGTGGAGAGCTGGGCAGAGTCGAACCCGAGCCGCTCGAGCAGCTGCCCGGGCGTGAGATCCTGCGCCTTGGAGCCGGCACCCATCGAGTACGAGGTGCGCAGCCCCGAGATGATCACGCGCACCGGGTCTTTCCAGTACTGCGTGAGCTCGTCGAGCCGCTGGGTGAGCGTCTTCACTTTCACGGTCGTCCCGCGCTTGACGCGGCCGACGGTCGGTTCGACGGTGCCGGAGATGAGTCCAAGGAGGGTGGACTTGCCCGCGCCGTTCACCCCGAGGATGCCGGTGCGCTCCCCCGGCGCGATGCGCCACTCGATGTCGCGGAGCACGACCTTCTCGCCGCCATCCGCCGTCGGGTAGGTCACGCCGACGTCGAGCAGGTCGACCACGTCCTTGCCGAGGCGCGAGACGGCGAGCGACTGCAGCGACACCTTGTCGCGGATCTCGGGCACGTCGGCGATGAGCTCGTTGGCCGCGTCGATGCGGAACTTCGGCTTCGCCGTGCGGGCGGGAGCACCGCGACGGAGCCACGCGAGCTCCTTCTTGGCGAGGTTCTGACGCTTCGCCTCGGTCGCCGAGGCCATCCGATCGCGCTCGACGCGCTGCAGGATGTACGCCGCGTAGCCGCCCTCGAAAGGCTCGACGATGCGGTCGTGGACCTCCCAGGTCTCGGTGCAGATCTCGTCGAGGAACCACCGGTCGTGGGTCACGACCATGAGCGCGCCCGAGTTCTGCGACCAGCGCTTCTTGAGATGCGCGGCGAGCCACGTGATCGCCTCGACGTCGAGGTGGTTGGTGGGCTCGTCGAGGGCGATGACGTCCCAGTCGCCGGTGAGCAGCTTCGCGAGCGACACTCGACGCCGCTGGCCACCGCTGAGCGAGCCGATCTCGGCATCCCACGGCAGGTCGGTGAGGAGCCCGTCGATCACGTCGCGGATGCGCGCGTCGCCCGCCCACTCGTACTCCGGGGTGTCGCCGACCACGGCGGCGCTGATCGTGAGGTCGTCCGGCAGGTTGTCGGCCTGGTCGAGCACACCGATACGCGTGCCGCCGCGCACCGTGACGCGGCCGGAGTTCGGCTCTTTGATGCCGGCGAGCATGCCGAGGAGGCTGGACTTTCCGTCGCCGTTGCGGCCGACGATGCCGATGCGGTCACCCTCTTCGATGCCGAGGGTCACGGAGTCGAAGACGACCCTGGTCGGATATTCGAGGTGCAGGGCTTCAGCCCCGAGAAGATGTGCCATGTTCCCTCCAGGGTAGCCGCGCGCGATGTGTGCGGCGGCCAGCCTAAAATCGAGGGGTGCCAAGGAATCGCCGGGTGTTCTCGCTCATGCTCGACAATCGCAAGGCGAAGCTGGTGCAGTCGAGAAAGCGACCCGGTCGCTACGAACTCAGCGTCGATGGGATTCCGCAGTCCGTCGTGTCGATGACGGAGCCCACCGAGCTCGAATACGACTACACCCGGCACATCGCCCGAGCGATGGATGCGGCGGCCGAGCCCGGTGCACCGCTGTTCACCGTGCATCTGGGAGCCGGAGCACTCACGCTGGCGCGCTATGTCGAGGCCACGCGTGCCGGATCACCCCAACTCGTGGTCGAGTTCGAGCCCGCTCTCTACGAAGCGGTGATCGCGGCACTGCCCCTGCCCGCCGGCGCCGATCTGCGGGTCATCTTCGGCGATGCGCGAGCGGTCGCCGACGCGGAGCTCCCGGACGAGTGGACGGATGCACGCTTCACCGTCGTCGACCTCTGGGATGCCGCCGTCATCCGACATCGGGTGGCCAGTCAGGAGTTCTACCGCCGGGTCGCCGCGCGCTCCGCCGCAGACGGCGTCGTGGCGGTGAACCTGCTCGACGGGCATCCGTTCGAGTACTCACGGCGACAGGCGGCCACGTTGCGCTCGGTGTTCGATCACGTCGCCGTGGTTCTCGACGCGGAACCGAACGATGACGAAGGGCCACTCGGCAACGTCGTCGTCTTCGCGAGCGATGCGCCGCTGGACGTCGTGACGAACCCCGATCTGCTCGGCCCACCGCGACCGCACATGCTCCACGACGATTCGCTGACGTCATGGATCGCCGACGCGCGCATCATGACCGACGCCGACGGCACGGACTCCCCCGACCCCGACGACCCCATCTGGGATTAGCGCTCAGCCCACCCGGTTCGGAACCGTGTCGAGAGCAGTGATGCCTCGATCCGCCAGCGCCCGAGGGTCTGCGGCCGTGCGCGATGTCACCACCGTCACCGGTCGACCCTGCGCGCGCAGATCGTGCCAGCGCTCGAACACCCGTCCGCCGGGGGCGAGGTCGGCGCGCGAGGTCGGCAGATCGTCGTCGTCGACATCGACCACCACACCGACGGTCCGCGGCAGCACCGTGGTTCCCGCTCCGGCGCGCGCGTCGGCGACCAGCTCCGCGAACCTGCGCCCGAGCGGCTTGACGGCGTTGTCCACGTCGAGAAGACCGAGGGAGTACTCCAGATCCTTGTAGTCGCCGAGGGATCGGGACACGTCGTGCGAGCACCACCAGGTGATGCCGTAGAGGCCCGGCGAGCTGAGCGCGGCCTCGACGGTGCGGGAGGCGAACTCCGGCATCTCCGCATCCGTCAGGTTCATCGACGGCGCCCCGACCTCCTGGAGCCAGACCAGTCGCTGCGGATCCGTGGCGAAGGCCTTCGAGAGCTCGATCATCCACTCGGCATGACGCACCGACTGCGACGACAGCCCGCCGTACAGCTTCGCCGTGCCGTTGAAGATCCAGGAGTGGACGGTCGTGATGTCCCCCAGCCGAGACGCGTGCTCCGGGAGGAACGGATGCCCGTCGCGGTACCAGAGGTGATCGTTCTCGCTGTGGGTGAACAGGTGGCGCGGGTCGGGGTCGACCGGCGCCTCCAGCAGCGTCGTCAGCCAGTGGGCGATCTGATCGCTGTCCGCCGGCATCGCCGCCGGGTTCGGCAGCTGGAACTGGTTGAGCTCGTTGCCCAGCGTGAGTCCGATCAGATTGGGTCGGTCGCGCACGGCGTCGTAGACGGCGCTCACGAGCGCGGCCTGCGCCTGGATGGCCGCCTCGTCGACGAACATGTTGCCCTCGTGCCAGTTGACGAGCCAGGCGGGCACGAAGTCGAACCCGGACATGTGGCCCTGGATGACGTCGACGGCGATGTCGAGCTCGAATTCGGCAGCCACGTCGGCCACGACAGCGATGTCCTGCAGCGCCTTGCGCCGGATCAGGGTGCGGTTCGGCTGGAGCACAGGCCAGAGCGGGAACACCCTGACGTGATCGAGTCCGAGGTCGGCCAGCGCCTCGAAATCGGCTCGGACCGCATCGGCGTCGATGTCCATCCACTGGAACATCCAGTCTTGGGAGGGGGTGTAGTTCGCTCCGAAACGCGGAGTGCGGTCAGTCACGGGTGTGTCATCCTTCTCGATCTGCGGTCTGCGGGGTCATGGGGGCCGGGGCTGTGGATTCACGGACGATCAGGCGGCGCGCAGAGACGACCTGCGACGCGGCGGGCTCTCCGTCGACGAGCTGTGCGAGCAGCTTCACCGCTGTGCGTGCGCTCTCCTCCACCGGAGCATCCAGTGCGGTGATCCGCGGGCGGACGAGGGTCGACACCCAGGAGTCCTCCCAGGCGATCACGGACAGCTGCTCCGGAATCCGGACGCCGAGCTCGGGTGCGTGCGCGATGATCTCGGCTGCCATCGCCTCGCTGTCGACGAGGAGCGCCGTGGCGTCGCCGAGCCGTCCAAGGATGTCCTCGACGGGATCCGTTGCCTCGGGCGCCCAATGCAGGATGGTCGGGATCATGCCGTGCTCACGAGCGGCGTCCGAGAAGCGGCGGTCGCGATCGCGGGAATGGAGCAGCCCCGGCGAATCGCTGACGCGCGCGAGGGCTCGGTGGCCGAGTGCCCCCAGATGCTCGAGAACCTCGTCGTACGCGGCGTCGTCCTGCACGGTCACCGCCGGCACCGCGTCGTCGACCGGAGACCCGAGCAGAACGGCAGGAGCACCGAGCTCTCGCAGATGACCGATACGGGGATCGGCATCGCGAACGTCCACGAGGAGGAACGCATCCACTCGCTGCTCGCTCCACCACTCCCGATAGACGCGCTGCTCGTCCTCGGCCCGCACGAGGGTGAGGGACAGCGACCAGCCGATCTCGGCGAGCGGTTCGGTGAGGCCGGCGATCAGACGCATGAAGAACGGGTCGCGCTCGAAGGTGTCTCCGGAGCGGGCGACGACCAGGCCGAGGCTCCTCCCGCCCCGACCGCTGACCTTGCGGCTCGCATAGTTGGGGCGCCAGTGCAGCTCGTCGGCGGCGGCACGGATGCGGGCTTCGGTGGCGGCCGAGACGTTGGGGCGCCCGTTGAAGACGTGCGACACCGCCGACGGAGATACTCCGGCACGGGCAGCGACGGCGGCGATGGTCGCCCTGGCAGGTCTGTTGTCGTTCATCACCACCGAGATTAGGGGGTTGACCCGATCTTGTAAAGCGGTATACATTAATCGCACGTTGATGTGTACCGCTATACAAAGAACGTCTGGCGCACATCGTCCCCCACAGACGCACCGCAGCTCTCAGGAGGTCTCATGACCGAAGGCATCGACAGACGCACCTTTCTCGGCACCGTGATCGGCGGCGGAGTGATGATCCCGCTGCTCACCGGATGCGGGCCCCTCATGCCGACCTCCGGCGTCGCCGGATCGATCTCCGTGCACACGCAGCTGAGCGGTGCGGTGTCGGGAGCCCAGGTGTTCTCGGACGTGGTCGCCGCCTACACGCGGGCAACCGACACACCCGTCGCCCTGCTGAAGAACGGCTCCGACCTGCCGATCGTCTTCGAGACGAGTTCACTCGCGGGCAAAGAAGCCGACATCGCCATGGTGAACCTTCAGGGCCGCACGCTCTCGTGGACTCGACTCGGCGCCACCGTGCCCGTGCAGGACCTGCTGGACGAATGGGACCTTCGCGACAAGATCATTCCCGAGGCGCTCGAGGAGTGGACGGACGATGAAGGCCGCCTGCGCGCGTTCCCCTTCACCCGGACGAACTGGCCCGTGTCGTTCAACACCGGCCTGCTCGAAGAAGCAGGGGTGCAGCTGCCGACCACGTCGGATGAACTGATCGCCGTCGCCGACGCGCTGCGCTCGAAGGGGATCGGCCCGGTGACCGTCGGCGGGTCGGACTGGAGCGGCCAGAAGATGTTCCTCCAGATCCTCCAGGGCTTCCTCACCAGGGACGAGGTGAAGCAGGCGTTCTCGACCGGGAAGCTCTCGGAATTCCCCGGAGCCGTCGCCGGAGTCGAGCATTTCGTCGAGCTGCGGGACGCCGGCGTCTTCGTCGACAATGTGCAGGGCTACACATCCGACTCCGAACTCACGCAGTTCAACACCCGCAAGGCGGCGATCGTACCGGCGATGTCGTCGGCTCTCGCGCTCGTCCCCGCGGAGCGCGCGACCGAAGTCGTCGTGGGCGGATGGCCGAAGCCCTCGCGAGGCGGCGTCGTCGATCACCCCACGGTCATCCAGAGCTACAACGGTCACGGCATCTGGATCAGCGCGAACGGTGCGGAGAAGCTCGATCTGCTCAAGCCCTTCATCCAGAACCTCTACTCGCCCGAGGTCACGAGCGACTTCATCCTCGGATCGGGGCGTGACATGAACCGCATCACCGACGTGGTCAGCAAGGACTTCCCCCTGGTCGCCCAGGCTTCCCAGCTCACCACCGACCAGGTGACGCCGGTCATGCTGCCCGACCTGCTCATTCCGGACTCCGTGTTCGAACCCATGATCCGGGCCACGGCGATGGCCTACGGCCGCGCGTCCGCGGATCAGATCATCGACACGTTCGAGAAGGCATACCGCGCGGCCTGACGGCCCGGAAGGACACCATGACTGCGATCGCGACGCCGGACACCACGGCACAGCTGCCCCCGATTCCCCCCGCTCAGATTCCCTCCCGACGATCGCCCCTGCGCGAGAGGTTCCCCGGCCTCGCCCTGCCCGCCCTCATCTGGTACGCGGTGTTCATGATCGGGCCGGTCATCGCGATCTTCGTGATCGCGTTCCTCGACTGGCCGGGGATGCTCGAGACGCCCACGTTCGCCGGGTGGGACAACTTCCGCGCGGTGTTCACCGACACCACCTTCTGGGCCGCGCTCGGCAACTCCGCCCTGCAGATCGTGATCGGGCTCCCGATCATGATCGTGCTGGCGTTCCTCCTCGCCTTCTACGTGGTCCAGAAGCCGCGCGGCCACAAGGTCCTGCGCTATCTGCTGTTCATCCCGGCGCTCATGTCGGCACCGGCCACGGCGATGGTCTTCTACGCGATGCTGAACCCCGACGGCCTCGTGAACGGCATCCTCACCCCGCTCGGACTGCAGGGCAACGCCTGGCTGGCCGACCCGAACACGGCGCTCGGCGCGATCATCGCGGTCGAGCTGTGGAGCGGGATCGGATACTCCGCCGTGCTCATCGCCGCCCGGCTCGACGGCGTCGACACCGAGATCGTGCAGGCGGCGCGCGTCGACGGTGCGAGCGACTGGCGCGTGGCGTGGCGGATGTACTGGCCCATCGCCCAGGACTTCATCGGCGTGGTCACGATGCTGCAGTTCCTGTCGCTGCTGTTCAACTCGGCGCAGACCGTGCTGCTGCTCACTCAGGGCGGCCCCGGCACGTCGACGACGACACTGTCGTATCTCATCTACAGCAAGGCGTTCGTCGAGACCGATCTCGGCTACAGCCAGGCGGTCGGGGTGATCCTCTTCATCCTCGGGCTGCTGGGCATGTGGCTGATCCGTCGCACGCTGCGCGCCACCCACTGATCGGACGAAGGATCTCTCCCATGGCATCACGCACCGTCCTCCCCCTCCGCGACCGAGTGGGCTCCCTCACCAGCGGCGCTCTCGCGTGGCTGTACGCAGCTGCCCTGCTCATCCCCTTCTACTACTTCATCTCGTCGTCGTTCAAGTCGAACGAGGAGATCTTCGAGTCCCCCCTCGCCCTTCCCACGACCTGGGACTTCTCGAACTTCACCACCGCGTTCCGTCAGGCGGATCTGGGTCTGGCGATCGCGAACTCCGCCCTCACGACGGTCGGCGCATTGGCGCTCACCCTGGTGCTGGCGCTGCCTGCGTCGTTCGCGCTCGCCCGTGCGAAGGGTCGCCTGGGCAGGATCATCGAGACGACCTTCAGCCTCGGCTTCCTGATCCCCTCCTTCGCCGCCCTCTTCCCGACCTTCCTCCTGGCGGCGTCGGTCGGCCTGTTCCACACGCGCACTTTCGTCGTGCTGCTCCTTCCCGCCACCGCCCTCCCCCTCTCGATCGTGATCCTCACGGCGTTCATGCGCACGATTCCGCGCGAGCTGGAAGAGGCGGCGTCGATGGACGGGGCGACGACGCTGCAGGTGCTGCGGCAGGTGTACCTGCCGATCTGCATCCCCGGCATCGCGACCGTGCTGCTGCTGAACTTCCTGTCCTTCTGGAACGCCTACCTCTATCCGCTCATCCTCATCGGTCCCGACACCGCTCAGCGCACCATCCAGGTCGCTCTGCCCACGCTCAAGGTCGACGCCGGCACCGACTACGGCGTGCTCATGGCCGGCACGCTCCTGACACTGCTGCCGGTGTACCTCGTGTACACGGTGCTGCAGCGGCAGATGCAGCGGGCACTCGTCTCGGGGGCGATCAAGGGATGACCCCGTCGTCGGCGACCCTCCCGCTCCGCGAACGGGTCGGCCAGATCAACCAGCGCCTGAAGGGGTGGGAGGCCGTCCGCTGGGTCGACGGCGCTCCCCGGATCACCGATGTCCTGCGGCGCGCGGTCGACCGCTGGGGCGGCATCGGCGCCCTCTACGGCGTGCTCCGCGCCGACCCCTGGTCGCAGGTGCGCTGGAGCAACGGGATCCCACCCGCGCGCAGCGCGGAGACCTATGAGCTCGTGCAGGATTTCGTGCGCACTCGGGGCGCCGGGCTGCCGACGCTCTTCGTGGAGGAGGTGCCGCACGGACTCATGGCGCTCGGCGGCACCACCGTGCCGGTGAACCTGGCGCTGGGCGCAGGCATGGACCCCGAGCTCACCGCGCAGCTCGCGGCGCACATCGCCGCCGAGACCCGGGCCCGCGGCGCTCACGTGGCTCTGGTATCGGGACTCGACATCCTGCGGGACCCTCGATGGGGGCGGGCGGAGGAGTGCTTCAGCGAGGACCCCGCCCTGGCAGCCGCACTCATGGAGGCAACGGTGCGAGGTATGCAGGGCTCCCGATCGGACGGCCGGATCGACGGCGACCACATCGCCGTCGTGGCCAAGCACCTCGCCGCCCAGGGCGCGGGGATCGGCGGCAGGAACGGATCGGGGGCGCCGATCGGTCGGCGGGAACTGGGCGAGATCCACCTGCGCCCCGCCTACGCCGCCGCTCGAGCAGGTGTCGCCGGATTCATGGCGGCATACAACGACATCGACGGCGTCGCCTGCACCGCGAACAGAGACCTGCTCACCGGCACGCTGCGCGACGACTGGAACTGGACGGGCATCGTCATGGCCGACGGCACCGCTGTCGATCGGCTGCGCGACAGCACACCGGATCCGGCCACCGCCGCCGCGCTCGCCATCCATGCGGGTGTCGACCTGAGCCTGTGGGACGAGGCCTTCACCCACGTGGAGGAGGCGGTCCAGCGCGGGATCCTCGATGAGGCCGACGTGACGCGTGCCGCCGATCGGGTGCTCGCCCTCAAGGAGCGCGTGGGACTGCTCGACGGGTCGATATCGAGGGACCACGCAGCGGAGCCGGACGCCGCGACCACCCGTGAGTTCATCGCGCTCGTCTCTCGCGCGGCGGCCCAGGCCTGCGTGCTGGTGCACGACGACGACGCACTCCCCCTCCCGGCCTCGGCCGTCGTCGCGGTGATCGGCCCCAACGCCGATGACCTCGAAGCACAGTTGGGCGACTACACCCCTCCGCGCCCGCAGGACGATCCGGGTGTCTCCACGGTCCGCTCCGCTCTCGAGGCGCGTCACGGTGTCGGCAACGTGAGGTACGCGCAGGGGTCGGGCCATCGCACAGCGCTCTCCGACGAGGCGACCGCCGCCGTCGACGACGCTCTCGCCGGCGCGACGGCCGCTGTCGTCGTGCTGGGAGGAACGAGCAGGCGCAGCTACGAGGACGAATTCGCGGACAACGGCGCTGTCGACGGACCGGCGCCGGACACCACGAACGGCGAGGGCGTCGATCTCTCCCGCCTGGCCCTGCCCGCCGAGCAGCTCGCCCTGCTCCGCGCCGCCCGCGCCGCCGTTCCGCTGGTGATCGCGGTGCTGATCGACGGTCGCCCTCGACCGCTCGACGAGCTGATCCCGTTCTGCGACGCCCTGATCGTGTCTCCGTTCCCCGGGCCCGCCGGCGGGGCGGCCATCGTCGACGTGATCGCCGGCGGCCGCGGTGGCGGACTCCTGCCGGCCACGCACCCGCGCGCGGACGGTGTCCTCCCCGTCGCCCACGACGAGCGGATGGAGACGGCGCGCGGGTACGTCGACGCCCGCATCCCCGTCGGTCAGCTCTTCGGTGCCGGAGCGCCGGCCGGGATCACGGTGACCCTGCGCCCCGCCGACCCCGGGATCGCGACCGACGCGCTGAACGACGGCGACACGGTCACCCTCCACGCCGACATCGTCAACTCCTCCGACTCAGCCGTCTCGCTCGCCGTGCCGCTGTACGGCAGACGACACGAGCGCGGACTGCGGCCGCGCCGACGCACGCTGCTCAGCGTCCGCCGCGTGCGCGTCGAGGCGCGGTCCGGCGCGGTGCTGCCCTTCGTCCTCGGCACGGATGAACTGGGGTCCTGGGCGGCAGGCCGCCCGGAGGCAGCGCCCGCGGAGGTGCTCGCCTGGACGGCATCCACTCACGATCCCCCCGCCGACGCGGTCGCCGTGCGGATCACCGATGGGAAGGGACGCACCGGATGGGAGAGCTGACCGCGTTCACGCCGGATGCTCACACGCGCGGGCTGCTCCGCCACGCGGCCGACGAAGTCCGGGAGCTGTGCGGGACGCGCATCGGCGACCTGGTCGAAGCCGCGCTGCTGCGCACCCTCACCGACACCGTGGGCATCGACCCGACCGGGAGGGTGTTCGTGATCACCGGCGACATCCCGGCGATGTGGCTGCGTGATTCGACGACCCAGCTCACGCCGTACCTGCGATTCGTCGACCGCGCCCCGCAGCTGGCCGACCTGGTGGAGCGTGTGGTCCGTCGGCAGATGACGTTCATCGCGCACGACTCCTACGCGAACGCCTTCAACGACGGACCGACCGGCGCACACTACGACCCGGACGACGTCTGCGACGATCCCGCCGTCTGGGAGCAGAAGTACGAGGTCGACAGCCTCTGCTATCCGGTCACGCTGGCGCACGCGCTCTGGCGCCGCACCGGGCGCAGCGCGTTCCTCGTCGAGGACGGAACCCCCGACGTGCTGCGTTCGATCGTGACGCAACTGCGCGAGGAACAGCACCACGACCGCTCTCCGTACCGGTTCGAACGGCCGGGCGCGATCCCCACCGAGACGCTGGCCCGAGGGGGACGCGGGTCGGCTGTCGCCGACACGGGCATGACCTGGAGCGCTTTCCGCCCCTCGGACGATGCCTGCACCTACGGCTACAACATCCCCGCGAACCTCTTCGCCTCCCAGGCGCTTCGCAACATCGCGGAAATCGCCGACGAGGTCCTCGCCGACGCCGCGCTGGCCGCCGATGCCCGACGACTCTCCGGCGAGCTGCGGGCCGGCGTGCACGCGCACGGGGTGGTCGCGTCCGCCGACGGGCGCGCGATCTACGCCTACGAGGTCGATGGATTCGGCGGTGCGCTCATCATGGACGACGCCAACACTCCTTCGCTGTTGTCCCTGCCCCTCATCGCGCCGGATGTGCTCGATCGCGACATCTGGGCGGCCACACGCGATGTGATCCTCAGCCCCGCGAACCCGTACTGGTTCTCCGGGACCGCGCTGACCGGTATCGGGAGTCCGCATACGCGGGATCGCCGGGTCTGGCCGATCGCGCTCGTCGTCGAAGGGCTCGTCGGCTCCCCCGAAGACCGTGCGCGCGCTCTCGCGGTGATCGCCGCCACGGATGCCGGCACGGGACACATCCACGAGAGCATCGACATCGACGACCCGGCTGTCTTCTCCCGCGCCTGGTTCTCGTGGGCGGAATCGATGTTCTGCGAGCTCGCTCTCGCCGTCGTCGACGATGCCCGAGACGGTCCCGATCGGATGCCGGAATCTCGGTGAACATAGTTTCGAATGTCGGTGGTTCGTGATGGACTGAAGTCATGACAGCACTGCTCCACGCGACCGACTCCCAGATGGCGATGCTCGCCGATCTGGTGGCGTCGCTCGAGGCGGCAGAAGCGACGCTGAGCAGCATGCACGCGGCCAGAGACGGCATGCTCGCGATGGCCGGGCGTCTGGCGATCGACATCGCCCGGGAGGCTGCGCATCCCGATCATGGCGACATGGCGATCCGCACGGTGGCGGCCGAGATCGGCGCCGCGCAGCACCTGAGCGACCGCACGATCGAGCGACGGATGGCAGAGGCCTCCTGGCTCGTCGAGCGCTTCCCGACGGTGTGGGAGGCGCAGGGCGAGGGGCGCATCAGCGCTGCGCACGCGCGGGTGATCGTCGACGCGGGCGCCCACCTCGACGATGCCGCCGACCGGCGGGCCTACGCCGGCGAAGCGGTGGCGATCGCCGAGACCGAGTCCCCGAACCGGCTACGGCGGCTCGCGCGGCGCCTGGCCGAACGGTTCCAGGAGCGCACGGTCACCGAACGGCACCGCGAGGCCCGCAAGGGCCGCCGCGTGTGGGCGAGAGATCTCGACGACGGGATGGCCGAGCTCGGCACCCGCGGCCCGGCCGCGCTCATCCACGGCATGTTCGACCGGCTCTCGCAGATGGCGCACGCGGTGAAGAAAGACAATGCCCGCGCGGCGAGAGATGCCGACTCCGATGGCCCTCCGGCAGACGAGCGCACGATCGATCAGTTGCGCGCCGACCTGCTCGCCGACCTCCTGCTCACGGGAACCCCGGCAGGACACGACACGACCGACGGGCTGCTCGGCGAGATCCGCGCCCGCGTCGAGGTCTCCGTGCCGGTGATGTCTCTGATGGACGATGACCGGAAGGCTCCGGATGCCGCCGCTTTCGTGCGCACGCCCGGCGATTCCGGATGCGGGCGCTCCGGTGACTCCGTGCCGCCAGCCCTGCTCGACGGCACGATGCCGATCGACATCACGACCGCCCGCAGGCTTGCCGGCTCGGCCGTGGGCTGGGATCGTGTGCTGACGCATCCGATCTCCGGCGCGCTGCTCGCCGTCGACCGCTACCGGCCGAGCGAGCAGTTGCGGCGACATCTGCGCGCGCGGGATCAGCGGTGCCGGTTCCCCGGGTGCGGGATCGGGGCGCGGAAGTGCGATCTCGACCACAATCACGCGGCTTCGACCGGGGGCGCGACCACGGATGTGAATCTCGCCGCGTTCTGCCGACGACATCACATGCTCAAGCACCACTCCCCCTGGCAGGTCGAACAGCGTGCGGGTGGCGTGCTGGAGTGGACGAGCCCGACCGGACGCACGTACATCGATCGGCCGCCGCCCCAGAACACGGTGAGGTTCACCGAGTCAACAGTGCCCGCTCCGTTCTGAACGGTGGCGACCGGTAGCAGGAAACGGCGACCGGAAGCGGGACACAGCGAACGGGCCGCCCGAACCCGAAGGTCCGGACGGCCCGAGGATGCTGCGGGATTACTGGTACGACTTCACGATCTCGAGGAGGCTCGGGACGTTGGCGTACGCCTCGGCCGCGTTCTCCTTCGTGACGATGACCGGAGGCAGCAGGAACGCGGGAACGACCTTCGCACCGTTGTCGTACTGCTCGGTGTCGTTCACGTCGACCTCTTCGCCCTTCTGGAGCTGGCCGACCATCTTGATCGACTGCTCGACGAGGAGCGTGGTGTCCTTGTTGATCGTGGAGTACTGGATGCCCTCCATGATCGACTTCACCGACTCGACCTCGGAGTCCTGGCCGGTGACGACCGGGACATCCTTGCCCGCACCCTGCACCGAGGTGATGATGGCGCGAGCGAGCGTGTCGTTCGGGGACAGGACGCCGTCGAGCGTCTCAGAGCTGTAGGTCGACGTGAGGATCGAGTCCATACGGCGCTGCGCGTTCTCGGCCTTCCAGCCCTCGGTCGCCGTCTGGGCGATCTCGGTCTGACCCGAGACGACCTTCAGCGTGCCGTCGTCGATCTTCGGCTGGAGGACCTCCATGGCGCCGTTGAAGAACACCGCGGAGTTCGCGTCATCCGGCGAGCCCGAGAACAGCTCGATGTTGTACGGAGCCTCGTGGCCCGCACGCTCGGCGAGACCGTCGAGCAGAGCCTGACCCTGGAGCTTGCCGACCTCGAAGTTGTCGAACGCGACGTAGTAGTCGACGGCCTCCGTGTTCTCGATCAGACGGTCGTACGCGATGACGGCGACACCGGCGTCGCGGGCGGCCTCGACCTGCGTCGCGAGCTGCTTGCCGTCCTTGGCGCCGATGATGATGACCTTGGCGCCACCGGTGACCATCGCCTGGATCTGGTTCTGCTGCTCGGCGACCGTGTTGCTGGCCGGCGCGTACTGCACGTCGGCCTTGAACCCGGCCTTCTCGAGTCCGTCGGTGAACAGCTGACCGGCGAGGACCCAGTTCTCCGAGGTCTTGTCCGGGAGGGCGACACCGATCGTGGCGTCGGCGGCGAAGCCTGCTGCCGCCTCGTCGCCCCCATCGGCGCCGGTGTCTCCGCCACGCTCCGAGGAGCAGCCGGTGAGGGCGAAAGCGCCCACGGCGACGATCGCTGTCGCCGTAAGAAGCATCTTCTTCATGTGATCTCTTTCTCTGGTGTGTGTAGGTCTCGACGCGTGTGCGTGCGCAGTGAGACCCCTACTATCCGCGCGTCTCGTCGACGGCGGGGGCTTCGTACTTCTGACTGGTGGGGTAGTTCGCCTTCGGGTCGAAGGTGTCGGTCATCGGGTCTTCCTTGCGGCCGAAGCGACGCGTGAGGAAGCCGGTGATCGACGGGCGGCCCTGCTGCTTGTTCCAGACGTCGACACCGACGGCGAACAGGAGCACGAGGCCCTTGATCATCGAGACCACGTCGGCACCGGCGCCCAGCAGCGCGAGACCGTTGTTCAGGAACGCCATCACGAGACCACCGATGATCGAGCCGATCACGGTTCCGATACCGCCCGAGACGGCCGCGCCACCGATGAAGACCGACGCGATCGCATCCAGCTCCCAGCCGTTGCCGTCCTGCGGCCCCGAGGCCGTGGCCCTGGCGACATAGATCATGCCGGCCAGCGAGGCGAGCACCGACATGTTCATCATCACGAAGAAGTCGACCCAGCGGTCCTTCACACCCGACAGGCGCGCGGCCTGGCGGTTGCCACCGACCGCGTAGATGTGGCGACCGAACACGGTGTTGTTCGTGATGAACGAGTAGAGGATGACGAGCGCGAGCAGGATGATGCCCGAGATCGGGAAGCTGGTGCCCTCACGGCCGGTGGCGAACAACCAGCCCGCGATGAGGATCACGACCGAGATCAGCACGACCTTGGTGACGCTCACCCACAGCGGCGCCATCTCGGCACCCATCTTGTGCTGGATGCGACGGGTGCGGATCTCCCAGAAGACGATCCACGCGACGCCGAGCAGCGCGAGCAGCATGGTGAAGACGTTGAACGGCACGGGGATGAACGACAGCTCGGGCAGGTAACCGGCGCCGATGACCTTGAAGCCCTGCGGGACCGGGATCGACTGCGAGTCGCCGACCCACTGGTTCGCTCCGCGGAAGAACAGCATGCCCGCCAGCGTCACGATGAACGCCGGTACCCCGACATACGCCACCCAGAACCCTTGCCAGGCACCCACGAGCACGCCGACGCCGAGGCCGAGGAGCACACCGAGCGGCCAGGGGAGGTTCCAGTCGGCCATGGCCTTCGCGACCACGATGCCGGTGAACGCGGCGACCGAGCCGACCGACAGGTCGATGTGACCCATGATGATCACCATCACCATGCCGATCGCGAGGATCAGGATGTACGAGTACTGGTTGACGACGTTGATCAGGTTGCCGGACGAGAGCGTGAGGCCGGTGCCCTTGAAGATCCAGGTCAGCACCTGGAAGACGACCAGGATCACGACGAGGCTGCCGAGGATGCCGAACTGGCGGAGCGTCGACTGGCCGCCCCCGAACATCTTCGTGATGTCCTTGAAGTGGAAGCCGCGCTTCGTTGCGGTGGTGTCGGTGGTCATGCGGATGCTTTCTGGTTCGTCGAGGTCATGCTGCGCATGAGGTCCTCGGGTGTCGCCTGGTCGGCCGGGATGCAGTCGGTGACCCGACCTTCGAAGACGGTGTAGATGCGGTCGGAGATGCCGAGCAGCTCGGGCAGCTCGCTGGAGATGACGATGACGCCCTTACCTTGAGCTGCGAGCTGGTTGATGATCGCGTAGATCTCGTACTTCGCGCCCACGTCGATGCCGCGGGTCGGCTCGTCGAGGATCAGCAGGTCGGGGTCGGTGAACATCCACTTCGCCAGCACGACCTTCTGCTGGTTTCCACCGGACAGCTTGCCGACCCCCTCCTCGACCGAGGGCGTCTTGATGCGGAGCGCCTTGCGGTAGTCCTCCGCCACGGCGAACTCGGCACGCGCATCGACGACGCCGCGCTTGGCGATCTTGGAGAGCTTGGCGGCGACGACCGAGCGCTTGATGGTGTCGAGCAGGTTGAGCCCGAGCACCTTGCGGTCCTCGCTGACGTACGCCAGGCCGTGCTTGATCGCGGATGACACGTCGTGGAGCGCGACCTCCTGGCCGTCCTTGATCAGGGTGCCGGAGAGGAAGTTGCCGTAGGAGCGACCGAAGATGCTCATGGCGAACTCGGTGCGCCCGGCGCCCATGAGCCCGGCGATGCCGACGACCTCGCCGCGGCGGACGTTGATGTTCGAGCCCTTCACGACCATGCGCTCCGGGACGGTCGGATGCTGCACCCACCAGTCCTTGACCTCGAAGAACACCTCGCCGATCTCGGGCGTGCGGTCGGGGTACCGGCTCTCGAGCGAGCGGCCGACCATGCCGCGGATGATCCGGTCCTCGTTGATCTCACCGCGGGAGACGTCGAGCGTCTCGACCGTGCGGCCGTCGCGGATGATCGTGATCTCATCGGCGATCTGCTCGATCTCGTTGAGCTTGTGGCTGATCATGATCGACGCGATGCCCTTGGCCTTGAGGCCGAGGATCAGGTCGAGCAGGTGCTGGGAGTCGTTCTCGTTGAGCGCGGCGGTCGGCTCATCGAGGATCAGGAGCTTGACCTCCTTGTTGAGCGCCTTGGCGATCTCGATCAGCTGCTGCTTGCCGACGCCCAGGGTCTTGATCTGCGCGTCCGGGTCCTCGCTCAGACCGACGCGGGCGAGGAGCTCGATCGTGCGCTCCTTCTGCGCCTGCCAGTCGATGCGGCCGCCGCGGGAGATCTCGTTGCCGAGGAAGATGTTCTCGGTGACCGAGAGCTCGGGGATCAGCGCGAGCTCCTGGTGGATGATCGCGATGCCGGCCTGCTCGCTGGCGACGATGTCCTTGAAGCGCTGCTCCTCGCCGTACAGCAGGATCTCGCCCTCGTAGGTCCCGTAGGGGTACACCCCGGAGAGGACCTTCATCAGGGTCGACTTCCCGGCGCCGTTCTCACCGCAGATCGCGTGGATCTCGCCGGCGCGGACGGTGATGGAGACATCGGCCAGCGCCTTGACCCCCGGGAACTCCTTGGTGATGCTGCGCATCTCCAGGATCGGGCCTGACACAGTCGGCAACGTTGCAGTGGTGCTCACGGATCATTCCTCGCGACGTGCGGTCACCTTCAATGTGACCGTTCACATCGATATATCGTCGTCTTCTGGCGGACCGCTGTCAAGTCCACGCCGGGATTTCGTGTCGCTACCGTGATGCGCAGGCATTACGCAGGCATGGCGCAGCACCGTCGCCGCAGCGATGCACCGCGGTTTCTCGACGGTCAGCGTGATGCGGCGGATTCGCGCGCACGCAGGATCGTCTGCAGCGGGCCGAACTCCGGCACCTGCTCACCACGGATCTGCGCGAGCAGGATGCGCACGGCGCGGCGCCCGAGCTCGGGGAAGTCCTGGTGCACGGTGCTGAGCGACGGAGCCACATGCGCCGCGACGGGGATGTCATCGAAACCGATCACACTCACGTCGTGCGGGACGCGTATCCCGGAGTCGCGGAACCCGTGCATCAGCCCGATCGCCATGAGGTCGTTGGCGGCGAACACGGCGGTGAAGTCGCGCCGGAGCGAGAGCTCCTTGCCCGCGAAGTACCCGAAGTCCGCGGTCCAGTCGCCACGGATCGGCGGGAACGTCGGCAGATCGGCTTCGCGCAGCCCGTCGAGATAGCCGCGCATGCGTGACTCGGCCTCGATCCAGTCCTGCGGCCCCGCCAGGTGCAGGATGTCACTGTGACCGAGCGAGATCAGGTGCTCCGTGGCCGCTCTGGCACCGGCGACCTGGTCGGCGGACAGGCTCACCCCGTCCGAGCCGGATGCCGTCTGCAGCGTGACGAACGGCATGTCGACGGACATGCCGCGAAGGACATGGAAGACCCGGACCTGCGGTGCGAGCACCACGATCCCGTCCACCTGCTCGCGCGAGAGCTGCCGCACCGCGTTGCCGATCGCCTCGGGACTCGTCGCGGGGAGGTTCAGGGTCGAGACCGAGTACCCCTCCTCGCGCGCCGCATCCTCGATCCCCGCGATGGACGACGTCGGACCGAACTCCCCGATCGTCGCCGAGAGGATCCCCAGCATGTTCGACTTGCTGGTGACCAGCGCCCTGGCCGCGAGATTCGGCCGGTAGTCGAGCACGGCGATCGCGTCGAGGACCTTGGCCTTCGTCTCGGGACGGATGCTCGGATGATCGTTCAGCACCCGGGACACGGTCTGATGCGAGACCCCGGCGAGCCGCGCGACGTCGCGGATGCTGGGCAGCCGCGCACGCTCGGAGGCGGTGGACATCACTAGCCTCCTCGCGTGTGCACGGTCACATCGTCACTTCATTATGTCTGCTGGGACGCGCGCACGCACCTCTCGCCGACCGTCGCCACGCGTCGACGGTTGTGCGGGGGCACGGGAACGTGCACCCGGTTTCGTCGAACTGCACCGGAACGGCCTCCCTCAGCATGGCATCGTGACCACGTGGACACTCTGCTGCGCGGCGGGCGCGTCATCGACCCGAAGACCGGATCCGACCGGATCGCCGACCTCCTGATCGCGGACGGACGGGTGGCCGCCGTCGGCGACGCGCTCACGGCGCCGGTGGATGCGGACATCGTCGACGCCACGGGTCTCATCGTCGGGCCGGGCTTCGTCGACCTGCACAGCCACGTGCACTCGATCGCCGGACAGCGTCTGCAGGCGATGGACGGCGTCACCACCGCACTCGACCTCGAAGCGGGCCTCATGCCGATCGCCGAGGCTCTCGCACGCGCCGCAGCAGACGGCCGCCCCCTGAACTACGGATTCTCGGCCTCCTGGTCGCAGGCGCGGGCGTACGCGCACCTCGACCGGGTGCCCGTCGCCGACTTCGCCGCGTCGATGGACCTGCTCGGCAAGCCCGAGTGGCAGCGCGCCTCCTCCCCCGCCGAACGCCGCCGCTGGTTGAGCCTGCTCGAGGACGAGCTTGGCGCCGGCGCCCTCGGGATCGGTGTGCTCATGGGTTACGCGCCCCGCTCCGATCCGGACGAGTACCTGGAGCTCGCCCGGCTGGCCGCGGCCGCGCATGCCCCGACGTTCACGCACGTGCGCGAGCTGATCGAAGCCGACCCCCGCACGCCGATCGACGGATCGGAAGAGCTCGTCCGCGCGGCCGCCGAGACCGGCGCCGCCATGCACCACTGCCATGTGAACAGCACGTCGCTGCGCCACATCGACCGCGTGCTGGCTCTGCTCGACCGCAGCCGCGCGGCGGGCTCCCGTGTGACGGTCGAGGCCTATCCCTACGGCGCGGGCAGCACGGCGATCGGCGCGTTCTTCCTCGCCCCGGAGAAGCTCAAGGGACTCGGAATCACCCCGAGCTCGCTCGTGCTCGTCGACACCGGCGAGCGCATCGCCGACGACGCCCGGCTGCGCGAAGTCCGCGCCACCGACCCCGGCGCCGCGTGCATCGTGACGTTCCTCGACGAAGCGGACCCCCTCGATCGCGCGCACCTGCACCGTGCCCTCGCCTACCCCGATTCGATCGTCGCGAGCGATGCGATGCCGATCTCGTGGGCAGAGACCGACGGCCGGACCGTGTACGAGCAGCGCGACTGGCCTCTCCCCTCCGGCGGGCACACGCACCCGCGCACGGCGGGGACGTTCACGAAGTCCCTTCGTCTCATGGTCGTCGAGAGCGGAACGTGGAGCTGGCTCGAAGCCTTCCGTCGCTGCGCCTTCCTGCCCGCGCGGGTGCTCGATGAGGTCTCCTCCGGCATGCGCGGCAAAGGGCATCTGGCCATCGGAGCCGATGCCGACATCGTGGTGCTCGATCCGACGACCCTGACCGACCGGGCGACGTACTCCGACCCGACCCGGCCCTCGCGGGGCATCCGCCACCTGTATGTGCACGGCACCCCCGTCGTGCGCGCCGGCGCGATCGTGACCGAGGCCCTTCCGGGGCGCCCCGTACGAGGGAATGCCTGAGGCATCGATCCTTCGTCCGGGCGAACCAACGTCTGCGCAAGTCTCGTCGCCCGGCACCAACGGGCCGGCGGAGCACGCGAATAGTCTCGGCCCCATCGCCGTCGCCCCGAATGCGACGACCCACTCGATGCAGAGGAGCGCACGTGTCCGACCTGAACGAAATCGGCAGCTGGGTGCGGGAGAACCTTCCCGCGATGCTGGCCGACGCGCACATCCCCGCGGCCTCCGTCGCGATCCTGTCCGACGGTGAGATCTTCACCACCGCCGCAGGAATCCTGAACCGCAACACCGGTGTCGAAGCCGACGTGGACTCGGTCTTCCAGATCGGCTCGATCACCAAGACCTGGACGGCGACGCTCATCATGCAGCTCGTCGACGAGGGGCTGCTCGACATCGACGCCCCGGTGCGCGACACCGTGCCCGCCTTCGCGATCGGCGACGATGCGGCAGCGAGCACGATCACGGCCCGACAGTTGCTGAGCCACGTGAGCGGCTTCGAGGGCGATCTCTTCAACGACACCGGGGTCGGCGACGACGCCGTGGAGAAGTACCTCGCGACGATCGCCGACGCTCCGCAGCTCTTCACCCCCGGCGAGCGCTTCTCGTACAACAACGCCGCCTTCGTGGTGCTCGGCCGCATCGTCGAGGTCCTGCGCGGCACGTCCTACGACCAGGCGCTGCGTACTCACCTCGCCGGTCCGCTGGGCCTGACGCATGTGGCCACCACGGCCTCGGAGGCGATCATGTTCCGCGCCGCGCTCGGGCACATCCCGGCAGAGGGCAGCGACGAGCCGGTTCCCGCACCGGTCTGGAACCTCGTGCGCTCCAACGCACCCGCCGGGTCGATGCTCGCGATGACCGCGCATGATCTGGTGAGCTACGCCCGCATGCACCTGGACGGCGGCGTCGCCCCCGACGGGACTCGTGTGCTGTCGGAGCAGAGCGTCTGCGCGATGCAGGAGCGTCAGGTCGAGCTCCCCGAGCTCGGCCTCATGGGCGATGCCTGGGGCCTGGGCTGGGAGATCTTCGACTGGGACGGTGGCCCCGTGATCGGCCACGACGGCGGCACCATCGGGCAGAACGCGTTCCTGCGGATGGTGCCCTCCGCGGGGGTCGCCGTGGCGGTCCTCACGAACGGCGGGCAGACGGTCGACGCCTACCACGCCATCACCTCGCGAGTGCTCGCGGAGCTGGCCGGGGTCACGATGCCCGCGCTGCCCACGATCCCGGAGACGCCGGTCGAGGTCGACGTGGACCGCATCCTCGGCACGTATTCGTCATCGGTCTCGGACTCGACCGTGCGACTCGACGACGACGGCCGCATCTGGCTCGAGCGCACGATGAAGGGGATCTTCGCCGAGCTGGGCCCGGCACCGGAGCCGGTCGAACTCGTCGGCTGGACGACGGACACACTGCTCCCCCGCAAGCAGGAGCACGGGATGCGCATGCCGCACGCCTTCGTCGGCGATGACGGCACCGGACGAGCCCTGTACCTGCACACCGGACGAGCCGACCGCCGGGTCGACGCATGAGCACGACGGCGGCGATCGAGCCGGACACCGCGGTGACCAGCGGGGAGAGCATCGCCGAGATCTTCGCGGATGCCGGCGCCACCGGGTTCCTGCACGCGCGGGAGATCGGCGAAGAGGGCGGCCCGGAGGTGAGCGTCGATGCCGACGAGCCCGTGGTGCTCGCCTCGGTGTTCAAGATCCTCGTGCTCACGGCGTACGTCCGTGCGGTCGCCGCCGGTGAACTCGACCCGACCGAGCGGACCACCGTGACGGCGCGCTACCGCATCGGCGGCGTGGGCACCGCGGGGTTCTCGGACGACGTCGAGGCCAGTTGGCGCGACCTCGCGCAGAACATGATGACCATGAGCGACAACGCCGCGACCGACGTCGTGTACCACCGGCTCGGGAGCGATGCCGTGAACCGGGTCATCAGCGACCTGGGGCTGCGGCAGACGCGGCTCGTGGGGTGCTGCGAAGACCTGTTCGCCTCGGTCGTCTCCGATCTCGGCGGCACACCCGACAGCGACCTCGACGAGCTGTTCGAGGGGGCGAGCGCCGAGCAGATCCTCGCGCTCGACGCGGTGCATCCGATCAAGACCTCGCACTCCACTCCGCGGGATGTCACGACGCTGCTCGACGCGCTGTGGACCGACACCGCGGCACCGGCCGAGGCCTGCCGTCAGGCACGCGACATCATGGCGCAGCAGATCTGGCCGCACCGGCTGAGCTCCGGCTTCCCCTCCGGTGTGCGCATCGCGGCGAAGACCGGCACGCTGCCCACCTGGCGCAACGAGGCCGGCGTGGTGACCTATCCCGACGGCCGGCAGTACGCGGTGGCCGTGTTCACCCGCGCCGCATCGCTGGCCGAACGACAGCCTCTGGTGGACGCCTCGATCGGCCGCGCGGGCTTCGCGGCCGTCGAGCACCTGCGCGCCCTCTGACCTGCACCATCCACCCCCCCTGCACCATCCACCTGCACCATCCCGAACACTGCTGGAGGCTTCTGATGCGTTCTCGTACCCCGCTGATCGCGCTGCTGGGCGTTGCGGCGCTCGCCCTGACGTCCTGTGCCGCGAGCGCTCCCCCCGGAGGCGGTGACAGTGCCGAAGGCGTCCTCGCGGACGGCAAGACGTTCACCGCCGCCGTCGCCACCGATCCGGGCACGCTCGACCCGTTCACGACCGTCATCGGCACCGCTCGACAGATCGATCGCTACCTGTACGGTCGCCTCGTCGAGGTGCAGAGCGACGGGACGATCCTGTCCGGCCTCGCCTCCGAATGGGAAGCCGGGACGGAGCAGGCGACCTTCACGCTGCGCGACGACATCACCTGCCAGGACGGCTCGCCGCTCACGGCCTCCGACGTCGCCGCGAACATCTCGTTCATCGGCGATCCGGCGAACGGCTCTCCCCTCGCCGGCGTGCAGGTGCAGCCGGGCACCACCGCGACGGGCGACGACGCCAGCGGCATCGTCACCGTCACGAGCGGACGGCCCGATGCCTTCCTCGTGGAGAACATCGGAAGCATCTCGATCGTGTGCGGCAACGTCGTCGACGACGCCGACGCCCGAGCCGCCGGCGAAGGCGCGACCGGGATGTTCACACTCACCGAGGTCGTGCCGAACAGCCAGTACACCCTGACCCGTCGCGACGACTTCACCTGGGGGCCCGGCGACTGGGATCCGAAGCAGCCGGGCATTCCCGACAAGGTCGTCTACCGAGTCATCCCGAACGAGACGACCGCGGCGAACCTCGTGCTCTCCGGCGAGGTCAACACGGCACTCGTGATCGGCCCGGATCGCCAGCGCCTGCAGGACGCCGGGCTGTTCGTCTCCGAGCTGCCGCTGGCGGCCGGACAGCTGTTCTTCAACCAGGCGGACGGCCACCCCGGCTCTGATCAGGCAGTGCGTGAAGCCCTCACGGAAGCACTCGACCTCGCTCAGCTCCGCCAGGTCCTCACGAGCGGAGAGGGCACGGCGGCGAAGAGCCTCATCACGATCGCTCCGAACCCCTGCCAGGCCGATGTCGTCGGCGATCTGCTCCCCGCCTTCGACGAGAAGAAGGCCGCCGCGGGCCTCGACGCCGCCGGATGGAAGGCCGGCTCCGACGGCATCCGTGAGAAGGACGGGACGGCGATGACGATCACTCTCCTCACTCCCACGACGCTCGGCGACGGCGGCAGCGCCGCGGCGGAGCTCATGCAGGCATCGTGGAAGAAGCTCGGTGTCGACGTGACGATCAAGACCGTCGATGCGCCCTCGTTGAGCGAGACTCTCTTCGCCTCCGGCGACTGGGACGTCTCCGCTGCTCCGCTGGGGGTCTCGCTGCCGAGCATGCTGGTGCCGTTCTACTCCGGACCGACCCCGCCCAACGGCACGAACTTCGCGTCGGTGGCAGATGACGCCTACACGGCCGCCGTCACCGCCGCCTCGTCGAAGCCGGGCACCGAAGGATGCGCCGACTGGGGCGACGCCGAGAAGGCCCTGTACACGTCGGTGTCGGTCGTCCCGTACGCCAACAATGTGCTGACGACGTTCGGCAACAAGGTGACCTTCACCGAGGGCGACGGCATCGACCCCGCCTCGATCCGCATGTACGAGTAGACCCGAGAGCCGGAGGCAGCCGATGGCCAGCACCACCGCCACACAGGCGATACTGATCAGATCCGCACGGTCGGACAACCCCTGGGTGTCCTTCCTGGTCCGGCGCGGAGGGCAGTTCGTCCTGTCGGTGTGGGTGCTGGTCACGGCTGCCTTCCTCATGATCCACCTGGTGCCGGGCGACCCGGTCCGCGCCGCACTCGGGATGAACGCCCCGGCCGAGCTCGTCGAGGCCCGTCGCACGGCGCTCGGGCTCGACCAGCCGCTCTTCGTGCAGTACTTCCACTACATCGGCGGCCTCTTCACCGGCGACATGGGCACGTCGATGATCACCGGGCAGCCGGTCTCCGAGATCATCTCCACCCGCCTGCCCGCCACCCTGCAGCTCGCCCTGCTCGCCGTCGTGCTGGTGCTGCTGGTCTCCGTCCCGCTCGGGGTGACGATGGCCGTCGCGACCCGCGGCGGCCGGCGTCGCGGCCTCGAGCTGGCCTTCGCGACCGGATCCGTCATCCTCGCGGCGATCCCCGAGTTCCTCCTCGCCGTCGGACTCGTCTACTTCTTCGCGGTCTCTCTCAACTGGTTCCCCGTCGCCGGAAACACCGCCCCGTTCGCCCTCGTGCTCCCCGTGATCGCCCTCGCCGTCGCCCCCACTGCAGTGTTCTCGCGCATCATCCGGGTCGAGGTGCTGTCCGTCCTCAGCCAGGACTTCATCCGCACCGCCCGGGCCAAGCGGCTCGCGCCGCACCGGATCTACTCGCGCCACGCACTGCCGAACGCCATGACCGCGACCCTCACCCTCACCGGCCTGCTCCTGACGGGCATGGTCGCCGGCACCGTGCTGGTCGAGAACGTGTTCGCCTGGCCGGGCCTGGGCACCATGATCGTGCAATCGATCCTCACCAAGGACTACTCGGTCGTGCAGGGCATCGTGCTCGTCTACGGGATCGGAGTGCTCATCGTGAACCTGGTGGTCGACGTGATCCTCGCCCTCCTCGACCCTCGATCCACCATCCGGGAGGCATGATGTCGGCACGTACGGCATGGTCGGGCATCGTCCGCTCACCGCTGGGGATCACCGCGCTCAGCCTGGTCCTCCTCGTCACGCTCACCGCGATCTTCGCGCCGATCATCTGGGGCGCGCAGGCCGAGCAGGTGAATCCGACCGAGATCACCCAGGGACCGAGCGCCGCGCACCTGCTGGGCACCGACACCCTCGGTCGCGACGTGCTCGCCCGCGTGCTGGTCGCGACCCGGCTCTCGGTGGTGCTCGCGGTGATCGCCGTGATCATCGGCGTCGTCGCCGGCACGCTGCTCGGTACCGCACCGTCGGTGCTCCCCCGCTGGATCGGGCGCCCGATCGTCGGGTTCGTGAACATCGCGGTCGCCTTCCCCGGACTCCTGCTCGCGCTGTTCTTCGCGGTGATCTTCGGGGTCGGATCCACAGGCGCCGTCCTCGCGATCGGGTTCGCGATGGCGCCGCAGTTCGCGCGGCTCACCCAGACGCTGTCCGCGGCGATCGCCGGACGCGACTTCATCGACGCCGCGCGGGTCGCCGGGGTCTCGCGGTTCCGCATCCTCATCCGGCACATCCTGCCGAACATCGGCGAACCGCTCATCGTGAACGCCACCGTCTCCGCGGGATCGACGCTGCTCGCCTTCGCCGGACTCTCGTTCCTCGGCCTGGGCGTGCAGGTGCCCGAGTACGACTGGGGCCGGCTGCTGGGCGAGGGCCTGAACCGGATCTACCTCAACCCGGCGGCCGCGCTCGGCCCCGCCGTGGCCGTGGTGATCGCCGGACTCGCGTTCAACCTCCTCGGCGAGACCGCAGCGGCAGCCCTGGGTGGTCGCTCCGATCGCCGACGCCTCCGCCTCCCCGCCATCGTGCGCCCCCGAGCCGCTCAGCCCGCGCAGGTCGACGACGAAGAAGTGGTGCTCCTCGTCGACGATCTGCGCGTCTCCTTCCCGACGCCGAGCGGATGGGTCACCCCCGTGCGCGGCGTCTCGTTCACGGTCTCGCGCGGCGAAGCGATCGGCGTGGTCGGCGAATCGGGCTCCGGCAAGAGCCTCACCGCGTTGGCCGCCGCCCGGCTCATCGAGCGCCCCGGAGATGTCACCGCCGCACGACTGGACTTCTGCGGCACCCCGCTGCTGACGACATCCGACCGCGCGGTGCGGAGCCTGCTCGGCACCTCGCTCGCCATGGTCTTCCAGGACCCGATGACGTCGTTCAACCCGACGAGGCGGATCGGATCGCAGCTCGCCGAGGCCGCGTCGGAGCACCAGGACATCACCCGAAAGCAGGCGATGAATCGGGCGATCGAGCGCCTGCAGTCGGTGCGGGTGCCCGCCGCGGCACGACGCGCCCACCAGTACCCGCACGAGTTCTCCGGCGGCATGCGGCAGCGGGCGATGATCGCCATGGGGCTCATGAACCACCCGCGCCTCATCATCGCGGACGAGCCGACCACGGCTCTCGACGTCACGGTGCAGCGACAGGTGCTGCAGCTCCTCGCCGGCGTGCGCCGGGACACCGACGCCGCGATCCTGCTCATCAGCCACGACATCGCGGTCGTCGCACAGACCTGCGACCGCGTGCTGGTGATGTACGCGGGACGGATCGTGGAGGACCTGCCCGCGGCGACCCTCCACACCGACGCCCGGCACCCGTACACCCGCGCCCTGCTCGAGGTCGTGCCCGAGATCGACGCCGATCGCAGCGAGCCGCTGAAGATGATCCCGGGGCGTCCCCCGGCACCGGGCGCGTTCCCCACCGGCTGCGCGTTCGCCGCCCGTTGCCCGCTCGCCACCGAGCTCTGCCGGGAGACCGATCCCGAGCTCGTGGCGGATGCCGAAGGCCATCGGGTCGCGTGCTGGCATCCGGTCAGCGGCGAGACGGCGGTTCCGGTGACCATCGCCACGGTCGCCGAAGAGGAAGAGACGGTGCTGCGATGAGCGAACTGCGCTTCGACCGGGTCAGCGTGCGCTACGGCACGCACCGCGCAGGTCTCACGGCTGTCGACGACGTGACCCTCACGGTCCCGTCGGGATCCGTCGTGGGACTCGTGGGCGAGTCGGGTTCGGGTAAGTCCACTCTCGCCCGCGCCGCGATCGGCCTCGCGCCCATCAGCGAGGGCTCGATCACCCTCGACGGCGTGGACGTGCGCAGCTTCCGCCGTCGTCGCCCCATCCAGATGGTGTTCCAGGACCCGTTTTCCTCGCTCGACCCGCGCATGACGATCGGCGAATCGATCGCCGAGGCCCTCCCCCGCGACATCCGCGGAACCAGGGCCCGCCGCGCCGAGGTCGCCCGCCTGCTCGACCTGGTGAGCCTCGACGCCGACCGCGCACAGTCGCTCCCGTCGGCGCTCTCGGGCGGACAGCGTCAGCGCATCGCCCTGGCGCGGGCTCTCGCCGCCCGCCCCGAGCTCGTGATCGCCGACGAGATCACCTCCGCGCTCGACGTCTCGGTGCAGGGCTCGGTGCTCAACCTCGTGCGCGAACTGCGGGCGGAGCTCGACCTGACGATGCTCTTCATCTCGCACAACCTCTCCGTGGTGCGCTACCTGAGCGATCACATCGCGGTGATGTACCTCGGCCGCATCGTCGAGTTCGGGCAGACCGAGCAGGTGCTCGCCGACCCGCAGCACCCGTACACGCGGGACCTGCTCCAGGCGGCGCCGACCCGGCACGGGAACCTGTTGGCGGTCGACCCGCTCGCCCCTGTCGACGTGGAGCCCGCCGATCCGCATGCGCCGCCGAGCGGATGCCGCTTCCACCCACGGTGCCCGATCGGTCCTGCCGCTCGCCCCGACCGGCAGCTCTGCGTGATCGCGGAGCCTCCGCTGCCCACGGGTCCGGCGGGCGCAGCCTGTCATTTCGCGGGGCTGCCCGCGGATGCACCGATCGGGACTGTGCCCATCTCCCAAAGCATCCCCCTGGTTTCGGCCGCGACCACAACACCGACCCCGCTCTCAGCGGACACAGTGAACTGACCATCCGATTGGAGCTCCCATGAACCGTGTCACCGTCGACGACCTGCTCGCCGTCCGCACCCCCGAGCAACCGGCACTGTCACCCGACGGCGCCCGCATCGCCTTCGTGCTGCGGACGACCGACCGCGACGGCGACCGGGACACGCGCGCCCTGTGGCAGGTGCCGACCACCGGCGGTGACCCCGTCCCGCTCACGCACGCGACGGCCGACTCGACCCCGGTCTGGAGCCCCGACGGGTCGCAGCTCGCGTTCCTGCGCGCACAGGACGGCCCGGCGCAGCTCTGGCTGCTCCCGGCCGGCGGTGGCGAGGCCCGCGGACTCACGACTCTCCCGCTCGGTGCCGGCGCTCCGGCCTGGAGCCCCGACGGGACACGCGTCGCCTTCACCGCCCCGGTCGACAGCGCGGCGCTTCCCGGCGAGACCGCGGAGACCATCCTCGCCCGACGCTCAGCGCCGGCCTCGACCGACCGGCTGGGCTACAAGGCCGATGGTGCGGGCAACCTGGGCACGCTCGTGCAGCAGCTGCACGTGCTCGACGTCGACTCGGGGAAGGTGACGGTCCTCACCCGCGGCCGCTCCCACGCCTCCGACCCGTTCTGGTCGCCCGACGGCACGCGGATCGCCTACTCCGCGAGCGTCGAGGATGACGCGGATCTGACGATGCGCGTCCCCGTGTTCGTCCGCTCCGCCACCGATCCGAACAGCGAGGCCGTGCAGGTCAGCGCCGCCGATGTGCAGGCGACCGCGGTGGGCTGGACGCCGGACGGCCGCCATGTCGTCGCCGCCGGACGCACCGACACCGAGGTCGGCAACGCAGACCTCCTGCTGTTCCCGGTCGACGGCGGCGAACCGCAGAACATCACGCGCAGTCTCGACCGCAACGTGATGCCGGGTGGTCCCGGCTACCCGGGCGGCATGCCGCAGTTCACGGACGGCGGGGACCTCGTGTTCTGCCTCCGCGACAACGGCTACTCGCACGTGTACCGCGTCACCCCGGACGGTTCGGGCGCCACGGCCCTCGTGGACGGCACCGCGAACGTGTCAGGACTCTCGGTGGCGGCATCCTCCGCGGCGATCACGCTCGCGACGCCGGAATCCTTCGGCGACATCGCGGTGCTGGACCTCACGGATGGATCCACGCGTGTCCTCACCGACTACGGCACACCCGCATTCGATCTCCTCCCGGCGGAGGAGCGCCGTTTCACGATCGCCGACGGCACCGTCGTCACGGGATGGCTGCGCCGCGATCCCGATGCCGCGGGTCCGCTCCCGCTGCTGCTCGACATCCACGGCGGTCCGCACAACGCCTGGAACGGTGCCGCCGACCTCGTCCACCCGTACCACCAGGTGCTCGCGCGCCGCGGCTGGGCGATCCTCACCCTCAACCCCCGCGGCAGCGACGGCTACGGCGACGCGTTCTTCTCCGCGGTCTCCGGCGGGTGGGGCGTCAACGACGCGAACGACTTCCTCGAGCCGATCGACCAGCTCGTCGCCGAGGGCATCGCAGACCCGGCCCGACTGGCCGTGACCGGATACAGCTACGGCGGATTCATGACCTGCTTCCTCACGTCGCGCGACGACCGCTTCGCGGCGGCCGTGGGCGGAGGCGTGGTCACCGATCTCTTCTCGATGGGCGGCACCTCCGACTTCGGGCACTACCTCTCGGCGAAGGAGAACGGCGGGCTCCCCTGGCGCGATGAGGAGCGCCTCTCCGCGCAGTCGCCGTTCACGCAGGTCGACCAGGTCACCACCCCGACTCTGATCCTGCAGGGTGCGGCCGATGACCGCTGCCCGGTCGGTCAGGCCGAGCAGTGGTTCACGGCGCTGCGCGAGCGCGACGTGCCCACGCGCCTGGTGCTCTACCCCGGCGGCTCGCACCTGTTCGTGCTCTCCGGTCCTCCGTCGCACCGCGCCGACTATTCGCAGCGCGTGATCGACTGGGTCGAGCAGTACGCGCCGCCGGCCGGCACACCCGTGCGCGCCCGCCTCGACGCCCGTCATTGGCAGCAGCGACTCAGTGCGCTGGCCGCAGCGCACAAGGTGCCGGGCGCGACTCTCGGCATCCTGCGTCTCGGCGAGGAGCCGGTATATGCGCACCACGGCATACTCAACGCGCGCACGGGCATCGAGACCACCGACGACTCCGTGTTCCAGATCGGCTCGATGGGCAAGGTGTGGACGACGACCGCGATCATGCGCCTCGTCGATCAGGGTGTGCTCGACCTCGATGCCCCGGTCGTCTCGTACGTGCCGGAGTTCTCGTCCTCCGACCCGGAGATCACGCGGACAGTGACGCTGCGTCACCTCCTGAATCACACCAGTGGGATCGACGGCGACGTCTTCACCGACACCGGACGCGGCGACGAGACACTCGAGAAGTACGTCGCGCTCCTGGACGGCGTCGCGCAGAATCACCCGCTTGGTGCGACGATGTCGTACTGCAACTCCGGATTCTCGCTGGCCGGGCGCGTGATCGAGAAGGTCACCGGAACGACCTGGGATCAGGCCATGCGCGACCTCGTGTTCACGCCCCTCGGACTCACCCACTCCTCGACCCTCCCGGAGGAGGCGATCATGTTCCGGGCGGCCAGCGGGCACACCGTGGTCGACGAAGATGGTCCGCACCTCGCGCCCGCCTGGATGCTCCCGCGATCGATGGGCCCGGCCGGACTCATCAACTCCACTACGGCCGACGTGCTCGCCTTCGCCCGCATGCACCTGACAGGCGGACTGGCCGCCGATGGGACGCGCGTGCTGTCCGAGGCCGCCGTGGCGCGGATGCAGGAGCGTGAGGTGGACATGCCCGACCCGTACACGCTCGGAGACGCGTGGGGCGTGGGCTGGATCCTGTTCGACTGGAACGGCCACCGCCTCATCGGGCACGACGGGAACACGATCGGGCAGGCGTCGTTCCTGCGCATCCTCCCCGAGGAGGGCCTCGCGGTGACGCTGCTGACCAACGGCGGCAACACCCACGATCTCTACGTCGAGCTGTTCGGGGAGATCTTCCGCGAGCTGGCGGCGCTGGAGCTGCCGGCCGGCCTCACTCCGCCCGAGGAGCCGTTCACAGATGACTTCTCCGAGTTCGAGGGCGTCTACGACCGCTCGGGCGTGCGCACCGAGATCTTCCGCGACGAGAACGGCCTGCGTATGCGCACGACCCTGAATGGGCCGCTCGCCGCCATGCTTCCCGACCCGGTGCAGGAGCATCCGCTGGTGCCCGTCCGTCGCGGCGAGTTCGTGATGCGCCCCGAGGGTGAGCAGGCCTGGCACGCCGTGGTGTTCTATTCCCTGCCCGGCGGCGAGCGCTACCTGCACCACGGCGTCCGCGCGGCGCCGAAGGTGTCGTGATGCCGGTGCAGGCCGGCGTGGACCTCGACCTGGTCCTCGCCGACATCGAGACACTGGTCTCCTGCGAGTCGCCCTCCGATGACCTCGACGCCGTCGCCCACAGCGCCGATGTCGTCGCCGCCCTCGGCGAGCGCCTGCTGGGCGTCGCGCCGGAACGCATCGTCATCGACGGTCGTACGCATCTGCGGTGGCGGTTCGGTGAGCCCACGGTCCTGCTCCTCGGGCATCACGACACGGTGTGGCCGCTCGGCTCGTTGCGGCGGCATCCGTTCCGCATCGATGACGGCGTGCTCCGCGGTCCCGGATGCTTCGACATGAAGACGGGCGTGGTGATGGCTCTGCACGCCGTGGCCTCGCTCAGCGACCGCACGGGCGTCAGCATCCTGATCACGGGCGACGAGGAACTCGGCTCCCCCAGCTCGCGCACGCTGATCGAGCAGGAGGCGCTCGGCTGCGCCGCGGTGTTCGTGCTCGAGGCGTCGGCCGACGGCGGCGCCGTGAAGATCGCCCGTAAGGGGGTCTCGCTCTATCGGCTGCACGTCTCGGGGCGGGCGGCTCATGCCGGATTGGAACCGGAGCGCGGCGTGAACGCGGCGGTGGAGGCCGCGCACCTCCTCCTCGCGGTCTCCGAGCTCGGCGATGCGGCGGCGGGGACCAGCGTCACGCCCACGCTCCTGCGCGCCGGCAGCACCACGAACACGGTGCCGGCCGATGCGGAGTTCGCCGTCGATGTGCGGGTGCGCACGGTCGCGGAGCAGGACCGGGTGGATGCGGCGCTCCGCGCCCTCCCCGCCACGCTTCCCGGCGCCACGGTGCGCGTGGAGGGCGGTCCCAACCGTCGACCGATGGAGCCCGAGGCCTCTGCGGACCTGTTCCGCGCCGCCGTGGCGATCGCCCAGGAGGCCGGTCTGACGCCGTTCGAAGGCGTCGCGGTGGGTGGAGCGTCCGACGGCAACTTCACCGCGGCGCTGGGGGTTCCGACCCTCGACGGCCTCGGCGCGGTGGGCGGCGGAGCCCACGCCGATGACGAACACGTGATCGTGGAGATGATCCCGGAGCGCATCCTGCTCCTGCAGGGACTGATCTCCGGAGTAAGGGCATGAGCATGACGGATGCCGCAGCTTTCCGCGCCTCGCCGGAGGAGGCTGCCGACGCGGCGAGCGCCGCCGCGTCGAGGGCGGGGGTGGAGATCCGGTTGCTCGAGGACGTCGGGGACTTCGCCCGGGTGGCGGAGCTGTTCCAGAGCATCTGGACCAAGCAGGGCGAGACCTCGCCGGTCAACGTCGAGACCCTGCGTGCCCTGTCGAAGGCCGGCAGCTACGTGGGCGGCGCGTTCGAGCACGACGAGCTCGTCGGCGCCTGCTTCGGCTTCTTCGCGGCTCCGGATCAGCGCGCCCTGCACAGCCACATCGCCGGGGTCTCGGCACGGATGCGCGGTCGCAGCGTCGGCTTCGCGCTCAAGGTGCATCAGCGCGCCTGGGCGCTCGAGGAGGGACTCGACGAGATCTCCTGGACGTTCGATCCGCTCATCAGCCGCAACGCCCACTTCAATCTCGTGAAGCTCGCTGCGACGCCCACGTCGTACCACCGCAACTTCTACGGGCACATGGCCGACGCCCTCAACGGTGCGGACGACACCGACCGGATGCTCGTCACCTGGTACGTGCGCGATCCGCGCGTCGTCGCCGCCTGTCACGGGGAGCCCGCGCCTGCGAGAGAACACGACGGTGCGGCGCTGCTCAGCGTGGGCGATGACCTCGGGCCACTCCGGCATCGCACCGACGCGCGGCTCGTGCGTGTGGCGCTGCCGCGCGACATCGAGTCCCTGCGTCTCGCCGAGCCCGCCCGCGCGACCGCGTGGCGCCTGGCCCTGCGGGAGACGCTCGGATCTGCGCTGGAGGGTGGAGGGCGCGTGCTCTCGTTCGATCGCTCCGGCGCGTACACCATCGACAGAGGAGAACAGGGATGAAGCTCACCGGATTCGAGCTGCGTGTGATCGAGATGCCGTTGGTGTCGCCGTTCCGCACGTCGTTCGGCGTGCAGACCGTGCGCGAGGCGCTGATCGTGCGGGCCGTCACCGACGAGGCGGAGGGCTGGGGCGAGGGCGTCGCGATGAACGACCCGCTGTACTCCTCCGAGTATGTCGAGGCGAGCGTCGACGTCATCACCCGCTTCCTGCTGCCGGCGCTGGCGCAGGTGAAGGACCTGCATGCCGGTGGCGTGGCTCCGGCGCTCGCGAAGTTCAAGGGGCATCGCATGTCGAAGGCCGCCGTCGAGCTGGCGATCCTCGACGCCGAGCTGCGGGCCACGGGCGTGCCGCTGTCGCGCGAGCTGGGCGCCGTGCGCGACCGGGTCGACTGCGGCGTCTCGGTCGGCATCATGGACTCGATTCCCGAGCTGCTCGACGCGGTCGACGGCTACCTCGACGAGGGATACGTGCGCATCAAGCTGAAGATCGAGCCGGGCTGGGACATCGATCCCGTCCGTGCCGTGCGCGAGCGGTTCGGCGACGACGTGCTGCTGCAGGTCGACGCGAACACCGCCTATCACCGGGGCGACGCCCGGCACCTCGCCAAGCTCGATCCGTTCGACCTGCTCCTGATCGAGCAGCCGCTCGACGAGGAGGATCTGCTCGGCCATGCCCAGCTCGCGAAGGCCATCACGACCCCGGTGTGCCTCGACGAGTCGATCGTGTCGGCGCGTGCTGCGGCGGATGCCATCGCCCTGGGTGCCTGCTCGATCGTGAACATCAAGCCCGGCCGCGTCGGCGGCTACCTCGAGGCCCGTCGCATCCACGACGTGTGCGTGGCGAACGACATCCCGGTGTGGTGCGGCGGAATGCTGGAGACCGGGATCGGCCGGGCCGCGAACGTCGCCCTCGCCGCTCTCCCGGGCTTCACCCTCCCCGGTGACACCTCGGGCTCCGGCCGCTACTACTCACGCGACATCACCGAACCGTTCGTCGTCGAGGACGGCACGCTGACGGTCCCGACCGGTCCGGGCATCGGCGTGACCCCGGATGCCGATGCGCTGGATGCCGTGACGGTGCGCACGGAGTGGATCACCTTCTGAGCATGGGTTGATGTCCCGCGGGGCACGACGAGCCTGTCGAGATCGACCAACTGTCGATACGATTTCGTCGTGCCCCACAGTTCCGCGACCGGTGGTCGCCCCCTAGCCTGGGCCCTGTGCTCATGTCCGTGACGACAAGGCCCCGCGCCAGCCTCGGCCGGGTCATCGAAGACCTCGGCAACACCCTGCTCGAGGTGGTCAGCGGCGCGGCCGACGACGACGCCGAGATCGAGACCGTCGTCATCCACGACGTCCTCGACGATGCGATGCCGATGCGAGGCGCGCTCGTTCTGGGCGTCGGTCTGAGCGATCCGGATGAGATCGCGGAGCTGCTCCGGGTGCTCGCCGCGCAGCAGGCCTGCGCCCTGGTGCTGCGTGCGCCGGTGCGAGCCGAGCTGCCGGTGCGCGAAGCATCCGAGGCGTCCGGCATCCCCGTGCTCGCCCTCACCCGCGGCGCCTCCTGGGCGCAGCTGGCGGCGATGCTGCGCTCGTTGATCGCCGAGGGCGACGTCGGCGAACAGGGGGCCACGACACTCGGCGGGATGCCGTCCGGCGACCTCTTCGCCCTCGCCAACGCGATCGCCACCCTGCTGAACGCGCCGGTCACGATCGAGGACCGCAACTCCCGCGTCGTCGCCTTCTCCGGACGCCAGCACGAGGCCGATCCCGCCCGCATCGAGACGGTGCTCGGGCGGCAGGTGCCTGAGCGGTTCGCACGTCAGCTCGAGGAGCGCGGCGTCTTCCAGGAGCTCTACCGCAGCGTCGACCCGATCGACGTCGGCCCCGTGAACAACACCGAAGGACTCCCCTCGTTCCCGCGCGTGGCGCTCGCCGTCCGCGCCGGCGACGAGATCCTCGGCTCCATCTGGGCGGCCGTGCAAGAGCCGCTGTCCCCCGATCGCGTGCGGGCGCTCAAGGACTCCGCCGGGCTGGTCGCTCTGCACATGCTGCGGCTGCGGGCCGGCGCCGACGTCGAGCGCCGACTGCGCGCCGACCTGCTCGCCACGATCCTCGAGGGCGGCCCCGGAGCGGCGGATGCCACCGCTCGGCTGCGTCTCAGCGATCATCGTTGCGTCGTGCTCGCGCTGTCCGCCGCGGAAGAGGTCGACGACGAACCGTCCGCCGGCGCCCGCGGTGTGGCGGAGCGGCAACGGATCGCCGATGCCTTCGCCGTGCACCTGGGCGCCGTCTACCTCCGTTCGGCTGTCGCCATGATCGGCAACGTCGTGTACGCGGTTGTCGGCATCCGGCCGGAGCATTCCGACGCCGAGGCGGGCGCGGAGCACCCCGACGCCGACAGCCGCGCGGCCCGCGTCGCGACCGACTTCCTGGGCCGGCTCGGCGCAGCACGCGAGATCCGCATCGGCGTCGGCACCGTCGCAGAGGGCGCGGCGGGCATCCCCGCATCGCGCGCGAATGCCGACCGCGCCCTCCGAGTGGTCCGCCAGGCGCCGTCACACGAGCCCGTCGCCCGCTTCACGGCGGTGCAGATGGAGGCCCTGCTCGTCGAGCTCGGGGATCTCGTGCGCTCCCGTGGCGACCAACCCACCGGTCCCGTCGCTCAGCTGCTGGCGCAGGACCGGGAGAAGGGCACGCACCTGGTGGAGACGCTGCGGGCCTGGCTGGACGCGTTCGGCGATGTGGCCGTGGCCGCGGCGCGCGTCTACACCCACCCCAACACGTTCCGCTACCGGCTGCGCCGGCTGTCGGAGATCAGCGGACTCGATCTGACCGACCCCGAGGCCCGGTTCTCGGCCATGGTGCAGCTGCGACTGCTGCTCCCTCGGGACTGATATCCGATCGACGGCTGAGGCTCGTGGCCGGTCGCCGTCGCCACCCGGCGTGTGCGGCTTGTGGCCTTCCGTCGAGTGCGCGTGATGCCCGCTCGTGGCCGGCATCCTGCGTATCTGACAGATATCTCACCACGAGACGCGCATTCAGACCATAGAGTGATTTCTGATTGATCGATCCGATCAATCCTGACCCCGCGAGAAAGGCGATGGTGATCGAAATGGCCAACCTCGACGAGACCGACCGGAGAATCCTCGGAGTGCTCGACACCGACCCCCGCCGCCCGGTCGCCCTGATCGCCCAGGATCTGGGCCTCGCCCGCGGCACCGTGCACGCCCGGCTCGACCGGCTCGAATCCGGCGGGTATCTGCGCGCCCACAGCGCGCGCATCCTCCCGCAGGCGCTGGGACGCGGCGTCGCGGCCTCGATCCTCGTCGAGCTCGATCAGCACCAGATCACCGCCGCGATCGATGCGCTCAGCCGGGTCCCCGAAGTGCTGGAGTGCTTCGCCCCCGCCGGCGACACCGACCTGCTGCTGCGCGTCGTGGCCAAGGACCCCGACGACCTCTACCGCGTGGCTGAGGTCGTGCGCCTCTGCCCCGGCATCCTCCGCACCTCGACGAGCCTGTTCCTCCGCGAGGTCATCCCCTACCGGGTGAGTGCGTTGTTGCAGGCGGGGTGAGGCGCGGGAAGCGGGTGTCAGCCGATGATGCGCGCGCCCGGCACGGGGCCGTGCACGTGGAGCGGGTCGAGGCCGATCTCGCGCAGGGAGGACTGCACGTCCTGCGCCGTCTCGGGGTCGGGGCAGAGGAGGGCCACGGTGGGACCGGAACCCGACACGATCCCCTGCAGCGCACCCGCCGCGACGCCCTGTCGGATGGTCTCGGCGAGGTCGGGGCGCTCGAACAGCGCAGCGGCCTGCAGGTCGTTGAACAGGGTCTCGGCGAGCTGGGCGGGGTCGCCCGTCCGCAGCGCCTGCAGCACCGGGATCGGCACGTCGAGCGACAGCGGCGGGTCGTCGGCGAGGGCGCCCTCCTCCTCGCGCAGGATGTCGAGGCGCTCGTAGACGACGGGCGTCGAGAGTCCCTTGTCGCTCGGCACCAGGATCCAGTCGAAACGCCCGCGTGCGAGCGCCGGATTGAGCTGATCGCCGCGACCGGTGCCGACCGCGGTGCCGCCGTGCAGGGCGAACGGCACGTCGGCGCCGAGACGGGCGGCGAGGTCGTGCAGCCGGGCCTGCGAGAGCCCGGTCCCCCACAGCGCGTCGCACGCGACCAGAGCGGCAGCGGCATCCGCCGACCCTCCACCCATGCCGCCGGCGACGGGAACGCTCTTGCGGATCTCGAGCGCGACGCCGCCCTGGTGGTCGACAGCGAGTGCGAGCAGCTTGGCGGCGCGCATCGCCAGGTTGCGGTCGTCGAGCGGGACCGAGCCGATGTCCTCGACGCCTGCGACCGTGACCGAGAAGTCGTCGGCCGGGCGGGCGATCACGTCTTCATACAGCGAGACCGCCTGGAAGACCGTCGCCAACGCGTGATAGCCGTCGTCGTGCTTGCCGCCGACCCCGAGGTAGACGTTGATCTTCCCCGGGGCGCGCACGTGCACGGAGTCGGTGAACGCGGCGTGGCTCATGATCGGATCACAGCTCCGAGGACTTCGCCCACAGGTTCACGTCGATCGCCCCGGCGAGCTCGTCGATGCGGGTCAGCTCCTCCGCGGTGAAGTCGGGGCCGTTGACGGCGGCGATGTTCTCGTCGAGCTGCTCCGGGCGCGAGGCGCCGATCAGCGCGGACGCGACGACCGGGTTGCGCAGCGTCCACTGCAGCGCCAGCTGCGCGAGCGACTGTCCACGGCTCTGCGCGACCTCGTTCAGCGATCGCAGGGTCTGTACGGCCTCATCCGTGAGTCGCCCATCCGGCAGCGAGCCGCGCTTCTGGGCGCGCTCGGCCGTGCCGTCGCCGAGGTACTTGTCGGTGAGCAGCCCCTGCGCGAGCGGGGTGAAGGCGATCGCGCCCAGGCCCGACTGCTCGAGGGTGTCGGTCAGACCGTCTTCGACCCAGCGGTTCAGGATCGAGTACGCCGGCTGGTGGATGACCAAGGGCGTGCCGAGGTCCTTGGCGACGGCGACGGCCTCGGCCGTGCGCTCGGCGCTGTACGAGGAGATGCCGACGTAGAGGGCCTTGCCCTGGCGCACGAGCGTATCGAGCGCACCGACGGTCTCCTCGATCGGAGTGACCGGGTCGACGCGGTGCGAGTAGAAGATGTCGACGTAGTCGAGGCCCATGCGGGTCAGCGACTGCTCGGCGCTCGCGAGGATGTACTTGCGGCTCGCGAAGTCGCCGTAGGGGCCGGGCCACATGTCCCAGCCGGCCTTCGACGAGATGATCAGCTCGTCGCGGTACGGGCGGAGGTCCTCGGCGAAGATGCGTCCGAAGTTCTTCTCGGCCGAGCCGTAGGGCGGGCCGTAGTTGTTCGCCAGGTCGAAGTGCGTGATGCCGCGGTCGAACGCGTGGCGCAGCAGTGCGCGCTGGTTGTCGAGCGGGATGTTGTCGCCGAAGTTCCACCACAGCCCGAGCGAGATCGGGGGCAGATACAGACCGGACGTGCCGACCTGGCGGTAGGCGAACTGCTGATAGCGGCTCTCGTCCGCCGCGTACGGGCGGTGCAGCTCGGGGACATCGGGGCGGAAGCGCGGGGAGTCGGTCACGGTGCCAGATTAGTCCCTGGTGCATGCTGCGCGATGCGCTGGTAGTCCTCGACCGTGAGGTCTTCGCCGCGGGCCGTGGGGGCGACGCCGGCGGCGATCAGCACCTCGGACGCCACCGCTGAGCTGCCGAAGATCCCCGACAGTGCCTGGCGGAGCATCTTGCGGCGCTGGTTGAACGCGGCATCCACGATCTTGAACGTGCGGCGACGCTCGTCCTCGGTGCCGCGCTCCCCCTCGGAGCGGTCGAAGCCCACGAGCAGGCTGTCGACGTTCGGCACCGGCCAGAACACCTGGCGCGAGACGTTCCCGGAGAGCTTCCACTCCCCGTACCAGGCAGCCTTGACGCTGGGCGAGCCGTAGATCTTCGACCCCGGCTTCGCGGCCAGACGCTCGGCGACCTCGGCCTGCACCATCACCACACCGCGCTGCAGGTAGGCGAAGTTCTCGAGGAAGTGCAGCAGCACCGGCACCGAGACGTTGTAGGGCAGGTTCGCGACCAGCACCGTGGGCTCGCCCGGCAGCTCGGTGATGCGCAGCGCATCCGCATCGACGACGGTGAGCCGGTCGGCCTCGACGCCGTGCTCGGCGGCGGTCTGCGCGAGCCGAGCCGCGAGACGGTGGTCGATCTCGACGGCCGTGACGGATGCCCCGGTCTCGAGGATCGCCAGGGTCAGGGAACCCAGCCCCGGACCGACCTCGACCACACGCTCGTGCGGTTGCACACGGGCCGCCTGCACGATCTTGCGGACGGTGTTCGCGTCGGTGACGAAGTTCTGGCCGAGCTTCTTGGTCGGAGTGACGTCGAGCTCGGCGGCGAGTCGGCGGATCTCGGAGGCGCCGAGCAGGGTGACGGTCATCCTGCCATTGTCCCCTACTCTCCCGGTGTCCCCCGCCGATGTCCCCCGCCGTCAGTAGTCTTCTCTGGTGCCTTCCCTCGGTGAACTCGTCGCGCCCCGCCGCATGGGCCGCGACTTCCGCTGGCTCCTCGCCTCGTCGTGGACCAGCAACATCGGCGACGGCGTGGCACTCGCGGCCGCTCCCCTGCTGATCGCGTCGATGACCTCGTCGCCGATCCTGGTGGCATCCGGCGCGATCCTGCAGTTCCTCCCGTGGCTGCTGTTCGGGCTGCACGCGGGTGCGATCGCCGACCGCTTCGACCGCCGCCGCCTGGTCATGTTCGCCAACGCCGCGCGGGCCGTGGTCCTCCTCGCCCTGTGCGTGTTCCTCGTGACGGGCGTCGCGAACATCTGGATCGTGCTCGCGGTGGCCTTCCTCTACGGCACGGCCGAGGTCTTCGTCGACACGGCGGGCAGCACGCTGCTGCCGATGCTGGTGAAGCCCGCCGACCTCGGCATCGGCAACGCCCGCCTGCAGGCCGGATACCTCGTCGCGAATCAGTTCGCCGGGCCGCCGCTGGGCGCCTTCCTGTTCGCCGCGGGCACCGCCTGGCCGTTCCTGCTCGAGGTCGTGTGCGTGAGCTTCGCGGTCGTGCTCATCTCGCGCATGGCGAAGACGCCCGTCCCTCCTCGCGAGACCGACACGCATCCGCCCGTGCACACCGACATCGCCGAGGGCATCCGCTGGCTGTGGCGCAATCCCCCGGTGCGCATGCTGGTGCTCATCATCCTGGTCTTCAACATCACCTGGGCCGCCCCCTGGGGCGTGCTCGTGCTCTACGCCACCGAGCACCTGCACATGGGCGCGGTCGGCTACGGAGCGCTCACCACGGCATCCGCGGCGGGCGGCATCCTCGCCACGCTCAGCTTCGGCTGGCTGGAGCGGCACGTGTCGTTCGCGACCCTGATGCGGGTGGTGCTCTCGCTCGAGGTGCTCATGCACCTGTCGTTCGCGCTCACCACCACGGGCTGGGTGGCGCTGATCATCATGTTCTTCTTCGGCGCCTACGCGTTCGTGTGGGGCACGATCTCCACGACCGTGCGGCAGCGGCTGGTCCCCGCCGAGCTGCAGGGGCGCGTGGCCTCGGTGAACATGGTCGGGGTGTTCGGCGGCATGGTCGTCGGCCAGGCGCTCGGCGGCGTGATCGCCCAGGTCTGGGGCCTCACGGCACCGTGGTGGTTCGCGTTCGTGGGCGCGGCCCTCACGCTGCTGCTGGTGTGGAAGCCGATCTCGCAGATCGTGTCGGCGAAGCCCGTCGCCGATCCGGAGAGTCAGTCGGCGAACGAGCCGTAGACCCGCAGGGTGTTCTCGGCCAGCTGGGCGCACAGCTCATCGACCTCGATACCGAGCTCGGCCGCCATGAAGCGCACCGTGATCGGCACGAGGTAGGGCGCATTCGGACGACCCCGCAGCGGCACCGGAGTGAGGAACGGCGCGTCCGTCTCGACCAGGATGCGATCGAGCGGGGTGACCTTCAGCGCATCCCGCAGGTTCTGGGCGTTCTTGAACGTCACGTTTCCCGCAAACGACAGGTGGTACCCCGCATCGGCGCAGACGCGCGCCATGGCGTCGTCGCCCGAGAAGCAGTGGAACACCGTACGTTCGGGGGCGCCGACGCGGGTCAGGGTCTCCAGCACCGCATCGTGCGCGTCGCGGTCGTGGATCTGCATGGCGATGCCGTGCTTCTTCGCCAGCGCGATGTGCGCCTCGAACGAGGCGAACTGCGGCGCCTGCCGCTCGGGCTCGGTGCGGAAGAAGTCGAGCCCCGTCTCGCCGATCGCCCGGGTGCGCGGGTGGGCGGCGAGTTCGTCGATCACCGCGAGAGCCTCATCGAGGCGGCCCTCCTCCGCATAGGTCGGCGCGTCGTTCGGGTGGATGGCGACGGCGGCGAGCACGCGCGGATCGGATGCTGCGGCCTCGACCGCCCACCGCGACGACTCGATGTCGCCCGACGCCTGCACGACGCCGGCGATGCCCACCGCCGCCGCCCGATCGAGCTGCTCGGTCAGCGACAGCGGGTCATCACCGTCGACGATCTCCAGGTGCGCGTGGTTGTCGTACACCGGGACCGTGAGCGGCTCGGGGGCCGCCGGATACTTCAGATCCTTGCGTCCGTCGCCGTCACGGCGCTGCACATACGTCCCCGACATGGCTCAGGCCGCGGCCTCCACCCGGGGGAACAGCGGTGCGAGACCGTTGACGCTGGTGCCGGGGCGCAGCACGCCCCAGGCTCCGGCCTCGCGGATCGGCTGGTCCTGCAGACGGCCCAGGGTCTCGGCGGCACCGAGTGCGACCCAGAGCTTCTCGGTCGACTGCGGCATCACCGGCGACAGCAGCACGGCGAGCGCGCGCAGTCCCTCGGCGCAGGTGTACAGCACGGTGCCGAGGCGCGCGCGCTGAGCCTCGTCGCGGGCCAGGGCCCACGGCTCGTTCTCGGTGATGTAGCCGTTGAGCGCGTCGACGATCGTCCAGATCGACGAGATGGCCTCGTCGATGCGGAACTGCGCGACCGCGGCATCCGCGTTCGACGCCGCATCCGCCACGATCTTCTGGATCGCGAGATCCTTCTCGGTGTATTCGGCCGCGGGCGGCACCACGCCTTCGAAGTACTTCTCGATCATCGCCGTGGTGCGCGAGGCGAGGTTGCCGAAGCCGTTCGCGAGCTCGGCCTGGTAGCGAGCCGACAGGTCTTCCCACGAGAACGACCCGTCCTGACCGAACGCGATCGCGGAGAGGAAGTAGAAGCGGTACGCGTCGGAGCCGAACACGTCGGTGATCTCGGTCGGCGCGATGCCGGTGAGCTTCGACTTCGACATCTTCTCGCCGCCGACCAGCAGCCAGCCGTGCGCGAAGACGCCCTGGGGCACCTCGAGGCCGGCGGCCATCAGGAGGGCGGGCCAGATCACCGCGTGGAAGCGCAGGATGTCCTTGCCCACCACGTGGTACGCGGGCCAACGGCGCTCGAACGTCTCGTCGTCGGAGCCGTAGCCGACGGCCGTGGCGTAGTTGAGCAGGGCGTCGACCCACACGTAGATGACGTGCGACTCGTCCCACGGCAGCGGGATGCCCCAGTCGAAGGTCGAACGCGAGATCGACAGATCCTTCAGGCCCTGGCTCACGAACGACACGACCTCGTTGCGCGCGGAATCCGGGCGCACGAAATCGGGCTGCGTCTTGTAGAGCTCGAGCAGACGATCCTGGAACTCGCTCAGCTTGAAGAAGTAGTTCTTCTCCTGCAGCAGCTCCAGCGGCTTCGAGTGGATGGCGCAGACCTTCAGCCCCTCGAAGGGACCGGTGCCGTCGACGATCTCCGACTCGGGCTTGAACTCCTCGCAGCCCACACAGTAGAGCGCCTCGTACTCGCCGGCGTAGATGTAGCCGCGGTCGTAGAGCCGCTGGAAGAACGTCTGCACGTTCGTCTCGTGGCGCTCCTGCGTGGTGCGGATGAAGTCGTCGTTGGCGACGTCGAGCGTCGTCAGCAGCGGGAACCAGCTCTCGGTGACGAGCTTGTCGACCCACTCCTGCGGCGTCACGTTGTTGGCCGCCGCGGCGCGCAGCATCTTCTGGCCGTGCTCATCGGTGCCGGTGAGCATCCAGGTGTCATCCCCCGCCTGGCGGTGCCACCGTGCGAGCGTGTCGACGGCCACCGTCGTGTACCCGTGACCGATGTGCGGCACGTCGGAGGGGTAGTAGATGGGCGTGGTGATGTAGAAGGATTCGCCTGCGGGCATGGAGCAATTCTAGGTGTCCGGGCACCGGAGGTTACGCGCTCAGGCCACCGAGACGTCGATGCGGTGCCATCCCTGCGCGCCGTCGGGTGCCGGCGGCGCCGGATCCGATGTCTGGGTCTCCCCCTCGACACTGAGCGCCCGGCATTCGACGGTGTGCGATCCGCTCTCCGCGGTCCACGCCAGACTCCACTGCACCCACGTGTCGGCCGAGATCGCGGTTGCGAGCTCGGCCCGCTGCCACGGCCCGTCGTCGATGCGCACCTCGACCCCGGCGATGCCGACCTGCTGCTGCCACGCCATCCCCGCGATCACGGTGTCTCCGGCCGGAACGGACTGGCCTCGACGCGGCACGTCGATGCGGGACTGCAGCTTGATCGGGCCGCGCTCGGACCATCCCCGTGTGGTCCAGTACGCGGTGGCCCGGTCGAAACGGGTGACCTCCAGCTGCGTGACCCACTTCGTGGCGGACACGTATCCGTACAGCCCGGGGACCACGAGTCGCGCCGGGAACCCGTGTTCGATCGGCAACGGCTCGCCGTTCATGCCGACGGCCAGCAGCGCGTCGCGGTCGTCGGTGAGCGCCTCGATCGGAGTGGATGCCGTGAAGCCGTCGGACGAGGTCGACAGCACCATGTCGGCGTCGGGGTCCACACCCGCGCGCGCGAGCAGCTCGCGCACCGGAACGCCCAGCCAGCGGGCGTTGCCGATCAGCGATCCGCCGACCTCGTTCGACACGCACGCGAGAGTGACGTCGGACTCCTGCATCGGCAGCGCGACCAGCTCGTCCCACGTGAGGCGCACCTCGCGGTCGACCATCCCGTGGATGCGCAGCGACCAATCGGCCGGGTCGATCCGAGGCACGATCAGTGCGGTGTCGATGCGGTAGAACTCGGCGTTCGGGGTGACGACGGGAGCGAGGCCGGGGATCTCCAGGTCGGCGCCGGCAGGGACCGGCGCCGCCGCTCGCGCCGGCTTGGGCAGCCGCAGCGCGTCACGGACCACCTCGATCGAGCGGCTCGCCCCACGTGCGACGTTCCCGACGATCAGGAGCACGAGTCCGGCGGCCGCGGCACCGGTCGTCCAGATCAGGAACCGGCGCCGGTCGATCTCGTCGGGGGTGATTCCGGCGACGGGCCGGAGCCGCTGCACCAGCATCCGCACGACGATCACCGCGACGAGACCGGCGACGAGGCCGGGGAGCCAGGCGAACGGCCCCGCACCGGGGCGGATCATCGCGGCCACGACGGCGAGCGCGCCGAGGGCGGCGAGGATCACGGCCCCGATCGGAGGGCGCCGCAGCTCCAGGACGCCGGCGAGCGCCGCGACGACCGCGAGGACGATGGCGACCCCCACGATCAGGGCCACCTTGTCGCCGGTGCCGAACAGCGCGATGGCCGCGTCTTTCGCCCAGCTCGGCGCGAGATCGATGAGTCCGCTGCCGATCACGGCGAACGGGCTCGCACTCGGCTCCACGATCGCCGCGACGAGTTCGGCCAGGCCGACCGCGACGACGGCCGCGCTCAGGCCCGCGGCTGCGGATCGGATCCGGTCCTGCCGCGTCGCGGGCATCGCGTGCGTCATGACCTGAGCGTAGCCCCCGAAGTCAGAGCGCGTTGCGGCGCGCGACCTCACCGAGCCAGGCCAGCGAGGGCTTCGGGGTGCGCACGAACGTCTCGCGGTCGAAGCCGATCAGCCCGAAGGTGGGGGCGAAGCCGCTGGCCCACTCGTAGTTGTCCAGCGCGCTCCAGTGCTGGTACGCCCGCACGTCGATGCCGTCGGAGATCGCGCGGTGCAGTCCCTCGAGCGCACCCTGCGTGTAGGCGATGCGACGGGTGTCGTCGGAGGTCGCGATGCCGTTCTCGGTCACGAGCACGGGCACGCCGCCGCTGCGCTCCCACGCGCTGCGCACGCCGAGCTCGAGCGCCTCGGGGAAGAACTCCCAGCCGGTGAGCGTGGTCTCCACGTCGGACGACACCGGGAGCGGACCCTCCGGCCCGATGAACGTGCGCGTGTACGCCTGCACACCCACGAAGTCGTCGCCGGCCGACTGATCCAGGTACCAGTGGTCGCGCGGGTCGCCGTACTCGGCCAGCATCTCGTCGGCACCCGGCTCACCGGTGGAGTGGAACGCCTGCGTGGCGATGGTCCAGCCGGCCTTGACCCCCGGCACCGAGTGCAGGATCTCGGAGGCGCGGTGGTGTGCGTCGAGCAGGGTGTCGGCCACGGCGAGGTCGGGGTTCGGGAGGCCGAACGCCACGAGGTTCGCGGCATCCTCTCCCCCGGCCAGCATCGCGGCGATGTTCGGCTCGTTGATGGTGCAGACGTACTCGACGCCGTCGAGGATCGGCAGCACGGTCTCGACGTAGCGGGCGAACAGGTCGACCGCGTCGTCGGCACGCCAGAAGCCGTCCTTCTGGAACCACTGCGGCACCGTGAAGTGCATGAGCGTGATCGTCGGGTCGAGCCCGTTCTCGCGCGCCGTGTCGATCATGCGGCGGTAGTGGTCGAGCATGGCCCGGGAGACGAAGCCGCGCTCGGGCTCGATCCGCGCCCACTCCACCGAGAACCGGTAGGAGTTCAGCCCGGCGGCGGCCAGCAGCCGCATGTCCTCCGGGTAGCGGTGGAAATGGTCGGCCGCGTCACCGGAGGGCTCGACCATCGGCGAGCCGGGGGCGTGTTCCATCGCCCACCAGTTGCTCGTGGTGTTGTTGCCCTCCACCTGGTGGGCTGCTGTCGCGGCGCCCCACAGGAAGCCGTCGGGGAATGCGAGCACGAATGCTCTCCTCTCTCTGTGATGAAGTCGTGGGTCAGCGAAGTCGTGCGGGGTTGGGCACGGCATCCAGCAGCTGGATCGTGTACGGGTCCTCCGGATGCTGCAGCACCTCGGCGGTCTCGCCGCGCTCGACGACCCGGCCGCCGTTGAGCACCAAAATGTTCTGGGTCACCAGTCGCGCGCTCAGCAGGTCGTGCGTGATGTAGAGCATGCTGATGCCCCATCGCTCGCGCAGATCCTCCAGCAGCGCCAGCACACCCGCACGGAGCGAGACGTCGAGCATCGACACCGGCTCGTCGGCGATGAGCACCTGTGGGTCGCTCGCGAGCGCCCGGGCGATCACGACGCGCTGCCGCTGCCCACCCGAGAGCTGATGCGGCAGCTTCGCCGCGAACTGCTCGACGGGCGTGAGGCCCACGGTCTCGAGCAGCTCGAGCACCCGCGCCCTGGCTTCCTGCCCGCGCAGCTTCGTGTAGTTCATGACCGGGCGCGTCAGGGCGTACTCGACCGTGTGCAGCGGGTTCAGCGCCGCATACGGGTCTTGGAACACCATCTGCACGTCCTTGCGCAGGTCGCGCAGACCGCGGCGCTTGAGGGTCGCCACATCGACATCGCCGAAGCGGACCGTGCCGGAGGTCGGCTTCTCGACACCGGTGAGCATCTTGGCGATGGTCGACTTGCCCGAGCCCGAGGCCCCGACGAGCGCGAGCGCTTCCCCCGGTTCGAGCCGGAACGACACGTCGTCGACGGCCGTCACGGCATCCTGTCCACGGCGCGGGGCCGGGTAATGCTTCGACACCCCGTCGACCACGATCGCCGCATCCGCGCGACGCGCATCCCGCGACGACACGGTCGGCAGCGTCTCGGTGACGTCGGTGCGCGAGCGGCCTTCACTGCGCCGCGTGCCGAGATCGACGAAGCCGGGGATCGACAGGGTCTTCGCCCGCGGGTCCGCGTAGTGGCTGAGCAGCATCCGCGTGTACTCGTCCTTCGGACGCTGCAGGATGTCGATGCTCGGCGCATCCTCGACGATGTGCCCCTCGTGCATCACCATCACCCGGTCGGTGGCCTCGAGCACGATGCCGAGGTCATGGCTGATGAGAATGGCCGTGAACTGCTCGGCCCGCTGCAGCTCCTTGATCGTGTCCATGACGGCGTGCTGCACGAGCACGTCGAGCGCGGTGGTCGGCTCGTCGAAGACCATGAGCTGCGGCTCCAGCGAGAGCGCGAGCGCGATCGAGGCACGCTGACGCATACCGCCGGAGAGCTCCCCGGGGAAGCGGGCGAGCACCGACGCGTCGAGGCCGACCTTGCCGATGAGCTCGCGGGCCCGGGCATCCCGGTCGCCCTTGGGCACGTGGCCGTGGGCGGCGAAGATGTCGCGGAAGTGGTTACCCACAGTGCGCACCGGGTTCAGTGCGTTCATGCCCGACTGCAGCACCATCGCGAACCCGCCCTGGCGCTGACGACGCAGCTCCTCGGCATCCAGCTCGCGGATGTCGCGCCCGCCGAAGAGGATGCGGCCTCCGCTAATGCGCGCCGGCGGCTTCTGCAGCCGCGTCAACGCGAAGCCGAGCGTCGACTTGCCCGATCCCGACTCGCCGACCAGTCCGACGAACTCGCCGCGGCGCAGCGAGAACGAGACATCGTGGACCGCGGCGACCGGCGTCGCCCCGGGTGAGGCGTATTCGACCGAGAGGGAGTCGACCTCCAGCAGCACATCATTCGTGTTCATGGCGGTCATCGGCCCTTCCCCTCTCGCAGGCGCGGATTGGAGATGCCGTCCACGCCGAAGTTGATCAGTGTCAGGCTCAGCGCCAGCAGTGCGATGCACAGACCGGGGGCGAACAGCAGCAGCCACTGTCCGGTGAGCAGGGAGTTGGAGTTCTGCGCCCAGTAGAGCATGGTGCCCCAACTGACGATGCTGGAGTCGCCGAGGCCGAGGAACTCGAGTCCCGCCTCGGCGAGGATCGCGGCCGTCGCCGCCCCGAAGAGCGTGCCGGCGATGATCGACGTCATGTTCGGCAGGATCTCGCGGAACACGATGCGCGTCCTGCTGTCGCCCGAGAACTGCGCCGAGGTGACGAAGTCGTTGCCGCGCAGCGACTGCGTCTGGCTGCGGAGCACACGAGCACCCCACGCCCAGCCGGTCACCACGATCACGGCGATGATCATCAGGATGCCGCCGTTCTGCAGGTAGGCGGCGATCACGATCATGAGCGGGAGCCCGGGGATCACCAGGAAGAGGTTGACGATGAAGCCGACGACCTCGCCCAGGAATCCGCGCATGTACCCCCAGCTGAGGCCGATGAGCACAGCGACGATCGTCGAGAGGATGCCGGCAGCGAAGCCGACGAGCAGGCTGATCTGCGCGCCGTAGATGAGCTGGCTGAGCACGTCCTCCCCCGCGGCGGTCGTGCCGAGCCAGTGCGCCCAGGACGCGTCGGCGCTGCGCTCGAACCCGTTCTCCTTCGCACCGTACGGGGCGAGGACCGGGGCGAACACCGCGACGAGCACGAAGAAGGCGAGGATGCAGAGGCCGAGTCGGGCCTTGCCGTTGCTCCAGAGGGTGGCGACCATGCGCCCGAAGGCGCGCCACGGGCTGGGCGCGGCGATGCGCTCGGCGGGGATCTTGACGTTCATGGTGGAAGTCATCGGCGTGTCCTCGGGTCGAGAACCCCGTAGAGGATGTCCACGAGGAAGTTGGCGATGAGCACGCTCACGGTGATCATCAGGAAGAGCGCCTGCATGAGCGGGTAGTCCTGCCCGATCACGGCGTTGAACAGCAGGTACCCGATGCCGGGATAGCCGAAGACCTGCTCGACGAGGATCGATCCGCCCACGACTCCGCCGAGCGTGAGCCCGAAGCCGGTGAGGTTCGGCAGGATCGCGTTGCGCGCGGCGTAGCGGAGGGCGATCGTGCGGCCGTGCAGCCCGTTCGCCTCGCCGAAGGTGATGTAGTCCTCACCGAGCGTGTTGATCATGGCGTTGCGCATCCCGATGATCCAGCCGCCGAGCGAGGTGAGCAGGATCGTGAGCGCGGGGAGGAACGCGTGGCTGAGGAGGTCGCCGAAGAACTCCCAGGTGAACCCGGGTGTCGTCGTCGCGGAGTAGGCGCCCGTGGTCGGGAACCAATGCAGCACGTAACCGAAGAAGAACAGCAGCAGCAGCGCGGTCCAGAAGTAGGGGAACGTGCTGAGGAAGGAGCCCGTCAGCGTCGGCAGCGTGTCGAGCCAGGTGCCTCGGCGCCAGGCGGCCGCGACGCCGATGAGGGTTCCGATCACGAACGCGAGGATCGTGACGATGCCGACGAGGGCGATCGTGTACGGCAATGCCGTCGACACCATGCTCGCCACCGACTGCGGATAGAACGTGTACGAGACGCCGAAGTCGAGCCGGACGACCTGGCCGAGGTAGGCGATGTACTGGTCCCACAACGACCCGGTCGGCACACCCAGTTGGGCTTCGATGGCGGCGCGAGTGGCGTCGGACACCGGCCCGTTCTGGGACAGCTTGGCGATGGCGGCATCCGCCGGGGAGCCCGGCATCATGCGCGGGAGGAAGAAGTTCAGGGTGACCGCGGCCCACAGGGTGAGGACGAACAGGCCGAACTTCTGGAGCACGTACTTCACTTGTCGTCCTCCTTGACTCGCTCGAGCCGCGTGAAGATGCCCAGCGGCGCGGAGTCGTAGTTCTGCGGGATCATGTACGGGTCTTCCTCGCTGGGCCAGCCGGTGAACTTGGCGTCGTTGAACAGACCCCAGATGCCGCCGTAGTACAGGCCGATCACGGGCAGTTCGTCGTAGACGATGCCCTGCAGCTCCTTCACGATCTCCGCGTGGCGGGTCGTGTCGACGGTCTCGCGGTACTCGGCCAGCAGCGCATCGACCTCGTCCGAGCGGTACCGCTCGAAGTTGTTGGCCGTGGTCTCGCCCGATGGCACGTAGAACTCGCTCGAGAGCAGGTTGTTGTAGGCCTGGTAGACGTCACCGTTGCCCATGCCGCCGATCGCCATCTCGAAGTCGCCGTTGCTGATCGCGCTCTGGTACCCCGCGGGCTGCGGGAGCTTGAGCGTGACCTTCACACCGACCTCGGCGAGCTGGCTGCGCACGGTCTGCGCCGCCCTGGTCCAGTCGGTGAAGCCGTTGGCCGTGGTGAGCGCGAATTCGAGCTGCTCGCCGTCGGCGTCCACGAGCCGGTCACCGTCGAGGGTGTAGCCCGCCTTCTCGAAGGCGTCGAGTGCGGCATCCGTGTCCTGCGTGATCATGCCCTGGTCGGGGATGCTCGGGTCGAGGTACTCCTCCTGGTTCGGGAGGATGAGTCCGGTCTGACCGGCCGGCTTCATGTACCCCTCGGAGGCGGTCTCGGCGATCTCGTCGCGATCGAGGGCGAGCGCGATGCCCCGCCGCACGTTCACATCGTCGAACGGGGCGACCTCGAGGTTCGGCATCAGGGCGATCACGCCGCCCGGCGGGAACCACCAGTTGTTGTCCGGGCTCGCCGCACCCCAGGTGCCTTCCACGTCGGAGATGAACGCGTAGGCCCAGTCGTACCCGCGGCTCACGGTGTCGAGCTGGGAGTTGGTGGCGGGCAGGATGATGTGCTCGATCTCGATCTTGTCGGCCTGCCAGTAGTCGGGGTTGCGGTCCATCGAGTACTGCTGGTCGTTGTAGTTGCCGAGCACGAACGGCCCGGTCCCGACCGGCGTTTCGTTGCGGTAGGTGTCTGCGTTCTTCACATCGGCCCAGAGGTGCTCCGGCACGATCATGGTCAGCCCGAGGATCGACAGTGAAGGCGCGTCCTCGGTCTGGAGGTGCATGATCACGTCGTCGCCCTCGGTCTCGACGCTCTCCAGGTGCTGCCAGGCGCCCTTGATGTCGAGCGCGGGGTTGTCCTTGAGCAGCTGGAACGTGAAGGCCACATCGTCCGGGGTCAGGTCTTCGCCGTCGCTCCACTCGACATCGTCACGGATCGTCATGACGATGGTGCGGGCGTCGGGCTGCGTCCACTCGGTCGCGAGCCAGGGGTTCAGCGTGCCGTCGAGCGGATTGACCAGGATCAGCGGCTCGTAGATCCATTTCGACGCGGTGCGCGCGTTGGTCAGGTACGGGTTGAAGTTCTTCGTGAAGAACGGGTTGCCCTTGTCGGCGTTGATCAACATCGTGTCGTCGCCGATCGATGGATCGGGTTGCGATGTGATCTGGATGCTGCAGCCGCTCAGTGCGACTGCGGCTGCTGCAAGGCCGACGATCGCGGCTCTGCGCCAGCGTCCCATCATCCGCGCTCTCGGTGTTCTGCCACCGGACATCTGCCACCTCATGTCGTCTCTGTCATGACTGGCGGCCCGCGCCGCCCCAGTGATTGTAAGCGCATACATTTTGGGAAAGCAACCCCTTGACACCGGCAGGCCGGCGTGGGACGCGCGGGTCAGACGGAGCGCTGCGAGCTCTCGCGCAGGATGATCTGCAGCGGCAGACGGGCCAGTACCGGCTCGGCGTCCACGTTCTCCAGGCGGCGGGCGAGCACCTGCACCGCTGCCCTCCCCAGGTCGATCATGGGCTGGCGGATCGTGGTGAGCGGGGGGCGGGACAGCGCCGCCGCCTCGATGCCGTCGAACCCGGTCACGAGAACGTCGTCCGGCACGCGGATGCCGGCGCCGCGCAGCACATCGAGCGCGCCGAGCGCCATCTGGTCGTTCGCCGCGATCAGGGCCGCGGGAGCCCCGGATGCGACGAGTTCCTCGGCGGCACGACGGCCGGATCCGCGCGTGAAGTCGCCGCGGAGAACGGACACGTCGTCGAGGGAGCGGCCGGCAGCCGTGACCGCCGCCGCGAAACCCTCCCACCGCTGCAGGCCGTCCGGAGAGTCCGCCGGTCCGGCGAGGAAGGCGAGCCGCCCGTCTCCCACCTGGGCCAGGACGTGCCGGGTCAGCTCGGCCATCGCCTCGGCGTTGCTCACGGTGACGTGGTCGTAGTGGTCGCCGCGCGGCGGCCCGGAGAGCACCACGACCGGGATCCGCCGGGCGAGGCGCGCCAGCACGTCGTCGGGCACACTGCTCGCGAGCACCATGAGGCCGTCGACGCGGCCGGCCATGTCGCGCACCGTCGAGCGATCGGGATCGTCGCGTCCGACGCCGACCATGAGCACGAAACCCTGCTTCCACGCCTCCAGCTCCGCGCCGCGCAGCACCTCGTCGAGGAAGAGCATCGAGGTGTGGCCGTCATCGGCATCCGCGTCATCGCGGACGATCGCGAACGGCGGCGCATCGGCGTCGGAGAGCACGTCCAGCGGCGGAGCGTCTTCCGCGGCGTCGAACCCGGGAAAGTACAGCCCGAGCACCCCGGTGCGGCGCTCCGCGAGACCTCGGGCACTGCCGCTGGGCACATAGCCCAGCGCGGACACGGCATCGAGCACGCGCTCCCGGGTGACTGGACGCACCGCATCCGGCGAGCGCAGCACGCGCGACACGGTGGCGATGGACACACCCGCCCGATCGGCCACGTCGTACACGGTCGCCGCCTTGCTCACGGTCATGCCCCTCCGGAGCGGGCGGCCAACGCGGCCTGGTAGAGGTCGCGGGAGGACAGGCCGGTGAGCGCCGCCACCTCGGAGGCGGCATCCTTCAGGCGGATGCCGTCGGCGACGAGTTTCTGCACCTGGGCGAGCGCGTCCTCCGGGGAGGCGTCGCGGCGGGAAGCACCCTCGACGACGACGACGATCTCACCCTTGACGCCGTTCTCGGCCCAGGCGACCAGCTCGGATGCCGTGCCGCGACGCACCTCCTCGTACAGTTTCGTGAGCTCGCGGCACACCGCGATCCGCCGCTCGTCGCCGAACGCCGCACCCATGTCGGCGAGCGCACTCGCGAGGCGGGCCGGGGACTCGAAGAACACCATGGTGCGGGGCTCCGCGGCGAGGGCGCGGAGCGTCGAGCGGCGCTCCCCCGGCTTGCGCGGCAGGAAGCCCTCGAACGTGAAACGGTCGGTGGGGAGGCCCGAGATCGCGAGCGCCATCAGCACCGCACTCGGACCGGGGATCGCCGTCACCGTGACGCCCTGCGCCACGGCCTCGGCGACGAGCCCGTAACCCGGGTCGCTCACGGTCGGCATCCCGGCGTCGCTCATCACGACGATGTCGGTCTCCGCGGCGAGGGCGGCCAGTTCTGCCGCCTTCTGCTTCTCGTTGTGGTCGTGCAGCGCGATCAGACGTGGACGGTTTTCGATCTGCAGCGCCTTCAGGAGCCGCACCGTGGTGCGGGTGTCTTCCGCGACGACGACCTCGGCGTTCTCCAGCACCTCCACCAGGCGGCGAGACGCGTCGCCGAGATTTCCGATCGGAGTGGCGGCGAGGATGATCACCCGCCCAGCTTAGGCGCGTTGTCTAGGCTGGACCGGTGACCGCGCCCGTACCCCTGCTCCCTGCTCCCGAGGCACGGCTGACGCGCTACGGACGGCTTCGCGATCGGGTGCTCCTCGCCCCCGACTGGGGGCGGGCGATCCGCTGGCTCGCCCCGCTGGTCATCACCGCCCTGGCCGCGGTCCTGCGGCTGATCGGCGTCGCCCATCCGCACGAACTGGCATTCGACGAGACCTACTACGTCAAGGATGCCTGGTCGCTGTGGACCCTGGGCTATGAAGGCACCTGGGGCGACGGCGCGAACCAGGCGTTCCCGACCGGCGAGGATCTTCCGCTCTCCGACCAGGGTGCGTTCATCGTGCATCCGCCGCTGGGCAAGTGGCTGATCGCGCTGGGCATGGCGATCGGCGGCCCGGAGAACAGCGGCGGCTGGCGGCTGGCCACGGCCCTCTTCGGCACGGCATCCGTCTTGCTGGTGTACCTGATCGCCCGGCGCCTCAGCGGTTCGGTGGTCGTCGCGAGCGTGGCCGGAACCCTGCTCGCGATCGACGGACTCAGCATCGTGATGAGCAGGATCGCCCTGCTCGACGGCATCCTGACGTTCTTCATCCTGCTGGGCGTGCTGTTCATGCTGATCGACCGGCAGCGGACGATCCCGGTGCTCGAGAGACGCGACCTCGACGCGCCAGACCCGTTCTGGGGGCCCGTCCTGTGGCGCCGTCCGTGGCTGGTCGCCGCGGGACTCGCCCTGGGCGCGGCGTGCGCCGTGAAGTGGTCGGGACTCTACGTCCTCGCCGGCTTCGGGCTGTACGTCGTGATCACCGATGCGCTGGCTCGGCGCCGCGCCGGCGTGGTGCTGTGGCCGACGGCCGCCGCGTTCCGCCAGGGCCCGGTCTCCTTCGTGCTGCTCGTCTTCCCGGCTCTCGCGGTCTACCTCATCAGCTGGACCGGCTGGCTCGTGACCGCCGGCGGCTATGACCGCAAGAGCGACACCAACCCCCTGCTCGCGCTGTGGAAGTACCACGAGTCGATGCTCGGATTCCACGTCGGCCTGAGCCGCGGGCATCCCTACGCGAGCCCCGCGTGGGAGTGGCCTCTGCTGCTGCGCCCGACCGCGGTCTGGGTCGACCCCTCCCCCTCGGGCTGCGGCACGGATCACTGCATCGGCGTGATCTCGGCCATCCCCAATCCGCTCATCTGGTACGGCGGGGTCGCTGCGGCCGTCTATCTGATCTACCGCCTGGTGCGGAGCTGGATCACGCGGCAGCCGGTCGGGCCGGAGCTGACCGTTCCGCTCGTGGGCCTGGCGGTCACCTACCTGCCGTGGCTGATGTTCCCCGAGCGCACGATCTTCCAGTTCTACACGGTGGTGATGATGCCGTTCCTCGTGCTCGCCCTGGCGATGACGCTGCGGATCATCGCCGGAAAGCGGGAGGATCCGCTGTACCGGCGGCAGTCCGGCGAGCGCACGGTGATCATCTTCCTCACGTTCGTGGTGCTGGTCTCGGCGTTCTTCCTGCCGCTGTGGACCGGGATGAGCGTGCCGTACGAGTTCTGGCTGCTGCACAACTGGCTGCCCGGCTGGGTGTGAGGCGCTAGGCGGGATCGTCCGTCGCGACGTGGTCCACCAGCGGCAGCACCCGCCCCGACAAGTGGGTGCGCATCGCGATCGACGACGCCGTCCGGGCGACGCCGGGCACGAGCGCGACCCGGTCGAGCACCTCCTGCAGCCGTGTGGCATCCCGCGCGACCAGCCGCAGCTGCATGTCGCTGGCGCCCGTGACGGTGTGCATGTCGACGATCTCGGGCACCGCGTTCGCGAGGGCCGTCGCCACCTCGTCGTGCCCGACCTTCTGATCGATCTCGACCAGGCAGAAGGCGACCACGCCGTAGCCGAAACCGGCCGGGTCGACGCGCGGCACGATCGCCTCGATCACCCCGCCCTCGTGGAGGCGCGCGAGACGGCTCGTCGCGGTGCCGCGGGCGATCCCGAGACGCCGCGCGACCTCCAGGATCGGCAGCTGCGGCGACTCGGTGAGCAGCCGGATGAGCTGGGCGTCGAGGCGATCGATGCGCATCGGCTACTCCCTCGGCACGCCGGCCCGCGCGTATCCCCTGGTCGCACGGGCGACGAGGAGGAGCACACCGGTGAGGGCGAGAGTCAAAAGCAGCTGGATGCGCGCGGCCGGGTCGATCATCGCGAGTGCGATCACCGCGGCGAGCAGCACCAGGCACAGCCACGACAACCACGGGAAGCCCCACATCCGCATCGGCATCTCCTCGCCCGTGCGATCCGCGCGGGTGCGGAGGATGATCTGCGCGACCGCCGTGGCCGTCCAGATCACGAGCAGCGTCGAGCCGACCACGTTCAGGAGCGCGGGGAGGACGACGTCGGGGAAGGCCCAGTTGAGTCCGACCGTCACGAAGCCGAAGGCGACCGAGGCCAGCACGGCGACGAACGGCACGCCCTTGAGGCTCGTGCGGGTGGCGGCCAGCGGAGCGAGTCCGCGCTCCCCCAGCGAGTAGGCCATGCGGGAGGCGCCGTAGATGTTCGCGTTCATGGCCGACAGCAGCGCGATGATCACGATCAGGTCCATCACGAGTCCGACGCCTGGCACGTTCAGAGTCTCGAGCACCGCCGAGAACGGACCGTCCTTGACCGCGGGATCGTTCCACGGCAGCACGGCCACGATCACGAAGATCGATCCGACGTAGAACACGAGGATGCGCACGAGCACCTCGCGCACGATGCGGCGGATGTTGTGCGCGGGGTCGTTCGACTCGGCGGCGGCGATCGCGACGACCTCGGTGCCTCCGAACGCGAACACCACGATGAGCAGGGCGCCCGCGATGCCGGCGATGCCGTTCGGGGCGAAGCCGCCGTTGTCGACGAGGTTCGCGATGCCGGTCGCCGGCACGCCGGGGATGAGTCCGACGATCGCGCACACGCCCACGATCAGGAAGGCGATGATCGCCGCGACCTTGATCGCCGCGAACCAGAACTCGAAGCGGCCGTAGTTGCGCACACCGAACAGGTTCACGGCGGTGAGCGCCACGACGAAGATCAGCACCCACACCCAGGCGGGGATGCCGGGGGTCCAGTTCGCCACGATCGCCCCGGCACCCGTCGCCTCGGCGGCGATCACGACGACCAGCTGGATCCAGTAGAGCCATCCGACCGCACTGCCGGCGCTGCGGCCCATCGCCTTCTGGGCGTACGAGCTGAAAGCGCCGGAGCTCGGTCGTGCCGCCACCATCTCGGCCAGCATCGCCATCACGAGCACGACGATGCCACCGGCCACGAGATAGGAGACCAGGACGGCGGGACCGGCGATGCTGATCGCCTGGCCGGATCCGACGAACAGGCCGGCGCCGATCGCGCCGCCGAGCCCCATCATCGAGATCTGGCGGCGGGTCAGCCCCGGATGCAGACCCTTGGTGGTCGTCGTGGTGGGCGGGAGTTCTGTCGCGCGGTCGCCGGTCACGCGCCGACCTCCACACGCGCGGCGGCGAGCGCCTGCTCGACGCGATCGATGTCGGTCGCGGAGCCGGAGGAGATGCGGATCCCCTCGCCGGCGAAGGCGCGGGCGACGACGCCGCCCTCCTGCAGCAGTTCCTCGAGCTCCGCCGTGCGGTCACCCGACGGCACCCAGACGAAGTTCGCCTGCGAGGGCACGGCCGGCCAGCCGGCCGCGGTGAGCACGTCGTGCAGGCGGTCGCGTTGCTCGATCACCTCGCCGATGCGCGTCGCGAGCTCCTCTTCGGCATCCAGCGAGGCGAGGGCGGCCGTCTGGGCGAGGTCGGTGACCCCGAACGGCACGGCGACTTTCCGCTGGTTCTCGGCGACGGCGGCCGGGGCGATCGCGTAGCCGATGCGCAGCCCGGCGAGCCCGTACGCCTTGGAGAACGTGTGCAGCACGGCCACGTGCGGATGCCGACGGAACAGCTCGATGCCGGCGCCGCGGCTCGCGGTCGTGTCGAAGTGCACGTACGCCTCATCGATCACCACGAGCACGTCGTGCGGCACGGCGGCGACGAAGCGCTCCAGCTCGTCGGCGCCGACCACGGTTCCGGTCGGGTTGTTCGGGTTGCACACGAAGATCAGCCGCGTCTGCGGGGTGATCGCGGCGAGCATCGCGTCGAGGTCGTGCGCGTGATCGGCATCGAGGGGCACGGCCACCGGTGTGACCCCGGCGATGCGGACCAGCGAGGGATACGCCTCGAACGACCGCCAGGCGAAGATCACCTCGTCGCCGTCACCGGCCACCGCGTGGATGAGCTGCGAGGCGATCTCGACCGAACCCGCACCGACGGTGACCTCGGCCGGGTCGACGCCGTAGCGGGCAGCGAGCCGTTCGCGGAGGGCGGCGGCACTCATATCCGGGTAGCGGTTGATGCCGTCGACCCGGTCGCGCACGGCCTGGGCGACCGAAGGAAGCGGCGGATGCGGCGATTCGTTCGAGGAGAGCTTGGAGGCACCGGCCGGGGCCGAGCGGCCCTGACGGTACGCGGGAACGGCGTCGAGTCCGGCACGGGTGGGGAGAGGCATCGTCAGAGCATCCTTGCTGTGATCGCGGGTGGGGTCGCGCAACAGTAGAACGGATGCCCGGCGCTGAGCAATCGGTGCACCGAATGCTGCGCAACCCGCGCAACCGGACGGTGTCTGCGCGCGAATTGCTGTGCAGATTGTGCACCCGCAACCAGCGCTGGGGTCAGCGCGAGATCGAGACCTCCGCCGGGTCGCTCACGGGCAGGCGGCACACGAACGCGCGGCAGTCGTAGGCGCGTTCGGCGGACGCATCCTTGCCCTCGAACAGCTCGAACCCGGCTTCGGCGAAAGCCTGCGCCTGCGCGGGGCTGACGACGGCGATGACCTCGGCGTCCGCACCCCGGGCGGCGGCGGCGAGCACGCCGTCGCGGTCGGCGGTGATCACCACCAGCTGCCGGGGCGGGAGGGCGAGGCCCGCGGCCACCCGCAGCAGGGTGCCGTGGGCGAACGGCTGCTCCAGCGAACGCGACGCGAGGGCGCTCACGGTCGCGGCGGCGGCCTCGCGGTACCGGTCCCCCGCTCCCAGCCACCAGGCGGTGAGCGCGGCACCGGCGACGGCTGCGACATCGGAGGGCAGGTCGCCGTCGGTCTGGTCGGGCGAGGTCGCGATGCCCTGCGCCGAGAGCAGCGGGTCGTCGCCACCGGTGCCGGCGAGAGCGTCGTCGAGGATGCCTCGTGCCGTGACGGCCCACTCCGCCTCCCCCGTCGCGAGGGCGAGGGCGAACAGGCCGTCGGCGAGGAGTCCGAGATCGGCGGGGGTCGTGACGGCGGCGGATGCGCGGCCGTCGAGCGAGGTGCGGACGAGCGCGCCGGTGGCGTTCCGGTTGACCCGCAGCACGTGGTCGGCGGCAGCAGCGGCGGCATCGATCCAGGCCCGCTCGCCGAATGCCGCACCCGCCCGGGACAGCGCGCCGATCGCCAGGCCGTTCCACCCGGTGATCACCTTGCCGTCGACGGCCGGCGGCTCCAGGTCGGCGCGGTCGGCGACCGGACGAAGGTAGTAGCCGCCCTCGCTGCGGGCGCCGTCGATCGTTGACTCGGAATCCTGCGCGGCGCCGAAGCCGCCGCCGTCGCGACGGAGCACGTCGATCAGGAAGGCGGCGATCCCGCGCACCGTCGACTCGTCCCCCGCCGCCAGCGCGATGTCGAGCAGTTGCGCGTTGTCGGTGAGCATCCGTTCGTAGTGCGGCACCGTCCAGTCACGCTGGGTGGCGTATCGGAAGAAGCCGCTGTCGGCATCGCGGAGGTCGGAGCCTGCCATCGCCGAGAGTGCCCGTGCTGCCGAAGCCGCGGCCTGCGGAGCGCCCTCCCGCACCAGCGGATGCTGCAGGAACCGCAGCGTCGTGGCGACGGGGAACTTCGGGGCACCGCCGAAACCGCCGTACACGCGGTCCTCCCGTTGCGCGATCGTCTCCGCCGCCGTCGCGATCGCCACCACGTCGGGCAGGTCCGAGGGGGTGGACTCCGCCGCGCGGGCGAGGGCGTCGGTCACGGCATCCGCCGACTCCTCGGCCTGCTCGCGCCGCACGGTCCACGCCTCGCGCACCGCGGCGAGCACGTCGCGGAAGCCGGGCATCTGGCCGCGGGCCTCCGGCGGCCAGTAGGTGCCGGCGTAGAACGTGCGCCCGCGGGGCGTGGTGAACACTGTGAGCGGCCAACCGAGGTTCTGCGTGAAGGCGGAGGCTGCTGCCATATAGGCGCCATCGACCTGCGGATGCTCCTCGCGGTCGACCTTCACCGCGACGAAGCCCTCGTTGATGAGGGCGGCAGTATCCGGATCGGCGAAGGACTCCCGCGCCATCACGTGGCACCAGTGGCAGGTCGAGTAGCCGATCGAGATCAGCAGCGGCACGTCGCGGCGCGCGGCCTCCGCGAACGCCTCTTCGCCCCACGGGTACCAGTCGACCGGGTTTTCGGCGTGCTGGCGGAGGTACGGACTGAGCGTGTCGGCGAGCCGGTTCGTCATACGGCTATCCTCTCGCCTCCGCCGCTGTCTCGGCCAGGTTGGCGAGAAGCTGCAACCGCTCTCGACTGGCGGAACCCGGCTCCGCGGAGAACACGATCATCTGCAGCCCGCGGTCGGACGCGAGATCCATCGCCTGGTACGTGAGGTCGAGGTCGCCGACGACCGGGTGATGGATCGTCTTCAGGCCCGCGCGGTGTTCGCGGACGTCGTGAGTTCCCCAGAGCCTCCGGAAGAGATCGCTGCGGGTGGACAGCTCGCCGACGAGGTCGCTGAGCCTCCGGTCGTATGGCGAACGGCCCGCCTCGGTACGCAGCACGGCGACGATCTGCCGCGTCTGGGCGTCCCAGTCCCGGTAGAAGGTCTGCGCGCGGGACTCGAGGAAGATGAAGCGCGCGGCATTCGCGGGTGCAGGAGCATCGTCGAGCATCTCCGAGAAGAGAGCGCGTCCGAGTGCGTTGGTCGCGACGGCATCCAAACGGCCGTTCTGCACATAGACGGGGACCGTGGACATCGCATCGATCGTCTGTCGCGTGGCAGCGGAGACCTGGACTGCCCGCGCCGGACGCTCGCTCTGTCGCGGACGTGCGCCCGCATTCGCGGCGCGGATCAGGTCGTGCAGGTGCGCATGCTCGGCCTCGTCGAGGCGCAGCGCGCGGCTGACGCCGTCGATGACGGCATCCGACACGCCCTTGGCCTGACCCCGTTCGAGGCGCTTGTAGTACTCGGGACTCATCCCGGCCACGAGGGCGACCTCTTCTCGACGCAGCCCCGGCACACGGCGACGTCCGCCGAAATCCGGCAGGCCCACCTCCTCGGGGGTGAGTCTCGCGCGCCTCGTCGTGAGGAAATCGCCGATGGCGTCCGGAGTGTCCATGCGATCGAAACTACGCCGAACCGGACACGGCAGGGGGTCCCTGCGGGGGCACCCATAGACAGGGCCGCGCTGAATCCGGAGAAAACGGGTTTGCTCGAAGCACGGAACGCAGACGAAGGAATGACATGAAGAACGCACTTCTGGGGACCCTCGAAGTCTCCCGCATCGGCCTCGGCGCGATGACCATGGCCGGCACCTACACGACCGGCGGTGGCCTCGACCATGACGAGTCCGTCCGCACCATCCACCGCGCGCTCGACCTCGGGGTGACACACATCGACACCGCGGAGATCTACGGTCCCTACCTCAGTGAGGAAATCGTCGGCCGTGCGGTCCGCAAGCGCCGCGATCAGGTGAGGATCGCGACGAAGTTCGGGCTCGTCTCGCACGCCGGTGGCGGTCCCGGAGTGATCGACAGCTCGCCGGAGAACGTGAAAGCCGCCGTGGAAGGGTCGCTGCGTCGCCTCGGCACCGACCGGATCGACCTCTATTACCAGCATCGGGTTGATCCGAACACGCCCATCGAGGACACCGCCGGCGCCGTCGCCGATCTCATCGCCGAGGGCAAGGTCCTTCATTTCGGCCTCTCCGAGGCCTCGACACAGACGATCCGGCGGGCGCACGCCGTGCAGCCGGTCTCGGCACTGCAGACGGAGTACTCGCTGTGGACTCGCGACGTGGAGGAAGAGATCCTGCCTGTCCTCCGCGAGCTCGGTATCGGCTTCGTGCCGTACTCACCGCTCGGGCATGGTCTGCTGACCGGTGGAATCCGCTCGTCCGCCGATATCCCGGACGATGACTGGCGCAAGACGAACCCGCGGTTCGTGGGCGAGAACTTCGAGCGGAATCTGCGTCTCGTGGACGAGGTCCGCGCGATCGGCGCCGAGATCGGCGCGACCCCGGCGCAGACGGCGCTGGCGTGGATCCTCACCCGGGGAGACGACATCGCGCCGATCCCCGGCACCCGTCGGGTGGCGCGCGTGGAGGAGAACGTCGCCGCCGACACCGTGGAACTCAGCGCGGATCAGGCCGAGCGCCTGTCGGCGCTCGAACCCGCGGCGGGCGCGCGACACGACGAGGCCAACATGGGCACCATCGATCAGTGACCCGCGGCGTTGGAGTGAGCCCGTCGGTCAGCCGACCAGGAGCTCGACGGGGCGCGAGGCCGCGTAACCCACGAGCGGCAGGGCACGCTCGGCGGCGAGAGAGATGCGCGCCTGCAGCACATCCGAGGCGATCTCGTAGCCGTCGAAGTCGGTGTTGCTCGCGTAGACGCCGACCGGGAGGGTGAGCGCCTGGAAGAACGCGAACAGCGGCCGCAGCTGGTGCTCGATGATCAGCGCGTGCTTCTCGCCGCCGCCGGTCGCCGCGAGCAGCACGGGCTTTCCCACCAGGTCGTACTGCCCGACGAAGTCGAAGAGGTGCTTGAAGAGACCGGTGAACGAGGCCCGATAGACGGGGCTGCCCACGATCAGCAGGTCGGCAGACTCGATCGCCTGCAGCTGCGCCTCGACCTCCGGCGGCAGCTGGTCGCGCTGGAGCGCGCCCGCGAGGCCAGGACCGATCTGCGTCAGCTCGATGAGCTGCGACTCGACCTCGGCGCGCTCGGCGACGGCGGCCGTGATCGCGCGGACGAGGGCGGTCGTCTTGCTCGGCTCGTGCAGGGATCCCGACACGGCCACGACGCGGAACGGAGCTGTCATGCCTCGAAGCTACTCACGACGACGCCCCGTGTCGCGCGGAGCGACACGGGGCGTCATGTAGGCCGGGAGGCCCGATCCGATCACCCGGGTCAGTTGACCTCGTCCGGGTGCGAGCCGACGCGGCCCGAGCCATCGAGCGGGTCGAGGGCGTCGATCGCGGCGATCTCAGCATCGGTCAGCTCGAAGCCGAAGACGTCGAGGTTCTCGCGCAGACGCTCGGCGCGCACCGACTTCGGGAACACGATGATCCCCTTCTGCAGGTGCCAGCGCAGCACGGCCTGCGCGGGGGTGACCCCGTGCGCGGCCGCGGCATCCGCCACCGCCGGGGTACCGAACAGGTCGTACTTGCCCTGACCGAGCGGACCCCAGGCCTCGATCTTGATGCCGTGCTCGCCGGCCCAGGCGACCACGTCGCGCTGCTGGTAGGCCGGGTGCAGCTCGATCTGGTTCACGGCCGGCACCACGCCGGTCTCTTTCACCACGCGCTCGAGGTGCGGCACCAGGAAGTTCGAGACGCCGATGCTGCGGGTGAGTTCGGCCTCGCGCAGCTCGATGAGCTTCGTGAACGCGTGCAGGTAGTCGCCGATCGCGGGGGCCGGCCAGTGCACCAGGTACAGGTCGACCTTCTCGAGGCCGAGCTTGTCGAGGCTCTCGCCGATGGCCACACGCGGCTCGTCGCCGTGGTGACGGTCGTTCCAGAGCTTGGTCGTGATGAACAGCTCGTCGCGGGCGATGCCGGACGCGGCGATCGCGGCGCCGACGCCCTCTTCGTTGCCGTAGATAGCGGCGGTGTCGATGTGGCGGTAGCCGATCTCGAGCGCCTCGCTCACCGCGCGCTCGGTCTCTGCCGGCGGCACCTTGAAGACGCCGTAGCCGAGCTGCGGGATGGAGTTGCCGTCGTTCAGTTCGAGTGCAGGAATGCTCATCCCTCCAGCCTATGACCGGCATCCGACGTCGAGGCCGGGGATGAGGAAACAAGTGCCATCGCGGCCGCCCCACGGCCGACCAGCCGTTCCAGCGGTCCTCGACCGAAGAACATCGACCAGAGCGTCGTCACGGCCAGCAGCCCGATGGCGGTCGCGGCCCAGAACTCGTTGCTGGAGAAGAATCCGCCGGGCCCACCGAACAGGACGATCGACAGCACGTGCGCACTGTATGCCGTCAGCGGCATGGAGCCCAGCGCGCCCAGCGGCAGCAGCACCCAGCGCAGCGGTCGGCTGAGCAGCAGGCACAGGGCGATGACGGTCAGCGCGAAGCCGCCGGAGCCGAGTACCTCGGCCGTGCCACCGCTGTGCGGCTCGACCGCGAACACCGCCGCGAGCACGGAGCCCAGCGGATCGGACGCTTCCAGCGCCTGCGGATACCCCTCCCACCCGCTGGGCATCGAGACCTCGCCGCCATCGCTCTCGGGGAACGACCCGTCGAAGGAGCTTTCGCTGAACGACGAGCCGTCGACGAACGAGGAGCTGCTGTATTCCGCCGGTGCGCTGAGTCCCGCAGCCTGACCGATGCCGCCGAGGCCGTAGCCGACCACCGCGAGCACGATGCCGACCGCGAGCGCGATCACGGCGGTGCGGACTCGCTCGACGTGCATCCGCCCCAGCGCCATGCCACCGAGCACGAGAGCCAGCCACACCGTGATCGGGTAGGTGCCGTAGAGCACGAAGCCGATCCCGGTGCCGAAGGGATGCAGCATCACGGCTCCGAGGAACGCCAGCAGCGCCGGGCCGAGCAGGGCGAGCGCGGCGGCGGCGAGCAGCAGCTGCCACGGACGCCACCGGAGGAACGGGATCACCGCGACATAGAGGATGCCGTAGAGCGTGAGGATCACGGCGATCGGGGTATTCAGCATCTCCAGCGCCAGTCCGATGAGGAAGATCACGGCCCCGCGCCCGACGAGGTTCAGGCGGATGCTCGGGAGGCGCTCGCGCTCCGGAAGCGCGCTGCGTCCGGTCATCAGCGCGATGGACACTCCGGCGAGCAGCGCGAAGAGGATCGATGACCGCCCGTGCACGAGGTCGGTCCACGTCGCCGGGTTCGTCCACTCGAATGCCTCGGTCTCACCGATGTGCGCGCCGGCCATGCCGAGGATCGCCAGCCCGCGAGCGACGTCGAGACCGAGGATGCGCGGCGGGCGCCCGAACTCGCGGAACCAGCGGACGGGGGCTGCGGCGGTGATCACCAGATGATCGTAGGGGGCGATTCCCGTCATACGATGGAGGGCTATGTCCTCCCCCGTGATCTCCTACCCCCCGGAGCTGCCCGTCAGCGCTGCCCGGGTCGAGATCGGCGACGCCATCCGCGACCACCAGGTCGTGATCGTCGCGGGTGCCACCGGGTCGGGCAAGACCACCCAACTGCCGAAGATCGCGCTCGAGCTCGGGCGGGAGCGCATCGCGCACACCCAACCGCGTCGCCTCGCCGCCCGGACGATCGCCGAGCGGGTCGCCGAAGAGCTCCAGGTCGAACTCGGCACGCTCGTCGGCTACAAGGTGCGCTTCACCGACAAGGTGTCCGACGCCACGCGCATCGCGCTGATGACCGACGGCATCCTGCTCAACGAGATCCACCGCGACCGGCTGCTCACCCGGTACGACACGATCATCATCGACGAGGCGCACGAACGCTCCCTCAACGTCGACTTCCTGCTCGGCTACCTGGCCCGCATCCTGCCGGAGCGCCCCGACCTCAAGGTGATCATCACCTCGGCGACCATCGACCCGGAGAGCTTCGCGAAGCACTTCGCCGCAGCGGATGGCACACCGGCGCCGATCATCGAAGTATCCGGTCGCACGTATCCGGTCGAGATCCGCTACCGCGGACAGGTCGAAGACGGAGACGACGAGGAGGTTGCACCGGCCGAGCCGGAGGACGAGGTCTCGGCCATCGTCGCCGCCCTGCGCGAGCTCGACCGCGAGGCGCCGGGCGATGTGCTCGTGTTCCTCCCCGGCGAGGCCGAGATCAGGGATGCGGCCGACGCGGTGCGCGGCGCCTACGCGAACGACCGCGCCCCCACCGAGGTGCTGCCGCTGTTCGGCCGGCTCTCCGCCGCCGACCAGCACCGCGTGTTCGAGCGCAGCAGGGTGGCGGGCGTCCGCCGCCGCGTCATCCTCGCCACGAACGTCGCCGAGACGAGCCTCACGGTGCCCGGCATCAAGTACGTGATCGACACCGGCACCGCACGCATCTCGCGCTACAGCAACCGGTCCAAGGTGCAGCGGCTGCCGATCGAGGCCGTCTCGCAGGCCTCGGCGAACCAGCGATCCGGCCGCGCCGGCCGCACCAGCGACGGCATCGCGATCCGCCTCTACTCGGAGGAGGACTACGACCGGCGCCCGGAGTACACCGAGCCCGAGATCCTGCGCACCTCGCTCGCCTCCGTGATCCTGCAGATGCTGTCGCTCGGCTTCGGCGACATCACCGCATTCCCCTTCCTCACCCCGCCCGACTCGCGGGGTGTGAAGGCGGCGTTCGACCTGCTCACCGAGCTCGGCGCGGTCGAACCGTCCCGCCGCGACGGCGCTCCGCACCTCACCCGCATCGGACGCGACATCTCGCGGATGCCGATCGACCCGCGGTTCGCGCGGATGCTGATCGAGGCGGGGCGCGGGGGCTCGGTCGGCACTGTGACCCGTGACGTGCTCGCGATCGTGTCGGGTATGACGATCCAGGATGTGCGGGAGCGTCCGGAGGAGCGCCGCGAGGAGGCCGACCGCCTGCACGCCCGCTTCGTCGACCCGACCAGCGACTTCCTGACTCTGCTGAATCTGTGGAACCACCTGCGCGAGCAGCAGCGCGAACTCGGATCCAGCGCGTTCCGTCGCCTGTGCCGCTCGGAGCACCTCAACTACGTGCGGGTGCGCGAGTGGTTCGACGTGCACCGCCAGCTGCGCACGCTCGTGAAGACGCCCGAACGCACCGGCGACGATACCGGCACGAGCGACCCGGACGCCATCCACCGCGCCCTGCTGTCGGGACTCCTGTCGCAGATCGGCCTCCTCGACGAGCGCACCGCCCCTGCGGGCAAGTCGCACTCCCCCGCGAAAGAGCCGAAGGGCCGTCGCATCGCCGAGTACCGCGGCGCCCGTGGCATCCGCTTCTCGATCTTCCCCGGCTCGGGACTGCGCAAGAAGAGTCCGCGCGCGGTGATCGCGGCCGAGATCGTGGAGACCTCCCGCACGTTCGCGCGCACGGTCGCCGCGATCGACCCGGCGTGGGCCGAGCCCCTCGCCGGCGACCTCGCCAAGCGTCAGGTGACCGAGCCGCACTGGTCGAAGGATGCCGGCGCCGCCGTCGCGTTCGAGAAGGTCACGCTGTTCGGGCTCGAGATCATCCCGCGCCGCCGTGTGCAGTTCGCGCGCATCGACCGGGCCGCCTCGCGCGAGCTCTTCGTGCGCCATGCGCTGGTCGAGGGCGAGTGGGATCCGACGCGGATCGACAAGCGGGTGAGCGCGTTCTGGCGCAGCAACGCCGAGCTGCGCAAGCGCCTCGAGAAGCTGGAGGAGCGCGAGCGCCGCCGCGACATCCTCGCCGGCGACGAGGCCGTGTTCCGGTTCTACGACGAGCGCATTCCCGCCGACGTGTTCGACGTGCGGTCGTTCGAGAGCTGGTGGCGCGAGGCGATGGCCGCGACGCCGAAGCTGCTCGTCATGCGCGAGAGCGACCTGATCGACGACGAGGAGCGCGCCGATCAGCGCGAGTTCCCGACGCGGTGGACGCAGGGCGACCAGGTGCTGGGCCTCGCGTACCGGTTCGAACCGGGTGCCGACGACGACGGTGTGAGCGTGGTCGTGCCGCTGCCGCTGCTCGCGCAGCTCGAGGACCGCGGCTTCGACTGGCAGGTTCCGGGGCTGCGTGCCGAGCTCGTGACCGGGCTGCTGCGTGCGCTGCCCAAGGCCATCCGCCGTCATGTCGTGCCCGCCGCGGACTGGGCCGAGAAGTTCGGTGCCGAGCTGGCCGAGCAGGGGCCGGAGTCGCACGGCGGCCTGCCGCCGCGCACGCTCAAGGAGGCACTGGCCCGGCTCATCCAGCCGCTCGCGAACCAGCTGGTCTCCGCCGCCGACTTCGACGACGAGCGCGTGCCGCCACATCTGCGCATGAACTTCCGCGCGGTCGACGAACGCGGCCGGGTGGTCGGCTCGGGTCGCGACCTGCGGGCGCTGCAGGCGCAGCTCTCCGACCGGGCGCGCAGCAGCGTGGCGCGATCGATCGCTGCGCCGCCGAAGTCCGGCGCCAAGGGTGCCCACAACGGCGCTGAGCGCGGTGGTGCCGAGCGCGTCGCTGCCGCACCGATCGAACAGACCGGTCTCACGGCGTGGACCTTCGGAGACCTGCCCGAGGTGCTCGACACGCGTGTCGCCGGCGGCGTCGTGCGCGGCTACCCGGCGATCGTCGACCAGGGCAAGAGCGTGTCGGTGCGCGTCGAATCGACCCCGGATGCCGCGGCCGCCGCCACCCGCGACGGCGTGCTGCGGCTCGTGCTGCTGGGCGTCCCCTCCCCCTCGTCGTACGTGCAGGAGCACCTGACGAGCCAGGAGAAGCTCGCCCTCGCCGCCTCGCCGTACCAGTCCGCCGCCGCCCTCATCGAGGACTGCCGCGGGGCCGTGGCCCGGCAGGTCATCGAGCAGACGGCACCGGGCGGTATCGTGCGCAGCGAAGCCGACTTCGTCCGGGTGCGCGACGCCGTCTCGGGCGTGCTGGTCGATCAGCTCTTCGCGTGCGTCTCACTGGTGGCCCGCATCCTGACGAAGTCCCGCGATGTCGAACGCGGCATCAAGTCGCAGAACTCGCTCGCCCTGCTCGGCCCGCTGAACGACATCCGCACACAGCTCAGCGGCCTGCTGCATCCGGGCTTCGTCTCCGCGGCCGGAGTCGACCGTCTCGCACACTTCCCGCGCTACCTCGAAGGCATGCTCGACCGGCTGAAGACGCTCGGGAGCGAACCGGGCAAGGACCGCGCACGCATGACCGAGTACGAGCGGATGGCGAAGGCGTTCGAGGATGCGGGCGGCACGATCCCCCTTCCGTCCGACGCTCCCCCTGCGCTCGTCGAGGTGCGCTGGCTGCTGGAGGAGTACCGCGTCAGCGTGTTCGCGCAGCGCCTCGGCACCGCGCAGCCGGTGTCGCCGCAGCGCATCATGAAGGTGCTGTCCGGGCGCTGATCCGCGACGGCGGGCGTCGGCGCGGGTAGCCTGAATCCATGGCACGCGCGATCGTCTACACCGAGTTCGGCTCCCCCGATGTCCTGCACCTGATGGAGATCCCCGATCCCGTCGCGGCTCGCGGCGAGGTCGTGGTGCGCATCGAGGCAGCGGGGGCGAATCCCATCGACGCCAAGCTGCGCAGCGCCAAGCGGCCGTCTCCCCCGATCACCGAGCCGCGTCCTGTCGGGTTCGACGGGGCCGGCGTGGTCGAGCTGCTGGGCGAGGGTGTCGACGACTTCGCGGTCGGCGACCGCGTGGCGATCCGTGACGCGCACGGCACCTACGCCTCGGCGATCGCGATCTCCACCGAGAAGCTCGCGAAGCTCCCCGACTCCGTCACGACCGCCGAGGGGGCGGCGATCGGGATCCCCGCGGGCACCGCGTACCAGTCGCTGCGTTCACTCGGGGTCACCGAGGGCGATGTGCTGCTCGTGCACGGCGGCTCCGGTTCGGTCGGACAGGCCGCCGTGCAGTTCGCGGTGGCCTGGGGTGCAACCGTGATCGCGACGGCGAGCCCCGCCCGCCACGACCAGCTGCGCGAACTCGGCGCGATCCCCGTGGCCTACGGCGAGGGCCTGCTCGACCGCGTGCGCGACGCCGCCCCCGAGGCCGTCACCGTGGCCCTGGACTGCGCCGGCACCGACGAGGCGATCGAGACCTCCCTCGCGCTGGTCGCCGACCGCGACCGGATCGCGACGATCGTGCGCGGACCGGATTCCGCGTCCTTCGGCATCCGCGCGTTCTCCGGCGGCTCCCCTGTGCCCCTGACCGAAGAAGAGCTCGCCTGGCGCGCCGAGGCGCTCCCCGAGACGATCGCCCTCCTCGACGCCGGTGACTTCGTGATCGAGCTCGGCCCCCAGCTGCCGCTGACCGAGGCGGCGCAGGCCCATGAGCTCATGGAATCCGGCGCCGCCTCGGGCAAGATCATCCTCGTCCCCTGACGGCGAGGTGCCGTAAGAGCGGTCAGGCCGGAGCCACCGGCCGTCCGATCGACAGCATCAGCCGGTTCGCCCAGTTGAAGAACGCGGCGCCGTGGATGAGGTCCGAGATCTCCAGGTCGTCGAGCCCGGCGGCACGCAGCCGCACGATCTCGTCCGCGCCGAACGCGTTCGGGGTGTCGGTGAGGGCGACGGATGCCGCGACGACGGCGTTCCAGCGCTCGCCGAGGTCCGCATCCACGCCCTCGTCGAGCAGCAGGTCGACGTCGTCTGCGCGCTTGCTGTGGTGCGCGGCGAAGCGCGAGTGCACCGAGGCGCAGAACACGCAGCCGTTGCGGCGGGATGCCGCGGTCGCCGCGAGCTCTCGGTCGGCACGGGGCAGGCCCTCCGCGGCGTTGTAGAAGATGTCCTTGTCGACCAGGGTGCGGGCCTTCAGCACTTCGGGGTCGCGGGCCAGCAGGCGGAAGTAGTCGTTCTTCGCGCGAGCCGCATCGACGAGGCCGTCGTAGTGGCGCTCGGTCAGCTCCTCCTCGGCGAGGGGCTCGAGGTGCGGCACCCACCCGACCTCGCCGCGGGTGAACGCGTGCGGGTGCGGGGCGTCATCGTGCCGGAGCACGCTCTGTTCGGCGGTCATGCGGCCTCCTCCTCGGGATTGTCGGTAACGGATTCGGACGCCAGCCCCGCAGCGGCGAGCACGCGGAGTCCGGTGACGACGCGCTGTTGGAAGGCGAGGAACGACACCAGCTGCGAGAGCGTCACGATGCCGTCGGCCGACCAGCCCGCATCGACCAGACGGCCGAGGTCGGCGCCCGAGGCCTCGCGGGGGCGGAACACCAGGAGGTGCGTGTGCGCGAGGGCAGCCGCGAGGCGCTCACCCGCCGCGGCGATGACAGCCTCGGACGGGACGTAGCGCGCCCCGTCGGCGTTCTCGGCCTGCAGCCCGAGCTCGGTGTAGGCGCCGAAGGGTCCGGTGGTCGCCGCCCGGGCGGCCTCCGCGAGCACGACGGCCGCGCGCTGGGCGTCGGCCTCCTGCGCACGACCGGCGTAGAACTCGGCGGTCGGGTCTTCGGCTCCCGCGAGACCGGTGGCGAAAGCGGCCACGAGTTCGCGTTCGGCCTGCGAGACGTGCTCCGTGCTCACCGGCTGGAAGAGGGCGTCGAAGCTCGCCTGCAGCTGCTCCCTGGTCACCGGACGGCGACGGCGCAGGGCATCGAGCTCCGGCGTCACCTCCGCGATCCGGTCCACGATGTCGTCGGTCATGCGTTCTCCTTGAGGGTGAGGTTCTGGTCGGTAGTGGTTCCGTGCGGTGTCGGGGTCAGCGCGTAGCCGAGGGCCGGGGCGACCTCGTCGGCGAAGAGCGCGATCGAGCGCAGCACGTGCTCGTGCGGGGCGTCGACCGAGTGCACCTGGAACGCCACCTCGGTCGCGCGGGCGAGGGTGGTGTCGGCGGCGAGCGATTCCGCCACCTGCTCCGGCGTGCCCAGGTGCGTGTCGAGCGCGGCGATCAGCTCGTCGATGCTGTCGCCCGGGATGGTCTGGCCCTGACGCCGGAAGCCCTCCGCCGCCCGGCGCAGCCCGACCTCGGCGAAGCGCAGCGCCTCGGCACGGTCGTCGGCGACGAACACGGTGCGCGAGGCGGTGATCCGCGGCGCCACCCCCTCCGGCAGCGCTTCGAGGTACGCGTCGATGATCGGATCCTGCAGGGCCGACAGCGGTGCGTGCAGCCGGTCGGCACTGCGCGGTTGCGTGCGAGACAGCAGCAGCCCGTGCCCGTGGATGCCGGCCCGATGCCCGCCCGGCACCGAGAAGGTGGCCTGCCAGACGCGGTCGGCGAGGTCTCCGGCATCCGGGTAGAGGGTGTTGCCGGCACCGACGTCACGGCCGGCGAGACCGTCGAGCAGTGTCCGCAGCTTCCGGTCGTAGGTCGGCCCCTTGTCGCGCACGTCCTCGCCGAACGGCGCGAACGACGAGGGCGTGCCGCCGCTGCCGAGTCCCAGATCCACGCGCCCCCCGGAGAGCAGATCGGCGACCACGGCATCCTCCGCCACCCGCACCGGGTCCTCGAGCGGCAGCGTGATCACGCCGGTGCCGAGACGGATGGTGGAAGTCACGGCGGCGACGTTCGCGAGGAACACCAGGGGCGACGGCAGCCCGCCCTCGGCCGCGTGGAAGTGGTGCTGCGCGACCCACGCCCGACCGATGCCGTGCCGCTCGGCCTGCTGGATCTGCGCGGTCGCGAACGCATACCGCTCGGCAGGGGCGGCGTCGTCGAGCAGTCGGGTGAAGAAGGCGACGGTGGGTGCGGTCATGCGGGTACCTCTCTGATGCCGGAGACTTCTCTGGTTCCGGGCACTGCGGCCAGCAGCTCCCGGGTGTAGTCGTGCTGCGGGTCGCGGAAGAGGTCTTCCGTCTGCCCCTCCTCGACGATCCGGCCGCGGCGCATCACCGAGACCGTGTGGCTGATCCGCCGCACCACCGCGAGGTCGTGCGAGATGAACAGGTAGGTGAGCCCGAGCTCGGCCTGCAGCGAGGTGAGCAGCTCGAGGATGCGGGCCTGCACGGTCACGTCCAGCGCCGACACCGCCTCGTCGAGCACCACGATGTCGGGGTCGATCGCGAGCGCACGGGCGATCGCGACGCGCTGGCGCTGCCCGCCCGACAGTTCCCGCGGGGTGCGCCGTGCGACCTCCGCGGGGAGTGACACACGGTCGAGGAGGGCGAGAGCGCGCTCGCGGCGCTCGGTGCGACTGCCCACGCCGAAGTTCACCAGCGGCTCGGCGACGATCTCCGCGATCTGCTGGCGCGGGTCGAGCGAGGCGAACGGGTTCTGATAGACGAGCTGGATGCGTCGGCGCAGCACCCGCAGCTGCTCGCGCTTCGCGTGGGTCACGTCGTCGCCGTCGACCTCGATCGTTCCGGCATCCGGTTGGTGGAAGCGGGTGATGAGCCGTGCCGTCGTGGTCTTGCCCGAGCCCGACTCCCCCACGAGCGCATGCGTGGTGCCCTTGCGCACCCGGAACGACACGTCGTCGACGGCACGGAAGCGCTCGCGCCCCGCGACGCGGAACTCCTTCACGAGCCCGTCGGCCACGATCGCCCAGGGGTTCTCGGCGGCGACCGCCGCGGCATCACGCAGGAACGGCGGGGCATCCGGCCGACGGAAACCTGTCGCGAACGCCGGAGCGTCGGCGAGCAGCTGCTTCGTGTACGGGTCGGCCGGTGCGGCGAGCACCGCCTCGCTGGAGCCCTGCTCGACGATGCGACCGTCTTTGAGCACGACGAGCCGCTCGGCCCGGTCGGCCGCGACGCCGAGGTCGTGGGTCACGAGCAGGATGCTGGTGCCTTCCTCGCGCTGCAGCTCGTCGAGCAGGTCGAGCACCTTGCGCTGCACCGTGGCGTCGAGGGCGCTGGTGGGCTCGTCGGCGATCAGGAGCCGCGGCCGCAGGGCGATCGCGGTGGCGATGAGCACGCGCTGGCGCATGCCGCCCGAGAGCTCGTGCGGATACTGGCACGCCCGCAGGTCGGGGTCGTCGATGCCGACACGGTCGAGCAGCTCGATGGCCCGCGCCCGCCGCGACCGGCGATCCCGGTGCCCGTGCAGACGGAGGATCTCCTCGACCTGCGCACCGATCGTGCGCACGGGGTCGAGCGAGGTGGTCGGATCCTGCGGCACGAGACCGATCTCGGGACCGCGGATGCCGCGCAGCGCACGATCGGACCACCCCGAGATGTCGAGGTCGCCGAGCAGCACCCGCCCGCCGTCGACGCGGCCGCCTTCGGGCAGCAGCCCGAGCAGGGCGTGCGCGGTGGTGGACTTGCCCGAACCCGACTCCCCCACGAGCGCCAGGGTCTCGCCCTCCGCTATCTCGAACGAGACGCCGTGCACGACCTCGCGGCGGCGGTCCTTGTCGCCGTAGGAGATCCGGAGGTCGGTGGCGGAGATGACGGTGCTCACTTCGCGCTCCTTCCGATGCGGTGGCTGATCCGGTTGGCGCTGAGGACGACGACGACCACGACGAGACCGGGCAGGGCGGTGAGCCACCAGGCGGTGCCCACGTAGTTGCGGCCGTCGGCGATCAGCAGGCCCCACTCCGGCGTGGGCGGCGGCGCACCGTAGCCGAGGAACCCGAGCGTCGAGATCGCGAGGATCGCCGTGCCGAACTGCAGTGCGGCGAGCGCGACGATCGGCGTCAGCGAGTTGGGCAGCACGTGGCGGCGCAGGACGGTGAAGAACGTGCCGCCGCTGCCGAAGGCGGCTTCGACGTACTCGGTGCGCCGCACGCGCGCGACCTCGGCGCGCATGAGCCGGGCGAAGGCCGCGACGCTGCCGAGACCGACCGCGATCGCGGCGTTCACGGTGCCGAAGCCGAGCAGGATGATGACGGTGAGGGCGAGGAGCAGTCCCGGGATCGCGAGCAGCACGTCGACCACGCGCATCAGCACGTCGTCGACCACACCCCCGACGGCACCGGCGATCGCACCGATCAGCGTGCCGAGGGCGAGCCCGACCGTGACGGCGATGAGCGCTCCCGAGAGCGAGTGCACCGCGCCGTGCACGACACGGCCGAACAGGTCGCGGCCGAGGGTGTCGGTGCCGAACCAGTGTGCGGCGCTCGGCGCGAGCAGCTTGTCGGCCGGGACGCCCGTGAGCGGGTCGCCGGGGGCGAAAACCCCGGGGATGACGGCCCAGAGCACGGCGAGCGCGACGATCGCGTAGGCCAGGTACAGACCCCAGGCGCGGCCGCGCAGTCGGCGGCGAGGGGCCTTCTCGGTCTCGGTCGCGGCCGGATGCGCGGGCGCGGCCGGGTCGGGCCCGACCACGGGATCGATGATCACGGGAGCGGTCATGCGGTCGCCTCCTGGAGTACGCGGGGCGCCGAGGCGCGGGCGACGGTGCGTTGGCGGGGGTCGATGAGCGGCGTCACGAGGTCGACCGCGAAGCTGATGATCACGAAGCCGAGGGCCGACAGCAGCACGACGCCCTGCAGCACCGGGATGTCCTGGTTCGCGACGGCCTGCTCGGTGAGGCGGCCGATGCCCGTGCGGCCGAACACGGTCTCGGTCACCACGGCCCCGCCGACGAGCTCGCCGAACAGGACACCGGCGATGGTCAGGGTCGGCACGGCGGCGTTCCGGGCCACCGAGCGGGTGAGCACCCACAGCGGCGGAGCGCCCTTCGCCCGCACCACCGTGACGAACGGCTGCGCCTGCACCTGGTCGATCGCGCGCACCAGCACCTGGGCCAGCGGGGCCGAGATCGGCACGGCGAGGGTGAGCACCGGCAGGACGAGTCCGGCCACCGGGTCGGCGCCGACGATAGGCACCCATCCGAGCCCGAACGAGAACACCTGGATGAGCAGGATGCCGAGCCAGAAGACCGGCACCGCCACGAACAGCCCGGGCACCTGACGCAGGCCGTCGCGCAGCCAGGCGAACGGCGCGAGCGAGGAGAGCCCGGCGATGAGGATGGCGAGGATCAGCGCCACGACGAGTCCGAGCGACGCGAGCAGCAGGGTCGCGGGGAGTGCTTCGCCCAGCATCGTCAGCACCGGGGTGCCGAACTGGGTCGAGAACCCGAAGTCCCCGGCGAGGAAGCCGAGTCCCGCGTGCACGTACTGCTCCCACCACGGCAGGTCTGCGCCGTAGGTGGCGCGGATGCTGTCGAGCTGGTCCGGCGACAGCCCGAGGCTGGGGTCGGAGAACTTGATCAGGATCGCGTCGCCCGGCAGCAGCTGCAGCAGGAAGAAGGTGGCCGTGAAGGCCGCGATCAGAACGATCGCGGCCTGCCCGGCTCGTCGGAGGACGAAGCTCATCGTGTCACCGGTACTCTCAGTGCTCGGCGAGCCAGACGCCGGAGAACGTCGGACGCCCCACCGACTCGAAGGCGACGCCCTGCACGTAGGTCGCGGTGCCGTACACCTGCGGCTCCTCGAACAGGGGGATGACATAGGCCTGCTCGGCGATGTAGTCCTGCACGGCCTGCGAGGCGGCGATGCGCTTGTCAGCGTCGGGCTCGGAGGCCACGGCGAGCAGCAGCTCGTCGAGCTTCGCGTCCTTCGAGATCAGCACGTCACGGTTCTTCGTGAAGTACTGGCTCTTGATGACGTCGAGGTCCGCCCGTCCGACCATCGAGTGGTAGAAGCCGGTCTTCAGCGGATCGCGGGTGTCTTCGGCCGCGCTGCCGGCGTCGCCGGGCTTGACCGAGAGCTCCACACCGACCTTCGCCAGCTGCTGCGCGACGAGCTCGAGCGTCTGCTTCGACAGCGGCTGCGGCTTGGCCTCGTAGACGGTGATCGACAGGCGCTCGCCGTCCTTCTCGCGGATGCCGTCGGCGCCGGGCTCCCAGCCCGCCTCGTCGAGCAGCTCCTCGGCCTTGTCGGGGTCGTAGGCGTAGTGCGCGGACTCGTCCTTGTAGCCGACGGCCTGCGAGGAGAGCACCGACGTCGCCACCGGGTAGTTCTCGGTGAAGAGCGTGTCGACGACCTCCTTCGCGTCCACGGCGGCGACGAGCGCCTGGCGCACGCGGATGTCGCCCAGCAGCGGGTTCTCGGGGCGCAGAGCGATCGAGTTGTTCACGCCGCGGGTCTGCGGGGCGTAGAGCGTGAAGCCGGCGCCTTCGACGCGGTCCTCGTCGAACGCCTGCACGTAGCGGACGTAGTCGGCCTGACCCGCGAGCAGCGAGCCGATGCGCACCGAGTCCTCGGGGGTGATGAGCACGTGCACGGCGTCGAGGTAGGGGCGGCCGGCGTTGTCGACGCTGTCGGGGCCCCACTCGTAGTCGTCACGGGCGGTGAGCGTGTATTCGGTGCCCAGCTTCTCGTCGGTGACGGTGAACGGTCCGGATCCGATGATCTCGGCCGCGTTGCCCGCGCCGAAGTCCTCGATCGTGCCGTCGAGCGTCTCCGGCGACAGCAGGCCCGAGTTGATGGTCGAGGTGGCCTGCAGGAACCCGGGCGACGGCGCACTGAAGCGGAACGTCACGGTGTCCTCGTCGACGACCTCGCTGCTGGCGTAGTTGTTGATCGCCTCCGAGACCGTGAGGCCGCGGTCCGCATCGCCCAGCCCGTACGTGTCGAAGTTCTTCGCGACGGCCGCGGCATCGAGCACGGTGCCGTCCGAGAACGTCACGTCGGGGTTCAGGTCGAACGTGTACTCGGTGGCATCCGCGTTCACGGTCCAGTCCGAGGCGATCCACGGCTCGATCTCGAGCGTCTCCGGGTTCTGCCAGGTCAGGCGGGCGGCGATGTTGTTGACGATGCCGCCGTTCGGGTAGAAGCCGGCCTGCGGCGGGTACAGGTTCGTGTACGCCTGGTGCTCGAGGTAGGTGAGCGTGCCGCCGGTGACGGGGTCGCCGCCCTCGGAGGGGGCGTTGGCAGGAGCAGGCGAGGAGGCGCAGGCGGCGAGGCTGCCCGCGAGGACGAGCGGGACCGCGATGGCGGCGGCACGGATGAGACGGCGGTTCATGCGGAGGGTCTCCTGGGCTTCGGGTGTCGGGATGTGTTCACGGTAGGAATCGGAGTGGCCGTGCCGCGAGGCGGCGGACACCGGGTGTCGCGCGACGACATGCGTGGTCACGCGTCGACATACGAGGAAATGCGCAGACGGTCGCGGAGGGTCGCCCCCTCACTCTCCGCCGCGTCTCGCAGCAGCCCGCGGCGGCGCAGCTCGGGGGCGGCCTGCCGCGTGAACGCCTCGAACTGGGCGGGCTGGAAGGCCGACAGCACGTTGAACCCGTCGGCCGCCCCCTCGTCGCGCCAGGTCTCGAAGTGGTCCGCGATGGTGCCGGCGTCGCCGACCACGAAGGCCGCCGGCACCGCGTTGGCAGCCACGAGGTGCCGCCAGGTGAGCGGATCGCCGGTCGTCAACCCGGCTCCCGAGATGCGCAGTCCGGCGATGCCGGCGAGGCGCTCGATGAGTGCGGAGCCGCGCTCCCCCAACCGCTGCGCCTCGGCGGCCGTGACCGGGCGGTCGAACTCCGACGCGCGCAGCGGGTCGTCTGCGGCGACGTCGAACGCATCGGCGAGCGCGGCCACCGTGCGGTTCGGCGGGAACGCGGTGCGAGCCGTCTGACGTCCCTCGGCGAGCGGCACGAGGGCGAGCAGGCGCTCGACGATGCGGCGGGCGTCGGCATCCGTGTCGGCGACGACCGGCAGCACCGGGGCGATCACCTTCACCGCATCGGGTGACCGTCCGGCTTCGGCCGCGATGTCGCGCAGCAGGCGGCGCGTGGCGATCGCGTCGGCGAGCGTCGGCGCGGCGGTCAGGGCGAGGTCGGCCTCGGTCGCGGCGAGCGCACGCGACCGCGGCGACGTGCCGGCATGCACGATCGGGATCTGCCCCTGCGGCGGCCGCGCGACGTTGAGCGGACCGGTGACCCGCACCTGCGAGCCCTGCAGGTCGGCGGCACGGAGACCCTGCGGGTCGATGAGCACGCCGCGGTCGGCATCCGCGATCCAGGCGTCTTCGTCCCACGAGTCCCAGAGGCGCCGGAGCGCCTCGACGAACTCCTCGGCGCGGTCGTAGCGCGTCTCGTTGTCGGCGTGCGCGTCGCGGCCGTGGTTGCCCGCTGCACGCGGCTCGGCACCCGTGACGAGGTTCACGCCCGCACGTCCGCCGGTGAGTACGTCGAGCGAGGCCAGCGAGCGCGCCGTCGTGTACGGGTCGGCGTAGGTGGTGTTGACCGTGGCGATGAGGCCGATGCGCGAGGTGACCCCGGCGAGGAACAGCACCGCGCTCACCGGGTCGATGCGCGCCAGCAGATACGGGTCGCGGAACTCCAGGTCGGGGCCCGTCGCGAGCCAGTCGCCGAAGAAGAGGTAGTCGAGTCCGGCCTCCTCCCCCTCGCATGCGATGTGCCGGAGGATGGCGGCGTCCGCGGCGGGATCGCGGTGCGCGCCAGGCTGACGCCAGCCCGAGGGGTAGGCCCCCAGGGTGCGCACCATGGCGCCGATGATGAGGGGTTCGGTCATGCTCGTCACGGTAGGAGCGGGCGCGCACCCGCGACCAGGCGGCCGTCGCCGGACGTCTCGGGGTGTAACAGTCCGACATGCGCACCCCACCCCGTACGCTGAGACCATGACTGGTCTTCGTTGGGGAATCCTCGCTACCGGCGGCATCGCCGGCGCGTTCGCATCCGATCTGCGCACGGCGGGGCTCGACCTCGTGGCGGTGGGTTCACGTTCCCAGGAGTCGGCCGATGCGTTCGCCGCCCGCTTCGACATCGCGCACGCGCACCCCTCGTACGAGGCGCTGGTGTCCGACCCCGACGTCGACATCATCTACGTCTCCACGCCGCATCCGATGCATCACGAGAACGCCCGGCTCGCGCTCGAGCACGGCAAGCACGTGCTCGCCGAGAAGGCGTTCACGTTGAACCGCGCCGAGGCCGAAGACCTGCAGGCGCTCGCCGCCGAGAAGGGCCTCCTGGTGATGGAGGCGATGTGGACGCGGTATCTGCCGCACATGATCCGCATCCGCGAGCTCATCGCCGATGGCGCCCTCGGCGAGATCCGTGCGGTCAGCGCCGATCACACCCAGCTGCTGCCCACCGACCCGACGCACCGGCTCAACGCCCTGGAGCTGGGCGGCGGCGCGCTGCTCGACCTGGGCATCTACCCGATCTCCTTCGTCTGGGACATGCTGGGAGCTCCGACCGATATCCGCGCCGTCGGCCGTCTGATCGAGACCGGCGCCGACTCCGAGGTCGCCACCGTCATGACGCACGAGGGCGGTGCGATCTCGACCACGCTCTCCTCCTCGCGGGCATCCGGGCCGAACGCGGCCAGCATCATCGGCACCAAGGCGCGGATCGACATCGACCGGGTCTGGTACACCCCCACCACGTTCCGGGTCACCCTCCCGGACGGCACGGTGCAGGAGGAGTACGTCTCCGAGGTCGACGGCCGCGGCATGCAGTTCCAGGCCCTCGCCGCCGAGCGCCTGGTGCGCGACGGCATCCTCGAGGGCGACATCCTTCCGATCGCCGAGAGCGTCGCCATCATGGGCACGCTCGATGAGATCAGGGCGCAGATCGGCGTCCGCTACCCCCGTGAGGAGGCCTGATCATGGCCGAGACCACCGATGCCCGCGTCGCCGTCTACCTCGACTTCGACAACATCGTCATCTCCTGGTACGACCGGGTGCACGGGCGCAACGCCTACGGCAAGGACCGGCAGCGGATCACCGAGAACCCGAACGACCCCGACGTCGTCGAGCGCCTCAGCCGCGCCATGATCGAGGTCGGCGCCATCATCGACTACGCCGCGTCCTTCGGCACGCTCGTGCTGACGCGCGCCTACGCCGACTGGTCCTCCCCCGTGAACGCCGTGTACCGCTCGCAGCTCGTGGCCCGCGCCGTCGACCTCGTGCAGCTGTTCCCCGCCGCGGCCTACGCCAAGAACGGCGCCGACATCCGCCTCGCCGTGGATGCGGTCGAAGACATGTTCCGCCTACCCGACCTCACGCACGTCGTGATCGTGGCCGGCGACAGCGACTACGTGCCGCTTGCCCAGCGCTGCAAGCGTCTCGGACGTTACGTGATCGGCGTCGGCGTGTCCGGCTCGACGGCCAAGTCGCTCGCCGCAGCCTGCGACGAGTTCGAGTCGTACGACTCGCTGCCCGGTGTCGTGCGTCCGGCCAAGGCCGCTCCCGTCGTCGCAGCGGCGAAGGCCGAGGCCGTCGCGGAGCCCGCGCCGGAGACGGTGCCGGATGCGGCCGACGCGGCGGATGCGCCGAAGGCCAAGGCCCCGCGCCGCGCGAGGTCGAAGGCGGCCGCGGCCAAGGTCGAGGAGCCCAAGCTCGACGAACAGGGCGAAGCGACACAGCTGCTCGAGCGCGCCCTGCGTCTCGGCCACGACAAGGCCGATGCCGACGAGTGGCTGCACAGCTCCGCCGTGAAGACGCACATGCGTCGCATGGACCCCTCGTTCAGCGAGAAGGCCCTCGGCTACCGCTCATTCTCCGACTTCCTCAAGTCCCGCGACGACATCGCGGAACTCGAAGAGACCGGGCACGAGCGCCTCGTGCGGTTGCGCGAGCTCACGGGCTGATCGGGAGACTCACTCCACGAAGTCGTACTCCTGGAACTCGGCGACCTCGGGCACCCACCGCTCCGCGACGAACGCCCTGTGCGCGGGATGGCCGTCGTAGGCGTCGTAAACGCTCTGATCGGCGAACACCATCGAGAACTGATGCGTGAGGTCGCTCTTCGCGCTGACCTGACGGCGGATCGTGAAGTCCCCGACGCCGGGGATCGACGTGAGCACGGCATGGCCGGTCGCCAGGAACTCCTGCTCCTCGGCGGAACCGGCCGGATGGATCAGGCGGAAGACGACGGTGTGCTGGATCGGCATGGGGTTCCTGTCGGGGTGGTCACTGGTTGCTGAACGCGGCGTCGAACGATGCTTCGGGTTTCGGCCACAGCAGCGAACGCACGTAGGCCAGCGCCTCGGGGGCGCCATGCAGGCGGTCCATCCCGGCATCCTCCCACTCGATCGAAATGGGGCCGGAGTAGCCGATCGCATCCAGAGCGCGGAACGAATCCTCCCACGGCACATCCCCGTGCCCCGTCGAGACGAAGTCCCAGCCGCGCCGCGGATCACCCCACGGCAGGTGCGAGCCGAGCACCCCGGCCCGGCCGTTGTGCGGCCGCATCCGGGTGTCCTTGCAGTCCACGTGGTAGATCCGGTCCGCGAAGTCCACGATGAACCCGACCGGGTCGATGTTCTGCCACATCATGTGCGACGGGTCCCAGTTGAACCCGAACGCCTCGCGGTGGTCGATCGCCTCCAGCGCACGCACCGACGACCAGTAGTCGTAGGCGATCTCTCCCGGGTGCACCTCGTGCGCGAACCGCACGCCCTCCGCATCGAACACGTCGAGGATCGGATTCCACCGGGCCGCGAAGTCCTCGAACCCGCCCTCGATGACGGATGCCGGCACCGGCGGGAACATCGCCAGATAGGGCCAGATCGAGGAGCCGGTGAACCCGACCACGGTGTCGATGTCGAGCTTGCGCGCGACGCGGGCCGCCCGCTTCATGTCTTCGGCAGCCCGCTGCCGCACGCCCTCCGCCTCACCGTCACCCCACACGTACTCGCGCAGGATCGCCTGGTGTCGAAAGTCGATCGGCGCATCACACACGGCTTGACCGGCGAGATGGTTCGAGATCGCGAAGATCTTCAGGCCGTGCCGGTCGAGGATCTCCCGGCGCGACGCCACATAGGCGTCGTCCTCATCGGCACGCCGCAGGTCGAGATGATCACCGGACGCGGCGACCTCGAGCCCGTCATACCCCCACTCCGCGGCAAGGCGGGCGACCTCCTCGAACGGCAAGTCCGCCCATTGCCCGGTGAAGAGGGTGACCGGATGCGTGCTCATGGATACTCCTTCGTATCGAGGGCTCGGTTCGTATCGAAAGCGCGCAGGGCAGCGATGCTGCGCGCGGCGAGTTCGTCCTGGCTCGGGGCGAGCGGTCGCCACACCGAGGCCGCGACCGCGATCGTGGCGTTCTCCCCCGTGAAGCTCTCCAACCCGAGCGGGCCGCGATAGCCGGCATCATCGAGGGCCGCGAGGATCCCTGGCCAGTCGGTGTGGTCGTCGCCGACGGCACCGCGGTCGCTACCGCATACCTGCACGTGGGCGATGGCGGCACCGGCGGCCCGGATCGCCTCGTCGGGCTTCTTCTCTTCGATGTTGAGGTGATACGTGTCGAGCGCGAGTCCGAGACCGGCACCGAGCAGCGGGCCGAGAGCGTCGAGGCTCTGCTCGACCGTGTTGAGCAGGCTCGTCTCGTAGCGGTTCAGCGGCTCGATCGCGAGGGTGATGCCCGCCTCGGCGGCCTCGGCCACGAGGGGCGCGAGGTTCTCCCGCAGCTCCCCCACGACCGCCGCCCGCTCGTCGGCATCCATCCGCCAGGTCACGCCGGTCGGCGCGTAGAAGGGGCCGGCCACGACTCCGGCCCCGAGCGTCTGCGCCGCCGCGATGCAGGCCCGCAGGTACGTCTGGGTCGCGGCGACATCGCCGGCACAGGCGACCAGCGAGCGTCCGGGCCCCATGGCTCCGACGACGATCGCGCCGAGCCCGAGCGCGTCGAGCAGGTCGCGGGTGCGCACGGGATCCCAGTCGCCGACGCTCTCGAGCGGCAGCTCCAGCGCGTCGTACCCGAGGCTCTGGGCCTTGCGGGCGAGCGGCTCGAGCGTCGCGTCGGTCAGCGGAGACGTCCACACCCAAGTGTTGACGGCGATCGTGCGGGGCATCGTTGTCCTTGTGATCGTGAAGCGCTCCCACCCTCCCACCCCGCGGGTGCGGAGCGGAAGGGCGGGAGCGGATTTCGGTTACGGGATCTGACGCTGCTGCCACACCGTCGGGTAGCCGGGGAGGTTCTCCCCGCCGAACTTGGCGTAGTGGCCGTCGGGCATGCCCTCGTTGGCCTTCAGGTAGTCGTCGAGCTCGGGCTCCGTGATCGGCTTCTGCGGGAGGACCCATTCCTTCGGAACTTCTTCGCCGGCGAAGATCATCTGCGCCGCGAGCAGCGGAGTGCGCCACTGGAAGTTGGAGTACACCGGCGCGAGACCCGTGAGCCCCGTGTCCTTCCACTTGCGCAGGAAGCTCATCTCGTCCTCACCGGTCATGACCGGGTAGTCCGCTCCGGCGTCCTCGAACGCCTCGATGGCCGCGACGGCGCCGTCACCGGCATCCATCCAGATGCCGTGCACGTCGCCCTTGGCGAGCTCGTCGCTGATGATGCTCTTGATCTCGGCGGGGTCGGCGCCCGTGAAGTGGTCCACGGCCTCGATGCCGGCCTCGTCGAAGAGCTTCTCGGCGGCGGCCCAGCGGTGCTCGAGCACGTCGACACCCGGGAGGATGCGCAGTGCCACGACCTTGTCGCCCTCTTCGAGGTTGTCGATGAGGAACTCGGCAGTGTCGATGCCCCAGGCGAAGCCGCCGATCGGGTGGATGAACGTGACCGGGCAGTCAGTGTTCACGCCGCGGTCGAACACGACGACCGGCTTGCCCGTCTCGCAGGCCCGCTCGACGGCCGGGGTCATGGCCGCCGTGCTGTTCGGCGAGATGAGGAAGACGTCGCATTCGCCCTCGGCGATGAAGTAGTCGATGTCCGCGATCTGCGTGTCATCGGAGTCCTGCGCGTCGCGGGTCTCCATCTCGCTGATGGCGCCCGCGTCCTGCAGCGACTTCAGCTGCTCGTTCATCGTGATCCAGCCGGTCTGGCGCCACGGGTTGGAGATCGACGCGTTGGCGAAGCAGGCCTTCTTGGCCCCTTCGCTCGCGAACTCCGCCGTGTCGACCATCTCGGCGTTGATGTGCTGCAGGTAGGGCTCGTCTTCCGGCCCCTGAGGGGTGACGCCGCGCTCCTCGTCCTGCTTGTCGAAGAGCTCCTGGTCGAACCACTCTGTCGTCTCTGCCGTCTCCTCGGGGTTCTCCGACTCCGCCGGCGCCACGGACGGGTCGGTCGTACACCCGGCGAGCGCGATGAGGCCGAAGAGAGCCACCCCTGCGGTGGCGATCTTCATCGATCGTCGCATTGCTAATCTCCTCTGGTTTCTGTGTTGATGGTGCTGGTGGTTTCAGGGATTCTGGTTGCTTCAGGGATCCTGGGTTCTTCGGGAGGGATGTCCGAGGGCAGCGGGCCGCGCTTGCGCCGCGCCCGGAAGGCGACGGCGGAGTAGGCGACCGCGGCGATGATGATGACGCCCTGCACGGCATCGCGCAGTGTCGAGGGGATGCCCGCGATGTTCAGCAGCATGAACAGGGCCTCGAGGGCGAAGGCACCGGCGACCGCGCCGACGATCCACCCTCGGCCACCGCCCAGCACCACGCCTCCGAGCACCACGGCGGTGATCGCCGTGAACTCGTATCCGCGGCCGACCGAGGGGTGCACGCCGGCGTATCCGACGAGGAGCACGGCCGACAGCGAGGCGGAGAGCGACGAGATGACGAACGCGCGCGTCGTCACCCAGGCGCGGCGGGCCCCGGCGTAGTCGACCGCACCGGCGTTGTCGCCGACCGCGATCAGCGTCTTGCCCAGCGGGCGCTTGGTGATCCAGATGCCGAGTCCCAGCCACACGATGAGCAGCAGCACCGCCCAGGGGATGAACTCGAGGAACGGCACGTCGCGGATGCCGCCGCGACCGATCTCGCGGAAGCTGTCGGCCGGGTTCCCGGTGGCCGCTCCCCCGGTCCACCACATCACTCCACCTAGGAGGGCGAGCATCATGCCGAGCGTGACGATGAACGACGGCACCTTCAGCAGTGTCGTGATCACCCCGTTCACGAGCCCGACGGCCACCGCGAAGACGGTCATGAGCAGCAGGACCGGCACCGTGCGGGCGTCGTCCTGACCGACCAGGTTGCCGGCGATGATCACCTGCGCCGTGATGAGCGAGCCCTGCGAGAGGTCGAACTCCCCCGCGATGATCACGAAGTACTGGCCGATCGCGACGATCGCGATGGGCGCCACCCGCTGGATGAAGCGCATGAACTGACCGGGCTCGGCGAAGCTCGGGTTGAGGATCGTGACGGCCACCAACAGCAGCACGAGCAACAGGAACACGGCCCCGCGGGGACTCACGAGAGTGCGCAGCGCGTTCATGAGCGTCCTCCTTCCGTGGCGGTGCCGATATCGGATGCGGTGACAGTGGTGACGTCGGCGAGCTGCGACGCGGCGGCGGCCATCTCGGGTGCCGCTGCCTTCGCGGCATCGTCCCCACCGGTGCGGGTGCCTCCGGCGCCGAAGCGTGGACGGCGGCGGATGATCGAGCGGCGGCTGTACACGGCCACCGCGGCGACGATGACGACGCCGCGGACGACGTCCTTGAGGAACGGGTTGACCTGCATGACGCTCATGACGTTGTCGACGACCGCGAGGATCGCCACGCCGCCGATCGTGCCCCAGACGGAGCCGCGTCCACCGAGCAGCAGTGTTCCGCCGAGCACGACCGCCGCGATCGAGAGCAGCGCGTAGCCGCCCTGCTGCCCGACGGTCGGGCTGCCGACGCCGAGGCGGCTGGCGAGCAGCAGACCCGCGAGACCCGCGAACACCGAGCAGAGCACGTGCGCCCAGATGAGCGGCATCCGGGTGCGCACGCCGGAGAGCCGGGCGATCTCGGGATCGCCGCCGACGGCGTAGAGGTGGGCGCCGGTGCGGGTGCGGTTGAGGAGCACCCAGATCACGACGGCCAGCACGATCATGATGAGCGTGGAGACCGGGATGGGGCCGACGCCGGTGGCGCCGATGAGCTGGAACGCCCAGGGCACCTTCCCCGCAGATCCCTCGAAGTTCGTGTTGAGGATGCCCTGCAGGATGAGTCCGACGCCGAGTGTGGCGATGAAGCCGTTGACCTTGAGCACCGTGACGATGAGTCCGTTCACGAGACCCACGCCGGCGCACACGAGCAGCGTGACGATCACGGCCACCGGGATGTTCGCCGCGTTGTCGTTCATCATCGTGGCCGCCAGCAGACTCGACAGGCTGATCACGTAGGTGACCGAGAGGTCGAGCGAGGCACCGAGCACCACGAGCGTCTGCCCGATCGCGACGAGGCCGAGCACGCTCATGCCGGTCAGGATGTCGCGGATGTTGCCGGCGCTGAGGAAGTTACGTCCCACCGTACCGACCAGGATCGCGCCGATGACGAGCACCAGGAGCAGGATGCCGAGCACGATGACCGTGGAATCGATCTTCAGACGCTTCATCGCGCACCCCCTTCCGCCGCGGTGCCGGGATCGAGGGTGCCCGGATGGGCGGCGCCGGTTGCGGCCCCGAGGATCTCGTGCTCGGCGGAGCCCGCCGGCAGTTCGGCGACGAGTTCGCCGTCGTGCATGACCAGGATCCGGTCGCTCATGCCGATCACCTCCGGCAGTTCGCTCGACACCATCAGCACGGCCTTCCCTTGCGCTGCGAGCTCGCGCATCAGCTGGTAGACGGCGTACTTCGCACCGACGTCGATGCCGCGGGTGGGCTCGTCGAAGAGCACGATCTGCGGCTGGGTGAGCAGCCACTTGGCCAGCACCACCTTCTGCTGGTTGCCGCCGGAGAGGAAGCGCACCTCCTGATCCAGGCCCCGCGAGCTGACCTCGAGCGAGCTCAGGATGCCGGGCACCTCCCGCCGGGAGGCGGCGGTGCGACCGGCGAAGACACTGCGGACGACCAGCAGAGCGTTGTCGAGGACGGACTGCCCGAGGGCGAGGCCCTGCGCCTTGCGGTCCTCGGAGACGAGGGCGAGCCCGGCGCGGACGGCGGCGCGGGCGGTGCCGATGCGCACGGGCGCCCCGTCGATGCGCATCGATCCGCGGGTGAAGGCCTGGATGCCGAACACCCCTTCCACCAACTCGGTGCGTCCGGAACCCTGCAGACCGGCGATGCCGACGATCTCCCCGGCGCGGAGTGCGAGGGAGACCCCGTCGACGTAGGCGTTGCCGCAGCCGTCGAGTTCGAGCCGCGCCTTCCCGACCGTCGTGCCCTCGACCGCATCCGGGAAGTACGACTGGATGGAGCGGCCGACCATGCGCCGCACGAGCTCATCCGTGGTCAGTGCCGCGGTCTCGTCGGTCGAGACGAGCGCGCCGTCCTTGAGGATCGTGATGCGATCGCACAGGTCGAAGATCTCCTTCAACCGGTGCGAGACGTAGATCACGGCGACGCCGCGGGAGGTGAGCCGGCGGATGATCGCGTAGAGCAGCTCGACCTCGCGGTCGCTGAGGGCGGCGGTCGGCTCGTCCATCGAGATGACCCGAGCATCGAAGGAGAGCGCCTTGACGATCTCGACGATCTGCTGCTCGGCGACCGTGAGCGAACCGACGCGCGCGGTCGGCTCGATGAAGGAGACCCCGAGGTCGGTCAGTAGGTCGGCGGTCCGCGAGTTCATGGCGCGCTGGTCGACGAATCCCCGCCGACGCGGCTCGCGTCCGAGGTAGACGTTCTGCGCCACCGTGCGCTCCGGCAGCAGGGTGAACTCCTGGAAGACCGTGACGATGCCGGCATCCATCGCCTGGCGCGGGTGCGCGTGATGCACCTCTTCGCCGCGATACGAGATCGTGCCCTCATCGGCCGGCTGCACGCCGGCGATGATCTTCATCAGCGTGGACTTGCCCGCGCCGTTCTCGCCGACGAGACCGTGCACCTCGCCGGGTCGCACGTCGAAGTCGATGCCCTTGAGCACCTCGACGCCGAAGAACGACTTGCGGATGCCGGCCACCTGCAGCACGGGTTCGGTCGTGGTCGTGATCATGCCGTCACCTCCACCCATCGTCCGCCATCGGCCGCCGAGGCGAGCACGGCCTCCGTGAGCACGGCCGAGCGGTATCCGTCGGCGAAAGTCGGGAGCCCATCGGGTTCCGCACCGGCGATCGCCGCATAGACGTCGGCGATGAAGCTGTTGAAGGCATCCTGGTACCCCATCGGGTGTCCTGCCGGAACCCGCTGCAGCCGCGCGGAATCCGGGTCGGCGGTGGCGGGGTCGCGCAGCAGCAGCCGGGATTCCTCGCGCATGCCGATCCACAGCTCCTCGGGGCGCTCCTGCTCGAAGCGCAGGCTCTGCCGCGAGCCGTGCAACTCGAGGGTGAGGGCGTTCTTGCGGCCGGCGGCCATCTGCGAGATGAGCAGCGTGCCGAGGGCGCCCGACTCGGTCTCGACGAGCACCGCGACGATGTCCTCCGTGTCGACCGACTGCCCCGAGCGCTCCGAGAAGACCCGACGGGTGCGGGCGCTCAGCGCGTGGATGCGCTCGCCGATCACGAACTCGATCAGGTCGCACAGGTGCGAGCCGATGTCGGCGAAGGCGCGGGATGCACCGCCGGACTCGGAGCGCACCCGCCAGTCGTCGTCGCTCGACAGCAGCATCCAGTCCTGCAGATAGGAGCAGTCGAGGGTGAGCAGGTCGCCGGCCTCGCCGCGGGCGATCCGTGCCCTGGCCTCGCGCACCATCGGGTGATAGCGGTAGATGAACGGCACGGCCGCCACCAGCCCGCGGGCCTCGGCTGTCTCGGCGAGAACCCTCGCGTCCGGGGCCGTCGTCGCGAGCGGCTTCTCGCATACGACGTGCTTGCCGGCGTTCAGAGCCTGGAGCGCCAGTTCGGCGTGCGTGGCGTTCGGCGTGCAGATGTGCACGACGTCGATGTCCGCCGCTGTCAGCAGACCGGCCGCATCGCTCTCGGCTCGACCGGCGCCGAGTGCCAGTGCGGCATCGCGGCTTCCTTCGCGAGAGCGGGTGGCGACGGCGCGCAGTTCGCCGCCGGCGTCGCGGGCCGCGGTGCGATGCACGCGGGCCATGAATCCTCCGCCGAGGATGCCGGCTCGGATCGTTCCGAGACCGGTGTCAGTGACATCCGTTGTCATGCGGCGATTCTGACACAGACCTGCAGACTTTTGCTATACCTTCGTCAAAAGTTATCTGACGGAAATCGGAAGTCGATCGGCGAGACGCCGAAGTGCTGTGGTTTACTGACGCAATGGTTGACGTTCTCAGGCCGACTCCGGCGATCGCATCGGGGATCGGAGAGATCTTCCAGATCCTCCGCGACGGCCACGCCAGAACGAAGGCGGAACTCGCCATCCTCACCGGCCTCGCCCGGTCGACTGTCGCCCTGCGGGTCGACGCGCTCCTCGCCGCCGACCTCGTCCGCCCCGCCGGAGAAGCCGTCTCCACGGGTGGCCGACCGCCCGCACGCGTGGCCTTCAACCCGCGCGCCGGGCTCGTGCTGGCGGTCGACCTCGGCGCCACGCACGCGACGGTCGCGGTCGCCGACCTGGCCGCCGTCATCCTCGATGCCCGCACGCGCACGATCGACATCGGCGACGGGCCGGAGAGCCTGCTCGACACGATCCTCGCCGACGCCGCCGACCTGCTCGACTCGACCGCCGGCGGCCTCCCGCTCGTCGGCGTCGGCATCGGCGTCCCCGGCCCCGTCGAGCACTCCACCGGCCGACCCACCAATCCGCCGATCATGCCCGGCTGGGACAGGTTCGACGTGCCCGCCTACGTGCAGAAGACCTTCGACGTGCCCGTTCTCGTCGACAACGACGTCAACATCCTCGCCCTCGGCGAGCAGGCGATGAGCTGGCCACAGGTCGAAGACCTCGTCTTCGTCAAGGTCTCGACCGGCATCGGCGCCGGCATCATCGCGGGCGGCCAGCTGCAGCGCGGCGCGCAGGGATCCGCGGGAGACATGGGCCACGTGCAGGTGCCCGCGGGCGCGGGGTCGACCCGCGAGCCGGGAGATGAGCGCGATCTCGAGGCTCTCGCCAGCGGCTCCGCTCTCGCGATCGCGCTCCGCGAGGAAGGTCTCGACGTGCACGGCCCGTCGGATGTCGTCGATCTGGTCCGCGCCGGGAACGCCGCCGCGATCGAGGCGACTCGTCAGGCGGGGCGTGACGTCGGCGAGGTCCTCGCGACCGTCGTCAACCTCCTGAACCCGTCGATCATCGTGCTGGGCGGCAGCATCGCCCGAGCCGGTGAGCATCTGCTCGCGGGCGTGCGCGAGGTCGTCTACCGCCGCTCGATCCCGCTCGCGACGCAGCATCTGGCGATCGTGCAGTCCCAGGCGGGCGACCGCGCGGCCGTGCTGGGGGCCGCGATCATGGTCGCGCGCGAGGTGCTCTCCCCCGCGAGCGTCGACCGCTACGTGGCGGCGAAGGCGCGCTGATCCGCACCCCCGCCGCCCCGCGCAGCGACGGTCAGAGTGTGGCTTCGAACGGATCGAAGTCGGCGGCGATCGCGCCCACCTGATCCAGCGTGCTCTCGACCGGGACGAAGCTCCGCGATTCGGCGGCTTCCTCGATCGACAGCAGCGTGTCGAGCACGTGGTAGCCGAACTCCCCGGTGGCGACGTGCGGTCGCCCGGCGGCGATCGAGCGGGCCATGTCGAGCAGCCCCACTCCGCGCCCGGAGAGCACACCCTCCTGCGCGATGTCGACGATCTCCTGCGTCATCGGCTCCGGCGGAACGAACTGACGGGTGAGCGGACGCGTGATGGTGATCGGGCCGCCGAAGGTGTTCGGGTCGGGGATCACGATCGTGCCCTCGGTGCCGGTGATCTCCACGATCCCCTGCCGCAGCAGCGGTGAGTCGGTGCTGTACAGGCTCTGCGCCTGGCCGCCCTCCTCGAAGTCCATCAGCACGCTGAGCGTGGAGGGGATCTCGACCGGGAACTCCTGTCCGGCCAGCTCGCCGACCTGCACACGGCGCGTCGGCGTCCCCTGCAGCCCGAGGGCGGCGACGGCGGCGACCGGTCCGAACACGTGCACAAGGGTCGACACGTAGTACGGGCCCATGTCGAGCAGCGGCCCGGCGCCCTTGGCGTAGAGGAACGCGGGATTCGGGTGGAAGATCTCGGGCCCCTGCCACTGGAAGGTGGTCTGCCCGAACAGCGGGCGCCCGATGTCGCCGCGCGCGATCGCCCGCTTGGCGGTCTGCACGCCCGGTCCGAGCACGGTGTCCGGGGCCACGCCGACGCGGAGGCCGGCGGCATCCGCCGTCTCCAGCAGCCGACGCGACTCCTCGCGGCTGACGCCGATCGGCTTCTCGGTCCAGACATGCTTGCCCGCGGCGATGATCGCCTCGGAGACCTCGACATGCACGGCCGGGATCGTCAGGTTCACGACGATGTCGATCTCGGGGTCGTCGAGCACCACGTCGACGCCGCCGGCACGCGGAACGCCGTACTTCGCGGCCTGCGCCTTCGCACGCTCCTCGATGACGTCGGCGACCGCGATCACACGGACATCCGGGAAGGTGGTGAGGTTCGACAGGTACTGGTCGCTGATGTTCCCGGCACCGATGATGCCGACTCCGACGGGACCCGCCATCAGCCGGCGACCTTCTCGTCGAGGAAGACACGGCTGCGCTCGATCGCGTCGAACAGGTCGCCTTCATAGTGGTCGAACTCGACGATCGCGAGTTCGAGCGCCGGGGCGGCGGCGATGGCTTCGACCAGCGGAACGGATCCCTCACCCGCGGCCACCTGGTCGGCGGGCGGGTAGGCGCCGGCGAGCGCCGGGTCGAGCGTGCCGTCCTTCGCGTGCACGGCGATCACGCGGTCACCCAGGCGCTGCAGCAGCGCGACGGGGTCGACACCGCCACGAGCCACCCAGTACAGGTCCACCTCGAGCACGACGCGCTCGTCGAGCAGCCCGGCGAGGACCTCGAGCCCGGTCACCCCGTCGAAGACGGCCTCCAGCTCATGGGCGTGGTTGTGATATCCGACGCGGACGCCGACGGTCGCGCCGATCTCGGCGGCCGCGTTCAGCAGGCGGGCCGTCTCCTCGATCTGCGCGATCGATTCCCAGCGTGCGGGCTCGGTGTACGGGTCGATGACCGTGTCCATCCCCAGCACCTTGGCGGCGGCGAAGACGACATCAGGCGTGGGGACGGGGATGGTCGTGCCGCTGCCGTCGGGGTTCACGAACGACTCCGAAGCGAGGAAGGCGTGCCCGGACGGGGCGGTGAGCCCGGCGGCCGAGAGCGCGGCGGCGAGTGGCTCGGCACGGCGGACGAAGTCGTAGGGCTCCACGGCGGTGAAGCCGCGTGCGGCGACCGCCGAGAGCGTGCCCTCGAGGTCGGCCTCCAACTGCTCCTTGATCGTGAACAGCTGCAGGGAGGTCTGAATCGTCATCGGTCGTGCTCCTTCGGTCTTCGGTGACATGTGGGGGTCACTACCCCGTGCAGGCACGCTACCACCAAATACCTCCACGTGGAAGTTTTGATTCGCTAGACTCCCCCCATGCCCGCCGACACGCCAGAGCCTGCCGAGCAGCCCCGCCCGCGGGGCACCTACGCCAAGGGGATCGCTCGCCGACAGGAGATCCTCGATCGCGCCATCGAGGTCTTCGCCGAACGCGGTTCCGACCGCACGAGCCTGCGAGCGATCGCGCGCGAAGTGGGCGTCACGCACGCCGCCCTCACCCACTACTTCGGGTCTCTCGAAGAGCTGCTCGTCGCCGTCTACGAAGAGAGCAACGCCCCGGGACGGCAGCCGGATCCTCCGTCGGCCGACGCGACGCCGGTCGAGATGATGATCGAGTCGGCACGCTTCAACCGCGCGATCCCCGGTCTCGTGCAGTTGTATTCCACGCTCGTCGCATCGGCGCTCGAGGAGGGCCACCCGGCGGCGCGCACGTTCGCCACCGGCCGTTTCGCACGTCTGCGCGAACGGCTCGCCGAGACCGTTCGACGACAGCAGGAAGACGGGCAGATCCGGAAAGACGTCGACGCGGATGCCGTCGCGGCTCTCGTCGTCGCGGCGTCGGACGGCCTCCAGACGCAGTGGCTGCTCGATGAGACCGCACCACAGCACGAGGCGCTCGCGCTGCTCGATCGGCTCCTGCGCCCACCCGCCTGAGCGGCGGCGGACCGGCCGGGCGCACCCACCGTCGAGCTAGGCTCGAAACGTGACGCCCGTGCCGCAATCCCCCTACGCCCGGGCACTCGGCGAGCGCATCGACGAGCTGCACCCTCGGCTGCGCGCCTACTTCTCGGCGGTCCCCGACGGCGCCGTCGGCATCGGCGAGGGCGTGTTCCACGTCGTCGGTACGCCGCGGCGGTGGCTCTGGCCCGTCCTCCGCGTCCTCGAACGTCGCGGCGTCGTCGCCGCCGTCTGGGAGCGCGACGTGCCGTTCCGCGTCGAGAACCGCACGATCGCGTCCCGAGCCATAGGCGAGCGCACGTTCCATTTCGCCCGCGGCCCGTGGGTCATGCGCGATGCGGTCGCACTCACCCGGCACGGCCGCGTGCTCGACGAACTCGGTGAACCCGGACTCATCGCGGCCTGCTTCGACGTCGATGTGCGCGACGGCGCGCTCCGGCTCACCAGCCGGGCCGTCGGTGTGCGACTGGGGCGGCTCCGAATGCGCATCCCCCGCCTGATCGCACCCGTCGTCCGCCTCACGGAGCGCTTCGACGACGCCATCGACCGGCAGCAGGTGGCACTCACGATCGACGCGCCTCTCCTCGGCCGCGTGTATGAATACCGCGGCGATTTCGAGTACCGCGTCCCGCCCCTCGCAGAGGTCCCCCGCATCGCAGATAAGGAGCAGTCCGCATGAACGCAGGCCGAGTCGTGATCGGTGGATCCACGGGCTTCATGGGCAGCCACCTCGTCTCCCGGTTCCGCGCCGAGGGCCGCGAGGTCGTCACGATCTCCCGCTCCGGCGCCGACATCCGCTGGGGCGATCAGGTCGAGATCGACCGCGCGGTCGACGGCGCATCCCTGGTCATCGGCCTCGCCGGCAAGAGCGTCAACTGCCGGTACACGCCGGAGAACCGCGCGGAGATCTTCCGGTCGCGGCTCGACACCACCACCTCGCTGAGCACGGCGATCGCCCGCGCGTCGGCACCCCCGGCGCTGTGGGTGAACTCCTCGACGGCCACGATCTACCGGCACGCCGAAGACCGTCCGATGACCGAGTCGACCGGCGAGCTCGGCACCGGCTTCTCGGTCGAGGTCGCGAAGGCCTGGGAGAAGGCACTGTTCGCCGACGAGCTGCCCGCCACCCGCCGCATCGCTCTTCGCAGCGCGATCGTGCTCGGCCACGGCGGCGTGCTCGGGCCCCTGAAGAACCTCGCCAGGCTCGGGCTCGGCGGCCCGCAGTACGACGGCCGGTGGCCCGCGAGTGCGGCGCGACGCCGGGCCGGTACCGTTCACCACTTCCGCGCGCGCCGCGGGAGTCAGCAGTTCAGCTGGGTGCACATCGACGACGTCGCGCGCATCATCGACTTCATCGAGCAGACGCCGTCACTCGACGGTCCCGTCAACGTCGCATCCCCGAATCCGGTCGAGAACGTCGAGTTCATGGCGACGATCAGGCGAGTGCTGGGTGCTCGCATCGGCCCGCCGCTACCCCGGTGGATGCTGGAGCTCGGCGCCATCGGCATCCGCACCGAGACCGAACTCGTGCTGAAGAGCCGATGGGTGCTACCGGAGAAGCTCACCACCGCGGGCTTCGAGTTCCGTCACCCGCAGCTGGAAGAGGCGATCCGCGAGTCGTTCGACCGCGGCGGGGTCTCCGTCTAGGAGGCGGCGCCGGCGGAACCGGAGGGGGCGTCCCCCTCGCGGCGACGCCTCTCGACCTCTTCGCGGAGCCGCCATTCCTCGATCTCGCGGTCGAGATCGGCGATCTGCTGCTCGGTCGTGCGGGTGTCCGCCGGCGGCGAGGGTCGCACGTCGGTGCGGGTCGCGGTCGGCCGCTCCGCCCTGCGCATGCGGGGAATGGGAACGCCCGCCTCTCCGTACTCGCGCCCGATCGCGAACCACAGCACGCTGCCGATGAACGGCAGCAGGATCACGATGATGATCCACACCATCTTCGGCAGGTGCTTCACCAGGGCGCTGTCGCGGGTGATGATGTCGATCAGTGCGCCGATCATCAACGCGATGACGAGGAGCGAGAACAGGAACGGCATGAGTTCAGGGTAGACGACGGTGTGACGTGGCGCGCGGGCCGAGCCGGTTCTACGGCAGCAGGTGTCCGGCGGCGCGGAACAGCTCGTACCATTCGGGCCGGGTGAGCTCGAGGTCGGCGCCCATCGCGGCCTCGCGCACGCGCTGGGGTGTGGTCGTGCCGAGGACCACCTGCATGCCGGCGGGGTGACGGGTGATCCAGGCGGTCGCGATGGCGATCGGAGTCACGCCGTGCGACGTCGCGAGGCGATCGATCACCGCGTTCAGCTCGGGGTACTCGGGATTGCCGAGGAACACCCCGAGACCGCGGCCGTCCTGGAACGGCGACCAGGCCTGGATCGTGATGCCGTTGATGCGGCAGTACTCCACGATGCCGCCACCGTCGCGCACGGCGCTCTGCTCGTGGCTGGCGATGTTCGCCGCGACCGGCTGAGCGAGGATCGGCGCATGGGTGATCGACAACTGCAGCTGGTTGGCGACCAGCGGCTGCCGGACAGCTGTGCGGAGCAGATCGATCTGCCGCGGCGTGTGGTTCGAGACGCCGAAGGCGCGGACCTTGCCCGCGGCCTCCAGGTCGTCGAACGCGCGGGCGACCTCTTCGGGCTCGACGAGGATGTCGGGGCGGTGGAGCAGCAGCACGTCGAGGCGGTCGGTCTGCAGGGCGGCGAGCGACCCTTCGGCCTGGGCCACGATGTGCTCGTACGAGAAGTCGAACATCCCCTGCGCCGGCACGATCCCGCACTTGGTCTGCAGCACGATCTCGTCGCGCTCGGAGGCGCTGAGCTGCAGGGCACCGGCGAAGCGCGCTTCGCAGTGGTGCATGCTCCCGCCGTAGATGTCGGCGTGGTCGAAGAAGTCGATGCCGGACTCCCGCGCGGTGGCGTAGAGCGCCCGGATGTGCGCCTCGTCTTTGTCGTTGATACGCATCATGCCGGCGATGACGGCGGGGGCGGTGGACGATCCGAACGGCACGGTCTTCATGCGCACCACGCTACTGTGCGCCGCCGACGTCAGCCGTCGTCGGTGGTCGACGCCGGGAGGAGTCTCGTGATCGGGATGTCGAGCGCAGCGGCGATGGCGGCGAGGTCGACCACCGTGAAGTCGGCCTGACCCTCCAGCAGCTCCGCGAGCGCGTCCGGAGCGATGCTCGAGAGGTCGGCCAGTCGAGAGAATGACAGCCCCGCGTGAATTCGCGCGCCGTTCACGGTCGATGCCAACATCTGACGCAGTTCTGTCCCCATACGCCTACGCTAGTACCCCGCACGGACACGCAGACCTGTCGATTGCACCATAATGGCAGCATTCTGGAGTCGGCGCGCTGCTATCGTGAGCCGGGTGAAGACACCGGCCGAGGAATTCAACAACGCCGTGGGGCGCCAGATCCGCGGCGAGATCGCCGCCTCCAGGAGCAGCATCGCGGCGATGGCGCGGACCATCGGCATCGCGCGCAGCGCCCTGGACAACTACGTCACCGGCAAGCGCGCCATACCGGTCCCGGTCGTCTACTCGGTCTGCGCCGCTCTCGACCTCGAGCCCCACGTGCTCTTCGCTCGCGCAGAGGAACGCCTCAGAGCAGACGGGGAGACGACCGCGCGCATCACCCCGATCCGCCCCACCCCCGATGTCGCCGGTCCGCGAGAAGATACCCGCGAGGTCGCCTTCGAATCCCGCACGTCGCACGACTCGGATACGGACGACCTCTACGACTAGCGGCGCACACACTGCCGCCCCGGCACGGTGAGGAGGAGAGCGATGGACGACCTTCTCCACCTCGCCGAGGAACAGCGACTGCGCATCGTCGAGCGACCCGGCCGCACGCGCGGCGGCTTCGATCCCCTGACCCGCACGATCCGACTCAGTCCCGGCATGAGCGCGCGCACCACACGCAGCGTGCTCGCCCATGAGCTCGGGCACGCGCAGTTCGGGCACACTCCCGCGCGCGTGCCCGTCATCCGTGCGCAGCAGGAGCGCCAGGCCGACGAGTGGGCGGCCTGTCGGCTGATCACCCCACGTGCCTATGCCGAGGCAGAAGAGCTCCGCGGGCCGCACCTGGCCAGTCTGGCCTTCGAGCTGGGGGTCACGATCGAGCTGGTCACCGCCTTCCAGCAGCTCCTGCGTCAGGGTGCCGTCCCGGTCGCTGGTTGAATACCGTCATGGCTTTCCTCGTCGCTCCCGCCCCCGTCACCCTCACCGGCGAACTCGTCGAACTCCGTCCGCTCGAACGCTCGCACGTCGACGGTCTCATCGATGCGGTGCAGGAGGGCGACCTGTGGAAGACGGCCTGGTACACCTCGGTTCCGGCGCCGGACGGCGTGGCCGCGGAGGTCGACCGACGCCTCTCGCTCATCGAGAAGGGCGAGATGGTGCCGTTCACCGCTTTCGGTGCCGACGGACGCGTTCTCGGGCTCACCTCGTACTACGACATCGTCGCGGATGTCCCGCGGCTGCACATCGGTTATACCTGGAACCGTCCGTCCGCTCACGGCACGGGCACGAACGCGGAGTCCAAGCTGCTGCTGCTCCGGCACGCCTTCGAGACGCTCGGGGTGTTCCGCGTCGGCCTGACCACACAGTGGGTCAATTTCCAGTCCCGCACGGCGATCGAGCGGCTCGGAGCCAAGCAGGACGGCGTGATGCGGGCCATGAGCCGCTACCGCAACGGCGCGCTGCGCGACAGTGTGGAGTACTCGATCATCGAACCGGAGTGGCCCGCGGTAAGGGCCAACCTCGAGGCGCGGCTCGCTAAACGACGCTGAGCGGACGGCGTTGCCGTCCGCGACGGATCACTCGGTGGCGTTGCCCGACCAGTTGTTCGCCCGACGCGTGGCCGAGCCCCGCTGGCGGAAGATGAATGCCATGGCCAGCGTGACGAGCAGGAGGCCGCCGCAGAAGGCGAGCGCGTTGAGGGCCGGCAGCCCGAACGAGATGCCCATCAGCAGGATGCCTCCGATGAAGAGGATCATGAAGAAGAGGAAGCTGAGGATCACGGGATCTCCTGTCGTCGGTACCATCTACCAGGATAGCCCCGACGCGGAAACCCCCTGTGCACGCGTGTGCTCGCCTGCTCTGCTGTGATCATGAAGACACCACTGACCGCGGTCGCCGTCTCGTGCACGCTGAAGCCGTCGCCCGCCTCCTCCAGTTCCGACCTCCTCGCGACGCAGCTGCTCGATGCACTCGCCGGGCACGGCGTCACGGGAAGCCTCGTGCGCGCCGTCGACCTGTCGATCAGCCCCGGAGTGCAGAAGGACATGGGTGACGGCGACGAGTGGCCGAGCGTGCGCCGACGCATCCTCGACGCCGACATCCTCGTGTTCGCCACTCCCACGTGGATGGGACAGCACTCCAGCGTCGCGCAGCGCGTGCTCGAACGCCTCGACGCCGAGCTCGGCGAGACAGACGCGCGAGGACGGCCCACCCTCTTCGACAAGGTCGCGATCGCGGGCATCGTCGGCAACGAGGACGGAGCCCACCACATCGCGGCGATCCTCTTCCAGTCGCTGAACGACGTCGGTTTCACCATCCCGGCCCAGGGCTCGGTCTACTGGAACGGGGAGGCGATGCACACCACCGATTACAAGGACCTCGACGAGACCCCCGAGAAGGTCGCCTCCTCGATCGGGACGGCGGCGCGGAACGCCGCGCACCTCGCCCGGCTGCTCAAGGCGCAGGAGTACCCGGCGAGCTGAGGTCGAGCACCCACTCGTTCTCGGAGAGGTCGGCGCCTCGGAACTCCTCCGTCTTCGTGCCGACCAGCGCGAATCCGTTCCGACGACAGACGCCGTTCGACGCGGGGTTGTCGACGCCGGGGAATGCCGTCAGGAAGCGCCTGTCACCTCGATGTGCGCGGGCATCGTCGATGAGCAGGGCGAGGGCTTTCGATGCGACGCCGCGCCCCTGCGCCTCGGGGCGGACGAACCAGCCGGTCTCGAGGGCGGGTTCGTCCCGCCAGTCCATGCGCCAGTAGCCGATCGAACCGAGTGAGGCCCCCGCGGCATCTTCGATCACGAACATCCTCGCCTCGCCGGATGCCACGAGCCGCAGGTAGCGGGCCTGACGTTCGACGACCTGCTCTTCGGTCTCGGGACCGTTCAGATGGGCCGTCATCTCCGGGGTATTGGCGGCATGCAGCAGTTCGAGGTCGTTCTCGGACCAGAGTCGGAGCCTGAGGGATTCCATGCACGGATGGTCCCACGAGGCACCGACGTATCGCGGGTCGGATCACCGACGGAAGGTGATGACCTCATCCCGGCGCGATTTCTCGAGCGTCAGACCAGCGAGCTCGAGGCGTCGATACACCCGCTTCGGCAGTGGCGGAAGCTCGGCGGAGAACCCTCGGGGCGGCTTCGCGATCCCGGTGACCACGGAGAGGTCGACGCCCGACCCGCCGCGCACTTCGAAGCGTGCGTAGTCGCTCCGGGTCCGCCAGCGCAGGAGCTCGAGTTCGCGGAACGGGATGGTGTGGTGGGCCTCACCCACGCGCACGCGGAGTTCGTCGTTGCCGAAGGCGACCGCGCACTGCTGCGTGCGGCGGCGCAGGATCGCCGTGAACGCCAGGTACACGGGCAGTCCGACCACGATCCCGAGGAGGAGGATGGCGATCCGCGGCCCCATCCGCATCACGATGTCATCGAGCGCGATCAGCGCGACGACGCCGAGGAGCCCGAAGACCAGGACGCTCGCCACGATCGCCTGGGTGAGACTGCGCATCCGCAGCTCGATGCCGGGGAACCGCACGACCGAACCGTCGCCGCTCTCCTCGCGTTCCCACTCCGGGGTCACGGGCAGCGGCCGCTTCTTCGCATCGCGGCGCGCGAGCAGATCGGTGACGCGACTGAGCAGCCCGAGCCAGATCCACCCGACCGCGGGGATCGCCGCCATCTGCAGCACCACGGCGACACCGCGAACAGCGTTCGGGAACGGGTCGAGCAGGTCTCCCCCGAACTCGATCACCGAGGCGACGAGCACGCCCAGAACAACGGCCACGATCACGTGGAGGATCGCGCCGTTGCGGGCGGGCACCATGTCGAACGTCGCATTCACGAACGCGAAGCCGAAGCACCAGCCGCCGATCAGCATGAGCAGGAAGGGGAAGAAGCTCAGATCGTCGCCGGCGAGCGTGAAGCCGACGGCGGCGAGCAGCAGCACCGCGCCCCAGAGGAGCGGGTTGCGCACCAGTTTCCGGGTCACTGTGGTGCGCACCCGCGCGTCGGCGGTGGTGTTCTCCGTCATCGGGATCAGCGCCCCTGCCCTCGTGCCGAGCGGACGATCTCCTCGAGCCGGCGGAGATAGGCGTCGAAGGACTCCCGCCCCGCCTCGGTCAGGGCGATGCGACGGGCCCGCTGATCGGTGGGGCTGTTCGTCACGACGACCACTCCCGCATCCGTCAGAGCCGATACATGCTTCGACAGCGCCGACTTGCTCACGCCGACCAGGCGGAGCAGCGTCGAGAACTCGATGTAGTCCGCGGGGGCCAGTGCGGAAAGAACGCTCAATCGCACCGGCTCATGCAACAGCGGATCGAGCCGCGGCGCCACCGCGTCCTCTCCCTGCGCCTCACTCATCTCGCTTCCCGGATGCCGCCGCGGCCGGAACGCTCGCGAGGCGCTGCAGACCCGGTCGGCAGACGAGGAGGATCACGACGACGGCAGCCAGCGCTCCGATGGTGTTGGGGAGGATCCATCCCGCCGCCCGGACCGGGAACTGTGCGGCGGCGAATGCGGCGAGCGCCAGCAGGGCACCACCCCAGACCAGCCATGCGCCGCGACGGTCGGACCAGGTCAACCGCAGCCGGATCGACAGCATCGAGAAGAGACCGACGATCCCCAGCACGATGAACGCCGAGAGGTAGACCATATCCATGTCGAGCATCAGCCCGATCGCCAGTGCTCCCGCCGACGCCACGAGGGAGGCGATCCATGCCCCGTTCCGCACTGACACGCTCTTCGTCTGCTTCACGGCCGCGAGGCGGGCCGCCGCTTCGTTGCTGTCCATGATTCCCTCCGAGAGTTCGTTTCCTGTAAAGAAACTAACACGTAGTTTCCTCACGGGCAACCACTGCGGAGCGAGTCAGCACGAGGCGGGTCGGAAGCGGGTGAAGGTGCGGGTGGCACCCGGGTGAGCGTTACGGGTGATTTCGCGTCGTCGCCACGCTCGCACGGGCGCGCGCGACCAATAATCACCAGAGAGCCCGTGACCCCTCCGGCCGCGGGCGAATCATCGACGAGAGGACGTGCGGCGCTCATGTGCACACGAGTTGTCTGGCCCGATGCCAATGGTGCAGTCATCGTTGGCCGAAACATGGACTTCCATATGGACCTGCTCTCCAACCTCTGGAAGCTCCCCCGTGGCATCGAGCGCTCCGACGGCGTCCATGGCACACTCACCTGGAAGGCCAAGTACGGAAGCATCATCGCGACGGCGTTCGACCTCATCGCGTGCGACGGCATGAACGAGAAGGGGTTCGCGGGTCACATCCTGTGGCTTGCCGAATCCGACTACGGCAAACCCGAAGCGGATGCGACTCAGCTGAGCCAGGCGGTGTGGCTGCAGTACTATCTCGACAACTTCGCCACGGTCGCCGAAGCCGTCGCGTGGACGAACGAGTCGCAGGTGCAGATCGCTCAGCTCTTCGACCCGACGGGGCACCTCGTTCCCACGCTGCACCTGGCGATAAACGACGCGAGCGGCGACTCGGCGATCATCGAGTACACCGACGGTAAGCCGAAGGTCTACCACAGCCGCGAGTACCAGGTGATGACCAACTCCCCGACGTTCGACAAGCAGCTCGAGCTCGTGAAGGAGGTCGAAGGTCTCGGCGGTGACAAGCCGCTCCCCGGATCGACCTTGGCCAGCGATCGCTTCGCGCGCGCCTCCTTCTATGTGGCTCACCAGAAACAGCCGAAGACGCAGATCGAGGCGATCTCGGCGATGTTCAGCATCATCCGCAACGCCGCACAGCCGTTCCGCACGCCGGAGGAGGGCAAGCCCGACGCGTCGCAGACCATCTGGCAGGTCGTGCTCGACCTCACCAACATGCGCTACGCATTCGAGTCGACGACCCGACCGAACATCGTGTGGCTCGATTTCGCCGACATGAGCTTCACGGAGGGCACCAAAGTCCTCAAGCTCGACCTGGTGGGGCGACTGGCGTTGGAGGGCGGCCTGGTCGGCAACGCCAGCCACCATTTCGCGGATGTCGGAGAGCTCGGCCAGCAGGTGCTGGCCACCGGGACCGAAGCACTCGAGTTCGTGGCGCGCAAGCAGGACGAGTTCGCCGCGATCACGAAGGCCGTTCAGAGCCTGGTCGGTGAGAAGAAGCCCCACGCCGCATAACGCCCGACACCGCCCGATCGACTCTCGAGGAAACGCCTATGCACGCTGCACCCACGTCCACGAAGACCGCCTTCGACGGCATCCGCATCGCCATCGGCGTGGGGGGATCGCTCGCCCTCATCGTCGGAGTGGTGATCCTCGTCTGGCCGGGCAAGACCGCGATGGCCGTCACCGCTCTCGTCGCCGCCTACGCGATCGTCGCGGGTGTCATCTACGCGGCCATCGGCGGGCTGAGCAGGACGAAGGGCGGATGGGCGCGCGTCGGCCACGTGCTGCTCGGCCTGATCTTCATCGTCGCCGGGGTGATCGCGTTCACGAGCCTCGGTCAGACGGCGGTCTGGCTGGGAGCCTTCCTCGGCGTGCTCGTCGGCATCCTGTGGATCGTCGAGGGTGTCGTCGCGCTGAGCACCCTCTCCCAAACTGGCTCCAGGGTCTGGTCGATCGTCTTCGCGATCTTCTCGATCGTGGCCGGAGTGGTGCTGCTGTTCGCACCGCTGTGGGGCGCCATGGTGCTGTGGATGCTGATGGGTATCTCGCTCATCGTCCTCGGCGTGGTGAACATCGTGCGAGCGATCACGTTCGGTCGCGTTCCGCGTTGATCACGGACGGTCGCGCTGGCTGCAGGTGGCCAGCGCGACCGTCCGTGGTCGATGCGGCGAACGGGATCAGTCGCTCATGGAGGCAGCGAGCAGACGCATGCGCGTCGCGATGCGGATCGCCTCTTCTCGAGTCGAACACCCCAGCTTGCGATAGATCGAGCGCAACTGCGACTTCACGGTGTTCGGCGACACGTGGAAGCTCGATGCCATGTTCGCCGTCGAACGCTGCGCCGGCAGCGCGTTGAGGATGCGGAGTTCGCCCGAGGTCAGGGACGGTCGCGCTTGGAGGTCACGGAACACGATGCCTTCCGTCACCACGACCCACTGCTCGGCGGCTTCCGCATCCAGCACTTCCTTGATGCGATCCACGAGCTGTCGCGGCATGACCTCCAGCAGGCGACGGCGGTCGGCGCGCTGGGAGATCCTCGAGATCTGGCGTGCGGTCTCCGCATCGATCTCGCCCGTTCGCGCGAGCTCGAGCCATCCCGAGAGAAGCACGGCTTCGGCGCGCTGCGCGGGTCCGAGCGTCTGATCCGATGCCAGCGCGCGAAGCTCGTGTGCCGCCGTGTCCAGCCGACCGTCGTGGAGCGCGAGATGGGCGGTCGCCAGCAGGGTGAGCACGCCGACCTTGGGGTTTTCCTTGACGACCGTCCAGGCATACGCGGAGTCACCCGTGGCGATGAGCGCCTCGATGGTCGAGGAGGCGACGACGTCGGCGGCGAACGAGCCCCGCTGAGTCGGATGTCCGTCCGAAGCCAGTCGGATCGCCTCGAGCGCATCCTCCGGCCGATGCCGCGAGAGATAGGCGCGGCAACGGGCCAGCAGAGCGAACGGCCAGTTGAGTTCGATGCTGTCGACCGGGCACGCTCCCGACAGCAACTCGTCGACGTCACCCGACCGGCGGTCCACGGCGATGAGCGCCCTGGCGATGAGCTCGGACGACATCGTCGCGCTCGCATGGAGGGCGGTCACCTCCGGCATCTCTTCGGCCTCGGCGAGCGCGCGTTCCGCCTCGCTCAGAGTGCCGCGGATCGCGTGTGCGAGTGCGGTTCGGGCGAGAGCCATACGTTCGGCGTACTCCTGCCCGGAGAACTTGCCCAGCTGACGAGCCGTCGCGAACTCCAACAGCGCCCGCCCCGAGTCGCCGGCGGCGAGCATCGTGGTCCCGATCTGATGATGGAGGAACCACAGGGGCCCGTCGATGCGTTCCCGACCCTCGGCTGCCGTCTCGAGAAGGCGATCCTCGAGCCGCCGCGCGTAGACCATGGCGGCCGTGACGTCGCCGTTGACGCGGAACGAGAGCATTTGGGCAAGAGTGAGGAAGTCGAGCTCATCGGCGCTCATCAGGCGCGCATCCTGGGCGTGCGGGACCGGCTGATAGGCCCGAGCCCTGCGGGCGAGCACGGCCGTCATCGGATGGATCACTCGAAGAATGGGATGCCGGTCGAGCAGACTGCTCGGCAGCTCGACGACGGCTGCCGTCAATGCGTCGGGATGCGTCGTGTAGAGAGGCCAGACGTTGGAGACGACGGTGCGGGCGATGGTTTCTGGATGTCCGGCACGCACTGCCTTCGCGAGCTCATCGCGGGCGCGGTCCGTGTCGGTGAGGTTCATGCGGGCCCCACCCAGGCTCTTTCCGGAGAGGTTCGAGGTGTTCGCACCACGACGGGACGGAGGAGCTCCCGCCGAAGGACAGTCGTGCACTTGTCGTTAAAAGCGGTCGCTCGAAGCATCGTTACCCCCTGCTCTGCCGACGCTCTGGGGAAGCGCCGGTCCTGTAAGACGAGAAACCAACCCCCTCGGTTCCTCGCTGACTCCTTCCTAATATATTGGCGGGCTCGGGGCGCAGATCACCGTCGGACATCACCCGGGTGTTCACCCCGGTGACACCCGGGCGACCACCCAGGCTGTCCGGCATCCGGGCCGATGAGGACCCGACCCGCACCGCTCATTCCGTGCGAGCCTCCGCCCGCGACAGGGCGAACACCCCGCTCATCGCCACCACTCCCGCCGCCGCCAACGCCAGGAACGCCCACATCGGCGCGCCGCTCGCCTCGCCCAGGATCGCGATCCCCAGCACGACGGCGACCGCGGGATCCACGACGGTGAGCCCCGCGACGACGACCTCCGGGCGGTTGAAAGCGTGGGCCTTCTGCACGAAGTAGATCGAGAGCCCCCCGGCGACTCCGATGCCCAGAATGCAGGCGATGGTCAGAAGGTTGGCGACATCCCACTTCAGACCGCCCGAATGGAAGGCGGACTGCACACGGAGGATGACGGTCTTGCCGAGGGTCGCCACGAAGGCCGAGTAGATGCCGCCGAGAAGCACCCAGACGACCGGAGGCGTGCGCCGGCGCCGCCCCACGATCCCGACCACCGCCGTGGTGACCAGCAGCACGGTCAGCACGACCAGCACCGCGATGAGCTGCACATCGGTGATCGCGTGCTGCGTGCTCACCATCGCCGCGACGGTCACGAACCCGGCCACCCCGAGCACACAGATGGCGATGGCTCGCACCACCTGACGGGAGGGCGCTCTCTTGGCGAACACTGCCGTCAACAGGGCGGTGAACACCAGTGCGACGACGCCCACCGGTTGCACGACCATCAAGGGCGCGAATGTGAGACTGCCCATCTGCAGAAGCACGGTGACTCCGAGGAGGAGAGTGCCGAGCAGCCAGAAGTGGTTGCGAAGGAGGTTCATGGCCTTCGAACCGTCGACTCCGCGCTCCGCTGCGGCCTCCATGGCACGCACACCTCGCGCCTGCAGCAGATTGCCGACCGCGAGCGCAGCGGCAGATCCGACCGCCAGAGCGATGCCGATCAGCGGTGCCGAGTCGAGTTCCATGGTCATCTCTCGCTTTCGAGGTGGAGCTTCACACTGATCTCGAAGGCATCGAGCTCATCGAGCACATATCGGAGGGCGGTCGTGCTGTGGCGTCCGGACCGGCCGAGTTCATGCAGGCGCTCCCGCATGACCGCGATCAGGGCGAGCTGGAACTCGAGCACCTCCGGGGAGTCTGCACCGCCACGGGGATCGAGCGGCGCGACGAATCCCGCCGTCGGGAGCGAAGAGATCGCAGCGGAGAACGGCGTGCGCCCGCGACGCTGCAGAGTGCCACCGTCGATCGCGGCTTGCGCGGCGTCACGCAACTGTTCGTCGATGCTGCGGATCTCGTCGCGCGGCGGGCCGCTCGCCCCTGCCGCCCGGAGTCCGAGGAGGCGTGCCAGCACAGGAAGGGTCATCCCCTGCAGCAGCAGGCTGCCCGCCGCGACGAGAAACGCGATGAAGACCAGCAGGTCGCGCGACGGCACGTCTGGGGGCAGCGTCTGCGCCGCCGCGAGAGTGACCGCACCACGCATGCCGGCCCACACGATCATCGCATTGTGCTTCCAGGTCAGCGGCGACGCGTCGAAGTACTCGATGTCGGCGCGCATCCGTCCCGCAGTGCGCCTTCTGGAGCCACCCCCGTCTGCGGAGAGGCGACGGCGCATCGATCTCGTCACCCTCGCGGCGTGCACATGCATCATGGGGAAGACGTACGCGGCACGGACCGCGATCAGGATCACGAGCGCCACCGCAGCAATGGTGATGCCGGCGAGCAGCCCTTCTTCTGCTTCGAGATTGCTCTCGACGATCCCCCACAACTCGAGTCCCATGAGAAGGAAGACGGCACCCTCGAGGAGGAACGCGATCGTGCGCCACGTGATCTTGTCGGAGATGCGCTGTTCGGGTGTGAGCCATCGCACGGACCCCTGCCCGCAGACCACGCCCGCCACGACCGCCGCGACGAGGCCGGAACCGCCGAGTGCTTCCGTCGGCAGATAGGCGATGTACGGGATCGTCAGGCCCAGAGCGGTGTTCGCCGTCGCGCTCGTGGTCCATGCCCGCAGGCGCAGCGCCAGCCACCCGGCGACCGCGCCGACGACGATGGCGGAGAGCACCGCCCAGGCGAACGATCCGAGAGTGGTGAGGAACGAGAACCCGGACGCCGCGGCGACGATCGCCGTGCGCAGAAGCACGAGTGCGGTCGCGTCGTTGAGCAGGGATTCCCCCTCGAGCACGGTCACCACGCGTCGCGGCACTCCGAGCCGGCGCACGATCGAGGTCGCGACGGCATCCGTCGGGCTCAGGATCGCACCGAGCGCCACCGCCAGGGGGAAGCCGAGACCGGGTATCGCCCAGAAGAAGAACAGCCCGAGCACCACGGCACTCACGATCACGAGGAGCACGGACAGGCCGCCGATCGCCGCGAGGTCGCGACGGAACTCGATCGCCGGGGCGGAGACGGCGGCCGAGAACAGCAGTGGGGGCAGCACACCGACCAGGATCAGTTCCGGAGCCACGGACACTGCCGCCACCCCGGGAATCAGACTGACGCCCACACCGACGGCGACGAGGATCAGCGGCCCCGCGATGCCCGTCCGCTGCGACAGCGAGCTCGCGAACACGATCACGAACACCGCGATGATGACGAAGACGAGGACCTCTACCGGCATCCAGAATCCTCACGAGGGGAATCCACGGCTCACCCTGCCAGGTCGGCGACGCCGGCGCCGATGAGCTTGAAACCGAGGATCACGAAGAGCACCGCCATGATGACGGCGTGATTGGTGACGAGCCAGTTGCGCATGCCGGAGAGGCGCACCTCGACCTTGCTCGGTGAGACGACGCTGATGATCCACGGAATCGCCACAGCCGAGATGCCGAAGATGCCGAAGATCAGCACCACGGCCACGACCTGTTCCACCGGCAGCACGGCCTGAGAGATGCGGCCGCCCGCGGCGGCGAGCAGCGGCAGATCCTTGGGCGACAGCGGTCCCGATATCAGGACGCCGACGAAGAACGCCTTCCACGCGGTCAGCCCGTCGAGACTGGCCATCCATTTGGGAGTCTCGTGCGAAGAACGGCCGCGCCACTGCAGCAGCGCGAGCACGAGCAGCCCCGCACCGAGGACGATCTCGATGACGTCGATCGTGATGTGCGGCCCGGAGTCCGGGTCCTCTGCCCCCGCCGCTCGACCGATCAGCACGAGGACGCCGACGAAGAGGATGCCCCACGCATAACACCCCAGGATGAAGGCCGTGCCGTTCGTGCGGCCCTTGCCCGACGTCGCCATCAGGATGACGGCGACGATCGACAACGGGCTGATCGCGACGGCGACGCCCAGTGTCAGCAGATCGGCGAGGACGGCGATCATGCGCGCACCGCCGGGTGCGCATTACGCAGGAACAGGATGATCCAGCTGAAGATGAGCAGAGCCGAGACGAGCTCGACGGCCGTCAGGTTGTAGATGCCGGCGGAGAAGAGCACCGCGAGGATCACGATCACCCCCACGTAGACGAAGCCCAGCGCGACGAAGACCTTCGGCATGGTCGGGATGAGCCAGGGGAGCCCGACCACGAGCACCGCGAACGCGACGCACATGCCGGTGGCGACCGTGTTGTGCACGAGGAAGAAACGGTCGACGGGAAAGAGCCCGACACAGGCGAGCAGCGCGCCGATCAGCACGAAGAGCCCACGGACGGTACCTCGCCGCCGTCGATCCGCATCCGTCGCCGAGGGCAGAGTCGCGGTCCCGAACCGTGCGATCGTCGTGACGATGACGCCCGACACGATCAGGGTGACGTTGAACGTCAGCGCCGAGATGTCGTGGGTGATGCCGAGCGCCGACAGGTTCATCTGCCACCACTGCGGATCCGTCGCACTCAGCATTGCCGTCACCATGCCGACCACGAGGAACACCGCGAGGACGAGGGACAGATGGCGGGGCGTGAGGTTCGCCCCGCTCACGAAGGCGAGATATGCGCTGAGCGCCGTGGATGCCGCCGCGAGCACGACCGCCGGCGACGCGAACACCGTCGCCCCGACGAAGCTGTGATCGAGGATGGTCGCCACGCCGATCCACCCGAGAAGAGCGATGGCAGCGTAGGCGGCCGACAACGCGACGAGGTCGAACCACCAGTACCTGGTGCCGTCGGCGGCGCGCATGTCGGTCGGCCTGTCGCGATGCGGACGCAGACGGGATGTCGCGAAACCGGCAGCGGCGGCCACGGCGCCGGCGATCGCCGCGAACTCGCCGAGAGAGTGTCGGCCATCGATCGGGAGCTCGCGGCCCCAGAACACGAAGATCGCGACGATGGCGCTTCCCGCGAAGGCGAACGCGCCGAAGGTGAGGGCGAAGGACTCGTCATCGAGCGCGCGTCGGACGCGACGACGGGTGCCGGTCACCCCTTCATTCGATCTCGCGTCGATCGATGTCGTGCTGCCCATCGCCATCCTCTCCTCCGTCGCCACTGGCCGCTGCGTGTGCGTCATCGGAGGGCGGGCTCGTCGTCCTGGTCGGAGCCCGCCCGACCCGGATGACGGCGCGCTCGATCCCAGAACGGAAGAACGATGAGAGAGGCCAGCAGGAAGCAGAGCGCCCCGACGAAGGTGCCGTAGTTCGCGAGACCGCTGTTGAACGCATCTCCGCTGGGCAGGATGAACGCGCCCACGGCCGAGGCACCGAACGCGATGCATCCGACCATGTTGATGAAGACCGACCACCAGGCGCGGCGCCCCAGGTCCCAGAGTCTTCGGGCATGGGCGTAGGCCACGAATGCGAGGATGCCGCTGAGGAGGAAGGCGACGGACCCTCCGGCGTCGGGATTCCAAACGAGCTTCTCCTGTGCAGCGATGCTCCGCGCGTGCAGTGCACCGGTCGTGCTCACGTTGAACAGGATCGTCCCGAACGACTGTGTGGCAGCGGCGAGCCACTCCGCCCGGACCATCCGTCCCGGTGCGTAGGCCACCCTGACGGCCACGGCACCGCTGAGGAACAGTTGGATCAGTCCGGCGCCGGTGAAGAACCAGGCGCCGATGAAGAAGAGCAGATTGGACCCGCTCGAGCCCAATGCCTCGCTCAGGCCGGGTGCGGAGCCGGCGGCGAAGAATGCCGAGCCGATCATGAACCCCCAGCACTGCTTCGTGACGCTGGGCACGAAGAGCCTGCGGGGAGGATCGATGCTGGTGGCGGCAACGGTCATCGTCGCTCTCCTCTCATCTCGGTATGACTCGAAGGCGCGATCGGGGAGGGCGCGCGATGGCGCCCTCCCCGATCGGGCGGATCAGTGGTGGAAGTGCGATCCGCTGCTCGCGGTATCGGGAAGCGGGGTCGTCAGCGCCTCGAGGAACGCCACCTCGCCCCGGATGTCCGCAAGCAGAGCCGATGCGAGGTCACGGCTGAGTCCGACCTTCACGACGATGCGCTGCAGGACGACATCCGACATGTCGTCGGCCATCGGGTAGGCGGGGACGAGCCATCCCTTCATTCGCAGACGATCGGCGAGGTCGTACAGAGTCCACTTGTCGGTGTGTCCGTCCTTGAGCACCCAGGCGAAAACGGGGATCGTGTCGCCCTTGCTGATCAGGTCGAACGGGCCGATCTTCGCGATCTCACTCGAGAGGTAGGTGGCGACGTCGATCGAGTTCTGCTGCACCTCGCGATAGCCCTCGAATCCGAGACGGAGGAACTGGTAGTACTGCAGCAGCACCTGCGCGCCGGGGCGAGAGAAGTTCAGCGCGAGCGTGGGCATGTCCCCGCCGAGGTAGCTCACGTGGAAGATCATGCTCTCGGGCAGCACGGCGGTGTTGCGCCAGACCACCCACCCGACACCGGGGTAGACGAGGCCGTACTTGTGGCCCGACGTGGAGATGGAGTTCACCCGGTCCAGCTGGAAGTCCCACACCAGGTCCGGCTGGCAGAACGGTGCGACCATCGCGCCGGATGCCCCGTCGACGTGGATCTTCACGTCGAGGCCGGTCTTCGCCTGGATCTCATCGAGCTTCTCGGAGATCGCGATGGTGTCGTCGTACAGTCCGGTGAACGTCTGTCCGAGGATCGACACCACGCCGATCGTGTTCTCGTCGACGTAGTCCTCGAGGTTGTAGCCGTCGAGGATGATGTGATCCGGGCTCACCGGCACGTAGCGCGGCTCGACGTCCCAGTAGTTGCAGAACTTCTCCCACACGACCTGGACCGCCGCCGACATGATCAGGTTCGGCTTGTCCGTCGACTTGCCCTCAGCGGTGCGCTTCTCCTGCCACAGACGTTTGAGAGCGAGCCCACCGAGCATGCACGCCTCCGACGAGCCGATCGTCGAGGTGCCGATCGTGTCGCTCTTGTCCGGGACGTTCCACAGGTCGGCGAGAATCCGCCAGCAGCGATCCTCGATCGCCGCGGTCGCCGGGTACTCGTCCTTATCGATCATGTTCTTGTCGGCCGCTTCGAGGTACAGCTTCTTGGCCTCGTCGTCCATCCAGGTGCCGACGAACGTCGCGAGATTGAGTCGCGAGTTGCCGTCGAGAATGGACTCGTCGTGCACGATCTGGTACGCCGTCTCCGGCAGGCTGGGGCCCTTCGGCAGCGTGAACTTGTCGAACTCGGTGGCCTCGCCCGGTCGGACGAAGACGGGATTGATGCTGATGGTCGAGTCGATGTTCGTCGACTGACGGGCTTTGTGCGTGTTGGTGGTCACTATTCGCTCCTACGAAGAGATCGGACGGGTGGAGTGGGATGAGGTGCCGGGACTTGTCGTAAGGGTGACTCTCCTCCTATACCTCGACCGGTGGGTAGAGGCGGTCCATGTTGTACTGCCTGTTGCGCCGGGCGGCCAACGTCGAGATCGCGAGGAACACCACCGTGAGAAGGGCGATCGTGCCGATCGCAACCCACAGCCGGTAGTCCGCGCCTCCCAGGATCATGAACCTCAGCCCGGTGACGGTGGCCGTCATCGGATCGATCCAATGGATGTACTGGAACGGCAGGGTCGTCACCGCGACCGGGTACACACCTCCGGCGGAGGTGAGCTGCACCATGAGGAAGGCGAGCGTGAGCACGCGGCCCACAGCCGGCCCGAGGACGGCGTTGAACATCTGGATCATGGCCATGAACATCGCGACCATGAGCAGCATGAACCCGAACGTGCCCCAGGGGTTGGCGTACTCCATTCCCAGTCCGAACCGCACGACCAGGTACAGGATCGTCGCCTGCAGGAAGCCGACCGCCAGCGTGGGTGCATAGGAGGCGAGCACGGTTCGGAAGGATCCGAGCCCCTGCGCCAGCGGACGCGCCTGCAGCGGTGTGAAGAGCATCCACGCGATGATGCCGCCGACGAACAGCGCGAGCCCGAAGAAGAACGGTGCGAATCCGTAGGCGAAGGTCTTCGCCTCGTTGTTCGTGACCTGCTTCATCACGACGGGATCGGCCAGCGTCTTGATGAAGCTGGACTGCTGATCGCTGTTCCAGTTGGGGATCAGCTTCATTCCCGATTCGACGCCGCTGGCCAGTTCCGCGGTGCCGGCCACGAGCGCAGGCATGTTCGCGGAGATCTCGTTCGCACCGTCGCTGAGCTGGACCAGGCCGCTCGCGAGCTGGTCCGCGCCCGATCGCAGTTCGTCGGCCTTCCCCGTGACCTGGTTCAGGGTGTTGTTGATGCCGCCGGACTCCACGGCCCGCAGGATCACATTCACGCGACTGCTCGGGTTGTCGAACTCGCCGGCGAGGGTGTCGACGTCGCTGCGGAGACGGTCGAACGCGATCGACACCTCCTGCCCGACACCGCTCTGCTCGATCGATCGCTGCACGCCCTCCAGCCGCTCAGCCAGCTCATCGTCGCCGGAGGCACGCACGTCGTCGATCACCGCCTGCAGATCTGCCCGCGCCCGCGCGTTCGCCTCGGCGATACCCGCCAGAGCGCCGTCGAGGCTGTCGGTGCTGGTGCGAATGGACGAGGCGAACTGCTGCAGTTCGCCCGTCGTGAGACCGTTGGCGTTGACGGCTCGCTCGACCTGCCCGACGGCACCGTCCACGTTGGCCACGAGTTCGTCGAGGGCTGCGGAGAGCGTCCCCGCGCCCGACTTGGCTGTCACCAGCCCCGTGGCGAGTTGATCGGCCCCTGCGCTGAGTTCGTCGACCCCCGAGTTGAGCGTCTCGATACCCGCTGCGGCCTGACGGATCGTGGGCAGCTCCCCCTTGATCCCGGTCGCGACGGCGAGGAAGACCTGCTCCCCCACCTGCGCGGTGACGTCGTTGATGACCTCAGCGGCAGCATCCTGACCGATCACCGTCGACAGGTAGTTGTTGGCGTCGTTGTAGGTGAAGATCAGGTCGGCCTGGCGGGGGTCCCCCGTCGCCGCCGATGCGATCGCCTCGCTGAAGTCCGCAGGGATCGTGATCGTGAACGCATATCGTCCGTGCTCGAGACCTGCGGTGCCCTCGGCCTCATCTACGACGTGCGTCTCGAGCTGTCCGGAATCGACGATCCCCTTCACGACCTGGGTACCCGCATCGAGCGGCTCGCCCATCGCGTCGGCCCCCTCGTCAAGGTTGACGATGGCGACGGGCAGGTGGTTCACGTTGCCGAACGGGTTCCAGAACGCCCAGAGGTACAGCGCGCCGTACAGGAGTGGCATCAGGATGATGACGGCGACGGCGAGACGCGGCATGCGCCCGCGGTAGTAGCGCTTGAAATCGCTACCGGGTGAGAATGCGGCGATCATCGGCCGGTGACCTCTCGTTCCAGGACCGCGAATTCGTGGTCGGTGAGGTTGTGGACCTCGATCACATCGGTGATGCCGTCCTGCTTCTCGACGCCGTTGACGTCGGCCATGATGACGGTCTGCTCGGCTCCGAGAGCGATGAGGCGCTCACGGAGACGCCGGGAGCCCTCGACGCTGGCGAGGGTGTCGACGCCACCGACGACCAGTAGCGGGGGCTTTCGGATGTTGGCCACGGCGATGCGGAAGAGGGCTGCCGTGAACTCCGGCAGCTCCTCGACCATCGCGTCCATCGTCGGCAGCGAATAGTCACCGAATACCGGGCGGCAGATGCGTTCGAGATCCTCGTCGGTCGACTGCGGCACCCACTGGTACCACTTGGCGGCCCACCGCACCTGTTCGGTCACGATGTCGTGCACGCGGATCGTCTGCGGGATGCCGTCGACCTCGTCGACGTTGGCGATCGCCGCCTGACCGAAGAGATGATGCGGCTTGTCGATGCGTCCGAAGGCTTCGAGTCGTCCGGTGGTCGGCTTCATCCGCCCGCTCAACGTCAGCAGGAGCGCCTGACGGCCGCGGCCTCCTGCGCCGACGAGCACCGTGACGCCGCCGGCTCGGACCGTGAGATCGACAGGTCCGTAGATGTGCCCCCAAGAGGCGTCGACACCGATGCCGGTCGCGGTGATCAGCACCTCGCCGAACGTCTCGCTGTGCCCACTGCGTGTGCCGAGACCCTCATCGGTCTCACCCTGATCCGTCGGAGCTGTCATCGCTCTTCCCCTTCGATTCGCCCTGAGATTGCCGATCGGAGCCGACATGGCCTCAGGCCTCGTTCTTGATGACCTGGCCGCCCTTGACGATGAGCGCGAAGTTCGTGTCAGGGTCGGCGATGAGCGAGAGGTCTTCGATCGGGTCTCCGTTGACCAGGATCAGGTCCGCCCAGGATCCTTCCGCGATGACGCCGAGCTTCGCACCTCGGTAACTGTTGCGCTCCCCCGCGAGCTCGAACAGCGACGCGTTGCTGGAGGTGAGCATCGTGAGGGCGTCCACATTGCTGTAGAAGTCACCGAGGCGCGCGGCCATGACGCTCTGGCGGGCCGCCGACTGCGGCTCGAGCAGCAGATCGGTCCCCCATGCGGTCTTCACGCCGTATTGCTTCGCCCAGCCGTAGACCTCATCGGTGCCGTGGCAGATCTCGGTGTTCTTGGCGGCACGCACCGGGTCGGGGTAGTGGTGGTCGTCCTCGGCGAAGGGCTGCATCGAGAGCCAGGCGCCCTTCTCGGCGATCAGCGCGATCGTCGCCTCGTCCGCGAGGTGTCCGTGTTCGATCGATGTGACGCCGGCATCGAGAGCGCGCGTGATTCCGGCGGGCGTGTAGACGTGGGTGGCGACGTAGGTGCCGTAGTCGGTCGCTGCCTGCACGGCGGCTCGGATCTCATCCGGCGTGTACTGCAGAGTGTTCAGCGGGTCGTACATCGACGCAGCGCCACCGCCGAGGGTGAGTTTGATCTGGCTCGCCCCCATCTTGAGCTGCTCCCGGACAGCCGCCAACACGCGCGGTACTCCGTCGGCGACGCGGGTGAAGTGGATGTCCTCGGTCCGGCTCGGCGCACCGCCGAACTCCTCCGGAACGTCGTAGACGAACGAGAAGTCAGCGTGTCCCGATGTCTGCGAGATCATCGCCTGGCTGGGGAAGATGCGCGGCCCCTCGAATACACCGCGATCGATGAGCGACTTCACCGGAGCGGTGTCACCACCCATATCCCGCACCGTCGTGAACCCGCGCAGCAGCATCCGCTTCGCCTCGGCGATCGTGTTCCCGTACAGCGCGCCTGTCGGCCCCTGGAGGAACTCCATCATGCTGTTGGCGTTACCCATGAGGTGCACGTGGGCATCGCTCAGGCCCGGCATCAGGAAGCGCCCTTTCGCGTCGATCTCGATGACGCCGTCGGAGGCGTCGCCAGCGACGGGAGCCGAGGATACGGCCACGACGAAGGGACCTTCGATCAGGACATCGACGTTGTCCTGTGTCTTCGCGTTCACGCCGTCGAAGACGCGGGCGTTGCGAATGATCATTCTCTGAGGTGCGTGCGTCCCTGGGGCCATGGCGGCGAGACTATGCCGCGGGCCGCGCCGTGGATGCCTGCCGACGAGAGATTTCCCCCGACCCGTCATTCGGGTGATGACCCTCTCCGCCCCCTGCCCTTCACCCGGCTCTCATCCTCTCGTGGAGCGGCACGAAAGGTGAGTAGTCTCCTCCGTGGAGCGGCCCGCGAGCGCGCGGAGCAGGAGGAGGAAACGTATGCCCGAGAAGGAAAGCACGACAGGCAGCGGTACGGAACAGAAGGCGAAAGCGAACGGCGCGAAGGCGATCATCGCCATCATCATCGCCATCGCCGCGCTCTCCTTCGTGTTCTCGAATGTGGCCCCCGCGACGCTGAGATTCCTGTTCCTGGAGTTCACGATGCCCGCCTGGGGCTGGTTTCTCGCGGTTCTGGCTGCCGGCGTGGTCATCGGTTCCCTGTTCCCCTGGTTCCGACCGCGGAAGCGTGGATGACCTTCATTTCCGCTCCGGCATAGAAGCGCAATCTTGCCGATCCCGACGAACCCGAGAGAAAGACACCGACATGTGCACAAGAGTGGTCTGGCCCGACGCCGGCGGAGCGGTGATCGTCGGACGAAACATGGACTACCACCGCGATCTGGGCACCAATCTATGGAAGCTGCCGAGAGGGTCGCGCCGCGACGACGGAGTCGACGGCGCTCTCACCTGGCAGGCCCGGTACGGCAGCATCGTCGCCACGGCCTTCGACATGATCACGGTCGACGGGGTGAACGAAGCGGGGCTCGCCGGGCACGTGCTCTGGCTCGCCGAGTCCTCCTACGGGGAGCTCGATCCATCACGACCAGCGCTGAGTCAGGCCGTCTGGCTGCAGTATTTCCTCGACAATTTCGCCACGGTGGCAGAAGCCGTGGGGTGGATCACCTCGAACCGCGTGCAGGTGATCCAGCTCGCGGACCCCGTCACGGGCGAGGTCCCCACGATTCATCTGGCCCTGGACGACGCATCCGGCGATTCCGCGATCATCGAGTACATCGACGGCGACGTCGAGGTCCACCACGGGGCGGAGTTTCGGGTGATGACGAACTCGCCGAAGTATGACGAGCAGCTCGCGCTGCTTTCACAGATCGACGGGTTCGGGGGCGAGAACCCCCTGCCTGGGACGACGCTCGCCCCCGACCGTTTCGCCCGTGCCGCCCACTACGTCCGTCGTCTGCCGCAGCCGAAGACCCAGCTCGAGGCCATCGCGTCGATGTTCAGCGTGATCCGCAACGCCGCCCAGCCCTTCCGCTTGCCGGACGAAGGCAGACCGGATGCATCGCAGACCATCTGGCAGGTCGTCGCGGATCTCACCCGCCTCCGCTATGTGTTCGAATCGACGACGCGCCCGAACATCGTGTGGGTCGACCTCGCTGATGTCGACTTCGCCGAGGGCAGTCCCCCGCTGGTCCTCGATCTGGGCAGCGGTCTCGCGATCGAAGGAGGCCTGGCGGGCAACGTCTCGACGAAGTTCGAGGAGCGCGGTGATCTGCATTTCCTGTCGCTCACCGATCTCCGTCGTCTCGCCGCCGGACACGGTGCGGTGGCTTCGTCCCGTCCGAGCTGAGTCTCCGATGCCACAGAACGCGCGCAGCGCCTCGGCGCGCGCTGAGACGATGAACCTGACGGACAGCACGCGGGCGATCGAGGCGCTGCGGAGCGCCGTGCTCTCGAAGAGCGGCGAAGCGGTGGCTCACGCGGCCATGATGAACATCTGGCCGTTGTACAGCGTGCACGCCGATGAGCTCGTGTCCGCCGTCGAGTCGCTTCCGACGCCTCTCCTCGAGCGGTACCCGGTGCTGCGCATCGTGCACCGCATGACGCCCGTGCTGGCGCGGACCAACCGCCCGTTCAAACCCCTCATCTATCCGGACGACGCGCGGAGCATGAGCGCGGACGAGCTCGACATCTTCACACTCGTGCAGATGGTGGCCTTCCGCTTGAGCGGAGACGTGGCGGCCGCGATGATCTACGCTCGCCGCCTGCAGGACCGCATCCTGCAGGTCCGTGTCGAATCCCGCGAGCGCCCCGACGGACCGCTCTGGTTCTATCACCAGCAGATCGGGTCGACCCTGCTCGCAGCCGGAGAATCCGCGGCCGCGCTGCTGGAATTCGCCACCGCCCGGGACCTCGGGAGATTGTCGCAGCAGACCGATGCGGAACGGATGGCGCTCGGGCGCACCGCACTCACCCACGCCGTTCGCGGATCGCTCGACGATGCCGAGAGTTCGCTGAACGAGCTCACCGCGTTGCCTGAGCCCACCCGTGCCCATCTGACGGCGACGACGATGACGGAGCGATGCGCGCGCGCCCTCCTCGCCGTCGACAGCATGGCCCCGGACGCGGACGAGCTCCTCAGCCGGCTCGAGACCTATGACAGCATCGAGCTGACCTGGCCCTTCGCGCTACTCGCGCGATCACGGCGACTGCTCGTGCTGCAGCATCCCGACGACGCGATCGAGGCCGTTGCTCTCGCACGCGACGCGCATCCGGATCAGCACGGCTCGTTCGCGACCGACGTCATCAACTCCGTGTCGATCGACGCACTCTGGTCTACCGGAGACACGACCGCGGCCAGACGGATCGCCGAGGAGACCGCTCGCTCGGGACCGCTCACGCGCATGGCGATCATCCGCCACGCACTTCTCGAGTCGCGCCTGGATGTCGCCGCTTCGGGACTGCGTCAGATGTCCACCGCCCGATCGTTGGGGCCGGGTGCACGCGCAGAGTCGATCCTCCTGTCTGCGTGGTTGGAGTGCGCGCTCACCGATGCGGTCGCCTCGGAGACGGCTGCGCAGGTCACGCGAATCGCTTCGAGGCCAGGGCGGCGGCGACTCGTCTCGCAGATTCCCCTCCAGCTGATCACCCGGGTGCAGGAACGCCTCTCCCCGGAGGAAGCAACCTCCTTCGCAGCCGCGACCGGGGGGCTGGCCGCCACCGACCGCCCACGTCCGCCCACCCTCACCGCGAGTGAACTCCGGGTTCTCCGAGCTCTCCCGCTGCATGCCACGACCGCCGCCCTCGCCGCGTCGTTGCACGTCTCACCGAACACGATCAAGTCGCAGTTGAGATCGCTTTACCGCAAGCTCGGGTGTTCGACGCGCGACGACGCCGTCATCATCGCATCCCGACTGCATCTGCTCGCCGCCGAAGTCTCGACCCGATCATGACACCGCTCGACCGCGAGACGAATCAGAGTCCAGGGATCATCGGGCGGGCGCGGGGCGCTCTCCAGGCCCTGCGCCCGCGTTCTGTGATCGGGAATGATGCCGAGCCCGGTGCCGACGTGATCGCGATGCTCGGTATGCTCGGCGCCTCGCTGCTGGCTTCGTCGCAGGCGACGAATGACGTGGAGGAGACACTCAACCGTCTCGCGCAGCAATACGACCGCGCAGATCTCCGCGTGTTCGTCCTTCCGACGATCGTGATGGTCGAGGATCCGCGCAACTCGTCATCCGCCACTTCCCTCTTCGCCGTGGGTAGCGCTCCGCTGCGCCTCGACCAGGTCGACGCCGTCGAGCGACTCGTGCGTGAGGCCTCGAGGAGTACGACGCCACCGCAAGACGTCGTCGCCCGACTCGGCGAGATCCGATCGGAATCCGCACGGTTCGGACCGGTGCTCACCGTCTTCGGGTACACCCTGCTCACGGTCGGGTTCGGCCTGGTGCTCAATCCCACCGTGACCGCTCTTCCGGTCTATGTGCTGCTCGGGGTGGTCGTGGGGTCGATCGTTCTGATCGGCAATCGCGTCGCCACGCTGTCCCTCATCCTGCCGGTGCTCACCGCCTTCTCCGTGACACTCCTCATATCGCTGCTCGTTCGTCCCTTCGTGCACGACGACGTGCTCCGGCTCGTGGCGCCGTCGCTGGTCTCGTTCCTCCCCGGGCTCACACTCACGATCGCCGCCGTCGAGCTCACCTCCGGGCAGATGATGGCGGGGGCGAGCCGTTTGGTCTCCGGTATCGCCCGGCTCGGCCTTCTCACTTTCGGTGTGTACGCGGGTATCTCCATCGCCGGGGAGCCTCCGGCTCCCACCACCGCACCGATGCAGCTCGGCGCATGGGCGCCCTGGGCGGGGATCGTCCTGGTCGCACTCGGCTACTACCTGTACTCCGCAGCGCCGCGACGATCACTCGTGTGGATCCTCTATGCGCTCGTCGTGGCCTATTCGGGACAGCTGCTGGGCGACAGGCTGGTCGGCGCCGAATTGTCGGGGCTCATCGGCGCCCTGATCGTCATCCCCGCCGTGATGCTCGCCGGCCGCCTCTCCGCATCCCCCTCGACCGCGGTCATGCTCACCTGTGCGTACTGGCTCCTGGTACCCGGCGCGATGGGGTTCATCGGTCTCAGCGAGGCGGCATCGGGCGCCTCCGGCGCCACCGACACCATCATGCGGACCTTCGGCTCCCTCACTGCCATCGCGATCGGGATGCTGCTGGGAGCAGGCCTGAGCCGTGACGTCGCGGCGATGTCTCGAGGGTGGAGGCAAGCGCGCGGACGGGGTGGCACAAACCGACCGACGAAGCCGAGCGACGGAGAGCGAATGCACCATGACTGATCATCCTGCCGTCGACGAGAATCCGCGCCGGCTTCGCGAGACCCTGACATCGCTCAATCGTCCCTTCTCGTCGGGGTACATCTTGACGTTGGGCGGACTTCTCGCTTTCGGCACCGGTGTGGCGTTCACGCACCTCTCCACAGTGCTGATCTACGTGGCATTCGCTCTTTTCGCCGCCCTCGGACTCGACCCCGTGGTGCGCAAGCTCGAGACCCGCGGGGTACGGCGCGCGTGGGGAATCCTGATCGTGTATGCGGTCTTCGCTGCGGCGGTGGTCGGCGCTCTGCTCTTGATCGTGCCGACCGCGGTGCGCCAAGTCGCTCAGGTGATCGCCGACGGACCGAAGCTGATCAAGAGTTTCGAAGCATCAAGCTTCTACGGCTGGCTCCACGATGCGTTGGGGAGCGAAGCGACCACCCTCGTGCACGACGTCACGGCTTTTCTCACGCAGCCCTCCCACATCGCGGCGATAGGCCAGGGGGTGCTGCAGGTCGGAGTGTCGATCGTCTCGACGGCCTCCGGCGTGGTCATCGTGCTCGTGCTGAGCTTGTATTTTCTGGCCTCCCTGCCGGCGATCAAGGCGGGATTCAACCGTCTCTTCCCCGCATACAGCCGGTCCGGCGTCGACTCGATGACAAGTCAGATCACGGATTCCGTGGGCAGCTACCTCATGGGAATGGTCGTGTTGGCGTTCTTCAACAGTGTTGTCGCGCTCGTCCTGCACCTCGTCCTGAACCTTCCCTTCGCGCTGCTGATGGCGGTCGTCGCATTCGTCATAACCCTCATCCCGCTGGTGGGATCCGTGCTCTACTGGGCTGTCGCGACCGCGCTCGCACTCTTCTCCGGATGGCTTCCAGCGCTGATCTTCGCCGTGGCGTACCTCATCTACATGCAGCTCGAGGCCTACGTCCTGACGCCGAAGGTGATGAATCGGGCGATCGCCGTGCCCGGGGCACTCGTGGTCATCGGGGCGCTCGTGGGCGGCACCCTGCTCGGACTCCTGGGCGCTCTGATCGCGATTCCGGTGACCGCCTCGATCCTCCTCATCGTGAAGCAGGTCCTCATACCGAGACAGGATTCGAGGACAGTATCCCCGTAGCCACGCCCATGATGAACGGCGCAGCTGGCGGCCTCGAACGAGAAAGCCCCCGCACGGTGGTCGATATGACCGCCGGGCGGGGGCTTCGCGGGTGTCAGCGAATCCTACGCTGACCAGCGTTTCTGTGGATCGTCAGCGTTGTTGGCACAGTGTCATCGATATGGCACGACTGCTCTTGCGAGGTTCACATCACACCGAGATTCTTGCGAACTGCGCCGAGATAAATCGGGCCGATCTACGTCACGACGCGCTCGCCGGCGGCGTCGAAGCGACTCCTCGCCTCGGTCTCCGCTCGATGCTGCTCCGGTCGACGTCTGGCTGCGCTGCGAGGCGCGGGCCAGCGTCGTCATTGCGACGGCCAACCACAAGGAGAGCCGCGACATCGTAGGATCCCGCGGCTCGTACACCACAGAGCATGGCGTCTGAGCAACACCCAGAGAACCTACGTCTAACTGAAAGTCGTCGCGAGGCCTGGCCGTTGCTCAACTACTTGATCGACGGAATCCCAGGGTTGCAAACGGAGACTTTCAGAGCTTCTCGCTATTGAAGCTCGACCCGCGCGAACGTTGCGCGGGAGCCCTTGGACACGAGCCCGTGATGCCGCTCGTCAAGCATTCGCGGATTCCGGCACTTCAGCGCCCTGGTCGCTCGTGGAGCTGCCGTCGATTCCGGCGCGCAGTCGAGCAGCCGCAGCCCCAACGTCATCCGCGCTGTAGATCGCACTCCCGGCCACAGCGATCAGTACACCTGACTCACGTACCGCGCCGACGCTCGCAGCGTTGACGCCGCTTGCCACAGAGAACGGGTCGCCAGACGCCTTCCCGACGCGCAGGCGGTTCTCGAACGCGCAGCCTTTCTCGGCCTGCTCGTCGAGGCCGGCGTGCATCTCGACGAAAACGGCACCGAGCTTCACGATTTCGTGGAGCATTACGCCTTCATCACGCGACGGAACGGAGCGATCTCCCCGGCGACGGCGCAGTTCATGCGGCTGGCGCACCGGGTTCCGCAAACCATCGCGAGCGACGCACCGTTATCCTAGCGGGCGCTGCCGCTTACACCAGAAAGGCAGGTGCTCGACCAGCTGATCGCCCTGCACGAGCACATCACCGTCACCCAGGGCACGATCTGGGGCATCAGCTCGGCGCGATGCAGATCGCTCCCGCCATCGACGGAGATGCGTCGGCCATCGTTGGGCAGACGCCTCGATCAGGGCCCTGCTCGCGTACCACGCGGCGAACCAGAAGTAGGCAGCGCAGAACTCGCAGATGCCAGTGCGGGCGACGTGTGGGAGGTGTAGGTTGCGGAGATGGAGCCGATCCGCGTGGGCCTCGTGGCCGATCCGGCTTCGCCCACCGCCGTCGCGCGCCGGATGACCGACCTCACGCCACCGCTCGCGGCTGACGCCGACGGCTGGATCGTCGAACTCGTCAGCGAGCCGTTCACCCTCGGCTCCGAAGACGTCGACGTCGCCCTGGAACGGCTTCGTGCGCACGCCGACCAGAACCGGTGGGATATCGTCATCGGCGTCACCGAGCTTCCGCTTCGCGATGATGACGGGCGCTATCTGCTGGCGGCGATCGATCCTCGACGCCTGTGCGCGGTGCTGTCGCTGCCCGCTCTGGGCGGCTTCCGGGTGCAGGCCCGCGCCCGACATGCGGTGCAAGGGCTCGTCAACGGGATGGCCGAACCCGCCTCACCCGAGGAGAAGCGTCTGCCTCTCCCCCGGCTCAGCGCCCGTGGGCGCGTGCTTCTGGGCATGGTGCTGGCCAACCGCCCGTGGCTGCTCGCCGCCGGGCTCAAGTCCGCCCTGGTCGCGGCCCTGGCGACCGGCGCGGTGGCGACGATCGAACCGACGGTGTGGTCGCTCGCCATCTCACTGTCGGGCTGGCGCCTGGCGGCGGCGACCTTGGCTTCCATCGCGATCATCATCGCCTGGATCGTGATCGACGGCAGGCTCTGGGACCGCCCCGACGACGACTCACCTCAAGCGCGGGAGAGATCCCGTCTCTACAACACCTCGACGCTGCTGACTCTGACCATCGGCATCATCATCTGTTATCTGGCGCTGTACGTCGTGAACCTGGCCTGGGCGCTGTTCGTGCTCGACACGACGGTGATGAGCGAAGCCCTCGGCCGAACAGTCGGCGTCGGCGACCTGTTCGTGCTCACGTGGTTCGTCGCATCGGCGGCGACTCTCGGCGGGGCCTTGGGCACAGGCCTGGAATCCGACGATGCGATCCGCGCCGCCACGTACTCGAAGCGCGAGGAGGAGCGGCGCGCCCGCCTGGCCGACGGGCGCGCCTGAGCTCATCTCGGACGGGTCAGAAGTCCCAGTCGTCGTCTTCCGTGGCCTCGGCCTTGCCGATGACGTACGACGAACCCGACCCCGAGAAGAAGTCGTGGTTCTCGTCGGCGTTCGGCGAGAGCGCCGACAGGATCGCCGGGTTCACGTTGGTGACGCTGGAGGGGAACATCGCCTCGTAGCCCAGGTTCATGAGGGCCTTGTTGGCGTTGTAGTGCAGGAACTTCTTGACGTCTTCGGTCAGACCGACGCCGTCGTAGAGGTCCTGCGTGTACTGCACCTCGTTGTCGTAGAGCTCGTACATGAGCGAGAACGTGTAGTCCTTGAGCTCATCGCGACGCTCCTGGGTCTCGTTCTCGAGGCCCTTCTGGAACTTGTAGCCGATGTAGTACCCGTGCACGGCCTCGTCACGGATGATGAGGCGGATCAGGTCGGCCGTGTTCGTCAGCTTCGCCTTCGACGACCAGTAGATCGGCAGGTAGAACCCCGAGTAGAAGAGGAACGACTCCAGCAGGGTGGAGGCCACCTTGCGCTTGAGCGGGTCGTCTCCCTGGTAGTAATCCATGATGATCTGAGCCTTCTTCTGAAGGTTCGGATTCTCCGTCGACCAGCGGAACGCCTCGTCGATCTCCTTCGTCGACGCGAGTGTCGAGAAGATCGAGGAGTAGCTCTTCGCGTGCACCGACTCCATGAACGCGATGTTCGTGTACACGGCCTCTTCGTGAGGCGTGATCGCGTCAGGGATCAGCGATACCGCACCCACGGTGCCCTGGATCGTGTCGAGCAGGGTGAGACCGGTGAACACCCGCATGGTGAGCAGCTGCTCGTCGGGAGTGAGCGTGTTCCACGACTGCACGTCGTTCGACAGCGGCACCTTCTCCGGCAGCCAGAAGTTGTTCACCAGACGGTTCCAGACCTCGAGGTCCTTGTCGTCCTGGATGCGGTTCCAGTTGATCGCCTGCACGCTGGAGACCAGCTTGAGTCTTTCAGGAGTCATTTTCTTCGTCGTTTCTCGGGTTCAGCTGTCAGCAGCGGGTCAACGGGTCAGAGCATGCACGAGACGCACTCGGCCATGTCGGTGCCCTCGAGCGCCAGCTGACGCAGGCGGATGTAGTAGATCGTCTTGATGCCTTTGCGCCATGCGTAGATCTGCGCCTTGTTGATGTCACGCGTGGTGGCGGTGTCCTTGAAGAACAGCGTCAGCGACAGGCCCTGGTCGACGTGCTGCGTGGCAGCCGCGTACGTGTCGATGACCTTCTCGTAGCCGATCTCGTATGCGTCCTGGTAGTACTCCAGGTTGTCGTTCGTCATGAACGCCGCCGGGTAGTAGACGCGACCGAGCTTGCCTTCCTTGCGGATCTCGATCTTCGACGCGATCGGGTGGATCGACGACGTGGAGTTGTTGATGTAAGAGATCGAGCCGGTCGGCGGGACGGCCTGCAGGTTCTGGTTGTAGATGCCGTGCTTCTGGATCGACGCCTTCAGCTCGGCCCAGTCGTCCTGCGTCGGGATGTGCTTGCCGGCGAAGAGCTCCTTGACCTTCTCGGTCGCGGGGACCCACGCCTGCTCGATGTACTTGTCGAAGAACGTACCCGACGCGTAGGTCGAGTCCTCGAACCCGTCGAACGTGGTACCGCGCTCGATGGCGAGGTTGTTCGACGCACGCAGCGCGTGGAACAGCACCGTGTAGAAGTAGATGTTCGTGAAGTCGATGCCCTCTTCGGAGCCGTAGTACACGTGCTCGCGGGCGAGGTATCCGTGCAGGTTCATCTGGCCGAGGCCGATCGCGTGCGAGCGGTCGTTGCCGTCCTCGATCGAGCGCACCGAGCCGATGTGGCTCTGGTCGCTGACCGCGGTGAGGGCGCGGATGGCGGTCTCGACCGTCTGACCGAGGTCATCGGCATCCATCGACAGCGCGATGTTCATCGAACCGAGGTTGCAGGAGATGTCCTTGCCGATGTTGTCGTACGACAGGTCGTCGTTGTACGTCGTCGGCGTGTTCACCTGCAGGATCTCACTGCAGAGGTTGGACATGTTGATCCGACCCTTGATCGGGTTGGCCTTGTTCACCGTGTCTTCGAACATGACGTACGGGTAGCCGGACTCGAACTGGATCTCGGCGACCGTCTGGAAGAACTCACGCGCGTTGATCTTCGTCTTCTTGATGCGCGGGTCATCGACCATCTCGCGGTACTTCTCGGTGACCGAGATGTCGCCGAACGGCACACCGTAGACCTTCTCGACGTCGTACGGCGAGAACAGGTACATGTCCTCGTCGTTCTTGGCGAGCTCGAACGTGATGTCGGGAACCACGACGCCCAGCGACAGCGTCTTGATGCGGATCTTCTCGTCGGCGTTCTCACGCTTGGTGTCGAGGAAGCGCATGATGTCGGGGTGGTGCGCGTTGAGGTACACCGCACCGGCACCCTGACGGGCACCGAGCTGGTTGGCGTAGCTGAAGCTGTCTTCGAGCAGCTTCATCACGGGGATGATGCCCGAGGACTGGTTCTCGATCTGCTTGATCGGCGCACCCGACTCGCGGATGTTCGAGAGCAGGAGTGCCACGCCGCCGCCGCGCTTGGAGAGCTGCAGTGCGGAGTTGATGCCGCGGGCGATCGACTCCATGTTGTCTTCGATGCGCAGCAGGAAGCAGCTGACGAGCTCGCCACGCTGCGCCTTGCCGGCGTTGAGGAAGGTCGGGGTGGCCGGCTGGAAGCGACCGGAGATGATCTCCTCGACGAGGGCGACGGCAAGCTTCTCGTCACCGTCGGCGAGGCCGAGGGCGGACATGACGACGCGGTCCTCGAAGCGCTCGAGGTAACGCTTGCCGTCGAAGGTCTTGAGCGTGTAGCTCGTGTAGTACTTGAACGCGCCGAGGAACGTCTCGAAGCGGAACTTCTTGCCGTAGGCGAGGTCGTTGAGCTTCTGGATGAACTCCATCGAGTACTGCTCGATGACGGCACCCTCGTAGTACTCCTTCTCCACGAGGTAGTCCAGACGCTCCTTGAGCGAGTGGAAGAACACCGTGTTCTGGTTCACGTGCTGCAGGAAGTACTCCCGCGCGGCGCGCTTGTCGGCGTCGAACTGGATCTTCCCGTTCGCGTCGTACAGGTTGAGCATCGCGTTGAGGGCGTGATAGTCGAGACCCTCGTAGGAGGGGTTCGCCTTGAATGCCACTGTCTCGGTCACTGAAGCTGCCACCGTCGTTCCAATCCGTCGCTCACGCGATCCACATCGTCTTGTGTGCCGAAGATCTCGAGCCGATACAAGTGCGGCACGTGGCACTTGCGGCTGATGATGTCACCGGCGAGGCAGAACGCATCGCCGAAGTTGGTGTTGCCCGCGGAGATCACTCCGCGGATGTGGCGCCGGTTGCGCTCGTCGTTGAGAAACCGGATCACCTGTTTGGGGACGGCGCCCTTCTCGACGCCGCGCCCCGCACCCCCGCCATAGGTGGGGGTGACCAGCACGAAGGGCTCGTCGATGACGAGATCTTCTTCGTGCCGGTGGAGGGGGATGCGTCGGGACGGGAGCCCGAGTTTCTCGATGAACCGCGCGGTGTTACCCGAGACGCTCGAGAAGTAGATCAGGAGCGGCGCAGCGGTCGCGACGGCGCTCATGGGGCGTCACGCCAGACGGGAGGCGAGCTCGTCGATCTTGTCGGGACGGAAGCCCGACCAGTGACCCTCGTCGGTGACGACGACGGGTGCCTGCAGGTAGCCCAGCGCCTTGACCTGCTCGAGCGCCGTCGGGTCCTCGGAAAGGTCGAGGATCTCGTACTCGATGCCCTTGGCATCGAGCGCACGGTAGGTGGCGTTGCACTGAACGCAGGAAGGCTTTGTGTAGACCGTGATCGACATCTTTTCGTAACCCCTCAAATCTCTGGCCTGCTTCTCATCAGGCTGTTTCCCGGTAGACCCCCTGCCGGGACTTCAATACTACATATGGGGACCGACATTGAGGGCGACCACAAGGGGTAGTAGTTACATCCGTGTAGTTATCCACCGTTCTCTACAGATACAACACAGGTTCTCCACCGTTTCTTCCACAGGCTGAGGCCCCTTCGCGAGGCTCACGAACCGCGAGAAATCGCGGCTGGGAAGCCCCTGTGAACGATCCATCCACAGGGGGCACGCTACGCCGCCCCTCAGACATTTCGTTTCCTGTGGAATCGGGCTTTCGGCGTGTCGTGGGCGTGTCGCCGCACGGCCTCTTCCACGACCGCGCTCGAGGCCCGGTACCGTTGTCTGGTGGCGGGATATCGGGACCTTCTTCGCACGCCCGGAGTGGCGCGCATGATCGCGGCTCAGCTGACCGCGCGCTTCCCCAACGGGATGATGTCCCTCGCGATCCTGCTGCACGTCGAGCAGCAGACCGGGTCGTACGGATCCGCCGGCCTCGTCCTCGCCGCGACCAGCGTGGGGCAGGCCGTCGCCGGCCCGATCACGAGTCGGTGGATGGGCGTCTGGGGCATGCGCCGGGTGATCACCCTCACCCTCTCGGTCTGCGTCGTCACCGTCCTCGGACTCGCCCTGCTTCCGCTCGACGTGCCTGGTTACATGCTGCTCGGGATGGTCGCGGGGCTCTCGACCCCGCCCGTGCAGGCCGCCGTCCGCACGATCTACCCGAAGCTCGTGAACTCCTCGAACCTCACGCCGCTGTTCTCCCTCGACGCCTCGCTGCAGGAGATCATCTGGGTGCTGGCGCCGGTCGTCATCACCCTGGTCTCCACCCAGATCGGCACGGCGGAGGGCCTGCTGCTGGTGGCGATCATCCTCGTCGGCGGCGGCGCCTGGTTCATCCTCTCCCCCGAGGTCGGCCGGGTGCGCATCCCGCGCAGCCGCAATGCGCTGGGCAAGGTCGTCCTCAAACCTCCCGTGCTGCTGGCGACGGTGATCGGCTTCCTGCTGATCGGCGCCTGCTCCGCGGTGGAGGTGGGCGTCGTCGCGACCTTCGAGCACGGCAGCCTCGCCGCCGGACTCGTGCTCGCCGTGTTCTCGGCGGGGAGCCTGGCGGGCGGCCTGGCGTTCGGCCACATCCCGATCGGGCCGTGGGCTATGGCCCGCCGCCTGCTGATCGTGACGATCGGCCTCGGCCTGACGATGGTCATGCTCAACGTGTTCTGGCTGGGCGGCACCCTGATCCTCGCCGGCATCGGCATCGCCCCCGCCCTCGCCGTGCTCTTCGCCATCACCTCGGCCAGCGTGAAGTTCAGCGAGACCGCAGAAGCCTTCGGCTGGGCGGGCACCGGGCAGCTGATCGGCGCGGCGGCCGGATCCGCCGTCGCCGGCTTCCTCGTCGACGCCAGCGACTGGCGTGGCGCCTACCTGGCCGCCACGATCTTCGCCGCGGTCGGCCTGCTCGTCTCCATCGTCTTCGTCCGTTCCTTCCCCGACCTGCGTCATCGCGACGCGCGCCCGTATCCCGACACCGAACCCCTGGCGGTCACCCCCTCATGAGCTCCACCTCCTCCCCCGTCTCTGCACCCGAGATCGTCTGCGTCGGCGAGACCATGGCCCTGATCACACCGAGCGACGCCGAACTCGCGACCGCCGGTCACGCGACGATCGGCATCGCCGGGGCGGAGTCGAACGTCTCGGCCGGGGTCGCCGCGACCGGGCACCGCGTGGCCTGGGCATCCCGCCTCGGCGCCGATCCGCTCGGCGACCGCATCGCGTCGGAACTCGAGCGCCGCGGCGTGGAACTGTGGGTCGAGCGCGACGACACCACCCCGACCGGCGTGATGTTCAAGGATCCGGGCGTCGAGTCCTCCTCCGTCTACTACTACCGCCGGGGCTCCGCGGCCTCTCACATGCAGGCGGGGTTCCTGACGTCGGAGCGGCTCGATGGCGTACGCATCGTGCACACCACCGGGATCACGCCCGCGCTCTCCGCATCCTGCCGCGAGATGGTGGACCGGCTCGTCGCCGACGCGCGCACGGCCGGCGCGCTGGTCTCCTTCGACGTGAACGACCGCCGCCCGCTGTGGAGCCGGGAGGACGCGGCCGAGACCCTCGCCCGCCTGGCGGACGCCGCCGACATCACCTTCGTCGGACGCGACGAGGCCGAACGCATCTGGGGCACCGCGACGGCGGCGGAGATCAGGGCCTTCCTGCCGAACTGCGCACTGCTCGTCGTCAAGGACGGCGACATCGGCGCGACCGCATACGACGGCGACGCCGAGCCGGTGTTCGTCCCCGCTCCGGTGGTCGACGTGGTCGAGCCGGTCGGCGCGGGCGATGCTTTCGCCTCCGGCTTCCTGGCGGCGACCCTCGACGGCGCCGACCTCGCCGCGCGCCTCTCCGCGGGCCACGCCGCCGCCGAAAGAGTGCTGCTGATCGCGGCGGACCTGCCGGCCCTGCCGCCGCTCGACTGACACTCGGGATCGCTTCTGGGGAAGACTCTCCCCTTTCACTGAACGCTCGTTCAGAGATCGCCGAGCGGCGTCAAGCGACCGCTCGATGAACGCTCGTCGCCTTTCGATGAACGACGGATGACGGGTGGCAGGAACCGCCGTTTCGCTGCGCCCCGCGCTAGTAGCTTCGCGAATGGCGCCTCCTCCACCCTGTTGCAGCGCGCCATCACCCCTCTCGAATCCCGACGAAAGGTGCTGCCTGCGATGGCGCGCTTGCCACGATCCCTGACCCTGCGGCGCAGTGCCGCTTTCACCGCGGGCGGCCTCGCCGCCGCTGTCGGCCTCACGTTCCTCGGAGGCGGCGTCGCCGTCGCCGCGGGAGGCCTCAACCCGCCTGCCGTCGCCCCCGCGACGGTGTTCGTCCCGTCGGCCGTGCCGGATCGCGTGATCCTCACACCGACCGCGACGCCCGAGACGAGCCAGAGCGTCAGCTGGCGCACGTCCTCGGACGTCACGTCGCCGCAGATGCAGCTCGCCCCTCTCACCGCGACGCCCGTCGACGTGGCCGCAGCGCGCACGATCACCGCCACCACCACCGGATTCGAATCGAACTTCGGCTACGAGATCGCCCACCACTCGGCCACCGTCGATCAGCTGAAGGCCGCGACGACGTACCTCTACCGCGTCGGCGACGGCACGACCTGGAGCGAGTGGCTCGAGTTCACCACGGCGGATGACAAGCCCGGCAACTTCAGCTTCCTCGTGCAAGGAGACGCGCAGAACGACAACAAGGCGTTCACCTCGCGCGCCCTCCGCGCCGCGTTCGAGGCCCGCCCGTACGCGCGCACGGTCGTGCACGCCGGCGACCTGATCGACACCGAGACCTCGGATGCCGAATGGGGAGAGTGGCACGAGGCCGCCGCCTTCTCGAACCAGTACCTCAACGTGATCGCCGCCACCGGCAACCACGAGTACTACCCGGGACCGGAGCTCTCGAAGCACTGGGACGCGCAGTTCGAGTACCCGGCCAACGGCCCCGAGGGCGCTGACCTGGGCGAGACCGTCTACTCGGTCGACTACCAGGGCGTGCGCTTCATCACGCTCAACAGCACCCAGGCGTTCGACCCCGCGAGCCTGTCGGCGCAGACCGAATGGCTCGAGGGCCAGCTCGCCGAGAACCCGAACACCTGGACCGTCGTGGCCTTCCATCACCCGGTCTTCTCGGTCACGTCCGGCCGCGACAACGCGGTGCTGCGCGAGGCGTGGATGCCGATGTTCGAGAAGTACGGCGTCGACCTCGTCGTCCAGGGCCACGACCACGCCTACGGTCGCGGCAACCTGATCGCCAATGAGAAGGACCTGCCCGCGGGCGCCGACCCGGCGAAGAGCCACACCGGACCGGTGTACCTCGTCTCCGTCGCCGGACCGAAGATGTACATCCCGGACCCGGAGGATGCCAACAACTGGACCGCCAACGACGCGAACCTCCGCGTCGTCGGACGCGACGTGCAGCTGTTCCAGACGGTCGACGTCACCGACGACGAGTTCCACGTCGAGGCCCGCACCGTCGACGGCGCCCTGTTCGACTCCTTCACGATCGAGATGGCGAAGGACGGCAGCAAGCTCGTGAGCGACGACACGGCGTGGGCGGCCGGCCCCGGCTCGACGCGTGACGGCCTGCCGGGCGCCATCGACCCGGTCGATCCCGTCGACCCGGTTGACCCCGTGGATCCCGTGGATCCGGATGGCGTCTCGATCACCCTCTCCACCGCGCAGGTGGCTCCCGGCGACGAGATCCAGCTGCAGGCGAAGGGCCTCGAGCCCGGCGAACGCGCCTCGATCGAGCTGCACTCGACACCCGTGCAGCTGTCCGTCGCCTCGAGCGACGCGAACGGCGCACTGGCGGCGACCGTCCGCATCCCCGCCGACACCGCCCCCGGCGAGCACGAGATCGTCGTGACGGGTCTCGGCTCCGACGCCACCGGACGCATCGCGATCATCGTCACCCAGCCCACGGACGGCGGCGGCTCCCTCGCCGCGACCGGGTGGGCCGGCGGCGGCCTCGCCCTGTTCGGCATCCTCATCACCGCGGCCGGTGCCGTCGTGATCCTCCGCGCCCGTTCCCGCTCCGCCGCGTGACCGGCCCCTTCCTCTCTTCCCGAAAGGCATTGATCTCGATGACCACCCCCTTCACGCGGCGCCGCACCCCGTGGCGGCTCGTCGCCTGCGCCCTCGCCGGAGCCGTGCTCCTGTCGGGCGGCGTCCTGGCCGCCCCAGCGCCCAGTGCGCAGGCCGCGGAGGACACCCCCTCCCGCTGGGAGCCTTCCGCGATCCCCGACCGGATCGTCCTCACTCCCGCCGCCGACGCCACCACGCAGCAGAGTGTGACCTGGCGCACTTCGGCGAGCACCGAGCGCGGACTGGTGCAGTACCGCACAATGACGCCCGCCCCCTACCCGGGCGGCGTGCTCGAGGCGGAAGCCGCCCACACCGAGGTCACCACCGACATCGGCTACACCCAGAACATGCACACCGCCACCATCACGGGCCTGCAGCCCGGTGTCGAGTACATGTACCGCGTGGGTGACGGGACGAACTTCTCGGAGTGGCAGGACTTCGCCACGGCCAGCGCGACCGACAAGACGACCTCGTTCATCTTCCTCGGCGACATCCAGAACGGCATCCTCAGCGACGGCTCGCGCGTGCTGCGCAATGCCTTCCGCGACCGGCCGAACGCGGATGCGGTGGTGCAGATCGGCGACCTCGTGAACGACGCGAACTCGGACCAGGAGTGGGGTGAGCTGTTCGACGCCTTCTCCTACTCACTGGGCACGCAGAACCTCATCACGACGCCCGGCAACCACGAGTACGACGGCGGCCTGTCGCGCACCTGGCGCGCACAGCTCCCCTACCCGGACAACGGTCCGAGCGGCGAGGGCGGCATCTACGACGAGCTCGCCGGCACGGTGTATTACACCGACCGTGAGGGGGTGCGCTTCATCTCCCTCAACAGCAACATCTCGTCCGAGGAGGGCCTGCGCGTCCAAGCCGAGTGGCTCGAAGGGGTGCTCGCCGACAACGCGAACGAGTGGACCGTCGTGCTGTTCCACCACCCCGTGTACTCCCTCGACGAGGGCCGCAACAACCTGGGCATCCGCACGGTCTGGGGTCCGCTCCTGGAGAAGTACAACGTCGACCTGGTGCTCCAGGGCCACGACCACGCCTACGGCCGGGGCAACACCCTCGCCGCGGAGGAGAACCTTCCGGCCGGCGCCGACCCGAAGAAGAGCGCGACCGGACCGGTGTACGTCGGCTCGAGCGCGAGCGTGAAGCTGTACGAATACGGCCCGCGCCTGTGGAAGGAGAACGGTGCGCACCTGCGTCGCCTCGACGGCGGCAAGCAGTTCTATCAGCTCGTCGATGTCACCGAGGGTACGCTGCGCTACGAGTCGCGCACGGCCGACGGCGAGTTCTTCGACGGTGTGACCATCAAGAAGGACGAGAAGGGCAAGCTCGTCACCGACGGCGTGGACCCGCAGGAGATCCCGACCGGACCCGTGCAACCGTGCCTCGGCTGCGGCGGCAACCCCGACCCCGGTGAGGTCACGCCTGATGTGCCGACCGGCGAGGTCGACTACGAGGTCACCGGGAACCTGGCGTCGGTGGATCGTTCGAAGGCGAGCCTGCCCGCGGGCATGGCCTACTCCGAGTCCCGCGACCTGCTGTACCTGGGTGACCAGAACAGTCGGAAGATCTTCGAGATCGACCCCGACACCGACAAGGTCCTGGGCGAGATGACACTGCCGGAAAACATCCGCGACATCGGCATCGACGACGAGAAGAACCTCCTCTACGTCGGACAACAGAACCGCAACTGGCTCGTCGTGTCCATCGCCCCCGACACCTTCGGACAAGTCGTCCGAGGCCCCTTCCCCACCATCGAGTCCAACCGCTCGATCGACGTCGACCCGAAACTCGGACACGTCTACGTCGCCGTCCCCTCCCGCGGCATCGAAGTCCTCGACGCCGAGACCGGAGCCTCCCTCGGAGTCATCAACGGCACCGCAGACGCCTACTACGTCGCCGCCGACCCCACCACCGGCACCGTCGTCAGCACCAAGTTCCACGACCTCACGAATGTCGTGAACGTCGAGGCCTTCGACGCCGACAACGGCTTCAAGAAGCTGTGGTCCAAGGCCACTCGCGCGAACCCGCGGCAGCTCGACATCGACTCCACGAACGGTCTGCTCTACGTCGGCTACACCGGCACAGGCAAGGGCGCGGGCGGATTCTCGGTGCACGATCTCACCACCGGGAAGGCGCTCGGCGACTTCGCGGATCCGAAGTACGGCAAGGACGGTTACGGCATCGCGGTCGATGAAGAGCACCAGCGCGTGTTCGTCTCCAACCGGGACTTCCGCCTCAACCCGCCGGGAGAGGAACTCACCTCGGCCGCCGTCACCGTCAGCGAACGGGTGCTTCCGGAGACGCTGAGCTACGAATCGGCGGGGCACCTGGCGTCGGTGGATCGTTCGAAGGCGAGCCTGCCCGCGGGCATGGCCTACTCCGAGTCCCGCGACCTGCTGTACCTGGGTGACCAGAACAGCCGGAAGATCTTCGAGATCGACCCCGACACCGACAAGGTCCTGGGCGAGATGACACTGCCGGAAAACATCCGCGACATCGGCATCGACGACGAGAAGAACCTCCTCTACGTCGGACAACAGAACCGCAACTGGCTCGTCGTGTCCATCGCCCCCGACACCTTCGGACAAGTCGTCCGAGGACCCTTCCCCACCATCGAGTCCAACCGCTCGATCGACGTCGACCCGAAACTCGGACACGTCTACGTCGCCGTCCCCTCCCGCGGCATCGAAGTCCTCGACGCCGAGACCGGAGCCTCCCTCGGAGTCATCAACGGCACCGCAGACGCCTACTACGTCGCCGCCGACCCCACCACCGGCACCGTCGTCAGCACCAAGTTCCACGACCTCACGGACGTCGTGAACGTCGAGGCCTTCGACGCGTCGAACGGGTTCGCCAAGCTGTGGGAGCGCACGAGCAGGGCCAACCCCCGTCAGGTCGACATCGACTCCACGAACGGCCTGCTCTACGTCGGCTACACCGGCACGACGGCTGACCGCGGCGGATTCTCCGTGCATGACCTGGCGACAGGCGCACTGCTCGGCGACTTCGCCGGGGCGAAGTACGGCAAGGACGGCTACGGCATCACAGTCGACGAGGAGCACCAGCGCGTGTTCGTCTCCAACCGCGACTTCCGCCTCAACCCGCCAGGGGAGGAACTCACCTCCGCCGCCGTCACCGTCAGCATCCGCAAGGTCGATCCCACGGACCCGACCGATCCCACGGACCCGACCGACCCCACGGACCCGACCGATCCCACCGATCCGACGGATCCCACGGACCCGACCGACCCCACGGACCCGACCGACCCGGAGACCCCGGAGTTCACGGCCCGTTCGCTGGCCGTGATCCCCTCGGCGACCGACGTCCCCGAGTCGGATGATCGACCGGTCGGGTCGGCCGTCGACAGTCGTACCGGGAACCTCTTCGTCGGCAACGAGATGCGCCCGGCGCGCGTCTGGGAGATCGACCCGGAGACGGACGCCCTGGTGCGCACGCTCGACGTGCCTGCTCCCACCGCGGCAGACGAGGGTGTGCGAGACGTTGCGCTCGACGAGTCGACGGGTGAGCTGTACGTCGCCTACTCGAACCAGTGGCTCGTGATGGACGCTGCCAGCGGCGACCTGAAGCGCGGTCCGTACGCGTTCACGGCGAACGTGCGCGGCATCGACGTCGACCCCGAGGCGGGCCTGGTGTTCGGAGCCACGCGCGGGTCGGGTGTCGAGATCATGGATGCCGCGACGGGCGCGCCGATCACCGTCACACCGGCGGGCGCGTCGCCCTGGCGTTCGCATGGCGTCGCCTGGGACGGGGTGAACGACCGCCTCTACGTCGGCACGGCGGACGCCGAGGGCTCGACCGACGGTGTGCGGGTGTTCGCCGGCGGAACGTGGGAGCTCGTCGGGACCATCCCGATGGCGAACGCCGACCTGCGCTCGCTGGCTGTTGACACCGCGAGCGGACGGCTCATCGCCGGACACCAGTCGGCGACCTTCGATGCGAGCGGGGTGTCGGTCTACTCTACCGACGACCTCTCGCTGGTCGCCCGTCTGAGCGCTCATGCCTACGGCAACAAGGTCTACGGCGTCTCGGTGAACCCCACCGACGGCGAGATCTACGTGTCGGCGCGTGACCGGTTCCCCTCGGGGCTGATCGCGATCAGCACCGACTGAGCGGACCGACCGGCAGAGGGGATGCATCCGCTCGGGTGCATCCCCTCTGTGCTGCTCGGGTCGGAGCTGCTCGGGCGCTTCCGGGGACGGACGTCTCCCCCGGTCGTAGGCTGGTGCCATGCCTGCACCGCTCACGCTGCCCCGCCTCTCGTGGGGCGCTCCGTCGGCCCCTCGGCGGGCCCTGCTGGTCCACGGTCTCGGCTCATCGGGCGCACTCATGTGGCGCCTGGGTGACGCGCTCGCAGAGGCAGGTTGGCATGCGACGGCCGTTGACCTCCGCGGCCACGGCGACGCCCCGCGCTCCCTCGACTATTCCGTCGCCGCGTACGGCGCCGATCTCGCCGCCACCCACCCAGAGCACGGCGGGCCCTGGGACGCAGTCATCGGCCATTCCCTCGGCGGCGCGGCGAGCACGGTCGCGGCCGCTTCCTCCCCCGACTGGACCCGACGGCTCGTGCTCATCGACCCCGCGATCCAGGTCGACGGACGCGACGCGGCCATCGTCCGCCGAAGCCAGGAGCGCGCCTTCGCCGACACCCGGCTCGAGGTCGTGCAGCAGGAGCATCCGCACTGGCATCCGCAGGATCAGGAGCTCAAAGTCGATGCTGTCCTCCGTGCCAGCGCATGGGCGGTGGAGCAGACCAGCGTCCAGAATCAGCCGTGGGATGTGCGTGCCGACGCCGCGCGTCTCACCGTGCCCACGCACGTGATCGGCGCCGACCCCGCCGTCTACAGCATCTTCACCGGCGACCTCGCCGCGGAAGTCCTCGCCGCGAACCCCCTGATCACCCTGTCCGTCGTCGAGGGTGCAGGACATTCGCTGCACCGCGATCGCCCGGACGAATCCGTCCGTCAGCTTCTGGAGGCACTCGTATGAGCACGTTCGATCCCACGGCCTTCCTGCCCGACGACCTTCTCGAACGGATCAGGGAGCGTGCGCCGATCCACGACCGCGAGAACACCTTCCCCCGGCAGGACCTCGATGAGCTGCGCGCCGCCGGCTACCTGTCGATCCTGGTCCCCACCGAACGCGGCGGCGCCGGGCTCGGACTCGCCGAGGCCGCGCTCCTCCAGCAGCGACTGGCGGGCGCCGCTCCGGCGACAGCGCTGGCCATCAACATGCACCTGGTGTGGACCGGGGTGGCGAAGGTGTTCTCCGACCGCGGCGTTCCGGGCCTCGAGTTCGTGCAAGACGGCGCGGTCGCCGGCGAGGTCTTCGCCTTCGGCATCAGCGAGGGCGGCAACGACCTGGTGCTGTTCGGCAGCGACACCGCCGCCGTGCCCGACGGGACCGGCGGCTACTCCTTCACCGGTACCAAGATCTTCACCTCGCTCGCCCCGGTGTGGACGCGGCTCGGCCTGCACGGCCTCGACACCACGAGCCCGGACGCGCCGAAGCTGGTGTTCGCCTTCGTCGAGCGGACGGATGCCGTCACCACCTCCGACGACTGGGACACCCTGGGCATGCGGGGCACGCAGAGCCGCACCACGCGGCTGAACGGCGCAGTGGCGGATGCGGCGCACGTCGTGCGTCGTATCGACCCCGGCCCCAGTCCCGACCCGATCGTCTTCGGTATCTTCTCGGTGTTCGAGATCCTCCTGGCCTCGGTCTACACCGGCATCGCCCGGCGCGCGCTCGAGTTGGCGGTCGCCACCGCGCAGAAGCGGCACTCGAAGAAGACCGGGCTGGCCTACAGCCAGGACCCCGACATCCGCTGGCGCATCGCCGACATGGCGCTCGCCTACGACGCACTGCCTCCGCAGATCGCGGCCCTCGCCCGGGACGTGGACGACCGTGTCGACAACGGAGCGCGCTGGTTCCCGCTGCTCTCGGGCGTCAAGCACCGCGCGATCACGATGGCCAAGCACGTCGTCGATGAGGCGATGCTCGTGGCGGGCGGCGGCTCCTACTTCTCGGCGAACGAGCTGTCCCGCCTGTACCGCGACGTGCTGGCCGGTGCCTTCCATCCCTCCGACCCCGAATCGGCGCACTCCACCGCGGCGAGCGCACTGCTGGGTCCGATCGGGTCCTGAGCGCATTCCCGCCGGTTCCGTCGGCGAAGTGCGTCGTGGCCGCGGAATCGGTTGCCTGAGACGTCACCGAGTGCGAAGATCGCACCATGGGTCCGGTGAAGAAGAATCCCACGCTCGACGCGATCTCCAAGACGATCATCGAGCTGCTCCAGGAAGACGGCCGCCGCTCGTATTCCGACATCGGTCGCGTGGTCGGCCTGAGCGAGGCCGCCGTGCGGCAGCGCGTGCAGCGTCTGACGGAGTCCGGCGTGATGCAGATCGTCGCGGTGACCGATCCGATGCAGCTGGGCTTTCCCCGGCAGGCGATGATCGGTATCCGCGTGTCGGGAGACACGCGCCACGTCGCCGAGGCGGTGGCGGCGATCGATGCCGTCGACTACGTCGTCATCACGGTCGGATCCTTCGACGTCCTCGCCGAGGTGGTCTGCGAGGACGACGACGACCTGCTGTCGCTGATCAACGACGTCATCCGCCCGATCGACGGCGTCCTCTCCACCGAGACCTTCATCTACGCGAAGCTGCAGAAGCAGCTCTACAACTGGGGGACCAGATGAACACCGCACGCACCATCCCGTCGGAGTCCGCGCTGCAGACGATGGCGAAGGACCATCTCTGGATGCACTTCGCCCGGCAGTCCACGATGGCCGAGTCCGGTGTCCCGATCATCGTCAAAGGCGACGGCCATCGGATCTGGGACGCGAAGGGCAAGGAGTACTTCGACGGCCTCGCCGGCCTGTTCGTGGTGAACGCCGGTCACGGTCGGCGACGACTGGCCGAGGCGGCCGCGGCGCAGGCATCCGAGCTGGCGTTCTTCCCACTCTGGTCCTACGCGCACCCGGCGGCGATCGAACTCGCCGACCGCCTCGCGGACGAGGCCCCGGGCGACCTGAACCGGGTTTTCTTCTCCACCGGCGGCGGCGAGGCCGTCGAGACCGCGTTCAAGCTCGCCAAGCACTACTGGAAGCTGCAGGGGAAGCCCGCCAAGCACAAGGTGATCTCCCGAGCTGTCGCGTATCACGGCACCCCGCAGGGAGCGTTGGCGATCACCGGCATCCCGGCCATGAAGTCGATGTTCGAACCGATCACCCCGGGCGGCTTCCGCGTGCCGAACACCAACTTCTATCGTGCGGCCGAGATGGGCGCGCCCGCCGACGACCTCGAGGCCTTCGGGCGCTGGGCGGCCGACCGCATCGAGGAGATGATCCTGTTCGAAGGCGCCGACACGGTCGCCGCGGTGTTCCTCGAGCCGGTGCAGAACTCCGGCGGCTGCTTCCCGCCGCCTCCCGGGTACTTCGCGCGCGTCCGCGAGATCTGCGACCGCCATGACGTGCTCCTCGTCTCCGACGAGGTCATCTGCGCCTTCGGACGCCTCGGCCACACGTTCGCCTGCACGGGCCTGGGCTACGAGCCCGACATGATCACGTGCGCCAAGGGCATGACCAGCGGATACTCCCCCATCGGCGCGACGATCATCAGCGACCGCATCTACGAGCCGTTCTCGAAGGGAGACGTCTCGTTCCCGCACGGCTACACGTTCGGCGGTCACCCGGTCTCTGCGGCCGTCGCCCTGGAGAACCTCGACATCTTCGACGAAGAGGGACTCAACGCGAATGTCCGCGAGAACTCTCCGCTGTTCCGCGCCGAGCTCGAGAAGCTGCTCGATCTGCCCATGGTCGGTGATGTGCGCGGAGACGGGTACTTCTTCGGCATCGAGCTCGTGAAGGACAAGGCCACCAAGGAGACCTTCGACGGCGCCGAGTCCGAGCGGCTGCTGCGCGGATTCCTCTCCCCCGCCCTGTTCGAGGCGGGCCTGTACTGCCGCGCCGATGACCGCGGCGACCCCGTCATCCAGCTCGCGCCACCGCTCACCGTGGGGCCGGCTGAGTTCCGCGAGATCGAGCAGATCCTCCGTGACGTGCTGACGCGCGCGCAGTCGGTGCTCTAGCGGGTCGAGCCCGCCGTAGGAGTGGCGGGAGACCGTCTACTTGGAGTCGAAGTCGAAGGCTTTGAGCAGTTCGACAACGGCCTTGTCGCGTTCGTCTCCGCCCGCATCGAACATGTGGGTGACGTGCGTGCGGAGGTGATTCTCGAGCAGCAGCCGGTTCAGAGACTCGAGGGAACGCTGGATCGCACGCGACTGCGTGATGATGTCCATGCAGTACTCCTCGTTCTCGATCATCCGCGCGACGCCGCGCATCTGCCCCTCGAGGATGCTGGTGCGATGCAGGGCGCGCTTCTTGATGTCTTCGATCACGTCTCGAGGCTACCGCCCCGTGAAAGGATGACGTCATGCCGCGAACACCGATGACGCAGCTCTCGCCTGCTGACCAGGAACGCCTGCGCGCGCTCCGCCGAATGAAGGCCGTCGCCCTCGGAGCTCTGGTGTTCATGGCCGTGGTCTTCGTATTCGCCTTCGCCTTCCAGCAGCGATTCGACTGGCTCGCCTATGTCCGGGCCGCGGCGGAAGGCGGCATGGTGGGCGCGCTCGCGGACTGGTTCGCCGTGACCGCGCTGTTCCGCCGCCCGCTGGGACTGCCGATCCCGCACACCGCGATCATCCCGAGCCGCAAAGACGAGATCGGCCGGAGCCTCGGCGAGTTCGTCGAGACGAACTTCCTCGCCGGCGATGTCGTGCGCACCAAGCTGTCGAGCACACGGATCGCCCTCCGTGCCGGTGAGTGGCTGCGCGAGGCTCCGCACGCCGAGCGCGTCGGCGCCGAGGGGGCGACCATCGCGACGGCGGTGCTCAACGCACTGAGCGACGACGACGTGCGCGACCTCATCACCGACCTCGCGCGCGAGCACCTCGTCGCTCCGGAGTGGGGCCCGCCCGCGGGCGCCTGGCTCGAGAAGATCGTCGAGGCCGATGCACATCACGGCGCCGTCGACCTCGCGGTCGACAGCATCGGACGCTGGCTCGAGGCCAACGCCGAGTCGTTCGCCGGACTCGTCTCGCGCCGCCTTCCCGGCTGGGTGCCGAAGCTCGCCCATCGCTTCGTCGACGACACCGTCTACAACGAGGCGATCAAGTTCGTCCACGCCGTGCAGGCCGACCCGCGGCACCCGGCCCGCATCGCCATCGACGGCTACCTCGGCCGTCTCGCCGACAACCTGCAGAACGACCCGGCCACCCGCGCCAAGCTCGAGAACGCGAAGGCGTCGCTGTTCGACAGCCCTCGGGTCGGTGCCCTGGCCGCCGAGGCTTGGAACACCGCGAAGAACGGGCTGCTCGCGGCCCTCGCCGACCCCGAGAGCGGTCTGCGCCGACGCGCGGTGCAGGCGCTGCAAGAAGTCGGAGAACGCCTGACGACGGATGCCGCGCTGCAGACCCGCGTCGACACCTGGGTGTCCGATGCCGCCGTCTTCCTCGTCGACCGCTACCGCCACGACATCGCCTCGATCATCACCGACACCGTCGAGCGCTGGGACCCGGCCGAGACCACCGAGAAGATCGAACTCATGGTCGGCCGCGACCTGCAGTACATCCGCCTCAACGGCACGTTCGTCGGCGCCCTCGCCGGCCTCGCCATCTTCACCATCGCCCACGCCCTGATCCCCGGAGTCTGACATGGCACCCGCATCCCGACAGCTGAGTCACGACCCGCTCTGGCCGCGCGCCGGATCCTGGCCCGCCTTCAGCGGCACAGCCGATGCGGCACTGCTCGGCGTCCCGACCTGGCGTACATCGCTGTCGCCGACCGGTGCGCACGCGACACCGACCGCGATCCGCGAGGCGCTCCCCCGCTATGGCACTGCCCTGATGGGTCCGCCCGCCGTCGAACTCGACGACGTGCTGCGCATCGCCGACGCCGGAGACGTGACCGATCCCGACGGGTCCGCCGGCGAGGCGAGGGTGATCTCCCGCGTGCGCGACCTCGCCGACGCCACGGACCTCGTGATCGCGCTCGGCGGCGACAACTCGCTCACGTATCCGGTGGCCCTCGGCGCCGAGGCGACCGGGCTGATCACCTTCGACGCGCACTTCGACCTTCGCGACGGGATCTCCAACGGCACGCCGGTGCGCCGCCTCGTCGAAGACACACCTGCCGCGTCTTCGCTCGACACCGCGCGCATCGAGCCGTCCAGGATCGTGCAGATCGGCATCGCCGACTTCGCGAACTCCGCCGCCTACGCCCAGCGTGCCGCCGAGTGGGGCATCCGGGTGATCACCCTCGATGAGCTGCGTCGCCGCGGCATCGATGACGTGGTCGCCGAGGCCGTCGAGATCGCGGGCGCCGGCGAGGGGTCTCGTGTCCACCTCGACATCGACGTGGATGTCTGCGACCGCTCGGTCGCACCGGGTTGCCCGGCGAGCGTGCCGGGCGGACTCCAGGCGTGGGAGCTGCGCGCGCTCACCCGCGCGGTGGCCTCGGATCGCCGCGTCGTGAGCGCCGACATCGCCGAGGTCGACGCCACGGCCGATGCCGACGATGCCCGCACCGTCCGGCTCGCGGCGCTCTGCGTGCTCGAGCTGCTCGCGGGCCTCGCCTCCCGCCGCTGAGTCGCACGACGGCAACGAGTCACACGACGGCGATGCCGTCCTTCCACACCTGACGCACCAGGGGCACGCCCGGACGGTACGCGAGGTGCACCCGGGTCGGGGCATCGAGCAGCACGAGGTCGGCGCGAGTGCCCGGTGCGATGACCCCCACGTCGTCGCGTCGGAGTGCTCGGGCGCCCCCGGCCGTCGCCGCCCAGACGGCTTCGGCGGGAGTCATGCCCATGTCGCGCACGGCTATCGCGATGCAGAACGGCATCGACGAGGTGAAGCTCGATCCCGGATTCGTGTCGCACGCGAGGGCCACGGTCACGCCCGCATCGATCAGGCGGCGGGCGTCGGGGTAGGGCTGCCTGGTCGAGAACTCGACCCCCGGCAGCAGGGTGAGCACGGTGGAGCTCTGGGCGAGCGCGTCGATGTCGGCATCCGTCAGGTAGGTGCCGTGGTCGATGGACGCCGCTCCCAGCTCGACCGCGAGGCGCACGCCCTCCCCCGGTCCGAGCTGGCTCGCGTGGACGCGAGGAGCGAGTCCGCGCGCGATCCCCGCCTCGAGCACTCGCCGTGATTGCGTCACCGTGAACGCACCGGTCTCGCAGAACACGTCGATCCATTTCGCGTACGGTGCGCAGGCGTCGAGCATGGGGCCCGTGACCAGGTCGACGTATTCGTCGGGGCGGTCGGCGTACTCCACCGGAACGACGTGCGCTCCGAGGAAGGTCACCTCCGGCGTGATCTCTGCGGCGAGCCGCACGAGGCGTTCCTCGTCGGCGACGCTGAGCCCATAGCCGCTCTTGACCTCGACGGTAGTCGTCCCCTGCGCGAGCATCTCGGCGAGGAAGCCGCGGAGTCGCGCGCGCAGCTCCTCGTCGCTCGCGGCTCGAGTGGCGGCAACGGTGGAGCGGATGCCGCCGGCGGCGTACTTCTGCCCCGCCATGCGCGCCTCGAACTCCGCCGCGCGGTCGCCGGCGAACACGAGGTGGCTGTGGCTGTCGACGAACCCGGGGATCACGGCCCGGCCGCCGGCATCCACCGTCTCGTCGGACTCCGGCGCGTCCGCGGCCGCGCCGACCCAGGCGATCCGGTCGCCCTCGATCACGACCGCCGCATCGCTCAGCGTTCCGCACGGGTCGCCTCCGATGGCGACGTTGGTGGTGAGTTCCGCGATGTTGGTGAGCAGCGTGCGCATCGCCGTTCCTCCCGTTCGAGATCCTTCGAGTGTGTCAGAGCATCGGGATGTTGAGGCCGCGCTCGCGCGCGATCTCGCGCGCGTGCTCGTACCCGGCATCCACGTGGCGCATCACACCGGTGCCCGGGTCGTTGGTGAGCACCCGTTCGAGCTTCTCCGCGGCAAGGGCCGAGCCGTCGGCGACGGTGACCTGACCCGCGTGGATCGAGCGGCCGATGCCGACGCCGCCACCGTGGTGGAGCGACACCCAGGAGGCGCCGGATGCCGTGTTCAGCAGGGCGTTCAGCAGGGGCCAGTCGGCGATCGCATCGGAGCCGTCCTTCATGGCCTCGGTCTCGCGGTACGGCGAGGCGACCGAGCCCGAGTCGAGGTGGTCCCGGCCGATCACGATCGGCGCCGACAGTTCGCCCGACGCGACCATCTCGTTGAACTTCAGTCCGGCGAGGTGTCGCTCTTTATAGCCGAGCCAGCAGATGCGCGCAGGAAGGCCTTCGAAGTGCACCTTCTCGGCGGCCTTCTCCAGCCAGCGGTGCAGCGCCGCGTCCTCGGGGAAGAGCTCGGCGATCGCCCGGTCGGTCTTGTAGATGTCCTCCGGATCTCCGGAGAGAGCCGCCCAGCGGAACGGACCGCGCCCCTCTTCGAACTGCGGACGGATGTAAGCCGGCACGAATCCGGGAAAGGCGAAGGCCCGGTCGTAGCCGCCCAGCTGCGCCTCGGCGCGGATCGAGTTGCCGTAGTCGAACACGGCAGCTCCGGCGTCCTGGAACGCGACCATCGCCTCGACGTGCGCCGCCATGGATTCGCGGGACCGGCGAGTGAACTCCTCGGCGTCGCGTTCGGCTTCGGCCTTCCACTCCTCGACCCCGATCCCGATCGGCAGGTACGCGAGCGGATCGTGCGCGCTGGTCTGATCCGTCACGATGTCGATCGGCACGCCACGACGCCGCAGCTCGGGGAAGACCTCGGCCGCATTACCCACGACGCCGACGGAAAGGGCCTCTCCGGCAGCCTTGGCTGCGAGGACCCGTGCGACTGCCGCGTCGAGATCGGTCGTGTACTCGTCGAGGTAGCCGTGCGCCACCCGCCGAGAGAGACGCGACTCGTCGACGTCGACGATCAGCACCGCGCCGTCGTTCATGGTGACGGCGAGGGGCTGGGCGCCGCCCATGCCGCCGGCACCGCCGGTGAGGGTGAGGGTGCCGCGCAGGGAATCCCGGCCGAGGGAGCGTGCCACCGCGGCGAACGTCTCGTAGGTCCCCTGCAGGATGCCCTGGGTGCCGATGTAGATCCAGGAGCCCGCGGTCATCTGCCCGTACATGATGAGACCGAGCTCTTCGAGGCGGCGGAACTCCGGCCAGTTCGCCCAGTCCCCCACGAGGTTCGAGTTGGCGATGAGCACGCGCGGCGCCCACTCGTGGGTGCGGAACACGCCGACCGGCTTGCCCGACTGCACGAGCAGGGTCTCGTCCGGTTCGAGTTCGTCGAGGGTGCGCACGATCGCGTCATACGCCGCCCAGCTGCGGGCGGCCTTGCCCGTGCCGCCGTACACGACGAGGTCCTCCGGATGCTCGGCTACTTCGGGGTCGAGGTTGTTCATCAGCATCCGCTTGGCGGCTTCGGCGCCCCAGCTCTTCGCGGTGCGTGTGTTGCCCCGGGCCGCGCGGACGACGCGGGGCCCCGCGGTCGTGTTGTCAGCCATCGATGTGCTCCTTTGCGATGCGGGCGACGTCGCCCGACTGGACGAGGGCGGTGACGGCTTCCATCTCCGGAGAGAGGAAGCGGTCGGGACCGGGCCCGGCGGCGACCGTGCGAACCAGGTCGCGCACGGCGCCGGTCGCGGGTCCCGCCTGCAGCGGAGACCGCAGGTCGAGGGCACGAGCGCCGGTGAGGATCTCGATCGCGAGCACGCGTCCGAGGCCGTCGATCGCCCGGCGCAGTTTGCGGGCGGCTGCCCACCCCATCGAGACGTGGTCCTCCTGCATCGCGGAGGACGGGATCGAATCGACGGATGCCGGCACCGCGAGGCGCTTGAGTTCGGACACGATTCCCGCCGCTGCGTACTGCGCGATCATGAGGCCGGAGTCGACGCCCACCTCGTCGGCGAGGAAGGGCGGGAGGCCGTGGCTACGGGCCGGGTCCAGCGCTCGGTCGGTCCGGCGCTCCGACACCGAGGCGACATCGGCGACCGAGATGGCGAGGAAGTCGAGGACCGCCGCGACCGGAGCCCCGTGGAAGTTGCCGTTGGACTCGATGCGTCCGTCCACGGTGATGACCGGGTTGTCGATGACGCTGGCAAGCTCGCGGCCGGCGATCATCGTTGCGTGCGCGAGCGTGTCGCGGGCAGCACCGTGCACCTGGGGCGAGCAACGCAGCGAATAGGCGTCCTGCACTCGCCCGTCCTCGGGCCCCTTGTGGCTGGCGACCATCGGGGAGTCCGCCAGCAGCGCCCGAAGGTTACCGGCGGATGCGGTCTGCCCCGTCTGCGGGCGCAGCGCCATCAGGTCAGCGGCGAAGACCGCGTCGGTACCGAGCTGGGACTCCACCGACATCGCCGCAGCCACGTCGGCGGTGAGCAGGAGCATCTCGAGATCGTGCAGGGCGAGCACCAGCATGCCGAGCATGCCGTCGGTGCCGTTGATGAGGGCGAGACCCTCCTTCTCGACAAGCACGAGCGGTGCGATCCCCGCCGTCGCGAGGGCTTCGGATGCGGGGACGAGAGCTCCCGATGCGTCGCGCACCTCACCTTCGCCCATCGCGGCGAGGGCGATGTGTGCAAGGGGCGCGAGGTCGCCGGAGCACCCGAGCGACCCGTACTCACGCACGACGGGGGTGATCCCGGAGTTCAACATGGCCGCATACGTCTCGACGACGACGGGACGCACACCCGTCCGCCCCGAGCTCAGGGTCTGCAGGCGCAGGAGTTGCAGTCCCCGGACGACCTCGCGCTCGACCTCGGCACCGGTGCCTGCGGCGTGAGAACGGATCAGGCTGGCCTGCAGCTGCAGGCGCCGGTCGGGGGCGATGAAGGTGGTCGCGAGGGCACCGAACCCGGTCGAGACGCCGTAGTGCGGATGCGGGTCTGCGGCGAGGCCGTCGATCACGCGACGGGTCTCTGCGACGCGGCCGAGAGCATCTGCGTCGATCTGCACGGGGACATCGTGGCGGGCGACGGCGACGACAGCGGCGGGCGAAAGTGGGGCCGCACCGACGACCATGGGAACAGGAACAGTCATGACTCGATTCCACACCCGCCGCCTCGTGAACGGCACCCGTTCGTGCGATGCTTTGTCTGTGATCCCAGACAAGCCTGATGCATCGCCGGTCGCCGGCACGCAGGTCCCTGCGGCCGACAACACGCTCCGCATCCTGAGTTATCTCGCCGGTCGGCCCGCTCCGGTGGCGGCGTCGGCGATCGCACGTGAGCTCGATCTGCCACGGTCGACGATCTACCACCTCCTCTCCACACTGGCCACTCATGGGTTCGTTCTGCATCTCCGCGAGGAGCGGCGGTGGGGGCTCGGCGCGTCGGCATTCGAACTGGCCGGCGGTTACACCCGCCAACAGCCACTCGCTCGGAGGGGCAGGCCTCTGGTGGCCGCCCTCTCCGACCGGTTGGGAGAGACCGCGCATCTTGCAGTGATGAGCGGCGGCGACGTGCTCTACATCGTCGAGGAGCGCGCGCCACGACGGCCCGCGCTCGTGACCGACGTCGGAGTACGGCTCCCCGCGCACCTCACCGCTTCGGGGCGGGCGATGCTCGCTGCTCTCCCCCGCGAGCAGGTGCGTGCCCTGTACCCGGATCTGTCGGCGTTCCCCGACCGCACGGGACTCGGACCGCGCACGCCACGGGAGCTGCGGGAGCTGCTCCGCGAGGTGCGCTCACGAGGGTACGCGACGGAGAACAGCGAGATCGCGGACGGACTGCGCAGCGTGGGCGCCGCAGTTCTCGACGCCGCCGGGTGGCCGGTCGCCGCCGTGGCTGTGACCTGGGGGCGAGCGGATCTGGACGAGGCCCTTCTGGCAGCAGCTGTACAGGAGTGCGCAGCCATGCTCGAGGCTCGTCTGAAGCGGTGAGACAACGACGTCGCAGTGCGCGTTAACGCAGAAGAGCCACCCCGTGTGGGATGGCTCTCCTGTTCTCATCGCGCAAAAGCTTCGGTGTAAACGCAAAATGGCCACCCAACGATGGGTGGCCATTTTGTCTAAAAGGAGTCCAGCGGTGTCCTACTCTCCCACAGGGTCCCCCCTGCAGTACCATCGGCGCTGTGAGGCTTAGCTTCCGGGTTCGGAATGTAACCGGGCGTTTCCCTCACGCTATGGCCGCCGAAACACTATTGATGTTT
>NZ_FMIR01000012.1 GCF_900095745.1 Microbacterium oxydans
CCCCCCTGCCCCACCCTGCCCCACCCGAGAGGAAAACCCGCATGTTACAACGCAGTGCACCCGCGGCGGCTGTCGGCATCGTCGCCGTCCTGGCCCTCACCGCCTGCTCGACGTCAGACGAACCCACGAACACGGGATCGACCGGCGACCAGAAGACGCTCACCATCGCCACCGACAACGTCGCTCCGCTGGAGGCGGTCGTCGAAGAGTTCGAGGCGGCCCACCCCGACATCACCGTCGAGATCCAGGACGGTGGCAGCGACTATCCCACCTTCCTCCGCACGGGTCTCGCCGCCGGCACCGCCGCCGACGTGATCCGCACCTTCCCCGGCGCCGGCAACGTCGTGAGCGTGGTTCCGCTCGACGAAGCCAGCCAGCTCGTCGACCTCAGCGGGGCCGAATGGGCGGGCGAGCTGTCGCCCACGCAGAACAACCTCTTCAGCAACGACGACAAGCTGCTGTCGGTGCCGATCGGCGCGCTCGGCCTCGGGCCCGTGTACAACGACCAGACGATGGAGCAGCTCGGCCTCGAGATTCCCGAGACCTACTCCGAGGTGCTCGACCTGTGCGCCGCCGCGAAGGACAACGGCAAGGTCGCGTACACGATGTTCCTCAAGGGTGGCAGCTCGATCCCGAGCTACGCCATGCTGGCGCCGCTCCTCTATGGCCCGAACCCCGACTTCACCGTCGAGCAGATCGCGGGCGACCAGTCCTTCGCCGACTCGGAATGGGTCGACGCCTTCGCCATGCAGCAGGAGATGCTCGCCGCCGGCTGCTTCAACGAGGGGCCGACCGGCACGGAGTGGAACGTCTCGTTCGAGCAGGTCGCCACCGGTCAGGCGCTCGCCACGTTCGCGTTCTCGGACACCACGTCGCTGGAAGACGTGGCTCCGGAGGGCACGACCTTCTCGATCGCCCCGTTCCCGGTCGACGACTCGGGTGACAACTACCTGGCCGCCGCCGACTCCTCGGGCTTCGGCATCAACGCCAAGTCCGACAACCAGGATGCCGCGAAGGTGTTCATCGACTTCCTCGCGACGGCGGATGCGCAGAACGCCTACGCGACCGCGTCGAAGGGGGCGCCCTCGCTCCCGAACGACTCCTTCTCGCCGGACAGCCCGAACCAGGCGACGGTGCTCGAGTATGTCGTGTCGGGCAAGACGGCGACCTGGCCCGACCAGGGATGGCCGGGGACGGCGACCCAGCTCGAACTGAACGAGGTGACTCAGACGGTCATCCTCGGCTCCGATTCGCCTGAGGTCGCGGCCGAACGGCTCGATGCGGCCTTCGCCAAGGACCTCGCCGACAACTGAGCACGTGAGGTGGCGGGCCGTGACCGGCCCGCCACCCGCGCTGCCCGTCCTCACGGAGAACGAGCTGATGCCGAACACCTTTTCCCGCCTGCGCGTCAACGGGCTCGATTCTCCACTCGGGGTCGACTCGACGTCGGTGCGTCTGAGCTGGAGTGCCGACCAGCCGCTGCGGCCCGACGACCTCATCGTCGTCGAGCTCGACAGCGACTCGGCCACCGATCACCTGCACGTGCTGAGCGCCGATGCGCGGTCGATCGTGCTGCCCCGACCGGCAGGCCGGCTCGTGCAGTGGCGGGTGGGAGTGCGGCGAGAAGGTCGAATCGCGTGGGATGCCCCGCGCGGCTTCACCACCGCCCCCGATCTCGAATCGACGGGGGCGCAGTGGGTCGCCCATCCCGAGGTGGCGCGCGCTCGCGCCGAGGGCGATGACCGCACGGTGTGGTTCGCCTTCGACATCGAGTCCCACGCCTCCGACACCCGCACGCTCCTTCACCTGGCAGCCGCCGGGGTGGTCGAGGTGCGCGTCGACGGACGTCTGCGACGCGACGGCCTGCTCGGCCCCGGTTACAGCGACCTGCGTACGGAGGCGTCTGCGGCGACGCACGACCTCGGCCTGCTCGCCCCGGGGTCGCACACGGTGACGATCGAGATGGCATCGGGGCCGTACTGGATCTCGGACGACCCCGCGCGCTACCGAAAGTTCGCCGCGCAGCATCAGGCGCCACGGCTGCTCGCCGCTATCGAGCAGTTCGGAGCGAGCCCCCGCGTCACGACGAGCATGGCGGGGCACACGCGCACCGGCCGCGGCGCGACGCTCGCCGCGCACTGGTATGGCGGCGAGGACTACGACGCGGGTGTCCCCGAACCGTGGGAGCACGGCACCGACGCGGTCGCGGTCGCGGCCGGCGCCCCCTCTCCGAAGATCTGGTGGCCGGAGCATCCGCCCCTCGCCGTGGTGGAGACGCGGGAGGCGAGCGCCGCCTGGGAGGGCTCGCGCGGACGTGTCGTCGACTTCGGGGTCAATGTCGCCGGCATGCCCGAGGTCCGGTGGCAGCCAGCCGCGGAGGACCGTGTCGTGGAACTGCACCCCGCCGAGCTGATCAGCGGCGACGGCGTCGACCAGGACAGCACGGGAACGCCGATCTTCGACAGCGTGCGCATACCGGCGGGAACAGCCGGCTCGTGGTCGCCCCGGTTCGGGTATCACGGCTTCCGGTACGTCGAGCTCCGAGGACCCAGCGCGGGGATCGAAGTCTCCGCTCACGTCATCCGGGCCGCCAACGCGCGCGCCGGCGGTTTCACGAGCGGCGATCCGTTCCTCCAGCGACTGCACGAGGTCATCGACCGCGCCGTGCAGGGGAACATGCACAGCGTCTTCACCGACTGCCCGCACCGCGAGAAGCTCGGCTGGCTGGAGCAGCTGCACTTCTGCTTCGACGCGATCGCGCGCGGCTACGACGTCGAAGCGCACCTGCGCGACATGCTGCATCACGCGAGGACGGCCCAGCTGCCCTCCGGGGCCATTCCGAATACGGTCCCCGAGTTCGTCGACTTCAGCGGACACGCCTACCTCGACGATGACGATGCGTTCCGTTTCGACGTCAACTGGGGTGGCGTCATCGTGCATCTCCCGCTCGCGCACTACCGGGAGTACGGCGACCGACGCGTGCTCGAAGACAACGTCGCTGCCATGAAGGCGTACGTCGCCTATCTCGCAAGCCGTCAGGTGGCGGGGCTGATCGACTTCGGCCTCGGCGACTGGATCGCCATCGACGCCTCGGCCCCCCGCGAACTCGTGGCCTCGCACGGGTTCCTGCGCGTGCTCGAGTCCGCCGAGGTGATCGCGGAGATCGTGGGCGAGCAGGCGTGGGCGTCGGAGCTCCGGGCGCTGGCGGGTTCCGTGCTCCACGCGCTCCGGCGGCACGAGGCTCCCGGCGCCGATGCCAGTCAGACCGAGCTCGTGATCCTCACGGACATCGCCGAGAAGCGCGGTGACGGCGCGGCATCCGACGCCTTCTTCGCCTCGCTGCTCGAGCGCATCGCTGCCGACGGCGACGCGTTCACCGTCGGCGAGGTCACCTTCGCGCTGCTCGTCGATCTGCTGCACCGGCGCGGTCATGCCGAGCTCGTGCATCGCACGATCTCGCGCACCGATGTTCCCGGATACGGCATGCAGCTCTCGCGCGGGGTGACCGCCCTCGCGGAGACCTGGTCGGCCGAGAGGCTCACCGTCGGCGAGGGTTCCAACAACCACTTCATGCTCGGGATGATCGACCACTGGCTGCAGAGCGATGTCGCGGGTCTTCGTCAAAGTCCGACCTCCATCGCGTGGCGGTCAGCGGTGATCTCTCCGACCTTCCTGGCCGACGTGCCGAGCGCCGCATCGGTCTACCACTCGGTGCGCGGCACCTACCGGGTGGCATGGCACCGGGAAGGGCCGCACGTGCGTGTGGAGATCGAGATTCCGGTCGACGGGCAGGCGAGGGTGCTGATCCCGGGCGTCGCGCCGCATGACGTCGGCCCCGGTACGCACGTGTACCTCGCAGACGACGCCGACACGGTCATGGCTGCGGCGGAGGTGAGCGCTCATGGTTGACGTGCGCTCCGGCACGCCGGCTTTCGTGTCGGCACTCGAGGAGGATCACGCGCTCCGCGCCTCGGTGCAGAGGCTGCTGCGCGACGACTACGAGGTGGCCGACGTGATGCGGAGCACTCTCGAGAGCGACTGGCCGGGAGACCTCGCCGGGCGCCTGCTGCTCTCGCTCTCCCGGTACGCGCGGGCCGGAATGCCGACCCTCGAGCGTGCGACGCAACTGAACGAGGCGATGCTCGATGCGCTCGTGCCGCGCGGGTATCTCGGCCCCGAGGTCGGGGAGGTCAGCGATGAGCAGCAGGTCGCCTGCCATGGGTGGGTGGCCGCGGGGCTGCTGCAGTTCTTCCACGTCGCCGGCGACGAACGCTCCCGGAGGGCCGCGTTCCGCGTGATCGACGCGCTCATCGCCCCGGCTCTCCGGCGCCGCGACTATCCGTGGGCGCGCGTCGTCCCCACCTACGGCGGTGCGCCATCGGGCACCGCCACCGAGGTGATCGACGGGTGGGCCGTCTCGAGCGACGTGTGGTGCGTGCTGCTGTCCTTGAACGCGCTCGTGCCGGCGGCTCTCCTCAGCGGGCGCTCCGATCTCGCCGATCTCATCGTCGAACTGACGCAGACCGTGAGCACCCTGGATGTCGTCGCGCACCGGGCCCAGCTGCACGCGGTGCTCGCCGCCGCCCGCAACCTCGCCGACTGGTCGGTCGCGACCGGCGACGCACAGGCCGCCGATGTCGCGACCGTGCTCTATGACACGTATGCGCGCGAGGGGCGCACGCTCAATCACGCCACCTTCAACTGGTTCGGCCGCCCCGACAGCTGGACGGAGCCGTGCGCGATCGTCGACTCGATCGGCGTCGCGGGATCCCTCCACGAGCTGACCGGCGATGGCCGGTACCGAGTGGATGCCGCCCGCATCGCGCACAACGGGCTGTCCTTCGCCGAGCGCCTCGACGGCAGCTTCGGGCTCGACACGATCGCCACCGCGAGCGATCCGATCCTCGCGGCGGTCGAACCCGATGCGCACTGGTGCTGCACGATCCGCGGGGCGATCGGGCTGCTCGAGGCTCGGGAGACCGCAGCCCGGCTGCACGGGGAGGTGTTGGTGGTCACCGACCTGTACCCCGGCACGCACGTGGTGCACACGGACGCCGGCGTCTGGCGCATCCGCCAGGAGACGCGCTACCCCGCAGACACGACGGTCGGTTTCACGGTCGTCGAAGCGCCGGAGACGACCGGGGAGTTCGTGATCGAGATCGCCGTCGAAGACGTGGTTCGCACCGTGACCCTCCCGGCTCGGATCGGGGCGACCGCGGTCGTCGAGCTCGTCTTCTCGCCGCACCGCGAACAGCTCACCGAAGCGGATGTCGAGCGGGTGGGTCCGGTGCTGTTGGTGCGCGATGCCCACGATCCCGACGCGCCGCCGCGGCCGCTCACCGACTTCGCGGGCACCTTCCTCGGCGTGGCCGGCCCCCGCCTGATCCTCACTCTCGACGTCGACGGGCGGCGTCGATAACAGCCGAACACCGGACCGGCACCGATGCCGGACGCTCAAAGGAGAGCACACATGAGATATCGCAATCTGATCGGGGCGCTCGCCGCGGTCGCGCTCGTGGCCACGGGCGCAGTGTCGCCCGCTGTCGCCGCGGATGGCGCCGTCGATGCGGCCACCGACGCCACCACCTCCGGCGCGACCGCGACCGCGGCCGCTACGCCGAATGTCGGCATCTGGTACGCCACCTGGTACTCGAAGGTCCCTGCACTGCCGATCACCTCCGCGACGGGCCACGGCGCCTCCAGTGCGAGCCAGTTCCTCGCCGATGTGAACGGCGATGGAAAGGACGACGCCGTCACGTTCGATGCCACGGGTGTGTGGAGGGTGGGGCTCTCGACGGGCACCGGTTTCGCGGCCGCGACCGCCTGGGTGTCCGGCCACGGAGCCGGGTCGAGTGAGCGCTTCATGGCCGATGTCAACGGTGACGGCCGCGCGGATGCGGTCGCGTACTTCGCCACTGACGGCAACGGCGACGGGCAGCCGGGCGACTGGTATGTCGCGCTCTCGTCGGGGACGTCGTTCCAGCAGTACACGCTCTGGAGGGCGAACACCGGGGCGAGCGCCAATGCACGTTTCGTCGCCGACGTGACCGGAGACGGCCGCGCGGATCTCGCCACCTTCACCAACGGTTCCGGAGCGGTGAACAGTGGCACGTGGCACGCCGGCGCCTCATCGGGCACCGGCTTCGCCGCCCTCACGACCTGGCGGACCGGTTTCGGCGGTAACACGACCCGCCAGTTCCTCGCCGACACGACGGGAGACGGCAAGGCGGATGCGGTGTACTTCGCCGCGTGGGACGGGTCCTGGTACACGACCCCGTCGACCGGCACCGCGTTCGGAGCCCCCGCCGCGTGGACCACCACGCACGGCATCGGATCGAACGACCAGTTCGTCACGGACGGCAACGGCGACGGTTACGCGGAGCCCTACGTCTACTTCCACGCCGACGTCACGGGCGACGGCGTGGGCGGCGACCTGATGGGCCGCGAGTACGACCGCGCGCTCAAGGCCATCTCGCCGGAGAACATCGCGCTGCATACGGGGTTCGGGGTGGGCGCGACGCGTCTGTTGCAGGGGAACATCACCGGTGACCGCTACGGCTGGAAGGCGACCGTCGCCTTCACCGCCGGAGTCGGCGGCGGAACCTGGAACGCTCTGCGATATCGCTCGGCGGACAGCGTCTCCACCAACACCTGGGCGGGATTCCCCGGCAAGCCGGCGATCCGGTACGTCCCGTACACCCTCGGCAGCTACCAGACGTACGACAGCGGGAACTCGGCGGTGATCGACGAGCACCTGAACACCATCTCCGGTGCGGAGATCGACTGGCTCCTGCTCGACGAGACGAACGGTCTGAACAACGTCAGCGGTGCCATCCTCAACCGGGCGGCCGACGTCGCGGCGCGCATCGCGGTGCACAACGCGCAACCCGCGAAACGCGACATCCGATACGCCTTCGCCATCGGCCGGGTGCAGTGGACGGGCACCCCCGTGACGATCGAGCAGGAAGCGGCGCAGACCTGGGCCGAGTTCGCCGGTGACCCCGCGATCGGCGGTCCCGAGCACTACCACGAAGTCGACGGGAAGCCGCTGCTCGTGGTCTACGCGCCGGTCTCGACGCAGAACGCGTGGCGCTCCTACACGGGTGACAAGAGCGCGTCGAACCACTTCACCGTGCGCTTCGCTTCGAGCGCGCTGCCGGGTGAGTACGGCTGGCAGCTCGGCCCCGACGGCTCGCCGTCGAACGACGAGGTGATGCTCACCATGCCCGGGTGGAACAACAACGTGCCCGGCTACACCCCGGTCTCGCGTCAGAACGGGCTCTATTACATCGAGAAGACGTGGCGGCGGGTGCTCGACCGGCCGACCCCGCCCGAGAGCGTCGTGATCAACTCGTTCAACGAGTTCGCCGAGGAGACATCGGTGCAGATCGCCGACACGAGCGGTCTCGTGGCACCCGCCGAGAAGTGGACCAACACCGACGGCGTGATCGACAACTCGATGTACTGGAACATGACGAAGGACTTCGTGCGCCAGCTGAAGCATCCGGACGCCGTGCATCATGCGAAGTCCGACTTCGCCAGCACCCAGGGCGCCGGAGGGTGGTCGTACGAGCAGTGGACCTATCCGAGCGGCTCACGAGTGATCGCGCCGATGACGTGGGATGCCGCCAACACCCGGTGGAAGGGGACGGCCACCTGGACCATGGTCCGGTCCGACGCACAGCATCCGGATGTCGGAGCCGATGCCGCGCGCGTCTATGTCGCCCCGACTGCGGGCAGCACGGTGGTCACAGGGGTCGTCTCCAAGCCGCAGGCGGGTGGTGACGGAGTGGTCGTGCGCATCCTCAAGAACAACACTCAGATCTGGCCGACCGGCACGACGGGCATCACTCTGACGACTGCCGCGGCGCGCACGTTCCGGGTGCCGGTGACGGTCGCGGCCGGCGACCGTCTGGAGTTCGTCACCCAGGCGCGCTCCACCGCGGCGTACGACACGACGGCGTGGGACGCGACGGTCACCTACCAGTAGGCGACGAAGCGGGCACCCTTCTCGGTCGAGGAGGGTGCCCGCTACGTGGTGCGGTCTGTTACTTGCGGGGCGGGTTCAGCGGCAGCCACTGTTCGAGAGTCGTCTCGAAGATGTGCGCGCCCTCGACGGGGATGAGGGTGCGCTCCTCGATCACGGCGCCGTAGTACGGAGCGGTGTCGTCGCGGACCACCGTGCGGGCGTCGCCACGGAACGTCAGCGCGCGCCGGGCGAACTCGTCCATGCCCATGGCCTCGGGGCCCGCGATCTCGACGTCGCCGGCCGGTTCGCCCGCCGCAGCGCGCGCGACGGCGGTCGCCACGTCCTCGGCTGCGATGGGCTGGATCAGCGCGCCCGGCAGGCTCACAGTGTCGCCCTCCGTCGAGATATCGGCGATGCTGCCGACGAACTCGAAGAACTGCGTGGCGTGCACGAGGGAGTACGGGATGCCCGACTCACGGATGAGCTGCTCCTGCGCCACCTTCGCGGCGAAGTAGTCGATGTGCTGCGGGCGGTTCGTGCCCACGATGGTGAGCGCGACGTGGTGGGTCACGCCCGCCTCCGCCTCGGCTGCCAGCAGGTTGCGCGTGGAGGTGGTGAAGAACTTCAGGACGTCCTGGGCCTCGAACGACGGCGAGTTGGAGACGTCGACGACCGTGTTCGCGCCGACCAGGACCTCGGCGAGTCCTTCGCCGGTGAGCGAGTTGACGCCGGTGTTGGGAGAGGCGGCGACGGCCTCGTGGCCGTGCTCGCTCAGCTTCGCGACGACCTTCGAACCGATGAGGCCGGTTCCTCCGATGACGACGATCTTTGCCATTTCATGCCTTCCTTTCCGGGGCGCCGAAGGGGTGCCCATCAGCTATGACCGAGTGGCAGCCCTCGTTGTGACGGATGCCATCGCGCACGGTCTGGTCTTCAGACGGTCGCCGCGATACGCCACTCGTGGTACCTCGTGGGAGCGATCGTCGCGGTCGCTTCGGGGAGCAGATCGCGGTTCTGCAGACGCGCTCCGAAATAGGTGCCGAGAGGGTCCGCGACCACTTCACGCTCGTCCTGCCGGGCCCGGAGATCCTGGGCGGCGATCTGTTCGAGGCTGAAGACCTCCGGACCGCCGAACTCCACCATGCCGAAGAGCGGTTCGCCGACGGCCGTGCGAGCGACCGCTTCGGCGACATCGTCGGCGGCCATCGGCTGCACGAGCACATCCGCGACACGGACGGCGCCGCTGCGCGCCGCCTGGTCGGTGATGTTGCGGATGAACTCGAAGAACTGGGTGGCGTGCACGAGGGAGTATGGGCGTCGCGACTCGACGATCATCCGCTCCTGCTGCTCTTTCGCCACGAAGTAACCGCCCTCCGCACGGGCCAGACGGTCGGTGCCGACGACGGAGAGTGCGACGTGATGGCGGACTCCGGCGGCCTCGCCGTAGGTGAGCAGGTTCATCGTCGAGGTGTAGAAGAAGTCGCGGGCGGCCTCCTCGTCGGTGTACGAGGAGTTCGAGACGTCGACGACGACGTCCGCGCCGGTCAGAGCATCCTCCAGTCCTTCGCCCGTGTATGAATTGACGCCGGTGGCGCGAGCGGCGGCGACGACATCATGTCCGCTCGCTCGCAGCGTGCGGACGAGCCTCGTTCCGATCAATCCCGTTCCGCCGATGACCGTGATTCTCATGTCTCTCCCTCGTTGCCGATTGCCCGTTCCGGATCCTCTCCGTACGAACATGACCGCGCAGGCGCACCGGTTGTGACACCGACCGACGGGTGGCCGACCGGCTCCGAAGATGTCGTCACATTCTTCGGCCTCACCTGGTCCTGTCTTGCATGAGCCACATGATCGGCGACGATCCGAACCGGCTCGACCCCACACGAGAGGACCTGTCATGACCGACCATGTACTCGAGCCCGAAGCCCGGGCCTTCGCCGATGCCGCGGGAAAGCCCCCGTTCCTCGCCGACCTCGGCGTCGACGGCGCGCGCACACTGCTGGACGACGTCCAGGCCGGCCCCATCGCGAAAGCTGACGTCGCCGACGAGTGGATCACCGTCCCTGCGGAGGTCGGCGACGTGCAGGTGCGCATCGTCAAGCCCGCCGGCGCGACTGGTGACCTCCCCGTCGTGCTCTACGTCCACGGCGGCGGCTGGGTGCTGGGCAACTCCGGCACGCACGACCGTCTGGTGCGTGAACTCGCGAACGGCGTGGAAGCGGCGATCGTTTTCGTCGAGTACGACCGCTCGCCGGAGGTGCACCACCCCGTCGCCATCGAGCAGGTCTATGCCACAGCGCGATGGATCATGGACGACGGTGCGAGTAGTGGCCTCGACGCGTCCCGGCTCGCCATCGCCGGAGACTCGGTCGGCGGGAATATGGCCGCCGTCGTGGCGATCCTCGCCAAGCGGCGCGGTGACGTCGTCTTCCTTCACCAGTCGCTGTACTACCCGGTCACCGACGCCGGCCAGAACACCGAGAGCTACCGCGAGTACGCCGAGGGTTACCACCTGCGCGCCGATGCGATGGCCTGGTTCTGGGACTGCTACCTCCCCGACGTGGAAGCCCGCAAGGACGTGACCGCCTCCCCGCTGCGCGCCCCGATCAGCGAACTCGAGGGGCTGCCGGAGACCCTGCTCATCGTCGACGAGAACGATGTGCTCCGCGACGAGGGGGAGGCGTACGGCCGCAAGCTCATCGAGGCCGGCGTGCGGACGACCCTCGTGCGCTACGACGGCACGATCCACGACTTCATGATGCTCAACCCGCTGCGCAGCTCCGCCGCCACCACGGCCGCCATCGAGCAGGCCATCCATGTGCTCCGCAAAGCCCTGACCGCCGCCTGACCCCGCACGACCCCACCCCAGAAGAAAGAAGACACCATGTCCATCGAGAAGCCCACCATCGTCCTCGTCCACGGCGCGTTCGCCGAATCCGCCTCCTGGAATGCGGTCATCGGCCGGCTGCAGAGCCACGGCGTGACGGTCGTCGCGGTCGCGAACCCGCTGCGCAGCCTCGCCGTCGACGCCGCCTACGTGCGCGACGTGATCGCCTCCATCGGCGGACCCGTCATCCTCGTCGGCCACTCCTACGGCGGCATCGTGATCACCGAGGCCGCGGCCGACAACCCTGCCGTCGTCGGTCTCGTCTACGTCTCGGCGTTCGTCCCGGAGACCGGCCAGAGCGCTCTCGACCTGTCGAGCAGCGCACCGGGAAGCACCCTCGGCGAGACGCTCACCGCCTACCCGGTGGCGACCGGCGGCAACGAGCTCGCCATTCGCACGGAAGCCTTCCACCACCAGTTCGCGGCAGATGTGGCGGAGGACGTCGCCGCACTCATGGCCGCGACCCAGCGCCCCGTCACAGAGGCGGCGCTCTCGGATGCGGTCACCGCCGCGAACCCGGCCTGGAAGAGCATCCCGTCCTGGCACGTGTTCGGCGACCAGGACCTCAACATCCCCGTCGCCGTCTTCCGCGCCGGTGCGGAGCGCGCCTCCTCGCAGGGGACGCGTGAGATCGCGGGGGCATCGCACGCCGCCCTGGTGTCGAACCCCGACATCGTCGCCGAGGTCATCGCCTCCGCGGGCAAAGCGTACGTCGCGAGTCAGACGTCGAGCGCGGCCTGACATGACCGCGGCGCCCCGCACTGCCGCCGCGGTGCGGGGCGCCGCACCATCGGCCAGAGAAGGAATGACCATGACCACTGCCCCCTCACCGTTCCCCGCCGCCAGCCGTGTCGATGCGGGAGACCTCTCCGTCTCCTACTTCGACCTCGGCGATCCGCAGGCGGATCCCGTCGTGCTCCTGCACGGCTACCCGTACGACGTGCACAGCTATGTCGAAGTCGCGCCGATGCTCGTCGAAGCGGGATACCGGGCGATCGTCCCGTATCTGCGCGGCCACGGCGACACACGGTTCCGCGATCGGGACGCACCTCGGACCGGAGAGCAGGCGGCGCTCGGGTCCGACCTCCTGGCGTTCATCGACGCCCTCGACCTGGACGAGCCGGTCCTCGCCGGGTACGACTGGGGCGGGCGCGCCGCCTGCGTCGTCGCGGCGCTGTGGCCCGAGCGGATCTCGGGCCTCGTCTCGGTGAACGGGTATCTCATCCAGAACATCGCCGCTTCGCAGACGCCGATCCGTCCGGATCTGGAAGCCGGATTCTGGTACTTCTGGTACTTCGCCACCGATCGCGGACGCCGAGGGCTCGACGCCAACCGGCGCGAGATCGCCGACGTGATCTGGCGCCGCAACTCGCCGGAGTGGGCGTTCAGCGATGCCGAGATGGATCGTGCCGCCGCCGCGTTCGACAACCCCGACTACGTCGACGTGGTGATCCACTCCTACCGTCATCGGCTCGGACTCGCACCGGGGGCGCCGAAGTACGAAGACCTCGAGCACGCGCTGGCCTCGGCGCCGCCCATCAGCGTCCCAACCATCACGCTGGACGGCGAGGCGGACGGCAACTTCCCGGCGACCGACGGCACGCCGCAGTCCCACCTGTTCACCGGGCCGCGCGAGCATCGACGTATCCCACACGCGGGGCATCACCTCCCGGCCGAGGCGCCCCACGCGTTCGCCGAGGCGGTGGCCGACGTCGCCGAGCCGCCGGGGGACGGCGCGGGGACTCCGTGAGCTGAAGGTGCGCCGCCGTCAGGACGACGGCGGCGCACCATTCGCGACACGGAGGGAGCCGTGGTCCTCAGTGCAGTTGATCGGTGGGCCGCACCAGGATCTCGTTCACTGCCACATGCTCGGGCTGTCCGAGGGCGTACACGACGGCCGCCGCGATGTCCTCGGGTTGGAGGGTGCGCATCGACTCGCCGATGCGATCGGCCGCCTCGCGCATCACCGGGTCGGTGGTGTGATCCGTCAGCTCCGTGGCGACGAAGCCCGGCTCCACGACGATCGTCCGCACCCCGTACGGCGTGGCTTCCTGGCGGAAGGATTCGGCGAACGCGGTGATGCCGAACTTCGTCGCCGAGTAGGCGGCGGCGCCGGCTGACGCGATGCGCCCCGATGTCGAAGACACCTGCACGTACGAGCCGCGTGACTCGATGAGGTGAGGGAGAGCCGCATGGGCGACACGCATCGAACCCAGCAGATTCGTCTCCACCATCCGCACCCACTCGTTCGTATCCGCATTCAGGATCATGCCGGCGAGCATCAGACCCGCGTTGTTCACGAGGGCGTCGAGCCGGCCGAAACGGGCGACGACCGCGGAGACCACCCGGTCCACGGAGTCCGGGCTGGTCACATCCAACTCCATGGCCACCATCTCTCCCGGCGCTTCCTCGACCAGCGCCTGCAGGCGTTCTGCACGACGCCCGGCCGCCACCACGAGTGCTCCGGCACCGGACATGGCGAGCGCGGTGGCCCGGCCGATTCCCGACGACGCACCGGTCACGAGCACGACTTTGCTTCTGAGACTGCTTTCCATCTGCTTCTCCTGATCTTTTCTCGGACACCAATGTGACCGCGAACCACTTCGCCCTGTGACACCTCGGAGGGGCTGTTCGCTCAAGGCCTGTCACAACCGGGTCCCCCGCCCGGTCTCTGCTGTGGACAGGGCGATATCGCGCCCCACGATCCGGAAGGTGAACATGTCGACCATCAGCGAGCAGGCATTCTCCCTCACCGACGCCGAGCGACGGCGCGAATCATGACCGATGAGACGCCCGACCTCTCCGCCCTGAACAGCGCGGTCGGGACGGAACTGTTCGTGCTGCAGTCGGCGGCGAGCTCGACGATCAGCGAAGCGGGAACGCGCAGCTCCATCTACCTGTCGACCCTGTCCAGCGGTCTGGTGGCCATCGGGTTCGCCGCGAACTCGCCCGCCCTGATCGGAATTCTCGCGTTCACCGTCCTTCCGGCGATCTTCGCGCTGGGATGGTTCACGGTCGTGAGACTCGTCGACACGAGCGTCGAGAACATCACTGCGCGTCGACGCATGGAGCGGATCCGCGCATACTTCGTCAGCCTGCATCCGCGGGGTCCCGAGCTGATCGCGCTCGACACGCCCCAGTCCGGCGAGCTCGGGGTGCGGTACGCGCGGTCCTCGTTCCTGTTCACCATGGCCAGCATGGTCGGCGCGGTGAATGCCGTCCTCGGCGGTGCCCTCGTGACCCTGGTGCTCGTCGGTGTCTTCTCCGTCTCCGAGCTGCCCGCCCAGACCGCGGGCATCGTCATCGGTGCGCTCCTGCTGACCGCGACCCTGATCTACGAACGACGACGGATCCGGGCCGCCACGTGAAAGTTCTCTGACTGTTGTCACACTTCGAGGTGCTGTCCGGTCACTGTTGAGGAGAACCCCCTGCGCGCACGGCGCGGGACCCAGGAACGGAGCGAGCGAGATGCGGATCGTCGTGTTGGGTGGGACCGGCCAAGTGGGCCGGATGGTCGTCGAGAGACTCGAACGTCGAGCTCAGGCGGTCGTGGTGGCTGCGCCGGCGAGCGGCGTGGATGCGCGCACGGGGCAGGGCCTCGATGCGGCGCTCGAGTTCGCGGATGCCGTCATCGACGTCACCAACGCCCCGGACGTGTCGGGTGCCGCCGCACGCGAGTTCTTCGAGACCACGACGCAGCGTCTGCTGGAGGCGGAGGAGCGCGCGGGAGTGAAGCACCACGTCGTGCTGTCGATCGTCGGCGCGGATCACGCCGGGGAAGACGGCTACTTCGCCGCCAAGGGCGTGCAGGAGAACCTCGTGCGGTCGGGGCCGATCGCCCACTCCATCCTCCGATCCACGCAGTTCTACGACTTCGCGCGGCAGATCGCCGAGTGGAACACCGCACAGGACACCGTGCATCTGCCACCGAAGCCCGTCCAACCCGTCGCGGCATCCGACGTGGCCGAAGCGCTCGTCGACCTGGCGATGGGTGATCCGCTCGGCGGCGCGGTCGACTTCGGCGGCCCCGAGCAGATGCCTCTGCCGGACTTCGTGCGTCGGGTACTCCGCGTCGACCATGACCCGCGCTATGTCGTCGAGGACGCGGAGACCACTACCCTGGGCTTCAACATCTCCGGAGACCTGCTGCTTCCTCGGTCTCCGCTGCGTCTCGCGTCCACGACCCTCGATACCTGGGTTCACGAAGAAGGCCGACGCCTTGTCGCAGGACTCCGATGAAGACAGGGGGAAGGGCGTGACGATGGCCGACAGCGGATTCGGCGAGGCCGCCGACCTCGACGAGGCAGTACGGATCTTCGACACGCACCGCCGACGACTCTTCGGCATCGCGTACCGGATGCTGAGCACGGTCGCCGACGCGGAGGACATCGTGCAGGAGACATGGATCCGCTGGCAGAACACGGATCGCAGCAAGATCCAGGAGCCCGTGGCGTTCCTGACGACGATCACCACCCGCCTCTCGATCAATGTGCTGCAGTCCTCGCACTCGCGGCGGGAGACGTACATCGGTCCGTGGCTCCCCGAGCCGGTGAACACGGATGACGATCCGGCGCTCGGTGCCGAGCGGGCCGAAGCGCTGCAGTTCGCGATCCTCCTGACGCTGGAGAAGCTGACGCCGACCGAGCGGGCGGCCTACATCCTGCGCGAGGCGTTCGACTATCCGTACCCACGTATCGCCGAGGTGATCTCCAGCAGCGTCGTGAGCGCGAGGCAACTCGTCAGCAGGGCGCGGGCGCACCTGTCGTCGGCGCGCAACGCCCACGTCGATCCGGTGGCTCAGCGCCGCCTGCTCGAGGCGTTCCTCACGGCTGCTCAGAAGGGCGATGCGCACGAGCTCGAGGCGCTCTTCGCCGCCGATGTCGTCAGCTACACCGATGGCAACGGCGTCAAGCTCGCTGCGCGTATCCCCGTGATGGGTCGCGGGCGCGTGGCGAAGTTCGTCGCGGCGTTCGCGCACCACTTCTGGATCGGGAAGACCATCGACTGGGTGCAGGTGAACGGCCAGCCCGCGGCCACTCTCGTCGAGAACGGGACGGTCACGACCATGGTCACGGTGACCACGTCCAGCGAAGGCATCCTGCAGCTGCTCTGGGTGATGAGTCCGCAGAAGCTTGGGCACGTCACCGCGGTCACCGCATGACCCGCAAGCACTACCCGGCGTGGCTGCGACGGCGCCGTCATGATGCTGCCGATGTCGACACCGTCGAGTCGCTCGCGAGCGCGCTCTGCTCGTTGGACGAGGAGGCGATCCAGGCGCTGCTCCACCCGGAGGTCGAGGTCGTCATCGACAGCGGCGGTCACGTTCCAACCGGTCCGATGCCGGCGACGGGGCCGGAGGCGGCTGCCGCGGAGCTGCGTGCGCTGATGACGCCGGGGACCTTCATCGCTACCGCATCGATCAACGGTGTCCCCGGGCTCACACTCGTCCGCGACGAGCGTGTCGTCGCCGCACTCACGGCGGAAATGCGATCACGTCTGCTGTCCAACATCTGGATCGTGTGCAACCCCGACAAGCTGCGTCACTGGAATCGATAGCGGAGCGCGTCCGCCGGCGGTGACGTCGCTCGGTGCCTCAGGGAATCGGCACCGCGCGGTCGGCGCCGAGGCGCTTCATCACCATGGTCGAGGTGAGCCGCTGCACGCCGGGGAGCGCTCCGAGGGTGCTGTCGTAGAGCTCCTGGTACGCGCTCATGTCGCGGGTGAGGATGCGCAGCATGTAGTCGGGGTCGCCGAACAGGCGCTGCGCCTCGGCGACCGCGGGGATGGCCACGACCGCCTCTTCGAACGCGACGATGGTGTCCTTGTCGGTGCGCCCGATCGTCACGAACACGATGGCCTCGAACGTGAGCCCGACCGCCTTCGGAGCCACCACCGCGCGGTACCGCTCGATCGCCCCGGACTGTTCCAGCTCCTTGAGCCGTCGATGACAGGCGGAGAGGCTCAGACCGACCTGCGAAGCGAGGTTCGTCGCGCTCATCCGGCCGTCATCCTGCAGCAGCGAGAGAATCTCCCGGTCAAGTGCATCCATGGCGACAAGTCTTGCAGGAATCGGTCGCGACTACGCGAAGAATCGAAGCACCTTTCGCAGAATCCTTCGTAGTCTCTTCCTCGGATTGAGGAGGACCGATGGATATCGCACTGGTCATGCAGTTCTGGCTGGTCGCGGTCATGCTCGCGCTGACCCCCGGCGCCGACTGGGCGTACGCGATCTCGGCCGGCTTGCGGGCCCGCTCGATCGCGCCGTCGATCCTCGGGATGCTCGCCGGCTACACGGTCGTCATTGTCGCCGTCGCGCTGGGGCTCGGCGCGCTCGTCACCGCGTATCCGGTCACGCTCACGACCCTGACCGTGGTCGGGGCGCTCTACCTGATCTTCCTCGGCGCGACGACGCTCGCCAGCCGACCGGCTCCGATCGCCGAGAGCGGGGAGCCGATCGCGACCGGCGGATGGTCGCAGTTCCTGCGAGGGTCGGGAGTGAGTGGCATCAACCCCAAGGGACTGTTGCTCCTGCTCGCCCTGCTGCCGCAGTTCACGAGTCCCGACGGCTGGTCGTCGACGACGCAGATGCTCGCGCTCGGCGGACTGCATCTGCTCAACACCGCCGTCGTCTACACGACGGTCGGACTGCTCGCCCGCCGCCTGCTGCGCACCCGGCCGCGCGCGAGTTCGCTGGTCACCCGCCTCGCCGGCATCGCGATGACCGTCATCGGCGTCGGAATCCTCGTGGAGCAGGTGTTCGAGTGGTTGTGAGCAGCGTTTAAGCACGGTGCTCGGCGACGCCTCGATCACAGGGCCGGGGTAGCGTCGGACGCGGATCCATCTGTGGGCGACGGGAAGCGGTGACAGGCATGGCACGGACCACCACGGCGCTCCGTCTGCTGCTGCCGGCGTTCCTGCTCGGCGCGATCATCGCCCTCTCGTTCCTGGAGGCGCCGCTGAAGTTCCTGGCGCCGGGTGTCACGATCCCGATCGGACTGGGCATCGGGCGGCTCGTGTTCACGGCGTTGAACGTGCTCGCGGGCGTGGTGCTGATCGTCCTCACCGTGGTGAGCGTGCGCGCGCGGGCGGGGCGCGCGACGCTGGGGATCCTCGGCGCGATCTGGCTCGTCTACCTCGTCGAGGTCGCCGTCATCCGCCCCGTGCTGAATCAGCGCAGCGATCTGGTGATCGCGGGACTCGCGGCCGCCGGGACCAACTGGGCGCACTACGCGTACATCGTGGCCGATGTGACTCTGGTCGGTCTGCTGATCGCCCTGATCGTCGTGACCGTCCGGAAGATCCTGCCGGGCGACATCCGCTGAGCTCCCGCATCAGGGACGGACGCGCACCGTTCGGCCCTCGAACGACACCAGGTCGCCGTCGCGCAGCTGGCGTCCGCGGCGGCGATCGACCTCACCGTTGACCGTCACATACCCGTCGATGATGACCTCTTTGGCGTTGCCGCCCGAGTCGAGGAGGCCGGCGAACTTGAGGAACTGTCCGAGGCGGATCACTTCGCCGCCGATGGAGATGTCGTCGATCGGTCCGGAGTTGCTCATCCCTGAATGCTAGCCGTCGCCGCGTCCGCCCCGGCGCATGACGATGCCGCCGCCCCCGGGGAGGGGCGGCGGCATCGGGCGTTTCGGACGTCGCAGGACGGCGGGGGGACGAGGCCCTCGGCTCAGTCGATGTCGGTTCCGACGACGGCGAAGTCGGCGCTGAAGTCGATGTCGATCGAACGGTTGTCCGACGTGAGGACCGACGCGTCGTAGGGGCTCACGTCGTCGCCGTCCACATCGAGGTCGGTGATCATGCCGTCGGCCTCGGCGAGCGCGGCATCGACCAGCGAGCGGATCGCCGCGTCGTCGAGGGTGAGCGCGGGACCGGTGTCGTCGCCGTCAGCGGGATCGGTCTCGATGACGGAAGCCGCGAGGTTCTCGTCGACGCGGACGTCGGTCTCGGTCCCGTCGGTCGTCGTGAGCTGCACCTCCCAGGTGCCGTCGCGCTTCGCATCGATCGACGTGACCTCGCCCTCGGCGGCGCCTCGTGCGGCATCCGCGATCTCGATGAGCTCGTCTGCCGATGCCGTGCCGATGCCGGTCACCGGGCCGCGGTCGTTCGACGAGGTGCTGTCGTCGTCCTGTCGATCGTCGTCGTGATCGCCCTGGGGTGCTCCTTCGTCGTGACGGGGGCCGTCCGACATCGAAGAGCGGTCGTCGTCGTCGCCGAACTCGTCGCCGATCGCCGCGCCGACTGCGATGCCGCCGCCCGCGAGGATCACGGCCGCAGCGATGCCGCCGCCGATGAGGAGGGCGCGCTTGCGTCCGGGCTTGGCCTCGGATGCGGCGGGGGTGGCGACCGGCTCGGCCGCGGGGAACGTCGGGTGCTGCCCGGCGTCGGCGGTCGGGGCCATGGCGGGGGGAGCGGGCGCGACCGGGACGGTCTGCGCATCCGGGGTGCTCGCGGGGGTCTGGTCGGGAGTCTGGTCCGGGGTGGGTGTCTTGTCGTCCATGTCCCGATGGTCTCGCGCGGGCGCTGAAGCCTCCCTGAAGCCTCCTGAAGCCGTCTTCAGGAACGGGGGGATCCGCGCTCAGGCGCCGAGCGGCAGCGTGACGACGAAGCGGGCGCCACCCCAGCGGGAGTCGTCGACCGCGAGAGTCCCGCGAGCCGATGAGGCGATGCCGCGGGCGATCGCGAGACCCAGTCCGCTGCCACCGGCGTCGCGGCTCCGCGCGTCATCGAGGCGCACGAAGCGCTCGAAGATGCGCTCCCGCTCCTCGGCGGGCACGCCGGTGCCGTCGTCTTCGACCGTCACGAACACATGCCTGCCGGAGGGGGTCACGGCGATCGCGACCCGGCCGCGGCTGTGCCGCACGGCGTTGTCGGCGAGGTTGCGCACCAGCTGCCCGAGCAGGCGAGGATCGCCGTTCACCCTGGCCGCCTGGATGCCGGAGCCGTCGACGTCGAACCCGGCCGCGCGCAGCCGGCGCACCTCGCCGAGCGCGATGTCGTCGAGGTCGACCGCCTCGTCGTGCGTGCTCGCGCCCTCGTCGAGGCGGGCGAGCAGCAGCAGGGACTCGACGATGCCCTGCAGGCGCAGCCCCTCTTCCGAGACGACCTCCGCGAGCTCGCCGATGCTCGTCACGTCGGGGTGGGCCTGCGCGAGCTCGGCGTGCTGACGGATCGTCGCGAGGGGAGAGCGCAGCTCGTGCGAGGCATCCGACACGAAACGTCGCTGCGCGGTGGCCGCGGCATCGAGTCGATCGAGCATCCCGTTCATGGTGGTCGCGAGCGCCGCGATCTCATCCGCTGTCTCGGGCACCGGCACGCGCTGGTGCAGGCGCTCGGCGGTGATGCCGTCGACCTTCTCGCGGATGCGCTCGACCGGACGGAGCGCCCGGCCGACCACGAGCCAGGTGGTCACCGCGACGAGCAGCAGGAGCAGGGGCACGGCGATGGCGAGCAGAGTCGCGACCGTGGTCAGGGTCTCGGCGTCGTCATCCATCGACACGGCCAGCACGAGCGTCTGGTCATCATCGAGGTCGTCCGAGACGACGAGCATCCGCTCCCCGTCGACGGTCAGCGTCTGCGGGTCGTCGGACACGGGCAGAGCCGCGGAACCGAGCGCTTCCCTGGCATCTTCGCTGGCCGCCCGTACCGATCCGTCCGGGCCGATGAGCTGCACGAACTCGTCCTCGAGGGAGTCGATCCCGCCGCGGCCCGGTCCGTCGCTGCGCTCGGCGAGCTCATCGAGGCGCTGCTCAGCCGCCCGCTCTGTGCTGCCGTGGATGCTGGCGCTGAGCACCCCGTAGAACGAGAAGGCGCCGATGAGCAGGGCCACCGCGACGACGACCGTCGCCCCGAGCGTGGTCCTCCCGCGCACCGAGCGCCAGCTGCGCCTAGCCACCGTCGGCCGCCAGCCGGTAGCCCGCACCGCGGATCGTCTCGATCGCCTCGCGGCCGAACGGCTTGTCGAGCTTGCGGCGCAGATGCCCGACGTAGACCTCGACGATGTTCGGGTCGCCGTCGAAGTCGTCGTCCCAGACACCCTCGATGAGTGCGCGCTTCGACAGGACCTGGCCGCGGTGGCGCATGAGGTACTCCAGCACCGAGAACTCCCGTGCGGTGAGGGTCACGGGGGTGTCGCCGCGCCACACCCGGTGGGCGGCGGGGTCGAGTCGCAGATCGCCGGCCTCCAGGATCGCGGGGCGCGCGACGGCCCCGCGGCGCACGAGGGCGCGGAGGCGGGCGACGAGGATCGCGAATGAGAACGGCTTGGTGACGTAGTCGTCGGCTCCGGTCTCGAGCGCCTCGACCTGGTCCCACTCGCCGTCCTTGGCGGTCAGCATCAGCACGGGCGTCCAGTTCTCCTCGGCGCGCAGCGCCTCGCACACCTTCCAGCCGCTCATGCCCGGCATCATCAGGTCGAGCACGATCGCGTCATACCGGGTCTCCCGCGCCCGCCATAGTCCGTCGACGCCGTTGTGCGCGACGTCGACGGCGAAGCCCTCGGCCTCCAAGCCGCGGCGCACACCCTCGGCCAGGCGCACCTCGTCGTCCACCACCAGGATCCGCATTCCTCCAGTGTGGCCGGTAGAGGCTGAATCGGGGCTGAAGCTCGGGAGGACGCGTCAGCGGAGGTGAGCCTGGAGCTCGCGGATCACCTCGCCCAGCGTGCCGGTGGCGAGCAGGCCGGGGCCGAGAGGGCCCGCGGAATCCTCGCCGAGCGGGGGGAGTGCGCGCAGAGCGGCGGATGCCTCAGGGGAGAGGGCGGCGAGTTGCCGGCGCACCTCCTCGGCGCGGGCCGATGGATTCGACGGATGCGCCAGCTCCACGGCTTTCGCGGCGTATGCCGCCGCTCCGAGTGCATGGGCGCCCATGTGTGCGACGCCCGCGGCCTGCGCGGCGGCACGGGCGGCGGCAGCCCCTGCCGGTGAGCTCGCACTGTGCGCAGCCCTGCCCGCGACGAATCGCCGACGGATCTCGCCGGCGGCGGTGAGCTCGCCCCGGGCGAAGGCTCGAGCTCTCGCGATCGCGTCGCGGGCGCGGTCATCGTCCGGCGCCTCTGTCTCGAACAGGGGCAGCACCCGCTCGGCGCAGTCGGCGGCCCACACTGCGACGATCCGCCGGTCGGCTTCGGTCATGCCCTGGGGAGTGGTCATGCTCACCTCGCCCGCCGCTCGGCCCGCTGCCGTGCGGACTCGTGCGCCTGGCGGAGCAGATCGAGCACGGCGCCCTCGGTCCGCTCGCCCGGGTCGATCACGCACACCCACCCGGCCGCACCGTAGAGCGGATGCCGGTGGAACACGTCGACCTCCGTCGGTGCGGGGCCGACGGCGACGAGTGACACCGCGCGCTCGCGGCCGACGTTGATGTTGACGCGGAACCGCCCTGGCGCATCCAGCGCGGATGTCGTGTCGTCGGGGTAGTCCTTCGTGATGATCGTTCCGTACGGCTGGGTGCGCTCCGGCATCCGCCCGTCCGGTGCGTGATAGAAGTAGGCGTCTCCCCAGGAAAGCGCGGGGAAGTCGCTGCCCTCTTCGGGGGTGACGACGAGGACGCCGTCGAAGCCACGGACTGTGTCGATGATCTCCTGCATTGTCATCCCTCAATGATGAGGTTCACGTGCTTATGTGGACTTTGATGCGGGAAGGAGGGAGATTCGCATGCTGAACCCTCAAGAGGATGTCATGACGACGGCTGCGCTCGGACGACGCGTGGGCTACTCGACGCAGCAGGTGCGCGACCTGGAGCGGCTCGGGGTCATCCCTCCGGCCGAGCGCGCGTCCAACGGCTATCGCCGCTACGCGCGGCGGCACGAGACCGCCGCGCGCGCTTATCGTGCGATGGCGGCCGCCATCGGCCCTGTGCCGGCCCGGCGACTGATGCCGACTCTGATCGGCGCCTCGGTCGAGGCCGCAGCCGAGCGCATCGACGAGCTGCACGTCGGCCTCGCGGACGAGCGCTCCCGCGTGCGCGAGGCCCTGCACGGCCTCGATGTCGCTCTGGTCGAGGCCGACGACGACTTCGATGACGCGGACGCGATGACCATCGGCGAACTCGCGCTAGCTCTCGGCATCCGTCCGTCCGCGCTGCGTCACTGGGAGCGGGAAGGGTTGGTGCACCCGCGCCGCGGCACGGCATCCACGCGCTCGTACGGTGCGGCGGCGATCACCGAGGCGCGCATCGTCGCCGCCCTGCGCGCCGGCGGTTACGGCATCCCGCCGATCTCGCGCATCCTCGAACACGTGCGGCAGCATGCCGACACGGGCGAGGTGCAGCGCATCCTCCAGGACCGGCTGGTCGTGCTCACGCGGCGCAGCGTCGCGCTCCTCGCGGCCGCCGGGCACCTGCACGCGCTGCTCGCCGATCGGGGCGAGGGAGACTGACGGTCGTCGTCGACCGCGAGGTCGGACGGCTCGCTTAGGGTGGCTCGTATGACGTGCAGCTTGCGGTGGCCGAAGATGATGCGCGTGCTCGCGGCGCCGATCCGGAATCCGGGGTGCTGACCATGCAGAAGTCGGGACGATACGTCCGCGCCGGGGACACGGAGTACCCGCTCGCCAGCCCGGGCGGCAACTGGGCGCTCTGGAGCCCCACCCCGGTCGAGGGTTTCCGGAAGATCGGGAACGGGTGGGTCCGCAACATCGCACCCGACGAACAGCTGGAGTGCTTCCGCGTCGCGCACCGCGGCACGTATCGCGGCATCCCGGTCACCGTCGAGCCGGGCGGCGGAGCATTGGTACGCCTCGACACCCGCGATCCGCGCGCAGCCGAGCAGGGGTTCGAGAGGTTCGGGTTCGAGCGGCCCGAGCTGCAGTCGTGGCTCAAGTTCGTGTCCGCCGACGACCGGGACCTCGTCTTCACGACCACCCGCACACCCGAGCCGATGCCGTGGGCGGCGTCGACCCGAGACGCCGTCGCGCAGCGCCCGGTCCCGCGGCCGTCCGACGCCGAGCCGTCGGCCTGGGGAGCGTTCACTCTCCGTCTCATCACGGCGCTCCGCGGTGTGACCGACGGCGTGTTCCTCATCGTCTCGGTCGACGGCGACCCGCTGCGCTACGTGCAGTTCGCCGGAGACCCCGGGACGCTCCACGCCGAGGCGCCGGCGCGCGATCTGGTCGCGGATGCCGATGAGTCGGTGCTGCGAGCCGCCGGATGGAACGAGCCGGGAGCCGCGCAGCCGAACTGGACTTCGGAGCTCCCGCTGCCCGCGTACGCGAGCGACTTCCGGGAACTCGCCGAGCGTTGCGTCGCGGCGCTGCGGGATGCCTATGGAGCGACGAGCCCCGACACCCTCGTGCACCGTGCCTGGCGCGATCCGGAGCAGACCTCACTCGAGTTCCCAGGGCTCGGTCCCGCCCAGGTCTGATCAGCGCCTTCGGGACGCCGGCGCGGTTCAGCGACCGCCGAGGCCGGCCTGCTCGCGCATCGCGGTGCGGTTGAGCTCCTTCGCGTCGAAGAAGAGCGCGGGGTCCACGGCGACCGGCTCGGAGTCGATCCAGAGTTCCTTCCCCGCGACGCGGATCACGCCGATGTACATCGCCCGATCGGCGTCGGAGGTCCAGATGGTCAGCAGTCGGTCATCGCCCCGGTGTTCGATCACGTCCTTCAGTGCGGCGACGATGCCGGCGCTGTCGGAGCTGCCGCGCCGCAGCGCGGACACGGTCTGATCGAGCGGGAATCCCGCGGCGACACCGTGGATCACCGGATTCGTGAGGACGCCTCCGCCCTTGATCCGCCAGCGTCGGGCGCTGACGAAGAACATCACGATGCCGGCGACGAAGACAGCCGGCGGGAGGAAGAAGGCACCGGCGATCGCGAGCCCGCTGCGCACGCGGCCGCCGAGGAGCTCGGCCGTCGACTCCGGGTTGAGGTAGACGAGGAGCATCACGACCACCATGAGCCCGGCGATCACGAGCCAGGTCGCCGACTTGCGGGGCGAGCGCTCGGAGACGAAGAGATCAGGGCGTGTGGCGAACCAGGTGTAGAGATTGCGCGACCGGGACCGGAGGGGCGTGAAGCTCATGGGAAGACGCTACTGGAGTGCGAAGGGCAGGCGGGGACCTCAGACGATCGTCCGGAAGAAGTCCCGGCGCACCGCGGTCACATCGGCGCCCTCCCGTGAGGGATGCACGCGATTCGTCAGCAGCACGCCCCAGCCTCCGGAGTCGAGATCGACCGCGAAAGCGGTGCCGGTGAAGCCGGTGTGGCCGACGGCGTGCACCTCGCCCATCCACGCCGAGTCCCGCACCCGCAGACCGACCGCCTGGCCGTAGCCCGCCGCCGCGGTGACGACCGGTGTCACCATCAGGCGCACGCTCTCCACAGAGAGAACCGGCCCGTGGACCCCCTCGCCGCCGTCGCGGATCGTGCGGGCGAGGGCGGCGACGTCGTGCACGGTCCCGAACAGCCCGGCGTGACCCGCGGGGCGAGCGAGCGCGTGCGCCAACTCGTCGTGGACCTCTCCCCGTACCAGCCCGCGATGCGGCTGCACTTCGGTGGCCACCGCACGGGTCGCTGAAGGGCTCCAGGTGAGTGCCTCCGCGCCCATGACCGTGGCCGCGTCCGCGACGAGCTCCGCGAGAGAGCGGCCCGAGACCCGCTCGATCAGCTCACCGACGGCGATGAATCCGACGTCCGAGTAGAGGTGCGCGGTGCCCGGCTCGGCACGCAGTGCACTTCGCAGCACGGTGGAGCGCAGTTCTTCGCCCGCGAGCCCCGATCGCCACGCGCCGCCTTCGGCCGGAAGCCCAGCGGTGTGCGTCAGTAGGTGCCGGGGAGTGATGAGCGCGGCACCCGTGCCCGTGCCGACCGGCAGCACGGGCGCGACCGGTTCATCGAGGTCGAGCATCCCGGCATCCACCAGGCGCAGCGCGGCAACGGTCGTGAAGATCTTCGTGAGCGAGGCCAGGTCGAACAGATGATCAGCGCCGAGCGGCTCGGGGTCGTCGTCCGCGGGGGTGCCGAGCAGCGTCAGCTCCTCGGCCACCCCTCGGTGTGGGCTCCGCAACGAGGCCCACGCCGAGCCCGGCGCCCCGTTCACCACGGGCGCCTCACTTGCTCATTCCGGAGGTGAGCCCGTTGATGATCTGCTTGGTCGCGAGCAGGAACAGCACGATCAGCGGGATCGTCGCGATCGTCAGCCCGGCGAACAACTGCGGCCAGTCGGTGGAGTACTCGCCGAAGAAGCGGGTGAGCCCGACGGGCAGCGTGTACGAGTCGCGGTCGCGCAGCAGGATCAGCGGGTAGAAGAAGTCGTTCCACACCGGCACGAAGCGGAACACGATCACGGTCGCGAGGGCGGGCCGCACGAGCGGCAGCAGGATCTGGATGAACGTGCGGAACGGACCGGCTCCGTCGATGCGGGCGGCTTCTTCCAGCTCGATCGGCAGCGCCCGGAAGAACACCGTCAGCACGAACGTCGTGAACGGGATGCCGAGAGCGCCGTAGACGAGGATCAGGCTGAACACGTTGCTGGTCATCTTCAGCGAGTCGAGCAGGTAGAACAGCGGCAGGATCGCCAGGTGCACGGGCAGCATGAGCCCGGAGAGGAAGACCGCCTCGATGCCGCGGAAGAACTTCGCCCTCGCCCGGGCGAACGCGTACGCGGCGAGCACGGACACCACCGTCGTGACGATGACGGACCCGACCGTGACGGTGATGGAGTTGAGGAAGTAGGTGTCGAAGGATGCCGTGATCCACGCGCTCTGGAAGCTCGTGAAGGTCGGCGGCACCGGGAGGCCCAGCGGCTCGGTCGCGATCTGCTGCTGGGTACGCAGCGAGTTGTTGACCATGAGCAGCAGGGGACCGATCGCGATGAGCGCATATCCCCAGAGGAAGATGTTCGCGAACAGCCGCCCGATGAACGGGGTGTCCGAGGTGCGGCTCGTGCGGCGACGCGGTGCGGAGGGACGGCCCGAGACGATCGCCTCGGTCGTCGGCTCGGTGCGGGGTTCGGTGGCGGTGCTCATCAGAACAGCTTTCGTTCGGCGCGACGCATCGTGGAGGTGATCACGACCGAGATCACCATGATGAAGATGAACAGGACGGTCGCGAGCGCGGAGGAGACGCCGATCGAGTTCGGGTTCCCCGACTCGAACGCGGTGCGATAGAAGAGCAGCATCATCACGTCGGTGGATCCGGCCGGGGCGCCGTTCGAGCCCGCGAGCGCGAACGGGATCGCCATGGCCTCCATGCTGCCGATGAACGTGAGCACGGTGATGATGCCGATGGTCGGCGTGAGCATCGGGAGGGTGATGTACCGGAAGCGCTTGCCTGCGGTGGCGCCGTCCAGGGCGGCGGCTTCTTCGATCTCCTCGGGGATGCCGCCGAGCGCTGCGCCGTAGAGCAGGATCGGGAAGCCGATCCACTGCCAGGCGCTCACGAGCACGATCACCCAGATCGCGAGCTGCGGGTCGCCCAGCCACGGCAGCGCGAGGCTCTCGAGCCCGACGCCGCGGAGGATCGCATTGACGGGGCCGAACAGCGGGGAGAGCATGAGCGACCACAGGTAGCCGATGACCATCGGGCTCACGAGGTAGGGGAGCGCGAAGATCGTCTGGAAGAAGCGCTTGGTGCGCTTGCGACGGTGTAGCAGCGTCGCGATGCCGAGGCCGAGCGAGTTCTGGAAGACGAGTGCGCCCGCGAACAGCAGCAGGTTGTGTCCGAACGCGTTCCACAGCTCGGAGGCGTACGGCTCCTTCGTGAGGAGGGTGATGTAGTTCGCGACGCCGGCGAAACCGCCCTGCTTGGTTCCCTGCCAGTCGAAGAACGAGTAGCTGAGCGCGGCGAGCATCGGATAGAGGATGAGCACGGCGAACAGCACCGCGGCGGGAAGGACGAACAGCGTCGCGGTCGGGGTCGACAGCGCGATTCCCGCGCGTGAGCGCCGTGTCTTCTCCCGGCGGAGGGGGAGGGTCAGGGCCATGATGCCTCTTTCGCTGCGTGAGGGGCGCCGAGGCCGGCGCCCCTCACGGTCGGGTCAGGATGCGGGGGTGAACCAGGTGGAGATCCCGGTCTGCAGGTCGGTGCCGAGCTGCTCGGGGGTCTTGTCTCCGAGGAACATCGCCTGGATGTCCGGTCCGAGCACGGCCGTGCCGGTCGGGTCGCCGTAGCGGAAGTCGACGAGCAGCAGGTACGGCGCCGGGTTGGCGGTGTACTGCTCGTTCATCTCCTGCATCAGCGGGTCGGAGTACTTCACACCGGGCAGGGCGGAGAACTGGTCGACCTCGTCGGCGACGAGCTGGCCGAACTCCTTCGTGGTCATCCAGTTCAGCAGCTCTGTCGCGGCCTCCTGCTGGTCGCTGGAGGCGTTGATGCCGAAGCTGCCGTCGGCGTAGCCGGGGGTGACGGCGTGGTCGAGCGCGCTGCCCGGAGCCGGCGGCACCTCGTAGACGCCCCACTCGGTGTCGGGTGCCGAGTTCTGGAAGGTCGGCAGGTCGAACGAGCCGCCGGGCCACTGCGCGGCCTGACCCGACGTGAACTGCAGCACGGCATCCGCCACGGCGATCGCGTTGACGTTCTTGTCGAGGTACTTCTGCATGTCCTTGACGATCCCGAGCGACGACACGTAGGCCGGGTCGGTGAAGTCGACGTCGCCGGCGAGCACCTTCTCCTCGAAGTCGGCACCGCCGTAGTTCGCCGAACCGACGATGTCGTGGAACATCGGCAGGACCCAGTCCTCACGGGCGCCGAGGGCCATCGGGGTGACGCCCTCGTCGAGGAGCTTCTCCTGGAGCTCGATGAACTCGTCCCAGTCCTTCGGCTCCTTCAGTTTCATCTCGTCGAACATCGTCTTGTTGTAGAACATCTGCATCGTCTGGTACGCGAAGGGCACGCCGTAGGTCTTGCCGTCGTCCTTGCCCTGAGCCGCGCGCAGCACGGTCGGATCGAACTGGTCGAGCCCGTCGACGATGTCGTCGATCGGGACGATCTGCTCGGACTGGATCGCCGGCTGGATGCCGCCGTACGCGCGGAGCATGGCGATGTCGGGGCCGTCACTGCCCTCGAGGCCGGTTGCGAGGATCTGGTTGTACTCGGTCGGCTGGTAGCCCTCGAACTCGATGGTCACGCCGGGGTGCGATTCCTCGTACTTGTCGAAGACGGCTTCCCACTTGGGGGAGGAAGAAGCCTGCCACGACCAGATCTTCAGAGTGACGTCCTCGCCGCCGGCCTCTCCGCTGGAAGCCGCGGGTGCACATCCGGCCACGGCCAGCCCCGTGACCAGGAGACCTGCGGTGAACGCGAGTCGGGTGGTGCGGTATCGCATGGTGTTCCTCTCGGTTGTGAGAGCCGTCGGCGGGACCGGGGCATCTCTGCTGTGAAAGCCTCCGCCCACTTTGGGGAATCTTTTACAGAAACTCAAGCCCTTTCCGAAAATTACTTCCATTCGTAACATGGTCGTGTCATCCTGGTGCCGTGTCCACCAGTGCGATGACCGCCATCCATCAGCGCCTGTCCGCGCTCACGCCCACCGAGCGCCGCATCGCCACGCACGTGCTCGCCGATCCGCAGAGCGTGGTCGACAACTCGATCACCCATCTCGCCGCCGCCTGCGGTACATCGGTCGCGAGCATCGCCCGCTTCACGCAGAGCCTCGGGTTCTCCGGGTACCCGGATCTGCGCCTCGCTCTCGCGACCGAGCTCGACCGCAGCGCCTCCGACCGTGAGCGGTTCCAGGTGTCGGAGAGCGATGTCAGCCGGCACGACGACGCGCTCACCACCGTGCGCAAGATCGCGTTCGCCGAGGCGTCGGCCATCGAACGCACGGCACGGCAGATCGACATCGACGAACTGGAGCGCTGCGTCGATGCGGTGCGCGCCGCCCGCCGCATCGACATCTATGGCGCGGCCTCCAGCGGCCTCGCCGCGCAGGACCTGGAGCAGAAGCTGCACCGCGCGGGACTCGTGGCGCAGGCGCGGACCGATCTCCACCTCGCGCTCACCGGTGCCGCACTCCTCGACGAACGGGATGTCGCGGTCGCGATCTCGCACTCCGGTCGCACTCTCGAGATCGTCCAGTCGGCCAAGGTCGCAGCCCGCGCCGGGGCGACGACCATCGCCATCACCAACAATCCCCGGTCTCCGCTCGCACGGGTCTGCTCGCTGGTCCTCGTCACCGCGGTCTCGGAGTCGACGTTCCGATCCGGCGCGATGGCGAGTCGGATCGCCCAGCTCGCAGTGCTCGACTTCCTGTTCACCCGCATCGCGCAGGCCGACTACGACACCATCTCCGACAACCTGCAGCGCACCTACAACGCCGTCACCGACCACAGAATCGACTGATCCCATGCTTCTCGGCATCGACCGCCTGATCCGACGCGACATCCGTCCCGATCTGCTCGCGCGCCTCGAAGGGGGTCGCGTCGGGATGGTCACGAACGACCTCGCGCTCACCTCCGATCTCCGACGCGGACGGCAGCCGCTGGCCGAGACCGGATGGCGGTTCACTCGGCTCTTCGGTCCCGAGCACGGACTCAGCGGGCGTGCGCGAGAGGGTGAACTCGTCGGAGATCTCGTCGATCCGGTCACCGGCGTCGAGGTGCGCAGTCTGTACGGCGACGCCGTGCGTCCTGCCGCCTCCGACCTGGCCGACCTCGACGTGATGCTGATCGATCTGCCCGACGTCGGTGCCCGGTTCTACACGTACATCTGGACGATGAGCCACGTGCTCGAGGCGTGCGCCGATGCCGGTGTGGCGGTCGTGGTGCTCGATCGTCCGAACCCGATCGGCGGCCGCCTCGACCGGGCCGAAGGACCGATGCTCGACGAGCGGGCGCAGTCCCTGGTGGGACGCTGGAGCATGCCGATTCGGCACGGGCTCACGATCGGCGAGCTGGCCCGCCACTGGGTGCGGACGCGCGGGATCGATGTCGAACTCGAAGTCGTCACGGTGGACGGGTGGTCTCGCGATACGGCTCGCCGCGTGGATGAGGGCACGTGGATGCCGCCGTCCCCGAACCTCCCCAGCCCCACGACGGCCCTGCTGTACCCCGGCACCTGCCTGGCGGAGGGCGTGAACGTCTCGGAGGGGCGAAGCACCGCGGTGCCGTTCCGCGTGATCGCGGCGCCCTTCATCGACGGGGAGCGCTATGCCGCAGCCATCACGGCGGCCGGGCTTCCCGGCATCGCCGCGGTTCCCTACGGCTTCACACCGCTGGTCCGCGATCACGCCGGTGACGCGTGCGAGGGGGTGATCCTGCACGTCACGGATGCCGAGGCGCTGCGGCCCGTGCGCACGGGCGTGCGCCTGCTGTCGCTGATCGAGGAGATCCACCCCGGGATGCTCGAGGAGCGCTCCCTCGTGCCCATGCCCGGGGAGTCCGACTGGACCCCGCTCGAGAAGCTCTTCGGTGTGGAGGGGGCGTTCGCGCAGATCGTCGGCGGCGAATGGGACGATCCCGAGCGCCTCGCCGTTCCCGGGTGGAGGGATGCGGTCGCCCAGGATCTGCTCTACGTCTGAGGTTCCCGCCCGTCTCGGGCCCGAAGCGGGGGTCAGTCTCCTCCGACCCGTCCCGCGATCTCCGCGATGAGCGGGTTGGTGTCGGCCGAGTCGGTGACGATCGCGGTGACGGCATCGAGCGCCAGGACGGGGTAGCGCGCGACGGCGCCGATCTTCTCCTCACTCGCAAGCACGACGGTCTCGGTGCAGCGCGACGCGAGCGCGCGCTTCGTGACGGCATCGTCGAGTTCGCCTGTGGTGAGGCCGCGGTCGGGATCGATGCCGGTGGTGCCGAGGAAGAAGGTGTCGGCAGACAGGTGCTGGATCGCCTCCATCGCCAGCCCGCCGCCCGTCACGAGGGAGTGTCGGGAGAGTTCGCCGCCGATCATGATCACCCGTGCGTCCGAGTGCTCGGCGACGGCGAGGGCGACGGCGGGACTCGCCGTGATGACGGTGATTCCTGTGCCGGAGGGCAGCATCCGGGCCATCGCCAGTGTGGTCGTGCCGGCGTCGAGGACGATCGTCGATCCGGGACGGATGGTGGCGACGGCAGCGCGGGCCACGCGTTCCTTGCTCTCGGTCGCCAGCTCGGCGCGCTCGCGAACCGGGGGTTCCGGCGCGGCGAGCGGAAGTGCGCCGCCGTACACGCGGAGGAGCTTCCCCTCTTCGGCGAGCTCGCGGAGGTCGCGGCGGATGGCATCCTCCGAAACTCCGAGCTCGTCGGCGACAGCTTTGGCCACCACTCGTCCCTCGCGGTCGAGGAGGGCGAGCAGGTGGTCTTTGCGTTGCGCGGCCAGCATATGTTTCCTCACGAAGTTGCACGTTCTTGCACGATTCAGACTACAGTCATCCGCATGACAAAACCACTCCTGATCCTGATCGCCGGTCCGTACCGCTCGGGCACCGGCGGCGACCCCGAACTCATCGCCCGGAACCTGGCGCGCCTCGAAGAGGCCTCCGGGCCGATCTTCCGTCTCGGCCACGTGCCGATGATCGGGGAGTGGGTGGCGCTGCCGATCCTGCGCACGCTCGATTCCGCCGAAGCCGGCGACGGCGACGGCGATGTGATGTACGAGACGGCGCACCGGCTGCTGCAGCACTGCGACGCCGTGCTGCGCCTTACCGGTGAGTCGTCGGGTGCGGACAAGGATGTCGAGATCGCCCAGGAGCGCGGATTGCCCGTCTATCGCTCGCTCGAGGAGATCCCCTCAGCCTCGACTCCGTAGGCTGGAGGCATGACCAAGAACATCTGGACCATCCTCGGCGTCATCCTCGCCGTCGTGATCGCGTGGTGGATCGTGAGTGCGCTGTTCTCGGTGCTCGCGTTCATCTTCAAGCTCGCGATCGTCGCGGTCGTCGCCGTGGTGGTGTTCCTCGTTCTGCGCGGGATCTTCAGCCGCAGCGACGACTGACGGCGCGGCCCCCTCGTCGGACGCGTTCTCGGCGAGAGGTCCTAGCGGAGCACGCGGTAGCGGAGGTGGGTCTCGCTCGCGAAGGCCGAGGTCTCGAGGCGTTCCAACTCGATGCGCTGCCCGAGCCCGGCGAACAGCGAGATGCCGCCGCCCAGCAGGACCGGCGCGACGTCGAGGTGGAGTTCGTCGACGAGTCCGAGCTGGAGGCACTGTCGCGAGATGCTCCCGCCGAGCAGGCTGACCCACTTGTCGCCCGCAGCCTGCGCGGCTGATTCGACCGCCTGCGCGATGTCGTCGACCACGAACGTGTAGGTGATCCCGTCGCGTTCGATCGGCTCGTGCTCGCTGTGGGTCATGAGGTAGACCGGCACCTTGAGCATGCCGCCGTAGGGGATCTCTCCGTCGTCGATGGTCTGCGTCTTGTTCGCCCCGCCGACGATGGCGCCGATGTTCTTCATGACGTTCTCGACGACGACATCGTCTTCGGGAGCGGAGGGGCGGCCGAACATCCAGTCGACTCCGCCGTCCGCATCCGCCAGGAACCCGTCGAGGGTCACGGTCGCGTGGACGATCACTCGAGCCATGATCTGCTCCTTCCGTGGAGGTGAGTCAGGTGACTTGCGTCGAGCGACTTGCGTCGTCGGAGTGCTGGTGATCCAACTCGCCCCCGGCAGGCGCCTCAAGAACGTGCGTGTTCTAGCTGGCGAGCTGCTGCACCCGCTGGTACGTGACGCCGAGGATAGCGCCGGCTGCTTCGAGAGGGTAGCCGTCGGCGCGGAGCGCACGAGCTGCTTCGCGCCGGAGCCTGTCCGCTCGTTCTATCGCCGCCTCTCCGGCGGCCGTCGCGTCATTGCTGTCCGCGAGCAACTGCATAACTCGGCTGGGCGCATCGATGACGACGTCAACCTCGACATCAGTGGGCTCGACATCAAGCCAGACGGACGCGAGGTCGGAGGCGGCTTTCTTGATTCCGCGGAAAGTGAGCGCGCTGCCCGTCGCCACGATCGTTGCGCCGCTGGGCGTCTCGGAGGTGAGCTCCGGAATCTCGATCGTCCACGATCCGTCGTCATCGCGGGAGGCGCGGGCACTGAGTCTGGTCGTCATGTCTCTGCCCTTCAATTCCATGCGCTCGGAGTGTTCGGGAACGCGGTCTGCACCTGGCGGACGATTCCGGCTTTTACTGTGTCACCGTGGACCGGGATGGACAGCGTCTGCGTTCGGTCTCCGGACTGCCAGATGTGGTGGCTGCCGCGTGTGCGGGTGTTCTGCCAGCCTTGCCCGCGGAGGAATCGCGAGACATCCCGGTACCTCTGCGGCTTGGTCATCATTCTATGCTAATGACGCTTGTACTGCGAGTACAAATACTGCTTGTTCTATTCCGGAGTACTGCTCTCAGGCGCTCGGCGCGAACGCCCCGACGCGGTACCTCGCGGCGCGGTGCGTGTCCTGTACGCGGTCTCCCTTGCCCTGCAGCTTGTTTCGCAGCGTGCCCGGCGTGTACTCGTTCGGGTAGACGCCGCGCTCGCGCAGGACCGGGATCACGTGCTCGATCACGTCCTGCCAGGTGCCGGGCGTGACCGCGTAGGCGAGGTTGAAGCCGTCGATGTCGGTCTCTTCGACCCAGGACTGCAGCTCGTCGGCGATCTCGACACCCGACCCGACGACCGTGGGGCCGAGGCCGCCGATCGCGTTGTGGCGTCCGAAGTCGCCGACGGTCCATTCGCGGCCGAGGTCGGCCTCTTCCTTGAGATGCTGCAGCACCGACTGGATCGCGTTCGACTCGACGTTCCCGACCGGCTCGTCCTCGGCGTACTGCGAGAGGTCGACGCCCATCCAGCCCGACATGAAGGTGAGCGCGCCCTCGGGGCTCGCATACGAGAGGTACTCGGCGTGCTTCGCGGTCGCCTCCTCGCTCGTCGCGGCGGTGATCACCGTGAGCAGTGTGTAGACGCGCGCGTCGTAGCGGTCGCGTCCGGCAGCTTCCAGGGCATCGCGGATGCGCTTCACGGTGCCGGCGAGCACCTCCTTCGAAGGGGCGGCGACGAAGATGGCCTCGGCGTTCTCGGCCGCGAACTTCACTCCGCGCGGGCTCGCACCGGCCTGGTAGATCACCGGTGTGCGCTGCGGCGACGGCTCAGAGATGTGGATGCCGGGAACGCTGAAGTGCTTCCCCTCATGCCCGATCGGGTGCACCTTCGACGGGTCGGTGAAGATGCCGCGCTCGCGGTCCTCGACCACGGCATCGTCTTCCCACGAGCCCTCCCAGAGCTTGTAGAGCACCTCGACGTACTCGTCCGCGTGGTCGTAACGGTCGTCGTGCGCGAGCTGATCCTCCTGGCCCATGTTGCGGGCGGCGCTGGGCAGGTATCCGGTCACGACGTTCCAGCCGATCCGGCCCTGCGTCAGGTGGTCGAGCGTGCTCAGACGTCGCGCGAACGGGTAAGGGTGCTCGAACGCGGTGCCGGCTGTGATGCCGAATCCGAGGTTCTCGGTGACCGCGGCCATCGCGCTCACCAGCAGGATCGGGTCGTTCACGGGCACCTGGGCGCCGTTGCGGATCGCGGCCTCGTTCGTGCCGCCGTAGACGTCGTAGGTGCCGAGCACGTCGGCGATGAAGACGCCATCGAAGGTCGCGCTCTCCAGCAGCTTCGCCAGATCCGTCCAGTACGAGATCGTGTTGTAATGCCGCGACCGGTCGTCGGGGTGCCGCCACAGGCCGGACGACTGGTGGGCGACGCAGTTCATGTCGAAGGCGTTGAAGCGGATCTGACGGGTCATGCCCCCATGAAAGGCGAACGGCGCGGGGTGGTCCAGGGCCGCCGAAATGCGCGGACACATTCCGGGGATGTGTCGGGCAGGGTGGTCAGCGCTCGTAGACGTCCCGCCGATGACCCAGCGTGACGACCGCGACGATGAGCACGTCGTCGTCGATCGTGTAGATGATGCGGTAGTTCCCGACGCGGACGCGGAGTCCGTTGCGTCCCTGCAGCGCCTTCGTTCCCGGCGGGCGGGGGTTCTCGCCGAGCAGGGCGATGGCACCGCGGATCCGGTCGCGATCCTGATGGTCGACTTTCTTCAATGCTCGAACCGCAGCGGGGCGCAGTTCGATCCGATAACTCACGTCCAGCCCAGGTCGGCCTTTACCTGATCCCAGGGGATGTCCGGGCCTTCTTCGGCCATCGCCTCGTCGAACGCGGCCACGTCTTCGGCATCTTCGAGTGCCTCGATCATCCGCTCGTACTGCTCCGGGCTGACCACGACGGCGGCACGCTGACCGCGTCGCTCGATGAACACGGCCTCCTCCTGAGAGCGGGCGATGACCGTCGAGAGGTTGTTGCGCGCGTCGGCGACGCTGATCGTGGACATGGGCCAATTGTACATCTTGAAGTCTGAGATGTACATGATGCCGCGGCCAGGCGGTGGCATCTACGAATCCGTGAATCGATCCTTCGGTCTCCGAGAATCGGCGACTGGGGAGGAGCTGCCCTCGCACAAGTCGGCGACGATGCGGGCGAGGATCGTAGGGAGCGTCTCCTCCGGGCCGATGCGGCCTTCCTCGACGAACTCGAGCGGCTGCCAGCCGTCGTACCACGCGCGCATCTGCTCTGGACTGAAGGCGTCGCGCAGTTCTCGTGTCTCGTGGCGTCGGACGGTCTCCTCGAACCCGACGTCGAACTGGTAGATGCGAGTGACGCCTCGATGGTCCCGCCACAGCTGTTCCAACCGCCCGGCATAATCCCGGAGGTTGAAGACCCCGTCGAGGATGACGTCGTACCCCAGGTCCAGCGATTGGCGGGCGACGGTGTCGATGAGTGCGGCGGCGTCGGCCGATCGAGACGCCTTCTCGCCGCCTGCCAGAAGCGTGCGCCGGAAATGGTCCTGATGGATGACCGCGGTCTTGGCGCGGAGCAGCGGACGCAGCGATGTCGCCGTCGTCGTCTTGCCCGAACCGGAGTCGCCGCGGAACACGACAAGGCGAGTGTCCACTGATCCCACGGCCGTCATCCCTCAAGTCTCACATTCGGGCGGATCGCGTGGCGTCATCTGCTGGCATTCACCCGCCCCCACGGGCTCTACCCTTGACAGGTGACCGACGAGACCGTGACCGCCCAGCGTCTGGTGCGCCGCTTCGCCCGCGAGACCAACCTGCTCGTGTCGGGTCGGGACTTCTCGGTCGTCGGGACGGATGCCGTGGCCGATGCACTGCGTCAGCTGCTGCCCGCGCTCGGTGCACACCTGGGCGACGACGGCGTCACGTTCGTGACGGGGGAGGCGCCCGAGATCCTCCTCGACGGCCACCCGTTGCCGGTGCGGAAGACCGCCGAGGACCGCGTGGATGCGGCCGGACGCCACATGCCCGTCTCGTCGGACCTCGCCCGGCGTCTCGGCGAGGCCGGGACCGTGCGCGACGTCCGGATCGGCATCGCGATGGTGCTCGAACCCAAGACCGCCCAACTCGCCCTGCTGCTGCGGGATGCCGGAGCCACGGTCACCGTCTACGCGCACCCCGACGAGATCGACGTCGAGGTGGCCGCGGTGCTGCGCGCCCGGGGTATCCCCGTCGACGGCGACCCGGCGCTCGCGGGAGCGGCCGAACGCGCCGCCGCCGTGGCGTTCCTGCGCCGCGGATTCGACCTGCTGCTCGATGACGGCTCGCATCTGATCCGCCTCGCGCATGAGGAGGGCCTAGCCGTAGAAATGAAGGGCGCGGCGGAGGAGACGACGAGTGGACTCACCCCGCTGCGGCTGATGGAGCGCGAAGGCGTGCTCGAGATCCCCGTCATCGCCGTGAACGACGCCCTCACCAAGACCTCCTTCGACAACCGCTACGGCACCGGCCAGTCGTGCGTGTTCGCGATCGCCGATGCGCTGGATGCCGCGGGCATCGACATCCGCGACCAGCCCGCGGTCGTGGTCGGATACGGCCCCGTCGGCGAGGGCGTCGCCGCGCACCTGCGGGCACTCGGCGTCGAGGTCGCGGTCACGGAGACAGACCCCGTCCGCGCGCTCCGCGCCGCCCACGACGGCCACCGCATCGGCCGGCTGCACGACCTCGCACCGGGCGCACTCGTCGTCTCGGCCACGGGCGCTCCGCACACGGTCGACGTCGAAGTCCTGCGCACGGCGGCGGTCGTCGCGGTCGCGGGCGGCGTTCCGCACGAGATCGACCTCGACCCCTCGACGCTGCAACAGTACGCGGACGAGAACGGCGAAGCCTCTCCGTTCGTCGAACGCGCCGGAGACGGGGCGCTCGTCATCGCCCGCGGTGGCTGCGTGAACCTGTCGGCTGGCGAGGGCAACCCGATCGAGATCATGGATCTGTCGTTCGCGGTGCAGCTCTTCGCCGTCGAGCATCTGCTCACGCACGACCTGCCCGCCGGAGTGCATCCGCTCCCGCCCGAGGCCGACACCACGATCGGCACGGCCGCACTCGCCGTCCGCGGAGAGCGCATCGACGAGCGCAGCCCCGCGCAGGTCGATGCACTGCGCGAGTGGCGCTCGCCGCGATTCCGGGGAGCATCCGCATGACCGTCGTCACCGTCTACTCCGCCGGGCTCGTGGTGCCGATCACCGCGCCACCGATCGTCGACGGCGCGGTCGCCGTGCGCGACGGCCGCATCATGCACGTGGGCGAGCGCGAGTGGGTGCTGCGGTCGCTGTCCGAGCGCGGGATCGAGGCCGACGAGGTGCACTGGCCCGGCGTGCTGACCCCGGGTCTCGTGAACGCGCACACCCACCTGCAGTACACCGGCATGGCCTCGGTCGGCCGCGGACAGTACGACGGGTTCGACGACTGGGTGCGGGCGTTCGACCCGGTCTACGAGGGCGGGCGCGACTGGGCCGCGGATGCCGCCGACGGCGCGGCACAGGCGCTGCGCTCGGGCACGACAGCGGTGGCCGACGTCGTGACCGACCGCGCGGCGGCGACCGCCCTGCACGACGCCCGACTGCACGGCATCACCTACTGGGAGGTGATGAGCTGGACCAACGACGACTGGGCGCGCACCGGACGCGCGCAGGTCGAGCGGGCCCTCGACGCGCTGCCGACCCCGCCCGGGACTGGCCTGTCGCCGCACGCTCCGTACTCGCTCGACATCGAGCCGCTGCTGGAGATCCCCGACATCGTGCGTGAGCGCGGCGGACGCATCCATATCCACCTCGGCGAGGCCGCGTTCGAGAGCGAATTCGCGCACGAGCATCCGCAGGCCTGGCACACGGCCGGTCTCGCCAGCTTCCAAGAGCTGCGCAAGGCCGGATTCGGGACCAGCGCCACCGAGTTCGTCGACCAGCTCGGCGTGCTCGGTCCCGACTGCCACATCGCGCACGGCGTGTACATGAGCGCCCGAGACCGTGCCATCCTGCGGGAGCGCCGCACCACCGTGGCACTGTGCCCGCGCTCGAACGCCGTCATCGGACTCGAGGAGCCGCCCATCGCCGCGTACCTGCGCGAAGGCAGCCCGATCGCCGTCGGCACCGACTCCCTGTCGTCCAGCCCCTCGCTCGACGTGCTCGCCGATGTGGCGGAGCTCGCCCGCATCGCCCGGTCGCAGGGCTACACCGACCGCGACCTGCACGCGCGACTGCTCGGTGCCGCGACCCTCGGCGGCGCGCACGCCATGGGGATCGACGTCGGCCCCGAACGCACCGGATACCTCGCCGTCGGCGCTCTCGCCGACCTCACTTTCTTCGACATCCCGGCCGGCCCGGATGCCGTCGCCGATCTCGTCGAGCACGGGGCCGGCCGCACCGCCGCGACGGTCGTCTCCGGCGAGGTGCGCTACGCGATCGAGTCCTTCGAGCGCGCCGCCGTCGAATCCGCACCCGTCGAATCCGCACCCGCCGAATCCCGACCCGTCGAACCCGCATCCGGAGGTTCCGCATGACACCGCGCCCCGCGACCGCCGAACGGCTCGACCTCGCCGCGCACCCCGAGGGCGGCTGGTTCCGTCGCACGTGGACGAGCCCGCTGCCCGTGGAGACGCCGAACGGCCCGCGCCCGGCCGCCACCTGCATCCACTACCTGCTGCTGCCCACCGAGCGCAGCGAATGGCACGTCGTGACCAGTGACGAACTGTGGCTCTGGCACGGTCCGGGGCGACTCGAACTCCGCCTCGGCGGCGACGGTGCGGAACCGGGCGCGGCGACCACGGTCGTACTCGGCCCCGACGATGCCGCCCAGGTGCTGGTTCCCGCCGGTATCTGGCAGGCCGCCCGCCCGCTCGATGCCGACGAGGCACTGGTCTCGTGCTTCGTGTCTCCAGGTTTCGATTTCGCCGATTGGCGTCTCGCCGAATCGCCTACTCTGTAGAGGCAGACCGTCTCTGCAGAAGCAGACCCGCCTGCCTCGCCGTCTCCACCACACCCTTCTCGCACTGGAGTCATCGTGCCCTTCGCTCCCTCCCTCCGCCGCGCGGCAGCCGCAGCCGCTGCCGCCGCCCTCGCCATCACCCTCGCCGCCTGCAGCGCCCCCGCTGCCGAGACCGGATCCGGCAGCGGTGACGACTCGGGCCTGCAGACCGTGACCGAGGGCAAGCTCACGATCGCGACCGGCGAGCCCAACTACGAGCCCTGGTTCGTCGATGACGACCCCTCCAACGGCGAGGGCTTCGAGGGTGCGGTCGCGAATGCGGTCGCCGAGCAGCTCGGCTACAAGGCCGACGACATCGTCTGGGTGCGCACGACCTTCGACGGCGCCATCGCGCCGGGCCCGAAGGACTGGGACATCAACCTGCAGCAGTTCTCCATCACGGATGACCGCAAGAAGGCCGTCGACTTCTCGTCGCCGTACTACACGACCACGCAGGCCGTGGTCGCGGTCGGCGACTCGCCCGCGGCATCCGCGACGACCATCGACGAGCTCAAGGCCACCAAGGTCGGCGTCGCCAGCGGCACCACCAGCTACACGGTCGCCAAGGCCGAGCTGGGCGAAGCGAACCTCAGCGTCTTCAACTCGGTCGACGACGTCGTGCTCGCCCTCAAGGGTGGCCAGATCGACGCCATGATCACCGACCTCCCCGGCGCTTTCTACGTCGTCGGCGCACAGCTCGACGACGGCGTCGTGACCGGACAGTTCGCCGGGGCCGACGGCGGCGACGATTTCGGCATCGTGCTGCCCAAGGGCTCGGCGCTCACGCCGGCCGTGACTGACGCGGTCGACGCCCTGCGTGAAGACGGAACGCTCGACGAGCTGCAGCAGAAGTGGCTCAGCGACGCGGTCGACGTCCCCGTCTTCAAATGACCTCACAGCCCGTCGACACGGCGTGGCAGCCGAGCGAGCTCGAGCTGTCGCGCCGCGTCCTGCGGCGCCGGGCGACCACCCGGTCCGTCCTGATCGCACTTATCAGCAGCCTCGTCGTCGCGGCGGTGCTGGTCATCGTCGTCGTCAACACCCCCGGGTGGGCGGTCGTCAGTCAGACGTTCTTCGACCCGCAGGTCGCGCTCGACAGCATCGGCCCGATCTTCCAGGGGCTGCTCGTCAACCTCCTGGTGCTGGTGATCGCCGCGGTCTGCGTGGCCATCTTCGGCACCACCCTGGCCACCATGCGCTCGCTGCGCGGTCCGGTGTTCTTCCCGCTGCGCGCGCTCGCGGCGGCCTACACCGACTTCTTCCGCGGCATCCCCCTGCTGATCGTGCTGTACCTGATCGGCTTCGGCATCCCGGCGCTGATGATCTTCCCGCGCATGCCCGCGATGTTCTGGGGCACGATCGCGCTCGTCCTCACCTACTCCGCTTACGTGGCGGAGGTGCTCCGCGCCGGCATGGAGGCCGTGCACCCGTCGCAGCGCATCGCCGCGCGATCGCTCGGACTGACCCACGGCCAGACACTCCGGATCGTCGTGATCCCGCAGGGTGTGCGCAAGGTCGTGCCCGCGCTCATGAACGACTTCGTGTCGATGCAGAAAGACGTCGGCCTGATCTCGGTGCTCGGCGTGGTCGACGCCGTCCGCGCCGCCCAGCTGATGGTCGCCGACACCTACAACTACACGCCCTACATCGTCGCAGGGCTCATGTTCATCATCCTCAGCTGGCCGATGATCCGGCTGACCGACGTCGTCACGGCACGGATGAACAAGCGCGAGCAGGCCGGAGGAGTCGTATGAGCGTCCCGGTGATCGAGGCCAGGGGAGTGCGCAAGCGCTTCGGTGACCACGACGTGCTCCGCGGCATCGACCTCGCCGTCGGCACGCACGAGGTGGTCGTGCTCATCGGCGCTTCCGGCTCGGGCAAGTCGACGCTGCTGAAGACGATGAACCTCATCGAGGGCATCGACGACGGACAGATCTTCCTCTCGGGTGAGGACATCACCGATCCGCGGGTGGATGCCGACGCCGTGCGCGCCCGGATCGGCGTCGTGTTCCAGCACTTCAACCTGTTCCCGCACCTGACCGTGCTCGACAACGTCACGCTCGCGGCCGTCCGCGTGCACGGCATGCGCAAGACCGAGGCGCGGGCCAAGGCGCGCGAACTGCTCGAGACGCTCGGGCTCGGCGCCAAGGCCGACGAGTACCCCGACCGGCTCTCGGGCGGGCAGCAGCAGCGCGTCGCGATCGTGCGCGCGATCCTCACGCAGCCCGAGGTGCTGCTGCTCGACGAGATCACCAGCGCGCTCGACCCGCAGCTGGTCGGCGAGGTGCTCGACCTGGTGCGCGAGCTCAAGCAGCAGGGTGCGACCATCGTGATGGCGACGCACGAGATGTCGTTCGCCCGCGAGGTCGCCGACCGTATCGTGTTCCTCGAGCACGGCGTGGTCGTCGAGCAGGGGCCGCCGTCGCAGGTGTTCGATGCGCCGCAGCAGGCAGCGACCGCGGAGTTCCTCGCGCGCGTCCGGCACTGAGCTCCCGGCCGACAGCGGATCCGGCAGCGGCGGGCTCAAACCAGCTCGTCGTCTTCCGGGCGTCGCGGGTTCGGGTCGGGCGGCAGGATCACGACCGGATGCGCGGCGCTGCGCTGCGCCCGCCACCAGATGACGAATCCGACCGCGGTGAAGATGCCGTAGAAGACGTACATGAAGCCGGTCGCGTAGTACCCGGAGCTGAAGAGCAGGGGCACGCCGACCACGTCGACCGCGATCCAGATGAGCCAGAACTCGGTCCACCCCTTGGCCATGCCGTAGGTGGCGAGCAGGGATCCGACGAAGGTCCAGGCGTCCGCCCACACCGGCTCCCATGAGCCCAGCGCGCGGAACAGCGGGGTCAGCGCGACGGTGCCGACGACCATCACGATCACCAGGCCGATGCGTGCCCCCGTCGGTGCCCACTTCGGCACGATCTGTCCACCCTCGGCGTTGCGCCAACGTATCCATCCGTAGATCGCGACGGCGATGAACATGATCTGCCGGCCGGCCTGACCGAGCAGATGCGGCAGCGAGGGATCGGGGCTGAGGGCGGATCCGAGGAAGACGGTGAGCAGCAGCAGGTTGCCGATGATGCCGACGGGCCACGCCCAGATCTTCCGGCGCATGCCGCCGAGCGCACTCGCCAGGCCGAACGCGTTGCCGACGACCTCACGGACGAGGAGCGTCTGGCCGCCGGGCAGCGTCCAGTACGAGTTGAAGGCGTCGACGAACCACTGCAGCAGGTCCATGGTCAGGATGCCGCGCCGGGCTCGGCGCGGTCGTCGAGCACGAGCTGGAGCATGCTCAGGTCGAGCCAGCGTCCGAACTTCGCGCCGACCTGCGGCATCCGTCCGACCTCGGTGAAGCCGAGGCGCTCGTGCAGGGCGATGGACGCGGTGTTCCCGCTCTCGATTCCGCCGATCATGACGTGCATCCCTGCGGCGCGGGCGCGTTCGACCAGTGCGACCATCAGCGCGGTGCCGATGCCGCGGCCGTGCTGACCGCCGACGACGTACACGGAGTGCTCGACCGTGTGCCGGTAGCCGCTGTGCGGACGCCACTGCGCGTACGACGCGTAGCCGAGCACGCCGGAGTCGTCGACCGCGACGATCACCGGGTAGCCGCGGGAGGTGCGATCGGCGAGCCAGGCGATGCGGTCGGCGAGGTCGACCGCATCCTCGTTCCAGATCGCGGTGGTGTGCAGCACCGCGTGGTTGTGGATCGCGGTGATCGTCTCGAGGTCTGCGGTCTCCGCATCCCTGATCCGGACGTCTGTCATCGGCGGGTGGCTCTCTTCCCGACTCAGACGTGCACGTCGGCGGGGGATTCCTCGCCCTCGTGGAAGTTCGGCGTCTTGCCGAACAGCTTCGCGATGCCCAGCACGATCCCGACGATGAGCAGCCCGAGGATGAGACCGGCGATCGCGGAGATGATGGTGTCGACGATCCAGACGACGACCGGGCCGAGGTTGTGGAGTGCGTGCTCCACGCCGTGCAGCACGTCGACCGGGAAGTGCCAGCCGACCTCGCCCAGGTTCACGAGCACGAGGTGTCCACCGACCCAGAGCATCGCGACCGTGCCCAGGATGCTGATGAAGCGGAACACCGCGGGCATGGAACGCACGATCCGGGTGCCGGTGTGCCGTACGCGTCGCACCGGGTTCTTCGCCATCTTCAGCCCGATGTCGTCGATCTTCACGAGCAGGGCGACCGCGCCATAGACGACGCCCGTCATCAGGAGCGCGATCACGGCGAGGATGGCGAGCGTCGCCCAGATGTCGAGCCCCTTCTCGAGGCTCGCCAGCGAGATGAGCATGATCTCGGTCGAGAGGATCAGGTCGGTGCGCACCGCGCCCAGGACCAGCTTCTTCTCGTCACGGGCGCCCTCGTCGGCATGGCCGTGCTGCACGCCGAACCACTCCAGCACCTTCTCGGCGCCCTCGAAGCACAGGTACGCGCCACCCAGGATCAGCAGATACGGCAGCACCCACGGCGCGAACGCGGTGAGCAGCAGTGCCGCCGGGATGATGATGAGGAACTTGTTCGCGAGCGAGCCGAGCGCGATCTTGCCGACCACCGGCAGCTCGCGCGCGGGCGTGATGCCCTGCACATACTGCGGGGTGACCGCGGCATCGTCGATCACGACACCTGCCGCCTTGGCCGAGGCCTTCATCGCGGCGCTCAGGATGTCGTCGACGACGGCGAGCAGTCCTACGGACATGTGGTTCCCCTCGGGCGGTGTGCAGTGCGGAGGCAACTCTATCGACTTCGCAGAAACTCACAGCGCGCTCCCAGCCCTGCGGGACCAAAACGGCGCCGTCCACGGTTCTCCTTCTATGACGCCGCAGCCAGCGACGTCGGACTAAGGAGTCAGATCATGTCGAACGACTACGGCAAGACCCCCGAGGCCGTCAGCGGTCTCACGAACCTGCAGTACGAGGTGACGCAGCAGGACGCGACCGAACCGCCGTTCCGCAACGCGTACTGGAACAACCACGACGACGGCATCTACGTCGACGTCGTCTCGGGCGAGCCACTGTTCTCATCGACCGACAAGTTCGACAGCGGAACCGGATGGCCCAGCTTCACCAAGCCCATCGATGCGGATGCCGTCACCACGCGCACCGACCGCTCGCTGTTCATGAAGCGCACCGAAGCGCGCTCCGCGAACGCCGACAGCCACCTCGGCCACGTCTTCGACGACGGCCCCCGTGACGAAGGCGGACTCCGCTACTGCATGAACTCGGCGGCCCTGCGCTTCGTCCCGGCTGACAGGCTGGAGGAGGAGGGGTACGGTCGCTACAGTCCCCTCTTCGCGAAGACGCCGAACACCCCCACCACCGACACCTCTGAGGAGCAGTCATGACCGACACCGGAACCATCACGCGCACGCCCGGGACCGAGACGGCCGTCCTCGCCGGCGGCTGTTTCTGGGGCATGGAAGACCTGATCCGCCGCCAGCCCGGCGTGATCGGCACGCGCGTCGGCTACACCGGCGGCTCGAACGAACACGCGACCTACCGCAACCACCCCGGCCACGCCGAGGCCGTGGAGATCGTGTTCGACCCGACCAAGACGACGTACCGCGACATCCTCGCGTTCTTCTTCCAGATCCACGACCCGTCCACCAAGGACCGTCAGGGCAACGACATCGGCTCGAGCTACCGCTCGGCGATCTTCCCGCTCTCTCCCGAGCAGGAGACGGTCGCACGCGACACGATCGCCGACGTCGACGCCTCGGGCCTGTGGCCGGGCAAGGCCGTCACCACGATCGAGCCCGAGGGTCCGTTCTGGGAGGCCGAGGAAGAGCACCAGGACTACCTGATCAAGTACCCCAACGGCTACACCTGCCACTTCCCGCGTGCGGGATGGGTGCTGCCCCAGCGCGCGGAGAGCTCCGCCGTCTAGGCCGGGGTCCCAGAGACCATCGCGCCGCTCGCACGGAACGAAGGAGAACTCACGGCATGAAGGAGCGGATGCTGCATCCGTTCCTTCATTCCGTGAGAACTCCTTCGCAATGGGCGGGCGTGCGCGCGGCTACGCCTCTTTCAGGAACTCCAGCGCGGCCTCTTTGAAGTCCCGCGAGCCCGGAGCGTTGAAGTGGTTCCGATTCGGGATCTCGAAGAAACGACCGTCGGGCGCCGCGGACGCCAGCGCCCGTGAGCCCTCGATGATCGCATCCTTCGACCCCGTGGCGAACAGGATCGGGCGGGTCGGCGCATCCGATGGATCGGGGTCGATCATGCCCGACGACCGCATGCCCTCCGCGAGCGCGACCAGCGCCTGCAGGTCGTTGCCGGGAACCCGCTCCGTCAGCGCGATGTAGTTCTGCGTCGTGGGGTCTTCGACCGGGGTGCCGTCGGCGATGTACGCCCGCACCTGGTCCAGGTCGAGGCGGGCCAGGGGGATGCCGTCCGGCACTCCGCCGAGCACGGCCCGGCCGATGCGGTGGGGCAGCTCGCGCACCACTTCCCAGCCCACGCGGGCGCCGAGCGAGTATCCGACGTAGAACGCATCGTCCACGAGGTACGTGTCCATCACGGTCTCGACATCGGTGACGAGTGTCCGGATGCGGTAGCCCTCCGGATCGTGCGGCTTCTCGCTGCGCCCGTGCCCCCGCTGATCGAGCGCGAGCACCCGGTAGCCGGCACGGTCGAGCTCGCGCACCCAGCCGGTGAGGACCCAGTTGTCGCGGGCGCTCGACGCGAATCCGTGCACGATCACGACGACCGGAGCATTCGGATCGCCCCAGGTGTACGTCGCCAGGCGTGTGCCGTCGGCGGCGTACACGTGCTGCGGGTCGGGCATGCTGGTCAGGTCGGAGAGGGGGGTGGCCACCCTTCCATCTTGGCCCGGTTCTGCGTCAGCGGCGCTGCTCCCACGGCCCCGCGCCGAGACCCCGCCTCCAACCCCGAGACCCCGCCGTAACGCCGAGACCCCCTCTTGCCGACGTGGGCAGGAGGGGGTCTCGGCGCGAAGACGGGTTCTCAGCGGATGACGCGGATCAGACCCGATCCCGCAGGGCGGCGCCGAGCTCGGCATCCACGTTCGTCCAGTACTGGAAGAACCGCTCGCGGATGTCGTCGATGGTGATGGAGCGGCCCTGACCGGTGAGGGTCTCGAGGAACCGCGCCCGCTGCTCGCCGTCGAAGACCTCGCGGTAGAGCGTGCCCGCCTGACCGAAGTCGTCGTCCTCGGCGTGCAGCGTGGCCGCCGAGCGCACGAGCTGGCCGTCGGCCTCCCAGTTCGCCTCGAGCGCCACGGTCGGATCCGCTTCGGGGCCCCCGGCTGCGCCGAACGAGTTCGGGTGGTAGGTGCGGTGTGCGGCGTCGTTGTGCTGGTACCGCATCGAACCTTCGTGCTGGTAGTTGCGCGCCTCGGCCGCGTGCGGCTGGTTCACGGGCAGCTGGTTGTAGTTCGGGCCGATGCGGTGACGCTGGGCATCAGGGTACGCGAAGATGCGGCCCAACAGCATCTTGTCCGGCGAGAGCCCGGTGCCGGGCACCAGGTTGCTGGGCGAGAAGCCGGCCTGCTCGATCTGCGTGAAGAAGTTCTCCGGGTTGCGGTTCAGGGTCAGCGTGCCGACCTTGATGCGCGGGTAGTCCTTGAGCGAGATGGTCTTGGTGAGGTCGAACGGGTTGAACCGGTAGTCCTTCGCCTCGCCGTACGGCATGATCTGCACGTACAGGTCCCAGGAGGGGTGGTCGCCGCGGGCGATCGCGTCGAACAGGTCGCGGCGGTAGAAGTCGGCGTCGGATCCGGCGAGCTGCTGCGCCTCCTCGGCGCCCATCGCCTCGACGCCCTGGTTCGAGACGAAGTGGTAGCGCATCCAGAAGAGCTCGCCGGCTTCGTTCACCCACGAGAAGGTGTGCGAGCCGTAGCCGTTCATGTGCCGCCAGCTGCGGGGAAGGCCGCGGTCGCCCATGAGGTAGGTGACCTGGTGCGCGGTCTCGGGAGAGAGCGTCCAGAAGTCCCACTGCATGTCGGGGTCGCGCAGGCCCGAGTCGCCGAGGCGCTTCTGGGAGTGGATGAAGTCCGGGAACTTGATCGCGTCGCGCAGGAAGAACGTCGGGGTGTTGTTGCCGACGATGTCGAGGTTGCCCTCTTCCGTGTACAGGCGCAGCGAGAACCCGCGCACGTCGCGCCAGGTGTCGGGCGAGCCCTGCTCGCCGGCGACCGTCGAGAAGCGGATGAGCGCCTCGACCTTGGCGCCGGGCTGGAACACGGCAGCCCGCGTGAAGGCCGACACGTCTTCGGTGACGACGAACTCGCCGAAGGCGCCGCCGCCCTTCGCGTGCGGGTTGCGCTCCGGCACACGCTCGCGGTTGAACGCCGCGATCTTCTCGACCAGGTAGTGATCGTGCAGGACCGTGGGGCCGTCAGGGCCGACAGTCAGCGAATGCTCGTCGCTCACGATCGGGGCTCCGGCCTGCGTGGTGGTGGACGGACGGTACGAATCGGCAGGTTTCGTCATGGTTCTCTCCTTCTCCGCGCAGGCGCGACGAATACCCCATCCGTGGATGGGTGTTCGTCGGTCGGCTATTGCGCGGCGTTCTGGCAGCTGGGGCAGAGGCCCCAGAAGGTGACCTCGGCGGTCTGGACGGTGAATCCACCCGTCGAGGACGGGGTGAGACACGGCGCTTCGCCGACGACGCAGTCCACATCGCCGACCGCACCGCAGGAGGTGCAGACGACGTGGTGGTGGTTGTCGTCGATGCGCCGCTCATAGAGCGCCGCGGAACCCGCCGGTTCGATCCGGCGGATGAGACCCGCCGTCGTCAGGTCCGCGAGGATGTTGTGCACCGACTGGATCGACGTGGTCGGCAGCACTTCGGACACGGCACGGTAGACCCGCTCCGCATCCGTATGGGCCATGGAGTCGAGAGCCTCGAGAACGGCGACGCGGCCCGCGGTCGCCCGAAGCCCGGCAACGCGAAGCGCCGAGTCGAGTTCTGTCTCCATGTCTCGAGTGTACCCCGTTATTTGAATAACTCAAAAGAACGCATATCAGGATGCTGCGCCGCGGCGGTGCGGCCCCGGTTCAGGCGCGTCCGGCCCAGTCGAGCACGCGGGTGCCGATGAGTGTCAGCCAGCGGGAGGGATGACCCTCCCCGGCATCGACCGGGAACCAGGTGCGACCGGCGAGCGGAGTGGTCTGCGTCCACGTGCCGTCCGCCCGTCGCGCGGTGCGGACCAGCTCGACGGCATCCGCGATCCGGTCGTCGGGAGCGCGGCCCTCGACGAGCGACGCTTCGCGGAAGTGGTCCAGGGCCGTCAGCGCGCTGTACCGATGGCGACTCGGATACACGAAGCGCCCCACGAACGGGCCGACCTGCTCTCCGGTCGACTCGCGGTACAGCAGTCGACGCCGCAGCAGGTACTCCTCACCCGAGTGCCGCGCCTCGCGCAACGACGTGTCGCCGGTGAGTCGCTCGTAGGCGAGCATCCCGCGCAGGGCGTTGAGCGTGGAGTGGAAGGACGACCGCACCGAGTCGCCCTCCTCGGCCTCGCAGTTCCACCCGCCGTCGTCCAGGCGGTGGGCCGGGAACCAGGCGGCGAGGGCGGCGACATCCGCCCCCAGCCAGGCGCCGTTCGCCAGCGTGTAGGCGTTGATGCACACGTCGACCTCGCCGCCCCAATAGGGCAGGTCGTCGTACTCCCACCGGCTGTTCTGCGCCAGGCGCTCCGCGGTGTCGCCGAGCACGGCGGCATCCACGCCCCACTCGCGCAGAGTGTTCAGCGACCAGGTCGTGGCCGTCCACGGCTGCCCCGGTTCCTCGGCCTCCGCGCTGCCGAAGAAACCTGCGGGGAAGTATGCGCCGCCGGCCCACTGGCCGTCGTCGTCCTGCCGGGCGAGGAGCGCGGCGCCGAAGCCCTCGGTCGCCACCCGGGCCCGCGTCGCCTGCCACACCTGCTCGGGCACCCGCAGCAGGTCGCGCTCCACCTGCCAGCGCAGCGCGGGGTCCCCGTCGAGCAGCCACTGCATCGTCTCCGCCGAGATCGCCATGCGGGCACGCTACTCCTCGGCGCGGCGGACGCATACCCCCTGGCGGATGCCGTCGCGTCAGGATTCGGCGGGTGCCGAAGGCAGCTCCGGGCCGTAGTTCCACGACAGGATGGCGGGCTGCTCGCGCGCGAAGCCGAGCACCGACACCGATCCGGCATCCAGGCTGATCTGGGCGCCGAAGCGCGGAGCGAGTCGCAGGTACACCGCCGTCAGGATGCGCAGGAAGTGGCCGTGGGCCACCAGTGCGACATCCCCCTGCGACATGGCCGGGAGCACCCGCGTGAGCACGCGCGACGCTCGCGCGGCGACCTCTTCCACGGTCTCGCCGGGGGTGCGTCCGGGGATCACTCCGTGGGTGAACGTGCTCCAGCCGTAGCCGAGCTCCGCACGGATGTCCTTCGTGGTGCGACCCTCGTACCCGCCGTAGTCCCACTCGACGAGGAGCGGGTCGATCTCGGCGTGGAGGCCCGCGAGTTCCGCGGTGCGCTGCGCACGGACGAGAGGAGAGGTCAGAACGAGGGAGAAGTCGTAGTCCGCGACGAGCCCACCGGCGCGACGGGCCAGACCCTCTCCCCGCGCGGTGAGAGGGATGTCCGTGAGCCCCGTGTGCCTCCCGGTCCGCGACCATTCGGTCTCGCCGTGGCGCAGGAGGACCAGCTTTCCGGTCGGTGCTTCGGGGGCGGGGTGTTCGAGTATCGGTTCGTGTGCGGGCACAACGACACCGTAACCCCCGCCGGCGTCGGAGTCAGACGAAGCGGACGGTCTGCTGCAGTCGGGTGCGCACGTCGAACAGCTCGTTGCCGCCGATGGCCCGCGCCTGTGGAACGCCCTGACGCAGCACCATCGCGAGCGCGCTGCGCCGCACCACCACGACCGGGACGCCCCTGGTCGTGCCGAGCGGGGTGACCGCCTGGGAGAGGTCGTCGTCGGGGAGCACGATGATCGCACCGCCGAACTTCACGCGGGCAGCCTTGGCGACCGTGCGCATCCGCCCGAGCGCGGCGGTCACGGGCGCGCGGGTGCCGAGGCTCGGACCGGTGATCTCGCCGCGGCGGAAGCCGACCACCCCGCCGAAGTCCTCCGACATGACGCCGTACAGACCCGACGGGCCGAGCACCACGTGGTCGAGCTTGTCGTCGGCGGTGGCTCCCGCGGCGACGTCGTGCCACACCGTGAAGCCCATGCCCAGGTCGGACACCGTGCGCGCGGTCGCCTCTTCCGCCAGCGCATCGGCGAGGAGCCGGCGCAGATCCCGAGGCGCCGAGCGCACGAGTGCGGGGTCGTAGGGATCGGGGACCTCGACGCCACGGCCGGCCCATTCGCGGATGAGGTCGAGGTAGCGCTCGCGCCGCCAGCCGCCGGGGTGGCCGTACGACCGGGCGCGGGGGCGGGTGTCGGTGCGGGTCGGCGGCGGCCGCCATCCGCTCCACTCGGAGCCCGCCTCGTGGGTCACACCGGTCCGGCGGTCGTAGGCGGCGCGGCCCTCTGCCGTGCCGATCAGCTCCCAGGCGCGCTGCACCTGGATGAAGATCGCCGCGTCACCACCGGTGTCGGGGTGGGTCTGGCGCAGGCGCAGACGGTAGGCGCGGCGCAGCTCGACGTCATCGACGCCGGGGTCGACCTCGAGGATCTCGTAGGCCGAAGCCGAGAGCGGACTGTCGAACATCGCTCTCCCTCCGCGACCGCGGCATCCAGGATATCCGCCGGATCTTGTGGTTTCGCCGTTCCCGCCGGGTTCAGTCGGGCACGTCGACGATGCGCTCGACGCCCAGCACGGGGATGACCGAACCCGCGGATGCGGCGGCCAGGTCGTCGGCGAGCCGGGGGAGTTCTGCCTCCGGAGCCCACAGCTCGAGCGTCGCGGTCGCCGTGTAGGTCGGTTCGCCGAGCGTCGCACCGTGATGCACCGCCCACTCGCGCAGCAGGTTGTCGTAGCGCCCGGCATCCGCATGCGGAACTTCGAGCGTTACCTGCCTGAGCGCCGCACGCCGCACGAGGGCCGCCAGGTCGAGCGCCTCCGACACCGCCGAGGAGTATGCCCGTACGAGCCCGCCCGCCCCGAGCTTCACGCCGCCGAAGTACCGGGTCACGACCGCGACCACGTCGGTCAGCTCGCGTCGACGCAGCACCTCGAGCATCGGGATCCCCGCGGTGCCCGACGGTTCTCCGTCATCCGACGATCGCGCCTGATCACCGAGCAGGCCCGTGACCATCGCGGTGCAGTTGTGGTTCGCGTCCCAGGCCCGCTTGCGGATGCCGGCGATCACCGCTTCGGCCCGCTCGACCGACGTGACGGGCTCGATGCGGGTGAGGAAGCGCGACTTGCGGATGACCGTCTCGTGCTCGACCGCGGCCGCGATGGTCGCGGGGTAGCTGCGGGCGGAGGTCACCCGCCTCACGATACCGAGGCCGTCGGCGGCTCAACGGTCGACGAACGCCATCTGCTGCGGGTTGTAGCGGTCGCCGGCCACACCGATGCGCGCGGCCAGGGTCGACAGGTCGGCGACCTCGTCGGCGGAGAGCGCGGTGGCGGTGCTGCCCGCGTTCTCGGCGATGCGCGCGGTGCGCCGGGTGCCGGGGATGGGCACGATCCACGGCTGCTGGGCGAGCAGCCAGGCGAGGGCGATCTGGCCCGGGGTGGCCTCCTTCGTCGCGGCCAGCTCGGCGACGTGCGCCACGAGCGCCTGGTTCGCCACCCGGTTCTCTGCCGTGAAGCGGGGGATCGTGGCGCGGATGTCACCTGCCGCGAAGTCCGCCGCGGTGTCGACCGTGCCGGTCAGGAACCCCTTGCCGAGCGGGCTGAAGGGAACGAACCCGATGCCGAGCTCGGCCAGCACCGGAAGGATCTCGGCCTCGGGCTCGCGCGTCCACAGCGAGTACTCGCTCTGCAGCGCGGTCACCGGATGCGCGGCATGGGCGCGGCGGATGGTGTCGGCCGAAGCCTCCGAGAGACCGAAGTGGCGCACCTTGCCCTCGGCGATCAGCTCGCCCACGGTGCCGGCGACGTCTTCGATCGGCACGTCGGGGTCGACGCGGTGCTGGTAGAAGAGGTCGATCACATCGGTGCGCAGACTCCGCAGCGATGCCTCGGCCACCCGGCGGATCTGGTCGGGTCGGCTGTTCAGCCCGACGCTCTTCCCCTCCTGGATGTCCCACCCGAACTTGGTCGCGATGACGACCCTGTCGCGGATCGGCTCGAGCGCCTCGCCGACGAGCTCCTCGTTCACATACGGTCCGTACACCTCGGCCGTGTCGAAGAAGTCCACGCCGTGGTCGACCGCCGACCGGAGCACCGCGATCATGTCGTCGCGGCTGCCGGGGTTCGGGCCATAGCTCTGCGACATCCCCATGCAGCCGAGTCCGACCGCCGAGACCTGGAGGCCCTGTCCGAGAGTGCGAGTGTGCATGAGCTGTCCTTTCGTCTTCGCCGCGGATGCGATCCGCGGCCGTCGATCCGACGCTACGCCCGGAGGCCGCGATGGGGGAGGTTCTGAGGGAACCCCGTTCGCGGGAACCTCCCGCGGCGGTACGGAGCATCCATCGAACGATGGAGACGCGTCTCACCCTCCCGCCCGATCCTCCTCGGCGCCGTCGCGGCTGGACTGGACCCATGCTCCGCACCCTCCGCTCCCTTCCGCTGTGGCTCACCTCTCGACGCGGCGGGTGGATCTCCCTGCTGATCGCGGTCGTGGCTTTCACGGCGCTCCTCGGCGCCCTCGGTCGCGCATCGCTCCCCTCGGGCAACGACGTGGCTCCGCCGGACTCCGAATCGGCTCGGGCGGCGGCGCTCGCCGAGCAGTTCCCCGACGCGGACGAGCACGCGGTGCTGCTGGTCGCGGCTCGCGATGACGGCGGACGCCTCGGCGATGCAGACCTCGCTGCACTCGGATCCCTCGCCACCGATGTCGAGGCGCAGACGGGGGTCGCACCGCGGGGTCCGATCGTCAGCGACGACGGGCAGGCAGCGGTGATCCAGGCGACGCTGACCCTGGACGAGGCCGACGACGATGCCGCCGCGGATGCCGTGCACGGCCTGCGCGACAGCGTGGCCGAGCACCCGATCGACGGGGTGAGCGTGCAGGTCACGGGTGGCCCCGCGTTCGGCGTGGACGTCGCCTCCGCGTTCGACGGTGCCGACTTCACGCTGCTGATGGTGACGCTCGGTATCGTCGCGCTGCTGCTCATCGTCACCTACCGCTCGCCCGTGCTCTGGATGATCCCGCTCATGGTGGTCGCCCTCGCCGACCAGCTGGCGAACAAGGCGACGGCGGCTATCGGGGCGGGGCTCGGCCTGCAGTTCGATTCCGGGATCGTGAGTGTGCTCGTGTTCGGGGCCGGGACGAACTACGCCCTCCTGCTCATCTCCCGTTATCGCGAAGAGCTCGCACGAGACACCGACCACCGGCGCGCACTGGTCGCCGCCTGGCGCGCGACCGTGCCCGCCATCGTCGCCTCGAACGTGACCGTGGTCCTCGCCCTTTCCACGCTCGCGTTCGCCGTGATCCCCGGCACCCGCGGGCTCGGCATCGCCTCGGCCGTCGGCCTCCTCATCGCGCTCGCCGCGGTGCTGCTGGTGCTTCCGCCGGCTCTCGCCGTGTGCGGTCGACGGATCTTCTGGCCCTTCGCGCCGCGCGTCGGCGACGGCGCCGTGACCGGGCGCGCCTGGGGAGCGGTGGCGACGCGGGTCTCCCGCCGTCCGTGGGTGCCGCTCGTCGGCGGGCTCGCGCTTCTCGGAGTCTTCGCGGGTGGCCTCGCCGGAGCATCCGTCGGTCTCACGCAGGTCGAGAAGTTCCGGGTCGAGTCGGAGTCGGCGGCAGGGCTCACGGCGCTCGGCGAGCACTTCCCCGCCGGCGAGGCGCAGCCGATGATCGTGATCGGCGACACGGCAGAGGTCGAGGCGCTCACTGCCGCGGTCGAAGACGTGCCCGGTGTGCTCCGGGTGTCCGCGACGGGGGAGAGCGCCGACGGCACGCTCACCCGATTGCTCGTCGTTGGAGAGCCGGCGCCCGGCACGACCGAGAGCCTCGATCTCGTCCGGGAAGTGCGGGGCGCGGCGGCGGCGACACCCGGTGCCGATGCCGTCGTGGGCGGACCGGTCGCTGCGGATCTCGACGCCCGTGAGGGCAACCGGCGCGACCTGCAGCTCATCGTCCCGCTCGTGCTCGCGGTCAGTCTGCTCGTGCTCCTCCTGCTGCTGCGCTCCCTGGTGGCGCCCGTGCTGCTGCTCGCCGTGAACATCCTCAGCGCGGTCGCGGCGATCGGTGCGGGCACCTGGCTGAGCCGGATGCTGTTCGGATGGGACGCGCTCGACCTGCAGGTGCCGCTGCTGTCGTTCCTGTTCCTGGTGGCACTCGGCATCGATTACACGATCTTCCTGGTCCACCGGGCGCGGGTCGAGGCACGCACCGTCGGTACCCGGCAGGGGATGGTGGTGGCGCTCACCGCGACAGGTGGCGTGATCACCAGCGCCGGCGTCGTGCTCGCCGCCGTGTTCGCCGCGCTCGGACTGCTTCCGTTGGTCACGCTCGGTCAGATCGGGCTCATCGTCGGGATCGGTGTGCTCGTCGACACCTTCGTCGTGCGGACCCTGATCGTGCCCGCGCTCTTCGCCATCGTCGGCGATCGGATGTGGTGGCCGGGGAGTGTGGGGCGCGACGGATCCCGCGCCGATCGAGGTGCAGATCGACCGCACGGGGGAGAATACGAGGATGCCGCAGTCGCCACCTCTCCCGACGCGGGCTGAGCGCACCGCCCGCTCCGAGCGGGCGGCCGGCTTCCGCGCGCCGCGTACCTGGGCGAGCCTGGTCGGGTCGATCCGGATCGGGCAGGCCCTGATCACGGTCGTGCTGCTCGTGATCGGCGCCTGGCGTGCCGCGGTCGATGGGGTTCCGCTGCCGTGGGTCCTCGCCCTCTCGCTCGTGTTCCTCGGCTGGTACGGCGGCGGGCTGCTGCTCAGCGAGCGCACCTCGGATCGTCGTCTGGCGACCTGGTGGCTGCTCGGGCTGACGCTCATCTGGCTCGGCGCGGTCGTCGTCTCGCCGGAGTTCGTGTGGCTCGCCTTCCCGCTGTGGCTGCTGGCCGGATTCGTGATGCGTCTGCGGTGGGCGCTGCTGCTCAGCGTGGCGATCCTCGCCGTCGTGGTGACTGCCCCGCTGCTGCACACCGGCACCACGAGCTACGCGAACGTGATCGGGCCGCTCGTCGGCGGCGTCTTCGCGCTGGGAATGTCTCGCGGCTATCTGGAGCTCGTCCGCGACGGGAGGGAGCGCCGTCGACTGATCGCCTCGCTCGTCGCGACCCAGGAGGAGATGTCGGCGCTCCAGGACGAACTCGCCCGCACGCAGCGCGAGTCGGGGGCGAGCGAGGAGCGCACCCGGGTCTCGCGCGACATCCACGACACGATCGCGCAGAGCGTGTCGTCGATCGGGATGCTGGCGCGCTCCGCCCTGGAGGCGGACGATCCCGCGCAGAGTAATCGCGCGCTCGAGCAGATCGACGCGCTCTCCGTCGAAGGGCTGGCCGATGCGCGACGCATCGTGAACGCGCTGATGCCGGCCGAACTCGAATCCACGGCCCTCGGCGACGCGCTCGCCCGCATGCTGGAGCGCCTGATCGACGAGACCGGGATCGAGGCGACCCTGCACGCCGACGACGACCTGCCGGCGCTTGGCATCGACGCCGAGGTCGCCCTGCTGCGGACGGCGCAGTCGGCCCTCGCGAACGTCCGCTCCCACGCATCCGCGTCGCGCGTGGTGGTGACCCTGGCCGATGCGGGCGACGCGGTGCGGCTCGACATCGTCGACGACGGCATCGGGTTCGACGCGAGGCACTGGGATGCGCAGGGCGGCGTCGGCGGCCAGGGCGGCGGCTACGGGCTGCGCTCGATGCGGGCACGGCTGCGGGAGCTCGGCGGAGGACTCGATGTGGAGAGCGCTCCGGGCGACGGCACCGCGCTCTCGGCACATGTCCCGCTCGGCGGCATGGCGCAGGGGCGACGGACCGGAGGCGAGGGATGACTCCGGTTCGCGTGCTGCTCGTCGACGATCACCCCATCGTCCGGGCCGGGGTGCGCTCGCTGTTCGATCACCGCGACGACGTCGAGGTGATCGGCGAGGCGGCTTCCGGAGAGGAAGCCGTGGTTCTCGCCCGGCACCTGCATCCTGATGTCGTGCTCTGCGATCTGCGGCTCGGCGCGGGCATGGACGGCGTGCAGACGACCGCCGCGCTGCGCGCGCAGGACCCGGCTCCGGCCGTGCTGATCCTGACGACTTTCGACCGCGACGCCGAGATCCTCGGGGCGATCGAGGCGGGAGCAGCCGGTTACCTGCTCAAGGATGTCGCACCGGACGACATCGTGCGGGCGATCCGCCAGGCCGCGTCCGGCGGGCTCGTGCTCACCCCCGAACTCAGCGCGCGCGTCGTGCAGGTCATGCGTGCGCCGCGGGTGCGCCTGACCGACCGCGAGCTCGACGTGCTCCGGCTGCTCGACACGGGCGCATCGAACCGCGAGATCGCGAAGACCCTGTTCGTGACCGAGGCCACCGTGAAGACCCACCTCGTGCACGTGTTCGAGAAGCTCGGCGCCGACAGTCGCGCCCGCGCCATCGCGATCGCCCGCGACACCGGGCTCCTCTGAGCGGGGGAGCTCAGTCCGTGTCCGCCTCGACCGAGTCGTCGCGCAGGTGCGCGATGTGCGCCGCGTGCCGAGTCAGGTGGTTCGGCGACTTCCGCACGAACAGCCACGCCACGAACAACAGCACGAACCAGATCGGCGTCACCAGCAGCGCGGTCAGCGTGTCGGGCTGGGTCGTGAGCGCCCACAGGACGAAGACGAAGAACGCGAGCACCACGTAGACCATGAACACCCCGCCCGGCATCCGGAACGTCGATGCGGCGACCTTATCCTTGCGGGTGCGTCGGTACACGAGGTAGCTGCAGAGGAAGATCGTCCACACGAACATGAAGCACAGCGCCGAGACCGTGGTCACCATGTCGAAGGCCGTGCCGATGTCCTTGCCCGCGTACAGCAGCACGACGCCGGACAGCAGCAGGATGCACGAGAGGAACAGGGCGTTCTGCGGCACCCGGCGACGCGAGAGCCGACCGAAGATCCGCGGGGCATCCCCGTCCTGTGCGAGGCCGAACACCATGCGCGAGGTCGAGTAGATGCCGGAGTTGGCGCTCGACATCGCCGAGGTCAGCACGACCAGGTTCACGACCGTCGCCGCGATGCCGAGTCCGGCGAGGGCGAACATCGCGATGAACGGACTCTCGCCGGCGACGTACTCGGTCCACGGGGTCACCGCCATCAGCACGATGAGTGCGCCCACGTAGAAGAGCAGGATGCGGATCGGGATCGCGTTGATCGCCTTCGGCAGATTGCGCTTCGGGTCCTTGGTCTCGGCGGCCGCGGTGCCGACCAGCTCGATGCCGACGAACGCGAACACCGCGATCTGGAAGCCGGCGACGAAGCCCATGAAGCCGTGCGGGAACATGCCGCCGTGCTCCCACAGGTTCGAGAAGCTCGCAGTCCCCGCATCGTGCTGGAAGCCCGTGAAGATCATGACCAGACCGGTGACGATGAGCGCCACGATCGCCACGATCTTGATGAGCGCGAACCAGAACTCCATCTCCCCGAATGCGGCGACGGTCGGCAGGTTCAGGGCGAGCAGGATCACGATCACGAGGACGCCGGGGATCCACAGCGGGATGCCGGGGATGAGTGCATCCGTGTAGCCGGCGATCGCGATCACATCGGCGACGCCGGTGACCACCCAGCAGAACCAGTAGGTCCACCCGGTGAAGAATCCCGCCCACGGCCCGAGCAGATCGCTCGCGAAGTCGCTGAACGACTTGTACTTGAGGTTCGACAGCAGCAGTTCGCCCATCGCCCGCATGACGAAGAACAGCATGAAGCCGATGATCATGTAGACGAAGATCACCGATGGTCCTGCCACCGAGATCGTCTTGCCGCTGCCCATGAACAGGCCGGTTCCGATCGCTCCACCGATCGCGAGCAGCTGGATGTGGCGGTTGCTCAGCGCTCGCCGCAGGTGCTGCTCCTCCCCGTCGGCATCGGCATCGTGCGTGCTTCCGGTTCCCCCCGGGTGCTGCTTCGTCACTCTCGTCCTCCGGTCTCCGTCGACAGTTCGGCTCCGACGGTACCTTCCACCTGCCCGACCGACAGAATCGAGATCGGGGATACCGCTCCGCCGAATCGATTCGATAGGCTTGCCGAGCCCCGATCCATCCCCCAGTTCTGCGAGCCGCTCCTTCATGGCCACCTCTCTCACCACGGGCCGCCCGTGGCGCGTCATCCTCGCCTTCTCCATCCCGCTGCTCCTCGGCAACGTGGTGCAGCAGCTGTACCAGTTCGCCGACGCGATCGTCGTCGGACGGCACCTCGGCGTCACCTCCCTCGCGGCGGTGGGCGCCACCGGCAGCCTGCTGTTCCTCCTGCTCGGTTTCGCCTGGGGTCTGACGAGTGGATTCGCGATCCCCATCGCGCAGGCCTTCGGGGCGCGCGACGATGCGGCCGTGCGCCGTTCGGTGGCCACGGGAGTGCTCCTCAGCGCCATCACGAGCGTGATCCTGACGGTCGCCGCACCACTCCTCGCGGGCCCGATCCTCGCGCTGCTGCAGACGCCGCCCGAGCTGATGGCCGAGGCCACGATCTTCACGCAGATCAGCTTCCTCGGTGCCGGCGCGACGATGTTCTTCAACTACCTGTCCGCGATCATCCGCGCGATCGGCGACTCCAAGACGCCGCTGGTGTTCCTCACCGTCTCGTGCGTGCTGAACGTCGGGCTCGTCGTGCTGATGGTCGGTCCCCTCGAGTGGGGTGTCGGCGGCGCCGCGCTCGCGACCGTGGTCGCACAGGCCGTCTCGGTGGCGCTGTGCCTCGAGTTCGTCCGCCGACGTCTGCCGATGCTGCACCTGCGTCGTGCCGACTGGCGGATCACCGCTGGCGACATCGCCGAGCACCTGCGCCTCGGCCTGCCCATGGGCTTCCAGGCGTCGATCATCGCGATCGGCACGCTCACGGTGCAGGTGGCGCTGAACACCCTCGGGGCCGATGCGGTCGCCGCCTACACGACCGGGTCCCGCGTCGACAGCCTCGCGGTCGCGCTGCTGTCGTCGCTGGGCCTCGCGGTCTCGATGTACGCCGCGCAGAATCACGGTGGCCGCCGCCCCGACCGCATCCGGCGCGGAGTCGTCGAGGCGACCTGGATGGCGGTCGCCGCCGGTGTGTTGCTCGGTGGCCTGCTGATCGCGTTCGGCGCCCCGATGGTGCGGCTGTTCATCGGTGCGGGGTCGGACGACGTGGTCGACATGGCCCACCGGATGCTCATCATCAACGGCTGCGGCTACTGGGCGCTCGGCATGCTGTTCGTGTTGCGCGGCGCGCTGCAGGGGCTCGGCCACACACTCGTGCCGACCGTGACCGGCGTGATCGAGCTGGTGATGCGCGTGGGTGCGGCCATCGTGCTGGGCGCATGGATCGGGTTCGACGGCGTCGCGCTGAGCAACCCGCTCGCCTGGGTGGGCGCGATCGTGCTGCTGGTCCCGGCCTACGTGCGCGCACACCGCGAGCTCGGACGGCTTCCGGTCGCGCCGGCCGAGGCCACCGAGACCTCGGCGATCGCGATCGTCGGACCCACCGACGGCTCGATGGTCGTGGATGCCGTCGTCACCCAGCCGTTGCGCGTCGTCCGCCCCCGTCGTCTGCGGTGGCCGAGCCGCCGCTGACCCCGCCCCGCTCCGTGTTCCGCGTCGGCAGATCTCCGTCTGCAGGATGATGCAGATGGGACTTGAGACGGATGGCCTTTCCGCGACACACTTCTAGTGTCGAGGTAGCGGAGTTTCCGCTGGACCGGGGGGTCGTCATGACGACAATGAGAGTGGCCAACGATTTGGCCGAAGTGATGGTGCCGATCGGTTACGTGGGTGCGGCCATCGCCGGTGCCTGTGCGATCGTCGCTGCGGTCGCGGTCATCCGCGGTTCCGGTGGTCTGACCGGGGGTGCGGTGGGCGTGTGGATCGTGGGCGCGCTGATGAGCTTCACCGCGTCGTTCGCACAGCAGTGGTTGCCGCTGATACTTGCGTGCTCCTCGCTCGTGGCGATGCTCGTCATCGGCGGTGTCGTGCGGGCCATCGTGAATGCGGCCGGAGTCGGGCGGACCGACGAGGCGGCGGCTGATGCACTGCCGCGCGCCGCGTCTACGGTCAAGCCCGCCGCGGTGTCGAAGCCGACGCTCGCGACGAAGTCCGCCGCGACGGCGTCGATCCCGGTCGTGTCCTGAGCGCTCAGCGGTAATCGCGGTCGCGGTGCTGTCCGGTCTCGTCGCCGGATCCGACCCGTGCCGCTTCCCGCGCACGCAGCTCGACGCGGCGGATCTTGCCGGAGATCGTCTTCGGCAGCTCGGGGACGAACTCGATGATCCGCACCCACAGGTGCGACGACAGGCGGTCGTGCGCGTAGGCGAAGATCGCGCGAGCCGCGTCTTCCGCGCCGTCGGTGGCATCCGGGGTCAGGCAGACGTACGCCTTCGGCACGGCCAGACGCGTGGGGTCGGGGCTCGGGATCACGGCCGCCTCGATCACCAGGTCGTGCTCGAGCAGCACGGACTCGAGTTCGAAGGGCGAGATCTTGTAGTCGGAGGCCTTGAACACGTCGTCCGAGCGACCGATGTAGGTGAGGTAGCCGTCGTCGTCGCGCACCGCGATGTCGCCGGTGTGGTGGAAGCCGCCCACCCGTGACTCCGCCGTCTTCTCCGGGTCGTCGTAGTAGCCGGCCATGAGTCCGAGCGGCGGCTGCGACAGATCGAGCGCGATCTCTCCCTCGCCCTCGACGATCTCTCCGGTGACCGGATCGAGCAGCACGACCGGGTAGCCGGGCAGAGGTCGTCCCATCGAGCCGACCTTGACGGTCTGGCCGGGCGAGTTGCCGATGCAGGCCGTCATCTCGGTCTGTCCGAAGCCGTCGCGGATCGTGCCGCCCCAGGCGTCGCGCACGCGGTCGATGACCTCCGGGTTCAGCGGCTCGCCCGCGCCGACCAGCTCGCGCGGCGGGTGGGTGAGACGCGCGAGGTCGGCCTGGATCAGCATCCGCCACACCGTCGGCGGTGCGCAGAAGGTGGACACGTGGTGGGTGTCCATGACCTTCATGAGGGTGTTCGCGTCGAAGCGGTCGTAGTTGTAGACGAACACGGTCGCCTCGGCCAGGAAGGGGGAGTAGAAGCTCGACCACGCATGCTTCGCCCAGCCGGGGGACGAGATGTTGAGATGCACGTCGTCGGGCCGCACGCCGAGCCACCACATGGTCGACAGGTGCCCGACCGGGTACGAGACGTGGGTGTGCTGCACGAGCTTCGGCCGGTTCGTGGTGCCCGAGGTGAAGTAGAGCAGGGCGGTGTCGGTCGCGGGGGTCGGCCCGTCGGGCTCGAAGGCGATCGGTGCGGCGGTCGAGTCGGTGAAGCGCGCCCACTCGGAAGGGATGCCGTCGCCGACGCCGATGCGGAGGATGCCGGCGTCGATGTCCGCGAGCCGGTCGGCGAGCGGGCCGAGGGTGACGACCGCGCCCGCGCGACCGTGTTCGACGCGGTATGCGAGATCGGAGGCGGAGAGCAGCGTGGAGGTCGGGATCGACACGGCGCCGATCTTCGTGATCGCGAGCATCACCTCCCACAGCTCGATCGTGTTGTTCAGCATCACGATCACGTGGTCGCCGCGGCGGATACCGAGACCGGTGAGCCAGGCCGCGACCTGATCGGAGCGCGTCGAGAGCTCGCCGTAGGTCCACGTGCGCAGGCTCAGGTCGGCCTCGACGATCTGCACCGCCGGCCGGTCGGGGTTCTCGCCGGCGATCACGTCGAACCACTCGAGTGCGAAGTTGAACTCGTCGACCTCGGGCCAGGCGAACCCCGCGCGGGCTGCGGCGTAGTCGGTGGCGTTCGCGAAGAGGAAGTCCCGCATCTCGCGAATGGTGTGCGTGGCGGCGGTGGCGCTGCGGCTCATGGTGCTCCCTTGCTCCGGTGCGGACGTGCATTCCATCTTCGCGCAGGTCATCCGGATCCCGGGGTCACCGCGGCAGGACGCCCGGTCCGTCGCGCAGTTCGAAGACGAGTTGGGTCTCGGTGCCGCGCACGACCGGGTGCACCGTGATGTGCTCCAGCACGATGTCGCGGAGGGCCGTCGCGTCCTCCACCGCCACGTGTACGAGGAAGTCGTCGACCCCTGCCACATGGAACACCTGCAGCACCCGCGGGACGCCGGCGAGCGCGTCGAACAGCGCCGTCACCTTGGCGCCGGTGTGGTTCGCGAGGCGCACCTTGATGATCGCCTGCAGCGGGAACCCGAGGGCTGTGCCGTCGACGCGGATGCGGGTGTCGCGGATCACGCCCCGCTCACGCAGCGCCCGCACGCGGTGCGCGCAGGTCGATTCGGCGAGGCCGAGCCGATGCGCCAGGGCCTTGTTGGTCGTCTCGGCGTCACGCGTGAGGATCGCCAGCAGCTCGAGGTCGATCTCGTCGAGTTGTGCTTTCGCCAATGTGCGCGCCTTTCGGATGTCGGATGCTGCACAGAATAGCGTTCAATGCCGAAACGATTGCATGTTCTGTCGAGTTCCTGCGCGGATTCTGTGATTCCGGCAACGTGGAGGCATGACTGCACCGCTGCATCCCGACACCGTCGCCGTCCACAGCGGGCGTTCCGATCTCGAGGGTCTCGGGGTCCACGCGCTGCCGATCGACCTGTCGACCACGAATCCGCTGCCCGACATCGAGCGCGGTGGCGACTCCTACGAGGCGATGGCCACCGGAGGCCGCCCGCCCGCCGACGGCAGTATGGTCTACGCGCGACTGTGGAACCCGACGGTCGCCCGCTTCGAAGAGGCGCTTGCCGAGCTCGAGCATGCCGAGGCCGCGGTGGCCTTCGCCTCGGGCATGGCGGCGATGACGGCCGTGATCCTCGCGCACACGGGGGCGACCGGCGCACGCCACGTCGTCGCGGTGCGTCCGCTCTACGGTGGCACCGACCACCTGCTCGGTTCCGGCCTGCTCGGCGTCGAGACGACGTACTGCCACCCCGACGAGGTGGCCGCGTCCATGCGGCCCGACACCGGACTCGTGGTCGTGGAGACGCCCGCGAACCCCACACTCGACATCGCCGACATCGCCGATGTCGTGCGCCAGGCGGGATCCGTGCCGGTCGTGGTCGACAACACTTTCGCGACCCCGGTCCTGCAGAACCCGATCGACCTGGGCGCCGCGATGTCACTGCACAGCGCGACCAAATACCTCGGCGGCCACGGCGATGTCATCGCCGGCGTCGTCGCCTGCAGCGAAGAGACCGCGGAGGCGCTGCGCCGCGTGCGGGCGGTGACCGGGGGGCTGCTGCATCCGCTCGGGGCGTACCTGCTGCACCGCGGTCTCACGACCCTGCCGGTGCGGGTGCGGCACCAGCAGGAGAGCGCGCGGCGGGTGGTGCAGTGGTTGATCGACCGTCCCGAGGTCGCCGAGGTCTTCTATCCGGGGCTCGACGGAGACCCGCGCGGCATCCTCGAGCGACAGATGCGAGGGACGGGCGCGATGATCGCGATGCGGATGCGGGGCGGGTTCGCCGCGGCATCCGCCGTCACGACGGCGACGACGCTGTTCACGCACGCGGTCTCGCTCGGCGGGGTGGACTCGCTGATCCAGCATCCGGCCGCGCTCACCCACCGCCCGGTGCCGCCCGAGGCGCGTCCTGCCGCCGATGTGCTGCGTCTGTCGATCGGTCTCGAAGACGTCGACGACCTGATCGCCGATCTCGCGCAGGCGTTCGCGGCCGTCGCCGGTCAGAGTGAGGGAAGCCGGATCGTCCCGGTCGCGATGCGCTCGGTCGGCATCCGGTCGCGGTCGTAGGTGATCTCGCGGTAGCCGTGCGGGGTCGGCACGCCGTCTTCGTCGAGGCTGACGAACACGATCTTCTCGATCGTGAGGATCCGCCTGCGCGTGATCATGTTGCGGGCGACCGCGCGCATCGTCAGTGAGGTCGTGCCGAAATGCGTGGCCTGCAGGCCGATCTCGATCAGGTCGCCCTGCACCGCCGACGCCTCGAAGTTGATCTCCGAGATGTGCTTGGTGACGGCGCGGTAGTTGCCGAGCTGCACGATCGCGTAGATCGCCGCCTCCTCGTCGATCCACTTCAGCAGGCTGCCGCCGAACAGCGAGCCGTTCGCGTTGAGATCTTCGGGGCGCACCCACTTGCGGGTGCGGAAGTTGAGTCCGTCTTCCGACCACGCGGGTGTCTTCTGCTTCGCCATGGGCATGAGAGTAGGCGGGCAGTGAGTCCGCGATGTTACGGCTGGTTTTCCGGGGAGCGACAAGGGCTACCGGGCCACGTTTGTGGACTCACGACAAGAAACTGAGTCCCAGCGACTCTGAGACTTGGTTTCGAACGGCAAATCCGTGGGTCGCGTACCGGCGCGCCCATACAGTCGCCCGTGGCAACGACGCCACTGACCCCCGGGAGTCCTCGATGACGAGTACGAAACCCCACGCGCACGGCAACGGCATGCGCATCGCCGTGATCGTGCTCAGCCTGCTGTTGGCCACGATGGTGATCCTGTTCTTCGTGGTGACGAACAAGATCGCCGCCGGCGCCTCCGAACTCGCCGACGGGACCACGTCGGCGAAGAGCGGTTCGTCCGAGCTCGCGGCGGGTGCCGCCGACCTCTCGGACGGCGCCGATCAGCTCGCGGAAGGCAGCGACGACCTCGCGTCCGGCGCGGCCAGCGCGCAGGACGGCTCGCAGAAGGTGAGCGACGGGGCCACGAAGGCGGCGACCGGCGCGACGACTCTCGCGGAGGGCGCCGGAAGTCTCGCCACAGGCGCGGCCTCGGCCGTGGACGGCGCGGGCAGGGTCAGCGGGGGAGCGCAGACCGCGTTCACCGGAGCCCAGGAGCTCGCGTCGAAGATGGCGAAGGCGGATGCCGGAGCGCAGACCGTCGCGACGGGAGCAGCGAAGCTCGCGGCTGGGGTCGACGGTGCGCATCGATACACGAACGCCGTGCTCGCCGGTGCGACCACCCTGAGCGACACGTTGACCGCCGGCGTGACCCCCTCGGTGCGCACCCTCGCCCACCCCGACACGAAGACTGCCCTCCAGGGCCTCGCAGCCACCGCGCCCGGGCATTCGCAGCAGCTCGCCGACGGCCTGGCCGGTCTGCTCGCCGCCGACCCGACCAACCCGAAGCTGCAGGCGCTCGCCGCGCTCGCCGCGGGCGTCGACAAGGAAGTCGATGCGATGGCCGCACCGACGGCGGCGGCCCCGGCGCTCGCACAGGGACTCGTCGGCGCCGCAGACGGTGCGACGCGCGTCACGGCCGGTGTCGGGGCGATCGTGAACGGTGATCCCACGCAGGGGTGGCCCGGGACCGTCGCCCTCGTCGCCCCCCAGGCAGCCCCCGCCCTCGCCGCCGGGGCGCAGACCCTGAAGTCCGGTACCGCACAGCTCTCGGCGGGGGCCGCCAAGCTGGCATCGGGACTGCAGACGCTCTCTTCCGGAGCCTCCTCGCTGTACGCCGGAACCTCGAACCTCAGCGCCGGTGCGACCCGGCTGAACGACGGCGCGACCACGCTGGCCACCGGTATCGGCACGCTGCAGTCCGGAGCCGGTGATCTCGACGCGGGCATCGGAAAGCTGGCCGTCGGAGCCGATGCCGTGGCGCAGGGGTCGGGAGACCTCGCCGCGGGTGGCGACAAGCTCGAAGCCGGAGCCGCCGACCTCGCCGAGGGCAACGGCCTGATCGCGGAAGGATCCGGGACGCTCGCCACCGCGACGGCCGGAGCCGCGCCGTCGATCCTGCCCTGGATCCTCGGCATCGCGTTGGCCGGACTCGTCGCGATCGGCTTCTGGGTCGGCCACCGCGTCAGCCACCGTCGATCCCTGGCGCTGGCCGCCTGACCCCCACCCCACC
>NZ_FMIR01000011.1 GCF_900095745.1 Microbacterium oxydans
GGTTCCGGGGGCGAGGGGAGCGCCGACCTTCTCGGCGACGTGACGTGCGGTCACCTTGTCGCCGAGGGCTTCGATCGCCTCGGGCGACGGGCCGATCCAGGTCATCCCCGCATCGATGATGGCGCGGGCGAACTCGGCGTTCTCCGCGAGGAACCCGTAGCCGGGGTGCACGGCGTCGGCACCGGCGCGGCGGGCGATCGAGAGGATCTTCTCGATCTGCAGGTACGTCTCAGCGCTGGTCGAGCCGCCGAGCGCGTACGCCTCGTCCGCGAGACGGGAGTGCAGGGCATCACGATCCTGGTCGGCGTAGACGGCGACCGACGCGATCCCGGAGTCTCGAGCGGCGCGGATGATGCGTACGGCGATCTCGCCGCGGTTGGCGATGAGCACCTTGGCGATAGCAGGCATGGTTGCCAGCCTAGCGAGAAGGCACTCGATCCCTTTGACGACTCCCCACAAGAAAGAGGGGGAAACGTGGAGGGGAGTCTACGACCACAGGTCCGTCCACCGGACGCCGAGCTCTGCGGCCAGGCGCCGCACGGTCGACAGGGACATGCCCACCACGGTCGAGGGATCGCCGTCGACCCGGGTGATGAAGGCGCCGCCCAGGCTGTCGACGGTGAATGCTCCGGCCACGTGCAGCGGTTCGCCCGAGGCCACGTAGGCCACGATCTCGGCGTCGCTGACATCTGCGGCGAAGGTCACCGCCGCTTGGGCGACGGCGGTCGCCTCGACGGGCTCCTCGCCGGGAACGATCCGGAACACCGAGTGCCCGGAGTGCAGGATGCCGGTCGCGCCGCGCATCTCCTGCCAGCGTCGGGTGGCCTCTTCCGCGGTGTACGGCTTGCCGTAGACCCGCCCGCCGAGCGCGAACATCGAGTCACCGCCGATCACGAGACCGTCGAACTCGCCCGCCTCGGCGAGACTGCGGGCGACCGCTGCGGCCTTGGCGCGGGCGAGGAGCAGCACCAGTTCGGCGGGTGCGAGCGGGCTGCCGTGTTCGGCCTCGGCGGCCGCGGCGACGGCATCCTCGTCGACGTCCGGAGACAGGGTGAGTGGCTCGATCCCCGCCTGCCGCAGCAGCATCAGTCGAGCGGGAGACGTGGAGGCGAGGCAGACGCGCATGTCCACCACCGTATCCTCGAAGAATGACTTCCTCCGCAGCCGACGTGCTCGAACTCGACATCACCGGCATCGCACACGGGGGCACCTTCGTCGCCCGCCATGAGGGCCGCGTGGTCTTCGTCTCCGATGCGATCCCCGGGGAGCGCGTGCGCGCCAGGGTGATCGCCCCGCAGGAAGGGGCGGATGCCTCCACCCGCAGCTTCTGGCGGGCCGAGACGATCGAGGTGCTCGACGCCTCGGAGCACCGCCGCCCGCACATCTGGGCCGAGGCCGATCTCTCCCGTGATCCGGCGGACCGCCCGGGCGGAGCCGATCTCGGCCACATCGACCTCGGGCACCAGCGGGTGCTCAAGCGCCAGGTGCTGACCGAGGCGCTCGACCGGTTCGCGGGATCAGGCCTCGTCGCTCCCGAGATCGAGGCCGTCGATTCCGGTGACGGCACCGGCTGGCGCACCCGCGTCACCCTGCACGTCGATGAGTCGGGTGAGGTCGGTCCGTTCGCTGCGCGCAGCCACCGCGTGATCCCCGTCACCAGCTACCCGCTCTCCCGTCCTGCCATCGCCGAGGCCGCGCTCGCGCTGCACGGCGAGGCACCCGGACGCATCGAACTCGTCGAGCCCGCTGACGGCAAGGTCCGTGTCATCCGGCGGGAAGAGACCGAGCGGCCGGCGAAGGTCGCTCGCGGCTTCCGTCGCCGTCCGACACCGGAAGTGATCGAGGAAGTCGTCGGCGACCGCCGCTTCCAGGTCGATGCGACGGGCTTCTGGCAGGTGCACCCGCGCGCGGCGTCCGTGCTCGACGCCGCGGTCTACGGCGTGCTCGAGGGGCACGTCGACGAGCAGAAGACGCACTACGACCTCTACGGCGGTGTCGGGCTCTTCGCGGCGACGCTCGCCGACCTCGGCGGCACCGACATCGTCACGGTGGAGTCGAGCGCGCGGGCCACGCAGCACGCAGCCGCGAACCTCGCCCCGCTCGATGTGAAGGCCGTGACCGCGCGCGTCGATCGCTTCCTCTCCACGCAGAAGAGCGGGGGGCGCACCGGAGCGGTCATCCTCGACCCGCCGCGTGCCGGGGCCGGGCGCCAGGTCGTCGACGCGGTGCACGCCCTCGCGCCGGAGGCCATCGCATACGTCGCGTGCGACCCGGTGGCCCTCGCCAGAGACCTCGGGACGTTCCGTACCCTCGGGTGGAAGGTCGACCGCCTGCGCGGCTTCGACCTCTTCCCGCACTCGCACCACTTCGAGGTCGTCGCGCTCCTCACCCGGTGACCGATCCGGGCCGCCGCCGGGTACTCACTAGGCTGGGTGGATGAGCAGGGTCGCACTCATCGACGATCACGAGTCCGTTCGCCTCGGCCTCGAGGCCGCGTGCGCGCGCGATTCGCAGACGGTGGTCTTCTCCGGCAGCACGGTCGTCTCCTACCTCGAGTGGCGAGTGGCCTCCGCGTCCGCTCCGGCCGACGTGGTCGTGCTCGACCTCACTCTCGGTGACGGTTCGACCGTGACCGAGAACGTGACCTCGCTCGTGAACGACGGCGCGAGCGTCGTCATCCACAGCGTCGCGGACCGTCCCGCAGCGGTGCGCGAGGCGCTCGCCGCCGGGGCCGCCGGTGTCGTCAGCAAGTCGTCCGCTCTCGACGACGTGCTGGATGCGATCCGCACCGTCGCTCAGGGCGAGGCGCTCAACAACGTCGAATGGGCCAGTGCCGTCGACGGGGATCGGGCCTTCGCCGACGCCCAGCTCTCCACTCGCGAGCGCGAGGTGCTCCGGCTCTACGCCACGGGGCTGCCGCTGAAGGCGGTCGCCGAACGCCTCGGCGTCGCGTACTCGACGGCCAAGGAGAACATCACCCGCGTTCGCGTGAAGTACGTCGAGGTCGGTCGCCCCGCACCCACCAAGGTCGACCTCCTCCGTCGGGCCATGGAGGACGGGATCGTCGCGGCCGACGGGGCGCCGAGTGCCCGCTGATCCGCTCAGCATCCGCGATGCCTGGAGCAAGATCCCTTCTCCCGGCAGCGCGGACACCGAGTTCGAGCGCTTCACCGGCAAGCGCATGGAGCGGATCCTCGCGATCGTGGTGGCGATCGGCTCGGCCGCGCTCGGCGTGCAGGCCCTGATCGCCGCGTTGAGTTCTCCGATGCGGGCCGATGCGGGGGATGTCGTGATCCTGGCCGCGGTGTTCGTGCCCCTGGCTGCGATGCTCGTGGCCTGTCTGATCGGACGCGGTGTACGCCTCTTCTCCGGCGTCTTCGCCGTGATCTACGTCCTGGCCCTGGCCGCCTGGCCGAGCGTCGTCGATCCGACCGACAAGAGCGCGGGCGATCAGCCGTGGATCTTCTTCCTCGTCAACGTCGGCGTGGTCGCGGCGATGCTCGCGTTCCCGCTGCGGCTCCAGTTCGCCTGGGCGGCGGGGATGCCGTTCGTCTACGGGTACGTCCGACTCGTTCAGGGCGAGTTCTCGCGGGAGTTCTGGGTGACGACCGCTTTCGACGTGTCGTTCACGCTGATCCTGGGCGTGGTCATGATCGCGCTCGGCTGGATGTTCCGCTCGGTCGCCGCCGGTGTGGACGAGGCCAGAGGTCAGGCCGTCTCGTCGTACTCGACCGCCGCCGCTGCCGCTGCCGCAGAGGAGGAGCGGGTGGCCATGTCGGCGCTCATGCACGACAGCGTCCTGGCGGCGCTGATCGCCGCCGAGCGTGCGGAGGGCGAGCGGGCGAAGGAGCTCGCGGTCGCGATGGCGCGCGAAGCGCTCACCCGACTCGCCAATACCGAGGTCGCGGTGGCGCAGGAGGGGAGCGATGAGCCGATCGGGACGGCGCAGATCGTGGTGGAGCTGCGTCGCGCGCTCTCCGAACTCGGCGCCGATGCGATCGTCGAGGAGCGGGGCGGCATCGGGCTGATTCCGGGTCGCGCCGCCCGGGCCCTGGTGCTCGCCGCGCGTCAGGCCATCGGCAACGCCGTCGCTCATGCCGGCGGGCGGGGCCTGCACATCATCGCCGAGGGTCATGGCGACGAGGGGATCGCCGTGACGGTGTCCGATGCCGGGCCGGGTTTCGATGTCGACAGCATCGGCGCGGATCGTCTCGGCATCCGGGCGTCCATCCTCGCTCGCATGGCCGGTGTCGCCGGCACCGCGCAGATCCGGTCCGACGACCACGGCACGATCGTGGTCCTGGGGTGGGAGCGCTCGTGAACCGCACCGTCCGCAGCGTCGCCACCTCCCTCGCCGTCGGCTTCGCGCTGTACTTCGTCGCGCGCGGCATCTGGTGGATCGAGCAACCGACCGCACCGCTGGTGATGGTCCTCGCGATCGGTCTCTATCTCGTCGTGGTCAACGTCGCGATCCTCGGCAGCGCCAATTCGGTGCGGATGCCTCTGTGGTCGGCCGTGCTCGCGCTGCTGGCGAGCGCCGTCATCCCGGCGCTGGTCACGTTCGCGCTCGATCCCGCCGACCGCACTGCGCCGTTCGCCACCTGGTACATCGGCGCACTCGGCCTGCTCGGGGTCGTGTGCGTCGTCCGTCGTCGGTTCCTCGTCGGCTGGGCGACACTCGCGGTCCTGGTGGCGGCGACGTCCGCCTATCTGGGCCTGGGCGTGGCGCTGAGCCTCGGTCTGGTCGGCTCGATCATGTGGGTCGTCGTCGCGCGACTGCTCGTCATGTTCTGGGACCGAGCGGTCCGCGACACCGAGCGCCTCGCCGAGATCCAGCAGGCGGTCTCGGCCTGGCATGCCACGCAGCGGGTGCGTCAGCGTGAACGCCGCCTGCGCACGCAGTTCGCTCTGGCCGTCGCGGGGCCCGTCCTGAGCCGTGTGGTGGCGTCTCGTGGAGCGCTGGACGATCAGGAGCGCCTGGATGCGCGTCTGGCCGAGGGGCGACTGCGGGATGAGCTGCGCGGGGCGGACCTGCTCAACGACGCGGTGCGGAACGCGATCGAAGCCGCGCGTCGCCGCGGCGCTGTCGTGACGGTGTTCGACGAAGGCGGTTTCGACGGTATCGAGGCGGCGCGTCGGGTCGAGATCAGAGATGAGCTGGCCGCCGTGCTCACCCGCGCGGAGAGCGCTCGCCTCATCATCCGCTCGTCCCGCGACCCGCGCGTCGCCGTGACCGTGGTCGGCCGCGCCGGCACCCGCGCCTCCGGGGACGACGATTCCGTCGACCTGTGGCACGAGATCCTGAGGGAAGCCGCTGCGGTCTGATCGCCGCCCGACGCGGCGCGCCGCCCCTCGGCTCCGGTGGGGGAGGAGACCGGAGTCGAGGCAGTAGAGAGAGTGGGCGAGGGGCGGCGTATCCGCCTGCCCCTCGCCGTGCGGACAGTTACCCGAAAACCGTCCGCTGGTGGCCGATCAGCGTCTGTCTACCCTGGGACAGAGAGACCAGCCGAACGCGAAGCGTCTCACTCAGTCTGAAGGTTCTTCCAATCGTTGTCTGTAGGTATTTTGGGGGACACGATTTCCCCGGCAATGGGGGATCATTGGACGATGGGAACGCGCCGGGGCACGAATCTTCCGCGGATGGGCGACTTCAACCAGTCCGTCGTGCTGGAGGCCATTCGGCAGTCCGGTGACGGATCGAGCCGGATCGAGCTCGCCGAGGCGACGGGCCTGTCGGCCCAGACCGTCACCAACATCACGCGGCGGCTGCTCGACGAAGGCCTCATCCGCGAGGCCGGGCGCACCATCAACGGACCGGGCAAGCCCCGGGTCACGCTGCGGCTCGTCGCGGACAGCCGGTTCTCGGTCGGGGTGCATCTGGACCCCGCCATCATGACTTTCGTGCTCCTCGACCTCTCCGGTGCGGTCGTGCGGCGTGTCGGTGTGCGCACCCCGGCCATGGAGCCGCGCCGGATCGTCCAGGCCATGGCGGCGACGATCGACGCCCTCATCACGGTGTCGGGCGTCGACCGGGCATCGATCGCCGGTGTGGGGGTCGCGGCCCCCGGCCCGCTCGACGCGGAGAAGGGCACCGTGATCGATCCGCCCAAGCTGCTCGGCTGGAACCGGGTGCCGCTTCGCTCGGTGCTGGCCGAGGCGATCGGTCTCCCCGTGGTGCTCGAGAAGGACACGACCGCCGCCGCGGTGGGCGAGCTCTGGACGCGGAGGGCGTCGGCCGATGACTCGTTCGTGTTCGTGTATCTGGGTACCGGCATCGGTGCGGCGCTGGTCAGAGACGGGGAAGCGGTCCCCGGAAGCACCCGCAACATCGGAGAGGTCGGACACCTCATCGTCGACCCGGACGGACCGCCGTGCACCTGCGGCTCCCGCGGCTGCGTCGAAGTCGTCTGCACGCCGCAGGCGATCGTCGCGCAGGCGGAGCGAGCGGGAGTGTTCCGCGACGATGTCGAGGTGAGCGATGTCGAGGTGGTCGACACGCGCTTCACCGAGCTGTGTCGACGGGCGGCCGAGGGTGATGCGCTCGCCGACGGTGTGCTGCGGCAGTCGGCGGCGCACATGTCGGTGCTGACAGCTGCCCTGACCAACATGCTCGACGTGGATCGTGTGGTGTTCGGCGGCCCGTTCTGGTCGCGGCTGGCCGAGGTCTATCTGCGAGAGATCCCCGACCTGCTCGAACAGGCGAGTGCCACACGCTCGGTGCGCTCGCTGCCTGTGGACGGAACGGTCGTCGGTGACGATGTCGCCGCTGTGGGGGCCGGTTGCGTGGTGCTCGACGCGGTGCTGAGCCCGCGAGCATCGACTCTGCTGCTCGATCACTGAGCGGGATTCCGCAGGCGAGGGATCCGTGGCGAACGCTTGACAGAAATAACTCCAATCGATGTATTATCTGTCATCCCCCCTCAGCGATCGGACCACCGATGCATGACAACTCCGTGCTCGTCGACGCGCGCCTCGAGCGCTTCGTGGAGGAGCGGTTGCGTCCCGCCGTGTACGCCGGAGCGGTGGCGCTCGAACTTGCGGCGTGGACGGCTCCCGGAGAGCCGGTGCCCTTCGCCGAGGCGGCGCAGCAGCGGTTCGCGGACTTCGAGGTGGGGACGCCGTGGGGTCGGGCATGGAGCACGATGTGGCTGCGCATCACCGGGGTGATCCCCGCCGTCGGCGAGGGACAGCGGGCAGAGCTGCTGCTGGATCTGGGCTTCAATACGGCGGATCCCGGATTCCAGGCCGAGGGCACCGTCTATCGCCCTGACGGATCGATCGTCAAGGCCGTCGAGCCCCGCAACTCCTACGTCCCGCTCGACGGTGCCGCCGGAGACTCGTTCGAGTTCTACCTGGAGGCCGCGGCGAACCCCGACGTGGGCGAAGGGTTCCGGCTCTTCCGGCCCACCACGCTGGGTGAGTGGCACACGGCGGGGGAATCCCCCCTCTACGTCTTCCGGCAGGCCGACGTCGCCGTCCTCGACGTGACGGCGTGGGAGCTCCTGCAGGATGTCGTGGTGCTGCGTTCGTTGATGCACGAGCTTCCCGCGCAGTCGTCGCGGCGCGCCGAGATCCTGCGGGCGCTCGAACGCGCGATCGACGCCGCCGACCCCGAGGACATCGCCGGCTCTGCGGCAGCCGCCAGGGCAGAGCTCGTCGGAGTGCTGTCGCATCCGGCCGCAGCGTCGGCGCATCGCGTGCACGCGGTCGGCCACGCGCACATCGACTCGGCGTGGCTGTGGCCGGTGCGCGAGACGCAGCGGAAGGTGGCACGGACGTTCTCGAACGTCCTCTCGCTGCAGCAGGAGGACCCGGACTTCGCTTTCGCCGCGTCGTCGGCGCAGCAGTACGCGTGGATGAAGCGGTTCCAACCGGAGCTGTTCGAGAGGTTGCGTCGCGCGGTCGCCGAGGGACGCTTCGTCCCGGCGGGCGGGATGTGGGTCGAGTCGGACACCAACATGCCCGGCGGTGAGGCGCTGTCGAGGCAGTTCATCCGCGGCAAGCGGTTCTTCCTCGAGGAGTTCGGAGTCGAACCGCTGGATGTCTGGCTGCCGGATTCTTTCGGATACTCCGCGGCGCTGCCGCAGATCGCGCGGGCGGCCGGATCGCGATGGATGCTGACGCAGAAGATGTCGTGGAACGAGTCGAACCGGATGCCGCATCACACCTTCCAGTGGGAGGGCATGGACGGCACCCGGATCTTCACGCATTTCCCGCCGGTGGACACGTACAACGCACAGCTCTCCGGAGAGGAACTGGCGCGCGCCGAGGCCCAGTATGCCGAGAAGGGCCGCGCGAACACCTCGCTCGTGCCGTTCGGCTACGGTGACGGCGGCGGAGGACCCAATCGCGAGATGCTCGCCGCGGCCGCACGCCTGCGTTCGCTGGAGGGGTCTCCGACCGTGACACTGTCGACGCCGCGCCGTTTCTTCGAGGCCGCCGAGGCCGAATATCCCGATCCTCCGGTGTGGACGGGGGAGATGTATCTCGAATTCCATCGAGGCACCTACACCTCTCAGGCCAGGACGAAGCGGGGCAACAGGCGCAGTGAGCACGCCCTGCGTGAGGTCGAGTTCTGGGCGACGGCTGCGGCGCTGCGTGGTGCCGACTACCCGTATGACGAACTCGACGCGCTCTGGGAGGTCGTGCTGCTGCAGCAGTTCCATGACATCCTCCCCGGCAGCTCCATCGGCTGGGTGCATCGGGAGGCGGAACGACGCTACGACGAGGTCCTCGCCTCGGCGGAGCGCATGATCGCGGAGGCACTGGCTGTCGTCGCCGGTTCGGGTGGATCCGAGCTGGTCGCGAACGCGGGTCCCTACGCACGGGAGGGAGTGGCGGCGATGGGGATCGCCGCCACGCGGGGCACTGGGGGTCCTGCGGCGGTCTCGCGGACGACGAGCGGCTTCGTGCTGGAGAACGCGCACCTGAGGGTGACGATCGACAGCGCGGGCCTGGTGACGTCACTCGTCGTCCGCGCGACCGGGAGAGACGCGATCGCGGTGGGGGAGCGGGGGAACCTCCTCCAGCTGCATCGCGATACGCCGACTCGCTGGGATGCCTGGGACATCGACGAGCACTACCGCCGACACGTCATCGATGTGACGGATGCGGTCTCGGTCGACATCGTCCCGCATCCCGCGTCGGCGGTCGTCTGCGTGGTCCGCGAGTCGGGGGGTTCGCGGATCACGCAGACGCTGACGCTCGCGTCCGACGCCGAGGCGCTCGACATCGAGACCGTCGTCGAATGGCACGAACGGCAGAAGCTCCTCAAGCTCGCGTTCCCGCTCGACGTGCACACCGATCGGGCGACCTCCGAGATCCAGTTCGGTCATGTGCATCGCCCGACGCACATGAACACCTCGTGGGACGCCGCGAGGTTCGAGACCGTCGCGCACCGATGGGTGCACGTCGAGGAACCCGGCTTCGGCGTCTCGGTCGCGAACGACGCCACCTATGGGCACGACATCACTCGCGCACCGCGTGCGGGCGGCGGAACCACGACGACCGTGCGCCTCTCGCTCCTGCGGGCGCCGCTCTATCCCGACCCGGAGGCGGATCAGGGCACGCACACGTTCCGCGTGAGCGTGCGCCCGGCGTCGACCATCGCCGATGCGGTCCGCGAGGGGTACCGGTTGAACCTGCCGCTGCGTCGTATCCAGGGCGCAGGCCCGGTGGAACCGTTGTTCTCCGTCTCGTCGGACGCGGTCGTCGTCGAGGCGGTGAAGCTCGCGGAGGACCGCAGCGGTGACGTGGTGGTGCGCCTCTACGAGGCGCACGGTGGGCGTGCGGCTGCCGCGCTGACCACCGGATTCACATTCGACTCCGTCGTCGAGACCGACCTCCTCGAGCGCGAGATCGCCACCGGCACGGTCGGCGGGGTCGATCAGCAGTCGGTGCAGCTGGAGCTGCGTGCTTTCCAGCTGGTGACGCTCCGCTTCCGCGGGGCATCGTCGCCCGGGGCCTGATCCGCGATCAGCCGGAGAATCGTCCCCAGGGGATGTCTCGACGCAGCGGACGGCGCAGCGGGCGCTGCGTGCGGGTCCACGCCGAGACCGATGGCTCTTCGACGACGGCGTCCGCCGCCTCGGTGGCGTACGCCTCGCTGATCACCGCGATGAGGGCGGCGAGTTCCTCTTCGGTGGCGGCCCCGCGGGTGATCTCGAGCATCGGGGCGACGTCCCCCGATGCTCCGCCCTGTGCGTCGTGCGCGGTCACAGCGGGATGTTCCCGTGCTTCTTCGGCGGCAGCTCTGCACGCTTGCCGCGCAGAGCCCGCAGTGCCTTCGCGATCGAGACGCGGGTGTTCGCCGGCTCGATGATGCCGTCGAGCTCGCCGCGCTCCGCCGCGAGGAACGGCGACGCCACGTTGTACGTGTACTCGTTCGCGAGGCGGGTGCGCACGGCGGCGACGTCTTCGCCAGCCTCCTCCGCCTTCTTGATCTCGCCGCGGTAGAGGATGTTGACGGCGCCCTGGCCACCCATGACGGCGATCTCGGCCGTGGGCCAGGCGAGGTTCACGTCGGCGCCGAGCTGCTTCGATCCCATCACGATGTACGCGCCGCCGTAGGCCTTGCGCAGGATGACGGTGACCAGCGGCACGGTGGCCTCGGCGTACGCGTAGAGCAGCTTCGCACCGCGGCGGATGACGCCGGTCCACTCCTGGTCGGTGCCCGGCAGGTATCCGGGCACATCGACGAGGGTGACGATCGGGATCGAGAACGCGTCGCAGAAGCGCACGAACCGGCTGGCCTTCTCTCCGGCCTCGATGTTGAGCGTTCCGGCCATCTGGGAGGGCTGGTTGGCGATGATGCCGACCGAGCGCCCCTCGATGCGGCCGAAGCCGATCACGATGTTCGGGGCGAACAGCGGCTGCACCTCGAGGAAGTCGCCTTCGTCGACGATGTGCTCGATCACCGTGTGGATGTCGTAGGGCTGGTTCGTCGAGTCCGGCACGATCGTGTTCAGCGTGCGGTCGGCGTCGGTGGTCTCGAATTCGAAGGTGCTCTCGTACGAGGGCAGCTCCGCCATGTTGTTGTCGGGGAGGAAGCTGAGGAGCGTGCGCGCGTAGTCGATCGCGTCGTCCTCGTCCTCGGCGAGATAGTGCGAGACGCCGGAGCGCGTGTTGTGCGTGTACGCGCCGCCGAGCTCCTCCATGCCCACGTCCTCGCCGGTGACGGTCTTGATCACGTCGGGTCCGGTGACGAACATCTGGCTGGTCTTGTCGACCATGATGACGAAGTCGGTGAGGGCAGGCGAGTACACAGCTCCTCCGGCGGCCGGGCCCATGATGATCGAGATCTGGGGGATGACGCCGGAAGCGCGGGTGTTCAGGCGGAAGATCTCGCCGTACTTGCCGAGGGCCACGACACCCTCCTGGATGCGTGCGCCGCCCGAGTCGAGGATGCCGATGCACGGCATGCCTCCGGAGAGGGCGAACTCCATGATCTTGATGATCTTCTCGCCGGCGACCTCGCCGAGCGATCCGCCGAAGGTCGAGAAGTCCTGGGAGTACACCGCGACGGTGCGTCCGTTGATCGTGCCGACGCCGGTGACGACCGAGTCGCCGTAGGGACGGGAGCGGTCCATGCCGAACGCGGTCGTGCGGTGGCGCACATACTCGTCGAACTCGACGAAGCTCCCGGGGTCGACAAGCAGTTCGATGCGCTCGCGGGCGGTCATCTTGCCCTTGGCGTGCTGCTTCTCCTTCGCCTTCGCTTCCGCGTCGACGACGGCTTCCGTATAGCGAGCGCGCAGATCCGCGATCTTGCCGGCGGTGGTAAAGAGGTCGGGCTTGTCCGTCACGGATTCCACCCTAGCGTCGGGGCGACGCGCGCCGTTGGATGCTCGGCACAACGGGGCGGTCGATCCTTTGGCGATGAACGCGCGAGCTCAGTGCCCGCTGGGGTTCGGGTCCTGCTCCTGGCCATTGCCTTCGAGTGCCGGATCTGTTTTGGGTGAGCGGCCGAGGGAGAGCGCTTTGCGACCGACCCACTCGACACCGCGGACCGTCGTCCCGGCAGCGCCGGCCACCGCCGTGCCCGCGTACCGGGCGCCGCGCAGCATACGAAGTTCGACCTTCTCGGCACCGGGAACGGGCTCCAGCTCGAGAGGGAGATCGATCGGGGCCGCTCCGAACGCCCGATGGGATGTGGTGAGTACGCGACGACCGAGGATGTGGTTCCCGGCCCCGCCGATCGCCGCCCCGATACCGAACGGCAGCGCTTTGCCGATGATCGACGCTCCGCCCTTCGCGGCGAACTGCTTTACGAACATGCTCTTGAGCTGGTCGACCAGGGGCCCGACGGCGGCACGGGGCAGCGACTTCGTGACCAGCTCGCCCCAGTAGGACGATCTGCTCCCACCGCGTCCGGCCACCTGTCCGGCGAGCTGCCCGACCAGATCGACGCCCTCTTTGCCGAGCATGAGTGTCATCACGAGTGCGCGTGCGCGATCAGGGTTGGCGACCGCGATGCCGTGCACCTCGGCGACGGACTGGGCGAAGAGGGCCGTCGATTCCACGAACCCCACCGTCTCGACTCCCGACAGTGCCAGGGTCACTCCCGTGCCGATGCCGGGAACGACCGCGGTCGCTCCCACCGCGGCCCCGCCTGTGGTGACGGCAGCCAGGTAGCGCCGCTCGAGGATGCGGATGATCTCGGCGGGCGTCGCGTGCGGGTTGCGCAGGCGGATGCTGCGGATGTGCGCGAGGACGAGTGGGCGCTGGATCGACAGGACGCGGTCGAGCCCGCGCACCATCATCGGATGCTCAGGCGACCCGGCGGGCGGCACGCTCTTGTCCCACGGGGCGTCGTCCGGAAGGGAATGGATCTTGTGCACCTTGGGGGCCATGGAGTGATCCTACGAAGCCCGGCCGCGAAAACGCCGAAAGCCCGGCCCCTCGAAGGGGCCGGGCTTTCGGGAAAGCGGGTCAGACGAAGAGGTTCGCCCGCTCGAGGTCCTCGGCGAAGTCGACTTCCACCGCGTACAGGTCCGAGACGTCCATCGGCTCGAGGAGCAGACCGTCTTCGGCGATGGCCAGCTCGAGCCCGCGCTCGAAGTAGTCCTGGTCCTCGACGCGCTGCAGCTGGCGCATGAACGCCTTCTTGTGCGTGGAGGAGATGTAGTTGATGCCCACAGCCTCGCCCAGACCGCCCTTGACGGTCTTGGACAGTTCGTTGATGAAGCCCTCGGCGGTGACCGTGTACTTCACCTCTTCGTCGCTGACCTTGGAGGTGTTGACGGTGACGAACGACTGGTCGCGCTCGATGTAGGCAGCCGCCCGACCGAGGATCATCGGATCGAACACCACGTCGCCGTTCATCCACAGCACGCCGCCCTTGCCGGTCGCGCCGAGGGCGCGCAGCAGACTCTTCGACGTGTTCGTCTCGTCGTAGCGCTCGTTGTGGACGTAGTTGACGGCGGGGAAGGCGTCGATGATGGTCTCGGCGCGGTAGCCGACCACGGTGGTGATGCGCGCGTCCGAACCGAAGGCGGCGCGGATGTTGTCGTGCTGCTGGCCCATGATCGTGCGGCCGTCGCTCAGTTCGGTGAGCGGCTTCGGCAGCGCTCGGCCGAGGCGCGAGCCCATGCCGGCGGCGAGGATGACGGTCTGAAGAGTCACGAGTGCTCCTAAAGGAAGTTGTGTTCACGGTCGATTCATCGACCAGACACTTCGTCGTGCCGAGTTCATGGTAGCGAGGCAGCCTGGGAAGCCCCGGGTCGAGGGGCCTCCCGTTGTCATTTCGTGATCGAGTACACACCGGACGCACAGGCTCGCCACGAGCCGGTTTGTATCGGATCCGAGGGCTGTGCGGTCGAATGTTGCGCGGCGGCCTTGGTATGCCGCCACCCATTGATACCGTAGGACGGTGACTTCCTCCCCTGACGACCGCGCCGCCGAGGTGGACGATACCGAGACCGCGCCGCCCCAGGCATCGACGAAGCGTGCTCCGACTGGTGAGCCCACGCCGGACGCCGCCTCAGCGCCGAAGAAGACGAGTCGCACGTCGACCGCGAAGTCGAATGCCGCGAAGACGAGCGCCACCACGGCGAGTGCCACGAAGAAGCCCGCCGCGAAGAAGCCCGCCGCGACTCGCGCTCCGGCGAGACCCGCTGCCTCGAAGGGCACGGCAGCGAAGGTGCCCTCCACCAAGACGACGGCGAAGGCGGCTGCCGAGAAGGCGGCGCCGACCGCTGAGGTCGTCGTGGAGCCGCTGAAGAACGCGATGCTCGATCGACCGGGGGCGAAGGCTGCGCCGAAGCGGACGCCCGCGGCGGCCCGGACGGCCGCGGCGAAGAACACGGTCGCACGTGCCGCAGCGACGAAGTCCCCCTCATCGACAGCGGCGGCGGCCAAGACCGCGGCGGCGAAGACGGCGGCTGCGAAGACCGCGGCGGCCAAGACCGCGGCTGCGAAGACGGCAGCCGCCAAGACGGCAGCCTCCAAGACCACCGCCGCCAAGACAACAGCCCGGTCGGCGACCGCGAAGACGACGGCGGCAAAGACGACTGCGGCGAAGACGGCGGCTGCGAAGACTGCGGCGGCGAAGGCGGCCGCGGCGAAGGCGGCCGCAGAAGAGGCCGCCGCAGAGAAGGCGGCAACGGAGAATGCGGCGACGGAGAGTGCAGTAGCGGCCGAGGCACGTGCCGACGCCCCGGCGACGCCCGTCGTAGAGCCATCACCCACTGCCGATCAGACGCCCCCGGTGAAGTCCGCTCCGGTACTCGAGTCCGCTCCCGCTTTCGAGGAACCGGCGCTCGGCGAGGCAGACGCACCCGTGGTGCCGGTCGCCGACGACGTCGCTGCACCCACCGTGATCGCCGAGCCGGAACCGACAGAAGAAGCGACGTCGGTCGAGGTCGTCGAAGCCGTGGTCGACTCGGATGATGCGACGTCTGACGCCGTCGGCGCGATCAACAGTGCGTCCGGCGGCGAGGCCATCAGCATCCGCGGTCTCGTCAAGCAGTTCGGCGACAATCGTGCCGTCTCCGGGATCGACCTGACCGTGCCTGCCGGGTCGTTCTACGGGGTCGTCGGCCCCAACGGTGCCGGCAAGACCACCACGCTCTCGATCGTCGCCGGCCTGCTGCGCGCCGATGAGGGAAGCGTCGTGATCTGCGGAATCGATCAGGCGACGCAGCCGCAGGCCGCGAAGCGCATGATGGGTGTGCTGCCCGACCGGCTGCGCACGTTCGACAGGCTCACAGGGCGTCAACTCCTTTATTACTACGGGCTTCTGCGGGGGCTCACGGCCGATGTCATCGAGAAGCGTGCGTCCGACCTCGCCCGTGCGTTCGATCTCGGCGACGCGCTCAGCCGGGTGGTTTCGGACTACTCGGCCGGCATGACGAAGAAGATCATGCTCGCCGGGGCAATGATCCATTCGCCGCGCGTCCTCGTGCTCGATGAGCCGTTCGAATCGGTCGACCCGGTCTCGTCCGCGGTCATCCTCGACATCCTGCGTGCCTACGTCTCACACGGTGGCACCGTCATCCTCTCCAGCCATGGCATGGACCTGGTCGAGCGCGTCTGCTCGCGGGTGGCCATCATCGTCAACGGCGAGGTGCTCGCAGAGGGAACGATCGACGAGGTGCGCGCAGGCCAGACCCTCGAAGCGCGCTTCGTGGAACTCGCCGGTTCCAGCGGAGAGGTGGAGGGGCTCGAGTGGCTGCACACGTTCTCCGACTGAGGTTCGCGCTGCTCGTCGGGGCGCTGCGCAGCGATCGTCGGGTTCGGATGCTCGTTCTGCTCGCTGCGGTCGTCGCGGTCACCGTCGTCGTCTGCCTGGCGGTCTTCAGCCTCGCCGATGCTCCTGTTCCCGTCGCCCGCGCGGTCACTGTGCTCGGCGGGGCTGCCCTGCTCGTCGGCTTCCTCGTCGGCCCGATCCTCGTCGGCGCGGTCGACCAGCTGGATCCCCGCCGATTCGCCGTCTTCGGCGTGGACGAGCGTCAGATGCCCTGGGTGCTCACGCTGGCGGCTTTCGTCAGTGTGCCGAGCCTGGCACTGCTCGCCGTCTACATCAGCGTCTGCATCGTCGCGGTCCGGGCGGGGACACCGTGGCCGCTGGCCATCCTGATGACGCTCCTCGGCGTCGTCACGACCGTGCTCATCTCCCGGATCGGTATGGGGGTCAATGCCCTGCTGCTCCCGGAGCGCCGATCGCGCGAGCTCACCGCACTGTTCGCGCTCGCGCTGCTGGTGATCGCGTTCCCGGTCGCTGTGTTCCTCGGTTCGCTGCGCTGGGACGGCCTCGTCCCCGACTCTCTGGCGACGCTGTCGACCGTGCTCGGGTTCAGCCCGTTCGCGGCTTCGCCGGCCTTCCTCTTCTCGTCCGCGGCGGGAGAGACGGCATCGGCGTGGGTGAGTGGCATCGTGGCGGTCCTCACCGTCGGCCTCCTGTGGGTCGCTTGGTCGTGGCTCGTGCGTCGCCTGCTCACGACGACCGAGCGCCCCGTCACCTCGCGAGAGCGCACCGGGCTCGGCTGGTTCGGTCTGCTGCCGTCCAACGCTTTCGGCGCGATCGCCGCCCGCAGCCTCGTCTACTGGCTCCGGGACCGCCGGTACATCATGAACATCATCGTCGTCCCGGTCGCCGGGGTGCTGACGGTGCTTCCGCTCATCGTCGCTGGCGTGCCCGTCGAGGTCGCCGCACTGGTGCCCGTCCCGGTGATGGCACTGTTCTTCGGTTGGCTGCCGCACAACGACGTCGCCTACGACTCGACGGCCCTGTGGACCCACGTGGCCAGCGGGGTGCGAGGGCTTCCCGACCGCCTCGGCCGCCTGGTTCCGGTCCTGCTGGTGGCGGTGCCGGTCCTCGCGATCGCCACACCGCTGTCGCTCCTCCTCATCGGCGACTGGAGTCTCCTGCTGCCGCTCGGGGGGCTCGCGGCGAGTCTGCTGTTCTCGGCGCTCGGTATCTCGAGCATCGTCTCCGTCGTGGCCCCGTACGCGGTGTCCCGGCCGGGTGACAGCCCCTTCCAGCAGCCGCAGCGGCCCAGCTCGCGAGGCACGTACGGCCCGGCGGCCGCTTTCCTCGGAGCGATACTGGTCAGCATCCCGACCATCTGGCTGTTCGCTGCCACGCTTCTCGAGGGCTCGGCCTATGCGCCGGCGACGTTCTGGGTCGGGCTCCTCATGGGGCTTGCGGTGCTGGTGGCAGGAGCGGTCATCGGCGGCCGTATCTTCGAGCGCAGCGGCGAGCGGCTGATGGAGTTCGTCGAGACCGCGTGACGACCGCCCGCGGTGTCTTCGACGCCGCTAGACTCTCGGGATGAGTACTCCGCTGGACAGCCCCGATCAGGGCGGCGTGGCAACGCTTGATCGCGAACTGGAAGAGCTCCTCCGCGAGGAGAATCTCGAGCCGGGCGACCACGAGCGCTTCTCGCATTACGTGAAGAAGGACAAGATCCTCGAGTCCGCGATCACCGGGAAACCGGTGCGGGCGCTGTGCGGCAAGAAGTGGACGCCGGGTCGCGACCCGGAGAAGTTCCCGATCTGCCCCACGTGCAAGGAGATCTACGAGTCGATGATCAGCTGACGTCAGTCGGCTTCGACGTACACGGTGGGAATCGCCGGGTCGGACTTGCTGAGCGCGAGAGCGCGCACCGGCAGTTCCTCGCGCACGCGCAGGTGGTGCGCTCGCGCGGCCGCCGTCCCCGCCGCCCCCTCGTGGGCGGTGTCGATATCTCCCGCCTCGACGAAGGTCACCTGAAGCGAACGGCCATCGGGGTGCTCGTCGGGCGTGTCGAGCTCCTCGAAGCCGTCGGAGACGACGACTGTCTCTGCGGTCGCGACGCCGTCGACCAGCGTGCGGAACGCGGCCTTGCGGCCGCCGTAAGACGCCTTGTCGGCAGATGCCTTCGCGACGCCGATCCATGACCCGTCGGCATCCTGCCGTGCGACGAGCTTGTAGACCATGCTCGCTGTCGGGTAACCGGAGCCGGTCACCACGGAGGTGCCGACGCCGTAGGCATCGACCGGTGAGGCGGCGAGGGCTGCGATGGCGTACTCGTCGAGGTCGCTGGTCACGGTGATGCGCGTGTGGGCGGCCCCGAGCTCGTCCAGCTGCGCGCGCACATCGGCGGCGACGGTCGGAAGGTCGCCGGAATCGATGCGCACGCCGCCGAGCCGGGTGCCGGCGACGCGGATCGCCGTCTCGACGCCCGTGCGGATGTCGTAGGTGTCGACGAGCAGTGTGGTGTCGGTGCCCATGCTCTCCACCTGGGCGCGGAACGCCTCCTCCTCGGAGTCGTGCAGCAGCGTCCACGAGTGGGCGGCCGTGCCCATCGTGGGGATGCCCCAGCTCCGACCGGCTTCCAGGTTGCTCGTGGCGCCGAACCCCGCGATGTAGGCGGCGCGCGCTGCGGCCACGGCCGAGCGCTCGGCCGCGCGGCGTGAGCCCATCTCGGCCAGCGGACGCTCGCCCGCCGCGATGCTCATCCGGGCGGCGGCGGTCGCGACGGCTGAATCGTGGTTGAGCACGCTGAGCGCCAGGGTCTCCAGGACCACGGCATCGGCGAATGTTCCCTCGACGGTGAGGATGGGCGAGCCGGGGAAGTACAGCTCACCCTCGCGGTAACCGTGGATCGATCCGGTGAATCGGTAGGCCTCCAGGTGCTTCAGCGACGCCGCATCCACGACCTGCGCGTCGCGGAGGAAGCGCAGTTCGTCCTCTCCGAAGCGGAAGTCGCGCAGCAGTCCGAGAAGACGGCCGGTGCCGGCGACCACGCCGAACCGGCGGCCGCCGGACAATCGTCGGGAGAACAATTCGAAGACGCTGGGGCGGAAGGCCGTCCCATCCCGAAGGGAAGCGGCGAGCATCGTGAGCTCGTAGCGGTCGGTGAGCAGCGCCGTCGACGTGGTCATGCGCTCAGCTTACTGAGCGTGCTGATGCGCGGGTCGGGTCGCGCGCGGGTAGGCTGGGGAGTCATGAACGACGCGCCGATCGGGATCTTCGACTCCGGTGTCGGCGGGCTCACGGTGGCGCGGGCCATCCGCGCCCAGCTGCCCCGAGAGTCGTTCGTCTACATCGGCGACACCGCGCACTCCCCGTACGGCCCCAAGCCGATCGCCGACGTCCGCCGGTACTCCCTCGAGGTGCTCGACACACTGGTCGACCAGGGTGTGAAGATGCTCGTGATCGCCTGCAACACCGCGTCGTCGGCGATGCTCCGTGACGCGCGCGAGAGATACGAGATCCCCGTCGTCGAGGTCATCGGGCCCGCCGTGCGCCGAGCGGTGTCCACGACGCGCAACGGACGAGTCGGCGTCATCGGCACGGTGGGCACGATCGGATCCCGCGCCTATCAGGACATGCTCGAGGTGAACGAGAGGCTTCAGGTCTTCACCGCGGCCTGCCCGCGGTTCGTCGAATTCGTCGAAGCGGGGATCACGGGGACTCCCGAGGTCCTCGCGGTCGCCGAGGAGTACCTCGCCCCGCTGCGGAACGCGGACGTCGACACACTGGTGCTCGGATGCACGCACTATCCCTTTCTGCGCGGTGCCATCAGCTACGTCATGGGCGAGGGCGTCACCCTCGTCTCCAGCGATGATGAGACCGCCGGTGATGTGTACCGCCAGCTGGTCAGAGGCGACCTCCTGGCATCGCCCGATGCGACAGCGACCTACGTCTACGAGGCCACCGGCGCCTCGGCCGATGAATTCACGGCACTGGCCAACCGACTCATGGGTCGCGAGGTCCGGGACGTGCAGCTCGTGCAGACCGGCGTCATCACCCTTCCTGACATCGCCTTCGAGTAAGGCCTCTTCGAATCGTCCGCTCGATTCGTCTCCACCCCGACCGAGAGAAGCACATGTCCGAAATCGTCCGCGTCGACGGCCGTTCCACCGATCAGCTGCGAGAGATCACCATCGAGCGCAACTGGAGCGCGCACGCCGAGGGGTCCGCCCTGATCAGCTTCGGCGGCACGAAGGTGCTGTGCACGGCATCCTTCACCAACGGCGTCCCACGCTGGCTCACCGGCAAGGGCAAGGGATGGGTGACGGCGGAATACTCGATGCTTCCCCGCGCCACGAACAGCCGCAACGACCGCGAGAGCGTCAAGGGCCGCATCGGCGGTCGCACCCACGAGATCTCCCGCCTCATCGGCCGTGCGCTGCGCGCCGTCGTCGACACGAAGGCACTCGGCGAGAACACGATCGTGATCGATTGCGATGTGCTGCAGGCCGACGGTGGCACTCGCACCGCTGCCATCACGGGTGCCTATGTGGCGCTGGCCGACGCGATCGAGTGGGGTCGGGAGAAGAAGTTCATCGGTAAGAACTCCACGCCACTCCTCGACTCCGTCGCCGCCGTATCGGTGGGGATCATTGACGGCGAACCCATGCTCGATCTGGCATACACCGAGGATGTCCGCGCCGAGACCGACATGAACGTCGTGGTCACCGGGCGCGGGCTCTTCGTCGAGGTGCAGGGCACCGCCGAGGGAGCGCCGTTCGACAAGCGCGAACTCGATGCGCTGCTCGAGCTCGGCGTGGCCGGCTGCGAGGATCTGAAGGGCAAGCAGCTCGCCGCGCTGGCGGGGGAGTGACGATGCAGGTCGTCCTCGCGACCCACAACGCCCACAAGGTCGCGGAGTTCCAGCAGATCGTGGCGCAGGCGCGCCCTGATCTCGAGGTCGTCGCCTACGACGGCCCCGAGCCGGTCGAAGACGGCGTCACCTTCGCCGAGAACGCACTCATCAAGGCGCGCGCCGCTGCTGCCCATACCGGACTCGCGGCCCTGGCCGACGACTCCGGGATCTGCGTCGACGTGCTCGGCGGTGCGCCCGGGGTCTTCTCCGCCTACTGGGCCGGACAGCAGAAGGATGCCGCGGCGAATCTCGAGCTCCTGCTCGACCAGCTGCGGGATATCGCCGACCCGCACCGGGCCGCACACTTCACCTCGACGATCGCCCTCGTCCTGCCGGATGGGCAGGAGCACGTCGTGGAGGGCCGATGGCCGGGGCGCCTCGCGCACGCAGCGTCCGGGGAAGGCGGCTTCGGGTACGACCCCATCTTTATCCCGGACGGGCAGCCGGAGGGGCAGGAGCGGACCGTGGGCGGCTTCTCCGCTGACGAGAAGCAGTCGCAGTCGCATCGGGCCCGCGCCTTCGCGGAACTGCTGCCGCTGCTCGGCGCGCTCTGACGTCGGACCGTCCTTCAGCGAACCGCAGATGACGGTGAGAATCGTTACCCTTCCCGACTAGTCGGAACCGGGCTTCCGGCCCGGTTTCCCGGTCTAGCCTGGGGGCATGCACGATCACGCACCCGCCGCCGGCGGCATCCGTTCAGCCAGCAGTCGACGCCTGTTGGCGATCTCGCTGTCGCTCACCGCGACCGTGATGGTCGTGCAGGTCATCGGCGCGATCCTGACCGGGTCGCTCGCCCTGCTCGCGGATGCCGCGCACATGTTCACGGATGCATCCGCCCTCGTGATCGCTCTGATCGCGGCGACGGTGGCCGCACGCCCGGCCGACGACCGACGCACCTTCGGCTATCAGCGCGCCGAGGTGTTCGGGGCGCTGATCAACGCCGTGATCCTGATCGCCCTGGCGACCTGGGTCGCCGTCGAGGGAATCGGGCGGCTCGTGAACCCGGGCGAGGTCGAGGTCGCCGGCGGGCTCATGCTGGTCGTCGCCGTGGTGGGCCTGTTCGCGAACGCCATCTCGATGTGGCTGCTGAGCCGCGCGCAGCGGACGAGCATCAACGTACGCGGCGCGTATCTCGAGGTGATGGGCGACCTGATCGGATCGGCGGCTGTCATCGTCGCGGCGATCGTCATCCTCCTCACCGGATGGATGCCGGCGGACGCCATCGCCTCGCTCTTCATCGCCGCGATGATCATCCCGCGGGCGATCACGCTCCTGCGCGAGGTCTTCTCGGTCCTCGCCGAGTCCGCGCCGAAGGGGACGGCTGTCAGCGACATACGGACGCACCTGCTCGGCTATGCGGGTGTCATCGGCGTGCATGACGTCCACGTCTGGCAGCTGACCCGAGGCGCCCCGGTCTTCACGGCCCACGTGAGCGTCGATCCGCAGTTGCTCGCCGACGGACGGTCGACGCAACTGCTCTCCGACATGCAGGCGTGTCTTGCCGATCACTTCGATGTCGCGCACTCGACGTTCCAGATCGAGCCGGCCGAGCAGTCCGACTGCGAACCGCATCACGCCTGAGCCGTTGTGACGAGCGGTGGTCAGACCTCCACGACGATGTCGTCCGGCTCCTTGTCCGGGCGCAGCCCCCGCCACCGTGCGTGACGGAGGATTCCGTCCGGGGTCCAGTTCGCGAACTCCACCTCGCCGACGAGCTCAGGGCGCACCCAGAGCGCATCGGACGCATCGGGGGCCGGCACCCCATCGAGGGGAGCGGTCTTCACGCGCAGAGGTTCGAGGCGAGCGAGAAGGTCGCGCAGGATGCGGTCGGTGAACCCGGAGCCCACGCGGCCGACGTAGCGGAGCCGAACCGATCCATCGACGCCGCGCGCCGGTTCGGGCACCGCCAGCAGCAGAGAGCCGAGGGTGCTCTCCCTGTCGCCTTTTCCCGGGCGGATGCCGACGATCACGGCCTCCTGCATTCGGGTGTGCTTGAGCTTCAGCCATGACGGGCTTCGTTGCCCCGGGCGGTAGCGGGACTGCGGATCCTTGACCACGACCCCCTCCAGACCGAACTCCCGGCTCGCGGCCAGGGCGGCATCGACGTCGTCGAAGATCGGCGGGAGCTGGACGGGGGCATCGAGATCGGCGATCACGTCCTCGAGCAGTGTGCGCCGTTCCCGCAGCGGCATGCCGGTGAGGTCATGACCGTCGAGCCGCAGCAGATCGAACAGCATGTAGACGATCGGCGTGCGGATGACCTCGCGCTCGATCTCGCGCGGTCGCGTGAGATGCATGCGGTTCTGCAACAGCGAGAAGCTCGGCCGACCGTGGGCGTCGAACGCCACGATCTCGCCATCCACGACGGCGTCCACGACCGGGAGGAACGGCGCTCCATCGGCTGTCAGCTCGGGGTAGCGGGCCGTGATGTCGGTGCCGCGACGCGCGTGCAGCCGCATCCGCCCGTCCGCCCACGTGCCCATCGCGCGGATGCCGTCCCATTTCACCTCGACCCAGGAGGGGGCGCTCAGCGCGCGCGCGACCCCGGGGGTGCCGTTCTCCGCGAGCATCGGCGCGAGCGTGGCGGCGGTGCCGTCGGTCGCCGGGATCGGCTCGCTCCGCGGATGGCGCGACGGTCGACGCGGCGATACCGTCGCTGCGGGCGGCGGCGTCGATTCGACGGCGAGAGGCCGAAGGCTCGCGAGGGGGTCGGTGCCGGAAGCGGCCCTGGCCAGTACCTGATCGAAGTCAAGCTGCGCCAGGGCGGGGTCGTCGAGTTCGTCCCAGGTGCGAGGGGCAGCGACCCAGGGCCGTGCGCGGCCACGGAGGGAGTACGGCGAGATGGTCGTCTTCTTGCCGTTGTTCTGACTCCAGTCGAGGAAGACCTTGCCCCCGCGCACTGCCTTCGACATGACGCTGGTGGCGAGGTCGGGGTGATCGTTCTCGATCAGGCGCGCGAGCTCTTTCACGACGGCGGAGATCTCGTCGCTGGTCTGCTCGCCCGGAAGGGCCGCATAGAGGTGGATGCCCTTGCTCCCGCTCGTGACGGGGAACGGATCGAGGCCCATGTCGGTCAGGATGACGCGGGCGAACCGGGCGAGCTCCGCGCACTGCGCGAGGCCCACGCCGGGTCCCGGATCGAGGTCGAGGACCAGTCGGTCCGGACGACCGGGCAGACCCTCCGACGTGAAGCGCCATTGCGGCACGTGCAGCTCGATCGCCGCGACCTGGGCGAGCCACACCAGGGTGGGCACGTCTTCGACGAGCGGATAGTCCTTCGGTCCATCGGAGTGCTGGATCGCCTGCCGCGGAATCCACTCGGGTGCCCCGGGTTCGAGCTGCTTCGTGAAGAATGCATCGGCCGGAGCATCCTCGGTCCCGACGCCCTCCACCCAGCGCTTGCGCGTGACCGGTCGCCCGTCCAGGAGGGGGAGCAGAAGGGGAGCGATGGCGCTGTAGTAGGCGATGACCTCGCCCTTGGTGGTGCCGGTCTCGGGATAGACGACCTTGTCGAGGTTGGTCACGCGCAGACGACGGCCGTCGACCTGCACGACCTGCCCCTGTCCGACCATGCAGCCAGCGTAGTCAAGGGTCTGGCCGCGACGGCGTCGGCTGGTGTTCACTGGTCACATGAGAACGATCTGGAAGGGCGCGCTGACGTTCGGCCTCGTGAATGTGCCGGTCAAGGTGTACTCCGCGACCGAGGACCACGACGTGCCGCTGCATCAGGTGCACGAGAAGGACGGCGGGCGCATCCGCTACCAGCGCACCTGCGAGGTGTGTGGCGAGACCGTGGCCTACGCCGACATCGACCGCGCCTACGTCGAGGAGGGGCAGACCGTCGTGCTCACCAAGGACGACCTCGCCGCCCTCCCTGCGGAGAAGAGCCGGGAGATCGACGTGGTCGAGTTCGTCCCGTCCGACCAGGTCGATCTGCTCACGCTCGACAAGCCGTACTACCTCGAACCGGACTCGAAGTCTCCCAAGGCGTACGTGCTGCTGCGGAAGACCCTGGAACAGACCGACCGCACCGCGATCGTGCGGTTCACGCTGCGGCAGAAGACGAGGCTGGCGGCGCTCCGTGTGCGGGGCAAGGTGCTCGTGCTGCAGACGCTCCTGTGGGCCGACGAGGTGCGCGAAGCCGAGTTCCCCGCGCTGGACGAGGACGTGCGGATCTCGAAGAAGGAACTGGAGCTCTCGGCATCCCTCGTCGACAGCTACTCGGCCGATTTCGACCCCGAGGAGTTCGTCGACGAGTACCAGAAGGAATTGCGCACCCTCATCGACGCGAAGATCGAGGCGGGCGACACGTTCGACGTGGCCGAGACCTTCGGCGAAGCCGAGAAGGCGGCCGAGGGCGGCGAGGTCATCGACCTGATGGAGGCCCTCCGTGCCAGCGTTGCGCGCACCAAAGAGGAGCGCGCCAAGAACGCGGGCTGAGAGATCGGCTCCGCGGTGGCGGCGCCGGGTTCTCAGTGCTTGCCGTCGCCGTCCAGGTCGGGCGCGCGGTCGAACACGTCGGCGTCGAGAACGAGTTCCTGCGCCTCTTCGGCATCGGTCACGACGTCTTCACCGGCGGCCGCGGCCTTCTTCGCCTTGTGGCGCTCGGAGAAGTAGTGCCAGAGGGTCACCAGCGCGGTGCCGCCGACCGCGATCAGCAGGATCACGTCAATGTACTCGACGACGAGATTGCGCACCCACGGGATGTACGCGATCAGGTAGCCGACCATCGTGAGGCCGAAGCCCCAGATCATGGCGCCGATGAAGTTGTACAGCGAGTATCGACGCCACGGCATGTGTCCGACGCCCGCTGCGACCGGGGCGAAGGTGCGCACGATCGGGACGAAGCGCGCCAGGATGACCGTGAGACCGCCGAAGCGCTCGAAGAACGCGTTCGTGCGCTCGACGTTCTTCTTACTGAAGAGGCCCGACTCCTTGCGCTCGAAGATCGCTGGGCCGCCCTTGTGGCCGATCAGATAGCCGACTTCGCCGCCGATGAACGCCGAGAGGGCGATCAGGAGCGAGACGACCCAGATGTTCACGCCGAACACGTTGCTGGTGTGCGTGAGCAGGCCCGCGATGATGAGCAGCGTGTCGCCGGGAAGCAGGAACCCGACCAGCAGACCCGTCTCGGCGAAGATGATGAAGCACACGACGAGAAGTGCCCACGGCCCGGCCGCGCCGATGATCGTCTGGGGGTCGAGCCAGGGGATGAGGGCGGTCGGCGCGTGCAGCATGGTTTCGAGCACTGGGGGAGTCCCGTCGGTCGTGATTGGTCGGCGGTAGAACAGAGCGATGTCGTGGCGGCCTGAGATGGCTGCCGTCGTCTCTCGTGCGGAAGGTGGGACTTGAACCCACACGCCCTGGGGCACAGGAACCTAAATCCTGCGTGTCTGCCAATTCCACCACTCCCGCGCGGTGGAATCAGTCTAGTGACCGCTGAAACGGCGTGTCTGGGGATCAGCCCGCAGTTCGCCCCCGCCGACCGACGGGCCGCGCGTCACGCTTGAGGAGTCGAGGGCGGGATGCCGGGCTCCGACGGGTTCGGCGCGAGAGGTTCTTCGGGGTTGGGGGCCAGAGGCTCCTGGGGGTTCGGCGCCAGCGGCTCTTGAGGGTTCGGGGCAAGTGGCTCTTCCGGGTTCGGGGCGAGCGGCTCATCGGGGAAGAGCGGAGAGGGCTCGTCGGGGTTAGACGGGGACGGGGTGGTGTCGGTCATGTCGGTGTCCTTTCGCTGAGATCACGGCTTGTTCCCGCGAGTTCAGCAGCGCGACGGCTCGGTGTCTGCTCCCTTGCGCAGCGGTGACGGATGTGGTGGGGGTCGCGGTGAGGCGGCCCTCGCGCCGGTCCGCACGACGGCTGTGGATAACTTCGGACCCGCCTGGCGGATTGTTGCGAGGATGCCGGGGTGAGTCATCCTTCCACCCTCGTCGCCGAACGCGTGCGGATGCGTCTCCGATCCGAGGGGGTCGACCCCACCGTCGATCCGGACTCGGCCTGGCGGATCACTCACGCGGAGGTACGTCGTCATGACGACCATGCCCTGGCGCGTGGAGAGGCCCTGATCGAGGATGAGGCGGCCTGCGTCCGCGAGGTGCTGGCATCCCTCAGTGGATTCGGGGCGCTGCAGCCCCTGCTGGACGATCCTGAAGTCGAGGAGATCTGGCTGAACGGCACCGGGCATGTGCACGTGGCTCGCGAAGGCGTGGCCGAACGAACTCCGTTGCGCCTCGGTGAGATCGCGGTGCGTGACCTCGTCGAGCGGATGCTGCAGTCGACCGGACGGCGCGTCGACATCAGCCAGCCGTTCGTCGACGCGTCGCTGCCGGACGGCTCGCGTCTGCACGTTGCCATCGCCGATGTCGTGCGCGGTTCGTGGGCTGTCAACATCCGCAAGTTCCTGCCGAAGTACCGGTCGCTCGAGGCGTTGACGCTTCAGGGCATGATGCCCGCCACCATCGCGGAGACCTTGAGGGGCGCGATGCACGACGGTCGCAGTGTGATCGTCTCCGGAGCGACGCATGCCGGCAAGACGACCGTCCTCGGGGCGCTGCTGGACTCGTGCGCCGGGTCGCAGCGCATCGTGACGGTCGAGGAGACGTTCGAGCTGGCTGTCGACGGTCCCGACCTCGTCGCGCTCCAGGGGCGTCAGGCCAGCCTGGAGGGCACCGGCGAGATCACCCTGCGCCGCCTGGTCAAGGAGGCATTGCGCATGCGACCCGATCGGTTGGTCGTCGGCGAGGTGCGCGATGCCGAGGCTCTCGATCTGGTGCTCGCACTCAACACCGGCGTTCCCGGCGCCTGTACCGTGCACGCGAACTCCGCCACGGAGGCGCTCGAGAAGCTGAGCATCCTGCCGTTGCTGGCCGGCCGCAACATCGATCGCGGATTCATCGCACCCGCGCTCGCGGGCTCGGTCGACCTCGTGGTGCACTGCGTGCGCGACCGCGCGGGGGAGCGGCGCGTGCAGGAGATCGTCGCCCCCACGGGCGCCGTCGAAGACGGACGCATCCTCACCACCCGGATCTATCACGCCGAGGTCGCGTCGTGACGTTCCTCCTCGGGGCCGTTCTCGCGGCCGGAGTGCTCCTGTGCGCGTCGCCGTGGCTGTGGCCGCCGAGGCCGGACGCGATCCCGACGGCCCCCAGGTCGCGCCTGATCCGGCTGAACGCCGAGGCCGGGTTCGACAGTCTCTCGGCACGAGCGCTCATCGCCGTGATCGTCGCCGCCGGGCTCATCGCCGCCTCCACGGTATGGCTGCTGACGGGGCTCCCCGTGCTGGTGCTGCTCGCCGCGTCAGCAGGAGCCACGGCACCGATCATGTTCCTGCGGGGAAGGCGGCTGCGCCTGCGACGCCTGCGTCGGCAGCTCTGGCCCGATGTGTGCGACCTTCTGATCGCGTCGATCCGCGTCGGACTCTCCCTCCCCGATGCCGTGGCGAGCCTGGCCGAGTCCGCACCCACGATGCTGCGGCCTGCGTTCGGCGTGTTCGCCAGAGACCTGCAAGCGAGCGGTCGATTCGAGACGAGCCTCGATCGGCTGAAGTCGTCGTTGGCGGACCCGATCGGCGATCGCATCGTCGAGACCCTGCGGATGGCGCGTCAGGTCGGCGGCACCGAGCTGGTCGGGGTGCTCCGCGCGCTCTCCGCGTCCGTGCGGGCGGATGCCGCCCTGCGGGGAGAGGTCGAGGCGCGGCAGTCGTGGATTCGCGGCGCGGCCGTGCTCGGCGCGATCGCACCGTGGGTCATCCTCGCGCTGCTGGTCATGCGACCGGAAGGCGCCTCGGCGTATGGCACACCCGAAGGCGTGATCGTGATCTGCGTCGGTGCGGGGGTCTCGATCATCGCCTTCCAGATCATGGTCCGGATCGGGCGGCTCCCGGAACCTCGGCGGTGGTTCGGGTGAGCGGGTTCTCTGCGCTCGCCTGTGCCGTGCTCGTCGGTGGGGGCTTCGCCACCGGGGTACTGAGCATCCTCTCCGGCCTCCCGCGCTGGAGGGCCGCTTCACTGACCGTGCGGATCGGTCCCTACGTTCGAGACGTGGTTCCGGATGAGGACCTTCCGCGGGGGGTCCTCCCGCTCGCGGGCACCCTGCCCGCGAGCGCCCGAACGTTGTGGGGCGGGCTGCGGGAAGCCTTCGAGCGCATGCTCGGAGGCGGAGAGTCACTTCGGCAGCGGCTCTCCCAGGCCGGTGTTTCGATGGAGCCGGCGACGTTTCGCGGTAGGCAGTTGGGCTGGGCGCTCGCCGGCATCGGTGCGGGCGCCGTCGTCTTGATCGTGCTCGCCCTCACCGGACGACTGTCCGTCCCCACGGGTGTCATGCCATTGCTGTGCGGCGCGGCCGCCGCGGCCGCGTACGACCTGCAGCTGTCGGCGCGGGCCAAAGCGCGCCGTGCCCGCCTCACCGATGAGCTTCCGACGACTCTGGAGTTCCTGGCCCTGTGCCTTTCGGCCGGCGAGGGCTTCCTCGATGCCCTGCGCCGTGTGGCCGCTGTCGGCTCCGGCGAGCTGACCGGTGAGCTCCGCAGGGTCGTGCTCGCGGTCGGCACCGGGTCGCCGCTGTCCGATGCACTGACCGAGATGGCGAGACGCCTCGACCTGGCCGTGCTGTCGCGCGCCGTCGATCAGGTGATCGCCGCCCTCGAGCACGGTGCGCCACTCGCCGCGGTGTTGCATGCGCAGGCAGGAGACGCGCGGGAAGACGCGAAACGCACGCTGATCGAGCAGGCGGGACGCAAGGAGATCCTGATGCTGCTGCCGCTCGTCTTCCTCATCCTCCCGTTGTCGGTGTTGTTCGCCGTCTACCCGGGACTCTTCATCCTCCGACTCGGTATCGGCTGACCACCAACGAAAGGACCACCATGACTGCACGAACCCGTGCCCGCCGGCTACTCCCGTGGAGCGGCACTGCGACCCGATTCCGTGCGTTCGCTGACGACGAAGCGGGCGACGTGCCGGGCTGGGTGCTCGTCACGTTGATGACTGCGGGATTGGTGGTGCTCATCTGGGCCGTCGCTGGTCCCGCGCTGACTTCACTGTTCGAGCAGGCGATCCAGCGGGTCTCGGGACTCTGAGATGAACGGCCGACGTCGTTTGGCGGATGACCGCGGCTCCAGCCCGGTGGAGTTCGTGCTGGTGGGTACCCTCCTCACGGCGCTCACCCTCGCTGTGCTGCAGCTCGCGTTCGCGGTGTACGTACGCAACGTGGTGCACGACGCTGCCGTCGAAGGCGCGTATCACGCGGCCCTCGCCGATACGACTCCGGAAGAAGGCGTCGAACTCACCCGCGACGTGATCTCGCGTGCCGTCGGCGCGACCTATGCCGAGGACATCAGAGTCGGGGTCTCCGGCGCTCCACCGTACGAGACGGTCGATATTCGCGTCCGCACGACGTTTCCGCTGCTCGGACTGATCGGTCTTCCCCTTGCGATGGAGGTGGAGGCTCATGCACCCGCTGAGACTTTCGGGGAGAGATGACGAGGGATCGGCCGCTCTCGAGTTCATCACGGTCGGGGTGATCCTCCTGGTCCCGCTGATCTATCTCGTGATCGCTCTCGGTGCGATCCAGGAGCAGACCTTCGGAGCGGAAGCGGCAGCACGTCATATCGCCCGCGTGATCGCACGGGCGCCGGACGCAGAGACGGCGGCGGAGCGGAGCGATGCCGTGCTTGCGGGGATCGTCGGCGAGTACGGCCTCGATGAGGATGCGGTGGACCTGACTCTCGCCTGCATGCCGCGGTCCGTCGAGTGTCCGTCGGCCGGGGCGACGGTGGTCGTGACCGTCGCCACGCGCGTGCGGCTGCCCCTGGTGCCGGAGGTGCTCGGACTCGACCGGTCGACGGCCGTCCCGGTGCAGGCCGAAGCGGTGCAGAAGGTGTCGCGGCTGTGGGGTGCGCAATGACGGGGCGACGCAGGATGTCAGAGCAGATCCGAACAACGAGTGGCCCTGCGGAGGGGCAGGATGAGGGGAGCGTGCTGCTCCTCACCCTCGGCTACGTGCTGCTCGCGCTGGCCGTGATCTTCGCCTGCGTCTGCGCCACCGATCTCTACATCGCCCAGAAGCGGTTGGATGCCCTGGCCGATTCCGCTGCGCTCGCCGGAGCGGACGGCTTCACACTGGTCGTGCGCGACGGCAGCGTGCGGGCCGAGCTGACGGATGCCGGTGTCGCGGAACAGGCCGATGCTCTGGTGGCCGCACTGCCCGGGGAGGCATCGATCATCACGGCAGGAACGCCCGATGGCGTCACGGCGCGCGTCACCGTCGCCGCGGAGTGGGATCCGCCGTTGGTGTCGGTCTTCGTGCCCGACGGCGTCCCTCTCGGGTCGACGGCCACGAGCCGCACTGCTCTACGGTGATGGGATTCTCGGCTCCCGGGCGAGGCAGAGCCACGTGATGAGTCGACCTGGCCGTCGGAGAACGTTTGTAACCGTCTTAGTCAACAGCTCGTCAACAGCTAGTTGATTCCGATAAAGGATCCGATCAGGTGCGAGATTCGAAACGGCGGCGTCGCGTACAGCGCCACGACGATGGTGCCAGTGACGATGAAGCCCGCGGCGATCGCCGGATATGTCCCCTCCTTCTTTCGCCTCACAGCTCTGGCCAGTCCGCTCAGGGCAGCAAGAAGACCCATACCGATCACAGCCAGTGAGATTTGAGCCATGACCCCCACGCGATGCCGAAACGCGGGCCTTTCGATGACGGCCGTTATATCTACGCGTTCACGATTGAAGGAACTTGTGCCCGATGCGGCGATGGGGATCATCTCGACGCCATCTCCGTATGCTGCGACGATCTCTTCGCCGCCCATGACGTCTGCTGCAAGAACGACGTCCACACCGATCTTCGTCACGTCCTTGCCGCCGTTTGATGGAACGAGAGCAGTGCTTCCGACGAAGTAGGACTCAACCGATCGTTGCCCGGCTTCCGCGAACATTTGAGGCATGGCCCCGTCGTAGCTGACCTGCATCACCTCGCGCGCGAGAGACTGTTGCGATACAAGCTTGGGTTCCCAGACGACCGCGTAAACTGCGTCCACCACAGCGACTCCATTGAGAGTCGAGTTGGGTTCCAGATCGAGGAGGAACTGGGTAAGTCCGGTTGACATCACGCCGGATTCGACGGCGGGATAGAGCTGTTGTGTATCGCTGGTTTGTGGGCACTCGAAGATGACGTCGAGGTCGTCTCGCGGTGCGCGAGCGTTCGCGGGCGCATAGAGCGAAAGCGCGGTGAGCCCGTCGGGGGCATAGTCCCGAAGGGAAACGTACACGCACGCCAGCCAGAGGTCATCCCTCCCCGACACCGGTTGTACCCGGAGGCCGACCGGTGCTGCGCCGATGGGCGCCAGCCTTTCAGTCGGAGTCTCAACGCTGAGGCCGAACGAGAACATTTCGCTGACGCCCTCAGTAGCGCTCGCTTGTCTCGTATCGCGGGGGTCAATCGTCACAGAGCCCTGTTCCAACGCGTTGTACTCTCGCAGCCCTGTCACACCATCAGAGAGGAGGAGGAACACTACAGCGGCCCATCCCACAATCGACAGCGTGTGGCGCACCCGCCCCCGTCGTTCACCGGTGGGAGGACGTCGAGGCGCATCGATACTCAGGAGCGCGAGGGCAATCGCCGGGATGAGGACGACCGCCGCGAGCAGCCACTCCATAACGTGCCTCCAGTGGTGCGCGGGGGAGCGTATCGACGATCCATACGTGTCGAGAATACCCGTCGGTGTCCGTGTTCATGCCCGACGGCGTTCCACTGGAGTCGACCGCCACCAGCCGCACGGCGCTGCGTGATGGGACCCCCGGGCTCGCAGATCTAGACGACCACGCCGGAGCATTCGTTCGTTCGGAGTCCCGGCTCACGGCGACGTCCGTCTATCTGCGTCCGGCGGGCTGCCGTGCTGTGTCTCTCCTGCGGATCGTGCGGCTGACTCCGACCGTCAGCAGTGCGAGCAGCACTGCGCACACGCCGACGAAGACGAGCGACCGAGTTCCGGCGATGGCGATCTGAAGCGCGCCCAGCGCCGAGCCGAGAGTGATGCCGATGTTGGATGAGGACACGAAGAGGCTGTTGCCGAAAGTTGGCGCGTCCGTGGACTCGCGGGCGATGAGCGACTGGCCGAGCAAGAGCCCGCCAGAGTGGAGAAGGCTCCACGGAATCACGAGAAGCGACATGGCCCAAGCGGACGGCGCCACCGCATACATCACGAGATACAGCAGCAGATAGCCGCCCAGGAACCACAGCAGAGTCGCGAGCAGGCCGCGCTTGATCAGTTGCGCGAAGGCGAGGTTGCCCGCGACCATGACGAGACCGAAGAGCATGAGCAGTGCGCCGATGGTGAGCGAGGAGATGCCGCTCACACCGCCCAGATAGTCGGCGAAGTAGCTGTAGGTGGAGAACATGGCCGCGAACACGAGCGTAACGACAGTCAGCTGAAGCCAGAGCTGCGGGCGACGCAGGATCTGCACCTGCCTTCCGTAGCTCAAGTGTTGCTCGGACGGCATCGTCGGCACCCAGAGAGCGATTCCGATGAAAGCGAGCACATTCACCAGGGCGGCGATGCAGAACGCGACCGGCACCGAGGCGCTGCTGGCCAGGAATGCCATGGCCGGAACCCCGAAAGCAAAGCCGACGGTGACTCCGGTGAACACGCGAGCGGCCGCGCCCGCCTCCTTGCCCGGTTGCGCCAGCGCGGTCGCGGCGGTGAGGGCCACCGCGAAGTAGATGGGATGCAGGAGCGCCGGAACGATGCGGAACACGACAAGTACCGGGAAGCTCTCGGAGAACGCGTAGACGATGTTCGCGAGAGCGAAAATCGCCATGGTGAGCAGGAGGACGGTTTTGCGATTGAAGCGAGATGCCGCGAGCACGCCGAAGGGCCCGCTCACTGCGACGACCAGAGCGAAGACACTCACGAGCAGGCCGGCCTGCGAAATGGACACGTCTGCCCGGTCGGCCAGCTCCGGAAGCACGCCGACGATCCCGATCTCGGTGGTGATAATGCTGAAGACGCCAAGCGCGAGCATGGCGCTGGCCAGAAAACCGTGTCTCATAAATCTCCATATTTAGATAATTAGATACGTCGCGCCGGAGGTTTCCTGCTCCTTGGTGACTGGGGATGAGGTTAGAGGGACCGACCGATGCGGTCGGCGATGGTGCGGATCGCATCCTCATCGCGCCGGTAGTAGGTCCAGCGCCCCTCGCGGTACGAGGTCAGGAGGCCGGCGGACTGAAGAGATTTCAAGTACGTCGAGGCCACAGACTGCGAGATTTTGGTCGCCTTCTGAATGTCTTGAACGCACACACCATCCTCGATGCTCAGACCCAAGCCTCGATACTGCTTGTCGTCGAAGTGGGCGTGGGGCTCCCGGAGGAGATCGAGGATGAGGCGTCGCGTGTCGTTGGCAAGAGCTCGGTACACGACCCCCAATGAGACTTCTCCCGCATGTGTGCCATTCACATATCGAGAATAACAGATATGTGTCGCGAATCGCGCCGGTCGATGGCCACCAGCTGCACGTCGCGGCGCTGGAGCGACAGGATCTTCGGTTCACCGCGGGTCGCGCAGCTGTGCGAGCAGGCCTTCGAGTCGGGGTGCGAGCTGCGGCGGCACTGCGGCAGGCAGGGCGTCGACCGGCCACCAACGCACGTCTTCCGACTCGTCACTCACAGTGAGCGCTGCATCGCGATCGACCACGGCGGCGATCCCGATGTCCAGGTGCGAGGCGCAGGCGCCGAAGCGGGAGGACAGTCCATGGTGGTCGAGGTCATACGCGAGGGGAGCGGCCGGCGACTCCGTCACGATGCCCGTCTCCTCGTGCAGCTCCCGTAGCGCTGCGCTCACGACCGAGTCATCGCCGTCCTCGACGTGACCACCCGGCTGCACCCAGAACTGTCCCTTGCGATGGAAGACGAGCAGCGTGTGCTCGAGCGAAGTGTCGAACACCACGCACGACGCGGTGAGGTGATCCGGGCCTGCCTCGCGATGTACCGGCCCACCGTCGGCGCCGAAGAATGAGGCGAAGTCGGCCTGCGCGGCGCGGTCTCGTTTCGAGCGGGGCCTGAAGGCCGAGACCAGGCGGTACGCGTCTGCCTCCAGAGCCGGGATCATTCTTGTTCCCCCTCAGACGAGTCGTCGCCGGACGCCGGTCGCTCGCGCGGCACGAACATCGGGATCCAGCGCAGGAACCCGGCCGCGCCGACGAGACCGACAACGCCCATGGCGGCTGCGGCGAACGGCAGGGCGGCCACGGCGGTGATCGCCGAGACCAGCAGGGGAGCGATCGCACCACCGGCATCCGTCAGCGTGCGCCAGGATCCGAGGAATGCTGCGGGTTCCCGCGTCGGGGCGACGTCTGCGCCCAGCGTCAGCAGGATGCCGCTGGACAGTCCGTTGCCGACGCCCAGCACCGCCGCGAACATCCCGAACCACAGCACCGCCGCATCGAGATCGTGCGTGAACGACAGGGCGAGGAAGCCGGCACCCATCAGCACCATCGCGGGCATCGCCGCCCACAGCCGCCCGAAGCGGTCCATCACCTGGCCGCTCGCGTAGAACAGCGCGAAGTCGATCGCGCCGGAGACGCCGACCACGAGGGCGATCGTCGAGGCATCCAGGCCCAGCGAGAGGCCCCACAGGGGGAGCACGACCTGCCGTGCCGATCGCACGGCGGAGAGTGAGGCGGCGGCCAGTCCGAGTCGTCCGAGCACCGCGCGCTGGCGCCACATGGTCTGGAAGATCCCCGCGCGTTCGATGGTCGGGATCGATCCGCTCACGGCCTCGCCGGAGTCTTCCAGATAGCGGTCGTGAGTGGTCGTCGGGACAGGAGGGATCATCTTCTCCGGATCGGGACCGAACAGCACCAGGACGACCATGACCACGAGGCAACCGAGGAAGAACCAGATCGCGGCGCTCTCGCTGCCGAAGAGCTGCAGAAGCCCGGCAGCGACGAACGGGCCGATGAAGATGCCGAGCCGGAAGCTGCCGCCCAGCAGCGAGAGGGAGCGCGCACGGAAGGCGACCGGTACGCGGGTGGTCATGAAGGCATGACGGGCGAGGCCGAAGGCCGCCGCGCAGATGCCGAGCAGGAAGACCGACGCCGCCAGCACGCCGAGCGATGGCGCGAACACCATCCCGACCCCCGCGATGATCGCGATCACACCGGCGATCACCATCGTGTACCGCTCGCCGATCCTGCCCACCGCCCATCCCGCAGGAAGGTTGCCGCACAGCTGGCCGATCACGAGCGCCGACGCCACGAGCGCGGCGAACGCCACGTCGGCACCCATGGATGCCGCCAACACCGGGATGAGCGGGATCACGGCGCCCTCGCCGAGCGCGAACAGGACCGTCGGCAGGTACACCATGGGCCCGAACTGTCGAAGGACCGCTGACGCACTGCTCACGACTTCACGGTACTCCGGCTGCTCAGCGGCCGAAGACGAGGTCCCCGCGCAGGCAGGCGGCACGTTAGGCTGAGGTGTCATGCTCGAACTAGATCTCTCCGCCGAAATCCAGGCGCTCAGGCACACCTTCGGCGACATCAGCGAGGTCGTCGATGTCTCCCGTCTCCGCGACGACATCGCGCGTCTCAGCGAGGAGGCCGGCGCACCCGACCTCTGGGACGACACCGAGAACGCGCAGAAGGTGACCAGCGCACTCAGCCACCGTCAGTCCGAGCTCGCCCGCATCACCGGCATCGCGCAGCGTCTCGACGACCTCGAGGTGCTCATCGGCCTCGCGAACGAGATGGGGGATGAGGAGTCCGCGCAGGAGGCCCGTACCGAACTCGCCTCGCTCACCGACCTGATCAACCAGCTCGAGGTGCAGACGCTGCTCGACGGCGAGTACGACGAGAGGAGCGCGATCATCACGATCCGCTCCGGCGCGGGCGGCGACGACGCCACAGACTTCGCAGAGATGCTGATGCGCATGTACCTGCGCTGGGCCGAGCGGCACAAGTACCCGGTCAAGGTCATGGACACCTCCTACGCGGAGGGCGCCGGCATCAAGTCGGCGACGTTCGAGATCGACGCGCCCTACGCGTTCGGCACCATCTCGGTCGAGGCTGGCACGCACCGTCTGGCCCGTATCAGCCCGTTCGGATCCGCCGACAAGCGCCAGACGTCGTTCGCCGCGGTCGAGGTCATCCCGCTGATGGAGGAGGCGACCGAGGTCGACATCCCCGAGAACGACATCCGCGTCGATGTGTTCCGCTCCTCCGGCCCCGGCGGTCAGTCGGTCAACACGACCGACTCCGCTGTGCGCCTGACGCACCTTCCGACCGGCATCGTCGTGTCGATGCAGAACGAGAAGTCGCAGATCCAGAACCGCGCCGCCGCCATGCGCGTGCTGCAGACCCGCCTCCTGCTGCTGCAGAAGGAACAGGAAGCAGCCAAGAAGAAGGAGCTCGCGGGCAACATCACCGCGAGCTGGGGCGACCAGATGCGCTCGTACTTCCTTTACGGCCAGCAGCTGGTGAAAGATCTGCGCACCGGCCAGGAGTCGGGCAACCCGGCCGCCGTGTTCGACGGAGACCTGGATGACTTCATCTCCGCAGGCATCCGCTGGCGCAAGCGCAAGATCGAAGACTGAATCCAGGAAGAAGGCCCCGGAGCACTCCGGGGCCTTCTTCCTGTGGATCGTCAGTACCTCGCGCCCTCGAGGCTGCCGGTCACGTCTTCATAGCTGAAGAGGATGCACTGGACCGTGCGGTCGTCCGCGCGAGCCCAGGATGTCTCCGTCGGCTGATAGTTGTAGAAATCCAGCACCGAATCTTCGTAGGCGACCCCGACGTACGCGTCGAAATGAGACGCGCAGCCGTCCCATGCCGCTTCCTCGAGAGCGTCGTCGCCGGGGAAGTCCTCGCCGTCGAGCTCGAAGATGAAGTACACCTCATCCGTGTGCGGCTGATCGCACGGGACGACGGGCAGCTCGTAGATCTGCCCCGTGTCCCCGTAGTCGACGAAAGGCAGGCAGTCGCCGACCTCAAGCTCGGCGAAGGGCACCATCTCGGCACCCTCGATCGACGAAGGGTCCGTGAGCCCCTCAGCGCTCGCGGCGTCGTCGGCCGGGACCGAGACGGTCGCGACCAGCAGCAGCGACACGGCGAGCGCCAGGAGCGCTCCGATCGCCGCCACCGACAGACCCGTGATCCCCGGCCACTTGCGGCCACGCAGGAACAGGGAGACGAGCGACAGCACGAATCCGACGCCGAGAAGCGCCCAGCCGACGATCGCGATCATCGGGATGCAGGCGCACACGACGCCGACGACCACCACCACGAGGCCGACGACTCCGAGCACGGAGACGCCGGACGCGGGCGGCTGCGGTGCCGGCGCACCCCACACCCCGCCGGGTGCTCCGACGGAATCGGGCGCGATCGCCTGTGCGGTCGATGCCCCCGACGATGGCAGTGCGTACGGCGGAGCGAACGGCGCGATGTCCGGAGAGCGCAGCTCGGATGCGACCGGCTCGACCGAAACTCGTTCGGGGGCCGCCGGCGCACTGTCAGTGGTCCGTACGTGCGCGGTCCACTGCGTGCCATCCCACCACCGCAGGCTGCCGGATCCGTCGTCGTACCAGCCGGCAGGCGTCGTCATCGGATGGTCCCGCTCGTCAGAGGGCTCAGGGGACGAAGCACGCCGAGACCGCCTCGGTGTCGCCCAGTACCTCGGCGAAACCGTACGCGGCGTCGACATCCGTCAGCGTGCCGTCGCTCTCCGCGATCGCGCGCAGCGTCGAGTTGTCGAGGTCGGACTCGACGAGCAGATCCGAGAGGCAGGTGATCTGCGGCTCGGTGTAGCCCTCCGTGCCCTCGGATGCCAGGATCGCCGTCAGGCCGACCGCCACCTCGGCCGAGGTCGGGCGCGTGGCGTCGTCGGCACCGTCCGTGCCGTCGGTCTCGCTCGGCTCGGTGGCCTCGATCGACGGAGAGGAGCTGGGCAGAGAGTCCATCTCGTCGCTCACGCCCTGTGCGATCGCGAAGAGGTAGACGAACGACATCACGACGCCGATGATCGTTCCCACGACCGCCAGGATGAGACCCGCGATGCCCGGCCACTTCTTGCCCTTGAGGAAGAGCGAGATGAGGGAGACGATGAACGCCGCGGCGAGAAGGACGAACCCGACGACGCCGACCACAGGGATGAACACCAGGATCGTTCCGACGACGGCGAGTCCGAGACCGACCAGACCCAGGACCGAGAGCTTCTTGGGTGCTTCCGGCCCGGTCTGCACATACGGCGCGGCGGCCGGATAGCCGGACGGTACACCTGCACCGGGATACGCCGGTGCAGCGCCCGGGTAGCTCGCCGCGAACTGGTCGGGCGCCGGCTGCTCGGATGCGGCGACCGGAGGAACCGGCGTGGCCGCTGCGGAGTAGGCGGCGACGTCATCGCCGAGCGGTGTGGTCGCCGCGGTCGGAGCCTCGGCGGAGGTGCGGATCACCGTGTCATCCGCCGACGGCGCCTCAGACGCGTCTGCAGAGGGCGCCTCGTCGACGACGGGAACCTCGGTCGCCGGCGTCTCGATGCCGGTCGAACCCTCGGCGACATCCGGTGCCTCTGCATCGGCTGCGGCGGTCGCGTCCGGGGCGAAGTGCTCGGTCCACTGCTCACCGTCCCACCACCGCTGGCGTCCGCTGCCGTCGTCGTACCAACCTGCAGGTGTCGTGCTCATGGGTCCCCCTCGAAGACGATTCGGCCGCTCCATGGTGCGACCGCACCCTTATGTATAGCAGTGGCCGGTGACTTCGCAGGGTGTTCGGCATGGGGAGCAATCCCCATGCTCTCCCGATGCGGACGCGCCGGTGCGGGGTGTCGCTCGCGGTCAGCAGGAGGGGCGCGCTTAGGCTCGAACCGTCATGATTCGGTTCGAGAACGTCACGAAACGCTACCGCGGGACGTCGAAGCCCGCCCTCTCCGGTGTCGACTTCGAAGTGCAACGCGGGGAGTTCGTCTTCCTCGTCGGCGCCTCCGGCTCCGGCAAGTCCTCCTGTCTTCGTCTGATCCTGCGCGAAGACGTACCGACCGCGGGCCGCGTCGCCGTGCTCGGTCGGGACCTCCGCGCGCTCGCCAACCGCAAGGTGCCGTACTTCCGGCGCCACATCGGTTCGGTGTTCCAGGACTTCCGCCTCCTGCCGTCGAAGACGGTCTATCAGAACGTCGCCTTCACCCTGCAGGTGACCGGTTCCTCGCGCGGATTCATCCAGCAGGCGGTGCCCGAGGCGCTCGCGCTCGTGGGGCTCGACGGCAAGCAGAAGCGCATGCCGCACGAACTCTCCGGTGGCGAGCAGCAGCGCGTCGCGATCGCGCGCGCCCTCGTCAACCGTCCGCAGGTGCTGCTCGCCGACGAGCCCACCGGCAACCTCGACCCTGCGACCTCCGTCGACATCATGCAGCTGCTCGCCCGCATCAACGCCGGAGGCACGACCGTGCTGATGGCCACGCACGAGGCCGGCTTCGTCGACCAGATGCAGCGCCGGGTGATCGAGCTGAGTGACGGCGAGATGGTGCGCGACGAGGTGCACGGCGGATATGGCGACACCTCCAACATCCCGCGCCTCGTTCCCGAGAAGGTGCGCGGTGCGGCCGCAGCAGCGGCGTTGACGGCAGTGCAGGAGGTCCAGCGCCAGACGGCGGACCTCTCCTCGGTCCGCGCTGCTCTCGCCGAAGAGCTCAGCTCGCAGCGGAAGGCCGCCGCAGGGGAGGGCGCGTCGGATGCTCCGGCAGGAGCGCCGCAGACGGTCGAACCCCCGCGAACGGTCGAACCTCCGGAGTCGAGTGCCGTCCCGGCGACCAGTGTCGTCGCTGCTGTCGTGGAGCCGCCCGCAGCGGTGGAGCCACCAGCTGTCGTCGAGCCGCCGACCGCGGAGGAGCCGCCGGCGGTCATCCGCCCCCGCACCCACCCGATCACCCTCCCGACCGTCGATGTCGCGGAGCTCGGAGTCGCAGATCGTCTCGGGCTCTCCGACGAAGACGATGAGGAAGTGGGCCCGACCTCATGAGAATCGGACTCATCCTGACCGAGGCCCTGGGCGGTCTCCGGCGGAACATCTCGATGGTCATCTCGGTGATCCTCGTCACCTTCGTCTCCCTCACCTTCGTCGGCGCGGCGATCCTGATGCAATCGCAGATCGGCGTCATGCGGGGTTACTGGGCCGAGCGCGCCCAGGTCGCCGTGTACATGTGCTCCGCGGTCTCGGAATCAGACACCTGCATCGATGGGGCCGCGAGCGAGGAGCAGGTCGCCGCGGTACGTGCACAGCTCGAAGGCGACGCACTGGCACCGCTCATCAGCTCGCTGACCTTCGACACCAAGGAAGACACGTACGCCAAGCTCGTCGAGCAGCTCGGCGAGGACCAGGCGAGTGTGCTCACGCCCGACCAGGCGTTCGAGGTCTTCTTCGTGACGATGAAGGACCCAGGGCAGTCGCAGGTGCTCGCCGAGGCATTCAGCGGCCAGGCCGGAGTGGAGCAGGTCAAAGACCAGCTCCAATACCTCGAACCACTGTTCTCCGCCTTGACCGTCGCGACGTACATCGCCGTCGGCATCGCGGTTCTCATGCTGATAGCGGCGACCCTGCTTATCGGGACGACGATCCGATTGTCGGCGTATGCACGGCGCAAGGAGATCGGCATCATGCGCCTGGTCGGCGCATCGAACCGCTTCATCCAGACACCGTTCGTGCTCGAAGGCGTGTTTGCGGCGTTCCTCGGGTCGGCGCTGGCCAGCGCCGCGGTCGTGGCCGGCATGCACTTCGGTGTGAACGGCTACCTCCGAGGCCGCGTCCCGTTCATCACGACGTGGGTGACGATGCAGGACGCGATGCTCGTGGTCCCGGTGCTGATCGGCATCGGCATCGTGCTGGCAGCGCTCTCTGCAGGCTTCGCGATCAGGCGCTGGCTCCGTACCTGATATCCTGAAAGGCTGCTCGGTCGGAACGAACGATCGAGCTCATCACGGCAACAGGAGAGCATCATGCCCAGGGAACGCGGAGAGAAGGTCGTCGCGACCAATCGTCGCGCACGTCACGACTACACGATCGAGAAGTCGTACGAGGCGGGGATGGTGCTCACCGGCACCGAGGTGAAGTCACTGCGTCAGGGGCGCGCCAACCTCAGCGACGGCTACGCGTTCGTGAAGGGCAATGAGGTCTTCCTCGACTCGGTGCACATCCCGGAGTACTCCCAGGGGCACTGGACCAATCACTCTGCGAAGCGCATCCGCAAGCTGCTGCTGCATCGCGAGGAGATCGCCAAGATCGCTCATGCCGTCTCAGCGGGCGGATACACCCTGATCCCGCTCAAGCTGTACTTCTCCGACGGTCGCGCCAAGGTCGAGATCGCCCTGGCCAAGGGGAAGCGCGAGTACGACAAGCGGCAGACTCTGCGCGAACGTCAGGACACCCGCGAGGCGGATCGTGCCATGCGGCTGCGCAATCGCGTGGGCGAGTAGCGACCGGTCCTCACAGCGTCGGCTCGAACCCGAACACGCGGCCGAGGAAGGTCAGTTCGCGCTCGAGCGCGTCGATGATCGTGTCGGCACTGCGGAAGCCGTGTCCCTCTGCGGGGTACAGCGCGTACTCGTGGTCGACGCCCCGGGCGGCCAGTGCGTCTCTGATCGCCTCGGACTGCGACGGCGGGACCACACGATCTTCTCCGCCCTGCAGCAGCAGCACGGGGACTCCGATGCGATCCGCATGGGTGAGTGGTGACCGCTCGACGTACACGGGCTCGTACTCCGGGAGGGGCCCCACGAGACCGTCGATGTACGACGCCTCGAAGTCGTGCGTCTCGGCCACCAGCATCCGCAGATCGGCCACGCCGTATCGGCTGATCCCCGCGGCGAAGGTCCCACCGCGCACCAGTGCGGACAGCACCGTCCACCCGCCTGCGGATCCACCGCGGATGGCGATGCGGGACGGATCGGCGAGCCCGGCATCCGCGAGGCCCTGTGCGGCGGCGATCACGTCGTCGACGTCCACGACCCCCCACTGGCCGTCCAGACGCTCGCGATAGGCGCGACCGTAGCCGGTGGAGCCGCCGTAGTTGACGTCGAGCACGCCGATTCCCCTGCTGGTGTAGAAGGCATTGGCTGCCGATGCCGCACCGGTGACGTGCGCGGTCGGGCCTCCATGCACCAGCACCACATACGGGGGGAGCTCGTCGGCGGGTGCCGTCGCGTCGGGGTTCGCCGGAGGGTAGGCGAAGGCATGCACGATGCCGTGCCGACCGTCGACCTCGATCGGCAGGGCGCGCGGCATCCAACCGGTATCCACGGGCTCGCCTCCTCGCACCGCGACGGTCTCGCCGGAGTCGACATCGACGCACCACAGGCCGGCGGCCACTCCCGAGCCGTTGCCCGAGAGCAGCACGCGAGACCCGTCCACATCGTCGACGCTCACATGACCATCGGCCGGGACATCGATCGGGCGTGCGGCACCGTCCGGAGAGATCAGGACGACCTCGTCACGCCCGTTCGTGCGGGTCGCGACGATGCGTCCGTCGGCGAGCGGCCGATACCAGCGGTTGCCGAGCACCCAGAGTCCGTAGCCGGTGTCGGCGTCGGCCGGGGCGAGCGCGCGCGGGGCGCCGACCGGCGAGGCGCCGTCGAGCTCGAGGCGGTAGAGCCCCCAGCGGTCGTCCGGATCATCGGCGAACACCAGCTCGGAGTCGCTGAGCCACTCGGGCTGCAATGCCGCCCGAGTAGGGACCTCGTACACGTCGCCGCCGTCGCTCTTCGCAATCTGCAGGTGGGCCGCCTCCCACGGCATCCGTCCGCGGTGCCAGGCGACCCAGGCGACGCGGCTGCCATCCGGCGAGAGTGCGGGGTGGGCGAAGAAGCCGTCGCCCTCGGCGATCACGCGAACTCCGGACGCGTCTTCCGCGGCGGAGCCGTCGATCGGGATCTCGACGATCGCGCGGGTATGCGGTGCGGTCGACAGGTCTTCGCGCACGGCGAGCAGACGGCCCCCCTGCACGCGCAGACCGCCGTGCGCGGGACCCGCCGGTGTCAGCGGAACGGGCTCGGCCCCCGGAGCCAGCCGATGCACGCGCTGATCGCCCGCATCGACGAAGTACAGGATGCCCGTGGACTCGGCGGTCCATGCCCCGCCGCCGTACTCGTGTACGCGGGAGCGAGCGCTCCAGGGCGCTGGGAGGATCTCGGCGCCGGAGGAGCTTCGCACCGTGACCCGCCCCTTCTCGGCGGGCACAGACTCGCCCCACCAGATCTCGGCACCGACGAAGCGCGCCCCGTCGATTCTCGGGGAGGCTGCCGCGACGGATGCTGCGGAGAACGGAGAGGGCCAGGAACCGTGAGGCGACGACATGCATCGAGCCTATGGCTGACGTCAGACGGCGCGCAGCACCGCCACGACCTTGCCGAGCACCACGGACTCATCGCCGAGGATGGGCTCGAAAGAGGAGTTTCGGGGGAGGAGCCACGTGTGGCCGTCGCGACGGCGGAGCACCTTGACCGTGGCCTCACCGTCGAGCATCGCGGCCACGATCTCGCCGTTCTCCGCGTTGTTCTGCGAGCGGACGACGACCCAGTCGCCGTCGCAGATCGCCGCGTCGATCATCGACTCGCCCGAGACCTTCAGCATGAAGAGGTCGCCCTTGCCGACCAGCTGACGGGGGAGAGGGAAGATCTCCTCCACCTGCTGATCGGCGGTGATCGGCACGCCGGCGGCGATGCGACCGACCAGGGGCACGAGCGCCGCGTCGCCGACCGGAGTCGCCACGTCGGCCGGATTCTCGCCGCCTGTGCCGGGGAGGTCGATCAGTACCTCCATGGCACGCGTCTTGCCCGGATCGCGTCGCAGGTAGCCGCTCAGCTCGAGCTGGCCGAGCTGGTGGGTCACGCTCGACAGGGACTTCAGGCCGACGGCGTCTCCGATCTCGCGCATGCTCGGCGGGTAGCCGTGATGGGCGATGGAGTTCTGGATGACCTCGAGGATCGCCATCTGCTTGGGGCTCAGGCTCTTGCGGCGGCGCGTCCGCGGTGCCTCCGACTCGGGGGCCGAGTTCTCGCTCATGGTGCTCCTTAAGTGCGGTGTTCCGACGTCGCTCTTCGAATGTCGGAGGCCCGTGGTGTGGTGTTCTCATCGAAACCGTATCCGAGAAACGGCCCGATCTGGAAGATCTGTTCGAGCGTGTCGGCAGAATCGTGCATCCGGTTTCGAAGACAACTTGACAGATGTTCGAACTCGAAGATATCTTCGGTACGTAGCTTCGCATTCACGGCTCCCGGCCGAGACGGGAATGCGAACGCTACGCCAACTTCCCCGGCAGCCTCACCGCTCCGGGACAGGCTAAGGAGCACCACATGAGCAGCATCGGCTTCAGCACCGCAGCAGTCATTCCGGCGTCGACCCGTCCTTCGACGCGACTCCGGCTGACGACGCGTGGCCGCGCCGTGCTGCTGGCGGTCGCGTCGGTGCCGCTCGCGATCGGCATCGCGTTCGCCGCGCTCAGCGGTGGTAGTGCGATCGCCTCGGGCGCAGACACAGCAGCTGTCAGTGTCGAGACCGTGACCGTCATGCCCGGCGACACTCTCTGGTCGATCGCCACCGGCGTCGCCCCCGGTGCCGACCCGCGTGACGTCATCGGCGAGATCAGCCGGATGAACCTGCTGCGTGGCGGAGAGTTGCAGATCGGCCAGACACTCGCGATCCCGGCCCAGTACGTGGACTGATCCCGTCGCGGCGAGGCTGCGGCAACTTTGCGTCATCGACGCGGGGGTCCGCTTAACATGGGAAGGGTGACCTTCTCCCTCAACGATCTCCCGCTACGTGACGATCTTCGCGGACTGACGCCGTACGGTGCTCCGCAGGCGCCGCTCCCGATCGCTCTCAACGTGAACGAGAACACGCATCCCATCCCGGACGCGGTGGCGAGTGACATTCTCGACGACATCGCGCTCGCGATCCGCGATGTGAACCGTTATCCCGACCGGGAGTTCACCACTCTTCGCGAGTCGTTCGCGGAGTACCTGGGGCACGGCCTCTCCCCGGAGCAGATCTGGGCAGGCAACGGCTCGAACGAGGTGCTCCAGCACATCCTGCAGGCCTTCGGGGGGCCCGGACGCACGGCATTCGGATTCGCGCCGACCTACTCCATGTACCCACTGATCGCGCAGGGCACCGGTGCACGCTGGATCCCCGGGACGAGGCAACCCGACTACACGATCACACCGGAGGAAGCGGCGGAGCAGGTGCGCGCGGCCGACCCCGACGTCATCATCCTGTGCACGCCGAACAACCCCACCGGCACCCCGCTCGGCCTGGACGTCGTCGAGGCCGTCTACGAAGCGGCGCGAGGCATCGTGATCGTCGACGAGGCCTACCAGGAGTTCGCACCGCGCGACGCGGCTTCCGCGCTGACACTGCTCGAGGGGCGTCCGCGCCTGGCGGTCTCCCGCACGATGAGCAAGGCCTTCGCCTTCGCCGGTGCGCGGGTCGGATATCTTGCCGCCGACCCGACGTTCATCGATGCGCTGCGTCTGGTACGCCTGCCCTATCACCTGAGCACACTCACGCAGGCTGCGGCCGTCGCCGCTCTGCGCAATTCCGATGTGATGCTCGGCATGGTCGAGGAGATCGTCGAACAGCGCGATCGCATCACCGCGACCCTCGAGGCTCTCGGCTATGCGCCGCACGAATCCTGGTCGAACTTCGTCCTCTTCGGCGGCGTCGCCGATCCGCATGCGACCTGGCAGCAGCTCTACGATCGCGGTGTGCTGGTGCGCGACGTCGGAATCCCCGGTCACCTCAGGGTCAGCGCGGGCACCGAGGCCGAGACCACCGCGTTCCTCGATGCTCTGGCCTCGATAGGATCGGCATCATGAGCACCCCGTCACCGACCCCGCGCACCGCGAGCCGCGTACGCAGCACGTCGGAGTCCACCGTCGAACTCGAGCTGAACCTCGACGGCACCGGAGCGAGCCGCATCGACACCTCGGTCCCGTTCTTCGACCACATGCTCACCGCCTTCGCGAAGCACTCGCTGACCGACCTGACCGTGCGCGCTTCGGGCGACACCGACATCGACGCGCACCACACCGTCGAAGACGTGTCCATCGTGCTCGGACAGGCGATCCTCGAGGCGCTGGGTGACAAGTCCGGCATCTCCCGTTACGGCGACGCGCTCGTGCCGCTCGACGAGGCGCTCGCGCAGGCGGTCGTCGACATCTCTGGACGTCCGTACCTCGTGCACACCGGCGAGCCCGCCGGTTTCGAGCACCACCTCATCGGCGGGCACTTCACCGGTTCGCTGGTGCGGCACTCGTTCGAGGCGATCACCTTCAACGCCGCGCTGACGGTCCACGTCCGCGTGCTCGGCGGCCGCGACCCGCACCACATCGCCGAGGCGGAGTACAAGGCGTTCGCCCGCGCGTTCCGCGAGGCCAAAGCACTCGACCCACTCGTCGACGGCATCCCGTCCACCAAGGGCGCACTGTGAGCCAGAGTCCCCGCGTCGCCGTCTTCGACTACGAGTCGGGAAACGTCCATTCGGCCGTCAAGGCATTGGCTGCGGCCGGAGCGGATGCCGTGCTGACCCGCGACCGCAAGGTCGCGCTCGAGGCCGACGGTCTCCTGGTTCCCGGTGTCGGCGCGTTCCAGGCGGTCCGTGACGCGCTCCACGCGCACGGCGGCGACGAGATCATCGACCGTCGTCTGGCCGGTGGACGACCGGTGCTCGGGATCTGCGTCGGCATGCAGGTGCTCTTCGAGCATGGCGTCGAGCGGGGCCACGACACCGCGGGCCTCGGCGAGTGGCCCGGCGCGGTCACCGAGCTCAACGCACCCGTGCTGCCGCACATGGGCTGGAACACCGTCGAGCCCGGTGCCGACAGCGTGCTCTTCCGTGGCCTGGAGCACGAGCGCTTCTACTTCGTGCACTCCTACGCGGCCCAGTCCTGGGAGCTCGACGTGATCCCGCCGTTCCCCGAACCCGTGCTGACCTGGACGACCTACGGCGACCCCTTCCTCGCCGCCGTCGAGAACGGTCCGCTCTCGGCGACCCAGTTCCACCCCGAGAAGTCGGGTGAAGCGGGCATCCAGCTGCTGCGCAACTGGGTCGGGAGCCTCTGACGCCCACGGCGGACGTCATCCGTTTTGTCACCCGCCGTCCGGCGGACTACCCTCGGTTCTCGTGCCCGTTCCGGGCTGCAGACCTTCCCTAGCCAAGGACCCCATGAACGACTTCGCACAGTCTCCCTCGCTCACGCTCCTTCCCGCGGTCGATGTCGCCGGGGGCAAGGCCGTCCGCCTCACCCAGGGCGAGGCCGGAACCGAGACGAGCTACGGCGACCCGCTCGACGCCGCAGGGGAGTGGGCCGCACAGGGTGCGAAGTGGATCCACCTCGTCGACCTCGACGCCGCGTTCGGTCGCGGGAGCAACGCGCCGATCCTGCGCAAGGTCATCAAGCAGTTCAAGGGCGTCAACATCGAGCTTTCCGGTGGCATCCGTGACGACGCGACCCTCGAGGCCGCCCTCGAGAGCGGCGCCACTCGGATCAACCTCGGCACGGCCGCACTGGAGAACCCCGAGTGGGCCGCCGACGTGATCGGTCGTTACGGCGAGGCGATCGCTGTGGGCCTCGACGTGCGCGGCACCACGCTCGCCGCACGCGGATGGACGAAGGAGGGCGGCGACCTCTGGGAGGTCCTGGACCGCCTGGAAGACGCCGGCTGCAGCCGCTACGTCGTCACCGACGTGACCAAGGACGGCACGCTCCGCGGCCCGAACCTCGAACTCCTTCGCGAGGTGACCTCGCGCACGCCGAAGCCGGTCGTCGCCTCCGGGGGCATCTCCAACCTCGACGACATCGCCGCGCTTCGTGAGCTCGTGCCGCTGGGTGTCGAGGGTGCGATCGTCGGCAAGGCCCTGTACGCCGGTGCATTCACGCTGGCTGAGGCACTGGATGTCGCAGGAGACTGACGCGCACGCCTGCGGGCCGGAGCCGCACAACCACGGCGACTCGGCCGGAGTCCCCTGGGAGGGGCGCAGCTTCGAGTCGAATCCGCACGCCGGGGACGACGGTTCGGCCGACCCCGCGCTGCTGGCCGCCCTCCTGCGTTTCCGCGCGGGTGAGGGCAGTCAGGTCGAGGTCGTCGACGCCTTCCGCTCCGCTCGCGTGCTGGTCCCCCTGATCGCCGAGAAGGGCGAGGAAGGCATCGCCCCGAACGGTCTCGCCGTCGACAAGACGCAGGAGCTGTCGATCGTCACGGTCGCGGCTCCCGACGGGCGGCGGGTGCAGCCGGTGTTCTCCTCGGTCGAGGCGATGCAGAAGTGGGATCCCGCGGCGCGCCCGATCCCCGTGGAGGCGCTCCGTGCCGCGCTGGCGGCGTCGGCCGACGACACCGACCTGATCGTGCTCGATCCGACCTCCGACACGGAATTCGTCATCCGGCGACCGGCCGTGTGGGCAATCGCTCAGGAACATGCCTGGGAGCCGAGCTTCCTCTCCACCGAGGTCTACACCGCGCTCCAGGAGAGCGTGGCCCACGAACTGGCCGTGATCGACGTGGCGGTGGCGTCCGGTGACCCCGACGCGCGTCTGCGTGGCCCCGAGCTGATCGTCGTCCTGGAACTCGTCGACGGCCTGGAACGCGAGGTGCTCGATGCCGTGCTCTCGCGTCTGGCTCAGCGCTGGGCATCGGACGACCGCATCGCTGTGCTCGCGGACTCCCTCACGGTCAAGCTCCGCCGCAGCATCTGATCACGCTTCGCTACGATCGGGGGCATGTCCCGACGTCTCCTGCGCACCATCGCGGTCGTCGCTCTTCTCGGCGGCGCTGTCACGGGCGGCTCAGGCTGTGCCCTGGCCTGCCCAGCCATCGGCTGGTTCAACGGAGCAACCCTCGATGCGAGTGCAGTCCCGGGCGCAGCGGGAGTCCAGTTCTGCGTCGAGGGGGAGTGCTCGCCGGCACCGGGTACCGAGCCGACCTCATCGACAAACCTGTTCATGGCGACGCCTCAGGACGACGGGACGTGGGCGCTCGGGTTCGACATGTCGACGCCCGAGGTCGTCGAGATCCGCCTGTTCGACGCCCAGAACACGCTCATCCACGAGTCTGAGGAGTCGATCGCGTGGACGCATTCCGATGAGCCGTGCGGCGGACCCTCCACCGCGGATCCGATCGTCCTCGAACCCTGACTAGTTGACCGGCCCGGTCCACTTCTCGCCCGGGCCCTTGCCGATGGGGTCGGGGATCGAGGAGGCCTCGCGGAAGGCGAGCTGCAGGGAGCGGAGTCCGTCGCGGAGCGAGCGCGCGTGCATGTCGCTGATCTCGGGGGCGCCGGCCGTGATGAGCCCGGCGAGGGCGTTGATGAGCTTGCGAGCCTCGTCGAGGTCGAGCTGTGCCGCCGCGTCAGGATCGTCGGCGAGGCCGAGCTTGACCGCTCCCGCGCTCATGAGGTGCACGGCCGCCGTGGTGATCACCTCGACCGCGGGTACGTCGGCGATGTCTCGAGTGGCCGACGACGCGGCCTCCTCCTGACGTGCCCAGCGCTCTTCGCGCTCGCGTGCGGCCTCGTCCGGTGCCTGGTTCGTCACTTCGCCTTGCTTTCTGTTAGACTTTGGCGGGCTCCGGAGCGTTATGCTCCGGATCGAAAGAGGATTCACTTCCCACCCGCGCTTGCCGTTCCAGGCTACCGGGTCTTGCACTCCACCGGCTCCGTCCGCAAGACGGACCCGGCAGGTAGGGTGCGGAGCCGGCGTCTGACTGCCGGTGGGTGGGACGATTCCGATTTCGCCCGTGATGCAGACAGCGTCGCGGTGGCCGAATCACATCGTCTAAGGAGTTCCGCATCAGCGATCCCCGTACCAATGAGCGCATCCGCGTCCCCGAGGTCCGCCTCGTCGGCCCCGCGGGTGAGCAGATCGGCGTCGTCCGCATCGAGGCAGCGCTGCGCCTCGCGCAGGAAGCCGATCTCGACCTCGTCGAGGTCGCCCCCAACTCGAAGCCGCCCGTCGTCAAGATCATGGACTACGGCAAGTTCAAGTACGAGGCCGCCCAGAAGGACAAGGAAGCTCGCCGCAACCAGGCGAACACGATCCTCAAGGAAGTCCGCTTCCGTCTGAAGATCGAGGCTCATGACTACACGACCAAGCTCAAGCGTGCCGAGGGCTTCCTCAAGGCCGGCGACAAGGTCAAGGCCATGATCCTGTTCCGCGGTCGCGAGCAGTCGCGTCCGGAGCAGGGCGTTCGTCTGCTGCGCAAGTTCGCCGAAGACGTGGCCGAGCTCGGAACGGTCGAGTCGAACCCGACCATCGACGGTCGCAACATGGTCATGATCGTGGCTCCGCTGAAGAGCAAGTCCGAAGCGAAGCAGGAGCAGAACGCGGTTCGCGACGCGCAGCGCGCAGCGAACAAGCAGGCCGCCCGCGACGCCAAGAGCGATACCGACGCACCGGCGGAAGCTGCAGCGGAGTAGATCCGCCCCCAGAACTCCCGCACCGCGGGTTGACACCGTCGCCTGAGAAGGCGCCATACGAAGGAAGAGAAGATGCCGAAGCAGAAGACCCACTCGGGTGCTAAGAAGCGCTTCAAGATCACCGGCAGCGGCAAGCTGAAGAAGCAGCAGGCCGGGATGCGCCACAACCTCGAGCACAAGTCGAGCCGTCGCACCCGTCGTCTGAACCAGGACCAGGTGCTCTCGAAGGCTGACACCAAGGTCGCGAAGAAGCTTCTCGGCCGCTGACGCGCGCCCGAACGCACGAATAGGAACACAGGAAAATGGCAAGAGTCAAGCGGGCAGTAAACGCCCACAAGAAGCGCCGGGTCATCCTCGAGCGCGCAAAGGGTTACCGCGGTCAGCGTTCGCGCCTCTACCGCAAGGCCAAAGAGCAGGTCATCCACTCGCTGGTCTACTCGTACCGTGACCGTCGCAAGCGCAAGGGTGACTTCCGTCGCCTCTGGATCCAGCGCATCAACGCTGCGGCTCGCCAGAACGGCATCACGTACAACCGCTTCATCCAGGGCCTCGGCCTCGCGGGTGTCACCGTCGACCGTCGTATGCTCGCCGACCTCGCGGTCAACGACGCTGCCACGTTCACGACGCTGGTCGAGACGGCGAAGAAGGCTCTGCCCTCCGACGTCAACGCACCGAAGTCGGCTGCGTAAGCATCTCGCTTCAAACGGGCGCCTCCCTTCGGGGAGGCGCCCGTTTCGCGTATCCGGCGTCCGCAGGGACCCTAGACTGTGAACGTGCTGGAGAACCCCCGTTCGCCCCGAGTCCGTGCCGTCGCGAAGCTGACCAAGCGCAGTGCGCGAACCGAGACGGGCCTGTTCCTGCTGGAAGGTCCGCAGTCGGTGCGTGAGGCGCTCACGTACCGCCCGGAGGCGATCGTCGAGCTGTTCGCGACGCCGAGCGGGTGGGAGAAGCATCCGGACATCCGCGCGAAGGCCGCCGACGCCGACATCGATGTCGAGTACGTCACCGAATACGTGCTGAACGCGATGGCCGACACCGTCACTCCGCAGGGCCTCGTCGCCGTCGTCCAGCAGACCCCGACCTCGGTGCGCGACATCTTCGATGCCTCGCCGCGTCTCGTGGCCATCTGCGAAGAGGTGCGCGATCCCGGGAACCTGGGCACGATCATCCGGGCGGCTGATGCGGCGGGCGCGGATGCCGTCGTGCTGACCGGTCGTACCGTCGACCCCTACAACCCGAAGGTCGTGCGTGCCACGACCGGCTCGCTGTTCCACCTCCCGGTTTCGGTCGGGGGAGATCTCGCCGACGTCGTGAAGCGCGCGCATGCCGCAGGTCTGCGCATCCTGGCGGCCGACGTGAAGGGCGACGACCTGCTGGAGGCCCGGGCGGAGGGCGTGCTCGCCGAGCCGACGGGATGGCTCTTCGGCAACGAGGCGCGTGGTCTGGAAGACGATGCTCTCGCCCTGGCCGACCAGGTGCTGCGGCTGCCGATCTTCGGCAAGGCGGAGTCCCTCAACTTGGCGACCGCTGCCAGCGTGTGCCTGTACGAGAGCGCCTTCGCGCAGCGGGCGACGTCTGTCGGCTGACATCCGGCCGACGAAGGAAGCGGGTAGCAGGGTCGATGAGGATTCTGATCGTCGAAGACGACGACCGTGTCGCTGCGGCGCTCGAAGCGTTCCTCGCGCGGTCGGGCTATGCGACGGTGCGCGCCTGCGATGGGGCCTCGGCGCTGGATCTCCTCGGCGCCGACACCGAGGTCGTGCTCCTCGACCTGGGGCTCCCCGACGTGGACGGCGTCGACCTGTGCCGTCGTATCCGTGGACGCTCCGAGGTTCCGATCATGATCGTGACCGCGCGCAACCAGGTCGCCGAGCGCATCAAGGGATTGCGCGCCGGCGCCGACGACTTCGTGGTCAAGCCCTACGACGTGCATGAGCTTCTGGCCAGGATCGAGGCTGTGACCCGACGCTCACGGCCGATGCGACCGGAGTCCGACGCGCGGGTACGGCTCCTCGGGGGCTCACTGGAGATCGACCTCGTCGGGAGGCAGGTGCTGGTCGACGGTGTGCCGATCGAGCTCACCCGCAAGGAGTTCGACATCATCGCGGTGCTCGCGCGCTATCCCGGGGTGGCGGTTCCCAAGGAGCGTCTCATCCGCGAGGTGTGGAACACGGACTGGCGGGGCTTCGGGCATTCCCTCGAGGTGCACGTCGGGGCGATCAGGAAGAAGACCCGATCCCGTGGTGTGATCGAGACCGTGCGCGGAGTCGGCTACCGCCTCGCGGGGTCCTGAGTCATGCGTCGGCGTCTGGTCATCGTCTTCCTCGTGCCGCTCGTGGTCATCCTCGTCGCCCTCGGCGGTGCGGCCGGATGGAGTGCGGCACAGAGCGTGCAGCAGTCCTTCTATGCCCAACAGCTCGGTGACCTCGGCTACTTCGTCACGAGCGCGCGTCAGTCGCTGCGTTCCGGCAGCTCAGCGGTGATCGACGCCGAGGTCGACCGCTTCGAGGAGGTGTACGGCATCGAGGTGACGGTGTTCGATCTCGGCGGTGCGCCCTGGGCGGCGGGGGAGCACGGCTCGGCCGTGCTCGCGGAGGAGGACGCGGAGCGGGTGCGGCTGGCACTCTCCGGACGACGCGCCGAGCAACCGGCGGCCGTGTTCCCCTGGACGGTGGCGGATGCCGCGCTGGCGGAGCCGGTCTTCGACGACGGCGACGTGATCGGTGCGGTGCTGGTCGCCGGAGACGTCGACGCCCCACGAGCCGCGATCGCGCAGCAGCTTCTGGTCATCTCGGCCATCGCTCTCGTGCTGATCGCGCTGGGCGTGCTGCTCGTCTTCCGGCTCGCCCGATGGGTGCTGTCGCCGGTGAGGCGGCTGGACGAGGCGATGGTGGCCATCGAGCGGGGGGAGATGGACGCGCGTGTCCCCGAGGATGCGGGACCACCGGAGCTCCGTCGCATGGCCCAGGTCTTCAACGGCATGGCCGACCAGATCGAGCGCGTCATGACGCGGCAGCAGGAGTTCGCGCTCAACGCGTCGCACGAGTTGCGCAATCCGCTCAACGCGCTGCTCCTGCGCGTGGAGCACCTCGCGACCGGGCTCGGGCGGGAATGGCGTGACGATGTGGAGGAGACGAGGGAGGAGGGGCGCCGGATGACGCGGATCCTCGAGACGCTGCTCGGCCTCGCCCGAGGCGGGCGCGCGGACATCACGATCTCCGCCGTCGACCTCGCGACGCTGTCTGCTCGCCGTCTCGACGCCTGGCGCGACGTGGCCGGGCAGCGGGGGATCGCCCTGCGTTCGACGGGGGAGCCGTCGGTGATGAGCGTGACCGACCGCACGGTCGTGGAGAGCGCGCTGGACGCGGTGATCGACAACGCCGTGAAGTTCTCGCCGGACGGCGCGTGGATCGGCATCGGCGCGCATCGCGAGGGCGACGTCTGCCGGATCACGGTCCGCGATCAGGGTCCGGGGCTGAGCGCCGAGCAGGCGGCGGCGGCGACCGACAGGTTCTGGCGGAGCGCCGAGAGCGCGGACACGCCGGGCTCCGGGCTCGGGCTCGCGATCGCGAGCGACCTGCTGGCGACGGTCGGCGGCGAGGTGGCGGTGGCAGCGGCCGACGGCGGCGGGCTCGAGGTCGTGCTGCTGCTCCCCGACAGGACGACTCCATGACGGCCGTGGCGCGGCGGGTGATCGCCGGAATCCTCTCGGTCATGATGGTCGGGGCGCTCGTCGCCTGCAGCCAGCGCGCGAGCGAGTGGACCGACGCCGAATACGCGATCGCGGCCGGCGGCTCCACGGGCGTCTATTACGACTACGGCACCCATCTCGCCGACGAGCTCTCTGCCGGACTGGACATCAGGATCGTGGGGCAGGAGACAGCCGGGTCTGTGGACAACCTGCTGCGTGTGGACTCCGGCGAGGCGCTGATCGGCTTCGCGCAGGGCGATGCGGCAGCCGATGCGGTGGCGGGAACCGGTGCCTTCGACGAGCCCCTTCAGGTACGCGCTCTGGCGCGTCTCTACGACGAGTACGTGCAGGTCGTGGTGCGTGGCGACTCCGATGTGATGAGCCTCCCCGATCTCGCGGGGCGGACGGTCTCCCTCGGTGCCGAGAACTCCGGGGTGAACGTGATCGCGGCTCGCGTGCTCGACGCCGCCGGTGTCGGCATCGGGTCTCTCCGTGATCCCCAGCTCGACCTCGGCGAATCGATCGCAGCGATGGAGCGCGGCGAGATCGACGGCTTCTTCTGGGTGGGCGGGCTGCCGACACCGGGAATCGCGGCGCTCTCGCAGACGACATCCGTGCGCCTGCTCCCGATCGAGCAGGACTGGGTGAACGAGGTGAACGATCGGTACTCGGATGCCTATCGACCCGCCGATGTGCCCGCCGGCACCTACGGCATCGCCGCCTCGGCGCCGACCATGGCCGTCCCGAACTATCTCGTCACGAGCTCCTCGACCCCGGACGGGGTCGCGCACGACATCCTGACCGGACTGTTCGATGCCCGCCTGCGGATCGCAGGGGAGGTTCCGACCGCCGCGCTGCTGGATCGTCGATCGGCGATCTTCACCGGCCCGGTCCCGCTGCATCCGGGCGCGGTCGAGTACTACCGGGACCTGCGCGGCTGACTGCTCAAGAAATCCTCAAGAAGTCTGACACCGGGCCGGAGGCTCTGCCAGTGTGATGTCGATCGCGCGCGATCGGATCCTGCAGCTCAGCTGTCGCTGGGGGTGAGGCCGCAGGACGATCCCGCGGCCCGTGGGGGCGGGCCATGGGGTACCCATGCAAAGCAGCATTGGTACCGCGATCAGGTGATTACGAACGTGTAAATCTCACCGAGGCGCCTGGAGACCCGCGTCCGACGTGGCTAGTTTGGAGAAATGATGACCTCTGATACACCCCTCGTCGTGGTCGAGAACGTCCAGAAGCACTACGGAGATTTCCAAGCTCTCGCCGACATCGACCTCACGGTCAACTCGGGCGAGGTCGTCGTCGTGATCGGCCCGTCCGGCTCCGGCAAGTCGACCCTGTGTCGCACGATCAACCGGCTCGAGACGATCACCAGCGGCACGATCCGGATCGACGGCAAAGAGCTCCCCGCTGAGGGCAAGGGCCTCGCCCACCTCCGTGCGGACGTCGGCATGGTGTTCCAGTCCTTCAACCTGTTCGCCCACCTCACGATCCTCGAGAACGTGACCCTGGGGCCGATGAAGGTCCGCGGCCTCAAGAAGGCGGATGCCGAGAAGGAGGCGATGATCCTGCTCGAGCGCGTCGGCGTCGCACAGCAGGCATCCAAGCTCCCGGCGCAGCTCTCCGGTGGCCAGCAGCAGCGCGTGGCGATCGCCCGGGCGCTCGCGATGCAGCCCAAGGTCATGCTCTTCGACGAGCCGACCAGCGCGCTCGACCCCGAGATGATCAACGAGGTCCTCGACGTGATGGTCGAGCTGGCCCACGAGGGCATGACCATGATCGTCGTTACGCACGAGATGGGCTTCGCGCGGAAGGCGGCCGACCGCGTGGTCTTCATGGCCGACGGGCGGATCGTGGAGGAGGCGACTCCTGAGGAGTTCTTCACGCACCCGAAGAGCGACCGTGCCAAGGACTTCCTCTCGAAGCTCCTCACGCACTGACGCCCGATCACACAGACCCTGCACACACAGCACACGAAGGAGACGCACATGCGACGCACACGGACACTGGCAGGCATCGGAATCGCAGCGGTGGCACTGCTCGCGCTCACGGCCTGCAACAGCGGCACGCCGTCGAGCTCGGGAGCCCCGGAAGACGGCGGCGAGGAGGAGACCTCCGGCACGCCGTGGACGGTCCTCGAGGATGTCAGCATCGACGGGAGCCCGACGTTCGATCGGATCTCGTCCTCCGGCACGATCAAGGTCGGCGTGAAGGAAGACCAGCCGGGCCTCGGCTACCTCGACCCGGTCACCGGCGACCGTACGGGCTTCGACGTCGACATCGCCCGCTGGATGGCGGCATCGCTCGGGGTCGACCCGGAGACGATCGAGTTCACGGCGATCGCCTCGGCGAACCGCGAGCAGGCGATCGTGAACGGTGACATCGACTACTACGTCGGCACCTACTCGATCACCGACAAGCGCAAGGAGCAGATCTCCTTCGCCGGCCCCTACTTCCTGACCGGACAGGGCCTGCTCGTCGGCGCCGACAGCGACATCGAGAGCGTGGACGACCTGAACGACTCGACCACGGTCTGCTCCGTGACCGGCTCGACGCCGATCCAGAACATCAACACCAACTACCCGGATGTCCCGACCAAGGAGTACGACACGTACTCGAAGTGCGTCGAGGACCTCAAGAACGGGCAGGTGGATGCCGTCACCACCGACGAGGCGATCCTCATCGGCTACGCGGCTCAGGACCCGGAGAAGCTCAAGGTCGTCGGCGAGCCGTTCAGCGAGGAGCGCTACGGCATCGGCCTCGCCAAGGGCGATGACGCTCTGGCCGAGTACTTCAACACCCAGCTGACCGACGGTGGCGACATCTGGCAGCAGATCTTCGACAACAACCTCGGTGCCTCCGGCGTCAAGGCGACCCAGCCTGAGGTCGACCCGATCGGTTGATCGAGAGGGGGCGGCCGACACCATCGGCCGCCCCCTCCATCAGCAGGGTCATCGCGAGAACACGAATCGACAGGAGCAGCCGTGGGAGTCATCAGCGACCACCTCGATCTCTGGGGTGAAGCACTGTGGGGAACGATCGTGCTGTTCCTGGGCGGCGGCCTCATCGCCCTGGTGCTGGGACTGATCGTGGGAGCGGCCCGGGTCTCCCCGGTGCCGATCGCCCGGGCAGTCGGCGGCATCTACGTGAACTGGATCCGCAACACCCCGCTCACCCTCGTCATGTTCTTCTTCGCGTTCTGCCTGCCGATCCTTCTCGGCGAGCGGGTGAACGCCCTGCTGCTGGCGGTCATCGCGCTCGGGCTCTACACGGCGACCTACGTCGCTGAGGCTCTGCGGGCCGGCATCAACACGGTGCCGGTCGGGCAGGCCGAGGCGGCGCGGGCGATCGGCCTCAACTTCGGCCAGGTCATGCGCTACGTCATCCTGCCGCAGGCCACGCGCTCGGTGGTCCCGCCGATGATGAGCGTACTGATCGCCCTCATGAAGAACACCACGGTGGCGGCCGGCTTCTCGGTCGTCAACCTCGGCACCATCCGCGCGGCACTCAGCGAGCGCGGCGAGAACGCCCTCGTCGTCCTGCTGTGGGTCATGGTCATCTTCGTGGTGCTGGTGCTGCTGCTCGCATGGGTGCAGCGCACGCTCGAGAACAAGTGGAGGATCGCGCGATGAGTTCCGTCCTGTTCGACGTCCCCGGCCCCCGGGCCATCGCCCGCAACCGTCTCATCGGAGTCGCGACGGTCGTCGTCGTCCTCGCCGTGCTCGGCTGGGTCGTGTGGCGGCTGTTCGCCACCGGGCAGTTCACCGCCGAGAAGTGGAACATCTTCACGTTCTCCGCCGTCTGGGTCCGTTTCGGTGAAGGACTGCTGGCCACGCTGGCGGCCTTCGGTGCCGCCGGAGTCGGCTCGATCATCCTCGGCTTCGTCCTCGGCATCGGTCGTCTCTCGGAGCATGCCTGGGTGCGTGAGCCGGTCCGCTGGATCATCGAGGTGCTCCGGGCCGTGCCCGTCCTCGTGCTGATGATGCTGCTGTACTACGGCCTGCCCGTGCTCGGTGTGAAGATGCCGCCGTACTGGGCGGTCGTCATCGCGCTCATCGTCTACAACGGGTCGGTCCTCGCCGAGGTGCTGCGCGCCGGCATCGAGTCGCTTCCTCGCGGACAGCAGGAAGCGGGTTACGCGATCGGACTGCGCAAGACCGGGGTGATGTACTTCATCCTGATCCCGCAGGCGGTGCGGGCCATGATGCCCGTCATCATCGCGCAGCTCGTCGTCGCGCTGAAGGACACCGCGCTCGGCTTCATCATCACGTATCAGGAACTCCTCTACGTCATCAACCAGATCGGCAACCAGGCGCCCTACGGGTCGCCCCTGATCCCCGCCGCGATCATCGGCGGATCGATGTACGTGGCCGTGTGTCTCCTGCTCTCCTACGTCGCCTACCGTCTGCAGCGTCGCGCCAAGCGCTCGCCGAAGGCCGGACCCGCCGTGCCCGATCCCCGTCAGCACGGCGGCGAGACGAACACCTCGCTCATCGTGCTGCAGGGGGACGGCGCCGAGCCGACGCGCTGATCCGCGAAAGGGACCTGCGCGCCCCCGGTAGACTCGATTCTCGTGTCAGAGTCTCCTGAAATCACCCCGGAAGCGGTCGAAGCCGCTGTCGCCGACGCCCTCGCGGCGATCGCCGCGGCCGCAGACACCGCCGAGCTGAAGGCGGCTCGTGCCGCACATGTCGCGGAGGGTTCGCCGCTCGCGGTCCTGAACGCCTCGATGCGCCAGGTCGCCCCCGAGAACAAGGCCGCGTTCGGCAAGCTCGTGGGCCAGGGGCGCGGACAGGTCACGCAGGCGCTCGCCGCCAAGGAGGCCGAGCTGTCCGCCGCAGAGGTCGCCTCGCGCCTCGAGTCCGAGCGCATCGACATCACCGCCGTGCCCTCGCGCACTCGGGTGGGCGCCCGGCATCCGCTCACGCTGCTCCAGGACCAGGTCTGCGACATCTTCGTCGGCATGGGCTGGGAGATCGCGGAGGGACCGGAGCTGGAGCACGAGTGGTTCAACTTCGACGCCCTGAACTTCGACGTCGACCACCCCGCCCGCCAGGAGCAGGACACGTTCTACGTCGACCCGCCCTCGCGTCACCTCGTGATGCGCACGCACACGAGCCCGGTGCAGGTGCGGTCGATGCTCGACCGTGAGGTGCCGATCTATGTGCTCTGCCCGGGACGGGTGTACCGGACCGACGAGTTCGACGCCACGCACCTGCCGGTGTTCACGCAGTTCGAGGGTCTCGTGATCGACAAGGGCATCACGATGGCGCACCTCAAGGGCACGCTCGATCACTTCGCGAAGCAGCTCTTCGGCCCCGAGGCCGAGACGCGCTTCCGCACCAACTACTTCCCCTTCACCGAGCCCTCCGCCGAGCTCGACCTGTGGCACCCGACCTTCAAGGGCGGCGCGCGCTGGATCGAGTGGGGCGGCTGCGGCATGGTCAACCCGAACGTGCTGCGCGCGGCGGGGATCGACCCCGAGGTGTACAGCGGCTTCGCGTTCGGCATGGGCATCGAGCGGGGACTGATGTTCCGCAGCGACGTGCAGGACATGCGCGACATGGCCGAGGGTGATGTCCGTTTCAGCGAGCAGTTCGGGATGGTGGTGTGATGCGCGTCCCGCTTTCGTGGTTGCGTGAGTACGTCGATCTGGCAGCGGATGCCACGCCCGAGGATGTCCTCGCGGCACTGGTGACCGTCGGCTTCGAAGAGGAGGACGTGCATCGCTTCGAGATCGCAGGTCCCGTCGTCGTCGGGCAGGTCGTCTCGATCGAGGCCGAGCCGCAGTCCAACGGCAAGACCATCAACTGGTGCCAGGTCGATGTGGGCGAGGCGAACGGCGGCATCCGCGGGATCGTCTGCGGCGCGCACAACTTCGTCGCCGGAGACAAGGTCGTCGTCACCCTGCCCGGCGCCGTGTTGCCGGGGCCGTTCCCGATCGCCGCCCGCAAGACCTACGGTCACGTCTCCGACGGCATGATCGCCTCGGCGCGCGAGCTGGGCCTCGGCGACGAGCACAACGGCATCGTCGTGCTCTCCGACCTCGGCATCGACGCGCCCGTCGGTGCCGACGCGATCGCCCTGCTGGGCCTCGACGACGTCGCGGTCGAGATCAACGTCACGCCCGACCGCGGTTATGCCTTCTCTCTGCGCGGTGTCGCCCGCGAGTACGCGCACGCCACGGGGGCGACTTTCCGCGACCCGGCGGAGCGCGACTTCGCGGAGCTGCAGCCCGGCACCGGGCACACCACCGTGGTCGACGACGTCGCCCCCGTGCGCGGCCGTGTCGGTGCGAGTGAGTTCGTGACCCGCGTCGTGCGTGACGTCGACCCCTCGCGTCCGACCCCGCCGTGGATGATCGCGCGGCTCAGCCTCGCGGGCATGCGCTCGCTCGGCATCCTGATCGACATCACCAACTACGTGATGCTCGAGCTGGGGCAGCCGCTGCACGGCTACGACCTCGACAAGCTCGCGGGTGGAATCACGGTCCGCCGTGCCACCCCCGGCGAGAAGATGACCACCCTCGACGGCGTCGAACGCGCTCTGCACGTCGAAGACCTGCTCATCACCGACGGGTCCGGCCCGATCGGTCTGGCCGGCGTCATGGGCGGCGGCACCACCGAGATGAGCGAGACCACGCGGAACGTGCTCATCGAGGCGGCGAACTTCGACCCGATCACGATCGCCCGTACGGCACGTCGGCACAAGCTGCCGAGCGAGGCGTCCAAGCGCTTCGAGCGCGGCGTCGACCCGCTCATCCCGTTCGTGGCCGCGCGCCGGGCCGCCGACCTGATGGTCGAGCTCGCCGGTGGCACTCTGACCGAAGAGGGCGGTGCGCTGTTCGCCGAGGTCTTCGTCGAAGACATCGCGCTCCCGGCGGGCTTCGTGCAGGGACTCATCGGCGTCGACTACACCGACGACGAGATCGCCGGTGCGCTGACCACCATCGGCGCGGACGTCGCCGCTTCGGAGGACGGCTCCGGCTGGACCGTGATCCCGCCGACCTGGCGCCCCGACCTCACCGACAAGTGGACGCTCGCCGAGGAGGTCGCCCGTATCCACGGCCTCGACCGCATTCCCTCCGTGCTGCCGACGCCGCCATCCGGTCGTGGGCTCACCGCACATCAGCAGGGTCGCCGTCGCGTGGCCGACGCACTCGCGGCCGCCGGTCTGGTCGAGACACCGTCGTTCCCGTTCACGACCGAGGTGCAGAACGACCTCCACGGCTCCGCCTCGGGAGAGCACCTGCCGAGCATCCGCCTGGCGAACCCGCTCGACGGGCAGGCGCCGTTCCTGCGCCGCTCGCTCATCCCTGGCCTGCTGCAGACCGCGCACCGCAACATCTCGCGCGGACTCACCGACCTGGCGATCTTCGAGACGGGTGCCGTGTTCCTCCCGGAGCCGGGTGTCGAGTACGGCACTGACGACGTGCCGCCGCTGGGTGAGCGTCCGTCGGACGAGACACTCGCGGCATTGAACTCCTCGATCCCGCCGCAGCACCGGTTCGTCTCGGCGCTGCTCACGGGCCACGTCGCGCCGCGTCAGCCCGGACGCCCCGCCGAGGCCGCCGGCCTGACCGAGGCGCTGGACGCGGTCCGTGTGATCGCGGCAGCAGCCGGAGTCGAGATCGATGTGATTCAGGCTGAGCGTGCAGCACTGCACCCGGGTCGTACCGGATCGCTGCGTGTGGCCGGTGAAGAGGTCGGCTACGTCGGCGAGCTGCACCCCGCCGTGGCCGAGGATGCTGATCTCCCCGGACGCGCGACCGTGCTCGAGCTCGACCTCGACCGCATCCTGACGCTCGCGGGTGGGCGGGTCGTCGCGGCCTCGCTGTCGACTTTCCCCGCCGCCACCCAGGACGTCTCGCTCACGCTGCCCGCGGAGGTGCCGGCCGCCGACGTGCAGGCCGCACTCGCCGAGGGTGCGGGTGCGCTGCTCGAATCGGTGCGACTGGTGGACGACTACCGCGGCGAAGGTGTGCCGGAAGGCTCGAAGAGCCTGACGTTCGCACTGCGCTTCCGCGCGGACGACCGTACGCTCACGGCAGCCGAGGCCACGGCGGCCAAGCTCGCCGGTGTCGAGGTCGCTGCCCAGCGTTTCGGAGCCGCACTGCGCGACTGAGCGCGACTTCGCTCAAGACGGGCGCCCCGATGGTCGGGGCGCCCGTCTCGCTCTGCTCTGAGCGGAAGGACTTCCTTACGCGTCGGCTTCCTGGTGACATGGGTCCATGACCGACGTGTTGATCCTCGGGGGAACGGGCTGGCTCTCCGGGCGCATCGCTCGCCGATGGCGGGATGCGGGAGCGATGGTGACCTGTCTCGCCCGCGGCGGGAGGCCTGCGCCCGACGGGGCCGTGCTCGTGCGTGGCGACCGCGACGATCCCGCGGCGTACACCGAGCTCGCCCGACGGGACTGGGACCACGTGGTGGATATCTCGTCGCAGGCGTCTCACGCCGTAGCGGCCGTCGACGCTCTCGGAGAGCGAGCCGCGCGATGGACCTACGTGTCCTCCATGTCGGTCTACTCCGACGACGAGACGGTCGGTGCGGACGAGTCGGCTCCGCGGCATCCGCCCGCCCGACCCGGTGACGAGTACGAGTACGGGGCGCAGAAGGCGGCAGCGGAAGACGCCGTGGGTGCCCTGGGCGATCGTGCGCTCATCGTGCGACCCGGGCTCATCGTGGGCGACGGCGACCCGAGCGATCGATTCGGGTATTGGGCAGCCGCCTTCGCACGGGCGGGTATCGGGCCGGTGCTGCTGCCGCCGCTCGAGGGGAGGAGCGCCCAGGTGATCGACGTGGACGACCTCGCTGACTTCCTCGTCGCGACGACCAGGAGCGGGCCGGTCAACGCCATCGGGGACGGGCATTCCCTCGGCGACGTGCTGCAGGCGGTTCGCGCGGCAGCAGGCCAGACCGGCGAGACCGTCGTCGCCGAGGAGGAGTGGCTCGTCGCACGCGAGGTCGCGCACTGGGCGGGACCGAGATCACTACCGCTGTGGCTGCCGCCGGAGATGACGGGCTTCATGACCCGGTCGAACTCGGCGTACCGCGAAGCGGGTGGTCGGCTGCGCCCTCTGACCGACACCATCCGAGCCGTCGTGGCCGATGAGCGGGCGCGCGGCATCGACCGCGACCGCCGTGCCGGACTCACGCGGGCGGAGGAGTCGGCTCTGCTGGCCGATCGCTAGACTGCGAGCAGTGACACGGGGTGCCGCATCCGCGGCTGAGAACAGACCCGTCGAACCTGATCTAGTTCGTACTAGCGAAGGGATGTCGCGATGAGCGATCTTCTGCGTCCTGATTCCACCACCGATCTCCCCGCCGCCGCGGCCCTGTGGGGGGTGCTGCGCGAGACGCCACCGTTGACCCATTGCATCACCAACACGGTCGTCACCGGGTTCACCGCCAACGTACTGCTCGCGCTCGGCGCTGCGCCCGCCATGGTCGACATCGTCGGAGAGGCCGAGATGTTCGCCGGTGTCGCCTCCGGTGTGCTGATCAACCTGGGGACGCCCACCCCCGAGCAGCGCGCGGCGAGCCTCGAGGCCGTCGCCGGGGCCGCGGCATCCGGAACCCCATGGGTGCTCGATCCGGTCGCGATCGGGGCACTGCCGATCCGCACCGCCTTGGCGCACCGGCTGGCGGAGCAGCGTCCGACGGCGATCCGCGGCAACGCTTCGGAAATCCTCGCGCTCGCCGGCCTCAGCGCCGGTGGTCGCGGAGTGGATGCCACCGACAGCACGGATAGCGCAGCCGACGCGGCCGCTGCTCTCGCGCGACGGACGGGTGCCGTGATCGCCGTGTCTGGTCCGATCGACTTCCTCACCGATGGGGAGCGGGTGCTGCGCCTCGCGAACGGGCACGAGCTGCTGACCAAGGTCACCGGCGGGGGCTGCGCTCTCGGGGCGGTGATGGCGGCATTCCTCGGTGCCGCGCGGAACACCGAGCACGACGCGCTCACGGCCGTCGCCGCCGCGAGCCTCGTGTACACGATCGCGGCCGAGCGCGCCGCCGCGATCGCGACCGGCCCCGGCAGCTTCGCCGTGGCGCTGTTGGACGCCCTCGCCACCGTGGGCCCCGCCGACGTGATCGCGGACGCCCGTGTGGAGGTGGGGGCGCTGTGAACGCCGATCTCTCCCTCTACCTGGTCACCGATCCCACGCTCTGCGGAGACCGCGGCGTCGTCGATACCGTCCGCCGTGCCGTCGACGGGGGCGTGCGCATCGTGCAGCTCCGCGACAAGACCGCATCCGATGCCGAGACGGCCGAGCAGCTGCTTGCCCTGTCGCAGGCCATCGACGGACGCGCACTGCTCGTCGTGAACGACCGACTGGATGCCGCCATCGCCGCCCGCGCCCGCGGTGCACGCGTCGACGGCGTGCACCTGGGGCAGGGGGACGCGTCGGTGCTGCGGGCGCGCGAGGCTCTCGGGCCGGATGCGCTGATCGGCCTCACCGCGAACAGTGCAGCGCACCTCGACGCGGTTCTCGCGTTGCCTGCCGGCACCGTCGACTATCTCGGCGTCGGGGTGATCCGTCCGACCTCGACCAAGCCGGATCACCCCGAGCCCCTCGGCGTGGACGGGTTCCGTGACTTCGTGACGCGCAGCCCGCTCCCGTGCATGGCGATCGGTGGCGTCGGCATCGACGACACCGAGGCGCTTCGTGAGGCCGGCGCTGCCGGGCTCGCCGTGGTCTCGGCACTGTGCGCGGCCGACGATCCCGCCGAGGCCGCCCGCGAATTCCGGCGACGGTGGCTCGCGGGCTCCGTGCCGCGCGTGCTCAGCATCGCGGGGAGCGACCCATCGGGAGGAGCGGGCGTCCAGGCCGACCTCAAGTCCATCGCCGCGAACGGCGGGTACGGCATGGCCGTCCTCACGGCGCTGACCGCGCAGAACACACAGGGTGTGCGGGCGGTGCATGTGCCGCCGGTGGACTTCCTCCGCGCGCAGCTCGACGCGGTGTCGGACGACATCGTGATCGACGCGGTGAAGATCGGGATGCTCGCCGAGACCGAGGTGATCCGCGCGGTGGGCGAGTGGCTCGACCGGGTGCGTCCGCCTGTCGTCGTGCTCGATCCGGTCATGGTCGCGACCTCGGGGGACCGGCTCCTGTCGCCGGATGCCGAGGCGGAGCTGCGCGGTCTGCTCGGCCGCGCGACGCTGATCACCCCGAATCTCGCCGAGCTCGCGGTGCTGTCCGGCCGTGACATCGTCGACTGGGCGGACGGCATCGTCGCCGCCGAGGAGCTGTCGGCCGAGATCGGTGCCGCCGTGCTCGTCAAGGGCGGTCACCTCACAGGCGACGAGGCCCCGGACGCCTTGGTCGACGCGCGGCGCGGGCTGCGTCAGGAGTTCACCGGGCCGCGCATCGCGACGTCGAGCACGCACGGCACGGGCTGCTCGCTCTCTTCGGCCCTGGCCACGCTGCTGGCGCAGGGCAATGAGCCCGAGGAGGCGGTGCGCGCGGCACGCGCCTGGCTGCGCGAATCCCTCCGCGCGGGGGACGGGCTGCGCGTGGGGCGCGGACACGGACCGATCAGCCATTTCGCCGGGCTCTGGGAGCGTGGTGGCACGGCGACGCGACCGGGGTCGACCGACATCGCCGCGGACTGGTGGCAGGAGATCGCCGGCATCCGCGCGGGGATCGACGAGCTGCCGTTCATCCGCGCGCTCGCCGACGGCTCTCTCGAGCGCGCGCCGTTCCTGTCGTACCTCGCCCAGGACGCGCTGTATCTGCGCGACTATGCCCGGGTGCTGGCCGAAGCCGCCCGCCTCGCGCCGACCTCGGCCGAGCAGGCGTTCTGGGCGGACTCCGCCCACGGTTCGATCGTCGGCGAGCTCGAACTGCACGCGTCGTGGCTGACCCCGTCGCAGGGGGTGAGCGCGGCGACGTTCGCGGCGGAGCCCTCGTCGGCGACGACGGCGTACCTCGATCACCTGCGGTCCGTGGCCTTCGGCGGCGACTACGCCGAGATCGTCGCCGCCGTGCTCCCGTGCTTCTGGCTCTACACCGATCTCGGCCGGCGCCTGCACGCGGGAGAGTTCGGTGAATACGCGACCGATTCGCAGCACCCCTATGCGTCCTGGCTCACGACCTACGCCGATCCCGCCTTCGAGGAGGCGACCCGCACGGCGATCGGCTACGCGACCGCGGCCGCTGCGGCGGCGGATGACGACACCAGGACGAGGATGCGGCGGGCGTTCGTGTCATCGAGCGTGCATGAGCGTGCCTTCTTCGCCGCTCCGCTGGAGTCGCCGCCCCGCGGATGACGGTCCGGATTTGCGGTGGCTGCCGGGGCCGCGCTACTGTCGCGTCATGCCTTCGGCCGCCACCGCTTCTTCGACGCTCGCTCCGAGCGTCATCGCTGTGCGCCGACGCCGCGGCCGCCGACTGTAGGCGACCCCGCCCTCCTGCCTGCGCCCGCGCGGCGGTCGAGAGCCGGTGTCGCCGCCTCCGGCCCCGCCCCCGGTCCTCCTTTCGAGGAAGGACCCGACCGTTAAGGTAGAAGCATGACGTATTCCGTCGCCGTCTCCGGCGCATCCGGCTACGCAGGCGGCGAGATCCTACGCCTCCTGGCCGACCATCCCGACATGGAGATCCGCACCGTCACGGCGCATTCGAACGCCGGACAGCCTCTCGTCGACCACCAGCCGCATCTGCGCTCGCTCGCGCACCTCACCCTGCAGGACACGACGCCGGAGATCCTCTCCGGCCACGACATCGTGTTCCTCGCGCTTCCGCACGGGCAGTCGGGGCAGTACACCGACGCTCTGGGTGACGCGCCCCTCGTGATCGACGCGGGCGCCGATCACCGGCTCACGTCGGCGTCGGCATGGGACGCGTTCTACGGCGGCGCCTTCCACGAGCCGTGGACATACGGTGTCCCCGAGCTTCTGGTCGACGGCGTGAAGCAGCGCGAGCACCTCCGTGGGGCGACGCGCATCGCTGCCCCGGGCTGCAACGCCTCCACGGTGAGCCTCAGCCTCGCCCCGGGGGTCGCGGCCGGAGTCATCGACCCCGCCGACATCGTCTCGGTGCTGGCCGTCGGCCCGTCCGGAGCCGGCAAGAGCCTGAAGACCAACCTCCTCGGCAGCGAGATCCTCGGCACCGCGAACCCCTACGCGGTCGGCGGAACCCACCGGCACATCCCCGAGATCCGCCAGGCGCTCGCCGCGGCGTCCGGGGCGGATGCCGCGAGCATCCGCATCTCGTTCACCCCGGTGCTCGTCCCGATGTCGCGGGGAATCCTGGCCACCTCGACGGCGCCGATCGTCGACGGTGCGACCGATGCGCAGATCCGCGACGCCTGGCAGAGCGCCTACGGCGACGAGACGTTCGTGCAGCTGCTGCCCGAGGGGCGGTTCCCGCGCACGGCCGACGTGCTCGGAGCCAACACCGCGCTCATCGGCCTCGCGATCGATCGCGCAGCCAACCGGGTCACGGTGGTCACCGCGGTCGACAACCTCGTCAAGGGCACCGCCGGCGCTGCCATCCAGTCCATGAACATCGCGCTGGGTCTTCCCGAGAACCGCGCCCTCTCAGTGAACGGAGTCGCGCCGTGAGCGTCACCGCCCCCGCAGGATTCGAGGCGGCGGGAGTCGCCGCAGGCCTGAAGTCCACCGGCAAGCCCGATGTCGCCGTCGTCGTCAACCGGGGACCGCGCAAGGTCGGCGCGGCCGTCTTCACCAGCAACCGCGCCAAGGCGAACCCGATCATCTGGTCGCAGCAGGCCGTCGCCGACCGCATCGTCGAGGCCGTGGTGCTCAACTCCGGCGGGGCGAACTGCTTCACCGGGGCCTTCGGGTTCCAGACCACGCACCAGACCGCCGAGAAGGCCGCCGAGCTCCTCGGCGTGAGCGCCGGTGACGTGCTGATCTGCTCGACCGGACTCATCGGCACCGGCGACGAGACATTCCGGCAGCGGGTGCTCGCCGGCACGGAGCAGGCGATCGCCGCACTCAGCACCGACGGAGGCGACGCTGCCGCGCAGGCCATCATGACCACCGACACGGTCGCGAAGACCGCGGTGATCAGCCGCGACGGCTGGACGATCGGAGGCATGGCGAAGGGCGCGGGAATGCTCGCGCCAGGGCTCGCCACGATGCTCGTGGTGATCACGACCGACGCGGTCCTCGAACCGCTGCAGGCCGACGAGGCGCTGCGCCGCGCGACCGGGCAGACCTTCGACCGGCTCGACTCCGACGGGTGCATGTCGACGAACGATCAGGTGACGCTGCTGGCCAATGGCGCATCCGGAGTCGTCCCGGACCTCGACGAGTTCGCCGCCGCACTGACCGAGCTGTCGCAGGAGCTGGCGGTCAAGCTTCAGGGCGACGCCGAGGGCGCCAGTCACGACATCACCATCGAGGTGCAGCACGCGGTGTCCGAGCAGGACGCGGTCGAGGTCGGCCGGTCGGTCGCGCGCAACAACCTCTTCAAAGCCGCGATCTTCGGAAACGACCCGAACTGGGGTCGAGTGCTGGCCGCGATCGGCACCACGAGCGCGCAGTTCGACCCGTACGACGTGGACGTGTGGATGAACGGCGTGCGCGTCTGCACGGAGGGCGGCCCGGATCGCCCCCGCGAAGAGGTCGACCTGACGCCGCGCGCCACGCACCTCGTGATCGATCTCAAGGTCGGGGATCACACGGCCACAGTGCTCACGAACGACCTCACCCACGACTACGTGCACGAGAACAGCGCGTACGCCTCATGACCGACATCCAGGACACTCCCGCCGAGGTCGCCGCGCAGAAGGCCACCACCCTCATCGAGTCGCTGCCGTGGCTGAAGAAGTTCCGCGACCAGATCGTCGTCATCAAATACGGCGGAAACGCGATGGTGTCGGAGGAGCTGCAGGACGCGTTCGCGCAGGACATCGCCTACCTCCGCTACGTCGGAGTGCTGCCGGTCGTCGTGCACGGGGGTGGCCCGCAGATCTCGAACATGCTGCAGCGGCTTGAGATCCCCAGCGAGTTCAAGGGCGGCTACCGCGTCACCAACACCGAGGCGATCAGCGTCGTGCGCATGGTGCTCACCGGTCAGGTCAACCCGCAGCTCGTGACCAAGATCAACTCCCACGGGCCGATCGCGACCGGTCTCAGCGGGGAGGATGCGGGTCTCTTCGGCGGACGCCGTCGCGGTGTCGTGATCGACGGCGAAGAGGTCGACCTCGGCCGTGTCGGCGATGTCGTGGAGGTCGATCCGACCCCCGTGCTCGATCACCTCGCCGCCGGCCGCATCCCGGTCGTGTCGAGCATCGCGCCCGACCTCGATCACCCGGGTCAGTCGCTCAACGTCAACGCGGATGCCGCAGCCGCCGCACTCGCGGTGTCGCTGAACGCGCGCAAGCTCGTGATCCTCACGGATGTACCGGGTCTCTATGCCGACTGGCCGAACCGCGACTCGCTCGTCTCGCACCTCACGTCGGAAGCCCTCATCGAGATGCTGCCGAAGCTCGAATCGGGGATGATCCCGAAGATGCGGGCCTGCCTCGACGCGGTCGAGGGTGGCGTCGATGCGGCAGCGATCATCGACGGCCGAGTGCCGCATTCGGTACTCGTCGAACTTTTCACCAGCAAGGGAATCGGGACCGAAGTGGTCCTGGGAAAGAATGAGGTGACGGCATGACCGTCTGGCAGGACGACGCGGCACGCGATCTCGTGCTCAACGCAGGGGACCGGCTTGCGATGCTGGTCCGTGGCGAGGGCTCGCACGTCTGGGACGCCGACGGCCGACGCCACCTCGACTTCCTGGCCGGCGTCGCGGTCACCTCTCTCGGGCACGCGCACCCGGTCTTCGTGGAAGCTGTCTCGAAGCAGGCGGCCACGCTCGCGCACGTGTCGAACTACTTCGCGACGCCGCCGCAGCTCGCCCTCGCCGCGCGACTCAAGCGCTTGGCCGGTGCCGGTCTCGACGGTCGGGTGTTCTTCTCGAACTCGGGTGCCGAGGCCAACGAGGCCGCGTTCAAGCTCGCCCGCCTGCACGGCGGCACCGAGCGCCCGCGCATCCTCGCTCTCGAAAACGGCTTCCACGGCCGCACCATGGGGTCGCTCGCACTGACCGCGAAGGTGTCGATGCGGGCGCCGTTCGAGCCGATGCCTGCGGGCGTCGAGCACATCCCCGCCACGATCGAGGCGCTGGAGGCGGCGATGGACGACCGTGTCGCCGCCATCATCGTCGAGCCGATCCAGGGCGAGGCCGGTGTCGTCGAGCTGCCGGAGGGCTACCTCGCGGCCGCCCGCTCGCTGACACTCGCGCACGGGGCGCTGCTCATCCTGGACGAGATCCAGACCGGCGCTGGTCGCACCGGCGCGTGGTTCGGCTTCAGCCATGAGGGCATCACGCCCGATGCCATCACCCTCGCGAAGGGCATCGGCGGCGGCTTCCCGATCGGAGCCCTGGTCACCTATGGGGCGGCCAGCTCGCTGTTCACCCCGGGGTCGCACGGCTCCACCTTCGGAGGCAACCCGCTCGCGACCGCGGTCGCGGATGCGGTGCTCACCGAGATCGAGAGCGCGGGACTGGTGGAGAATGCGGCTCGCCGCGGTGCGGAGCTGCGCGAGATCCTGCTCGGCATCGAATCCCCGCTGATCGACGGTGTGCGCGGACGCGGACTGCTGGTCGGCGTCGCGCTGACCGAACCGGTCGCCGGTGCCGTCGTCGCCGCCGCGCAGGAGCGCGGTCTGATCGTGAACGCCGCCAATCCCGAGACCGTGCGCATCGCACCGGCTCTCACGATCGGCGACGCCGAGCTCGCCGAGTTCCGCGAGCTCTTCACCGCCGCTCTCGCCGACGTCCAGGCCTCCGTTGCCGGAAAGGTATCCGCATGACCCGCCACCTGCTGCGTGACGACGACCTGACGCCCGCCGAGCAGGCCGAGATCCTCGATCTCGCCATCGAGCTGAAGAAGGATCGGTGGGCCGACAAGAGCCTCGCGGGTCCACAGACCGTCGCGGTGATCTTCGACAAGTCCTCCACGCGCACCCGCGTCTCGTTCGCGGTGGGCATCGCCGATCTCGGCGGGTCGCCCCTCATCATCACGACCGCGAGCAGCCAGCTCGGCGGCAAGGAGACGCCCTCCGACACCGCGCGGGTGCTCGAGCGCCAGGTCGCGGCCATCGTGTGGCGCACCTACGCGCAGTCCGGGCTCGAGGAGATGGCGGCCGGCACGCGTGTCCCCGTGATCAACGCGCTCTCGGACGACTTCCACCCGTGCCAGCTGCTGGCCGACCTGCTGACGATCCGTGAGCACAAGGGCGCGCTGAAGGGGCTCACGCTCACGTTCTTCGGTGATGGGCAGAGCAACATGGCGCACTCCTACGCGCTCGCGGGCGTGACGGCGGGCATGCACGTGCGCATCGCGTCGCCCGAGGACTACGCGCCGCGGGCGGATGTCATCGAGGCTGCGGACCGCCGTGCCGCCGAGACCGGTGGTTCGATCACGCTGTACACCGATCCGGTGGAGGCTGCAGCGGGTGCCGACGTCGTCGTCACCGACACCTGGGTGTCGATGGGCAAGGAGGAGGAGAAGCTCGCGCGCATCCGTGATCTCGGCGGCTACAAGGTCACGCCCGAGACGATGACCCTCGCGGATCCCGAGGCGATCTTCATCCACTGCCTCCCCGCCGACCGCGGCTACGAGGTCGACTCCACCGTCATCGACGGGCCGCAGAGTGTGGTCTGGGACGAGGCCGAGAACCGACTGCACGCGCAGAAGGCGCTCCTGGTCTGGCTGCTCGGCAAGAAGGACGCCTGATGACCGACTCGACGCACGAAGGCACCAACGAGGGCGCGCTCTGGGGTGCCCGCTTCGCCACCGGGCCGTCGCCCGAGTTGGTGGAGCTCAGCCGCTCCACGCACTTCGACTGGATCCTCGCGCCGTACGACATCGCCGGCTCGCATGCACATGCCACGGCGCTCGAGGCGGCCGGGTATCTCGAGCCTGATGAGGCTCGGCGGATGCACGACGGGCTGGATGCCGTGGCGCGCAAGGTGGCCGACGGCACTCTGCGCCCGGTGCCCACCGATGAGGACGTGCACGGCGCCCTCGAGCAGGCACTGATCGCCGAGCTCGGCCCCGAGCTCGGAGGCCGCCTGCGTGCCGGCCGGAGCCGCAACGACCAGATCGCGACGCTGGTGCGCATGTACCTGATCGACCACGCGCGGGTGATTGCCCGCGACATCCTGCGGGTGATCGACGCGCTGGTCGCCCAGGCCGAGGCGCACCCCGATGCCATCCTCCCCGGGCGCACGCATCTGCAGCATGCGCAGCCCGTGCTCCTCGCCCACCACCTGCAGGCACACGGCTGGCCGCTGGTGCGCGAGCTCGAACGCCTCGTGGACTGGCGCCGTCGCGCCGGTGTCTCGCCCTACGGCGGGGGAGCACTGGCCGGTTCCACGCTCGGTCTCGACCCCGCGCTCGTCGCGACCGAGCTCGGCCTCGATCGTCCGGCCGAGAACTCTCTCGACGGCACGGCCGCCCGCGATGTGGTGGCGGAGTTCGCGTTCATCACGGCGATGACCGGAGTCGACCTCTCGCGGCTCTCCGAGGAGATCATCCTCTGGAACACCCGCGAGTTCGGTTTCGTCACCCTCGACGACGGCTACTCGACGGGGTCGAGCATCATGCCGCAGAAGAAGAACCCCGACATCGCCGAACTCGCCCGAGGCAAGTCGGGCCGTCTCATCGGCAACCTCTCGGGATTGCTCGCCACGCTCAAGGGACTCCCGCTCGCGTACAACCGCGATCTGCAGGAGGACAAGGAGCCGGTCTTCGATTCGGTGCAGACGCTCGAAGTCGTGCTCCCCGCCTTCGCGGGGATGGTCGCCACGCTGCGTTTCGACACCGAGCGGATGGCGGCGCTGGCACCGCAGGGCTTCTCGCTCGCGACCGATGTCGCGGAATGGCTCGTGAAGCGGCGGGTGCCGTTCCGCGACGCCCACGAGATCTCGGGTGCGCTCGTGCGCGCGTGCGAGGAACAGGGGATCGGGCTGGAAGACGCTTCCGACGAGCTGCTGCTGTCGGTGTCGCCGCATCTCGTACCCGAGGTGCGTGAGGTTCTCACGATCGAGGGTTCGGTCGCGTCTCGGACCGGCGTCGGCGGCACCGCACCGGTCCGCGTCGCCGAGCAGCGCGCCGAGCTGGTCGCCCGGGCCCAGGCCGCCGCTCACGCACTCGGCCTGTAGCCGGACTCGCGGTCGGCGGCCGTGTCGAGCTCAGTGCAGTTCGGCGTCGGCCGCGGACCGCACCCACTTGGTGAAGCGCACGGTGAGACCCGCACGAGTGGGGGCGGCGAGGAAGGGCCCGGCGGATGCCGCAGCCTGGCCGTCGAACGGAGCGACGCGCACGAGCCGCCACGGCTCATCGTCGGCGCGCGCCCGCACGATCACGGAATCCGCCCAGCGGCTGACGCGCACCGTGATCTCCCTCTCGAGCCACTCGTCGACGAAGCCGACCGACCAGTCCGACGCACCGGCGGTGACCACGGCACCGAGCCCGAGGTGGTCGTCGGCGTACTCGACGCCGGTCTTCACCCAGTGCTCATCGTCGATGCGTACGAAGACCCCGGCCTGGTCGAACTGGCCCTCCCACGGCGCGCGGAACGACACCTCCATCGCCTCGCCCACGGCGAGCGGCGCGAGCAGGGCGTGTTCGGTGTCGTGCACGAACCCGTAGGCGGTGTGCCGCCAGGCGTCACTGCCTTCGACGGCGGTGACGTCGAGGTGTTCGACGTCGTCGACTGCGGCGGGGGCGTGGGTCCAGGTTCCCTCGGACCAGGCAAGAATGCTCGAATCAGGCATATTTCCAATCCATAACCACATAGTGCATATATCTAGGAATATTCCTGATAAGGTTATCGCATGGTCATCGCTGTGATCGCAGACATCGTGGGCTCCCGTGAACTCGGGGACCGCGGCGCCGCGCAGCGCGTGCTGGACGAGACCATCGCGCAGGCCGAGAGCGACCTCCCGCTGGCGGCGCAACCGTTGACGCCCACGGTAGGGGACGAGCAGCAGGGCGTCTACCGAGAGCTCGGCGATGCGCTCCGCTCACTCTTCCTGATCCAGCTGCGACTGCCCGAAGGGATCGCCTTCCGATTCGGCATCGGCGTGGGAGAGGTGCGCGCCGTCGCCTCCGTGCACGGCGAGCTCGCCGACGGGCCCGGCTGGTACGCCGCGCGGGCCGCGATCGAGACCGTGCACTCCCGTGAGCAGCGCGCCGTGCCGCGCACGCGCACCTGGATTGTCGGAGCCCCGGGCCAGGATGAGGTCATGGCGTCGACGATCGCAGTCTCCAATGCCTACCTGCTCGCGCGTGACGAGCTCGTGGGCGCGATGAGCGCGCGCGAGCGGCGACTCACCTACGGGCGCCTGGTCGGACGCTCGCAGCAGGAGCTCGCGGCCCAGGAGGGCATCTCCCAGCCGAGCGTCTCGAAGTCGCTGCGCCGCGCCGGATCCGCCGCGCTCATCGAGGGGCTCGACGCTTTGAGAGGGGAGTCGGCATGATCGTCGCAGGATTCATCCTGCTCGCCATCGGAGCCGCAGACCTCGTGCGGCAGTTCGTCCCACGGCGGTGGATCGGATATCTGGCCGCGACCATCGTGCTGCTGCTGCTCGGCAGCGTCAGCGACGCTCTCCTGCCGATGATCGCCGCGCTCGTGTCCGGCGCGCTCTGGGTCTGGTGCATGCCCGACGGGCGGGCGTCGCGCGCCGGCTTCTGGCCCGCCGTCGTCCTCGCTCTCGTCGTCGTCGGAGCCGTGATCTCGATGGGCGCACGCGCCCAGGCCGGTCTCATCGGCGAGGTGTGGCAGCTGCGTTCGCCGTTCGGCGAGGCCACGTTCGACCTCGCGATGCTGGTGCTCGGGGTGTCGGCGTTCCTCCTCGAGTCCGCGAACCTCGTGGTGCGCGCCGCTCTCGATGGGGAACACACTTGGCGCCCCGCGGAGCAGATCGTCGAGCCCGCACGGGCCGTCGAGCCCGCCACCGTCGCCGATGCCGCGTCAGATGACGCGGAGGAGCGTCAGGCCCTCGCCGAACCGACAGCAGGCCCGATACCTGTGGGGGAGACCGCCCCCGATCCGCGGGCCGGCTTCCAGGGCGGGCGACTGATCGGTCCGCTCGAACGCATCCTCGTCTTGATCCTCACGCTCGCCGCCGCATATCCGATCCTCGCGGCGATGCTGGCGGCGAAGGGGATCGTGCGCTTCCCGGAGATATCCCGCGACGGCGAGACCGGCGCCAGAGCCGAGTACTTCCTCGTGGGCAGCCTTGTCAGCTGGGTCATCGCCCTCGGCGCCGCCTTCCTCGTCTGGTGGGCGGCGCACAGCTGACGGCGGTTCAGTCCAACGATCGGTACCAGTCCAGCTTCTCCGCGAGACGCCGCTGCTGTGCGAGGACCTCGGCGAGCTGCCTCTCGACCGTCATCGCATGCTCTTCGAGAAGCGCTATCCGCTCCGGGATGGAGTCTTCGCGCTGGCAGAGCCGGCCGTAGCGGCGCAGTCGTTCCACCGGCATGCCGGTCTCGCGGAGGCACTTGAGGAACTCGAGAAGTCCGAGCTCGACATCGGTGTACGCACGATGCCCGCCGGCCGTGCGCGAAACCGCGGGAAGGATGCCCTCGCGCTCGTAGTACCGGAGCGTATCGATGCTGAATCCGGAGCGGGCAGCGGTCTCCGCCGGCGTGTACGTGGTCATGGCTCGAGCATAGGACTTGACCTGGAGTGCGCTCCAGGTTGCACAGTGAAGTCATGACCAACCGGAACACCCTTGCATCCCCGCTCGTCCTCGGAGCGATGTCGTTCGGCACGCTCGTCGACGAGGAGACCTCTTTCGCTCTGCTCGACCGCTTCGTCGACCGTGGCGGCATCTGGATCGACACCGCCGACTGCTACAGCTTCTGGACGAGCGCGACAGGGCAGGGGGGAGCCTCCGAAGAGGTGCTCGGACGCTGGCTGGCGGCGCGACCGGATGCACGAGCGCAGATCCGCATCTCGACCAAGGTCGGTGCCGAGCCGCTGTGGCCCGGCTCCTGGCCTGAGCACCGGGCGGGGCTCGCTCCGCGGGCGATCCGAGCTGCTCTCGAGGGCAGCCTCGAACGCCTGGGCGTCGACAGGGTCGACCTGCTCTGGTTGCACCAGGAGGATCGGACGGTCGCCATCGAGGACACAGTGGACGCCCTCGCGGCGCTCACTGCCAACGGGACGGTGAGTCGAGTCGGTGCCTCCAACCACCCGGCCTGGCGCATCGAGCGCGCCCGTGCGCATGCGAGGTCCATCGGCAGCGTTCCCATCGACGCGTTCCAGTTGAACAGCACCTATCTGCGCACGCGACCGGGGACGCGTCCTCCCGGAGTCGCGCACCCCTTCGGCGTCTTGAGCGACGAGCAGCGGGACTTCGCCCTGGCGAACGGGATCGAGATCTGGGCGTACACCCCGTTGCTCTCCGGCGCCTACGACAACCCGGCGAAGCCCGTGCCCGAGGTGTATGACCACCCCGGGACAGCGCGTCGGCTCGCGGTGCTGAACGAGATCGCGGCGGCGCGGGGCGTCGGCCGAGGGCAGATCGTGCTGGCGTGGCAGCTCGCGCGCGGCATCCGTCCCATCCTCGGCGGCAGCAAGCTCGCTCAGCTGGATGTCGCGATGGATGCCGCGTCGATCACCCTGTCCGACGAGGAGATCGCGCTCCTCGACGAGCCGGTGTGAGGCGATTCGACGGTGCGCGGCGCTGATAGCCTGGAGCGCGTGTCAACTCCCGATCTGACGACCGCACCCCAGGCGATCGACCCCGCGTTCGAGAACGTGTGGGACGAACTCGTGTGGCGTGGCCTGGTCCAGGTGTCCACCGACCAGGAGGCGCTGCGCGCCCTGCTCGCGGGAGACCCCATCACGTATTACTGCGGGTTCGACCCGACGGCACCGAGCCTGCACCTGGGCAACCTCGTGCAGCTGCTCACGCTGCGTCGCATCCAGCTCGCCGGGCACAAGCCTCTCGGTCTGGTCGGCGGGTCCACCGGACTCATCGGCGATCCGCGCCCCACGGCAGAACGCACACTGAACACGCGTGAGACCGTCGAGGAGTGGGTCGGGCGCCTGCGTGCGCAGGTCGAGCGCTACCTCAGTTTCGAGGGTGACAACGCCGCCCGCATCGTGAACAACCTCGACTGGACGGCGCCGCTGAGCGCGATCGACTTCCTCCGGGAGATCGGCAAGTACTACCGCGTCGGCACGATGCTCAAGAAGGATGCGGTCGCCGCGCGGCTGAACTCCGATGAGGGCATCAGCTACACCGAGTTCAGCTACCAGATCCTGCAGGGGATGGATTACCTCGAGCTCTACCGCCAGTACGACTGCGTGTTGCAGACGGGTGGGTCCGACCAGTGGGGCAACCTCACCAGCGGGACGGATCTGATCCGTCGCGCAGAGGGATCGTCCGTGCATGCGATCGGGACGCCGCTGATCACCAACAGCGACGGCACGAAGTTCGGCAAGAGCGAGGGCAATGCGATCTGGCTCGACGCCGAGATGTGCAGCCCGTACCGGATGTACCAGTTCTGGCTGAGCACCGCGGATTCCGACGTCGTCGACCGCCTGAAGGTCTTCACGTTCCTGAGCCGCTCGGAGATCGAGGAGTACGCCGAACTCGTGGCGGCGGAGCCGTTCCGACGCGCCGCCCAGAAGCGTCTCGCGCTCGAGGTGGTGGCGACCGTGCACGGCCTCGACGCGGCAGCGGCGGTGATCGCGGCATCCGAGGCTCTGTTCGGGCAGGGTGATCTGACCGCGCTGGACGCGGCAACGCTTCGCACCGCGCTGGAAGAGCTCCCGAACGCGACCATCGCCGCCGGCACCCCGGTGGTGGAGGTCCTGGTCGCGACCGGGCTGGTGCCGAGCATCTCCGAGGCGCGGCGGGCGATCGCGCAGAACGGTGTCACGCTCGACGGCAAGCGCGTCGAAGACGAGACTGCCACGGTCCAGGGGACACTGCCCGGGGGAGTGTCCGTAGTCCGTCGTGGCAAGAAGACCCTTGCCGGCGTGTTCCTCGGCTGAGCTTTCGCTCTTCGGATAGCAGAGACGGATGCCCTTCACTCCCAGTCACGCGCTCGTCGCGCTGCCGTTCATCCGGACGCCGCTGGTGCCGGCGGCGATCGCGATCGGTGCCATGACGCCGGATCTGCCGTTGTTCGTGCGCGGTGTCGGGCTGAACTACTCGTTCACCCACACGTTCGGCAACGTCCTGTGGACGGCACTGCTCGCGTTCGTCCTCTTCCTCATCTGGCGTGTGATCCTGCGTCCCGCAGTGCCGGAACTCGCGCCGCTGTGGCTGGCGCGTCGGCTGCCGGAGGACTGGAGCGAGGGCGGCGTCGAGGCCGCGGGTCGAGCCGTCGGCGTGGGGGAGAAGCGCTGGTACCCGGTGCTTCTCGCGGTGTCATTCCTGATCGGCGTGGCCTCGCACATCCTCTGGGATCTCTTCACGCATGAGGGTCGTGTCGGCGTGGAGTTGCTCCCCGGGCTCGATGCGATGTGGGGTCCGCTGCCCGGATTCAAGTGGCTCCAGCACGGGTCGAGCGTGATCGGCCTGCTCATCATCGGTGTCTGGGCGCTGCTGTGGCTGCGTCGGCGGGAAGCGCGAACGAGTGTGACTCAGTGGCTGCCGCAGGGAGTGCGCATCGCGTGGTGGGTCTCGCTTCCGGTGATTCTGGTCGCCGCGCTCGTCTGGGGGATCATCGCGTTCGGCCCGATCGACGCGGAGTTCACCGTCCAGCATCTGGCCTATCGCGTGCTGCCTCCAGCATGTGCACTCTGGGGAGCGATCACGTTCGTGCTCTGCGTCATCCTGGCGGTTCGCGGCCGTCGTCACCAGCTCGGCTGATCCGACCCCCAGGGGTGCGGAGCGTCGAATTCGAGACCGGTCATCGCCGGTCGCGAGGTCACGAGCGCTGTGCCGTCGACGTCGAACCGCGCCAGATGCGGGCGGATATCGAACTCGACTTCGCCGTGCGGTTCCCGGTCGCGCGGCATCCCGAGCAGTTCGGCGGCGATGCGACGGAGCGACGTGCCGGTGTACCAGGACCCGCCCTCGCGCATGCGGCGTTGCAGCAGCGTGGTCACCGCAGCGGCCAGCAGGTACCCGGCGCTGTGGTCGAGCGCCTGGGCGGGAAGCGTGCCGGGGCGGTCCCCGTCCGGTGACTCGATGAGCGCGATACCGGATGCCGCCTGCACGAGACTGTCGAAGCCCGCGCGATCGGGATGATCCACACCCCAGGCGCTGAGCTGGGCGACGACAAGATTCGGATACCGTTCGGCGAGCACAACCGGGTGAAGGCCGAGTCGGTCCAGGGCGGCGGGGCGGTGGCCGAGCACCACGGCATCGGCGGCCGCGAGCAGTTCGTGCATCCGCTCGGTGCGCGCATCCAGGAGCGCCGAACGCTTGCCGTGTCCGGTGTCGAGGTGCTGCCACTCGGGCTCGGGCAGATGCGGCGGGTCGATTCGCAGCACGTCGGCGCCGAGGAGGGCGAGCGTGCGGGTGCAGACAGGGCCGGCGATCACGCGGGTGAGGTCGAGCACGCGCATACCGGCGAGGGGAAGACGATCGTCTTGCGGCGCCGTCGCTCGTGAGTGGTGTGGGTGGCGACGTGCGGAGGTGGCGATGTGTCGGACCTCGAGAAGCGGAGCCGCTCGGAGGGCTCGATCAGCGGCGGGGTCCTCGGCGGACACGGCGACGGCGAGTCCACCGAGCCGAGTGATCGCCGCGACGGCATCAGCCGTGGTTCGCTCCTCGAGCGCGGCGTGGACCGCATCGGTGCCGGCGTCATCCTGCAGTCCGAGTGCGGTGCGCAGAGCGGCGGCGTGATGCGGGTAGTTCCCATGGGTCCTGACCCATCCGTCCGTGGTCCGCCAGAAGCCGGAGTAGGGCGACCACACCGGGGGAGCGACGCCGTCGATCGCGAGCACTCGATCACTCCGGTAGGCGGTGGCCACGCGGTGCGGGTCGATGACCGTGGGAGAGAGCCCAGCGGCGAGCATGGCAGAGGCCACGCTGGCCCAGGCGATCTCGGCGGTCGCCAGCCTGGAGGGGAGCGGGACCGTCGCGTGAGTGTCGAGCGCTGGACCGACGGGAGGGAGATCGAGCAGGATCCTGACCCGATCGAGCAGAGCAGCCCCTGGACTGATGGTCGGATCATCGGTGGGCGAGAGCATGGCCAGATCGTACTCTCGAGCGCTCCTGGCGGCGAAAATCAGGGCTGATCCGGAGTAAAGCACCGAGGGTGCCTGCACGACACGCCCGGGGTGTACGCCCCGATTTGCCAGAACCCCAGAACCCCCGTAACTTATTACTTGTTCGCCCCACAGGGAAGCGGAGGAGCCAAGAGCTTCACCCCCCTCAAGCGGAGAACCACTCCCGATCCACTCTCACTTGAGAGATCAGGCGCTTGCGTCTAGGATAGGGAATCCACCTCTTCTGCGGCTGTCATCAGCTGCGCTGCGGATCTCTGATTCGCACGGCGCGCCGATTTGACAAGCGGGACAGGGTGGGTAAGATAGAGAAGTTGCCCTGCGGGCCTGGCTGTGATGGCTGGGTCGTGGGAGCATCCGATCCTTGAGAACTCAACAGCGTGCACTTGTCAAATGCCAAATTATCCTCGTCTCCACTTCGGTGGG
>NZ_FMIR01000002.1 GCF_900095745.1 Microbacterium oxydans
GTCACCATCTGGCGATAGAGCGCCCGCCGAGGACCGCGAGCCCCGTTCCGGTTCCCGCGGGTCCGTCCGACACCGATCTGCGGGCGCTCTATCGCCAGATGGTGACGATCCGCCGGTTCGAAGAGCGGGCCGCACGCTCCTACACCGAAGCGAAGATCGGCGGGTACTGCCACCTCAACCTGGGCGAGGAGGCGACGGTCGTCGGCCTGATGGCAGCGCTGGAGCCGACCGACTACGTCTACGCCAACTATCGCGAGCACGGGTACGCGCTCGCCCGGGGCATCTCCCCCGAGCGCGCGATGGCGGAACTCTACGGACGAACCGACGGCGTCTCCCGCGGTTGGGGCGGATCGATGCACATGTTCGATCCGGGTGTCCGATTCATGGGCGGCTACGGAATCGTCGGCGGGCAGGTTCCACTCGCCACCGGTACCGCGCTCGCGATCGACTACCGCGGCGGAAGCGAGGCCGTCGTGTGCCTCATGGGTGACGGAACGACCAATATCGGCGCGTTCCACGAATCGCTCAACATCGCCGCCCTGTGGGGGCTGCCGATCGTGTACGTCGTGAACAACAACGGACTCGGAATGGGGACGACGGTCGAACAGTCCTCCGCGGAACCCGAGCTGCACAAGCGCGCCGCGTCGTATCGGATGGATTCCGCCCGGGTCGACGGCAGCGATCCGCTGGCTGTTCTCGACGCAACGCGGGATGCACTCGCCAGTGCACGAGCGGGACGCCCGTTCCTCCTGGAGGCGATGACCGGCCGCATGAAGGGGCACTCCGTCGTCGACCCCGCCCGCTATCGGTCCCCCGAGGAGTCCGCAGCCGCACGGGCCGCGGATCCCGTCGCCGCCTTCGCGGCCACCTTGCGCGAACGCGGCGTCCTCGACGCCGATGAGGTCGCGGCGATCGATGCCGACGTCACCGCCGAGGTCACCGCCGCCGCCACGTTCGCCGACGCGAGCCCCCACCCGGATGTCTCGACCCTCTTCGACTACACGTACGCCACGCCCGTCGTGAACGACTCCCGACGGCTTCCCGGCGAGGCTCTCTTCCCTGCACCACCAAGGCCGTTGGCCCAGTCCGGGGCGGAGGCCCACCGATGAGCATCATCACCTACCGCCAGGCACTGCAAGACGCTCTCCGCAGCGAGATGTCGCGCGACGACGACGTCTTCCTCATCGGCGAGGAGATCGGGCACTTCGAGGGGTCGTACAAGATCACGGCGGGCCTGCTGGAGGAGTTCGGACCGAAACGCGTGCGCGATACGCCGATCGCCGAAGAGGGGTTCACCGGCGCCGCGATCGGTGCGGCCATGGTCGGCCTGCGTCCCGTCGTCGAGATCATGACCATCAACTTCTCACTGCTCGCCCTGGATCAGATCGTCAATCACGCCGCGAAGATCTACGGCATGTTCGGCGGCCAGGCCAGCGTGCCCATCGTGATCCGCACGCCAGGCGGTGGCGGACAGCAGCTCGGTGCCACGCATTCACAGAACGTGGAGTTGTACTACGCCTTCGTCCCGGGCATGAAGGTCGTCGCACCGGCGACTCCCGCTGACGCGAAAGCACTCCTGCTCGCCGCCATCCAGGACGACGATCCCGTGCTCGTGCTCGAGAACCTCGCGCTCTACAACACCACCGGCGAGGTCCCCGACGATCTCGCTCCCGCACAGATCGGGCGAGCCGCGGTCACCCGCGAAGGCAGCGACATCACGGTCGTCGCTTACTCGCGGATGGCGGTCGTCGCCCTACAGGCCGCCGAGATCCTGGCCGCCGAGGGCATCGACGTCGAAGTGGTCGACCTCCGCAGTCTGCGCCCCCTCGACCGGGAGACCATCGTCGAGTCGGTGCGCAAGACCAACTGCGCCGTGACCCTGGAGGATGACTGGCTCACGTACGGCATCGGCGCAGAGATCGCCGCGACCATCAGCGACGGTGCGTTCGACTGGTTGGATGCGCCCGTCCGTCGGGTGGCCATGGCGGAAGTGCCGATGCCCTACGCGAAGACACTCGAGAACGCCGCGATGCCCTCTGTGGAAGACGCCGTCACGGCCATCCGCGAAACCCTCGACGCCGTTGCCCGGCGCCGCTGAGACCGAAGAAGGACACATGATCGACATCCTCATGCCCCGCCTCTCCGACACCATGACGGAGGGCGCCATCGCCACCTGGCACAAGAAACCAGGAGACGTGGTCGCCCCCGGCGATCTCCTCCTGGAGATCGAGACCGACAAGGCGCTCATGGAGCAGGAGGCGTACGACGCGGGCGTGCTCGCCGAGATCCTGATCCCCGAGGGCGAGAACGTCGCCATCGGTACGCCGATCGCCCGTCTCGATGACGGCAACGACACCCCTCCTGCGCAGGTCGTCGCGGCGGTGCCGGATCAGGAACGACCGGCGGCGTCCGTTCCCGCGCCGACGGTCACCGAGCAGTATCCGGCGCCCGCGGAAACCCCCCGCGCCGCGGCGACGCCTCTCGTCCGCCGCATCGCCAGAGAGCGAGGGATCGATCTCTCCGCGGTACCGGGAACCGGGCCCGGAGGACGAATCGTCCGCGCCGACCTCGATGATCTGATCGAAGGGGCGCCGCGCGGCTCCGCAGCCGTGTCGGATCTCGCTTCGACACCCCGACCCGACCCCGCTGCCGGAGATCTCGTTGCCTTCGACGCGACCCGCCGGACAATCGCCGCGAGGATGACCGAGGCCGGCGCGATCCCGACGTTCACCGTCACGTCCTCGGCGGATGTGGGAGAGCTCCTCGCGCTGCGCGCGCGCCTCAACGAGACCGTCGCAGCGGCCGAGCAGCGCGTGAGCATCAACGACCTCGTCGTCAAGGCCGCAGCGTCAGCCCTTCGCGCCCACCCCGAGATCAACGCCTCGTACTCACCGGAGGGCGGCGGTGCCACCCTGTTGCACCGTGATGTGAACATCGGCATCGCCATGGCCGCCCCCGCCGGGCTCGTCGTCCCGGTGCTGCGCGCCCCGGACGCAGCGACCATCACCACCATCGCCGCGCGCACGCGTGACTTCGCGGCCCGTGCCGCCGAGCGTCGCCTCGATGCGGCGGACATGACGGGTGGGACCTTCACGGTCAGCAACCTCGGGATGTACGGCGTCGAGCACTTCACGGCGATCATCAACCCGCCCCAGGGCGCCATCCTCGCCGTGGGCGGGATCCGGGATGAGCTCGCACTCGCCGACGAAATTGTGGTCGTGCGTCACCGGATCAGCTTCACCCTCACCGCGGACCACCGCATCATCGATGGTGCTCTCGGTGCACAGTTCCTGAGGACCCTCGCCCACATGATCGAAGAACCACTGCGACTACTCATGTGACACGTCGCCGCACCGTCGGAATCGAACCCGGAAACGACGAAACCCCCGCCTGAGCGGGGGTTTTCGTCTTGCTGGGGTACCTGGACTCGAACCAAGAACAACGGAACCAGAAACCGCCGTGTTGCCAATTACACCATACCCCAAGGGCGAAACCAAAGCCTCGCACCGAGATTCAAGCTTACCCGAGCGACGGCGGAACACCAAAACCACCGGTGCGCGCCGCCGCTCGGGCGCGTCGCGCCTCAGTTCGCGAGGAATGCCGAGAGCGACCGCAGGCGACGCAGCGACTCATCCTTTCCGAGCAGCTCCATCGACTCGAACAGCGGCGGCGAGATCCGACGGCCGGTGATGGCGACCCGCGGCGGCCCGTAAGCGATCCGCGGCTTGAGCTCCAGCTTCTCGACGAGCGCCGTGGCCAGCGCTTCCTGGATCTTCTCGGGCACGAAATCCTCCACGGGCTCGAGAGCGCTGACGCACGCATCGAGGACCTCTGCAGCATTCGCCGGCAGACCCTTGAGGGCGTCTTCGGCGTAGGAGACCTCGTCCTCGAACAGGAAGCCGACCATACCGGGGACCTCTCCCAGCAGCTGCACCCTCTCCTGCACGAGCGGTGCGACCCGGAAGGCCATCACGAGCTGCTCATGCGTGGGCTCGTCGAAGAGGCCTGCGGCCGCGAGATACGGGATCGTCCGCTCGGCGAAGTCCTTCTCCCCCAGCATCCGGATGTGGTCGCCGTTGATCGACTCCGCCTTCTTCTGGTCGAAGCGTGCCGGGTTCGGATTGACGTTCTCGATGTCGAACGCCGCGGTGAACTCGTCCAGAGAGAACACGTCGCGGTCGGGGCCGATCGACCAGCCGAGGAGCGCCAGGTAGTTCAGCAGACCCTCGGGGATGAAGCCGCGGTCGCGGTGCAGGAACAGGTCGGCCTGCGGGTCGCGCTTGGAGAGCTTCTTGTTGCCGGTCTCGCCCAGCACGAGCGGCATGTGCGCGAAGCGCGGCACGAACGTCGTGACACCGGCGTCGATCAGCGCCGCGTACAGCGAGAGCTGGCGCGCGGTCGACGGCATGAGGTCTTCGCCGCGGAGGACGTGGGTGATGCCCATGAGCGCGTCGTCGACGGGATTCACGAAGGTGTACAGCGGCACGCCGTTCGGTCGCACGACCACGAAGTCGGGGAACGAGCCGGCGGGGAACGTGACCTCGCCGCGGATGAGGTCGACGTAGGTGACGTCCTCGTCGGGCACACGCAGGCGCAGGGCGGGCTGGCGCCCCTCGGCGCGGAACGCCGCCTTCTGTTCATCGGTGAGGTCGCGGTCGAAGTTGTCGTAGCCGAGCTGCTTGGCGCGGCCGGCGGCCTCGTTGCGCGCGTCGATCTCCTCTGCCGTGGAGTAGCTCTCGTACAGCGCTCCGGTAGCGATGAGCTTGTCGATCACGCCGCGGTAGATGTCGTGACGCTCGGACTGCCGGTAGGGAGCATGCGGCCCGCCGACTTCGACGCCCTCGTCCCAGTCGATCTTGAGCCAGGTGAGCGCATCGACGAGCTGACGGAAGCTCTCCTCACTGTCGCGGGCCGCGTCGGTGTCCTCGATCCGGAACACCATCTTCCCGCCGTTGTGGCGTGCGTACGCCCAGTTGTAGAGCGCCGTGCGGACCATGCCGACATGCGGCAGCCCGGTCGGTGATGGGCAGAAGCGGACGCGGACGTCGGCACCACTGACAGACGTGGTGAGGGGGTGAGGGGTAGCCATAGCCCTTCGATTCTACGGGGACGAGGTCATCCCCGCTGGCGGTCGATGGCCGCTCAGACGGCTGCGCCCACGGCTATCGCCGCCCGGTGCTCGAGGGGCAGCACGCCACCCGTGCGCCGCTCCTCGACGACGAGGTCGAACGCCGCGCGGAAACGTCGCCGATCGTCCGCGCCCAGTCCGGCATACAGGGCGCCCGCGCCGGCGACCCCGCCCTCGACCGATAGCCAGAGCAGTTCCGGCCGCGCGTTCCAGGTCCACCGATGCTCGGCGACGGTGACGGGCTCCAGACCCGCATCGCGCAGCATCCCTGCGAATCCGTCCGGCGTCCGCTCGAAGTCCTCTGCCGCCGGGAGCCTCGTCCCCACGAACGGCTCCAGTCCGGCACGCTCCGTGATCTCGGCCCAGAGCCAGGAGGGCGACATCGTCCAGGTGGTCGCCACGACGGTGCCGCGACTCACGCGACGCAGCTCGGCGGCCGATGCGCGCGGCGATGCGACGTGGTTCAGCACGAAGTTCGCGACGACGACGTCGAATGCGCCGTCGTCGAACGGCAGATCAGGCAGTGCGCCGTCGAGCGACTCGATCGCAGGATGCCGCCGTCGCGAGACTGCGCGCATCGATGCCTCCGGCTCGCAGGCGGTGACGCCCCACCCCGCCGCCGACCATGCCACGGCGAGTGTGCCGTCGCCGGCACCGACATCGAGCAGGCTGCGGTCGCCAGGCGCGCCCAGAGCATCACGCATCACGGGGAATGTTCCGGCGCAGAGGTCCGCAAAAGAGGCCGCGTATGCCTCGCCGACCCCGGCCCAGTCCTTCATCGGGTGCCGGAGCGAGCCAGCGGAGACAGGGCGACGATCGCGATCACCAGGATGAACGCGGCCACACCGAGCCCGGCGTACTGGAAGTTCGCGAGGACGATCCCGGCCAGCACCGATCCGGCTGCCGCCGAAAGGCTCATCAGGGAGTCGCTGCGGCCCTGCCTGCGGGTGCGCAGCTCCGGTGCGGAGGCCTCCGTGAGCAGTGCGGCACCGGCGACGGTCGCCGCACTCCAGCCCAGCCCCAGCAGGATGAGCGCGACCATCACGCCCCATGCCTCCGTGCCCGTGAAGACGGCGAACGCCAGCGCGCCGGCGAGCAGCACCTGGCCGAGCAGCACCACGCGCAGTCGCCCCCAGCGATCGGCAAGCACGCCGAACACGGGCGACAGGGCATACATGCCGCCGACGTGGAGGGCGATCGTGATACCCACGAGCGCGGACACATCGGCCGGAGTGGGCGCCATGCCATGCGCACCGTGCGCCATGTGCGACAGGTGCACCGGGGTCATCGCCATCACGGACGCCATCACCACGTGGGATCCGGCGACCGCGAAGATCGCGTAGCGCGCCACGCGAGGGCGGTCGAGCACCACGGCCCCGGTCGTCGCCGCCGCCACCTTCGCGAGACGCTGCGCGGCGAGCAGCGGGTCGGGTCGGAGCGCGACGATGTACAGCACCAGCGCCGCACACTGCGCGACGAAGGAGAAGAGATAGGAACCGGTCTGCGGCGGCATGCCGACCGTCTGCCCCACGATCTCTCCGGGACCGAGGAGCAGGGGCCCCGCGACGCCGCCGATGGTCGTCGACCAGACGACGATCGAGAGATCACGGCCACGATGCTGAGGTGCCGCCAAGTCGGTCGCCGCGAACCGGGACTGCAGGTTTCCCGCGTTGCCGGCGCCGATCATCAGGATGCCGGCGAGTAGCAGGGGGAACACGCGCAGGGAGGCGGCAAGGATGACGACCGCGATGCCGACCAGAGCGAAGAGGTTGCCGAGGGTGAGCGCCCGACGACGCCCGACGCGCGCGGCGAGACGCGCGAGCGGGATCGCGCACGCCGCCGCTCCCAGCGTGACCGACGCCGTAGCCAGTCCGGAGAGCGCATCGTTCCCCGAGATGTCCGCCGCAAGAAGGGCGCCGAGTGACACCGTGGCTCCGAAGGCGATGCCGCCGAGCACCTGCCCGAACGACAGCACCAGCACGGTACGCCGCTGGACAGCCGCCTGCTGCGCCGCCGTCAGGGCGACGTCGGTCATGACGCGGGTACGGCGTCGCGCACGCTGTTGCGCAGGATTCCCAGTCCCGAGATCTCGACCTCGACCACGTCGCCCGCTTCGAACGTGCCGACACCGGCCGGCGTCCCCGTCATGATCACATCACCGGGCAGCAGGGTGAACACGGCGGAGGCGTACTCGATGATCGCCGGCACGGAGTGGATCATGTCGGTGAGCGGTGCGTGCTGTCGCACCTCGCCGTTCACCCGCGTCTCGATCGTCGCGTTCGCCGGGTCGAAGTCGGTCTCGATCACCGGTCCGAGCGGGCAGAACGTGTCGAAGCCCTTCGCGCGCGACCACTGGCCGTCCTTGCGCTGCAGGTCGCGCGCCGTCACGTCGTTCCCGATCGTGTAGCCGAGGACGTAGTCGAGCGCGTTCTCGGCCTTCACGTTCTTCGCGATCTTGCCGATCACCACGACGAGCTCGCCCTCGTACTCGGTGCGCTCCGAGAGTGTCGGGCGCACGATCGCGTCGCCGGGGCCGATCACCGATGTGTTGGGCTTCAGGAAGAGCAGCGGCTCCTCGGGGGCCACTCCCCCCATCTCGGCGGCGTGGTCGTGGTAGTTCTTGCCGACGCAGACGACCTTCGACCGCGGGATCACGGGGGCGAGCAGAGCAGCATCCGCCAGCGGCACACGCGCGCCGGTGGTCTCGTACCCGGTGAACATCGGGTCTCCGGCGAGCACCACGAGCTCGCGCTCGTCGATGATCCCGTACATGATGGCTTCGTCGTGGCTGAACCGAGCGATCTTCATGGGATCCAGCCTACCGAGCGCTCCCGCGGCTCAGGCGTCGAGACGCAGCAGCCAGCCGTGCTTGTCCTCGCGGCGGCCGTACTGGATGTCGGTGAGCTCCTCACGCAGCGAGAGAGCGAGCTCGCCCAGCGGCTGCGGCTCGTCGAACCCGTCGCCGACGAGCGCGCCGATCGGGGTCACGACCGCCGCCGTGCCGCACGCGAACACCTCGACGATGTCGCCGGATGCCACGCCCTCACGCCACTCGTCGATCGAGATCGGACGCTTCTCGACCGTGTAGCCGCGGTCCTCCGCGAGCTGCAGCAGCGAGTCGCGCGTGATGCCCTCGAGGATGCTGTCCGACTCCGGTGTCACCACGCGGCCGTCCTTGAAGACGAAGACGACGTTCATCCCGCCGAGCTCTTCGACGTCGCGCTTCTCGTTGAGGAAGACGACCTGGTCGCAGCCCTTCGCGCTGGCCTCGCTCTGTGCGAGGAGGCTCGATGCGTAGTTGCCGCCGGTCTTGGCCTTTCCGGTGCCGCCCTTGCCCGCGCGGGCGTATTCCTCGGAGAGCCAGATGCGCACCGGCTTGACGCCGCCGGTGAAATAGGCGCCGGCCGGGCTGGCGATGACGTAGTAAGCGACTTTCTGCGCGGCACGGACTCCGAGGAAGGCCTCCTTGGCGAACATGAACGGCCGCAGGTACAGGCTCTGGTCCGCGCCGGTCGGCACCCAGCGGCCGTCGACGGCGATGAGTTCGCGCAGCGACTGGATGAAGTACTCGGTCGGCAGTTCCGGCAGCGCGAGACGGCGGGCGCTGGCCTGCAGGCGCGCGGCGTTGCGGTCGGGGCGGAACGTGTGGATAGAACCGTCGGCGTGACGGTAGGCCTTGATGCCCTCGAAGATCTCCTGCGCGTAGTGCAGGACGGATGCCGCGGGGTCGAGCGGGATCGGACCGTACGGCTGCACGCGCGGACGGTGCCACCCGCCCTTGGTCGACCAGCAGATGTCGACCATGTGATCGGTGAAGACCACGCCGAAGCCCGGATTCTCGAGCACTTCGGCCAGTCGCGCGGGCGAAGCCGCGTTCAGGTTCTTCATGACGAGGAACTCCAGGGGAGCCACGGTCGCCTCTGCATCGATGGTCGTCATCTCATCATCCATTCCTCGTGGGTGGGCGCATCCTCGCGCCCATTCAGCCTACGCCTGCGATCAGAGGCGTGCAGTGATCGCGGAGCCGATCTCCGCGGTGGTGCGCACGCCGGTGCGGGCGGCGATGTCGGCCTCGACCGCCGCGCTCACGCGTGCGGATTCCTCGGTGAGACCGAGGTGGTCGAGCAGCAGCGCGATCGAGAGGATCGCGGCAGTCGGGTCGGCCTTCTGCTGGCCCGCGATGTCGGGCGCCGAACCGTGCACGGGCTCGAACATCGACGGGAACGCGCCGTCGGGGTTGATGTTCCCGGAGGCGGCGAGTCCGATACCGCCGGTCACGGCTCCGGCGAGGTCGGTGAGGATGTCGCCGAACAGGTTGTCGGTGACGATCACGTCGAAGCGCGAGGGGTCGGTGACCAGGAAGATCGTGGCCGCGTCCACGTGCAGGTAGTCGACGGCCACGTCGGGGTGCTCGGCGGCGACCTCATTGACGATGCGCTGCCAGATGCCGCCCGCGTGCACGAGAACGTTGGTCTTGTGTACGAGCGTCAGCTTCTTCCGACGGCGCTCGGCGAGCTCGAAGGCGTAGCGCACGACGCGCTCCACGCCGAAGGCCGTGTTCACCGAGGTCTCGTTCGCGACCTCCTGCGGCGTGCCCTTGCGGATGGCACCGCCGTTGCCGACGTACGGGCCTTCCGTGCCCTCGCGGACCACGACGAAGTCGATCTCGCCCGGATCCGCCAGGGGGCCGGGCGCGCCCGCGAAGAGCTTCGACGGACGCAGGTTCACGTAGTGGTCGAGCGTGAAGCGCAGCGTCAGCAGCAGTCCCCGCTCGATGTTCGCATCCTTCAGACGCGGGTCGCCCGGCGTGCCTCCGACCGCACCGAGCAGGATCGCATCGTTCGCGGCGATCGATGCGAGGTCGTCGTCGGTGAGGGTGTCGCCGGTCTCGAGGAAGCGCCCGGCACCCAGCGAGAAACGGGTCTTGTCGAAGACCACACCGCTGGACGCGGTGACGGCGTCGAGCACCTTCTCCGCCTCGGCGATGACCTCGGGACCGATGCCGTCACCAGGGATGACGGCCAGCTTCACGACACGCGACATGACACTCCTTGCGCACTGCACGGGGATGGACCGGCCGGGCCCGACGGGGTCGAGCGGGCCGGTCCTCCCAGCGTACTGGTCAGTGCGAGGGGGCTTTGCGCAGTGTGACGGCCGCGATGACACCGGCGAGGACCACGAGGCCCGCGCCGATCAGCGACGTCACCATCACGCCGGAGCCGAACGCGGCGGCCGCGGCGTCCCACAGTGCCGTGCCGAGCGCAGCCGGGAGCTCCTGCGCCGCGGTGTACGCGCCGGCGAGGGTCTCCCCCGCCGCGTGCGCCACATCGGCCGGCAGGCCTTCCGGAAGCACGAGCGCGCCGCGGTAGAACGCGGTGATGATGCCGCCCAGCACCGCGGTGCCGAGCACGGCGCCGAGTTCGTACGCCGTCTCGGAGACCGCACTCGCCGCACCCGCCTTCGCCGCGGGGGCGCTGGAGAGGATCAGCTCGTTCGAGATCGTCTCGGCCGCACCGATGCCGATGCCGAGCACGACGAACGCGATCACGAGCGGGAGTACCCCGTGCTCGTGCGTCGTGAAGGCCACGATCAGATAGCCGGCGACCGAGAACGCGAGCCCGACCGGAATGACGATGTGCGGCGGCACGCGGCGCGAGACGGGCACGACCGAGAGGCCGGCGACGATCATCGCGAGCATGCCGGGCACGAGCGCCAGGCCCGCCATCATCGGCGACAGTCCAAGCACCAGTTGCAGGTGCTGCGACACGAAGTAGAGGAAGCCGACGAGCGCGACGACGCTGAGCAGGTTCACCAGGATCGCCCCGGAGAACGAGCCACGGCGGAACAGCGCCATGTCGAGCATCGGCGACCGGGAGCGCAGCTGACGCCGGACGAACAGGTAGCCCATACCGAAGCCGAGCAGAGCCCACGCGCCGGCGGTGAGGCTCGGTCCGTCGACAGCCAGCGACTTGATCGCGTAGACCACGGGGATCATGGTCGCCATCGAGAGCGCGATGCTGATCAGGTCGATGCGCCCCGGGTTCGGGTCGCGGCTCTCGGGGACGAGCAGGGGTGCCGCGACCAGGAGCGGGATGAGCACGGGGACGGCGATGAGGAACACCGACCCCCAGGCGAAGTGCTCGAGGAGGAACCCGCCCACGATCGGGCCGAGGGCGGACCCGGCGGAGAACGCCGACGCCCACACCGCGATCGCCATGCGGCGCTGGTCGCGGTTCTGGAAGATCGAGCGCAGCAGCGAGAGGGTCGACGGCATCAGCATGGCGCCGAAGAAACCGAGGAGCGCACGGGCGGCGATGAGCAGCCCGGCCGTCGGCGCGAAGGCGGCGAGAGCCGACACGGCGGCGAAGCCGGTCGCACCGATCAGCAGCATCTTCCGGCGGCCGAAGCGGTCGCCGAGCGTGCCCATCGTCACCAGCAAGCCCGCCAGCACCAGGGGGTACACGTCGATGATCCACAGCTGCTCGGCCCCCGTGGGAGCGAGCGCGATGGAGATCTCAGGGAGCGCGAAGCTCAGCACCGTGTTGTCCACCGACACCAGCAGCACCGGCAGCATGAGGACGACGAGCGCCGCCCAGCCGCGGGCTCCGACGCGGGGAGCATCCGTCTCTGTCGTCGGGATCGACGCAGTACGGGTCATGGAACACCTCTCACAATCTTGGCGGCATCGTTAGTGAACCGTCCGGATGGTATAGTAACAGAATTCCCGCCGCTCCCCTGTGCAGAGGATCCACGATGCCCCGACCTCCCCTCGCCCGCGAGAAGGTGCTCGACGCCTTCGAAGCGATCCTCATCGAAGACGGCGAACGAGCGGCGACGCTCGACGCGACGGCCAAGGCCGCGGGGGTGTCCAAAGGCGGACTCCTCTACCACTTCGGCTCGAAGGATGACCTCGAAGCCGGGCTGATGGAGCGCCTCGACCGACTCACGACACTGGATCTGGAACGGATGACCACCGCCGAAGAAGGCCCCGTCGCCTACTACGTGCGCACATCCGTGATGGAGGACGACGCGCTGGATCGAGCGCTCATCGCCGCGACCCGACTCACGCAGGGCGGATCGGCCCCGGCGGCCGACATGCTCCGCGAGACGCGACGGCGGTGGGCCGAGACGATCCGCCCGCACGTGCGGGACACGGCGAGCCTCGACCTCGTGATGCTGGTCAGCGACGGGCTCTACTTCAACAACTCGCTCGACGCGCACGGACCCGAGCGGCTGGTCCCCCGCAGTGACGAGCTCGCCGAACTGATCGCGCTGGTCCTGAAGGCGACGGCCTGACCGCACCGAGCGACGCAAGAGGGCGGGAGCATCACGCTCCCGCCCTCTTGTCTGCAGCCGCCGGTCAGACCTCGGTGATCTCGATCTGACGGAACAGGTCGGCGTCGATCGCGTCGCGTACGTCGTCGAGCAGGTCGTCGGACACCGGGGAGTCCAGCGTCAACACGCTGAGCGCCTGCGCGCCGGCCGCTTTGCGGGCGATCTGCATGCCGGCGATGTTGATACCCGCCTCCCCGAACTTCTGACCGTAGACCGCGACGATGCCGGGACGGTCGGTGTACAGCATGACGACGTGGTGCTTCTCGATCGGCAGCTCGAGCGCGTGGTCGTTGATGCCGATCAGCTTCTCGGCCTGCTTCGGGCCCGTGAGCGTACCGGACACCGACAGCTGGGACCCGTCCGACAGCGCGCCGGCGAGCGTGATCACGTTGCGGTACTCATCGCTCACGTCGTCTTTGAGCAGGCGCACGGCGATGCCGCGCTGGTCGGCGAGGAGCGGCGCGTTGACGTAGGAGACGGTCTCGCTGACGATGTTCGTGAAGACGCCCTTGAGAGCGGCGAGCTTGAGCACGCTCACGTCGTAGTCGTTGAGCTCACCGTGCACCTCGACGTCGAGGCTCGTGAGCGGCGAGGTCGCCAGCGACGCGAAGATCTGACCGAGCTTCTCGACCAGCGAGATGCCGGGGCGCACGTAGGGGTCGATGACGCCGCCGGCGACGTTGACCGCGTCGGGCACCAGGTCGCCGCCGAGCGCGAGACGCACGGAGCGGGCGACCGAGACGCCGGCCTTCTCCTGCGCCTCTTCGGTGCTCGCACCGAGGTGCGGGGTGACGACCACGTTGGGAAGCTCGAGCAGCGGACGAGCGGTTCCACCCTCTGCGGGGGGCTCGGAGGTGAAGACATCGAGACCCGCACCGGCGATCTCGCCCGTGACGAGGGCCGCATGCAGCGCCTCTTCGTCGATCAGGCCGCCGCGCGCGACGTTGACGACGAACGCGGTCGGCTTCATGGCCTTGAACTGCTCGGCGCCGATCATGCCGGTGGTCTCCGGCGTCTTCGGCATGTGGATCGTCAGGAAGTCCGACTCGGCGACGAGCTCATCGAGCGAGAGGAGCTGCACGCCGAGCTGCTGGGCGCGCGCCGAGGTGACGTAGGGGTCGTAGGCGACGACACGCATGTCGAAAGCCGCGAGGCGCGCGGCGACGAGCGCACCGATGCGACCGAGGCCGACGATGCCGACCGTCTTCTCGAAGAGTTCGGCTCCCGTGAAGGAGCTGCGCTTCCACGCGCCAGCGGAGAGCGAGGCGTGCGCGGCGGGGATGCGGCGGGCGAGGCTCAGGATGTGACCGACCGTGAGCTCGGCGGCCGACACGATGTTGGAGGTCGGCGCGTTGACGACCATGACGCCGGCAGCCGTGGCCGCCTTGATGTCGACGTTGTCGAGGCCGACTCCGGCACGGGCGACGACCTTGAGCTTCGGCGCGTGCGTGAGCGCTTCCTCATCGATGCGGGTCGCCGAGCGGACCAGCACGGCATCGGCATCCGCCAGCGCCGCGAACAGCGCTTCGCGGTCGGTACCGTCGACGTTGCGGACGTCGAAGTCGGGGCCCAGGGCCTCGATGGTGGCGGGAGAGAGTACTTCGGCGATGAGCACGACGGGCTTCGGCACAGTGGATCCTTCGGGGCAGCGCGGCAGGCGGGAGTGGCCGATGCGCCGCACACCATGGGGGCGCGATCGCGTCAACTCTACCCGAGCGCTCGAGGCCCTCCGTGCCGTGTGACCGTGTGCGGCTCAGGCGCTCGGCATCGTGAGGCTGAGCGCGATGAGGCTCATCCAGAAGACCGCGACGATGCCGAGCCCCGCGAGGAAAACCAGCGCGAGCTCTCCGACATTGCGTCGTCGGCCGATCACGAAGGCGAAGGCGAAGACGATGGCGGGAAAGGCGACGCCGAACGCGAGCGTCGCCCATCCACCGCCGGTCAATCCGGTCTGCGCCATCGTGATCAGGTGTGCGACGGCGTTCCACACCGCGTAGGCGTAGAACAGCCCTGCCAGCCCGATGACGAGTCCGACGACCCAACGAGGCGAACCCGCGGAGACCTGCTGGGGAGCGGAAGAGGCGCTCACGATCCGATCACCCCCACGGTGACGAAAGGCCAGGGAACGAGGAGGACCACGCCCGCCAGCAGCACGGCGACGCGGACCCATGCCGCCTTGCCGCGCGTCAGGACCCAGGTCGCGAGGAACCACAGCGCCGGCGCCGCGATCGCCAGCACGAACCACGGCAGGAACATCGCGTCGTCGACGAGGAACGATGCCAGCGGCTTGAGACGCAGTCCGCCGACGACCCAGCCGATCGTGTAAAGCAGATACACGCCGCCCACGATTCCGAGGATCAGCAGCATCGGAGTGCTCAGCCCCGCCGGCTCGTCGAGAACCGCAGGGGTGACGGTGCCGTCGTCCTCGACCGTCCCCACCTCTTCGCTTCCTCTGCCCACGGCGTTCCAGCCGTGCGGAAGGGCGCGATCCTGCGGCGCCGCGGCATCGTCGCCCTCCCAGTTGAGGGCGTCGTCGGAATCGGAAGTCATCTCCCCAGAGTAGGACACCCCGTCCACTATGCTCGGGGTTGCCTTCAGCCGGTACGGCGGGCATCGGAGGGAAAAGGGGAGCACCGTGGCCGACAGCGACAACAAGAACGCCGACGTCGAGCCGCCTGCGGCGAGCAGCACGAACACCGAGCCGCCCGCCGGATGGGTCCCCACTCCCGAGGCGAAGGCGAAGGCCACACGTTTCCGCTGGATCGCCGCCGTGCTCTGGGCCGTCGCGATCATCGGCGAAGCCGTCGGCATCTTCTGGCTGTTGCGCCAGCGCGTCTACGTCGGCGAGGACGGACAGCTCCTCCGCAACCCCGACACCGGACTCCTCGAGGAGCACGGCGTGACGGCGACGTTCCCGCAGTGGGCTTTCATCGCCCTCCTCGTGCTGCTCGTCGTGATCGCTGCACTCTCGATCACCGGATCCGTGCTCTGGAAGAAGGCGAACCGCCTCGACCCCGCGCGCAAGTCCGACAAGGTGCGGTTCTTCGTGCAGAACCAGCTCGGCGCGATCATCGCGATCGTCGCCTTCCTCCCGCTCGTCATCCTGATCTTCCTCAACAAGGACATGGACAAGGGCCAGAAGACGACGGCCGGCATCGTCGGTGTCGCCCTCGCGGCTCTCGCCGTCGTCCTCGGCGTCGACTTCGCTCCGCCGTCGGTCGAGCAGTACACGGCCGATCAGTCCGCCGTGATCCAACTGCTCGGCAAGGACGAGGTCGTATGGGTCGAGGGTGGCAAGGTGTACCACGTCTGCGATGAGGTCTCGGCGATCCAGACCGGAAGCGAGATCATCACCGGCACGACGGCCCAGGCCGTGGAAGCGGGCAAGAATCGGCTGACGCTGCAGTTCGCCTCCGAGCTACGTGCGTGCGACCTTCCCGTTCCCGAGAACGACGAGGAGATCACCGAGGCGCTGCGGGCGATCCAGGCCGGGCAGGTGGACACCGTCCTGCCCGCACCCGAATGGGCCGATTCCACGGAAGCACCCATCGTCGTCGACGAGGTACCGGCCGAGTGACGATCTCCGGTCGCTAGTCGGCGTCGAGCGCTTCGACGAGCCTCTCCTCGGCCGACGAGAGATGCGCATCGAGAAGGGCAGCAGCACGCTCGCCCTCCCCTGACTCGACCGCGTCGAGGATGTCGGCGTGCTCGGCCGCGATCACCGCGGCATCGAGCAGCCGGCGACCCTGCACCTGCGCCATGCACAGCCGCACCTCGTCGAGGACGCTGCGGTACATCCGACCGGTCCGCTCACTCCGGAGCGCGTCGATGAGCGCGGTATGGAAGCGCAGATCGGGGTCGACGGTGGCCGGGTCGGGGCCGGCGGGCATCGCGAGGATCTCGGCGTTGGCGTCGCGGGCGGCGTCGGGAACACTCCTGGTCACGGCGAGTTCGCGCAGCGCCGCGCTCTCCAGCCGCACGCGTGTGCGGTACACGTCGCGCACGGTGTCGGAGTCGATCCCGACCACTCGTGCGCTTCGGTGAGCGGTGCGCACCAGGAGTCCGGTGGCGACGAGCTGTTCGATGGCCGCCTTCGCACTCGGCCGGGCCACGCCGAACGTCTGCGACACCGCCGACTCCGTGAGCGGCGCACCGGAGCCGATCTCGCCACGGAGGATGCGTCCGCGCAGCTGAGCGGTGACGGCGTCGACCACGCCGACGACACCCAGCGGCGCGTCCGAGGTCGTGGTCATGCAGATAGTCTAACGAAACGCGCCACCGTCGGTACACTTGTCTGACAATCTTTCGACGGAGCAGAGGAGCACCGTGCCGACCACACTCGCCGAACCGCTGGACCCCGAACTTCTCGGCCCCACGACCGAGGTCCACTCCCGTTCCATCGACCGGTTCGCCCGCGCTCACGACGCCTCGCACTATCTGCTCATCCCGGATGCGGTGCTCTCCCCCGCGGATGCCGAGGGCGTCGCCCGTGCGTTCGGCGCTGTGCGTGCGGCGGGACGCACGATGACCTTCCGCTCCGGCGGGACGAGCCTCTCGGGGCAGAGCGTCAGCGGCGACATCCTCGTCGACACGCGCAGTCACTTCCGCGACATCCGCGTGGAAGACGACGGCGCCTTCGTCCGCGTCGGCCCCGGAGCCACGGTTCGGCAGGTCAACACGCGTCTGACACGCCACCGCCGCAAGCTCGGCCCCGACCCGGCGAGTGAGATCGCGTGCACGATCGGCGGGGTCGTGGCGAACAACTCCAGCGGCATGGCCTGCGGCATCACCGAGAACTCCTACCAGACCATCGAATCGATGACGATCGTGCTCCCGAGCGGGACGATCCTCGACTCCGGACGCCCGGACGCGAACGAGCTGCTGCGCGCCGCCGAACCGGCGATCGCCGACGGGCTCCTCGCGCTGCGCGCCCGGTTGCTCGCTGCGCCAGAGCGCGTCGCCTTCCTCCGGCAGCAGTTCTCGATGAAGAACACCATGGGCTATGGTCTCAACGCCCTGCTCGACTTCGATGATCCGGTGCGCATCCTCGAGCACCTCATCATCGGGTCCGAAGGCACCCTCGCGTTCGTCGCCGAGGCACGGTTCCGCACGATCGAGGTGCGTCCGGCGATCGCGACCGGTCTGCTGGTGTTCGAGACGCTGTCGGCCGCCATGACCGCGCTCCCCGACCTGACGCGTCTCGGCCTCGCGACGATCGAGCTGATGGATGCCGCATCGCTGCGCGTGGCACAGGGGCTGAGTGATGTCCCGGCAGCGATCGCGGAGATCGACGTCCAGGGGCATGCGGCGCTCCTCGTCGAAGTCCACGCCTCCGATACCGCGTCCCTCACCGCGGCGAGTTCCGCCGCCCAGGCGCACTTCGAGGCGCTGCCCCTGGCCGTGGCGCCCCGACTCACGACGGACGCTGCCGAGCGGGCCGCGCTGTGGCATGTGCGCAAGGGTCTCTACACGGCAGTGGCCGGTGCCCGTCCCTCCGGCACGACCGCTCTGCTCGAAGACATCGTCGTGCCCGTCCCCCGCCTGCTGGCGACCTGTGAGCGTCTGATCGAGCTGTTCGCCGAGCACGGGTATGAGGGTTCCGTCATCTTCGGGCATGCGAAGGACGGCAACGTCCACTTCCTGCTCAACGAGCGCTTCGACGATGCCGACAGCGTCGCCCGCTACCGCCGGTTCACCGACGACCTTGTCGACCTCGTGCTGTCCCAGCAGGGTTCGCTGAAGGCTGAGCACGGAACCGGTCGCATCATGGCGCCGTTCGTGCGCCGCCAGTACGGCGACGAGTTGACCGAGATGATGTGGGAGATCAAGCGCCTGCTCGATCCCGACGGCATCCTCAACCCCGGCGTCGTCCTCTCCGACGACCCCGATTCGTACCTGCACGACCTCAAACGCGTTCCCACAGTCGAGAACGAGGTCGATCGCTGCGTCGAGTGCGGGTACTGCGAGCCGACGTGTCCGAGCAAGAGCATCACGCTCACCCCGCGCCAGCGCATCGTGATCCGTCGTGACATGGCCTGGGCCGAAGAGCAGGGCGACACCGAGCTGCTGCGGGACCTGCAGAAGGACTACGACTACGACGGCGTGCAGACCTGCGCCGTCGACGGCATGTGCGGCGTGGCGTGCCCGGTCGACATCAACACCGGCGACCTGGTTCGTCGGCTGCGGGCCGAGCAGTCGAACGCGGTCGAGGGTGCCCTCTGGGGCACGGCGGCGAAGCACTGGAGCACGGTCACCCGGGCCGGCGGCATCGCCCTCACAGTCGCCGACGCGCTCCCGGCTCCGCTGGTCCGCGGCGTGACCCAGGTGGGACGCGCCGTTCTGGGTGCCGACACGCTCCCGCTCTACGACACGGGACTCCCCCGCGGCGGGTCGAAGCCTCCGCGCCCCGCGGCCCCGAGCGATGCGCAGGTCGTGTTCTTCGGCGCGTGCATCGGCACGATGTTCGGCGCGGAGGGCGAGGGCCAGGGATCGAGGGACGCGCTGCGTGAGCTGTTGGACCGCGCCGGGATCCCCCTGGTGATCCCGGAGGAGAACGGCGGCCTCTGCTGCGGCACGCCCTGGAAATCCAAGGGCCACCTCGACGGTTACCGGCTCATGTCCGACCGGGTACTGGATTCCCTCTGGGAGGCGAGCCGCCAGGGAGAGCTCCCCGTGGTGTGCGACGCCGCATCCTGCACCGAGGGCCTCGATGTGATGCTCGCGCAGTCCGTGGCGAAGAATCCGAAGTACGCCGGGCTCCGGATCGAGGATGCGACCACCTACGTCGCCCGTGAGGTGTTGCCGCGGCTGACCGTGCCGGCGAAGCTCCCGACGGTGGCTGTGCACCCGACGTGCTCGACGACCGCCCTCGGGGCGACGGGCGCTCTCACCGAGATCGCAGCCGCCGTCGCCGACGACGTGTTCATCCCGGAGGGCTGGGGCTGCTGCGCGTTCGCCGGTGACCGCGGGATGCTGCATCCGGAACTCACCGCCAGTGCGACCGCGCAGGAGTCCGCCGAGATCGCTGCCGCGGAGGATGAGCGCGGCAGCTTCGATGCGTTCGTCTCGGCGAACCGCACGTGCGAGATCGGGATGACCAGGGCCACCGGCCGCCCCTACCGGCACGTGATCGAGATCCTCGAGGAGCTCACCCGGCCCTGACCCGCCGGGAGAGGAACGAAAGAACGGGCGCCCCCGAGGGGACGCCCGTTCTTTGCTGACTCAGGTCAGGCTTGACTCCGATCAGCGCGCAGCGCTGCCGTCGACGTAGTCCTCGTCCTGCTGCTTCCACGCGAAGAGCGAACGCAGCTCCTTGCCGGTGACCTCGATCGGGTGCTGCTCCTCCTTGGCGCGCAGCGCCAGGAACTCCTCGGCCCCGTTGTCCTGGTCGTCGATGAAGCGCTTCGCGAAGGCGCCCGACTGGATGTCGGCCAGCACGCCCTGCATGCTCTCCTTGACGCGCTCGTCGATGACGCGCGGGCCCGAGACGTAGTCGCCGAACTCGGCGGTGTCGGAGATCGACCAGCGCTGCTTGGCGATGCCACCCTCCCACATCAGGTCGACGATGAGCTTGAGCTCGTGCAGCACCTCGAAGTACGCGATCTGCGGCTGGTAGCCGGCCTCGGTCAGCGTCTCGAAGCCCGCCTGCACGAGGTGGCTCACGCCACCGCAGAGCACGGCCTGCTCGCCGAACAGGTCGGTCTCGGTCTCTTCGGTGAAGGTCGTCTTGATGACGCCGGCGCGGGTGCCGCCGATGGCCTTCGCGTACGAGAGGGCGAGGTCCCAGGCGTGGCCCGAAGCATCCTGCTCGACGGCGATGATGTCCGGGATGCCGCGGCCGGCGACGAACTCGCGACGAACCGTGTGGCCCGGCGCCTTCGGGGCGACGAGGATCACGTCGACACCCTCGGGCGCGTCGATGTAGCCGAAGCGGATGTTGAAGCCGTGTGCGAAGGCGAGCGTCTTGCCGGCCGTGAGGTTCGGCGCGATGGACTCGCTGTAGATGATGCGCTGGTGCTGGTCCGGCGCGAGGATCATGATGACGTCGGCCCACTCGGTGGCCTCGGCGACGGTCTTCACGGGGAAGCCGGCCTCTTCGGCCTTCGCGGCGGACTTGGAGCCCTCCTTCAGCGCGATGGCGACCTCGACGCCCGAGTCGCGCAGGTTCTGCGCGTGGGCGTGGCCCTGCGAGCCGTAGCCGACGATCGCGACCTTCTTGCCCTGGATCAGGGACAGGTCTGCGTCGGCGTCGTAGAAGATCTCGGTGCTCACTGTGTGTTTCTCCTTGTTCTTTGCGTTTCGTCGGGATTCGCCCACTCCGGGAGCGGCGAAGACTGTGTTGATCGGTGTGGTCAGCCGCGCAGGACGCGCTCGGTGATGCTCTTGCCGCCGCGCCCGATGGCGAGAAGACCTGACTGCGCGATCTCCTTGATGCCGAAGGGCTCCAGCGCGCGGAGCATGGCGTCGACCTTGCCCTTGTCGCCGGTCACCTCGATCACGAGCGCATCCGAGGCGTAGTCCACCACCGATGCGCGGAAGAGGTTCACCACCTCGATCACGTTCGAGCGCGTGGCGTTGTCGGTACGCACCTTCACGAGCATGTGCTCGCGCTGCACCGACGTCGAGAAGTCGAGCTCGACGATCTTGATCACGTTGATCAGCTTGTTGAGCTGCTTCGTGACCTGCTCGAGCGGCAGCTCGTCGACGTCGACGACGACCGTGATCCGGGAGATCCCGGGCACCTCCGTCACGCCGACGGCGAGCGAATCGATGTTGAAGCCGCGGCGGGCGAAGAGGCCCGCGACGCGGGTGAGAAGGCCGGGGGTGTTCTCCACCAGCAGGCTCAGCACGTGGGTCGACATGGCTCAGACCTCCTCATCGAATTCGGGCGCGTGTTCGCGGGCGTACTGGACGTAGCTGTTGCTGACTCCCTGCGGGACCATCGGCCACACCATGGAGTCGGCGCTGACGACGAAGTCGATCACCACGGGGCGGTCGTTCGTCTCGAGCGCGAGCTTGATGGCGGCGTCCACCTCTTCCTCCTTCTCCACGCGGATCGCGAGGCAGCCGTAGGCCTCGGCGAGCTTCACGAAGTCGGGGATGCGGACAGTGCCGTGCCCGGTGTTGAGGTCCGTGTTGGAGTGGCGGCCGTCGTAGAACAGGGTCTGCCACTGGCGCACCATGCCCAGCGAGGAGTTGTTGATGATCGCGACCTTGATCGGGATGTTGTTGATCGTGCAGGTCGCGAGCTCCTGATTGGTCATCTGGAAGCAACCGTCGCCATCGATCGCCCAGACATGACGCTCCGGCTCTGCGACCTTCGCGCCCATCGCCGCGGGCACCGAGTAGCCCATGGTGCCGGCGCCGCCGGAGTTCAACCAGGCGTTGGGGCGCTCGTACTTGATGAACTGCGCCGCCCACATCTGGTGCTGGCCGACACCCGAGGCGAAGATGCCCTCGGGACCGGTGAGCTCGCCGATGCGCTGGATCACGTACTGCGGAGCGAGGAGCCCGTCGGTCGTCGGCGCGTAGCCGAGCGGGAACTCGGTGCGGAGGCCATCGAGGTACGACCACCACTCCTCGATGTCCGGCTTCGCGCTGGCCGTCGCACCGCGGAACGCGGCATCCAGGTCGGTCAGCACGTCGCGGACATCTCCCACGATCGGCACATCCGCGGTGCGGATCTTCGAGATCTCCGCGGGGTCGATGTCGACGTGCACGACCTTGGCGTTCGGGGCGAAGAGCGCAGCCTTGCCCGTCACGCGGTCGTCGAACCGTGCGCCGAGCGACACCAGCAGGTCGGCCTCCTGCAGCGCCAGCACGGCCGGGACCGTGCCGTGCATCCCCGGCATGCCGAGGTGCTGCGGGTGCGAGTCGGGGAAGGCGCCGCGGGCCATCAGCGTGGTGACGACCGGCGCCCCCGTGGACTCCGCGAGCTCGAGGAGCTCGGCCGACGCCTTGCCACGGATCACTCCGCCGCCGACGTACAGCACCGGCTTCTTGGCCTCGGCGAGCAGGGTGGCTGCGGCCTGGATCTGCTTGCCGTGCGCCTTGGTCACCGGACGGTAGCCGGGGAGATCGATCTTGGGCGGCCACACGAACGGCGCCGTCGCCTGCTGCGCATCCTTGGTGATGTCGACCAGCACGGGACCGGGGCGACCTGTGCCGGCGATCTCATACGCCGCCGCGATCGCGCCCGGGATCTCGGCCGCGTCCTTCACCAGGAACGAGTGCTTCGTGATCGGCATCGTGATGCCCACGATGTCGGCCTCCTGGAAGGCGTCGGTCCCCATCAGCGTCGAGAACACCTGACCGGTAATGGCCAGCATCGGCACCGAGTCCATGTAGGCGTCGGCGATCGCGGTGACGAGGTTCGTCGCACCCGGGCCGGAGGTCGCGATGCACACGCCCACCTTGCCGGACGCGGAGGCGTACCCCTCGGCCGCGTGACCGGCTCCCTGCTCGTGCCGCACCAGGATGTGGCGCAGATCCTTGGCATCCATCAGCGGGTCGTACACGGGAAGGATCGCTCCGCCGGGAAGGCCGAAGACATCGGTGACACCGAGCAGCTCGAGCGAGCGGACGACGGCCTCGGCGCCGGTGATCTCCGGGGCAGAGGATTGACGGGCGGGCGGCCTCGGCACAGCCGGGGCGGAGTCAGCAGTCATGACTTTCCTTCTGATGATCTGTGGAGGACACCGGATGCCGGAGCGTCCGGGTCAGCCGGTGGTCGCTCCCTCGGCGGCGGACCGCACGAGGCGCGAGTACTTGGCAAGAACGCCTCGGGTGTAGCGCGGGGGAAGCGGCTCCCAGCCAGAACGGCGGGAGGCGAGCTCTGCGTCGTCGACGAGTAGATCGAGAGAGCGAGCTGCGATATCGACCCGTATCAGATCACCATCGCGCACGAAGGCGATGGGACCTGCGTCCACCGCTTCGGGTGCTATGTGGCCGATGCACAGGCCGGTTGTGCCGCCTGAGAATCGTCCGTCCGTCAAGAGTAGTACATCTTTTCCGAGTCCCGCGCCCTTGATGGCCGCGGTGATGGCGAGCATCTCGCGCATACCCGGTCCGCCCTTGGGGCCTTCGTAGCGGATGACGATGACGGTGCCGGGCTCGATCTCGCCCTCGGCGACGGCGTCCATGGCAGCGCGCTCACGCTCGAACACGCGGGCAGGGCCTTCGAACACGGCGGCGTCGAAGCCGGCCGTCTTCACGACGGCACCCTCGGGAGCCAGCGAACCGTGCAGGATCGTGAGCCCGCCCGTCGCGTGGATCGGGTTGTCGAACGTGTGGATGACCTCGCCGTCGATCGGCTGCGGGTCGAGGTCGGCAAGATTCTCGGCGAGCGTCTTGCCCGTGACGGTGAGTGCGTCACCGTGCAGGAGACCCTCGTCGAGCATCGCCTTCATGATCACGGGGATGCCGCCGTGACGGTCGACGTCGTTCATGACGTACTTGCCGAACGGCTTCATGTCGGCCACGTGGGGAACCTTGTCGCCGATGCGGTTGAAGTCGTGCAGGCTCAGCTCGACGTCGGCTTCGCGGGCGATCGCCAGCAGGTGGAGCACGACGTTCGTGGAGCCGCCGAGCGCCATCGCCAGGGCGATCGCGTTCTCGAACGCCTCCTTGGTGAGGATGTCGCGCGTCGTGATGCCCTGGCGGAGCAGGTTCACGACGGCCTCGCCCGAGCGGTGGGCGAAGTAGTCGCGGCGACGGTCCGCGGCGGGCGGTGCGGCCGAACCGGGGAGGCTGAGACCGAGTGCCTCGGCGACGGACGCCATCGTGTTGGCGGTGTACATGCCACCGCAGGCCCCCTCACCCGGGGCGATCGCGCACTCGATGCGCTTGAGGTCCTCTTCGCTCATGAGACCGGCACGGCACGCGCCGACCGCCTCGAACGAGTCGATGATCGTGACGTCCTTCTCGGTGCCGTCGGAGAGCTTGACCCACCCCGGCGCGATCGAGCCGGCGTAGAGGAACACGCTCGACAGGTCGAGGCGGGCGCTCGCCATGAGCATGCCGGGGATCGACTTGTCGCACCCGGCGAGCAGGACGGAGCCGTCGAGGCGCTCGGCCATCATCACGGTCTCGACGGAGTCGGCGATGACCTCTCGGGACACCAGCGAGAAGTGCATCCCCTCGTGGCCCATAGAGATGCCGTCCGAGACGGAGATCGTGCCGAACTGCAGCGGGTAGCCGCCGCCGGAGTGCACACCTTCCTTGGCGCCCTGAGCGAGCCGGTCGAGGCTCAGGTTGCAGGGCGTGATCTCGTTCCAGCTGGACGCGATGCCGATCTGCGGTTTGTCCCAGTCGGCGTCTCCCATCCCGACGGCACGGAGCATGCCTCGGGAGGTCGTGGCCTCGATGCCGTCGGTGACGACGCGGCTGCGGGGCTTGATGTCGATGGGCGCGCTATTGGAGGGATCATGCGAGGACATGACGGAAGTCTATTGCTGCGCAGAGGTGCGGGCGTCCGCGAGCGCCTCCAGAAGCGCGGCGATCTGTTGTGGAGTGTCCACACGAAGCACCGCGGCGCTCTCCCCCGGGCCCACACGCACTCCGAGGTCGCCGGGTTCCAGCACGCGCATCGCATCCTCGTCGGTCACATCGTCGCCGGCGAACAGGATTCCGGTGGCATCGAAGCGCTCGCGGAGCGCCCTCATCGCCGCGTCCTTGCCCTCTGCGCGCGAAGAGAACTCCAGCACGCGGTGTCCGGCTCGGCGGCGCCAGTGCGGGAAGCGCTCGGCGACGAGGGCGTCGATCTCGGCGAAGACGCGCGCTTCGGTCTCGCGGTCCGCGCGGCGGGTGTGCACGCCCATGCCGAAGGTCTTGGGCTCGAACTCCGCGCCTTCGTAGCGCTCGATGATCGGCTTCGCGGCTGCCCACAGCTCTTCACGCGAACCGTCTTCGGTGATGTCGCCCGCGATCTCGGCGTCTCCCTCACCGGGGAACCAGTACTGCGCGCCGTGCGAGCCCGCCAGGGCGATCGCGGAATCGTCGGTGTGTTCGGTGATGACGCGCAGGTCGTGCATGCTGCGCCCGGAGACGTAGGCCACGACGGTGTCGGGAAGCGATGCGAGTCGCTCCACCTGCACGGCGACCTCCGGCAGTGCGCGCGCGGCCATCGGGTCGGGCACGAGCGGGGAGGCGGTGCCGTCGAAGTCGAGGGCCACGACCAGGCGCGGAGTAGCCGCCAGGGCGCTCAGGTCGTCGTCATCGGTTCCGGGGATCCAGGGGCGCGTCACAGGTTCTCCAATCGCAGGGGGTTCTTTCCCAGTATCGCGGCCCCGCGGGCGCTCAGCGTCCGCGCACCTCGGACAGCGCGGCGAGGAACGAGGAGGACCAGGCGTTCACATCGTTGTCCAGCACACGGCGGCGCAGTGATCTCATGCGCCGCCCCTGCTCGGCCGGGGGCATCTCCACCGCGGTCATGATCGCGTCCTTGAGCCCTTCGATGTCGTGCGGGTTGACCCGCACCGCCTGCCGCAGCTCGTCCGCCGCGCCGGTGAACTCACTGAGCACGAGGACTCCGCGATCGTCCACTCGACTGGCGACGTATTCCTTGGCGACGAGGTTCATGCCGTCGCGAAGTGCGGTCACCAGCATCACGTCGGCAGCCAGGTAGAGCGCGACCATCTCCTCGCGTGGATAGCCCTGGTGCAGATACCGGATGGCGGAGTGGCCCATCGTGTCCGTGTCGCCGTTGATTCGGCTGACGGCGAGCTCGATCTCGTCACGCAGATGGACGTACGCGTCGACGCGCTCCCGGCTCGGACTCGCGACCTGCACGAGCGTGACGTCTTCGACGTTGAGTCGCCCTTCCGCGAGCAGCTCCCCGTAGGCCTTGATGCGGTGGCGAATGCCCTTGGTGTAGTCGAGTCGATCGACGCCGAGCAGGATGCGCTTCGGGTTGCCGAGGCTCGCCCGGATCTCGGCGGCACGCGCGCGAATGTCTTCGCGGGCCGCGAGCTCGAGGTAGGGCGTCGTGTCGATGGAGATCGGGAACGCCCGGGCCAGTGCCGTGCGGGTCCCCTCCCCGTCGGGGACCGAGACGTTCGGTCCCTTGACGTCGTAGCGGAGCCGGCGGCGCACCGCCGTGAGGAAGTACGTGGCGTCCTGAGCACGCTGGAAGCCGATGACGTCGGCACCGAGCAGCCCGCGCAGCACCTGATCGCGCCACGGCAGCTGGGCGTAGAGGCCGTGAGCCGGGAACGGGATGTGGTGGAAATAGCCGATCGTCACGTCCGGACGCAGTTCGCGCACCATCTGCGGGACGAGCTGCAGCTGGTAGTCGTGCACCCAGACAGTGCCCTCCTCCGCCACGGCAGCGGCGGCGGCTTCGGCGAACCGACGGTTGACCCTGACGTACGCGTCCCACCATTCGCGGTGGTATTGCGGCGGCGCGATCACGTCGTGGTACAGCGGCCAGATCGTGTCGTTGGCGAAGCCCTCGTAGTACTCCGCGATCTCCTCCGCGCTCAGCGCGACCGGCACCAGTTCGATGCCACCGGCTTCGAACGGTGCCAGCTCGACGTCCGCCTGCCCCGCCCAGC
>NZ_FMIR01000005.1 GCF_900095745.1 Microbacterium oxydans
ACCCCGCCCCCTCCCCCTTCGCTGAGTGCACGGCTTCCTGCCGAGTGCACGGCTTTCCCCCGCAAAGGGGCCGTGCACTCGCGAACATCCCGTGCACTCGCGGGCGAGGAAGGGGCGACGCGAACCCTGGCCATAAGTCCGATTGAGGAGCGACCGCCGCGAGCGTAACGTGTTACCGCTCAACCAGCTCAGCCATTCGCACGCCGCCCCCACCCGGGGCGCGCGGAACCTCAAGGAGGCAAGGATGCCCCGCACGAATCCGAAGAATCCGGCGTACTCCGTCTGGCGGCGCAAGCCGGTCGGCGACCTGACGGACGAGGCGGAGAGCAGTGGTCTCTTCAAATCCCTCGGACTGTGGCAGCTCACCGCGATCGGCGTCGGTGGCATCGTCGGAGTCGGGATCTTCTCGCTCGCCGGTCTCGTCGCACACGGCGACGCCACGAACCCCGGCGTCGGCCCCGCGGTCGTCATCTCGTTCCTCATCGCCGGACTGGCGTCTGCGGCGGCCGCACTCTCCTATGCCGAGTTCGCAGGGATGATCCCCCGTGCCGGATCGGCGTACAGCTACGGGTACGTCGCGCTCGGAGAGATCACCGGATGGTTCATCGGCTGGGATCTGCTCCTGGAGTACGTGGCCATCGTGGCCGTGGTCGCGATCGGGATCTCCGGCTATCTCGATGCGTTCCTCTCCGGCTTCGGCGTGCACCTGCCGACCGCGGTCACCGAGACGTTCGACCAGCCCGGCGGCGTCGTCAACATCCCGGCGATCCTGATCTGTCTGCTCGTGACGTTCCTCCTCAGCCGCGGCACCAAGACCTTCGGCCGGTTCGAGCTGGTGGCGGTCGGGATCAAGATCCTGCTGATCCTGTTCATCGTGGGGCTCGGCATCTTCTACATCAACACCGACAACTACACCCCGTTCATGCCCTCCGGGTTCGGCCCGGTCTTCACGGGCGCGGCGACGGTGTTCTTCGCGGTGTTCGGCTACGACGCGATGAGCACCGCCGCCGAGGAGGCGAAGGACGGGCGCAAGCACATGCCGAAGGCGATCATCCTGTCGCTGATCATCGCCATGCTGCTCTACGTCGCCGCGACACTGGTCCTGACCGGAATGCAGAACTACCAGGAGATCGACCCGAAGGCCGGCTTCGCCTCGGCGTTCTCGAGCGTCGGGCTGCCCGTCATCGCCTCGATCATCTCCGTGTTCGCGGTGCTGTCGATCCTCACGGTCATGCTCACGTTCCTGCTCGGCGCCACCCGCGTGTGGTTCTCGATGAGCCGCGATGGACTGCTCCCCGGCTGGTTCTCGAAGGTCGACGGCCGCGGTGTGCCGCAGCGGGTGACCTGGATCGCGGGCATCGGCTCCGCGTTCTTCGCCGGGATCTTCCCCATCCGCGCTGTGGCCGACCTGACGAACATCGGCATCCTGGCGGCGTTCGTCGTCGTATGCATCGCCGTCGTCGTGTTCCGGTACACGAAGCCGGAGGCTCCGCGCACCTTCCGGCTGCCGTTCATGCCGGTGGTTCCGATCGTCGGCGTCGGCTTCTCACTGTTCCTCATCTCGCAGCTGCACTGGGAGACCTGGCTGCGCTTCGGCGTCTGGCTCGTGATCGGACTCGTCGTCTACTTCGCCTACGGCCGCCGCCACTCGCTGATGAACCCCGACAGCCCCCGCCGCCCGCGCTGACGCCCTGTCGCCGCGGCCCGCGGCCCGCGGCCCGCTATGAAGGAGAACTCTCGTCCGCCGGCGCTCGTCGCGCAGCCCGCGGCCCGCTATGAAGGAGAACTCCCGTTATGAAGGACCAGGATCGGCAGATCCTCCTTCATAACGGGAGTTCTCCTTCATGTTGGGCGGCCGCGGTGTGCGGGCGCGAATTATGGGCGCTGCGCGGCCGCCGAGTGCACGACCTCCCGCCGAGTGCACGGCTTCTTCACGTCGAGAAGCCGTGCACTCGCGAGTAGCCCGTGCACTCGGCGACCGGGACGGGTGCGCGCGCGGGAGCGGGGACGGGACCGGGACCGGTTGTCAGACCACGAGGTTGGCGGTGTCGACGACGCGGTCGCCCTCGGCGGGGAAGGCCGTGCGGGTCACGCCCGACTCCACGTTGCCGGTATGCAGCAGGGTCGACGAGTCGCCGAACGCGGCATCCGCCAGCTCCAGCGCGCCGCCCTCGAAGCGGTTGCCGACCGCGCGGTAGTTCGTCGCCCCCTTCGTGACCGCGACGTGGGTGGATGATCCCTCGGCGCGGAAGCTGCTGTCGGACAGTGTCAGGTGCAGCTCGCCGTCGCCGGTCCGCGAGACACCGGTGCCGCCCTTGATCGACACATCCGAACCGGCGACCTCGACCACCTGGCGCTCACTCCGCGCCGCCTCGATGCGGGCGTTGCGCAGCGTCGCCCCCTCGAACCGCAGCTGCGCCGACGACGAGACGATCGGTGCCGCGTCATCCGCCGCGTTCAGGGTCGAGCCGCGGAACGTGACCGCACCCGAGCCCGCGATCTTCATGCCGCCCACGCGGTCGAGCACGGTGTCGACGAACGTGACTGGGGTCTTCACGGTGGCGTTGGTGAGCTCACCCGGAGCGACGAACGTGAAGTGCGAGTCGGCGATCACCGTCGGGCGCCCGGAGTTGTCCGACGCCTGCGTGATCACGAGCGTGTCGGATGCCGTGCACCCCCGCAGCTGCGCGCCGTCGGCATTGATCCACAGCATCCCGGAGCCGGCGAGCGACGGCTTGCCGATCACCTGCACGTCTTCGAGCGTGAGGTCGGTGATGCGCACGCGGGCGACGAACCACGAGCACACGTGCTTGCGCACCGTGATGCGCTTGGCCGCCGATCCCCAGGCCGCCCCCGAGTTCGCGAACGTCATGAGCCCCGAGTTGCCGGTGTAGGTGAGGTCGTGCTCATACTGGCCGTGCGTGACGAACGGCCCCTGGTCGTCGCCGTCGCCGTGGCAGTTCTCGACGAGGCAGTAGGCGCTCGCGGTGAAGTCATTCAGGTGCCGCGAGTTGGCGGTGTGGCAGTTGGCGACATATCCGTACAGGCAGTAGATCTGCTGCGTCAGGTAGCCGGCACCGCCCCAGGTGACCGAGGTGGGGTTCTTGAGCGTGCAGCTCACGGTCGAGTAGTACGTGTTCCAGCGGCGCTGGATGAGCGGCCAGAAGGTTCCCGTGCCGTCGATGTGGTCGACGTCGCAGCGCACCGCGTATTCGAAGGCGAGCGGGTGCGAGCCCGTGTACTCGTCCTTCCCGGTACCGAGGAACTTCAGGTTCGACACGGTCACGTCCTGCACCGGCACCACCCGGCGCCAGGTCATCGTGCGGTCCTTGCCGAGCGGCCAGCCGTTCTTGTAGTTGATGCGGATGTGCGTGCCGTCGACGATCTGCGTGACCTGCACGAGCCGCTGCAGCTCGCGCTCCCAGCGCCCGGCCAGCGCGTTCACCTCAGCGGCATACCAGTCGCCGACCGCGAAGAACGAGGAGTCGGCGACCGGGAAGACGTCGCCGAGGTCGGGGACCACCTCGTTCAGCCGCGCCTCGTGCACGGCATCCGTCACCTCGCCGCGGAAGAACATGACCGCGGCGAAGGGGTCGTCCTTGCCGGCGTTCTCGATGCCGACCGTCGTCATGAGGTGTCCGCCGAAGTCGAACGCGATGCGCGACCGCGAGAACTTGTGACGGCGCACGAAGTTCAGGTCGCTGTGCGCCTCGATGCGGTGGATGCTCGCATCGTTCACCATCGCGTCGAGCGCGTCGTCGGCGTTCACCTTCGCGTTCATCACGCCGAACATCCGGAAGTCGACGACGCCGTCGTGCAGGAGCAGCCAGGCACCGCCCTTCGGACCGGCGAGCACGGTACCGCCGTTCGCCGCCGGGGCATCCTTCTTCACGAACCGGTACAGCCCGTCGCCGCCGTCTCCGGCCGCCGCGTACCCGGTCGTGCGCACGAGGTCGCCGTCTTTGCCCTTGCGCTTCGCGAGCTCGGTCGCGGTGCCGCCGTTGGCGACGTTCGCCGAGCCCGACGAGCTCTGCGGTGCCACGGGTCCGGCGGCCTGCGCGGCCGTGGGCATGCCGACGGCGGCCACTCCACCGATCGCGGCAGCGCCGAATCCGGCGAGCAGCATGCGCCGACTGCGCAGCGCAGCCGTCTCGGTCTGGGTCATCTCCTGCGGGGTCATGCTCATCCTTCCGTGCGGCGTCATCGCCGCGGTCAGGCGTCCGGCCGTCCGGCCGAGCCGCATCATCCGATCGATCCCCAGTCCCCAGTGCCGTTCTCCGAGCCCGTGCTCAGAAGTAGTCGCCCGCCGTGAAGTGGCGGATGCCGTGCAGTCGCGCCGCGCGCCGCAGCGGGCGGATCATCCCGGTGCGGTCGTCCTGCCGCACGGCCTCGGGTGCGAACGCACGCAGCGCGCGGTCCTCTTCCGGGAGGGCGGGCACGGCGAGCTCGCACGACGTCACCCCGGCGGATGCCCAGTCCACCGCGACGGCCGAGAGCAGGTCATCACGCACACCGTCGGCATCCGGAAGCACGGCGCTCTCCAGGAGCATGCCGACCGCACCGAGACGCTCGGCGATCGCGTAGCCGACCACGCTCGATCCCTCGATCCGGCGATACAGAGTGGCGCCTCGCAGCCGTACCTCGGCCATCGCCCAGTCCCGATCACCGCGCACCGGCGCCAGGACCAGGACGGACCGTGAACCTTCGTAGACCTCGCGCAGCGGGCGGAGACTCCCGAGCCCAACGGATTCGCGCACCACGCGACCGTCGGCTCCGGCAGGCGTCGCAGCGCGCCAGGGCCCGGCCACGGTCCGCGCCATCGAGAACGTCTCGAACCCGCTGGAGCGGTACACCTCGGGGGTGCCGGTGAACAGCAGTGCCCAGTCGGCGTCGCCCGCCGCCTGCAGGGTCGCGGCGACCAGCCGGCGTGCGAGTCCCTGCCCCCGTGCCCGCTCGGCGACCGCGACACTGCCGATGGCGTGCACCGCGGCGATCCCGCCGTCGGATTCCCGGAGCCGCTTGGGCAGTCCGTAGATCGACCCGCAGAGGCCCTCGTCATCTTCGGCCACCCGCGTGTGCGCGAGCCGTTCGTCGTCGACGAGCCACTGGTCGGGAGCGAGCGGGGGCGTGAACGCCGTCGCCCACAGCGCGGCGAGCGCCTGCTGGTCCGTGGCGCGGGCGGCACGGATCGTCGCCGCGCTCACGATGCCCGCGCGGCGGCCGCGCATCCCGCCGGCCCGGTCATGCCATCGAAGACAGCTGGTCGCGGGAGATGGTGTGAGTGAGGGTGCGCCCCTCCGCGAAGGCTTCGACCTCGTCGACGACGATCCGCCCCTGACGCCGGCGTCCCTGGCTCGTGCCGGCCGCCCGGTGCGGGGTGACCAGCACGCCGGGCAACGAGCGGAACGGACTGTCCGCGGCGAACGGCTCCTCGTCGAACACGTCGATCGCGGCGCTCAGTCGACCGCTCCGCACTTCGTCGATCAACGCAGACTCGTCGACCAGCCACGAGCGTGCCGTGTTCACGAGCCCCGCGCCGTCGCGCAGGAGTGCGAGCTCGCGGCGGCCGATCAGGTGATGCGTCTCGGGCAGGGTCGGCGCGTGCACGGCGACGATCTGCGCACGCTGCAGCGCCTCGTCGAGGGAGACCAGCTCGGCCCCGAGCCCCGCGGCGGCGGCCGCATCGAGAGTCGGGTCCACCAGCAGCGGTTCGGCCCCGAGCGCACAGATCAGCTCGAGATACGCCCGTCCGGTGCGGGAGGCACCGATCACCGCGATGGGAGTGCCGAGGATCTCGCGCTGCACGCCCGCGGCATCCGCGTCGTACCAGCCATCGTCGGCGCGCAGGGCGTTGTGCATCTCGGGCACCCGGTGCAGCAGCGCGAGCGTGAACGTCAACGACACCTCGGCGACGGGCCGCGCCATGCCCGCACCCGCCTGGGTCACGACGACACCGCGATCGAACAGCGCATCCGTCGCGAAGGGCTTGATCGTGGCGCCGGTGTGCGCGATGAGTTCGAGCGTCGGCAGCGAGGCGAGCACCGCCGCGTCGAAGGGGCCGACGCCCCAGCTCGTGATCACGATGCGCGCCTCGGCGAGCTCCGCATCGGACAGCCGATCCACCCGGACGAACGACCCGCCCAGACCGGCGGCGACCGCCTGCAGCCGCTCCGCATCCTCACCCGAGAAGAACTCCGCGAAGAGCTCCTCGGAGACGACCGCGACCACGGTCGGCACCGCCGTTCCCACGCTCGCCGCCGCGCTCATCGCAACCAGGCCTCGAGGTTCTCGGCGATGAAGGCGTCGTCGTTCAGGTCGGGGTACGCGTGGCGCACCCGCTCGATCTCCTCCGCCTGGCCGGGCGACAGCCCCTCTGCGGGGTCGAGGCACCAGGTGCCGTCGAGCAGCCCCTGCTGGCGGAGCATCTCGTGCACGCCCGCGATCACTCCCTGGAAGTCGTTGCCCGGGTCGAACACGGCCTGGTTGACGTCGACCATGTCGGAGGCGACGAGCCCCAGGTCGCGGTACGCCTTCTCGTCTCCGGCCATCGCGCGCTGCGCGCGTTCGAGCAGCGCGACCGCGGCCCGCGTGCCGACCGCCCATTGGCCGAGCAGTCCGCCGACGAAGCGCAGCGTGCGTGCACCGGAGGGCGACTCCACATGGAACTCGGAGAGCAGGTCGGCGACGATCGCGTCGTCGTTGCCGGTGTAGAGCGCGATCTCATCGGCGCGGCCCGAGGCGGCCACCCCGCGCACCAGCTCCAGCGTGCGGTATCGGTCGAAGGGCGCAGCCTTGACGGCGACGACGGCCGGGATCGACGCGAACTCGCGCCAGAAGTCCCGGTCGAGCACAGGGCCGCCGATCGCGGTCTGCAGGTAGAAGCCGACCACCGGCAGCACCTCGCCCACGGCGCGGGCGCGTTCGAGCAGGGCCCGCTCGTCGGCGCCGGCCACGCGCGGGCTCACCAGCACGGCGTCGTAGCCCAGCCCGCGGGCGAGCTCGGCCTCGGCGACCGCCTGGGCGGTGCCGCCGGCGACGCCGGCGATGCGCACCACGTCGGCACTCGCCCGCGCATCCAACTCCTCCGCGGCGAGCGCGAGCACGGGTTCGAACAGGGCGTGCTCGGGATCGCGGATCTCGAACTGGGTCGTGTGCACCCCGACGGCGATGCCCCCGGCACCCGCGTCGAGGTAGTAGCGGGTGAGCGCGCGCTGGCGACGCTCGTCGATGCGCCGCTCGGCGGTGAGGGCGAGCGGATGCGCCGGGATCACGGCACCGCGGGCGAGGGTGGCCGCGGCTTCCGGTCGCAGGGTGGGAACGGTCATCAGAACTTCCCGTCGCGGACTGCCCACTTGGTCGGCTTGGCGATCATCGGGAGGCCCTTCTCGATCCAGTCGGCCTGCAGCCCGATCAGGGTCTCGGCCGAGACAGCCGGGTAGCCGAACAACGCCATGCACCGGCGGGCGTCGCTGAGCAGCGCGGTGGGCTGCGGCTCGTCGACGATCTCGACCTCGCGGTCGAAGAGGGTGCCGAAGCGCCGGGCGATCGAGTCGACGCTCAGCAGCTCGGGCCCGGTGAGGTTGATCGTGAACGGGGCGGTCGAGGCGTGCACGAGGCTGCGCAGCACGACTTCGTTCGCGTAGCCCTGCCAGATCACGTTGACGTTGGCGGTGGCGACCGAGACGGGCTGCCCCGCGTGCACGGCGCTGCCGATGTCGGCGAGCACGCCATAGCGCAGGTCGACCGCGTAGTTGAGGCGGATGATCGCGACCTTGGTGCCGCGCTCCTGCGCCCCGAACTCGAACACGCGCTCGCGACCGAGGCACGACTGCGCATACTCGCCGATGGGTGCCGGCTGCACTTCTTCGGCTGCTCCGCCCGAGGAGGCAGGCAGGAAGGGGTAGACGTTGCCGGTGGAGAGCACCGAGATGGCGCTGTCGCGGTAGCGGCGGGCGACGCGGTCGGGCAGGGCGGCGTTGACCTCCCATGCCCAGGAGGCGTTGGTCGCGGCGCCGAACTTCGCCCCGACCATGAACACCACGTTGGGAGCATCCGGCAGCGCGGTGAAGTCGTCGTTCTCGATCAGGTCGAACGGGACGACCTTCACGCCCGCGGCCTCGAGGCGCTCGCGGATCACGGCATCGCCGAAGCGCGAGACCGCGTACACGGCGTCGTCCTGGCGGCCGGCGGCATCCATCCCGCGGCGCGCGAGCATCGCCAGGGTCGGGCCCATCTTGCCGCCCGCCCCGAGGATCACGAGGTCGCCCGCCCCGCGTGCGAGGTCGTCGATCAGGCCGGCGCTCGGTGTGGCGAGCGCCTCCTCGAGATCGGCCTCTGAAGTGAAATTGTGCTGAGTCATGTGGTGCTTTCCCTTCTTCTCAGCCCTTGATGCCCGTACCGGCCACACCCTCCTGCACGTACCGCTGAGCGATGAGGTACGCGAGGAAGATGGGCAGCAGCGCCACGACGGATCCGGCGAGCATGGTGCTCAGCGGGACGTTCTGCTGCTGCAGCGACGAGATGCCGACGGTGAGTGTGAACATCGCGTTGGACTTCGCGATGATGAGCGGCCACAGGAAATCGTTCCAGTGCCACAGGAAGACGAAGATGCCGAGGGTCGCCAGGATCGGCTTGCACAGCGGCAGCACGATCCGCAGGAAGATGCGGAACTCACCCGCGCCGTCGATGCGGGCGGCCTCGAACAGCTCGTCAGGGAGGCCCGAGATGAACTGCCGCATCAGGAACACGGCCTGCGCGTTCGCGAGCGACGGCAGGATCAGGCCCCAGTATGTGTCGACGCCGCCGAGGTTCGCCATGAGGATGAACGTCGGGATGAGGGTGACGTGGAACGGGACCATCACCATCGCGAGGAACGACCAGAACATCACCTCCTTGCCGCGGAACCGCTTCTTGGCGAAGGCGTAGCCGGCGAGCGCCGAGAGGAACAGCACGGCGACGACCGAGACGAGCGAGTAGATGAGCGTGTTGCCGAGCCAGCCGAGGATGTTCTGCCCGGCGAGCACCTGCTCGTAGGCCTCGAACGAGATGTCCTGGAAAGGCAGCAGCGAGCCGGGGAGCTCGACGACCATGCCCGGCTTCAGGCTCAGCACGACCATCGCGTAGAAGGGGAAGAAGCTGAGGATGCCGGCCAGGCTCAGCCAGATCCATCGCCCGACGATCCCCCACCCGGTCGGCTGGAGCGCGCGGTAGGCGCGGCGCTGCTTGGTCGACATCTTCGGCGGCATGACCGGCGACTGCGTCGGCGGCTGTGTCGGAGGCTGCAACAGAGCGGTCATTTCTGCTTTCCGATCACCAGGCGCTGGATGAGCGCGACGACGAGGGTCATGATGAACAGGGCCACGCCGATGGCGGCCGCGTAGCCGTAATCGAAGTAGCGGAAGCCCTGGTCGTAGAGCATGTAGACGAGCGAGTAGCTGGCGTTGGCCGGCCCGCCCTGGGTCATCACGTAGATGACGTCGAAGACCTGGAACGCGGCGGTCGTCTCGATCACCGCGAGGAAGAAGAAGGTCGGGCGCAGCACCGGCATGATGATGTACCGGAACCGCTGCCAGGCGTTGGCGCCGTCGACCAGCGCGGCCTCTTCGAGCTCGCGCGGCACGTCCTGCAGCGCGGCGATGAGGATCATCATCCCGTAGCCGAATCGCGACCAGACGCCGACGACGACGATGGCCGGGATGACGAGCACGGTGCTGCCCAGCCAGGAGCCGCCGAGCCCCAGCGGGGTCATCAGTGCCGACCACGGACCGTTGGCGGAGAAGATCCAGACGAAGATCGAGCCGGCCAGCACGAGCGAGGTGATGACGGGGAGGAAGAAGATCGAGCGGAAGAAGCGTGCGCCCCGGAAGGCGCGGCGCACGCCGAGCGCCATCACGGTGGAGAGCACGAGTGCGATCGGCACCGCGAACACGGTGTAGATCAGCGTGGTGCCCATCGCCCGCCAGAACAGCGGGTCGGCGATCATGCGCTGGAAGTGGTCGAGCCCGCGCCACGAGATCTCGCCGGTGATGTCGTAGTCGAAGAAGCTCAGGGCGACGCCGACGATGCTGGGGCCGAAGCGGAAGGCGATGAAGAGGAGGAACGCGGGGAGCACGAACAGGAACGCGATGCGTGCCTCTCGCCGTGCGAGCACCCGTGCGACCCGCCCTGCGGGCCTCTTGGCCGTGGTTGCCGTCGTCATCAGTGATTCCTCACGTGGGGGAGTGAAGGGAACGGGGGCGTGCGGAGTTCGGGCTCCGCACGCCCCCGGTGCTGCTTACTTCTTGATGAGCGGTGCCGCGGCAGTCGCTGCATCCTTCAGAGCATCCTCCGGGGACTTGTCCCCGAGCAATGCCGCCTGGATCTCGGGAGCGAGCACACCCATCAGCGCACGCGACGAGGCGTTGAGCTCGCCGACCGTGGTGTCGGGCACGTACTTCTCGACCTCGCCGAGCAGCGGGTCATCCGCGTACAGCGGCTCGGTGGTGCTGAGCGCCGAGAAGAAGCCGGCGGCCTTCAGGTACGGCTCGATGACGTCGGCGCCGGTCGCGTACTCCGCGAACTTCGCCGCGGCATCCTGCGCCTTGGAGCCCTTGAGCACCGAGAGCGAGCCGACCGTGCCGTAGGCGACGGTCTCCTTCTCGGTCAGCGGTGCGAGGACCTTGACGTTCTCCTCGCCCCAGAAGGGCAGGACCTCGGGGACCGCGTTGTTCCACGTGCAGGCGACCTTGCCCTGAGCGACGGCCGTCTGCTCGAGCGGGACGTTGGTGGTGAGGGCCTCGGGGTCGAGCGCTCCGGCATCGGCCAGGTCGGTGAGGAACGTGAGCGCCTTCTCGCCTTCCTTGCTGTCGAACCCGATGTCGCCGTCCTTCGTGTAGACCTCGCCACCGGCCTGCCACAGCAGCGGGTAGTAGGTGAGGTTCAGGGTGTTCTCGGCGGATGCCGGGTAGTTGAGGGCGTACATGCCCTTCTCCGTGAACTTCGGGGCCATCTCGGCGATGTCGTCCCACGTCTCGGGGTATTCGGTGACGCCGGCGGCCTCGAACGCAGCCGCGTTGCACAGGAGGGGCTGGGCGCTGGTGAGCAGCGGAGCCCCGAGGATGTCGCCGTCGAGCGTGACCGACTTCTTCACGTTCGGCAGCAGGTCGCCCTGACGCTCTTCGCTCAGCAGGTCGTTGAGCGGCGCGATGGACTTCTGGTACGCGGCGAGCTGGTCGGGGATGAGGTAGACGACGTCGGGACCCTTGCCGGCGGCGATCGCCGTCTGGAGGGCCTCGTCGCGGTTGGCCCACGGGAAGATCTCGTACTTGACGTTGATGTTCTCGTTCTTCTTCTCGAAGTCGGCGATCGTCGAGTCCCAGAAGTCCTTGTGCACCGCCTCGTCGGCGATGACCGGGTAGAGCCAGACCGTGATGTCCTGCTCACCCTCTGCGGTGTTGCCTCCGCCGGCCGAACATCCGGCCAACAGGGTGGCGGCCGCGACTCCCGCGGCGACGCCGATGAACTTGCTGACGCGCATGGTGCTCCTTTGCTTGAACCGTGCTGAGTACGGTTCATTATGACACTGGGATGGGATAATTCGTCAAGTACAAGTTCCCAGACGGTTGTTTCAGGCGTGTTTCCCGTTCGAGAACAACAAAGCTTGATCTGAGAATTCGGTGTGCTAATTTGATCGCACCCGACGACGGAGAAGAAGAGGGGGCAGCACATGGCCGTGAACAGTCCGCGTTCGATCGTCGCTCGATCGGCTCTGCAGCTGCGTGACGCAGGCCCCGCGACCGTCAACGACCTCTCCCGTTCGCTCGAGATCTCGCGCACGTCGGTCGAGAACGCCGTGACCGTCCTTGCCGACTCCGGACTGATCGTCGACGCCCCGGCGCAGAACGGCGGCGGAGCCGGTCGCCCCGCCCGCCGCTACTCCTTCCACGCGGCCGCCGGCACCGTGGTCGGCGTCGACATCGGCGTCGCCAGCGTGCGCGTCGTGCTGGCCGACCTCGCCGGGGCCGTGATCGTGCAGCGCAGCTACGCCGGCGTCGCCGAGCAGCCCGACGGCGCCTCCAAACTCGCCGCCGTCATCGACGACGTGCGCCGCACCCTGTCCGACGCCGGGATCCCCGCGTCGAAGCTGCGCGCGGTCGGCGTCTCCCTCCCCGGCATCGTCGATGACGCCGGGCGCGTGACCACCTCGGTCGTCATCCCCGAGTGGTCGGGCATCGACATCGGCTCGCAGCTGCGGCAGGCGTTCGGCTGCCCCGTCGCGGTCGACAACGGCGTGCGCCTGGCGGCCGTGGCGGAGCACCACCTGGGTGTCGCACAGCTCGTCGACGACGTCATCTACCTCTCGGTCGGCAACCGCATCGCGATGGGCCTCATCCTCGGCGGTCGCCCGCGGCGCGGCATCCACAACGCCGCCGGTGACATCGGCCGCCTCGCCTTCCGCGGGCTGAACACCGAGACCGGGCAGATCTCGTGGCGCACCGCGCCGACCGCCGCCGAGGTCTTCGCGAGGGCACGCGGCGGAGACGCCGCAGCGCAGCAGGAGCTCGACGGCTTCATCGACGAACTCGCCCACGGGATCGCGACCCTGACGATGACGGTCGACCCCGCGATGATCGTGATCGGCGGCGGACTCTCCGCCGCACACGAGCAGCTGCTCGACCCGCTGCGGGCAGCGCTCCCCGGACACCTCGGCCTGCCGTTCCAGGTGCCGCTCGCCGAGGCCCGCCTGGGCGCCGAGGCCGCGGCGCACGGTGCGGTCGTGCACGCGTTCCAGCGGCACGCCGCCGAGATCTACGGCATCGACGACATGCCGGCCCCGCCCATCACCCCCCTGCCGGTCGAGCCGGTCGGGGCGGACGACACGACCCCCGAAGACCCCGAGGAGAAGCAGTGAGCACGTTGAAGGTCGGACTCATCGGAGCCGGCGGCATCTCGCGCGTGCACGCCGACGCCTGGCGGGCGCTGGGCGCCGAGGGGTACGTCACCTCTCTGGCCGGTGCCGAGGAGATCGCCGAGGAGTACGGCTTCGAGCTCGTCTCCGACGTCGACACACTCATCGGGCTGGTCGACATCGTCGACATCGTGACCCCCAGCAGCACCCACGCCGACTTCGCCCTGCGGGCCATCGCGCACAGGCGCGACGTCATCTGCGAGAAGCCGCTGGCCGCGACCGCCGAGGCCGCCACCACCGTCGCCCGCGCGGCCGAGGAGGCGGGCGTGCGACTCTTCCCCGCCCACGTCGTCCGGTACATGGGCGAGTACGCGCAGATCAAGGCCGGCATCGACGCCGGGCGCATCGGCACCCTCGCGGTGCAGCGGTTCAGCCGCGCCGGCTCCGCCCCGCAGACGCCCTGGTTCTTCTCGGAGAGCACCGGCGGCGGCGTCATCCGCGACCTGATGATCCACGACATCGATCAGGCGGTCTGGTTCGCCGGCCCCGTCGCCACGGTCTTCGCGGTGCAGAACCCGCCGACCGTCGACGACCGAGTTCCCGCACCCGTCACCGCGCACGTCGTGCTGACGCACCGCAGCGGCGTGATCAGCCACCTGCACGCCAGCTGGGTCGCCCCGGGCATGCCGTTCCGCACGAGCGTCGAGGTCGCGGGATCCGAGGGCCGGCTGCGCTACGACAGCGCCGAGGACGCGTCGCTGCGCACGGATGCCGTGCTCGACGCCGGCGCCACCGATTACCTGCCGCCGATGTCGCCCGAAGAGAGCCCGTACTACGCCGAGATCGTCGACTTCGTGGCCGCGTTGCGCGAAGGCCGCGACGCCAGGGTGAGCCCGGCGGATGGCATCGAAGCCGTCGCGGTCGCCGAGGCCGCCTACGCCTCGATCGCCGCCGGCGCCGCCGTCGCGCTCCCCACCCCCGACCGCACCGAGGCCGAGGAGGCCGTCCGATGACCGCCCCCACCCCGCTGCGGATCGCCGTGCTGTCGTTCGCGCACACGCACGCCCTGAGCTACGTGCACGCGCTGAAGGACATGCCGGGCGTCGAGCTGATCGCCGCCGACCCCGACGGCGCCACGGCTCCGGACGACGCCCCCCGCGGTGCCGCACTGGCCGCCGAGCTCGGTGTCGCGTACGTCGAGACCCACGACGAGGCCTTCGCCTGGAAGCCGGATGCCGTCGTGATCGCCGCCGAGAACTCCCGGCACCGCGCGCTCGTCGAGCGCGCGGCCGCCGCCGGGGTGCACGTGCTGTGCGAGAAGCCGCTGGCCACGACCGTCGACGACGCCATCGCGATGCGCGAGGCGTGCGAGCAGGCCGGAGTGATCCTGATGGTCGCGTACCCGGTGCGTTTCGCGCCGAGCGTGCGCGACGCGATCGCCGAGCTGCGCAGCGGCCGCCTCGGCAAGGTCCTCGGCGTCACCGGCATCAACAACGGCAAGCTCCCGCAGGATCGCGCCTGGTTCACCGATCCCGAGCTGGCGGGCGGCGGCGCCCTCGTCGACCACGTCGTGCACTGCGCCGACCTGCTCGACGAACTGCTGGGCGAGCGGGCGCAGTCGGTCCGCGCGGTGTCGAACAGCATCCTGCACGCGGAGCGCGAGCTCGCGGTCGAGACCGGCGGACTCGTCACGATCCAGTACCCGAGCGGGGTGATCGCCACGATCGACTGCTCGTGGAGCTGGCCGATGAGCTCGGCCACCTGGGGCGGACTCACGCTGCAGGTCGTGGCCGAACGCGGCACCGTCACGGTCAGCCCCTTCGCGAAGGGCGTGGCCGGGCACGACGCACACGGCGAGACCTGGAGCCCCGTCGGCGCCGACCTCGACGCCCTGCTGCTCGAGGAGTTCGTCCGCGCCGTGCGCGAGGGCCGGCAGCCGCAACCCGATGCCGGCGTCGGCATCCGCACGGTCGAGATCGCCAAGGCCGCCCAGCTCTCCGCAGCCCGCGCCGGCGAGGTCATCACCCTCGGCTAGACACCGCACCGCAGGATCCGCACGGCAGAGAGGCCAGCATGCACACCGCGCACAGCACCACCGGATGGCGACAGCGCGCGCTGGCCGTGATGCCGGTCGGGTCGAGCACCAACTCCAAGGCGCCGACGCTGCTGCCGGAGGAGCCCGAGGTCATCGTCCGCGGGCACGGATGCCGGGTGTGGGACGACCGGGGCCGTGAGTTCATCGACTACCGCTGCGCGCTCGGACCCGTGACCCTGGGCTATGCGGATCCGACCGTCGACACCGCGATCCGCGCCCAGCTCGACGACGGCATCCTGTTCGGCCACCCGCATCCGCTCGAGACGACCACGGCCGAGCTGTTCTGCTCCCTCGTGCCCGGTGCCGAGGCCGCGCGCTTCCTGAAGACCGGCGGCGAGGCGCTGGCAGCCGTGATCCGCATCGCCCGCGCACACACCGGTCGCGACCGGGTCGTGCAGATCGGCTACAACGGCTGGCTCAACTCGCTCGCGGCGGGCGCGCGGGTGCTGCCCGGGGCGACGACGGATGCTGTGCCCGGCGTTCCGGCCGCTCTCGCCGCCCTGCACCACGCGGTCGACTGGGAAGACCGCGCGACCCTGGATCGCCTGTTCCTCACCCGCGGTTCGGAGATCGCGGTCATCGTCGTCGCCGCCGACTACCCGGCGATTCCCGAGGCGGCCGGCTTCTACCGCTACCTGCGCGACGTCGCCGACCGGCACGGCGCCCTGCTGGCCTACGACGAGATGGTCACCGGCTTCCGAGTGGCGATCGGCGGCATGGCCGAGGCGACCGGAGTCCTCCCCGACCTGTCGGTCTTCGGTAAGGGCATCGCGAACGGGATGCCCCTCGCCGTCTACTGCGGGCGCCGGGAGGTGCTCGGCGTGCTCGACCGCGGCGAGGTGGTCGTCACGTCGACCTACGGCGGCGAGACGCTGTCGCTCGCGGCAGCCACCGCGACGATGACCGCCATCCGCGACCGTGACGTGATCGCGCGGCTGCTCGCCTCCGGCACGCGACTGCAGAACGGCCTGAACGCGGTGTTCGCCGAGACCGGCTCCGGCATCCGGCTCGTGGGACACCCGGCGTGCCCGCAGTTCGTCGGCGCCGATGCCGAGATCCAGGCCTTCCTGCGGGCGGCGTTCCGCCACGGACTCTCCTTCTATCGGGTCGTCTACGTCAGCGCCGCGCACACCGACGCAGACATCGACGAGACGCTGCAACGCGCCGCGGTCGCCGTGCGTGAGGCGACGACATGACCGGCATCGACGCGCACACGCACCTCGACGAAGGGCGGTTCGACCCCGCGGTCTTCGAGGCCGGTGACCGCCTGGGCATCGAGCTGTTCCTGTGCAGCAACCTCGGAAGCTTCCAGGCCCACCCGAGCCTCGATGAAGTGCGGGAGATGAACGACGTGCTGGCCGGCGAGCTGCGCCGATACCCCGACCGCCTGCGCGGCTACTGCTACGTCAATCCGCGCTTCGGCCGCGACAGTCTCGACGATCTGCGCCGCAACGTCGAGGACCGCGGGATGATCGGCATCAAGCTCTGGATCGCGACTCTTGCCGACGATCCACTGAGCGATCCGATCCTCGAGTACGCCGCCGAGCACCGGCTGATCGTGCTCGCGCATGCCTGGCGCAAAACCGTCGGGCAGTTCCCCTACGAGTCGACGGCCGACCACATCGCCGCCGCAGCCCGCCGTCATCCCGACGTGCGCTTCCTGATGGCGCACCTCGGCGGCCAGCCTGAGTCGGCCGTGAACGCGGTCGGCTCCGTGCCGAACGTGGCCGTCGACACCTCGGGCACGATCATCGGCGCCGGAGAAGTGGCACTCGCCGTGGAGCGCCTCGGCCCCGACCGGGTGGTGTTCGGATCCGACCTGCCCCACATCGACCTCGCGGCCAACGTCGGCAAGGTGCTCGGCGCAGGGCTCGACCCCGATGCCGAGGAGCGGGTGTTCGGCGGCACGGTCGCCCGCTGGCTTGCGGAGGTCGCGTCATGACCGTCCAGGCGCGACGGATGCTCCGCGCGTTCGCCGACCTCGGTGCGACCGACACCACGTGCTTCTTCGGACAGTGGCCGTACCGGCTCTCCGCCGCCGCGGATGCCGATGCTTTGCGCGCTCACGCCGAACGCCTCGGCCTGCGCTCGGTCTGGGTCTCGCACCTGGCGTCCCTGTTCGGCTTCGACACCCGCACCGGCAACGAGGCCGTGCTCGCCGCGTGTGCCGATGACCCGCTCTTCCGCGTGTTCGCGACGATCGATCCGCGCGACCCGACCTGGCGCGAGGAGCTCGACGATGCCGTGACCGCCGGCGCCCGCGGCGTGCGCGTCGCCCCGGGCTTCCACCGGTACGAGGTCTCTGCCGTACGCCCCGTGCTCGACGCGTGCGCCGACCGCGGGCTCCCCGTACAGCTGATCGCCCGGCTCGACGACGCCAGGGTTCGGCATCCGCTCTCCCCCGCCGTCGACCTCGAAATGCACCGGATCGCCGACCTCGTGCGCGAGAGTCCGGCTGCTCCGCTGCTGCTGAGCGGCCTCAACCGCGCGGATGGGATCGAGCTGAAGCGGCATCTCGGCGACGCCGCGCCCGAGTGGCTGCGGCTCGACCTCTGGCACGTGAACGGCCCCACCGCTGTCGCCGACGGTCTCGGCGATGACCCGGAGCGCTGGGTGTTCGGCAGCGGTTTCCCCGTACAGACCCCGGAGGCCACGGCGCTGCAACTCGCAACCTCTGCGCTCCCCGACCACGCCCTGCGGGCGATCACGTCCGGCAACGCCGCCACCCTGCTCACCTGACGCCGCGCGCCACCCGGTGCGCGGTGGTCAGCCGATGGGGAAGCTCTTGATGTCGGGACGACTGTCGTCGCGCGACCCGGAGAACAGGCCGGGTGCGTCGATGACGAAGTCCGCCTGCGCGGCGATCAGGTCGAGTCGTGTCGTGAGGGAAGCGTGCAGGCTGCTCCATCCGGTCACGACGGCCGCGAAGCCGCCCGCTGCGACCGTCATCATCTCGGGCGACCGAACGATGGCGCCGTACGCGAACCACCCGGCGATCAGCATGATCGCGACCGCGGAGCATCCGGCGAGCCATCGCAGTCGGACCCGCAGCTGCTCTGTCCGATCCGCATCGTCGTCCATGAAGCCCCCGCAATCCGTTACCGCACCCATCCCCGTCCTGTGAAATGTTACACGTTGCCCCCTCGACGCTCAACGAAACGAGGCGAACGCGGGGGCGGTGCCCCGCGTTCGCACGTCCCCCCGGCGTGAACCTTCACAGGCCCACGTCGGGGGGCGCAGCCCGGTGCGGGAGGGGGAGGCGCACCGAGAACAGGCGGCTTTCGCCGCGGCCAGTCGCGGTGGTCTCGAGTGGATCGAGATCCGCGTCTCGTCCGAGCCGGCCACTCCCCAGTGCCGTTCTCGAACAACGATGAGTCCACTCTATATGACATTCGACCAGCTAACGTTTTACCTTCGTCCACGATCTCGCCGGATCACTCCGACCCCACGGGCATGGAATCGACGCGACTACCGTTGCATCAGCAGGCAGCATCCGTCACGGAGGGAACCACCATGCGCATCGATCTCGCGGGCAGGACCGCACTCGTCACCGGCTCCACGCAGGGCATCGGGCGGGCGATCGCCGCGGCACTGGCCGACGCCGGCGCCCGCGTGGCGGTCAACGGCCGCAAGCCCGACACGGTCGCCTCCGTCATCGCCGAGATGCAGCAGGAGAATTCCGAACGCGATCTCGTCGCCGCCGCGGGCGATGTCACCGATCAGGCCGGAGCGGATGAGGTGCTGGCCGCGACCGGCGACATCGACATCCTCGTCAACAACCTGGGGATCTTCGGCGCGACGCCCGCACTCGAGATCACCGACGACGAGTGGCGCCGCTACTTCGACGTGAACGTGCTGGCAGCCGTGCGCCTCATCCGCGCCACGCTCCCCGGCATGACCGCTCGCGGCTGGGGTCGGGTGCTCGACATCGCCAGCGACTCGGCCGTGGTGATCCCCGCCGAGATGATCCACTACGGCATGTCGAAGACGGCCCTTCTCGCGGTGTCGCGCGGGTTCGCGAAGGAGGCCGCGGGCACGGGGGTGACCGTCAACTCGGTTCTCGCGGGTCCGACCCACACCGGCGGCGTCGAGGACTTCGTGTACGAGCTCGTCGACCCGAAGCTGCCGTGGGACGAGGCGCAGCGCGAGTTCATGCGGCTGCATCGCCCGCAGTCGTTGCTGCAGCGGCTCATCGAACCCGAGGAGATCGCGAACATGGTCGCCTACCTGGCCTCCCCACTCGCCTCCGCGACGACCGGCGCCGCGGTGCGGGTCGACGGCGGCTACATCGACTCGATCGTCCCCTGAGACGGCGGCTGCTGGCCCGCCCGGCCGTCACCCGAGCACGGCGAGGAAGCTGTCATACCAGGACGCCATGACCTTCGTGGCCGTGTGGGCGAGGGGCACGCGCACCGGCGTGCTGAAGGTGCCGGTGGTGGTACCCGCCCCCGCCCCGCCGGTGTCGTTCAGCCCGGCGAAGTAGACCTCGCCCGACTCGAGCAGGAATACCGTCGAGTCGTTGCCCATCGCGACATCGGTGGCGACGGTACCCGCCGGCAGTGCGACCGGGGTGAGCGTCGCGCCCGGCGCGGCCGAGCTGCCGGTGCCCTGGGAGCTGCTGGTGTTGGCGCCGAGTGCGTAGACCGTGCCGTCGGTCATGATGACCAGCATCCGGTACTGCCCGACGACGACCTTCGCCGCAGTCTTCCCCGCCGGGAGCGTCTTCTCCGCGAGATAGAACGTGCCGCTGCCGCCGTAGGCCGTCGTGCCCGCCGTGAACAGTCGGCCGTCGTCGGTGACCACGGCCGACGACTGCCAGCCGATGCCACCGGAGGAGACGCCTGTGATGGGCGCACCCGGACCGGTGAGCATGAGCAGCCCCGCCGATCCGGCCGCGGCGCTCACGGATGCGCCCTGCGCGGAGTAGCCGTAGCTGTCGGCGCCCGCGACCATCGCCTGCCCGTTGCTCAGCACCATGAAGACGGCGCCGAAGGGATTGACCTCGGCGGTGAGTGCGCCCGCGGGCATCGTGTAGTTGTCGCTCACGCGCTGCCAGTAGCGGGTGTTCGTGTAGGCAGCGCCGAAACCGTCGAGCTCGTTGATGCCGGTCGCCCACACACCGCCCGCCGCATCGACCGCGACGGAGGAGAGCTGGTCCGTGCCGGTGCCGATGTGCGTGATGTTCCCGAGCTGCGCACCGGGGGCGGTGAGCGCGGCGACGACGCTCGTGCGATTCGTGGCGGTGCCGTCGCCGATGATGCCGGAGGCGTTGTAGCCCCGCCCCCACAGATTGCCGTTCTGATCGGCGTAGAGCAGCGTGGAATAGCTGGAGCCGACGGCCGTGGCACCCGTGATGGTGAGGTTGTCCCAGAGCGGGACGGCGCTGGTCCGGGCGCCGGTGAGGTTGTCCGAGCCGGTCTGCCCCTGTCCCGAATATCCCCAGGACACCAGCGGCACCGAGGTGACGGGCTGCCCGGAGAGGATCGTGAAGGCGCGAGGGGACTCGACGCGCACCGGCCCCTGCGCGGGCTCGGAGCGGTTGGCGACGACGCGGAAGTCGACGGTTCCGGTCGCGCTGGTGGTGAATGTGCCTTCCCCGAGGTCGGCGAACGTGCCCGATTCGAACGCCAGGCCATCCGGGAGCACGATCGTCACCTCGGCGTTCGGGACGACCGCATTCGAGGCGATGTCGCGGACGGTGACCGTGTACACCGGCGTGCGTCGGCGGTCCTGCAGCGCCGGCGGCAGCGACGACGTGGCCGAGGTGCCGACGGGGATCACGCGGGAGATCGGCAGCGTCGCCGCGGTCAACCCGGTCAGCGTGAGGGTGTGCCCCAGGTCGCAGGTCGCCGAGCCGAGCCCTCCGCTCAGGGTCCCGACCGAGACGGTCCGGGTCGCGACATCCGATCGCCATTCTGTCCCGGCACGCGTGGACACCGCTGCCCCTACGCTCGCGCCCGCGAGTGGCCCCAGCGCGGCGTCGAGTTCCGACGCCGTCGCGGTGAAGGTGAACGTGTAGAGGCCGGCGGCCGGCCCGGTCACCACGATGCGATCGGTCGGCGCTTCGAAGACGGTTCCCGCGGTCACCGAGAAGGCGAGCAGCATCCGTGCCGGGTCGTCGAGCACCGACGTCCAGGTGAGCGTGACCCCGCTCATGGCGCCGTTCGTTCCCTCGTTCTCCGTCGTACAGGCGGTGATGGTGGGGACGTCAAGGGTTCCGGCTTCGACGGGTCCGCGCGCGTACTGCGCATCGAGCCACGCCGCCTCCGTGATGCCGAGCAGCGCATCACCCCGCACACCGGCGGGCGACGCCGTGAGGGTCATCGCGGCGAGGCAGGCGGCCGTCAGCAGCAGGAGGAGTCTGCGGAGCACCCTCATCGCCGCCCCCTCGGGCTCGGGCGTCGGCGGGCGAGGAGCGCGATGCCGATGCCGACCAGCACCGCGGCGGGCGCGGCGAGCAGCGCCAGACCGGAGCCACCGGTCGGAGGCAGCTCCGATTCGCCGTCGATCCCGGTGTCGACAGTGTCTCCGCCCGCAGTGGCCCGCACCGTGACCGAGGCGCCCGCCGCGCCGGCCTCGGGAGACTGCGGCTGCGCCGTGAGAGCCACCTGCACGTACGCGACGGCCGGTGTCGCGGTGGAGAGCAGGTCTTGCCAGACGCCGTCCGCCGGCAGCGGCCCCTCCGGACGCAGCAGCCGTTCGCCCGAGGGGCAGGTGCCGTCGGAGAGCCACGGCTGCCCGCAGGCGCGGACCTCGGCCCGCAGTCCGAACGCCGGGTCGCCCACCGACGAGATGGCGATGGCGAGGTCGCCGTCAGCCGGGGCCGCCGACGCGTCCACGTCGAGGTGCCAGCGCAGCGGGACCAGCGGGTCGAGCGCCTGCACGCCGGCACCGGCGAGGTCGGAGCGCACGCTGAGGTAGTCCGATCCGGTCGCCGCGGATGCCGGTGCCGGAGCGAGAGTCGCGCTCGACGCGCAGACCGCCAGCACGAAGAGCGCCGCCAGCACACGGGCTCCCGCCGCCGCGCGGCCCGCGCTCTCCCCGTCGCCGGGCGGGTCCACCGCGTCGGCAGGCTCCGGGGGCGGGGCTTCTGCGTCGTCAGTCCGCGGCCGCCTCGGCCAGAAGGCCCAGCCGACGAGGAACGCGGTGGCGAGGGTGAGCGATCCGAGCACCCAGGGGTTGCCGAACTGTGCGATCACCGGTGCGAGATACGGCACCGAACCGCGCACGATCCGCGCCTCGGCGAGCGTGTACGGCATCGGGTCGTCGACGACGTTGGCATCTCCGCGCATCGTGATCACGCGTTCTGCGGCTACGCTCCCCTCGCCGACGCTCGTGACCCGGTGCGTGATCGGCAGCGTCCCTGCCCGGTCGACGGTCACGACGTCGCCGACGACGATCTCGGATGCGGGGATCCGCTGGACCAGTGCGACCGAACCCGCCGGGATCGTGGGAGACATCGAGCCGGTCTTGAACATCATCAGCGAGTAGCCGCCCGTGAACGCGAGCAGGGCGAACACGAGGCACGCCGCTCCGCCGACCGCCGCCGCGGCCAGCAGGATGTCACGGACGAGGCGGCCCGTCCGTGCAGCACGGCGCGAGAAGGCCGTCATCCCGTGCTCCCCGTGATGACCCAGGTGGGCGTGAGCTGTGCGCCCTGGGCGGCCGCCGGCGCATCGGGCGGGAGCGTCAGGACGACGCAGTACGTCACGGTGGAGGCGCCGGCCGGTTCGATCTGCTGCGCGGGGAGCACCGGGACCTGCGTGAGCCCCGTCACCTCGACACCCGGCGTGCTCGCGGTGCATTCGGGCGGAGTGGGATCGGTCGACGACGTGACCGATGCCCGCACCAGGAGCGCATCCCGGAGCGCCTCCTCCGGACTGCCCGCCGCGGGCTCGACCGCGAGCGACACCCCACTGAGGAGCACGTCCCCCTCCACCGATCCGGTCGCCTGGACCTGCACCCATGCGGCCGCGCTCTCCCCGGGGAAGAGCGGGGAGAGCGTCCAGCTGAGGGCGGCGGCGGCGTCTTCGGGGTGCGCGGTGAAGCCACCGGCATCCGTCCGCGATGCGAGGGCGAAACTTCCCGCCGTGAACGGCGAGCCCGCCAGCTCGCTGTCCGACCAGGAGGCGAGGCTCCCGGCTGCGCCCACTCCGAGCAGGAGGGCGCACGCGAGCAGCGCCTGAACACGCGTGAACGTCTTCAGGCCGCGAACCCGCGCCTGTCGAACCACGATGGCCGTGCCGAGGTGACTACTGCGAGACGGCGTCCCACTGCCAGACCGCGGTGCCGGTGTCGCCCTGCGTGATCGTCGCACCGGCGGTGACCTGCAGGCACAGGTAGACGATGTCGCCCGGATCCATGGTGGCGGGCACCGCGGTCCCCCCGGCGAACGCGGTCGCGTCGCATCCGAAGGTCGTCGTGGACACCGCGCCGAACGTCAGCTGACCGGCGAGGTCTCCCGTCACGACGGGCGCGACGGCGGTGAGTCCCGCGGGAGACGTGCTGGCCGCGGTCAGTTGCAGCGCGAAGGGCGCGTACACGACGTCGTCCGGCGCGAGGTTGTCGAAGCCGGTGCTGAACGTCAGCACCGCCGCGTCGCCCTCGACGGCGTGGTCGGCCCAGGCCGCCCCATCGGTCGATCCCTGGAACTCGAACGTCCCTGCGGCGAAGTCGCTCGTCGCGAACTCCGAGTCATTCCACGCGGCGAGTGTCAGCGCGGATCCCACGCCGACGACGAGCCCACCGGCGAGGACGGCGTAGATCTTTCTCCGGGTCTGAGCAGCGCGCTCGGACCCCTCCAGAACAGTTCGTACCATGATTCCTCCTGGTCATCCTGCTCCCCCGCGTGCAGCATATACATAGGATTCATCCAGCAAAAGCCTATGTTCGCCGCTCTCGAGACCCGCCGCGGGCGCCTCTTCCCAGGCGACGGGGGTATGCTGACCCGTTGGGTCGTTCGACCCGCAGAGTCCCGAAAGGCGGTGATGGCGATGTCCGGTGATAGTTACGACGCCGCCCTCGCTGCGTCGCGACTCCCTGCGTTCATGCGTTGACCTTCGGGTCCGCTCTCGCACGTCCTTCCCGCAGCCGTCGGCGGCGTCATCCGCCCCCTGAGGAATCCGCGCACGGAGCTTCTGCTGCCGTGCACCTGCGAGAACGGAGCCGCATCATGGCGCTCATCGACAACGGCGTGTACGTCCACGGACGTCGCGTGGAGACCCCGAAGAACCTGGACGAGACCTACCGGATGCTGGATGCCGCCGGCGGCATCGCCTGGATCGGCCTGTATCGACCCAGCCCGGAAGAGGTCGCGTCCGTCGCGCGGGAGTTCGACCTGCATCCGCTCGCGGTCGAGGATGCGCTCTCGGGGCACCAGCGCTCGAAGGTGGAGCGCTACGGTGACACCCTGTTCGCCGTGCTGCGGCCGGCGCGCTACCGCGACAAGGAGGAGTCGATCGAGTTCGGCGAACTGCACCTGTTCGTCGGCCCCGACTTCGTGGTGACGATCCGGCACGCCGAGTCCCCGAACCTCGCCGCCGTGCGGATGCGCATGGAGGCCAACCCCGAGCTGCTCGCGATGGGCCCCGAGGCGGTGCTCTACGCGATCCTCGATGAGGTCGTCGACGGGTACGAGCCGATCGTGGCGGGCCTGCTGAACGACATCGACGAGATCGAGGACCAGCTCTTCGGCGACGGCGACGACGACAGCGCGCTCTCCCGGCGCATCTACGAGCTCTCCCGCGAGGTCATCAACTTCCAGCGGGCCGTGCATCCCCTGAGCGGGATGCTGGAGTGGCTGCGCCGCGGGTCGGAGAAGTACCGCATCGACGAGGAGCTGCAGCGGTCGCTGCGCGATGTGCTCGACCACACGATCCGCGTCAACGAGCGCGTCGACTCGTTCCGGGCGATCCTCGAGAACGCGCTGACCGTGCACTCCGCGCTCGTCGCCCGCCGTCAGACCGAGGCCGGGCTGGCGCAGAACGACGAGATCAAGAAGATCTCCTCCTGGGCGGCGATCATCTTCGCGCCGACGCTGGTCGGCACGGTGTACGGCATGAACTTCGACGTGATGCCCGAGCTGCACTGGGCCTTCGGGTATCCGATGGCGATCGGCGCGATGGCTGCGTTCGCCGTCGCGCTCTACGGGGTCTTCCGCTACAAGAAGTGGCTGTAGCGCCACCGCGACGGGCGGAGAACTCGCCGCCGGGCGGAGGATCCAGGTGCATTCTTCCGCCCGATGCGGAGTTCTCCGCCCGACGGCGCGCTGAACCTCGGATAGTCGCCCGCCGTCAAGAGCGTGGACGGTCGGGGCCTGACCTCGCGCGCATCGTTCGGACCGCGGCCGGAAGAACGACCATCCCGAGCACCCAGAACACCGCGCCCCAGATCAGCGCATCGCCGATGAAGGGCAGCCACTCGTACGAGGTCGGATAGGGGATGCCGGTGCGACCGGTGAGCCGCAGGGCGACGTCGGCCGGATACGCCGTGAAGGGGTTCGACGAGTGGTCCTGCGTGATCCAGGGCAGAGGAAAGCCGAACGGCACGGACGAGAGGTCGGCATCGGATGCCACGGACACGCGTTGCGCGGTCGTGATCCACCACGTCACCACGACGCCGACCGCCGTCGCGCCGATCGCGGACAGCAGGATGCCGCCGCGTCCCGGCCGGCATGAAACGGCCGGTGAGGCCGAGCGAGAAGCGGCGATGTCTTCCATGCGATCGAGCGGTCAGTCGTCGGCGCGGCTGATCTCGTCGAGCAGGTCGTCGAGGGTGTCGAGATCGACGGTGGCGGTGCCGTCGATCTCGCGCACCTCGACGCCCTCGACCTCGAGCTCCTCGTCGAGCTGCACGAGGATCCGCGACTCCGGGAACTGCTTCGGCGCGACGAACGCGAGCAGGGCGGCATCGGCGAAGACGACGACCGACGTCGCCTCGAGATCGTCGCGCAGGTCGATCTGCTCGATGACGGGCTCGTCGTCGACGGCGTCATCGATGTCGGTGGCGACCTCGTCGACCACAGCACGCCACCGGGTCTCCCCGACCGAGAGGATCCGCGACACCGCCGCGATCAGCGCGTCGTGATCGACGTCTTCGCCATGCTCGTCCAGCTCCGGGTCGACGTTCACGTTCACCACGGTGCCGGCCGCGTCGATGCTCGCACGCCCGTAGACGAGACCGTTCTCGGCGACCGGGTCTTCGAGCAGCCCGCTCTCGACGATGCGGGCGAGGAGCGAGTCGAGCACAGGCGAAGTCATACCCCCAGTCTTTCGCATCCCTCGCGTCACGGGGCGATCATCGTCGCAGCAGCGGCGTGAGCACGACGCCGACGGCGGTGATCCCCGCCGCGATGAACAGCACGCCCGGCGCACCGACGCCGGAGTACCCGATCCCGGCGAGCACGGGCCCGCCGACCGCGCCGAGGTTCAACGCCGCCGTGGCATACGCGCCGCCCAGAACCGGAGCGCCCTCGGCCTGGCCGACGATGCGCGCGATCAGCGCCGAGCCGACAGCGAACGACAGCAGCCCGCCGATCAACCCGCCGAGGAACACGGCCGGCACCGACGCGGCGGCGAGGCCGAACACCACCCAGACGACGGTCGTGGCCGCGGCACCGACCACGATCCATGTGCGCGCCCAGCGGGCACCCCACCGACCGGTGGCGGCCACCCCGAGGAAGGCCCCGACTCCGAATACGGCGAGGAGCACCGGGATCCAGGATGCCCCGACCCCGGCATCCGCCCCGATGACGGCGAGGAACGTGAACACCCCGAAGGTCGCGGCGTTCACGAGCACGGCGAGCACCACGGCGACGAGCACCGGACGACGACGCAGCTCGGAGACCTCCGCGCGCACGTCGATCCGCGGCGAGCGCGGAACGGCGCCGAGCGTGCGGTCGAGGAGCAGCGCGACCACGGCAGGGAGACAGAGCAGCACCACGGCCCAGAAGGTCGAGCGCCATCCGAAGGCGTTCGCGAGCATCGCACCGGCGGGGACGCCCACGATCGTCGCGAGCGTGGTGCCCGCGAGCAGGACCGCGACGGCCCTGGTCGTCTGCGCCGGTGCGACGATGCCCCGCACGGTGGCCAGAGCGATCGCCAGGAATCCGGCGTTCGCCAGCGCGGCGAGCACCCGCGTGACCAGCAGCAGGGAGAACGACGGCGCGAGCGCACCGACCACGTGCGCGGCGATGAAGATCACGAGGAGCAGCACGAGGGTCTGCCTCGGACGCCAGCGGCTGGCGAACACGGCCATCAGCGGCGCACCCACCACCATGCCCACCGCGAACGCGGAGGTCAGCAGGGCGGCGGTCGATGGGTCGACACCGAGATCGGCGGACAGGGGGAGGAGAAGACCGGCGAGCATGAACTCGCTGGTGCCCTGGGCGAAGATCGCCAGAGCGAGGACGGGGATGAGGAACGGCATGGAGCATCCAGACGCGCAGAGCCGCGGGCGCTGCGAAACGCACCGAGCGGCGGGTGAGTGAGGTCGACGAGGATGCGGGGAGCACACGACGTGTGCTCACACCCGCGATCTAGCGTCTATCCGACTCAGGGCTCACCCGCCCAGCGTATCCGACGAGGATCAGCCGGTCGGCGTCCGCCTCCGGCCGAACAGGGGCAGGTCGGCCATCACGATCACGAAGACCAGGTAGGCGGCGCTGAACCCGAGGACGCTCAGCACGGACCCGCCCAGACGCAGGGCGACCTCGTAACCCTCAGAGGATCCCGCCGTCACCGCTCCCCACCCGATGGCGCCGAGCCGCACCTGATTCGTCACCAGGATCAGCACCGTGGAGAGGACCACCGACATGCACACCCGCAGCCCGCTGACGCGTGTCGCAGCCAGGATCACACCCCCCAGCCCCCACAGCGGCGCAGCGAGGAAAGCCACCGGGGACTCGACCGCCGCGGTGAATGCGCCAGGGGTGATCGTGGGCAGCCAGAGGCGAGCGACCTCCGTTTCCAGAAAGACGACCTGCGGCGCCAGGAAGACGAGCACGACAGCGGTGGCGATCAACCCCACCCCCGCGAACAGCCGCACCTTCATCGAGAGCGAAGAGCGGCGAGGAGTCCTGACGCGAACGGTGGGAGGCAGGGAAGCCGTGGGCTGCATCAGGCGTCCTTCGCGATCGGACCGGCCACATCGATCTCCCCGTTGCGGCGGGTCTTCGCCCACCCGTTCCGCCCTCGGACGATCCGGTAGAGCGCGCGGGCACCCGTCAGATAGACGTAGTAGTCGTACACCCACATCCCGAAGCCCCAGAGGATGCCCGTCCAGAATCCGGCATCGGGCTCGCTGTACCGACGGTAGAGCGGCCCCCAGATGAAGAAGGGGCCGATGCCGAAGAGAAGGAAGAGGATGGCGAGGACGGGCAGGAGGCTCCAGGGGAGGGCGAATGCCCCGGAGGCCACCCCCACGATCGCTCCGACGACCAGGGTCACAGCGGCGAGGCTGGCCACCACCTGGAAGACCGGCAGGAGCAGGTAGTAGCAGATCTCGAGAATGCCGGCGTTCGTGAGCATCGGAGAGCGCACGATCTCGGGGATGTAGCGGATGCACTGCATGTTTCCCTGCGCCCAGCGTGTGCGTTGGACCGTGAACCGTCGGAAATCGTGCAGCGCCTCCTGGGCGACGTAGGTGTCGTGCAGGTGTCGGTTCTTATGCCCGGCCAGCAGCACGTGGATGCCCAGCTCGTAGTCCTCCAGAAGCGAACCGTGCCACGGCCTGTCGGACCTCGCGGCGATGTCATCCAGAACCGAGAGGCGCGTGAACTGGCCGTTGCCGCCGAGGCCCACGGTCTCGGTCCATCCGCGGAGGGACTGGATCGCGGCGATCGGCCCGCGGAACTCGAGGTCCTGCATCCGGATGAGGAATCGCCCGAACGTGTTCCGGGCCCATCCCGCTCCCGGGACGGGTTGCCGGTCATCGCGGTTCTTCATGTAGACCGTGACCTGCGCCGCCCCGACTTCGGGATCTCCGAACGCGTGGGGTGAGGCGGCCTTGCGGAGGATGTTCTCGGCCACCTCGCCATCGGCATCGACGACGCACACGACGACGCGCGAACGGTCGGTGTCGGCGGGAAGGAACGCGTTCAGTTCGAAGTACGCGGCATTGAGCGCATCCCCTTTGCCGGTCCTCGCCTCGGGGCGCCGGCGCTGGACGAGATGCACGAAGGCGTCCGCCTCGGCGGCCGACTGGACGATCGACGCGGTGCGGTCGTCGCTGTCGTCGTCGATCACCCAGACGTGTGCCTCCGGCACCGTGGAGCGGAGCATCCGGATGGTTCGCGAGATGACGACCTCCTCATCTCGGCACGGCACGAAGATGTGCCATGCGAAGGCATCCACGCGACCATCGGGGTCCGGCGTGCGGCGCACGAAGGGAACGATGATCATGAAGACGTAGACGAGGAACGTCAGCGTGACGATGAACGAAATGGCGCTAGCGGCGACGAGCATCGCGACCTCGAACAGCGGCGGACAGCCGAGGACGCATCATGCGCTCTCGTCGCGGGCGGCGGCGACGGCGGATCGGATGTGCTCCGCGATGCGCTCCGTGGCATGGCCGTCGCCGAACGGCGACGGCAGGGCATCGAGGTCGGCGAGAGTGCGGGTCACCGTCGAGAGCAGGGCGGCTGTCTCTCGCGCCAGCATCTGCGGGGAGACCAACTGGGTGAAGGAGCCCAGCGCCTCGGGCCGTTCGGTCGAGTCGCGGACGACGAGGACCGGTCGTCCGAGCACCGTCGCCTCCTCCTGGATGCCGCCCGAGTCGGAGACCAGCACCGCCGCGTGCGACGCGAGAGCGAGGAACCGTTCGTAGGTGTACGGTTCCTCGGCGATCAGCGCATCGAGCAGGTGGTCGGCATCCAGCGCGGACAGCATGGCCCGGGTCCGCGGGTGCACGGGGAACACGACCGGCCACCCCGACGCGGCGATCTCGTTGAAGGCGTGCAGCGTGGCGAGGAGGTTGTCCGGGGAATCGACGTTCTCCTGCCGATGCAGCGTGGCGAGCACATACACGTCGGGCTCGAGGCCGAGACGCTCCAGCTCGGCGACGTCGGATCCGGCGGCGGCACGCTGTGTCCGGACGGCTTCGACCACCGGGTTCCCGGTGACGAGGATGCGCTCCTCGTCGATGCCCTCCGCGAGCAGGTTGGCGCGGTTCGCCGGGGTCGCCGCGAACAGGTCGTCGGCGATGTGGTCGACCATGATCCGGTTGTGCTCTTCGGGCATCCGGCGATCATTGGCGCGGAGCCCTGCTTCGACGTGACCGAGCCGCACACCCGAGGCGTTGGCGGCGAGCGCGGCTGCGATCGTCGCGTTCGTGTCTCCCTGCACGACGACGTAGCTCGGCTCGACCTCGGCGATGGTCTGCGCGATCTGCTCGGCTCCCCGCCCGATCTGCGCGGCCCGCGGGAGTCCGCCGACACGGAGCTGGCGGTGCACCCGCGTGATTCCGCAGGACTTCAGGAACACCGCCGACATGTCACGGTCGTAGTGCTGGCCGGTGTGGACGACATAGGCGGCCTCGCCCAGGCTGCGCACCAGCGGGGCGAGCTTGACGATCTCGGGGCGGGTGCCGAAGACGATCATCACCGACGAGCGCGGTAGTTCGACGCCTGCGGACGGTGCGGAGCACTTGTTCATGGGTACCTCGATCGGCCCCCGGGTGGGTTACCCGTGGCCGATGTGATGAGTGGTGAGCGGTGGTCCGGACGACGGTACCTTTCCTCCACGGCATCCCTCGATCGAATCCGTTTTCACATATCGACGTTCCGGCATACATCGGCCGAATCGCCCCGGCCGATAAGCTCGGAGCCGTGTCGAACGCCGCATCCTCCGCTCCCGCATCCGCCGCCTCCGACCTCGGCCGCCTCGCCGCCGCGCTGGCCGATCCGATTCCGCTGAACTGGATCATCACGGGCGACTCGATCACGCACGGCCTGGTGCACACGCACGGTGGGCGCAGCTACCCGGAGCACCTGCACGAGCTGATCCGCGGCGAGCTGGGACGCGTGCGGGACGTCGTGCTGAACACGGCGATCAGCGGCAACCGCATCGTCGACCTCCTCGACGACTGGGACCGCCGCGTCGCATCCTGGCAGCCGGATGTGGTCACCCTCATGATCGGCACGAACGATGCTTCCGACGGCGGCCCGCGCGAGGTGATCTCGGCGGCGGACTACGCCGGATCGCTGCGGGACTTCGTGACGCGGGTGCGCGCGCTCGGGGCGATCCCCGTGCTGCAGACCCCGCCGGCGATCGACACCCGCAACGCCCCGGAGCGCGCGCGGATCGGCGAGTTCGCCCAGGCGGTGCGCGAAGTCGCCGCGAGCGAAGACGTGATCCTCGTCGACCAGTTCGCGCGCTTCGCCGAGCTCGGCGCCGGCGGAGTCCCCTGGGGACTCATGAACGACCCGTTCCACCCGAGCGCCACCGGCCACGCCGCCCTGGCCCTCGAGCTCGCGAACGTGCTCGGCCTGCGCCCCGACGGGCCTCGGGCGCGCACGCACGCCCTCCTCGAAGGCCTCGTCGCCACCGCGCGCGTCAACGGCTGAACAGCCCGGCCGACGGGTCGCCCTTCCGGGGTGAAAGCACTCTGGACGCTGGCCGCGGTGCGCCGCTAGGTTGAGCGCATTCGCAGTCGTCGAGAGGTGGGGGCATGTCTCACGTGGTGGCAACCGGGGCCGGCAAGGCCATGATGGAGCGTCGGAACGATCCGACGCACGACTACATCCTCGAGCTGACCGGCAAGGAGCGACCCCGGGTCCTCTTCGTCGGGACGGCGACCGGCGATGACGCCGCGTACATCCTGAGCTTCTACTCCACCTATGACTCGGACCGGTGCGCGCCGCACCATCTGCCGCTGTTCCATCGGGCGGTGGACGACCTCGCGGGCTTCGTGAAGGGCTTCGACGTGATCCACGTCGGCGGCGGCAACACCGCGAACATGCTCGACGTGTGGAAGCGGCAGGGTCTCGACGAGATCATGCGCGAGATGTGGGAGGACCCCGACTCGAACGTCGTGTTCACCGGAGGCAGCGCCGGCGGCATCTGCTGGTTCGAGGGCGGCACGACCGACAGCTACGGCCCGACCCTGCAGGTGCTGCCCGAGGGGCTCGGTTTCCTGCACGGCAGCTTCTGCCCGCACTACGACGCCGAGGATCAGCGGCGTCCGCTCTTCCACGCCTCGCTGCTGAGCGGCGAGCTCTCGACCGGATACGCGGTGGGCAACCTGCAGTCGCTGCACTTCGAGAACTCCGAGTTCGTCACCGCGATCAGCCCCGTCGAAGACGCCCTGGCGCTCCGGGTCGAGGCGATCGACGGCAAGATCGTCGAGACGCAGCTGTCGACGAAGGTACTCACGGGGAACGCCCCGATCGCGAAGGGGCCGTCGTCATGAACGACAACGTGTGGATCCTCATCGCGCAGCTGATCGTCGTCATCGGCGCGATCTACATGGGCACCCGCACGAGCGGGATCGGCCTCGGTGTCTGGGGCCTGGTCGGCGTGGCCGTGCTCATCTTCGTGTTCGGCGAAGCGCCGGGCAATGCCCCGGTCGACGCGGTCTTCATCGTCATCACGGTCATCACCGCGGCATCCACCATGCAAGCGGCCGGCGGCATCGACTGGATGGTGTCGGTCGCGGCGAAGGTGATCAGACGCAAGCCGAAATCGGTCGTGTTCCTCGCCCCGGCGATGTCGTTCCTCTTCACGGTCGGTGCGGGTACGGGGAACATCTTCTACCCGCTGCTGCCCGTGATCTACGACGTCTCGTACCAGCAGAAGATCCGCCCCGAGCGCGCCCTGTCGGTCTCGGCCGTCGCCTCGCAGGTCGGCATCCTCTGCTCGCCCGTCTCGGCCGCGACCGCCTCGATGGTCGTGCTGCTCGCGCCGCAGGGCGTCGACCTCGGCCAGCTGCTGCTGATCATGTGGCCGGCATCGATCGCCGGACTCTTCGTCGCGGCGCTCGTCATGATGCGGCACGGCAAGGACCTGGAGGACGACCCGGAGTTCCAGCGCCGTCTGAAGGAGGGGCAGATCAAGCCGCCGCAGACCGACGCGCACGAGAACAAGCTGCCGAAGACCGCCGTGCTCTCGGCCACGCTCTTCCTCATCGGCGTCGGGGTGATCGTGTTCTTCGGCCTGTTCGAAGGACTGCGCCCCGTGATCGGCACCGACGACGCCGGCGACCCGGTGCGCCTCAGCGTCACGGTCATCATCGAGGTCACGATGGGCATCATCGCCGCCCTAATCTTCGTCTTCTGCAAGGTCAAGGCCGCCGACGTCCCCAAGCAGCCCACCTTCCCCGCCGGCATCGTCGGTGCGATCGCCCTCTTCGGTATCGCGTGGCTCGCCAACACCTTCGTCGCGGCGAACCAGACGCTCATCGTCGACGGGCTCGGATCGGTCGTCTCCGGATCGTCGGCGTTCCTCGGGGCGCTGCTCTTCGCGATGGCGCTGTTCGCGGTCGCGATGCTCACCACCAGCCAGTCGAGTGCAACCAACGCGATCGTCCCGATCGGCATCACGATCGGGCTGCCGGCGCCGCTGCTGGTGGGACTGTGGCCGGCGACCATGGGCATCTACACCCTGCCCGCCAACGGCAGCCAGGTCGCCACCGTCGCCTTCGACCAGACCGGCACGACGAAGATGGGCAAGTACGTCTTCGACCACTCGTTCCAGCTGCCGAACCTCATCTACGTGGGCGTCGCCATCGTCGTCGGGGTGGGTCTCTCGTTCCTGATCAGCTGACATGACCGACACCGTCGACCGTTCGGCGCTCCGCCAGTTCCTGCTCGGGCTCGCGCAGGGGATGAACGCGTCGGCGGAGTCCGTCGACCGCATCCGCGACACGCTCACCGCCGTCGCCCGGGCCTACGGTGGCGACGACACCGATTTCGTCGTGCTGCCGACGATCATCCTCGTCGAGACCGGGGAGTCGGATGAGTCCAGGGTCGCCATCCGCTCGGCGACCAACGCCTCGTTCCGGTTCGATCAGATCGCCGCACTGTACGACCTGATCGGCGAGGCACGGACCGGCGGCGTCCCACCGCTCGACGGCATCCGCCGGCTGAACGAGATCGGGGCGATGCGGCCTCGACTCGGCTGGTTCACGCGCACGCTCGGACACGGAGTGCTCACCGCCGGTCTGGCGCTGCTGTTGGCCCCGACCTGGCAGGGCGTGATCGTCGCGTTCATCCTCGGATTCGGGATCGGACTGCTGAAGCTCGTCCGGTCCCCGACACTGCAGTTGATCCTGCCGATCGCGGCGGCCTTCGTGTGCGCGGGCGCGGTCTTCCTCCTCGCGGAGGTGATCGAGATCGGCGACCCCATCCGTCTGCTGATCGCGCCGCTGGTGACCTTCCTGCCCGGAGGTGTGCTCACCACGGCGACCGTCGAACTCGCCGCGGGCCAGATGATCTCGGGGGCCGCGCGTCTCGTCTACGGGTTCGTGCAACTCGCGCTCCTGGCCTTCGGCATCCTCGCCGCCGGTGCCGTCGTCGGGGTGGAGTCCCGGTCATACGAGCCGCTCCCCGCCTCCTCCTTCCTCCCCTGGTGGGTCGGCTTCCTCGGCGTGCTCGTGTTCGCCATCGGCAACTATCTGCACTTCTCCGCCCCCGCCTCGACGTTCGGATGGGTGCTCCTGGCACTCGTGGTCGCGTACGTCGGCCAGTGGGCCGGAACCGAGTTCATCGACCCCACGATCGGCGGGTTCGTGGGCGCCGTCGCCGTCACCCCGGTCGTGTTCTGGATAGCCGGCTTGCGCCACGGGGCCCCGTCGCAACTCACCTTCCTCCCCGCGTTCTGGCTGCTCGTGCCGGGCGCCGCCGGCCTCGTGGGTCTCACCGAGGCGTTCGCCACCGACAACGGGCTCGCCGACTTCACGGCGGCACTCACCTCGATCATGTCGATCGCCCTCGGCGTGCTGATCGGCACCGCGCTGTACCGGGTCGTGCATCACGGGGCCGAGGAGTTCGTGCAGTTCGCCGTGGCGCTGCCCGCCGCTCCGGAGGCGGAGAGGGAGCCGACCGTCTGGTCGCGGCTCACCGAACCCTGGCGGCGGCTGGGCCTGAACCGGGCGGATCGCCGGAGGTAGGCGATGCGGACCGGCTAGCGGGCCACGCCGGCTCGCGTCAGGAGCCGCCGGAGGGCGATCACCACGGACGCGATCGCGAGTTCGCCGACGATCCGCGCGGCGAGTGTGGCCAGCAGCACCGGCGGGACCAGATGGTCGGGTGAGAAGACCGGGAGCGCGACGAAGAACAGCACGACGCCGACGATCGCGCCGGCGAGCAGGATGCGGGCCGCGGTCGGCTGCTGCCCGCGCCGCAGGGGCAGCGAGAGATCGAGCGCGAGCCCGGCGATCAGCATGGGCACGGCCGCCAGCGGCCCGATGGGCGAGACGGCGGAGGTCAGGAGCCCCGTCACGAAGGCCGCGAACGTCGCCATTCCCGGGGTCCGGGTGATCACGCGCGCGAGGAACGGCATCAGACCGTGGATGCTGGCGACCAGCGCGTACGCCGGAGGCGAGGAGACCGCGAGCACGCTCGTGATCGGCACGAGGGCGACGAAGAGCAGGGACTGGACGGCGCCGAAGGCTGCGGTCACCAGGAGCGCACTCGTCGGTATTCCCCGGGCTCTCTCCGGCCTCTCCCCATCCACCCCTCGAGCTTAGAGCGGCGCCCGAATCCACGGCCCATCCGCGCAGAGATGAACATCTCGGAATATCGTTGGTGTCGGGACCACTCGGGGAGGAACGATGTCGGCTGCTGCCGTGCGCACCATCACCGGCGTGCCCCGCATTTCCAGCGGGGTCATCCCGCGACCGCGCCTCACCGCAGCGCTCGAGAACGACAGTCCACTGACCGTGATCCACGGCGCGTCCGGCGCCGGCAAGACCGTGGCGATGGCCGAGTGGGCGCGCACCACCACCTCATCCGTGGTCTGGGTCTCCGTCGATGCGGATGCCGCGACGAGCAGTGGCCTCGCCCAGGCGCTGCTGCGCGCACTCGCTCGCACGGGCGTCGGGGACTTCCCCGACACGGGTGACCGCCCCTGGAACACGGTGTCCACGTTCCTGCGCGACCGGCAGGAGCCGATCGTCATCGTCCTGGACGATGCCGCGGGGTCGAGCCGCGAGAGCGTGTTCGACATCTGCCGCGTCGTCGCGGAAGCCCCGAACGCACGGCTCATCGCCGGGAGCAATCGACGCAGCGCTTTCGACAGCGAGGGACTCGACCTCGTCATCGACCGGACCACCGTCGCCGCCGACGATCTCCTCTTCGATGCGGAGGAGATCTCGCGCGCACTCGGCGTCGACGTCTCGACCGCCGAGGAAGTCCGCACCGCCACGGGCGGCTTCCCCGCGGTCATCCACGCCGCAGCGAAGCGCTCACCGCAGGGCGGGACGGGCTCGATCCTGGATGCCGCCACGCGTGCGCTCGAGGACTACCTGCAGTCCCGCGTCGACCGCTCCGATGCGGACCCCGCCGTGCGGACGGCGCTGATCCGCCTGAGCATCACCGACGCGGTCGATCCGGACCTCGCCCGCACGCTGACCGGGCGCGACGACGTGATCCCCCTGCTCGACGACGCCGAGGAGTTCGGCTTCGGGCACTGGTCCCGGTCGGATCCGCCGATCTTCACGTTCACGCCGGTGGCGACCGTGCTGCTGCGACGAGAGCTCCAGCGTTCGCATGCGCAGGAGATCCCCGGCTTGACCCGCGCCGCCGTCGACGGGGCCCTGCGCCGCGGAGCACCGATCGAAGCACTCCGGCTCGCGGTCGAGCAGGACGACCTCGCACTCGCTTCGCACATCATCATGAAGGGCTGGAATCACCTTCTCGAGAACGACGGCAAGGCGCTCGTCGGGTTGCTCGGCCGGCTCCCGGTCGCCCGCCTCAAGGATCAGCCGCTCATCGCCATGATCCTCGCAATCTGCTTCAACGCCAGCAAGCTGCGGCGCATCCGCGGGCTGCAGCTGATGCGCGTCGCCATCTCGGCCGCGAACTCCCGCCGCAAGCCTCCACCGGCGATGGAGCGCATCTTCATCTGGGCGGCCGAGAGCGCCGCCCTCCGGTTGATCGGGATGCCCGAGCGCGGCGGACAGGTCGCCTCGCGCGCCCTCGCCCTGTTCCAGGAGACCGATGAGGCGGAATGGGAGGCCTATGCCGCGGAGGTTCCACTGCTCTGCACGCACCTGGGGATCTCGCTCTACTATTCGGGCCAGCAGGAGAAGGCGGTCGAGTGGTTCGACTACGCCGCTTCCCTGGCGGCGGTGCACGAGATGCGCCATGCGTTCCACAGCATCGCCCTGCTCAGCGGCATCCACGCCCTGAACGGCGACATGCCCGAAGCGCTGCACTACGTCGAGCTCGTCCGGCAGAGCTCCTGGCCCCGCGAGCAGCTCGACGGATACCGCGGCACCTTCTACCGCGTCGCCGAGGCGCTGCTCGCGATCGAGGCTCAGGACCCCGAGCGGGCGCGGGAGCACATCCGCGCCTTCGGTCCCCACCGCGCGACGAGCGAGCACTGGGCCACGATGGCGCTCACCGAGGCCTGGGTCGCGCTCCACGCGCAGACACCCGCCGCCGGACTCGAGCAGCTCGAGTCGTTCCGCCGTCTGCGCGGACGGGAGGCGTCGTCGTCGCATGCGCGTCAGACGCTGAGCCGCCCGCGCGCGCTGCTGCAACTCGCGGTCGGTGACACCGCGGCGGCCCGGAGCACCGTCCAGCAGGACGCCCGCCCCGACCGCTTCGGCACCGTGGTGGAACGCGCCAGGCTCGCACTGGTCGAGGGCCGCGCGACCGATGCCTCCCGCCTGCTGGCCCAGACGCGACTCGAACCCGAGACACCCCGAGAACGCGCCGAGGCCGCAGCCGTGCAGGCGGCCGCCCTCCACCACACGGCCGGCGTCGCCGCGGCACGTCGGGCCGTCGAATCACTGGCCATCCAGTCCGCCGACCGCGAGCTCTCGACCCCGCTGACGCTCCTGCCCCCCGAGGACTTCGCCTTCCTCCGCGGTGTCCTCGCCGAGGAAGGTCGCGGGTCCCTGCCTGCGGCGGCGGTGCTCCCGTCGACGTCCGACCGACCGCGGCTGTCCTCCCGCGAGCGCGTGGTGCTCCGCGAACTCATGACCGGGGCGTCGCTGCGCACCATCGCGGCCGACCTGAACGTCTCCCCGAACACGCTCAAGACGCAGGTGCGCAGCATCTACCGCAAGCTCGACGCCGCGAACCGCGCCGACGCCGTGGAGAAGGCCGCGGCGTACGACCTGCTCTCGGAGGCCTAGCGGCCACGCGACGACGGGCGCTCGCGAGGCGAGCGCCCGTCGAGGGTGGGTCGCGTCTACGCCGCAGGCCGAGTGCCGCGCAGACGCGACCGCGTCAGGCCGTCATCCTCCGACGACGCACGAGCAGCAGCATCCCGCCCGCGAGCAGCAGGCTGACGGCGAGCCCGATGGCCCAGGGGGCGAGCTGCCCACCGGTGATCGCCAGCGGCGTCTGCACCGGGTTGCTGGTCGCGCTGGGCGGCGGCGTGATCGTCTGCCCGCCGGGAGGTGTGGCTGCCGCAGCCGCCACGTTCTCCAGCGTGGCACCGGCGGCATCCGCGTCGACGGTCACCGCGTAGGTGATCGTGACGGTCTCGCCCTCGGCGAGGCTGCCTCCCCAGCGCAGCATCGTGCCGTCGAGCACCGGAGCGGCGACGCCGCGGTCTCCCACCGCCGCCGTCATCGTCCCCGTGAGCTCGGCGTGGCGCAGCACCTGCCCGAGATCGTCGGTGATGACGACCTCGTCGAGCCGCGTCTCACCGGTGTTCACGCCCGTCAGCGTGTAGGTGACGACACTGCCGGCGGCAACCGCGGTGCCCGACCCCGGGTTCGAGGTCTTCTCGAAGGTGAAGCCCGGCTTGCCGACGCGGTGCTCGGTGACCGAGGGCGGTGGCGTGAGCCGGTCACCTCCGGGCGCGACCGCCGTGCCCTCCGCGATGTTCGCGAGGGTCTGGCCGCCGGCAGCACCGTCCACGGTCACCGAGTAGGTGATGATGACGCGCTGGCCGACAGCGAGGGGGCCCTGCCACTTGAGCGCATCGTCGCCCACGACCGGTGCTGCGACGGACGCGCCGTCCACCACCGCTGCGGCATCGTCGTTGTACTCGGCGTGTGCGAGGACGTTCGAGAGGTCGTCGCCGATCGTCACCGGGTCGAGCGCCGTCTGGCCGGTGTTGATGCCGGTCACCGTGTAGGTGATGACACTGCCCGGGTCGACCCGGCTCCCCGACGCGGGGTCGGCGGTCTTGACGACCTCGAAGCCGGGCTGGTTGACCGGGTTCTCCGTGCGAGCAGGCGGGGTCTCGATCGGCGGCACACCACCGGGAGGCGTCGCGCTGCCGGTCACCGAGTTGGCGATCACGGCTCCACCGGCGTCCGCCGCCACGGTCACGGAGTACGTGATCGTGACCGTCTCGCCGACCCGCAGGTCGCCGACCCACGAGAGCTGCTCGTCCGTGACGGACGGGGCGGTCACGGCCGATCCGGCGATCGTCGCGGTCGGGGCTCCGTCGAGCTCTGCATGAGCGAGCACGCCTGCGAGGTCGTCCACGATCTCGACGGAATCGAGTGCCGTCTCACCGGTGTTGGTGCCGGTGACCGTGTAGGTGATCGTCGCACCCGGATCGACGGCGGTGCCGGATGCCGGATCGGCGCTCTTCGACACCGAGAAGCCGGGCTCGTTGACCGGATTCTCCGTCGTCACGGGCGGCGGGGTGATCTCGGCACCGCCGGGAGGCGTCGCCGTGCCGGTCGCGGAGTTCTCGACGACCGTTCCGACCGCGCCGGGGCCCACCGTCACCGCGTAGGTGATAGTGACGGTCTGACCGACGGCCAGGGCACCGGTCCACGAGAGCTCGTCGCCGACGATCTCGACGGGCGCAGCGGCCGTGCCGCCGATGGTCGCGACAGCATCACCCGAGAGCGAGCCGTGGGCGAGGACCTTCGAGAGGTCGTCGACGATCGCGACCGGGTTCAGCGCCGTCTGCCCGGAGTTGGTGCCGGTGAGCGTGTAGGTGAGGACCTGACCGGGATCCACCGCGGTGCCCGAGGCCGGATCGACCGTCTTCGACAGCGTGAAGCCGGGCTCGTTGACCGGGTGCTCGGTGCTCGTCGTCGGCGGGACGATCGGCGTGCCGGGCGTGGTGGGGCTCTGCGGGTCACTCGGGTCCTGCGGGAACAGCGGAGTCGCCGTGCCCGATGCCGAGTTGCGGATGGTCTCGCCACCGGCATCCGCGTCGACCGTCACCGAGTAGGTGATCACGACGTTCTGGCCGGGCTCGAGGCGTCCGTTCCAGGCGAGCGTCGCATCCGTCACGTCGACGTCACCGCGCGAGGCGGAGGCGTCGTCGTTGAAGGCGGCGTGCGCGAGCGCGGCGGACAGGTCGTCCGTGATCGCGGCCGGTTCGAGCACCGTGTCACCGGTGTTCGTGCCGGTCACCGTGTACTCGATGACGCTGCCCGGATCGATGCGGGTGCCCGTGGCGGGGTCGGCCGACTTGGTGACGGTGAACCCGGGGTTGACCACGGGGTGCTCGGTCGTCGCGGGTGGCGGCGTCACCGGCTCACCGGGAACGGTGGGGCTCTCGGGATCGGTGGGATCGGCCGGGATGAGCGGTGTCGCCTCGCCCTGGGCGGTGTTGCGCAGCAGCACGCCGGTCGCGGTGTCGCTCAGCGTCACGGAGTACGTGATCACGACGTCGTCACCGGGGGCGAGGCTGCCGCTCCAGGTGAGGGTGGAGTCCACCACCTCGACGGTGCCGGTGGTCGCGGTGACGTCGCCGTTGTAGGCGGCATCCGTCAGCACGGCCGAGAGGTCGTCGGTGATGGTCGCGGGGTCGAGGACCGTGTTGCCGGTGTTCGTCCCGGTCACGGTGTACTCGATGGTGTCACCCGCCTGCACGGCGGTGCCCGACGCGGGATCGGCCGTCTTGGCGACCTCGAAGCCGGTGTCGACCACGGGGTGCGTCGTCTCGGCCGGCGGCGGGGTGAGAGGCGTTCCGGGTGTGGTCGGGCTGTTCGGGTCGCTCGGGTCCACAGGGATCAACGGAGTCGCCTCGCCGTCGACCACGTTGCGCAGCAGGGCGCTCTGCACGCCCTCGTCGACGGTCACGCTGTAGCGGATCGTGACGGACTCGCCCCGCGGAATCGATCCGGTCCAAGTGAGCGTCGCAGCGTCGACAAGGGCGGTGCCGCGATCGGCCGTGACGTCGTCGTTGTAGGACGCGTCGTCGAGGACACCTGCCAGGTCGTCGACGATCTGGGCCGGGTTCAGGTCGGTGTCGCCGGTGTTCGTTCCGGTGATCGTGTACTCGATCGTGTCACCGGCCTGCACGGCCGTGCCGGATGCGGGGTCGGCGGACTTGCTGAGGGTGAAGCCGGATCCGATGACCGGGTGCTCGGTGGTCGCGGTCGGCGGCACGATCGGGGTGCCGGGGATCTGCGGTCCGGTCGGGTCGGAGGGGTCGGTCGTGGTCGGGACGGCCGAGCCGGATGCCACGTTCTGCAGGATCTCTCCGGATGCCGTCTCGTCGACGGTGACCGAGTAGGTGATCGTCACGGTCTGGCCGGGCTGCAGAGCGCCGCTCCAGGCGAGGTCGTCTCCGGTGAGGGTGGCGGCGCCCGCGGTGACGGAGGTGCCGTCGATCGCGGTGGCGATGTCGGCGTTGTACTCGGCGTGCGCGAGCACACCGGACAGGTCGTCCGCGATCGCGGCCGGCGAGAGGGTGATCGCACCGGTGTTGGTGCCGGTCACGGTGTACTCGATGACCTGCCCGGGCTCGACGACGCTGCCGGCGATGGGGTCGGATGCCTTGTCGATCACGAACCCGGCGACCGGGTGCTCGGTGACGACGGCGGGCGGCACGATCGGGTCGAGACCGCCGGGAGGGGTGCCGGATGCCGTCACGCTGTTGGTGATGCTCGCACCCTCCACGCCCTCATCGACGATGACGGAATAGGTGATCGTGACGATCTGTCCGGGCTCGAGCGATCCGGTCCACGCCAGGGTTTCACCCGTCACGGTCGCTGCGCCCGAGGTGACCTCGGTGCCGTCGATCGCGGTGCTCACGTCGGTCTGGTACTGCGCGTCGTCGAAGACGCCGGCGAGGTCGTCGCTGATCGTGACGGGGTCGAGCGCAGTGTTGCCGGTGTTCTCGGCCTCGACGGTGTACGTGATGCGCTGGCCGGCGGTCACGGCCGCTCCGGCGGCGGGGTCGGAGGTCTTCCGCAGATCGAGCCCGGGAACGAGGCGGGCGTTGGCGAACGTGCAGACGACGTCGGTGCCGCGGGAACCGGCGGGCTGCGTGACGCGGTCGGATCCGTCGACGGCGACCGGGGTGGTCGAGCCGTCGGGGTTGAGCTGCTCGCACGTCAGGGTCGTCGCGTAGCGGTCGGGGTCCGCGGTGCCGGTCGGCGTCTCGGACAGGCCGAAGATATCGCCCTGGTTGGTGAAGACCGGACCCGCGTAATCGGGCTGGATGCCGGACGCGTTGCCCGTCGTCGTGCTGTTCGTCTGCGCGACCTGGTATCCGGCCGGAGACTGGATGCCGAGGGCGAACTGATCCGTCGCGGCCTGGCGCCCACCCGGAAGATCCTTCTTGAGGGTCATCGTGTTCGGGAAGGTGCAGCTGGACATGTCGGTCGGCGAGAAGGATCCGAGCGGGGTCGAGTTGACGGTCTCGCCGCGGGGCAGGTCGACCTCGATGATGCGGCTGCCGCCGCCCGAGACCGACACGAAGATGTGGCCGAGGTTGCCGAAGGCGATGCCGTTGCCCTGCACACCGTCACCCATGTCGTGCACCTGCTTGGCGCCGATGGTCGCCGTGCTCGGCGTGAGGGTCGCAGGCAGGTCGGCCGAGTAGATGTATCGGTCGGCGACGAGCACCAACTGTCCGGAGGCGCTGAACGCCATGTCGCCGTTCGCGCCGAAGCCGCTGCTGCCGCTGGTCGGGCGCAACGTTCCCACCTGGACGTAGGTCTGCGGGCTCGCGTTCTCGTTCCACGCGTAGAGGTTGATCGCGTTGTTCGTGGTTCCGCTCGCGAAGTAGTACACGCCGGTGACCGGGTGCACCGCGCCGCGGAGAACGGCGGAGGTGAGGCTGAAGGAGGTGCGGGTGGTCTGGTTCGAGACGCGGTCGTGCTTGGCCAGCACCTTGCTCGACGCGGAGTTGGTGACCGTGTAGGCGTACTGACCGTCGGCCGAGATGCCGAGACCGTTGTCGGAGTGGTCGGCGCCGAAGCCGATCGCGCCCAGTGTGCCGCCGTTGCCGGGGGCACCGCCCTGCTCGTTCACCGCGAACTCACGGATCTGCGTCGTGCTCTGCACGTACACGGCACCCGGGGTGCACAGGAACGGGTCGTCTGCGGCGGCCGGGGCGGCGGTGATCGTGCCACCGACGAAGATCATGGTCGAGGCGACCACCGCCGTGCTGGCGATGCCGGCGAGGAGCCGCTTCGCGCTTCGCGCCCACCGGCCCTTCCGACTCTCGGACGCCGACCCCGTCGGATGCTCCTGGGCAACACGAATTGTCAAGACTGCTCTCCCCTTGTACATACCGGGCGCGCACTCGCGCCACGGAAGGCCCCGCCCCCTCAGGCGACATGCTGACGGCTCGCATCGCAGATCGACGCGCGCGGTCAGGGCCTCCGCAAGCCTGCCCGGCGGGGAGGAAGGGGGATCGCCGATCGGCTGGTTTTCACCCCTGGTTTTCACCCCTCGGGGGTGGGGGTCATCGCTTCCGCTCAGACGTCTTGCCCTTTACGATTCGACTGTGCCCGCCCAGAATCAGCTCGAGCCCGTGGAGCTCACCGCAGCGGTTCAGGAGGGGACGACCATGGCCGCACGGGACTGGGTCCTGTTGGCGGTACAGATCTTTCTCACCGGTCTGATCACGTACATCGCGATTGACTTCTGGGCGATCACTGCGTCCGGGTACACGGAAGGGCTGCAGGTCGTCGGGTTCGCCATCGGATCGGCCCTGATCACGATCACGGCTTTCGTGATCGGCCTTCCTCTGCGCATCGTGCGCCCGGCCCGTCGGTGGTGGTTCCGCCACGGGATGTGGTTCGTCGCGCTCCTCATCCTGGGAGTCGGCGGAATGGTCGTGTCGTACTTCGTGGGCGACGCCGGACCCGTTCACTACGCCGACTCCGAGTGGCCTTCCACGGATGGCTACTCGCCGGACGATCGCCTCTTCGTGCCTTCACTCTTCGCGCTGGCGTTCGCCACGATGCATCTGCGTCCACCGCCGCGTCGGGAGCAGAAGACGATGAACGCGTGATCGCGATCGAGACCTAGAGAAGAGCAACCAGGATCGCTTCGACGTCGTCCATGTCGCACCGGTCGCGGTGCGGCCCCTTCTCATGAAGACGAGTGGTGATCTGGTGCTGGAGCACGGGTCTGCTCCAGCCGTGATGTGCATCTTTCGCCGCGTCCCAGTCGCGCAACTCCTGGTCGTCGAGCTTATCGAGCAGCTCGATCACGTGGCCCCATGGCAATTGTGCAATGGGTCGTTGCACAAGATCGGTTTCGTCGGGCCAGGCCTGGGCGAAGGCCCGCATGTAGAGCAGGTTCCGGCGGGAGAAGCCTCTCATCGTGGTGAACTCGGCACGCAGATCTGCGGCAAGTCGGTCCAGCACTTTCGCGCCCCAACCCTCCGCCGCCTGCCGGTCCAAGATTGTGCGACCGATGCGCCACCACAGCTGCAGAAGCTCGTTGTTGACCTTGCGCTGCACCTCCAGGCGCACGGCGCGCACGTGCTTCTTGAGGTCTTCGAGCGTGGCGGCGTAGTCGTCGGGCACCAGGTCACTCTTCATGTTCTCCACCGCAGGGCCGAACACGAAGAGCCCAACGGGCCGTTGGGCAGATGACTCGCGCCCCTCCCCTGCAGCCACGGCTGCGGCCGCGAGCGCCACTGAAAGGCGTAATCTTGTCAGCTGCGTTGCGAACCTGTCCGTTCCGACGCCGGTCCTCGATCCGCTAGCAGTACCTCTATGCTTCGTACAGCAATGTTGCTTACACGGGGGAATCATGGATGCTGAGCTGCTAGCGCTATTTGTGCAGATGGTCGAGTCTGGGGTCAACCTGAGCTTCGAGGCAGTTCGTCGTAAGAAGACGAAGGACAACCTTCGCCTCTCAGAAGCGTTCCGCTCGCTCGATCCGCAGGCTCTCTGGGACTCGATCAGCCCAGTGTCTCTCGCAACGTTCATGCGAGGCGGTGTTTCCGCGAACGCCGTCAAGAAGATGATGGAACAGACCGAGTTCAACGCCCTTAGCCGCGAACTCTTCCTGGCATGCGTTGCGGATCCCGCAGGCTCGACGACCACGGAAACGGCAAGGGCGTCTCTCCAGTTGTACTCGGAGATCGGTTTGCAGCCGGAGGCTTCGCGTGAGGACGCGCGCGCTTTCGGGGAGGCTCTTTCGACGCGGCTAGTTGAGTTGTCGCAGGTGGCGTCGCGCACTCTTCACGAAGCGGACCCATCGCTCGCTCAGCAGCTCCAGCAAACCGCTTTACTCAAGCGACTTGTATCCATGCTTGATGTTGTCTCGGCCCATCATGATGCATTGGTGCGCCTCGCCGACCCTGACACCCGCGAGCCTCGGCGCGTCTTCGTCGAGGCCTACCGTCGAGCTTGCATCGAGAGACATGGCTACATCACACCGCCGGATTTTGAGACTAATCGAAAGCTCCCGATCGAGCAGTTGTACGTAGCACCGAACATCCGCGAGAGGGGCGCACCCGATCGCGAGCAAGGCAAGTCTGTCGCTGAATTTGCGTTAACCATTGATCGCTCGGTAGTGCTCGGAGACCCGGGGGGTGGTAAGTCAACACTTTCGGCTTTCATCGCCTCAACTTTCGCGAAGCAAGACGGCCCGGTCCCGTTCCATGTCACGCTACGAAACTTCGCTGCTTTCAGCGAAGACATCTCACTACTCGACTTCATCGAACGCGAGTTGAAGCCTCGCTACCAGGTCGCACCCGTCCCCGGACTGGTCGAAGATCTACTCGTAACCGGGAAAGCCATCGTCATCTTCGACGGCTTAGACGAGCTGATTGACGCATCGAAACGAAGGGAAGTGACGAAGAGCGTAGAGCTTTTCGGCGTGCGATACCCCAACACCCCCATCCTCATCACGTCGCGTCGCGTCGGGTACGATCAAGCTCGGCTCGACCCGGCAATCTTCGATGCGTACCTCATAGATGGCTTCGAAGACTCGGAAGTCGAGCGCTACGTGAACAACTGGTTCCAGCTGCAAGACGAGTATGACGAACAAGAGGCCGCTGAGCAGGCTGAGGCGTTCGTGCAGCAGAGCGCAGCCGTACCGGATCTGCGGACGAACCCACTGATGCTTGCTCTCATGTGCATCATCTTTCGCGGCGAGAACTACATCCCCCGGAACAGACCCGCTGTTTACGAAAAATGCGCCACCCTTCTGTTCGAGAAGTGGGACGGTCATCGCGGTATCGAGGTGCCGCTGCAAGCTCGGGATCACGTCGACTCCGCAATGAAGTACATCGCGTATCGGTTCATCACTTCCGGTTCTGGCGACTCTGGAATCGAAGAGAAGCTCGTGGTCAGCATGCTTGCTGAGTATCTTCACCCCCGCGCCGTGGATAGCGCTGAGAGCGCAGCTCGAGCCGCTAAAGAATTTGTCGACTACTGCGCGGGGCGCGCATGGGTCTTTACGGACGCTGGGCTGACCAGCGATGACGAACCCATCTTCACGTTCACCCACCGAACCTTCATGGAGTATTTTGCCGCGGTTCACTTGACGCGCATCACAGATACTCCGGAGGCGCTCGCAAACCTTCTACTGCCGTACGTCGCTCGTGAAGAGTGGGACGTAGTGGCTCAGCTCGCTCTTCAGCAGGTAGATGGCAAGACCGATCAGGGCACCGCACGTGCTCTAGGGGCCATGCTTGGGGAACGGCGGAAGCGGTCAACTAGCAACCGAGGCAACGTGCTAGCTTTCATCGCCCGATGCCTATCTTTTGCGGTCATTCCGCCTGCGCTTGTCCGAAAGATAGCAAGCGCCTGCGTGCAGCACGCCCTCAACCAATCACCTAGTTTGCGGATGATGGGTGAGGGGGGAAAGCCGCTGCATATTTTGAGGGGCTCCACTCTTGGCCTCGAAGCCGAATACGCTGCCGACCAGGTCAAGACTGATCTAGGGGCTGCGCTCGGGAGCGAACCCCACCGGCGCGCGGCTCTCTACATCGCTCTGTATTGGCTTGCGCGTGATCAGCTCAATGAGATGATGGGCGTGAGTCCGGAAGTGGAATGGCTCTCCGCGGATGTGTCCTTCGCTGAGGAAAACCGTGAGCTTCTTGCCTCTGTCGCCGACCCGGTCTTCATGATCCCTCAGCTTTTTGCTTGGCATGGGATCGCCCCTGTCGAAGAGGCCCGAGTTTCCGTGAGCGAGTCTTCGAGTGACTTCTGCTCTCGCTATTTTGACGAACAGAAACTCACATCGGGACTTTATGTCGGACCCTCCCTAAGCGAGCTGTTCTTCTACGGGACGAACCTCCATTGGGAGGTGTATAGCAGTCGCCAACAGGACTGGTTCGCGGCCTTCTGTGGCGGGTTCGTCGAGGACTTCGCGAGTATGAACCGCCGGCTGCCTGATTCTCCGGCGCGACGCCGCCTGTCAGCGCGTCGGGTGTTCATGTTCTACGGCGCGACGGTTCCATCGAACCAATCTGTGACAGATGCAGTCCTCATCACGCATCTCGCGTCTATCGAACTGTTCGTCTCTGCCGCTCCGAACCGAAGGAATCAATCCTCCCACCGCGAACTCTTCACCAGGCACTGGCAGCGGGATGACGACGGAGAACCGCTCGCTGCTCTACGCGCAGGCGCAAGCGCACCGATCGCTGAGTTCGCGAGGCAATGGTTCGACCGCGAGAAAACTGTATTCGAGAACTCTTTAATCAACGACCCCGGAAGGACTATCCGCCCCACAGTGGCCCGCAGCGGCGCAGCGACAGTTGCCTGAAGTTTGTCAGCGGCGAGGCTCGTCGCGCTCTCAAGCCCTTGCAACCGCCTCAGTGGGGCGATCAGCCCGGGCGCGCCTGACACTTGACGCTCCCACACCCAGTACACGCCCGATGCTCTCCCAGCTCTGGTGCTCGGCGCGCATCCTCTCGGCGGTCGCGATCCGCTCGGGCGTCATCACGCTCGGCCGGCCGCCGACGCGGCCCTGGCTGCGTGCGTAATTGAGGCCGCGCTGTGTGTTGTCTCGGATGGTGTCGACGCGGAGCTGTGCGAATACGGCGACGATGCCGTAGAGCGCCCGCCTCATCGGGGTTGTCGTGTCGATCATGGGTTCGGTGAGACTGACGATGTTAACCTGGCGGGCGTCGAGGTCCTGTAGCGTCTCGATGAGAATGCGCTCACTGCCTGCAGGGCGATCGAGGCGGCGGACCTTGAGGGTGTCCCCCCGGTCTGAGGTAGTCGAGACACGCGAGCCATTGCGGTCGTTCGGTGACGCGGCTGGATTCGCCGTGATCGCGAACACTCTTGCGCAGCCCGCGGCGCGCAACTCGGCTTCCTGCGCCTCAGGGTTCTGCTCTCGCTTCGAGACGCGGGCGTACCCGACTTCGTGTGCCATGCCGAAAACGGTACCGCCGAAGTTCCGGCGCGTTTAAGTTTCGGCAGGGGGTTCGGCAGTTCGATCATCGGCGTGTCGCCCACCTGGTGACTGGAGGTGACGAGACTGCCGGAAACGATCGTTTCGGTGAGTGCCTGCGTATTTCAGTGAAACTCGCGACCGGGCTCTGGGCTCCGGCGTTCCCCGCCGCGCGCTGCATCGTCCCGATGTGAGGCTACTTCGAGTGGACGGGCGAGAAAGGGGACGAGGCCCCCACTTTCTCCACGGTGACGGGCTCTGTAGCCGGGCTCGCCTGGTCGATAGAGTTCGCCCCTAATCGAGCCCGTCGCTTGGGCGCGGCGCAGCCTACTGTGCGCGCTCCGCCGGTTTTGGTGTGTCAGGCATATGAAGGAAGGTGTTCTGCCAGCTGATGTCCTTGTAGAGGCTGCGCAGGCTTCTTGTTCGCCGCCAGATACCCACTCGTTCTCTGATGAGCATTACCCCAATCGCGGCGCTTCCCGCGGCGAAGAGCCCGAAGCAGACGTACGTCGCCCACAGCGGTACATCAAGGATCGATTCCCCGAGAATTGTGGCGACGAACCCCCAGGAGCAGAGAGCCGACATTCCGAATACAAGCACGCACGCGCCGATTGTCGACCAGAGGAGGTGAGAACCGTCGTTGCGTCTTGCGACACGCTTCGCGCGCAGTTGCGCTCGCGTGGCGAGCTCGAGCATCAGACCGGTCGCTGCTTCCGCAGCCCGGTCAGTGATCTCGGAGCCCACGCGCGGGTCTTTCGAGACGCTGACCTCTTCAAGCATCTTCCGCGCATCGTCGAGCGATGACCAGTTGCGCGCTCTCCACCAGCCGCCGATCGCACTGAGGACCGCTACACCTGCCGTCACAGCGGGAACCACTGCCAGCGCCGTTGACCATTCCACTCGATGGATCCTATCCGCGTGACCCGGCTCGTGCTGGACACGCGACCTCGAGCGGAGGGCGCGTTCGCATCGATGCAAAGTCGGTCCGGTTCACCCGCTTGCAGTGGCACCGTGCCGAAACTGGCGCCGGCTCCTCGCGAACTCAGCGCCGGTCTGGAACGACAGGTGTGGCGACCGGAGGCTGGCTCGTCAGTGTGATGTTCAGCTTTACTGCCACCTTCGCCTTTGTCGGGAGCTGGGTGCTCCCGACGGTGGCGATCGTCGCACTGCCGCTGACGTCGACGCTGTCTGCGGCGTTCCACGTGGCTGTCTGCGCGCGCTCGCACGCGGCGCAGTCAGCAGTGGCGTCACGGCGACCTGTCACCCTGACGCCGGTCGCCTGACTCTCTCCGGACGCCGCCCGACGACAAGACCTCCCGCTCAGGGCTCGATCGGCCGCACCCGGGAACCGTAGGCGGTGTACAGCGCAGCGTTGTGCGCGTCCCCCTCGGGCAGGTTCGCCGAGATGAAGACCGGTGCGGCACCGGTACTCCGCTTCAGCTCGCGGGTGATCCCTTCGGCCAGCATCTGCGCGATGAGGATGCCGGTGAGGTTCGACACCGCACCGATGCGCACTCCGTCGCCGAGATCGATGGTGGCATCGCCCGCAGGAGCGCAGTTGTCGATGACGACATCCGCCTGATCGGCGAGGTTGCGACCCGAGTCGTCCCTCGTGGCGACGCTGGCGTTGTGGATGCGGGAGGTGATCGCCACGATCGGATGCCCGTGCGAGCGAGCGAGCGCCGCCATCTCGACGATCGCGGCGTTGATGCCCGAGTTCGACACGATGACGAACGCGTCCTCGGGCTGCGGTGCCGCCAGCTCGTAGATCCGTGCCGCGAGACCGGGGGTGCGTTCGTACTTAGGATCGAGGATGTCGGCGGCCGCGACGTCGCCGAACAGCACGAGGTCCTTGACCGCCATCATCCCCACGGCGGCCAGACCCCCGGCGCGACCGGCGAGCTCGAGCGTGACGGCGCGGGAGTGACCCGTTCCGAACGCCTGGACGATGCCACCGCGGCCGATGGCGTCGGTGAGCAGAACGGTCGCCTGCGCGATCGCCTCCTGCTGCGTCTCCAGTACCCGACCGATGTGGTCGAGCGCCATCCTGGGATAGGCGAGTTCGGTCATCATGCCCCTTTCAGGAGAGCGTTCATGTGGCGACGGTGGTGTTCGCATCGGCATCAGCCTCGGCGAGCAGACCGAGGGCGGCCTCGACGATCGCCTCGCCGCTTCCCGCGGCCACCGGGCTGACGACGGTCTCATAGCTCAGCGGAGCTTCGCGATCCGGAACGTAGCCGAGGTAGCCGTTGGTGTACCCGAGAACGACGGTCGGGTACGCCGGGTACCCCGCGCGGATCTGCTCGGCCAGCCCGAGATACAGCTCGGCGGGGACCGCGACCAGGCGCACGGCGTCGATGACGCCGACCTCGATCGTGACGCTGTGCTGGGTGGTCGACAACCTGGTCCGGCTCTCCTCGGCGAGCGCGATGCCCTGCTCGAGCACGGCTTGCCGGCGCGCCGAGAACGGGTCCTGCGATGCTTCCGCGGCGTGGTCGGCCGTGTCGGGCAGCGGGGGTCTCGCCGGGAGGTCGAGCGTCACCGCCAGCGGGGCCGCCAGCGATGCGTCCCCTTCTGGATGCTCGTCGTCGGCGCCCGCGCGGAGCGTGGAGCGCACGGCGTCGGCGACCCGTGACGCGATGCGGTCGATCTCGGCCGTGTCCCGCGCCTGCCGCGTCGTCCGCGTGCTGATGTCGCCGGCAGCGCCGGTCGCAGCGACCACCCACTCGGCCTCGGATGCCAGCGCCCGCCGGATTCCGCCGGTGAGATCAGCGCTCGTGAGTCTGTTGTCCGGAGGGAGGACGGTGGGATGCACGGGCGAGACCACGAGCATCCCGCGCAGGCGAGGCGCCTGGCCCGCGGGGCCGCTCGCCTCGAAGAGAAGGACATCGATCGGCACCTGAGGGGTCTCGTCCGGTGGCACGTTGCGGCGCCCGCCGACACCGGAGACGATGCTCCGCACGGCTCGCACCCGGCCCGGCTCCTCCGCGGCGATCGCGCTCCGGATCGCGACGAGTGCCGACGCGACGACCCGTTCGGCCAGCGCCTCCGGAGTCGCCGCCCCACCGGGGTAGCATCCGGCCTCGGGAGTGGAGTGCGCATGAGTCGCGGAGACCCACACCCGCGAGACGCCGAGGTCGTCGGCGGCCGCACGGATCCGCGCGACGAGGTCGGTGTTGACGCAGATGAGGTCGATGATGAGGAGCACCAGCCGTGAGGAGTCTCCGCCGACGCTGATGGCGTGCACCTCGAGCGGTTCGATCGAGCCGAGAACGCCCTCCGTCCGGTCGATATAGCCTCCGAGAGGCTCGCCCAGGACGACGCTCAGCCTGGCCTCCCCGTGTCCGATCATCAGCACAGCGACCCCTCTTCCCAGGCGCGGATCGCCTTCTCATAAAGACCCGCGCGTTCACCGCGAGCCCGCTCCTGCGCGATGTGGATCCCGCCGGCGAGTGCGTCGCTCAGGGGATCCGAGAGAGTGAGCCCCCTGGCCTGCAGTTCACGGTCGAGCGTCGCGCGGAGGTACGTGTTGGCGGCGAGCATCCGGCCCGAGTAGCTGATCGGGAACCCCGGAGCGTGCGCCGCCGTCGCCGCGATCGTCTCGGCGAGATCGACGGCCGCACCGTTCAGGATCGAGCCCGCCACCGCATCGCCGGCCTCAGCCGCCCGCGCGACGTCGACGGCGAACGATGCCACGGACGGGGTCGAGGTCGAGCCGTCCCGGTAGAACCGCTGCAGGGCGGCGATCGAGACGTCTCCCCCCAGCCTGCCGCGGAGTTCCGCGGAGAGGGTGGTGGGGATGTGGGCGCCGTCGATCGCCGCCGCCGCCGCCCTCAGGCCGGCGAGACCGATCGCGTAGGCACTGCCGCGATCCCCCAGCGTCGGCCCCCATCCGTCGGCTGACTTCGCCGATCCCTGCTCGTCGATGCTGAGGACGATGCTTCCCGTCCCCGCGCACACGATGGTCCCCGGTCCGGCGATCGCGCCGGCGTGCGCGAGGATGGCATCGTCGAGCAGCAGCACGGGCGCTGCGAGTTCGCGCTCGAGGGCGGCGGCCAGGGCTGCACGCTCCGCAGGCTCGCCGGGAACACCCGTGAGGCCGAGGACGACATGGTCGAGGGTCTGCGCCGCATCGGCGTCGGCCCGCGCTTCCTGCACCGAGGCGACGATCGAAGCGTGGTCCTCACGCTCACCCGCGTAGACGAACCCCGATCCACGTCCCTCCGACTCGCCGTTCGCGCCGACGATGCGCATCCGGAGGCCGGACTTGCCGCCGTCGATCGCAGCGACCGCGCTCACTTGCTGATTCCCGCGGTCAGGCCCGACATGATCTGTTTCGAGGCGAACGCGAAGACCAGGGCGAGCGGAAGCAGCGCGATGATCAGACCGGCGAACAGGGTGCCGCGGTCGGCCGAGTACTCCCCGAAGAACTGGGTGAGACCGACGGGGATCGTGTACTTGTCTGTGTCGCGCAGGAGCACCAGCGGGTAGAAGAAGTCGTTCCAGGTCGGCGCGAACTGGAAGATCGTCACGACCGCCAGTGCGGGTCTGACCAAAGGCAGGATGACCGACCAGAAGATGCGTCCGTCGTTCGCACCATCCAGACGAGCCGCCTCTTCCAGCTCGACCGGAAGCCCGCGCATGAACCCCATCAGTACGAACATCGTGAACGGGATGCCGCTGGCGGCGTAGAGCAGGATGAGTCCGAGATGGGTGTCGACGAGGCCGCCCGCCTGGAACATGTAATAGATCGGCAGCAGGCCCAGCTTCGCGGGGACCATCAGACCGGCGATGAAGAAGGCGGCCAGGAACGCCCGTCCGCGGAAGACCCGTCGCGTGATGACGAAGGCCGCAGCGACCGAGACGGTCACGCACAGCGCGACCGAGCAGATGGTGATGAACACGGAGTTGATGAAATAGGTGCCCAGCGACGCGGATTCCCACGCCCGCACGTAGTTCGACAGATCGAAGCTCGTCGGCAGCGCGATGGGATTCTGCAGGATCTCGTTGGTGGGTCGCAGCGATCCGAGGAGCACGAGCAGGATCGGTCCGAACGCGATCGCCGCGTAGATCCACAGCACCGCCTGCACCCCGATGCGGGTGCCGAGCCCGGCCCGAGCGCGACGGCGCGGCGACGAGGAGGCTGCCGACTCAGGGGGCGGGGCTTTCGGCGTGCGCGGCCGTGTGAGTGTGGAAGTCATCAGGCCTCCCGGCGCCGAAGGAGTCGTTCGAGGGCGATCGCCACACCGAACACGAGGATGAACATGAGCACGGCCATAGCCGAGGAGTCTCCGATGGCGTTGGTCCCGCCATCGAACGCGAGTCGGTAGTACAGGAGGCCGAGCACGTCCATCGACCCGGACGGTCCGCCGTTCGAACCGCCGAGGGCGTAGACGAGATCGAAGATGTTGAAGCATCCGATGAAGGTGAGCACCGTGATGACGCCGACGGCCGGCATGATCAGCGGGAATCGCACCGCCCAGAAGAGACGCCAGTGGGAGGCCCCGTCCAACTGGGCCGCCTCTTCGAGTTCGGCCGGGATGCCGCCCAACGCTGCTCCGAAGATCAGCAGCGGCCCGCCGATCCACTGCCAGGCGTTGATCAGGATGAGCACGGGCAGCGCGGTGTTCGGCTGACCGAGCCACGGAAGTGCGAAGGCGTCGAGACCGATGGCCCGGAGCGCCTCGTTGATCGGCCCGAACGTGGGGCTGAGGAGCATCGCCCACAGGTAGCCGACGATGAGCGGGCTGAGCAGATAGGGCGTGGAGTACAGGGTCTGGAACAGCCGCTTGCCGCGCTTCGTCCGATGCAGCAGTACCGCCAGTCCCAGGCCGATCGTGTTCTGCACCGCCATCGTGCCGATGAAGAAGAGCACGTTGTGCCAGAGCGCGGCGCCGAGCTGCTCGTTCACCGGATAGCGCGTGAACAGCTCGACGTAGTTCCCGAATCCCACGAAGGCATCCGGCGTGGTCCCCTTCCAGGTGAAGAGGCCGTAGACGAACGCGGTGAAGATCGGGACGATCACCAGCACGGTGTACAACACGAGCGCGGGGCCGCTGAACAACGCGATCCACCCGAACGAGACATGCTCGGGCGAGTAGCGGCCCCGCGCTCGTGTCCGCATCATGAGCGGGGCTTGAACCACTGATCGACACCCTGCTGGATCTTGTCCGCCGCGCCGCCCGCATCGATCTCGTCGAGGATCAGGCTCGAGAACGAGGAGGACGCGAGGTCCCAGGCACCGGGGGTACCACCGGAGAAGTAGGCATAGGTGATGTACGGGCTCGGTTCGGCGGCGTACGCCTCCACCGCTTCGGCGAGCAGCGGATCGGACGGCGTCACACCGGGGACGGGCGAGATCTGCGCGAGCTCATCCGTGAACGCCTGGCCGAAGTCGGCGGTCGCCATCCACTGCACGAGCTCGAGCGCGGCCTCTTTGTTGTCGCTGGCGTCCGAGACGCCGAAGGAGCCATCGACGTATCCGGGCACCGGCACACCCGAGCCGTCGGGAGCCGGCGCGTTGAAGATGCCGAGTTCGAGGTCGGGGTTGGCTTTGCGGAAGTTCGCCAGCTCCCAGATGCCTCCGGGGAATGCAGCGGCCTTGCCGGAGGTGAAGAGCGCCTGTGCGTCTTCATAGCTGGTGCCCTGGTAGGCGTCCCCCCAGTAGTCGCGAGTGCTGGTCCACGCATCGACCGAGTCCACCCACGGCGTATCGGTGAAAGATGCTTCGCCGTCGAGCATCTTCTCGAGGTAGGGGGTGCCGCCATAGGTGCCGGCGCCGAAGATCTCCTGCTCGATGGGCAGCATCCAGGTGTCGGTCACCGTGTTGGCGAGCGGGGTGACGCCCGAGGCCTTGATCTCGTCGAACGCGCTGATCATCTCGTCCCAGGTCGTCGGCTCCTCGAGCCCGAGCTCGTCGAAGACAGCCTTGTTGTAGATGACGTGCAGCGTCTGGATCGCGAAGGGAACACCGTAAACCGCGCCGTCCGAGACGCCGCGGGCGCCGTCCAGGACCGACGGCGAGAAGTCGGCGAGCTCGGAGACCTCGTCATCGAGGGCGACCAGGTCACCGGACTCCACGAGCGGCTGCAGCAGTCCGTAGGAGCGCAGCTGGGCGACATCCGGGCCGCTCGCATCCTTGAGCCCGGTCGAGAGGATGGTGTCGTACTCGGTGTTGAGGTAGGGCACGTACTCGACGGTCACGCCGGGGTGCTCCTTCTCGAAGGCGGCGAAGATCTTGTCGTACGTCTTGGCGTCCTCCTGCCTCCATCCCCATACCGTGATCGTGGAGTCGTCGCCCTCCGCGCCGGCGGGACCGGCGCTCGGTGCGCATGCGGCGAGGACGAGTGTGCTGACGGTCAGTGCTCCTGCCGCCAGCGTGGCCTTTCTGAACTTCGACATCGTGCTCCTCTTGGTGGGACTGTTCCGAATCGGATTCGGTCAGTGATGAGGCGGTGCATGTGTAGGTGGGGCCACCGTAATACTGGTCTATACCGTTTGTCAACGGTCCGGTATAGACCAATCTCCCACCCCACCGGCCTAAGATGACTCACTACGCGCGCAAGCGCATGAGAAGGAGCTTTCCACGGTGGCACGGTCGAAGCATTCCGACGGCGGCGAGGAGATTGGCCTGCTGGCCGTGCAGGTGGGAGACCTCACCGGCGAACCGGGCAAGGGTGAGCAGATCCGCAAGGCGCTCGCGGCCTTCGCCGCCTCCTCCCGGCCAGACACCCTACTGCCGTCCGAGCGGGTTCTCGCCGAGCAGTTCGGGGTCGCGAGGATGACGGTCCGCGGGGCGATCGACAGCTTGGAATCGGCGGGCCTGGTCCGCCGGGAGCCCGGTCGCGGCGCCTTCGTGCAGCACCCGCGACTGACCCATTCGGAGATCTTCCGATCCTTCACGGAGGACATGCGATTCCGCGGGATGGAGCCCGGCGCGCGGGACTTCTCCGCCCGCCTCGAAGCCGCTACCGAGGCCGTCGCGGCCGCGCTCGACATCGCCGAAGGCGACCCGGTCGTGCGCATCGAGCGCGTCAGGACCGCCGACGGCACGGCCATGGCATACGAGACGACGAACCTGCCAGCCTCGCGTTTTCCCGATCTGATCGAGAAGATGTCCGAGACGGATTCCCTCTACGAGGTACTCGATCGCTCCTACGGCGTGCGCCCGGAGAACGCCGAGCAGACCGTGGCCATCGACCGGCTCTCCCCTGAGGATGCGGTGCGCCTGGAGACCCAGGCCGGCGAGCCCTGTTTCGCGATCGAGCGCAAGGCGCGCGACAACATGGGCAAGACGGTCGAGTTCGGTCGATCGCTCTATCGCGGGGACCGCTACGTGATCGAGATGCACGTAGGGCGCGCCGCCGACGGATGACGCGGAATCGAAGAGCACCCTTGACAGCCAAACTGCTCTAGACCAGTATCTGGCGTACGCGCCGCAATCCGTGCGGCCCTGCCAGAAGGGCGCTCTCCCATGAAGTCCTCTCCACGTCTCTCCCGCGCGCGGCGCAGAACGGCCCTCGGGCTGATCACGTCCGCAACACTCGTCGCGGGGCTCGCGACTCCGATCGCCGCCTCCGCACTCGACACCGCTCCGGCCGTCGCCGCCGCGCCCTCCGACGTCGCCACCGCGACCACCGCCACCGGGCCCGTCATCTGGCCCAAGCCGCAGCAGCTGACCTCATCCGGACAGCAGATGACCCTGCCGTCGAGCGTCACCCTCGTCGCCCCCAGCGGTGCCGATCCTGCAGCAGTGGCCCTGACCAAGTCGCTGCTGACCGCCACCGGCACGGCTTCGACCGTGTCGAGCACCGATCCCGGATCCGGCGCGACCGTGTACGTGGGCGGGCCCTCCGAGAATGCAGCGAGCGCCGCCGCGCTAACAGCCCTCGGCGCCACCGGTCCCGCAGGTCTCGCCGCCGACGGATACGTCCTCGCTGCCGGAACCGATGCGCAGGGTCGCATGCGCGTCGTGCTCTCCGGTGTAGACAAGGCCGGCACCTACTACGCGGCGCAGAGCCTTCGACAGGTGCTGACGGCGGGCACCAACGGAAGCAAGGTCTGGAAGCTCACGGTGCGCGACGCCCCCGCCTTCAAGGTGCGCGCAGGGATGCAGTCTTTCTACAGCGACCCGGACCACTGGTCGCTCGATCAGGAGAAGTCCCACATCGAGTTCCTCGCCCGGAACAAGATGGACACGTACTTCTACGGCCCCGCGCAGGATCTGCACACCGGCAACCTCTGGTCGACGAAGTACTCCGGCACCGACCTCGCGGAGATCCAGCAGATCGTCACGCTGAGCGCCGCCCGTCACGTCGAGTACATCTACCGCGTCTCGCCGCAGGCTCCCATGGCTCCGGCCCTCGGCATGTGCTTCTCGACCCCCGGCCAGACGGATCTGCTCATCGATCGCTTCGAGCAGCTGTGGGACGTGGGCGTGCGCCGATTCACCGTCGCGTGGGATGACATCCCCGACGACTTCAGCTGCGCTACCGACAAGGCGACCTACGGAAGCGGGACGAGCAGCCTCGGAACCTCGGATCAGGCGCTGGCATCGCTGCAGGCCGGAGTCGTCAACGAGGTGCAGGCCTGGCTCGACACCAAGACGGGTGCGCGGCCGCTGATGGTCGTTCCCACCGAGTACTTCGGCACTCAGACGAGCCAGTACCGCACCCGCCTCGCCCAGCAGGTGACGCCCAAGGCGACGATGTTCTGGAGCGGACGAGAAGTCATCTCGCCGACGATTCCGCTCGGCGACCTCACGGCCGCGAAGAGCGCCTTCGGTGGACGACCGATCGCGATCTGGGACAACTATCCGGTCAACGACTACGCCGACCGGTTCGATGCCGACCGGCTGCTGCTCGGACCGCTCGAAGGCCGGGACAAGACGCTCGCGGGCGCAAGCGAGGGCATCTACTTCAACGCGATGAACGAGGCCGAGTTCTCGCAGCTCGCCCTGTTCACCGCGGCGGACTTCGCCTGGAACCCGGACGCATACGATGCCGCGTCCTCCTGGGAGGCCTCGGTGGCCGCGCTCGGCGGCACTCGCACGGCGGCGCTGCGCGCATTCGCGGAGAACAACTACGCCTCGTCGCTGAGTTCGGTGGAATCACCCGGGATCGGCGCGAAGATCGCCGCCTTCCGCAACGCGTGGCACGCGAACAGCGGCGTCGCCGCCGCCGGAACCGAGCTCACCGCCGCCTTCACGGCACTCAAGAACAGCGTCACGACGCTCCGCGAACCCGGGGCCAATCCGTTCCTGAAGGCGGAGGGCGTCCGCTGGCTCGACAAGGCGAGCCTCTACGGCCAGGCCGGCGAACTGGCCGTAGCGGCTCTGGTCGCCGAGAGCGCGGGCGACACCACGACGATGAATCAAAAGCGCACTCAGCTGGTTGCGCTCGTCGCGCAGATCAGCGCGAATGAGGCCCGAGTGGGCGTCGGCGTTCTCGACCCGTTCCTGTCGTTCGCGCTGGCGCGGGGAACAGAACTCGGCGACCTCGCCGGCACCGGACGCTCAGACCTCCTCGGCGTGATGGCGGACGGGACCCTCAAGGCCTATCCGAACGTCTCGACCACGAGCGGGCAGTCCAACCAGGACGGCGCCACGTACTTCGGAACCGAGTCGTACACGGTGGGTTCCGGGTACTCGGCCGCCCGCCTGCCCATCGTCGGCGAATTCTGCGGTGACCGGCAGCTCGACATCGTTCAGGTCGAATCGACGGGCGCGCTGAGATACCGCGCCAACTCCGGGTCGTTCGGGAGCCTGTACGCCGCACCCGTGCAGATCGGGCAGAACTGGCAGGGCAACCTGAGCCTCAAGGCGACCGATCTGAATGCCGACGGACGCGCGGATCTCCTGGGCGTGCTGGCCAACGGAGACCTGATGGCGTACCGCAACACCGGGTGTACCAACAACGTGCCCGCGTTCACGGATCCCGGAGTGAAGGTCGGACAGGGGTGGTCGTCGTCGCAGCTGCCGATCGTCGGCGATCTGTGCGGCGACCGCGACTCCGACATCCTCACCATCGACGGGGCCGGCGCGCTTCGCGCATTCGACAACAACGGCTCGTTCACCGGGTCGATGTTCTCCACCACCGGGCTCGTCGGGACGGGGTGGGGAGGCACGCTGAAGCTGGAAGCCGTCGAACTGAACGGCGACGGACGGGCCGACCTGCTGGCGGTGCTCGGTGACGGGAAGCTGTTCGCCTATCGGAACACCGGATGCTCGGGAGGAATCCCGACGTTCGCACCCCGCGTGCAGGTCGGGTCCGACTGGAGCGCGTCTCGACTGCCGGTTGTAACTGATCTGAACGGCGACTCGCAGGCGGATCTGCTGACGACCGACTCCGCGGGCACGCTGCTGGAGTTCGTCAACACCGGCGTCTTCACGGGGAACATGTTCACCCCGGGGAACCGCGTCGGGCAGGGGTGGCAGGGCGCCCTGTTCATCCTCTGATCGCGACGGCGGCGGGGAGCGTGCCGAATGGCATACTCCCCGCCGTCTGCGTCCTCTCGCGCCGCGCTACTGCCGCGACCCGATCTCGTCGATCGGACGGGTGCGCATGGCGGCGGTGGTTCCCGCCCACAGCGCCACGAGCGCGAGAGCTCCCATCGCACCGATGATGGTCAGTGACCCGAGCGCGGGCAGCGCGGGAATCGGCTGACCCGAGATGCCCATGCTCACTCCGATGAGCGGAGGGATCGCGACCACGACGCCGAACACCATGCCGATCACGGCCACCAGCACGGCTTCGATCCGCATCATCGAGCGCACCTGCCGGCGGGACGAGCCGATCAGCTGCATCAGGGCGAACTCCCGCGAGCGCTCCCCGGTCGCCATCACGAGCGTGTTGATCACGGCGATCGCGATGTAGCCGAGGATCACGAGCAGCGCGATGAGGTTCACCCAGCCCTGCTGCGACTGCGCACCCGCACCCGCCGCCTCCTGGCCGGAGCCGTCGCTCACGACGAAACCGCGCTCGGTCAGGGCGGCGCGCACCTCGTCGGCCGCCCCCGCATCGACCGTCGCGAGCGCGAACGCATCGAGACCGGCCGTGGTGTGCGCCCTCACGTCATCCGCGGCCATGGTGAGGTCGCCGAATCCGAGACCGCGCTCGTACACCGCGACGACCTTGGCCTCCCACGGCGAACCGTCGCCGAGGTGGCCGGTGACCGTGCTGCCGATGTCGAGCCCGAGGCTCTGCGCCGCATCCGTGCTCACGGCCACCGTCGTGGCGCCGTCGAGGTCGGTGAGCGACCCCTCGCGCACGCGCAGGTCGAGACTCTGCGCCGTTCGCTGCGGATCGATGCCCTGGAGCACGTGCTCCTCGCGTTGGAGCTTCCCTTCGAAATCGTAGGAGTCGACCACTGCGGCGCTGAGCGCGACGCCCGAGGCCTCGGTCACACCCGGGGTCTCGCGGATCGCCTCCACGGCCTCCGGGGAGAGCCCGTTCGGCGCCGTCACCCGCAGGTCGGCGATGACTCCGGCGGTGGCCTGCGTCGCGGCCTCGGCGGCGATGATCGACGGAGCTCCGATCTGCACGAGTCCCAGGCCGATGCCGAGCGCGATCGGGAGGATGGCCGAGGCCAGACGCCGACTGTTCGCCGTCGCATTCGCCGAAGCCAGGAAGCCCGCGGACGACAGCCGCCGCAGCACGCTGCCGATCAGACGCACGCTCAGCGACACGAGCCACGGCCCGAGCACGGCAAGCGCGATGATGAGGAGCATCGCCGCGCCGGCCGCGGCACCCGCAGCGATCTGTCCGCGCAGGACGAGCGGCACCGTCGACACCGAGATGCCGGCGGCAGCCAGCACGATGCCGATGATGATGCGCGGCAGACCGATCGCCGGTGCACCGGTCGCCGACTCGCGCAGCGCCTCGACCGGGTCGAGCTTCGCAACCCTCGAGGCCGCGATGCGCGCGGCACCCCAGGCGGACGCGAGCACGAGCAGCACCGCGCCGACCGCGGGAAGCGGGCTGAAGGCGAGGGCGAAGTCGCCGGGGATGACGCCTCCCGTGACGAACGCCGACTGCAGCACGGTCGACAGCAGGTATCCGGGCGCGATGCCCAACAGCGCGGCGACGGCCGATACCCACAGCACCTCGCGGGCCACGAGCGAATGCACATGCGACGGGCTCGCGCCCACCGCGCGCAGCAGCGCGTAGTCACGGCGGCGCGACTGCACCGACAGCGACAGCGTGCCCGCCACGATGAACATCGCCACGAGGATGCACGTGCCGACGAAGGCGCTGCCGATGGCGACGAGCATCGAACGCGCCGCCCCCGAGTCGAGGAACTCGACGTCCCCGCGGGCGTCTCCCGTGCGGGCGACGAGGCCGGGAAAGGCCTCGCGGATCGCGATGGCCGTCTGCTCGGGGTCGTTCCCGGCGACGAACACACCCAGCGCCTGCGCGGCACCGTCGTGCGGGTCGAGTTGGCCGATGCGCTGCTCCGTGAGGAACACGTGCGCGCTCCGCTCGGGTGCCGCCGGAGCTGCGACCTCCCCGACGACGCGGTACTCCGAGGGGACGCCGCCGTGGGCCAGGACGACCGTGTCACCCACGGCCCGGCCGCTGCCGGCGGTGACGACGACCTCATCGGCCGCCGCAGGCTCCCGCCCCTCGCGCAGCTCGAAACCGGTCAGCGCCGTGGCCTCCCACGGGTGCGCCTCGACGACGGCGGCTGCGGCGGCGGCGGCGGCACCAGCATCCACATCCGTACCCACTCCCTGCAGCACGAGCGGAACGGTCACGTCGGCCACGACGCGGTCGACCCCCGGCAGCGCGGCGATGTCACGCGCCGCGTCGGCGGGCAGCGACGCGCGCTCCCGCAACGGAACGGGGAGGTCCTCCGGCACATCCACCTGCTGCGGCGCCCCCACGACGACGTCGACGGCGGCATAGCGTTCGGGGGCGAGCCCGCCGCGCATGCCGGATTCGACGAGCACGCCGAGACCCGTCACCAGCGCGCTCGCGACGAACACGGCGACCGCGACTCCGACGAAGCTCCGGCGGTGGTGGCGAAGATCCGCCCGGACGAGCCGGCCCAAACCCAGCGGAGCCGACATCACCATTCCCCCAATGCGCTCATGCGGTCGTTGATCTGCGCAGGGTCGGCGCCGTCGAGGTAGCCCGCGAAGGCGCCGTCAGCGAGGAAGATCACGCGATCGGCGTGCGATGCCACCACGGGGTCATGCGTCACCACCACGACGGTCTGGTTCAGTTCCCGCGCCGTGTGCGCGAGCAGGTCGAGCACCTGCTTGCCCGACCGGGAGTCGAGCGCGCCCGTGGGCTCGTCGCCGAACACCACGTGCGGTCGGGTGATGAGGGCGCGCGCGATCGCCACCCGCTGCTGCTGGCCACCGGAGAGCTCGGAGGGGCGGCGGTGACGGAACTCCGCGAGTCCCACCGCGTCGAGCAGGAAATCGAGCCACCGCGCCTCGAGACTCCGACCGCCGAGCCGCAGCGGGAGGGTGATGTTGTCTTCGACGTTCAGGGCCGGCAGCAGGTTGTACGCCTGGAACACGAAGCCCACGTGGTCGCGCCGGAAGGCGGTGAGCTGACGCGCCTTCAGGCTCGAGATCTCGGTTCCCCCGAGGTGGACGGTGCCGCTGCTGGGCCGGTCGAGTCCCGCGGCACTGTGCAGCAGCGTGCTCTTGCCCGAGCCGGAGGGGCCCATGATCGCGGTGAAGGTGCCCTTCGCGATGGCGAGGTTCACGCCGCGGAGGGCGGTGACGCGGCTGGCGCCGGAACCGTAGGTCTTCACGACGGACTGCAGGCGCAGCGCTTCGGCGGGGCCCGCATCGACGGCGGGGGCGAGTGGTGTGGAGGTCATGATTCGACGCTAGGGACGGCCGATCCGGCATCCCATCCCGCCCGCTGCCGCATCGATGGTGGTGCTGGCTATACCGTGCGCGGCAGGCCGCTCCGGCAGACTGTGAGAGTGAAGGACGGACGGATGCGACGCTGGCTGCGCGCCTGGGGATACCTGGCCGTCGAGGCCGGCGTCTCGATCGCCTCCGTGGTGTTCCTCAGCATCGGACTCGCGCTGCTCCCCCTCATGATCATCACCGGCGGCGTGCTCCTGATGCCCGAGGCGGTCCGGGGACTGCACGGGTGGACGGATGTGAACCGCCGCCGCGTCGGCGCCTACCGGGGCGAGGAGCTGCCACCGATCGGCCACGTGCTGCCGCCCGCCTCGACGATCGACGATCGTCTGCGCTTCGCGTTCTCGCGCGCCACCGGCCGCGACCTGCTGTGGCTGGCGGTGCAGGGGATCCCCGTGCTGTTCCTCTCGCTGCTGACGATCTCGCTCCCGGTCGCGGCGGTCAACTCGCTCGCCATCACCTACTACTGGCAGTTCGCGCCCGCCGACGACCCCGTCAGCTCCGTGTATCCGGTCACGTCGTGGGAGCTCGCGGCGACGATGCCGCTCGTCGCTCTGGCGTATGCACTCCTCGCGGTCTTCCTGATCCCGGCCGTCGCGCGGCTGGTGTCGTTCGTCTCCGCGAAGCTGCTCGCGACTCCCGAGAAGTCGCGCCTCGCCGCCCGGGTCAACGCCCTCACGCTCAGCCGGGCCGCCGCCCTCGACGCGCATGCCGCCGAGCTGCGCCGCATCGAGCGCGACCTGCACGACGGGGCCCAGAACCGCCTGGTGAACGTCGTGATGATGCTCGGGATCGCCGAGCGGGCGCAGGAGACCGGGGGCGACGTGCTCGAACCGCTGCGGCGAGCGCAGGATGCCGCGACCGATGCGCTCGCCGGACTCCGCCGTACGGTGCACGACATCTACCCGCCGATCCTCGACGAGCTCGGATTGGAAGGCGCCCTCGCGTCACTCGCCGGGCGCAGCGTCGTGCCCTGCACGATCGAGGCGTCCGACGTCGGACGTGTGCCGGCGGCCGTCGAGTCGGCCAGCTACTTCGTCGTGGCCGAGGCGCTCACCAACGTCAGCAAGTACAGCGCGGCGACGCGGGCATCCGTCGAGGTCGCCCGCGAAGACGAGGCGTTGCTCATCACGGTCGAGGACGACGGTGGGGGCGGAGCCGTGGAGCGTCCGGGCGGCGGCATCGCCGGCATCCGTCGTCGCATCGAGGCTTTCGAGGGCACGCTGGAGCTGTCGAGCCCCGTCGGCGGTCCCACCATCCTGAGAGCGGAGCTGCCATGCGGATCGTGATCGCCGAAGACGACACCCTCCTTCGCGAGGGCCTGGCACTGCTACTGCGCAGCGAGGGCTTCCACGTGGTGGCCGCGGTCGACAACGCCGAAGGGTTCCTGGAGCGACTCGACGAGGCGGATGCCGCGGTGGTCGACGTGCGGATGCCGCCCACCTTCACGAGCGAGGGGTTGAAGGCCGCCGCCGAGGCTCGTGCGCGCCGACCCGGCTTCCCCGTGCTGGTGCTGTCGGCCTACGTCGAGGACCGCTACGCCGGTGAACTCCTCGCGGCCGGAGCCGACGGCCTCGGCTACCTGCTCAAGGAGCGCGTGGGCAAGGTCGCCTCGTTCATCGACGCTCTGAACCGCGTGGCTGCCGGGGGCACGGTGATGGACCCCGAGGTGATCTCGCAGCTGATGAGCCGCCGTCGCGCCGACGATCCGGTGCAGACGCTCACCCCACGCGAGCGCGAGGTACTCGGGCTCATGGCCGAGGGGCTCGACAACGGCACCATCGCCGGGCGACTCTTCGTGACCGAGACCGCGGTGAGCAAGCACATCGGCAACATCTTCGGCAAGCTCGGGCTCGCGTCCAGCGACAGCGGACACCGGCGCGTGCTAGCCGTGCTCGCGTACCTCCGCACCTGACGGCATCCGCTCTGGCGCTCAGGCGCGCTTCGATGCCATGCTGACGGGGATGAAACGCTCCACCAAGATCACCACCGCCGTCGTCGTCGTGGCCGTCGCCGGCCTGGTCGCCGCCGCGGCCCCTGCCGTGGTCAGCGCCGCCCCCGCAGTGTTCGGTGTCGCCTCCTGGGCGTCGGAGCGCTTCGCCGCCGCCGAGCCCTCCACGGCCCCCACGAGTCGCGCCGTGATCGCCGAGGATCCGGCCCGGGAGAACCTCGTCTCTCTCGGCGACGGCATCAGCGTTCCCGCCGGTGGTCCCGGCGACTGCACCACCAACGCGTTCATCAACATCGGGAGCACCGACGGCGAAACGATGCATGCCAAGCTCCTGGGCGAACTCGTCGACATGGGTGAGTCGGAACTGGCGAGCGGCCCGGTCACCCTCGATGCCGACGGAGAGATCTTCTCGTACGAGGTAGAGGCCGGCGACAGCCTCATCGCGATCGGCGAGCGCTTCTGCGTCGACTACGTCACCGTCGGCAGCTTCAACCATGTGCGCGGCTTTGAGCCGATCGCACCCGGGGACGTCCTCTACCTGCGCCCGGATCCGACGCTTCCGTTCGTCGACATCTACTCGCCGTACAACGCCGAACCCGGGTCGTCGACCATCCCGTACTACGACGGTGTGGCGGCGTTCTCGACCGCCGTCGCCACCGCAGACCTGGGTGCCGCGCGGTTCCTGTGGCAGCGCCTGGAGAAGGACATGCCCCCGGAGACGGCGGCCGTGATCACGCAGGCGCTGAGCGACGAGGATCTGTCACTGCTCCGCCGCATGTTCCCGTAGCAGCAGGCGCTCTTCGCCGCCGGTCCGTCGGCGGTCGTTCCCGCGCGCCCGGAAACCCCTCGGGATTCTCTTCCGAAAAAGTTCGGTATTCGGTGTTGCTAAGTACCGGTACTCAGTGTTACTTTGTACCGGTACCCAGCAACACTGAGTACCAACCGAAACGAAAGGAGGACCTGATGGGCAAGCAGATGACCGAGATGCTCAAGGGCACTCTGGAGGGCATCGTTCTGGCTCTCCTCGCCGAGCAGCCGGCATACGGGTACGAGATCACCACACGCATCCGCGACCACGGATTCACCGACATCGCCGAGGGCACGATCTACGCACTCCTCGTGCGCATCGAGCAGAAGAACCTCGTCGACGTCGAGAAGGTCCCGAGCGAGAAGGGTCCGCCCCGCAAGGTGTACACCCTGAACGCCCAGGGCCGGCAGGAGCTCGAGGAGTTCTGGACCACCTGGAGCTTCCTCAAGACGCACATCGAACAGCTGGAAAAGCGCAACACCGACAACAAGGAGAACTGACCATGGCTGCCAAGTGGATCGAAGCGATCACCGGATCCCTCGAAGAGAAGAAGCTCTACAAGCAGGCGCAGGCCCGCATCAACGCCCTCCCCGAACCGTACCGCGAGGTCGCGAAGGCGCAGCAGCGTTACAACATGTACTACGGCGGAGTCACCGACGGCGACACCATCGTGAAGATGTTCCTCGACATCGCCGACCTGTGGGAGCGCGCCGCACTCGACGGCACCCCCGTCAGCGCCATCGTCGGCGACGACCCGGTCGAGTTCGCCGAGAACTACGCCGCCGCGTACGGCGGACGGCAGTGGATCGACAAGGAGCGCGCCCGCCTCATCAAGGCGTTCGACGACGCGAAGAAGAAGGAGGAGTCATGACGAATGCAGCCATCTCGGTGCGCGGCATCGAGAAGTCCTACAAAGATCTGCACGTGCTGCGCGGCGTCGACTTCGAGGTCGAGAAGGGCAGCATCTTCGCCCTCCTCGGCTCGAACGGCGCCGGCAAGACCACGGTGGTGCGCATCCTCTCCACCCTGCTGAAGGCGGATGCCGGCACGGCGACCGTGCAGGGCATCGATGTCGCCGCGAACCCGGTCGGCGTCCGCGAAGTGATCAGCCTCACCGGGCAGTTCGCCGCGGTCGACGAGATCCTCACCGGACGCGAGAACCTGGTGCTGGTCGCGAAGCTGCGGCACCTGCCCGACGCCGGGAACATCGCCGACGACCTGCTGGCGAAGTTCCGCCTGACGGATGCCGGAGCCCGCAAGGCCGGCACCTACTCCGGCGGCATGCGTCGCCGGCTCGACATCGCGATGAGCCTGGTCGGCCACCCCGAGGTCATCTACCTCGACGAGCCGACCACCGGCCTCGACCCCGAAGCCCGCATCGAGGTGTGGGACGTGGTCAAGGAACTCGCGAACACCGGCACCACGGTGCTGCTCACCACGCAGTACCTCGACGAGGCGGAGCAGTTGGCCGACCGCATCGCGATCCTGCACGAGGGCCGCATCATCGCCAACGACACTCTCGCCGGCCTCAAGCGCCTGCTGCCGGCCGCCAAGGTCGAGTACGTCGAGAAGCAGCCCACCCTCGAGGAGATCTTCCTCACCCTCATCGGCCCCCAGGCCCCCGGAAAGGAGAACGCAGCATGAGCACGCACTTCGCCGCCGATACGGCGACACTCACCGGCCGCTCCATGCGGCACATCTTCCGCAGCCCCGACACGATCATCACCACGGCGGTCACCCCGATCGCACTGATGCTCCTGTTCGTGTACGTCTTCGGCGGCGCTCTGCAGCAGAGCACCGGTGCCGAGAACTACGTGAACTACCTGCTCCCCGGCATCCTGCTGATCGCGGTCGCATCCGGCATCGCGTACACGGCGTTCCGACTCTTCAACGACCTGCAGAGCGGAATCTTCGAGCGGTTCCACTCGATGCCGATCGCCCGATCGAGCGTGCTGTGGGCCCATGTGCTCACGTCACTGACGGCGAATGCCATCACCCTGGCGATCATCTTCGGCGTCGGATTCCTGATGGGCTTCCGCACCGGGGCGAGCCCGCTCGCCTGGCTCGGAGTCATCGGCATCCTGCTGCTGTTCACACTGGCCCTCACGTGGCTCGCGATCATCGCGGGGCTCAGCGCGAAGACGATCGACGGGGCGACCGCGTTCTCGTACCCGCTGATCTTCCTGCCGTTCATCAGCTCGGCTTTCGTGCCGACCGAGACGATGCCGGGACCGGTGCAGTGGTTCGCTGAGAATCAGCCCGTCACCTCGATCGTCAACACCATCCAGGCGCTGTTCGCCGAACAGCCCGTCGGCGACGACATCTGGGTCGCCCTCGCCTGGTGCGTCGGCATCCTCGTGGTCGCCTACGTGTTCGCGATCATCGCCTACCGGAAGAAGGTCAGCTGATCTTCGCCCAGCGAGACGGGACGCTCCGACCGGGTCACTCGACCCGGCCGGGGCGTTTCGCCGCGCTCGGCGGGGGTTTCGCGGTCGCGAGCCGCGCGTTGTGAAGGAGATCTCACGATCTGAAGGAGCTGTGTGCGGAAGGGCTCCTTCGAAGCGCGAGATCTCCTTCACGTCACGCGGGAACCGGGTACGCGGCAACGATGAGCACATAGGCGACGGTGATGGCCACGAGGCTCAGACCGATCGCCACACCACCGATCACGTGCGGCGATCTCCTCTTGACGAGTGCGATGACGAGCAGGGCGAGGTGTACGACGAGGATGACGATGAGCGCCACTCTCAGACCGTCGATCGCCATGTTGGCGACATCGTCCCTGCAGGAAGATGCACATCCATCCATTCGCATCGCAGTGAGATAGACGAGAAGGATGCCACCGCAGGCAACTGTGATCTGAGCCAACGCCCAGAGCCCCGCGGCGACGTAACGTCGCCGCGGCATGCGCTGGATCGGCCCCCACTGGCTCGTCTCGGTCATGAGAAGTCAGTCATCATGTGTCGGACAAACGCTCGCGGATCGGACATGTAGCCCTTATAGGAGCTATGGATCTGGTTGTCAAACGGCGCCCCGGCCTGGCTTTCGCGGGTGGCGCGTCGGGGGTTGTGAAGGAGATCTCACGCTCTGAAGGAGCTGTGTGCGGAAAGGCTCCTGTGAAGCGTGAGATCTCCTTCACGTCACGTGGGGCGACGCGGGTCGCACCCCGCGACGACGACGCGGGCGTCAGGCCTGAGGCAGCGCCGCGACGACGTCGATCTCGACGAGGATGTTCGCGAGCTGCGAGCCCACGGTCGTGCGCACGGGGTACGGCGCGGTGAAGAACTCCTCGTACGCCTCGTTGAACTCGGCGAAGTCGGCGAGGTCCTGCAGGTGCACGGTCGACTTCACGACGTCGTCCGTGGTCAGCCCGTGCACGGCGAGCACCTTCTGGATGTTCCGGAGCACCTGGCGGGTCTGTTCGCCGACGCTCTCGGGAACGGCGTGGTCGTTCGCCGCGTCCTGCGGGCCGAAACCCGCGGTGTACAGGAATCCGTTCGCGACCACCCCGTGGCTGTAGGGTCCGGCGGGCGTGGGCGCCCCGTCTGCGTAGAATCCGGTCTTCGGCATCTTTCTTTCCTTTCGTTGACGATTCAGGTCTGTGGTGAGCGGCGGAGGCCCCGACCCGGCAGGGCGCCGGTCAGGTCACCGTCGGCGAGAACGCGGATGCCGGCGACGAACACGTCGTCGATGCCCACTCCGCGCCCGCGTGGGCTCTCGTAGGTGGCGGTGTCGGCGACCGTCGCCGCGTCCACGAGCACGAGGTCGGCCACCGCGCCCGCCTCGACGGCGCCGCGGCGTCCGAGGCCGAAACGCCGGGCCGGCAGCGTCGACAGGTGGTGCACCGCATCCGACCAGGTCCAGGTCGCCCGCTCGCGCACGTATTCGCGGAGAAAGAGGGAGAACGAGCCGGCGGCACGCGGATGGGGGTGGGCGCCGATGAAGATGCCGTCGGAGCCGCCCATGTGCGCGGGGTGACTGAAGATGCGGGCGAGCTCCGTGCCCGAGCGAGGGCTGCGAACCGCCATGACAGCACTGCACTCCAGCCGGGACGCAGCCAGCGCGTCGAGGGCGAAGTCGATCGGGGCGACACCCGCGCGCCCGGATGCCTCGCGAAGAGTGAGCCCGTGCGCCCAGGCCAGATCGGGCGCGGCGAGATGGGCGAGGGTGATCATGTCGGCCCACTCCGGGCCGAGGCTGGCGCTGCGCACAGCCCGCAGCGTGCAGAGCTCGCGAAGCTCGGCGCGGCGCGACGGGTCCGAGATCACGGCGACCGCCTCCGCCACGGGCAGCGCCGATACCTCGGGCGGGAGCAGCGGCATGCCCAGCAGCGTGCACCCGCGGGTATAGGGGTACGCGTCGAAGGTCGCATCCACCCCGGCGGCATCCAGCGCGGCGAGCTGATCGAGCACGATGTCGGCGTCGGCGTGGAAGTGCGAGATGTGCACGGGCAGCGGCGATCCCGCCTGCTCGGCGGCCAGACGGGCGATCTCGGCGATCTCCCCCGTGCCGGCGGCGGTGTTCGACTCGTACCCTCCGCGCATGTGCGTCACGTACACGCCTCCGGCCCGCGCGACCGGCTCGCAGAGGGCGGCGATCTCGGCGGCGTCCTGGAAGATGCCGGGCGCGTAGTCCAGCCCGGTCGACAGGCCGAGGGCACCGTCGGCCATCCCCTGCGCGACCAGCTCCTGCATGCGCCGGCGCTCCTCGTCGGATGCTGAGCCACCCCTGCGACCGCACACCTCGAAGCGCACAGTGCCCGCCGGCACGAGATAGCCGGCGTTCACCGGCGACGTTCCATCCACGGAGGCCAGGTACGCGTCCACACCCCCGCCCCGGTAGGTCGGGTGCGTCCCGTTGATCGCGGCGAAGTACTCGGTGGCGTACTCGCCACTGCCCGGCGCGTACGACACACCGTCCTGTCCGGCGATCACGGTGGTGATGCCCTGGCGCAGTAGTGACAGCGTCACCTCGGGGTCACTCAGCAGGCCGTCGGCGTGGGAGTGCGCGTCGATGAAACCGGGAAGCACCAGGCGGTCGGAGGCGTCGACGACCTCGTCACCGGGACGGGCCTCGATGTCGCCGACTTCTGCGACGAGCCCCTCCTCGATCGCGACGTCGGCGCGCACGAGTCCCGTCGCGTCGACGACGGAGCCGCCGCGGAGCACTACCCGGTTCATCGCTGCTCTCCTCAGAAGTAGGTGCGGACGAGGCCTGTGACCACGTCGGAATCGGCGGATTCGACGACCGGCAGCACACGCCACTTGTCGAAGGCGGTGCAGGGGTGCGACAGCCCGAGACGCACGACCGAGCCGATCGCGAGCGCCTGCTCCGACCGCACGTACGAGTGCTGATCGTTCATCGCCGAGACCTCGCCGTGCAGCGGCTGCCAGGGGCCGGCGACACCGGCGGACGAGGAGCGGGGGATCGGCAGCCCCTCGTCGTAGGGCAGATCCCGCTTGCCGGCGTCGACGAGAGCCAGACCGGGCTCCGGCGCCGACACGACCCGCGCGAGTCCGTGCATCGCATTCACGAACCGCGGGGAGCCGTCGGGCTGCGCGGCCCCCTCATCGAACGGCGAGATGCTGCGATAGAACCCGTCGTCGTGCACGATGTAGGCGCCCGAGCGGAGGGTGAAGTGCGTGCGGTCATCTCGCGCGGCCGCGCCCCAGACATCGGCGACGACGTCGAAGTACGCGCTGCCACCGGCAGTCACGTAGAGCTCGCCGTCGTCGTAGAGCGGTGCGATCGCGGCGTGCAGCTCGAGCTGCGACTCCAGGTACGCGCGGACGGCCACGAGCGCCGCGGCGGAGCGATCGTGCGCGAGACTTCCCTCGTATCCGCCCACCCCGGCGAGGCGCAGCACGGAGGATGCAGCGATGCGCTCAGCCACGCGCACCGCTTCGTCGATCGACCGCGCACCGGTGCGACCACCCGCGCCGCCGAGCTCGACGCAGACGTCGACCGGACGCGGTGTGCCGGTGGAGAGCAGAGCCGCCTCCATCGCCTCGACCGTCGCGATCGAGTCGGCCCAGCTCACGAACCGGAAGTCCGGATCCGCCAGCTCCTGCGCCAACCACGCCAGCGCGGGCCGATCGACGGCGGCGTTCGCGAGCATCACCGAGTCGACGCCCAGATCGCGGGCGGTGCGCACCTGCCCCATGGTCGCGAACGTGATGCCGAGCGCACCGGCATCCGTCTGCCGCTTCCACAGCGCGGGCGCCATAGTGGTCTTGCCGTGGGGCATGAGGGCGAGCCCCCGCTCCGCACACCACTGCGCCATGGTGGCGACGTTCGCCGTCATCGCGGCGTCGTCGAGCACGATCAGCGGTGTCCAGAACTCGTCGAGCCGTGGTTCCGTGGCGAGGAATTGCTCCGCGGTCAGACCCGCGGCGCGCACGGGCAGGCCCTTGTCACGCGCCGTGAGGAGCTCGGCATCCATCTGCGTCATCGCGAGGCTCCCGTCTTGATCGAAGCGGTCGATCGCACTTCGTGCAGTCGACCCGCGCCTTCGACATCCGGCTGGATCGACGCGACCAGCGTGGCGATGACACCGACCACCGAGATGACACCCGCGTAGACGACGACCGGCCAGAAGGCGCCTCCGGCGGCCGCGACCAGCGCGGTGCAGATGAGCGGAGCGAGACCGCCGCCGAGGGTGTTGGAGAACTGGTACCCGATGTTGACGCCGGTGGTGCGCGCCTCCGGGTCGAACATCTCGACCAGCATCGTCGAGAGGGTGGCCTGCATGGCCACACCGAACACCACGAATCCGAGGATCTGGCCGAGCCAGATCAGCCACATGTTCCCCGTGTCGAACAGCATGAACGCCGGGTAGACCATGGCCGCGAAGCCGAGGCAGCCGATGATGTAGACGGTGCGCCGACCGATGCGGTCGGAGATCGCTCCCCACAGCGGCGCGACGACGATCTGCAGCAGACCCACGAGCATGGTGCCGGCGAAGCCGATCCACACCGGGATGTCCCGGTCGGCCAGCATGTACGCCAGACCGTAAGTGAGCACCACATAGCCGGCGATCGATTGCGGCAGGCCGATCAGGATGCCCATGATCGCGTTCTTCGGGTGCCGGAACGCCTCGACGAGCGGGTTGGGCTTCTTGCCCGTCGTGGCCAGGAGCAGCGTCTGCGTCTCGGTGAAGGCCTCGGATTCTTCGAGCTGACGACGAAGCAGCACGGCGGCGATCGCGAGCACGATCGAGAAGACGAACGGGATGCGCCATCCCCACTGCAGGAACCAGGATTCGGGAGCGAGGCCGAGACCGGCCATCAGACCGCCCGACACCACGTTCGCGATGCCCGCACCGCTGATGAGGAACGCACCGTAGAGCCCGCGCTTGCCGGTCGGTGCCGCTTCGACGACCATCGTGGCCGCGCCACCCATCTCGCCGCCGACGAAGAAGCCCTGGAAGAGTCGGCACAGCACGAGCAGCAGCGGGGCGGCGATCCCGATCACCTGGTCGGAGGGGATGAGGCCGATGCCGGTCGTCGCGAGTCCCATGCCGATGACGGTGCTCATCAGCACCACCTTGCGGCCCTTGCGGTCACCGACGATCCCCCAGATGATGCCTCCGACCGGGCGGAGGAAGAATCCGACGGCGAACGTCGCGAACGAGTTGAGCTCGGCGATCAGCGGATCGCTCGAGGAGAAGAACACCGCGGGGAACACGACAGCAGCGGCGAGGCCGTACAGGTAGTAGTCGTAGTACTCGATGAGCGTTCCGATCGCCCCACCGGCGATCGTCTTGCGCTGCTTCGGGGTCAGTCCAGATGAGGCGGCAGTGGCCATCCGGGGCTCCTTGCTCGGTTGATGCGCGACCGCATCCGTTGCGGTCGGCCTCGACGGATCGTCTGGGGCGTGGATAAACTAGCAGCGAAATAGACAATCTGTCTATCTCTCGTATTTTTTGTACGCCTGTATCCTTGCTCCGGATTGGAGTCACAGAATGCCGACATCGACGACAGCAGAGAACGCGGTCGCGGCCCTCGCCGACGACCTCGCACGGGAGACCTACGAGAGCGCCGAGGAGGTCCTCCGCCTCTATCGGCCGGTCCTGCGCGCCCTCGCCACCGCGGCCGGACCGACCGTCGAGGTCGTGCTCCACAACCTCGACGGCACCGACGTCGACCTCGGTCATACGATCATGGCCATCGAGAACGGGCACGTGACCGGACGCGCCGTCGGCGGCCCGTCGACCTCGCTCGGCCTGGACGTGCTGAAGGACCGGCGCGGGAACCACGACGCCTTCGGCTACACCGGTTACACGAGTGACGGGCGGGAACTCCGCTGCTCCTCGGTCTACTTCCACAATCGCGCGGGTGACATCATCGCGTCGCTGTGCGTGAACGTCGACCTCAGCCCGCTGCTGCTCGCCCGCCAGACGCTCGACGCACTGCTGCCCTCATCGGAGCCCGCGGACGCCCCGAAAGAGTACTTCGGCGCCGACCTCGTGTCGGTGATGGACTCGATGATCACCGAGGCCATCCGCGAGATCGGCCGACCGCTCGAGAGCATGACCCGCGACGACAAGATCACCGTGCTGGAGCGGCTGGACCAGCGCGGCGCCACGCAGATGCGCAAGTCCGTGGAGGCGATCGCGAAGCGGCTCGGCATCTCGCGCGTGACCGCGTACTCCTACCTCGACGAGGCCAGAACACGATGACCCACACAGGGATGACGGGAACAGGGATGACGATGGACAACTCCGGATTCGACGAGCTCTTCGGCGGCACGCGCCTGATGGCGATCCTCCGCGGCATGGGAGCGGAGCGGAGCCTCGCCGTGTCGACCACCGCGTGGGACCTCGGGATCGATGTCGTCGAACTCCCCATCCAGACCGCTGATGACGTCGAGGCGCTGCGCGTGGTCGCCGCCGCCGGACGCGAGCGCGGCAAGGTCGTCGGCGCCGGCACCGTGGTGTCGGCCGAGCATGTCGCCCAGGCGGTCTCTGCCGGCGCTGCGTTCACGGTCAGCCCGGGTCTCGACCTCGACGTCGTGCGTGCTTCCCACGAGGCAGGGCTGATCAGCCTTCCCGGCGTCGCCACGGCGAGCGAGGTGCAGTCCGCCCTCGCCGCAGGACTCACCTGGCTCAAGGCGTTCCCCGCTTCGGTCCTCGGTCCGCAGTGGCTCACGGCGATGAACGGCCCGTTCCCGCAGGCGCGCTTCGTGACGACGGGCGGCATGAACGCGGCCAACGCGGGCGAGTACCTCGACGCGGGCGCCCACGTCGTCGCCGTCGGCTCGGCGCTCGAAGACCCTGCGCAGCTGCCGCAGCTCGCCGCCCTGCTCGGCTCTGCCCCTCGCGCATGACCGATCTCGACGCGCGGCTCGCGTACGTCGACGCACGCCTGGCGTATGAGATCGACGCGGTCGCCGCGCACGATGCCGTGGCCGCCGGTGAGGTGCTGCTGGTCGACACGCGACGGCTGGAGTCCTGGCAGCACGGCCACATCGCCGGCGCGGTGCATCTGCCCCAGTCGGAGATCGCGTCGGGGATCGAGTCGCTTCCCCGCGATCGCACGCTCGTCGTCTACGGCTGGGGCCCCGGATGCAACGGGGCCACGGCGACCGCGCGCGTGCTGCTCGCCGCCGGCCTCGATGTGCGCGAGTTGCTCGGCGGGTTCGAGTACTGGGTCCGCAACGGGTTCGAGGTCGAAGGGGCGGTTTCCCGCCAGGCCCCCGACCCTCTCGTGACCGCCGAGAGCTGAGACTGGCATCCACCACCTCCGCGCGAGCGACTCCTGACACGCGACCGCGTGTTCTGAAGGAGAACTCCCGCTTTGAAGGAGCCCTGCGCTGGATGGCTCCTTCAGAACGCGAGATCTCCTTCATGTTGGGTGGGGCGGGACGGATGCTGCACGAAGCGGGTAGGGGTGGCACCGCCTCACCGCAGCCCGAAGGGACCGAGCACCACGCGGCGGCGGCTCCGCACCCAGACCACACCGTCGGCGCGCTTCTCGGCGCGGGTCGCGAAGCGGTAGCGATAGGACACGGCGCGGACCCACCGCGGCCGTTCACCGTCGAAGGGATCGACCCGGATCAGAGCGAGTGTCGGAGCATCCGCTTCGAGCAGACGCACCAGGAACGCCGTGAACCAGTCGTCGAACGACTGCCCGAGCGGCAGGAACCACATCAGCCAGTCGAGGCGCAGATGGTACGGAGCGAACTGCCGCGGCATCCGTCGCACGTCTCCGGGCTTGCCCCGGAACTCGTACTCCCGCCACTCGACGCCCTCTTCATCGCCTGACCCCTCGACGACGATCTCGATGCGTTCCTTCGTGACCGTGCCGAAGGCGCCGTAGGCGTTGGCGAGTTGCCAGCGGTTGAAGCTCGCGTTCATGAGTTGCCGCCGCGCGAACAGGTTGCGCATCGCCGGCACGCTCACCACGACGTAGAGCAGCCCGACGGCCGAGGTGATCACGACCCAGTACAGGGGGATGCCGGAGAGGATCCACGGCAATGCGCTCGTCGGAACGCTCTCGGGAGCCCCCACCCCCGGCAACCCGATCGCCGAGACCGCGATGACCATCGTCGCCCAATTCAGCCACGCGAAGTTGCCCGTCAGCACGAGCCAGGCCTGCGTCAGGATCACGATGGATGCCGCGACCGCGCCGACGATCTGCGGCACAGCGCCGGGCATCCACAGCGACAGCAGTGGCGCGAACAGGAAGAACGGCACCACGAGCTGCGCGAAGTGGTTGCCCACCACCTCGCCACGGTGGAACCAGCGCGGCAGCAGATGCGCCTGGCGACTGAGCGGACCCGGCATCGGCTGCGTCTCGTGGTGGTACGTGAGGGCCGTGAGATCGCGCCATTCGCGGCCACCGCGGATCTTGATCATCCCGGCACCGAACTCCAGCCGGAACACCAGCCACCAGAACAGCACGATCACGACCGTGGGCGGCGGCTGGTCGTTCGAACCGAGTAACGCCGCGAGGAACCCGGCCTCCAGCAGCAGCATCTCCCACCCGAACGAGTAGAAGGTCTGCCCGATACTGACGATCGACATGTAGCCGAGCCACAGCGCGAGGAAGCACAGCATCGGCACCCACGGCGGACCCCACTGTGGGATGCCGATGACGAGGAGAGTCGCGACCACGATCCCCGCCACGCACAGCGCGACCAGCCGGCGGTCGGAGTAGCGGATGCGCGAGAACAGCGTCGGATGCAGCATCCGCCGCCGCTCCGCCTTCTGGCCGACCCACTCGAGGAGGGCCGGCGCCGGGAGCAGCCCCTGCTCGCCGAGCAGCGGCCGGAACTGGTTGAGGCTCGACAGGAACGCGACCAGGTACAGCGCCGCGATGCCGCGCTGCAGCACCTCGCGCGCGAACCCGAAGTCGACCGCCGCGAACCCGTCCACGGCCACAGGCTACGCCGCCGGCATCCGCGGAAAAGGGGGGTTGCGCGCGGAACCCCGCACACAACGAAGGAGATCTCACCCGATGAAGGAGCCCCTGTGCGAACAGGGCCTTCGAAGGGTGAGATCTCCTTCGTATCGCGTGCCGACTCCGAGCGGATGCTGCGCCTCAGAGCCGGTGTGGCTCAGGTCAGCTGGTGGCGACCCAGTCGAACTGGTCGCCGTACTCCTCGAGCCATGCGTCGACGGCATCCGCTTCCTTGCCCTCGCCGTACTCGTTGACCACGAGGTCTTCGAGCGCACCGTACTGCTCGTCGTCGAGCTTGATCTGCTCGATCAGCTCAGCGGCCTCGGGGAACTCCTCGGCGAAGCCCTTGGTGCCCAGGAAGTGCAGGCCCTCGGCCTTGCCCATGGCGCCCTTGGGGTCTTCGAGGTCCTTCACGGGGAAGGCGTCGTTGGCCCAGAACGGACGCCACAGCGTGACGACGATGTCTTCCTCCTTGTCGGTCGCGGTCTTCAGCTCGGTGAGCATGGCCGCGGTCGACGAGGTGACGAGCTCGTACTCGCTGTCGAGTCCGTACTCGGGCATCATCTTCTGGGTCTGGGCGGTGAGGCCGGCACCCGGCTCGATCCCGTAGATCTTGCCGTCGAAGTCGGCCGCCTTGCCCTTGAGGTCCTCGATCGAGGTGAGCTCGGAGTACTCCGGCACCGCGAGGGTGAGCTTGGCGTTCTCGTAGTACTTGCCCAGGTCTTCGATGTCGTCGCCGTACTTCTCCATGTACTCGGCGTGCGTGAGCTCGGGCCAGGCCGACGGGTACATGTCGACGTCGCCCTGCGCGAGACCGGTGTACAGCGGGCCCGCCTCGGTGAGCGTCTTCATCTCGACCGTGTAGCCGATCTTCTCGAGCTGGTCCTGCAGCAGGTACGCGGTGCTCAGGCCGTCGGTCCACGAGGGCAGGAAGCCCAGGGTGATGGTGCCCTTGTCGTCGGCGTTGCTGTCGCCGCCGCCCGTGCCGCCGGCGCCATCGCTGCTGCAGCCGGCGAGGGTGAGCGCCGCTGCGGCGCCGAGGGCGGTGATCGCGAGGATCTTCTTCTTCATGTGATTTCTCTCTCTCGGTTCCGTATGGGTGTTGTTCCGTAGGGGTGAAAACTCAGTGCACGAGCGCCGGGTCCGTTGCGGCCTTCGTCGCGGGTGCCTCGGCTGCGGGGGCGGATGCTGCTCCGCCACCGCCGCCGTGCGGCTTGCGGCGCCGCTCGATCATGCCGAGCAGCGACGAGCGGTTCTCGCCCGGGGCACCCAGTGCGGCGGTGACCCGATCGAGGAAGACGGCGATCAGCACGACGCCGAGACCGGCCTCGACACCCTTGGGGATGTTGATCGTCGAGATCGCCTCGACCACCATCTTCCCGAGGCCGTCAGCACCCGCCATTCCGGCGATGACCGCCATCGACAGAGCGAGCATGATGACCTGGTTGACGCCGGCCATGATGGTCGGCATCGCGAGCGGGAGCTGGATGCCGCGCAGGATCTGACCGGGCTTGGCGCCGAACGCGTGTCCGGCCTCGACGGTCTCGGAGTCGACGCCGCGGATGCCGAGCTCGGTCAGTCGCACGCCCGGAGGCAGCGCGAAGATCACGGTGGCGACGAGTCCGGGGACCACGCCGATGCCGAAGAACACGATCGCCGGGATCAGGTACACGAACGCCGGCATGGTCTGCATGAAGTCGAGCACCGGCTTCAGCACGGCCCGCACGGTCGAGTTGCGCGCCGACCAGATGCCGAGCGGCACGGCGATCAGCACCGCGATGATCGCGGCGACGAGCACGAGCGCGAGGGTCTGCATCGCGGGAACCCAGAGGTCCATCCCCACGATCAGCCCGAACGAGACGATGGTCCCGATGGCGAGCTGCCACGAGCGCACGATCCAGGCGATGAGCGCGGCGATCACGATGATGACCGCGAAGCTCGGGGTGAGCAGGATGCTTGTGAGTCCGTCGACGAGGAAGCTCATCACGAACGAGATCACGTCGAGCAGACCGTCGAGGTTGTCCTTGATCCAGTCGACGCCGGATTCGATCCAGGTCCCTACGGGGATGCGGAAGCCATCCATCAGCGCACCTCCTCGGTGGTCGGGGCATCGGCCGGGTCGGCGGTCCACCCGTCATCGAGCACCGCATCGATCTCGGCCTGCGGCATCGGCATCATCGGCAGGGTGATCTCCTCAGTCGCACCGGGGCCGGGGCCCAGGGCGGCGAGCAGCGTCACACGCGGGATCACACCGGCCAGACGCCCCTCGGCATCCGTCACGGCCAGCGGCAGCGGAGACTCGACGGCGGGCACGAACAGGTTCATCAGCACCTCGTCCTCACGCACGCTCTGCGGCACGGGCTTGATGATGGAGTCGAGGGTGGTGGCGCCGTTGCGCACGAGCTTGACCGCGTCGCGGTCGGTCACGACGCCCACGAGCTGCCGGTCACGGCCGACCACATAGGTCGCCGACATGTACGCGTCGCGCATCTGGCGGAGCGCGGTGCGCGGGCCGGCGGTGTGCGGCACGACGGGGCGCGGGCGCTCCATCACGTTCGCGGCGGTGAGCACGCGGGCGCGGTCGACATCCTGCACGAACTGCTCGACGTAGTCGTTGGCCGGGTCCATCAGGATGTCCTCGGGCGTGCCGATCTGCACGATGCGGCCGTCGCGCATCACGGCGATCCGGTCGCCGAGGAACATGGCCTCGTTGAGGTCGTGCGTGATGAACACGATCGTCTTCTGGAGCTTCTGCTGCAGCTCGAGCAGCTGCTCCTGCATCTCGCGACGGATGAGCGGGTCAAGCGCGCTGAACGCCTCGTCCATCAGCAGGATGTCGCTGTCGGCGGCGAGCGCACGGGCGATGCCGACGCGCTGCTGCATTCCACCGGAGAGCTCGGAGGGGAGCTTCTCGCCCTGACCTTCGAGTCCGACCAGCGAGAGGATCTCCTCGGCCTTGGCCAGGCGTTCGGCCTTCGGGGTGCCCTTGAGCTCGAGCGGGTAGGCGACGTTCGCGGCGACCGTGCGGTGCGGCAGCAGAGCGAAGTGCTGGAAGACCATCGAGATGCGGTCGCGACGGATCTCGCGGAGCCTCGAGGCGGGGATGCCGGTGATCGGGTCGCCGTTCACCGTGACGGTGCCCGACGTGACGTCGTGCAAGCCGTTGAGCATGCGGATGATGGTGGACTTGCCCGATCCGGACAGGCCCATGATGACGAAGATCTCACCGCGGTTCACGGCGAAGCTGGCGTCGATGACCGCCGCGGTACCCGCATCGGCGACGGCCGTGCGACTCTCTCCGGCCTTCAGGCGGCGGACGGCGGTGCTCGGATTCTTACCGAAAACCTTGTATAGATTGCGCGCTTCGAGAGCGATTTCGGACACGTTTCCCCCGCGGCTCGCCTTCGGGTGGCTGAGCCTGCTTCGGTTACGCCCGGGTGAGGCTCTCGAGGCCGTTCGACATGATCGCTGTGGCGGCACAGACGGCGGATTTCGGATCCGCCGCGATAGAGCATCGACCGTACGCCCACGCCTCTTCGCAGCACAGCTCATCGAAAGAAGGACGTGACCGCGGACTGGTCTTCGGACCGTCAGGCCCGCATTCCAACGTAACGAAATGGCCGATCAGGGGCAAATCCTGGGTCGGTGAACGGCACGAGTTTCGGCGGCTGACCGGGGAATTGCACGGGTGTTCAATATTCCGGTCCGAGACCGGTTCAGGGTCAGGATCGGCGCTCTTCGGGGGTGCGGATGCTGCGGGTCACGGTGAACTTCGGGGTGCGCGACAGCTGTTCCGTGTGGCCGATCAGACGGGCGAGTTCGGCCCGATAACCGAGCGATGAGTTGTACACGGTGAAGAGTTCTCCGCCGGGTCGGAGCACACGCGCGGCGGCCTCGAACAGACGGGTCGCGGCGCCCGTGTGCACACTCGTTCCGAGGTGGAAAGGCGGGTTCAGGAGCACGACGTCGACGCTCGCGTCCGCGATCTCCGAGGCCGCATCTCCGTGCATGACCGTGACACGCTCGGCGACCCCGTTCGCGGCCGCCGTCGCCCGGGCCGAGGCCACTGCCGCAGCCGACCGATCGGTCGCGATGACCTGCGCCTCGGGGTGGGCGAGTGCATAGGACACGGCGAGCGCACCGGTGCCGCAGCCGAGATCGAGCACGCGGCTCGGGCGGTCGCCGTTCACAACTCCGGAAGAACCACCGTTCTCCGACCCGTTCGCGCCGTTTTCGACCCGAATCAGCCCGTTCTTGAGGAGTTGTGAACCGCCGAGGCCGAGCACTTCGAGCAGCACGCGGGTGCCGATGTCGAGGCGGGCGCCGGCGAACGCCCCGCCGTGCGCGACCAGGGTCAGTCCGTCGTGCTGCGCGGTCACCGGGAACGGCGGCTCGGCGGGCACCGGACGCGGGTCGGATGCCACGATCAGCCGCGACTTCCGCTCGGCACGCTGGGGCTGCACGTGCCCGAAGCTGCGCCCGAGCACCTCGTTCTGCGCGAGCGTCATGTGCTTCACGCGGCCGCCGGCGACGAGCACCGCATCGGATGCCGCCCAGCGGGCCACGGCATCCGCGATCTCCTCGAGCTCCGCCAGCGACTTCGGCAGCTGCAGCAGCACGAGCCGAGCGCCGGAGAGCAGCTCGGCGTCGAGTTCGTGCGCGGTGAAGCCGGCGAGCCCGAGCTCCTCGGCGTTGCGCTCCAGGGCACGGCGGCCGGTCGCGAGGTCCTGATGCACCCGGATGCCGTGCCGCCCGGCATCCGTCAGAGCCAGCGTGATCGCGCCGTATTCGTCACCGATCACGACGGTCTCGGAGCCCGGGATGTCGAGGGAGAGCGCCCGCTCGACGAGCAGCCGATCGGTGGCGTCATACGCCTGGAGGTTGTCCGCCTCGACGTCGGGCCACCGGCGCAGGCGACTGTAGGGGAACTCCGGCACCAGCCCACTGTACGCGGGCGTCCGCCTGCACACGCCCGGGGTTGACACCGGATAGGTTCCATGGTTACTTAGTCGAGTAAGTAACCCACTAACCCACCGGAGGACTCGTGATCGAAGAAGGCAAGCCGCTCTTCCTCCAGATCGCCGAGCAGATCGAGGACTCGATCGTCGACGGCTCACTCGCTGAGGAGGCACAGGCTCCTTCGACGAACGAGCTCGCCGCGTTCTACCGGATCAACCCCGCAACCGCAGCGAAGGGAGTCGCGATGCTCACCGACAAGGGAGTGCTCTACAAGCGCCGAGGCATCGGCATGTTCGTCGCCGGCGGCGCCAGGGAAGTCCTTCTCGGCGAGCGCCGCGCGCTGTTCGCCGACCGCTACATCGATCCACTCCTCGCCGAGGCCCGCACCCTGGGGCTCGGCGCCGAAGACCTCGCGGCACTGCTCCGACAGCGCGCCGCACTCACCACCGACGCAGAAGGGAAGACCCCCGCATGACCGCTGTCATCGAGGTGCAGAACCTCAGCAAGCGCTACAAGGAGAAGCGAGCGCTCGACAACGTGTCGCTCGCCATCGAGGGAGGCGCGATCTACGGCCTCCTCGGTCGCAACGGCGCCGGCAAGACCACACTCATGTCGATCCTCACGGCGCAGAACTTCGAGTCCTCCGGCACCGTCAAGGTGTTCGGCGAGCACCCGTACGAGAACGCGCACGTCCTGAGCCGGATCTGCTTCGTCCGGGAGAGCCAGAAATACCCGGACGACGCCTACCCGAAGCACGCCTTCAAGGCCGCGAGCCTGTTCTTCCCGCACTGGGACCAGGCGTTCGCCGACGAACTCATCGAAGAGTTCCAGCTGCCGATGAAGCAGACGATCAAGAAGCTCTCCCGCGGTCAGCTCTCGGCGGTCGGCGTGATCATCGGACTCGCCTCGCGCGCCGAGATCACCTTCTTCGACGAGCCCTACCTGGGACTCGACGCGGTCGCCCGGCAGATCTTCTACGACCGCCTGGTCGAGGACTACGCCGAGCACCCGCGCACGATCATCCTGTCGTCGCACCTGATCGACGAGGTCTCGAACCTCATCGAGAAGGTCATCGTGATCGACAACGGCCAGATCCTCCTGCATGAAGACACGGATGCCGTCCGCGATCGCGCCGTGACCATCGTGGGCGACGCTGCGAAGGTCGACGCCTGGGTGCAGGGCCGCGAGGTGCTGCACCGCGAGGCACTCGGAAGAGTGTCGTCCGTTACCGTGCTCGGCACGCTGAGCGCCGATGAGCGGGCCGAGGTGACGGCATCCGGTCTCGATCTCGCACCGGTGTCGCTCCAGCAGCTGATCGTCCGTCTCACCCAGAAGACCGACACCCACTCCGCCAGAGACTCCGTGACGAAAGAGGAGGCCCGCTGATGCGACGCACAGTCAACGTCATCCGGCTGCAGCTGATCAACAAGGGCACCTTCGTCTGGTACCCGCTGATCATCCTCGCCGCAGCGGTGGTGATCTCGGTCCTCATCTACGCGATGATCCCGGTCGACACCCCGAAGTACGGCGGCGGCGGTCAGGCTCCGCTCTGGTACTTCTTCGCCATCGGGATGTCGGCGATGACGCTCACCTTCCCGTTCTCGCAGGCGATGAGCATCACCCGCAGGGAGTTCTTCTTCGGCACGCTGCTCACCGCGATACTCGGCAGCGCGATCATGGGCGTGCTGTTCCTCATCGGAGGCGGCATCGAGGTGGCCACCAACGGCTACGGCGTCAACGGCTACGTGTTCTACCTGCCGTGGCTGTGGGATGCGGGTCCGGGCGGCGCCTTCGTCGTCTACTTCACCCTCGCGCTCTTCTTCTTCGTGCTCGGCTTCACCGGCGCGACGATCTACAAGAGCTGGGGACAGCTGGTGCTCATCATCGTCGGCATCGCGCTCTCCCTGGTGCTGCTGGGCCTGGTGTTCCTGGTGACGCGGCTCGACCTCTGGCCGCACGTCGGCGCGGGGATCATGGACCTCGGCGCGCTCGGTCTCGCGCTCTGGGGCCTCCTCGTCACCGCGGTGCTCACGGGCGTCTCGTTCCTCGCCTTCCGGCGGACGATCCCGTAAGCACACCTCCGCACGCCGCACCTTCGACGACGCCGGTCGCCCTCCTCGGGTGGCCGGCGTCGTCGCGTCCGCGCGCTACCGGTACCCGGCCGAGGAAGCAACCCGCTCGCCGACCCCGCAGCGTGGGGTACATGCTCACCAGCGCTCCGAGCGGGGCGTAGTAGGGGTACTCGTCGGTGACGCCCGGCATGTGCGGGGCGATCATCCAGGCGAGTCCGACCGCGAGCATCGT
>NZ_FMIR01000010.1 GCF_900095745.1 Microbacterium oxydans
CCCTCCCCTCCTCTCCCTCCCCGCCGAGTGCACGGCTTGGCGCCGAATGCACGGGCTATCCAGGTCAACGAGCCGTGCACTCGAGGGCACGCCGTGCACTCGGCGACCCCACGCGAACGACGCTCACTGAAAGTTGAGCAACATATCGGGTCGGACGTACAATTTCCGTGAATTCCGGCGGGCTGAAAGGGCGCCCGTTCCACCGCACGATGCAGAGATCAGCATCCTCGGATGCGGTGCGCTCCTCGACAGCCGATGCCGGCCGACTGATTGGAGTGTTGAGATGTTCACGATGCCCGATCCCCGATTCGAGCTCAGGAAGATCACCGATACCGAGTGGCTGATCCTCGATCACCGCTACGCCGCGGATGACTCGCGCCGCACGGTCGCCTGCATCTACCAAGTCGACACCGTCGAGGTCGAAGCCGTCTGGCTACGCGACCTGCCGCTCGCGACGTACTACATGTCTGCGGCGGATGTGCTCGAGGACGTGCAGCGGTTCCACTCGCCGCGACGCGCGAGTCGCCCGATCCCGATTCCGCACCTGCCTCCGCTGGCCACCGCCTGACGTCGACGAGACGCCGGCGGGCGAGCCGACGAGGGTCGGGATTGTCCGGCCCGGTGCACGCGTCTGTCAATGGGCACGCGTGCCCGGGCCGGTGGGGCGAGACTGATGGCCCCACCCCTCAGCCGAATGGAGCCTCTGATGTCAGATCCGCAGACGAACCACGATGACCAGCCCCTCGTCGACGCCGTCGGCATCGACCCGGACATGCCGTCCACCGATGATGATGATGATGATGATGCCGACATCGACGTCGCCGACCAGGACGAGTGACCTGATTCGCGCGCGCGCAACCCCCTGGCGTTCTCACCTTGAGCGTCACATCCTCGGGGCATGACACACCCCGACGACATCAAACAGCCACTGGACCACCTGCCTCCCCTCGAAGAGCGGGACAAGGCGATCGAGATCGAAGAGCCGAGCTACCCGACGTCCGAGGCACCGACCGGACCCGCGCATGCCTCGCCCGAGACGGCGGCCGAACCCGGCAAGCCGAACCGGCACGGCGTCGACAAGCTCCCGCCCGGAACGAGCTGAGCCCGGCGCGCGGCGCCGGCGGCGCTGACCGGATGCCGACAGTGTCCTGGGTATCCGGCGGTGCCGAGCTCGGCCCACCCTAGGCTTCAGGGGTGCCCCCACCCGCTGCCTCCCGTCGACGGACGGTCTCCAGGGTCGCGGGCGCATTCTTCGCCCTCGCCACGGCGATCGTGGTCGGGGAGCTCGGCGTCTCGGTGGCGACGTCCGGCGAGGCATCTCTTCTGATCGGACCGCTCGACGAGCGCAGCCTGCTCACCGGCTCGATGCTGATCGCGTTCGCCGCCCTCTGCGTCGGGCTGTGGAGCGTGGATGCGCCGCGGTGGATGCTGGCGCTCAAGATCATCGGCATCGTGCTCGCCGCTGGAGCGGGAGCCCTTGCGGCTTTCCTCGTGATGCTGTCCATCGAGGTGAAGGTCACGCCGCTGCTGCAGGGCGACTGCGACACCGGCTACGTCGTGGTCGAACGCTCGTTCCTGATGGGATCGAGTGGCACCGTGTATCGGCAGGACGGTCTCGTCGCGACCTCGGTGGCACGAACCTCCGGGAACAACGCCTACCAGCCGTTCGCAATGGACGGGTACGCCGTGGCGGACGCGGATGGCACGCTGACGGTCTCGTATGCGGTCAACGAGCCGAACACGAACTCGAACCCGGCGGGGACCTACGCGGCGTCGTTCTCCGTTCCCGTGCTCGCGGACAGAACACCGCACTGCGGGTATGAGGCGCAGAGGGAGCCGATCCGGTCTCCGAGCCCTCCGGTGACCTCGGCACCTGAACCCATGACCGCTGCGGCCGTCGATGATCAGATGACGGAACTCGTGACCGCCTCGTTGGATGCCTCCTCCGGAACCGCCGTCGATGCATCCGGCGCTCCGATCGACGCCGCCGCCCTGCCGATCCGGTCCGTTTCGTGCGCCGAGAGTCCCGGCACCCGCCGCGAGCTGCAGCTCGACTTCCGCACCGACGACAACACCCGATCGGTCGCCGACATCCTGAAGGTCTGGGACCGAGCCGGCTACGAGCAGGATCGTGCCATGCAGGAGGACATCCGTTACAGCGAGGGCCGCCCCGTGGAGCGGATGAGCGTGCGGGACACGTCGAGCATCGACGGCCTGATCCACCTCACCGTGAGCTCGATCTGCATCGTCGAGTAGCGCGCTGCTTCATCCTTCGCGACTCTTCTCGGCCTCTTTCTGCGCCTTCTCCGCCTCCTTGCGGGCGTCTTCATCGGCCTTCTGCTGCGCCTTCTCCGCGTCCTTGGCCGCTTTCTCTGCGGCCTTCTGCTCGTCGGTCGGCTTTCCGCCGCCGGGCTCGGTGTCTTCGGCGGGCACGACGGGCACGACGGGCTCAGCAGGCTGGTCGGGAGCGTTCACGGGTGTCGTGGAAGGCTCCGCAGTCGGCGCGGGAGACTGCTCGGTGTCGACCGTGTCGGTCACGTCCGGATCCACGGCGCCGATGCCCGACAGCCACACCCCGGTCAGGACGGATGCGGCGACCGCCGCGACCACGGCGCCGCCGATGATCCTCCGGCGACGCCCGCCGGCCTTTCGCTCGGTGAGACCGCGCGGTCTCACCGGCCCGGCGGGAAGAAGGAGTGTCGGGGTGGTGGCCGGCGATGACGAGGCGCGCGCTGCGGCCATCGCTGCGACCGTGGCCGGGACGGCAGGACGCGGCGGAGCAGGAGGCGCCGGGCGCGACGATGCCGTCGCTGCCGTCACGAGTTCCGACGACGCGGCGAACACCTCCAAGGCACGTGGCCGATCGGCGGGGTCCGCGGCCAGCATCCGCGTCAGGAGGGTGGTCCACCCGACCCCCAGGGATGCCGGCACCTCCGGCATCTCGATGAGCCGGGCCATCGCGGCGCCGATGCCTTCGGCCTCCGGGAAGGCGCGCGTCCCGGTAAGGGCCTCGAGCAGCACGAGTCCCAGCGAATAGATGTCGGCGGGCGGAGCGGGCGGCTCCCCTCTCAGCTGCTCCGGGGCGAGATACGCCGCGGTTCCGATCACGAGCCCGGGGGTGGTGAGCCGCGCGCCGTCGACGAGGACGGAGATGCCGAAGTCCGCGAGCTTCGCCCCCGACCGGTTGCCGGGAAGCGGAGTCCGCGACACCAGCACATTCGACGGCTTGATGTCACGATGCACGATCCCCGCGCCGTGCACGACATGCAGCGCCTCGGCGAGGTCCGCTGCGAGCCGCGCGACCTCGGCGGGTGCCATGGGCCCCTGCGCGATTCGGGCGGACAAGGTCGGCCCATCGATGAACTCCATCACCAGGTACTCGGCTCGCCCCGGGACGAGCTGCGCGTCGTAGAGCGTGACCAGGCCGGGGTGGTTGAGCGAGGCGAGCACCGTCATCTCGCTGCGCGCGCGACCGGATGGCTGTGCGCCGTCCATCTCGTCGCGCAGCATCTTGATCGCCACCGTGCGGCCGAGGAAGATGTCGTCAGCGCGATACACGCGTGCCATCCCGCCCTGTCCGACGCACTCCTGCAATCGGTAGCGCCCATCGAGCAGCGCTTCGGTAGGAAGCGAGTCATCGGTCATCGTCGAATCCTCCTGACGCCCGTCGGGTATCGGGCGGCGAACGCCCACGCTACGGCCTCGACGCGCTCGAAGCCCGGGCCTTGACACGAGCGCGCACGCACCCCCGGTACTGTTTTCTCAGGAGAACGGAGCCGATCATGGATGCTGCCGATGCGATCGGACTGATCGCCGAGATCCTCTCGTGGATCGGCCTCGGGATCGGTCTCCCCCTGCTCCTCATCGTCTTCCTGGTGAAAGTGCACGATGGCCGCTGGGTGCCGCAGGAGGTCTTCATCCTCGAGGACGACGGCCGCGCCCGCGCCCGCTGGTTCACCGCCGGCGACTTCTGGGAGCGCCCGCTCCGCGCGGACGAATCCGGCCACTGGCAGGGCCGCGAAGAGGTCGACGCGTTCGTCAGCGAACACCACCCGAGTCTGATGCGCTTCGAACCCCGCCGGCCCCTCCTCCATGCCGTGCAGGTGCTCGGAGTCACCCTCGCCAGCGTGGGGGCTGCGGCGGTCGTCCTCTCGATCATCTTGCTGTTCGTGGGGTGAATCGACGGCGGCCGGCCTGACAGGCACCGGCATTCCGCGGCAGGATGGAGGCATGCCCGTTCCTCCCCTCTCTTCACGCCCCTGGCTCGACTCGTACGCGGAGGGCGTCCCCGCAGACATCGATGAGCCGACGCAGACCCTCCCGGAGATGCTGTCGGCGAGCGTGAAGGCCTTCGGCCGGCGTCCGGCGCTGGACTTCTTCGGCGCGGTCACGACGTACCGGGAGCTCGGGGAGCAGATCGAGCGCGCCGCGGAGGGCCTGCGGCGGCTCGGGGTCGGCAAGGGCGACCGCGTCGCCCTTGTGCTCCCCAACTGCCCGCAGCACGTCGTGGCCTTCTATGCGACTCTGCGACTCGGCGCGATCGTGGTCGAGCACAATCCCCTCTACACGCCCCGCGAGCTGCGACACCAGTTCGAGGATCACGGCGCCCGCGTCGCCATCGTCTGGGACAAGGCCGCCGACATGGTCGCCGGTTTCCCGGCCGACCTCCGGGTCGAGCACATCGTCAGCGTCGACATCACCGCGGCGATGCCCCTGTCGAAGCGCGTCGCGCTCCGTCTCCCGATCCCCAAGGCTCGTGAGGCGCGAGCGAAGCTGACCGGCACACCGAAGGCACGGCACCTCGTCGCCTGGAAGGGTCTCGTCGACCATCGCCGGCTCTCGCGACGCGTGCCAGGGCCGGCCCTGGACGACACCGCACTGCTGCAGTACACGAGCGGCACGACGGGCGTTCCGAAGGGCGCGATCCTCACGCACTCGAACCTCCGCGCCAACGCGATGCAGGGACGGGCGTGGGTGCCCGGCCTCGTCGATGGCGAAGAGACGTTCTACGGCGTGCTGCCGTTGTTCCACGCCTACGGCATGACGCTGTGCCTCACGTTCGCGATGAGCATCGGAGCGCGGCTGGTTCTGTTCCCCACGTTCGATCTGGGGCTCGTCACGGCGGCGGCGCGCTCGACTCCGCCCACCTTCCTTCCCGCCGTGCCACCCATCTACGACGCTCTAGCGCGCGCCGCGGCCCGCGGGACCATCGATCTGTCGACGGTCCGCTTCGCCATCTCCGGCGCGATGAGCCTTCCGGTCGCGACCGTGAAGAGGTGGGAGGAGGCGACCGGTGGCCTCCTCGTCGAGGGCTACGGCATGACCGAGAGTTCGCCGGTGGCACTCGGCAACCCGATCGGGCCGTCCCGTCGCCCCGGCACCGTCGGCGTGCCGTTCCCGAGCACCGAGATCCGCGTCGTCGATCCCGAGGACACCGATGTCGACATGCCGGCCGGCGAGCGCGGGGAACTCCTCATCCGCGGCCCTCAGGTGTTCCAGGGCTATTGGGGGCGTCCGGGCGAGACCGCGGATGCACTGCTGGCAGACGGCTGGCTCCGCACCGGAGACATCGCCGAGGTCTCGGCCGACGGGTTCGTGAGCATCGTCGATCGCCTCAAGGAGCTCATCATCACGGGCGGGTTCAACGTGTCGCCCAGCGAGGTGGAAGACGTGCTCGCCGCGCACCCGGATGTCACCGCCGCCGCCGTCGTCGGTCTTCCCCGGCCGCACGGCGGAGAAGACGTCGCCGCCGCGGTCGTGCTCCGCGACGGTGCCACCCTCGACGTGGATGCGCTGCGCGACTTCTGCCGCACCCGGCTCACGCCCTACAAGGTGCCGCGCCGCATCACCGCCGTCGATGACCTGCCCCGGTCGCTCATCGGCAAGGTGCTGCGCCGCCAGGTGCGCGACGAGCTGCTCGAAGGGCGCTGAGGGGTCGAACCCACCCGTCAGTCACCGGACCGGCCCCGGCCGTGGGCGAGTGCACCAGAAGTGGCTCGCTACTTCGTCGCGTTCGGGTGATGCGTGTGCACCTGCTCGATCAACACGTCGCCACCGTCGACGTAGAACCAGATTCGCGCATCACCCTGGGCGGTCGGCTTGTGCTGCCAGCGCTCGTGACGAGCGTTGCCGCGCTGGATGAACTCCACTCCGCAGGTCGAGCGGAGAGCCCTGCGGCGATCGCGGTCGCCGTCTCCCGCCAGGACGTGAGCTCCGCGATCGCCAGATGGGGCTGTCCTGTGGCGAACGATGCGCGAGCCGCATCGACGAGATCCCGTGCGCACGTCGCCTGGTCGGTATCGGAGAGCGCCAGCATCCACGGGAAGCGGTCAGCCATCCGCGACGCGAGAGTGCCCTCCTCGTCGAGCGTGACCGTGATCAGGTCGGCGGCGAACTGCAGCAGCGCCGCGCGGGCGTCGGCCTCACGCTGCGACATCAGTACGAGCGGCTCACCGTCTCGGCGCGTGATCTGGACCGTGTGGTCCTCCGCCTCGGCGAAGACGTCAGCGGAGTGCTTGCTGAGATCAGACGAGCGCCGAGTCGTCGTGCGGAGGTCGTTGAGGATCGTCATGCGTTCATTCTATTCGGAATGTGTTCGGAAGTCTGCGATGCCCGGCGAACATCGGCCCCGCGCCTCGCGATCAGGCGACGTGGCGGCCCAGGGCGTCGAGGAGGCCGCGCGTGCCGGCCTCACGCCCCTGCCCGTCCGCCCAGAACTGGTCGAAGAACACGCCGTGCTCCGTGTGCGTGAAGCGGGTTCCGGCATCGATCGGCTCGAACTCCAAAGACGCGACGGACGTCGACATGTGGGCCCCGTCGAGCCACATGTCGTACGTCGTGACGATGCGGACGCGCTCGACGATGTCGGTGTACGTCGCCTCGTACCGTGAGACCGGACCGCCGTGGAACTTGCCCTCGTCGATGTCGCGCCCGCCGACCCGGAAGTCGAACACCCACTCCCGAGTGCGGATGCGGTCGGCGTCACCCCACCAGCTCCGTTTGCTGTCCTCGTCGGCGAACGCAGCCCAGACGCGCTCGACGGGCGCCGCATAGTCGCGGGTCAGGGTGAATCCGGAGCGCGCGAGTCGGCGTTCGATCGTCATCCCCGCCTCCTATCGGGCCAGAGTGACGTGGATCACGCCGCTCTCGGCGACTTCGCTCGTCACCTCGTGGGTGAGCTCGAAGCCGACCAGATCGTCCCACAGTCGATTCCCGCGACCGAGGAAGATGGGGGTGACCATGAGGTGCAGGTCGTCGATCAGCCCTGCGCGCAGGAAGTCTCGCGCTGTTCGGTACCCTCCGCCGACGCGCACGTCGAGGTCGCCGGCGGCCTCCTTCGCCTCGGCGAGCACCTCTTCGATCGGGGCGTCACGGAAATGGAAGGTGGTTCCGCCGTTCATCGGAAGCGGCGCGCGGGGTGCGGTGTGGGTGAGGACGTAGACCGCGGTGCCGAACGGGGGCGTGTCGCCCCACCAGCCCTTCCAGTCCGGATCGTCGGGGAAGGAGTGGAGTCCGAACATGCCGGCACCCATGATCTCGGATCCGACTCCGTCGAAGAACGCGGCCGCATGACGGTCGTCGACGCCGGTCGTGCCCGCGCCGCTCGTGTCGCCGAAGACGTTCGCGCGAAAGGTGCGGGTGGCGGTATACGCGGCGGTGAGGCGCGCCCAGTCCTCGCCCATCGGATTCTCGGGGGTCGCATCCGACGGCGTGTAGCCGTCCAGCGAGGTGAACAGGTCCAGGCGCACGCGGGTCATGTCAGTTCTCCTTCGGGGTCGTGAGAGCGAGGTGGATGCCGAGTCGGTCGGCGTGGTGGTCGGCGGGTGTTCGCTGCTCGCCGAGCCACAGGTGCAGCACGTCGAGGGCTCCCGGTCGCAGGCTCACGGTGCGCACCCGCCCGAGCTTCTCCGACGTCACGACTCCTGCACTCTCGAGCACGCTCAGGTGCTGCAGGAACGACGGCAGCGCCATGGCGAACGGCGCCGCGAGATCCGAGACGACAGCGGGAGACTTCGCCAGCCGTTCCACGATGGCGCGACGCGTCGGGTCCGCGAGAGCGCGGAACACGGCATCGATCTCGTCGTGATACTTAGGCATGCACCTAAGTATCACGAAGGATCGACATCGCGTCAACCGGGGCGGGAGACTATCCGGTCGTCACGCCCGGCTCCGCGGCGAACGGCATCATCCCGAAGCCGCGGTAGATCCGCGCCGGGCTCACGGCCCGGCCCTCGGCCACGGTGAGGGCCACGTTGCGGATGTCCCTGATCGACTGCGTCGGATCACCGTCGACGAGGATGAAGTCCGCGGCCTTGTCCACCTCGATCGTTCCCCGGTCATCGGCGCGATGCAGGTGCTCCGCGCATCCGATCGTGGCGATGCGGAGGGTGTCGACCGGACTGATACCGGCGTCGACGAAGAGCTCCAGCTCGCGATGCACAGTGACGCCGGTGCCGTCATCCGTTCCCGGCCACAGCTTCACGCCCTTCTGATGCAGCCGGACCACGATCTCCTGAAGGCGCCGGAACGCCGTCTCGTAGCTGTCGAGTTCGGCCTGGTCCCGGTAGGGCACGTAGGTACGTCGGCGGTAGCGGCGGACGCCCGCCGGGAAGTGCTCGATGACCGGCTCGTGAGCGGGGATCACGGTGCGCGCTCTGCTCAGCATCAGCTGTTCGAGAATGACCAGGGTCACGTCGAGGCTCACGCCCCCGTCGACCATCGAGGCCATGGTGCGCTGCACTCGCTCGGAGTCGAGGTCGAGGTCGGCGACCCGGGTGAGCGCCGTCAGCCGCAGCGGCGTGCGCGTGTCCTCCTCCGGCTCCAGCACCCAGCCGAGTGCGAGCTGGTTCAGGTGCGTGATCTCGTCGTACCCGTCGGCGATGGCCCGATCGGCATCCATGAACGCCGGCACGTGGCCCTGCACCCGCATCCCCCGCTCGTGGGCGCGCGCGGCGGTCTCGGCGACCCAGTCGGGCGTGAAGGAGTTGTAGATCTTGATCGCGTGGAACCCGCGGTCGGCATACCAGTCGACGGCTGCGAGCGCCTCGTCCAGACTCTCGACGACGTGGCCCATCCGCATCGCGTGTGCGCTCCGGCCCTCGATGAAGCCGGCGGGCACGGCGGAAGGCCCGCGCACCTCCCCCGTTTCGATGGCGGCCATCAGCGCGGCGAGCGCGTCGTTGTCGTTGCCCATGTCGCGGACGTTCGTGACTCCGGCGGCGATGTACAGCAGGGCGGATGACGTGTCGAGGTGCGCGTGCATGTCGTGCAGACCCGGGATGGCGGTGCGACCGGCCCCGTCGATGATCGTGGCGCCGTCGGGAACCGCGATGTCGGGGCCGATCGCGGTGATGCGCCGCCCGTCGACGACGATCGTCTGCGGGTCGCCGACCTGCCCGCTCACCGGGTCGAAGATGCGCACGTCGCGCACGACGAGCGTCCCGCCCTGGTGCAGCGTGGCCTCGCGGGAGAGCGCGGCGAAGCGGCGTCTGGTCGCTCGCTGCAGCGCCGCATCGATCTCGGCTGCCGCAGCGACGAGATCCGGGTGGAGCAGCAGCTCGCCGTCGGAGATGCCGACCAGGTCACCGGTGGCGCGGTCTCGCAGCACGTACTGCGGCCGCAGCTGCACACCCGTGAGTGCGAAGGCCTCGACGTCACGGCCGCCGACTTCACCGAGCGGCACCGGGACGACGGCGACCTCCCCGGCTGGGAGCAGTGGAACAGGCCTTCCGGTGGCGAGAGCGCGCTCGACCAGCAGCACCAGGCCGTAGGGACTGGCGTCGGCGGGAAGGTAGAAGCCCTCCGCCGTGGTGGTGCCCTCGTCGGCCTGGCTGCTCCAGCGCGCCGCCCCGTCGGGGTCGATCGCGAACCTCTCGTGCACCGTGCCGCCCATGAGCGACGTGCCGTCGATATCCCACCGCACCGGCAGACCGGCATCGAGCCGGAGTGTCTCGGCGAGTCTCGCACCGCGGCCGTTGTTGTCGACCTCGTAGACGATGCGGGTGCGGCCGTCCGGATCGGTGTCGGCCGAGAGTGATCCGACAGGCTCGCCGTTGGACACGAGGATCAGTTGCACCGTCATCGGCGGGTCCCTGCTTTCGAGGTGTGGGTGATGGTTCGGCCGATCGCGTCGCGGGCTTCGACGAGAACCGTCTCATCGAGGGAGTGCCCGGCGATCAGCGGATGGATCTCGACGGCGGATGCCGGCACCCCGGAGTGCCGCACCGCGTGGATCGTGCTGGACAGCGTGGTGGCGAGGTCGAAGTAGCCCCCGAGCAGGAGGATGCGCAGGTCTGGCCGCTCCTTCGCGACCTCGCCGAGGTTCGTCGCCACCGAGGTGCGGAAGATGGGCGGCATGGCCTCTGCCGGACGCCAGTCCCAGGCGAAGTTCAGATCGAGGGAGAGCGACACGTAGGGCTCGTCCGCATCGACGGGTGCGCCCAGCTCGTCGCGGAGGTACCGGGCGATGGGCGCGGAGTGGATGACGTTGCCGCGGCCGAGACCGAGAGCCGGGTCATCGGCTGCCGGAGGGCGTCCGTCGGGATGGGGCTCGGGCAGCGGACCGGTCACGCGCACGTCCAGCCGTCCGACGACGAGTCCCTCGTCGCCGCGCAGGCTGCGGAGGAAGTCCTCGCTGCCCACGCGCAGGTCGGCGGCGAGCACGGCATCCGGCGAGAGGCCCACAAGCTCGGCGATCCGTGCGGCGAGGCGGGTGCGGGTTTCGGGGTCGAGGGCCGCGCCCCGGTGCAGCGCCGGAAGCACCTCGTCGACGGCGAAGCGCTCCGCCTCGGCCCAGACCTCCGCGACGTGATCGACGCCCGCACGGGCGGCACCGTGGAACCAGGCCGCCACCGCCATCGTCGGCAGCGCGAACACGGCGGCGAGGTCGTTCTCGGGTGCCTCGGCGACCGTCGTGGCGTCGAGCATCGGCGAGATGAGGGTGATGCTGTCCAACCGCAGATCCTTCAGCTGCGGGGCGACGGCGGCGAGCCGGTAGCCGCCGAAGCTCTCTCCGATCAGATGGATCGAGGCGTGCTCCCGGTCGTTCGCGCGGAGCCAGGCGCGGATCAAGGTCTCCACGGCATCCGCATCGCCGGGCACCGTGAGCAGCCGAGCCTTCGCCTCGTCCCGGAGCATCCTGCTGAATCCGGTGCCGACCGGATCGACGAAGACGAGATCGGCCGCGTCGAGCAGCGAGACGGCGTTCTCGACGACCTCGCCGGAGCGGAGGATGCGCGGGCCCAGGGCGTTCATGTGCAGCGGAGACGACGAGGCGCCGGGGCCGCCGTTCCACAGGAAGGCGACAGGGCGCTCCGTGTCCGAGTGCCGGACGTAGCTCGTCGCACTGATGGTGGCATCCGGTTCCCCGTCGGGCCCGAGGAGGACCAGTTCGCTCCACCGTGCGACGCCTTCGCCGAGATCTGCGCCGAGCGATACGCGCCCCTCGATCGACCTCACCCGTCCACCACCCAGTCGGTGGTGCGGATGTCGCCGCCTCGGGGCTCGTAGCGCACGGTCACCTCCTCGCCGTCGCGCGCGATGACGATGTCGAGCGGCGTGGATCCATCCCGTGCCGCGCTGTACGAGAAGCGACGCGTGACGAGCTCGTCGCCGTCGCGCAGTCCCGCACGCTCGGCCGCAGACCCCGCGACCAGACCGGTGATGCGCCGCGGCTCCTGGAACGACACGATGTCGAAGCCGAGGTCATGCTCGGGGGCGACAACGGGAACCGGGCGAAGCACTCCCTGGAAGAGCTCCGTCGGTCGTTCGATCGGTTCGCCGGCCACCATCGCGTCGTAGTCGATTCGCGCCTGCTCGCCGATGACCTTCTCGATCCGCTGCAGCCAGCCCTCCACGAGCACCTTCTCGCCGCGACGCTGCGCCCGCTGGATGTCGATGACGATGTCGTCGAGCGAGACCTCTCCGGCCGACTCCGCCCGCAGACGGGCATCGACGGCCACGAGGTACTGGATGCCCCGCCCATAGGGGATGGTCTGCGCACGCAGGTCCGCCCAGAACAGATCGGCCGCAGCCGCGTAGCTCAGGTGCCGTCGCGGGTTCGCGTCGTACCGGCGGTACATGTCGGTGAGCTGCTCGGCGAAGGTCGCGGAGTCGAGTATCCCCGCCCGCCAGGGCAGCACCAGCGAATAGAACTCGGCCGTCCCCTCGCTGTACCAAGATCCGACGGTCCAGTCCTCGTCGAGGTGCGGCCAGTTGTGCACCATCTCGTGCGCGAGCAGAGTGCGCAGATCCGCCTCGTCGACCTCGGTCGTCGGCGAGTAGCCGAACGCGAACGACGACGGGAAGGACGTGCCGCCGGAGCCCTTGTCGGGGTTGCGGCGCACGAGCACGTGATACTGCGGATTCTCCTCTTCGAAGAACGCGCTCATCGTGGTGTGGATGTCTCGCAGGTAGCTGCTGAGGCCGTCGAGGTCGAAGGGCACGTCGCTGTAGGCGTGGATGCCGAAGTTCGTCGCCCCCTCAGGGGCGATGATCGGGGTCCCGGCGCCGAACAGGCAGTGCTCGATCGATGCGATGTCGCCCGACCAGCGCCGCACCTCATCGCCGGCGCCATGGCTCGAGACCGCGGTCACCCCCTGGTCGAGGTTCCAGGTCAGCGAGAAGTCGAACTCGCTCTCCGCACTGAGCGGCACGGGAAGGAAGGTGCAGCCGGCGCCGAACAGTCCGAGCTGCTCGCGGCGCAGGTCGAACAGCGGCCCGACCGGTGTGCGCAGATCCACATCGCGCACGGGGGCCCGCACCGCGACCTCCACGACGCCGTCGACGTCGCGGTCGGCGAGGAAGTGCCGATAGGTGCTCATGGGATCCGACGTGCCCTCGACCTCCGTCAACGAGACGGCGCCGGCGGAATCGCTCACCCGGATGTCTTCCAGCCCGTAGACCGCGCCGGGAACGGAGGCGATCACCGCCGGAAGCCGAAGCAGCACCTCCCCCGCGGCGACGGGGCCGAACTCGGCGCGATAGCGGGCGTCGATGCCCGCCCATCCCTCGGCGCTGCGGAACGGGGTGAGCTCGAGATCGAACACGGGCAGAGTCATGAGAGCGCCTCCCAGCGCACCGTGGCGACCTGGTCGCCGGCCGGCAGATAGTCGAAGACGAGCGGCTCGCCGGCGCGCACGATGTGCAGCGACAGCGGTCGGTCGCTGTAGCGGGATGCGTGGTACGGCAGCGCGAGATCGACCAGCGCATCCCCGTCGCGCACCCCGGCACGGGCGGCCGCGGAATCGGGACGCAGACCCTGCACGCGCCGCCCGTCGCTGCGGAAGGAGGCGACGTCGAAGCCGAGGTCGTACTCGGCAGCCGTCGCCGGGACCGCTCGCATCCCCTCGAACGGAACATCCGGAAGCGGGATGGGGGTCCCTGCGACCATGGCGTCGAAGTCGCGCTGCGCGTCAGCCCCCCTGAAAACCGCCACCCGCTCGACCCAACCCGCAGCTCCAACCTGCTCGCCGGCGCGCTGCGCGCGCAGGATGTCGAGCACGACGTCGTCGAGCGTCTTCTCGCCGTCGGTGGCCTGCCGGATCCGGCCGTCGGTCGCGATCAGGTAGCGGAGCCCGCGCCCGTAGGGGATGCGCTGCGCGCGGGGATCAGCCCAGTACGCGGCGGAGGCCGCGTCGTTGTCGAGCCCTCGCAGGGCGTTGGTGTCGTACTGCTGGAACCTGTCGGTGAGCTGCGCGGCGAGCGCCGGGGTCGAGAGGATGCCTGTGCGGTGCGGCAGCACGTGCGAGTAGTACTCGGCGGTGCCCTCGGTGTACCAGGAGATCGTCGAGTGGTGGTCGTTCAGGGTGGGCCAGTTGTGCGCCATCTCGTGCGCGAGGAGACTCCGCAGCTGGTCCGTCTCGGTCTCGCCGACCGCTGAGAACGCGAACGCGAAGGACCCGGGGAACGCCGAACCGCCCGTCCCCTGCCCGAGGTTCTTGCGGATGAGCACGTGGTAGCTCGACCCCCCGTCCTCGAAGAACCGGGTGAACTCGGTGTGCAGCCTCGCGACGTACTCGCCGATCTCGTCCAGGTCGAACGGGGTGTCGTTGTAGGAGTGGATGCCGAAGTCCGCTGACCCCTCCGGAGTGCGGTGCGGGGTGCCGGCGGCGTAGTAGCAGAACGCGACCGACTGCAGCGGCCCGCTCCACGAGCGATCGCCGGTGCCGTAGCTCGACACCGCCTGGACGCCCTCGTCCAGGAGCCAACGGAGCGAGAAGTCGAAGACGGGGCCGTCGGGGGTCGAGACCTCGCCGGGAAGCACCAGGAAGTTCAGGCCGGCGCCGAACAGTCCGAGCTCTTCGGCCCGGAGGTCGAACAGCGGCCCCACCGGAGTGAGTTCGTCGTGGGGTCGCACGGGCGCCCGGAAGGCGACCTCGACGCGGCCTTCCGTCGTGCGATCCGCGACCCAGTGACGGTAGACACCGGAGGAATCCGACGTGGGCTCGGCTTCCGTGAGCACCAGCGGCCCCGCGTCGTCGGAGACGGCGAGATCCTCCGTGCGGTAGGGCGTCGCCGGAATCGAGACGACGACCTCCGGGATGCTGAGCAGCGTCTCGCCCGCCGCCACCGCGGGCAGGTCGACGAGGTAGTGCACGTCGAACGCCGTCCACACCTCGCCGTCCGCGACGGGCTGGAGGTCGAGCTCGAACCGCGGCATGCTCATCCCCGAGCTGCCGGTCGATGCGCGATGCACGACATCTCGACGCTGATCCCGAACGGCAGGCGGGAGACCTCCACCGCCGTGCGCACCGGGTGGGCGCGATCGCTCAGGTACGCCGCATACGCCTCGTTCATGGCCGGCCACTCATCCATGTCGGTGAGGAAGCACACGATCTGCGCCAGGTCTTCGAGGGCGAATCCCTCCGAGTGCAGCAGTGCCTCGACGTTCTCGAGCGTGCGGCGGGTCTGCGCGCCGATGTCGTCGAGCACGGCATCGCCCGTTGCCACGTCGATCGATCCCTGGCCCGACAGGTAGAGCACGTCTCCGACCCGCCTGGTCGTGGCGTAGGGGCCTTTGGGCTGCGGCACGAGGGTGGCGCGCGTGGTCATGAGTGTCCTCCATGGGGATGGTGTGCCGGCGCGAGCTCTGTCAGCGCAGACAGCAGCAGGTCGACGTCGTCGTGGGTCGTCGTCAGGTACGGCGAGACGCGCAGGGCGCCGTCCCGGACGGTCGTGGTGATTCCGCGGTCTTTCAGCCGGTCGGTCAGTGTCGGGGCATCCGCCACCGTGAGGCTGACGATGCCCGATGCGGGCTCGGCCGCGGCGGGTTGCAGGCCGAGTTCGGCTGCTCCCTCGGCGATGCGCCGGGTGAGCGAGAGGGTGTGCGCGCGGATGGCCTCGAGCCCGATCCCCTGCCGCACGCGGGCCGCGGCCTGCAGCGCGGCCATGCCGAACAGGTTGCTGTGGCCGACGGCCAGTCGCGGCGAGGGCGGCTCGTTCATGTAGCCGATGAGCCCCGGGACCGCGCGGTCGTCGAAGCGCTCGCCGGTCGCGACCACGGCGGCGCCGAATCCCGCCAGCAGCCACTTGTACGACGCGGCGACGTAGACGTCGGCGTGGCGAGCGGCACCGGGGAACAGCCCGGCCGCCTGCGCCCCGTCCACGATCAGGAGCGCGTCCGCAGACACGCACGCGTCGTGCAGCCGAGCAAGGTCGAGCACATCACCCGTCGTCGCGTGCACGTGCGTCACCGAGACCGCCCGCGTGGCCGGGCTGATCGCCGCGATGAGCGCCGTCGTGCGGTCGGCGTGCGCGGTGGTGGCGACCTCCTGGACGGAGATCCCGGGGATCGTGTGCCACGGCATCCGCGGGCTCGGGAAGTCGTCGGCCAGCACGATGACTTCGTCGCCGTCGACGAAGGGGATCGCACGGGCCACGGAGTTGATCGCCGTGCCGGTGTTCGCCAGCACCGAGACCGCGGTCGCGGCGACCCCGAGCTCATCCGCCAGCAGCACCGACACGTCATCCGTGAGCTCATGCCAGTCCGACGAACCGCGCGTCCCGCGACCGAGCGCGCGCGCGACTCCGGCGACGGCCGACTCCACCTCGACCGGGACCGTGCTCACCGCCGCGTGATCGAAGTACCCGCGCGGACGATCAGGGAAGTGGTCGGCGATGGCGCGTTCGTCGATCATGCGGCACTCCCCCTGGCGATTCCCGGCGTCACCGAGAACCGGGGAACGGCGTCGAGCAGCATCCGCGTGTAGGGATCGTGCGGGTCGCGGAACAGGTCTTCCGCCGGCCGGTTCTCCACGACGACGCCCTGCCGCATGACGGCGATGTCGTCGCAGAGGTAGCGCAGCACATCGAGGTTGTGCGACACCACGGCGAGCGCGAGACCCGACTCGCGGCGGATGTCACGGAGGAGGTTCAGCACCGACGCCTGCACGCTCACGTCGAGCGCGCTCGTGGCCTCGTCGCAGACGAGCACCTCGGGTCGCACGGCCAGCGCACGGGCGATCGCCACGCGCTGACGCTGCCCGCCGGAGAACTGGAACGGATACTTCTCGACGTCCGTCGCACTCAGGCCGACGATGTTCAGCAGCCGGACCGTCTCCGTGCGGTGGTCTCCCGGGATGTCGTTGACCTGCAGCGCCTCGCGGATCGCATCGCCCACGGTCATGCGCGGGTTCAGCGACGACATCGGGTCCTGGAACACCATCTGCACGATGCGAGGACGAGATCCCACGCCGCGCGCGGGCAGCGTCTCCAGACGGGCGCCGTTCCATTCGACGCGCCCGTCGGTGGGCCGGCTCATGCCCACGAGGGCGCGGGCGAGCGTCGACTTGCCCGATCCGGATTCTCCGGCCAGGCCCAGCGAGCGCTCGGTCGAGACCGCGACGCTCACCCCGCGCACGGCGTGCACCCGAGTGGCCCCGCGCCCGTAGACGACGTGGATGTCCGAGCCGATCAGCTGACCGCTCATCGTGCACCTCCTGCGACGCTCGCTGCGGAGTCCGTGTGCCGGGGCACCGGATGGGCGGCGCGGTAGGCATCCGTGTTCCACGAGTAGTCGTCGATCGTGGTCAGCTCGTGCGCGGTGCCGCCCGAGAGATCGGGTACTGCGCCGAGCAGCGCCCTCGTGTACGGATGCTGCGGGTCGCCGATCACCTCGGCCATGGGCCCCTCCTCGACGATCCGACCGTCGTACATGACGATCACGCGTTCGCAGACCTGGCTGATCAGCGCCAGGTCGTGCGAGACCATCACCAGCGCCGTCCCGTCTTCTTCGTTGAGCTTCTTCAGCAGGTCGATGACCTGCGCCTGCACAGACACGTCGAGCGCGGTCGTCGGCTCGTCGGCGAGGATCACCTGCGGATCGCCGAGCGTGGCCATCGCGATCATGACGCGCTGACGCTGGCCGCCCGACAGTTCGTGCGGATGCTGCCGAAGGCGCCGCGCGGGCTCGGGGATGCCGACGTTCTCGAGTGCTTCGATCATGCGCGCCTTCGCCGCAGCACCGCGCAGCGAGGTGTGAGCGTCGAGCTTGTCGCGCATCTGCCTCCCCACCGTGAGCGACGGGTTGAGCGACGACATCGGGTCCTGGAAGATCATCGGCATCTTGGCGCCGATGATGCGGCGGAGGCGTGAACGGCTGAGCCCGCGCAGATCCGTGCCGAGGAAGGTGTGCGCGTCGACCTCGGCTTCGAGCAGGCCGGGGAGCATGTGGGCGAGCGCCGAGATGGTGAGGCTCTTCCCGGAGCCGGACTCTCCGACGATGCCGACGCGCTCACCGCGGCGGACGACCAGGTCGATCCCGCGCACGAGCTCGCGCCGATCGTCGCCGTGGCCGGTGAAGACGCGCAGGTTCTGCACACCGAGCACCACGTCTTGCGGCAGCTCGCCCTTCGGGGCCTGCGACGAGGGTGCGTCGTCGATCTCGGCGGCGGGTGCTCCACCCCGGCCGCGGTCGCGGGCGAGACGGCGCAGCATCCGGCCCGGGGTCATCACCGCGCCCCGCGGGTCGAGAAGCTCCGCGAGCTTCTCGCCGAGCAGGCTGAAGCCGATCCCGGCGGAGACGATCGCCACGGCAGGGCCGATCGTGGTCCAGGGCGTGGAGTAGATGTCCTTCATCGCCTCGGCGATCATCCCGCCCCAGTCGTACTCGGGCGGCTGCACTCCGATGCCGAGGAACGAGAGGGCGGCCATCATCATCAGGCTCGCGCCCATGGTCACGACGGTGAGCGTGACGATCGGCTCGGCCACGTTGGGGACGATGTAGCGCCACATCAGTCGCCCCTTGGGCACGCCGAGAAGGCGCGCACTTCCGACGAAGTCGGCGCCCGCGACGGTGGCGGTGAGGTTGACCACCAGCCGCGCGGTCGACGGCACACCGGCGAGCGCGAGACCGAGCATCGCGGCGGTTCCCGAGCGGCCGAGCATCGTCGCCAGCAGCAGCGCCAGGATGATCGAGGGGAATGCGGTCGCGGCGGCGATCAGCTGGAACAGCACCTGGCGGGCACCGTTGCCGAGCACGGCGGCGAGCACCCCGATGAACACGCCCAGCACGAGAGAGATGATGACGGCGCCGAAGGTGAGCGCGAAGGTCAGCCGCGCCGCCACGAGCACACGGCTCAAGACGTCGCGCCCCAGGGCGTCGGTGCCGAACCAGTGCTCGAGAGAGGGCCCGGCGAGCGGGTTGGCGGTGTCGAAGTCGTTCGCCTGCGGTTCGAGGAAGAACGGGGCGAAGAGGGCGGCGAGCACCCAGAAGAGGACGAGGACGAACCCGATCAGGCCCGCCGGCGTCTGGAACACCCGACGCAGCAGTCGTCGGGGCGTCTTGGTGCCGAGCGTGGTGGTGAGGGACTCGGTCATCAGCTGCTCCGGATCAGAGACTTGGGATCGACCTTTGCGAGGATCAGATCGACGATGAAGGTGGCAACGAGCGAGAACGTCGCGATGATGATCACCAGACCCTCCAGAAGCGGATAGTCGTACACGGCGATGGACTTCACGAAGAGGTTGCCGATGCCCGGCCACCCGAACACGGTCTCGGTGATGATCGCGCCGCCCATGAGCGAGGCCAGCATCATGCCCGAGTAGGTGAGCGTGGCGGTCATCACGTTGGGCAGCACATGCCGGAAGAGCACCACGCGGGGAGGAAGGTTGTTGGCGCGGGCGGTGCGCGTGTAGTCCTCGCGCAGCACCCGGGTCGTCTCGGCCTTCATCAGACGGCTGAGCACGGCGATGAGACCGAGCGACATCGTGAGCACCGGAAGGATGAACGCGGTCACGCCCTCTCCCCCGGCGGCCGGCAGCCAGCGCAGACCGACCGCGAAGATCATCACCAGGGAGATCGCGATGAGGAAGTCGGGGATCGAGGCGAAGAACCCGGAGATCGCGTTGAAGGCGGCGTTGGTGCGCTCGCCGCGCCCGTTCTCGGTGCGCACGGCCATCCAGATCCCGAGCGGGATCGAGACGAGCATCGCCAGCAGGAACGCGTAGAGGCCGAGCTGCACCGTGTACGGCAGTCGCGCGGCGATCTCGACGGCCACGCTGTTGCCGGTCGAGATCGATTCGCCGAAGTCGAAGGTGACGATCCGCTCGATGAACCGGCCGTACTGCTCCAGCAGCGGGTCGTCCAGGCCGAGCTCCGCGCGACGGGCGGCGACGTACTCCGGAGTCGCGGTGACGCCCGCGGCGGCGCGGACGGCATCCCCGCCGATGGCGCGGGAGAGGAAGAAGATGAGGGTGGCGATCAGCCAGAGGCTCAGGATCAGCGATCCGGTGCGTCGGACGATGAAGCCCACCCACGGCGATCGCGCCCCCTTCCGGGAGGACTCGTCGGAGTCCTCCCGGGAGGGGGTGGTGACGGTGCTGGTCATCACGCGGTCTGTCCTGCGATCAGTTCTTGCGGAGGGTGAGCGGGTCGACGAAGGCGCCCTTCGAGAAGAAGCTCACGCCCTCCCCGAGCACCCACTTGGAGTCGGCGGCGATGGTGGGCACCCAGTCCGCGCGCTCGACCACGGATGCCTCGGCCTCGATCCAGAGCGGGCAGGAGTCCAGTCCGCCGATCTGCGACGCCTCGCCCTGCTTCTGGGCGTAGACGGGGTTGTTGATCGCACCGAAGTTCGGGCCCTCGGGAGCCGCCGGGCCGACGAAGAACGGACGGAAGCCGGTGGGCTGCGACGCCCCCATGGAGACGAAGCTGACGCTCCATCCGGTGCCGGAATACAGCACGTCGACGGCCTGAGCCGGTCCGCGGTTGTCGAGTTCGACCTTCACGCCGAGGTCCTTCCAGGCGCTGGAGACGAGTTCGGACGCGGCGGAGGTGAACTCCATCTGCAGCAGCTGCACGCTCAGCGGGACGCCGTCCTTGGCGTAGATCCCGTCGTCGCCCTTCGCGTAGCCGGCCTCCTCGAGCGTGGCGGATGCCGCCTCGATGCCGCCGGTGGGGATGACGGCGGCGATCGCCTTCTGGTCGACGCAGATGTTCGAGGGTGCGCGCAGGAAGTCGGCCACGTAGCCGAGCCCCTGGGTCTGCACCTGGGTGAGCTCCTCGAAGTCGAGGGCCTGGGCGAGCGCACGACGCACGGCTTCGTCCTGCGTCGGGTAGCCGTCGCGCTCGTTGAACATCATCATGGTGACGCCGGTGTCGGCCACCTGCTCGGTGAAGCCCGACTCGCCCTCCAGCCGCGCGAGCTGATCGACCTGCAGCAGCGCGGTGTCAGCGTCGCCGCCCAGGAGCAGGTTCACCTGGGTGTTGAGGTCTTCGACGATGTTCAGGTTGACGGTCTTCGGGAGGTCCTTGACCGAGAACCCCTCCGGGCCCCAGGCGTAGTCGTCGTTGCGGGTGAGGGTGATGTGCGAGCCGGTGACGAACTCGTCGACGACGTAGGGGCCGGTCCCGTCAGAGCCGGTGGTGAGCACCGACGGGTCTTCCAGCGCCGAGTCGCACACGATCCCCAACTGGGTGAACGAGGGCTCCGCACCCAGGAACGGCATGCCGACCGTGAGGGCGACGTCGACCGTGCGGGCGGTGTCGTCGTACTCGACGGTGAAGTCGGAGGAGCCGAAGAAGTTGTTCACGAGCGGAGCGTTGGTCTCCGGGTCCTTCCACCGCTCGAAGTTGCGGGCGACGGTGCCGGCGGTGATCTCGCTGCCGTCGGCGCACATCGCGCCCTCCTTGATGACGAAGGAGGCAGACAACGGCGTGAAGTCCCACGACTCCGCGAGTCCGGGGATGGCCTCGCCGGTCTTCGGGTCTTCCCGGACGAGCGCCTCGTAGATGAGCCAGGTGGCCTGGCGTCCGCCGGTGCTGAACGCGAGTGCCGGGTCGATGCTGTTGACCGTGTCCGGAAGCAGCATGGTGAGCTTCGAGCTGTCACCACCGCCGCCGGATTCGCCGGGGATGGCGGGGGTGCACGCGGTGAGCGCCATTGCCAGGGCCAGGCCGGCCCCCACCGCAGCGGGGACGAGGCGCGGGGACTTCGGGGTAGTGCGCAAGGGTCCTCCAGGGTTCGGGGCGAGCGTCGTCGCCTTCGACAGTTTGTTGGGCGCTATTCAACACCATGACGAAGAACGTTCATGTAACAACTGTGTTACGGCGGTGATAACTCGCCCAAATACCCCGTGATTCCGGGAGAGAGCGGATCTACCTCCCATCCGGGCCGGGCAAGAATTCATTGCAAATTTCTACAATCTGTGCCAAATTCCAGGTACCCAGAACTGTGGAGGGACCATGACGGATACCGCACCACCGACGTCGGACACGACGTCGCGCATCCCCGCGTTCACCGATGAGGAGCGGGCGCATGCCGCCACGATCGTCGACATCGTGGGTCCGATCATCGTGCCGCTGGCCCGCGCGCTCGCTCCCCGCACCGAGGTGCTGCTGCACGATCTCACCAAGATGCCCGGCACGATCGCCGCGATCGGCGGCAACATCACCGGGCGCGGCATCGGCGGCCCGGCCACCGATCTGGGCCTGCGCACGTTCTCGTCGGGGTGGAACGAGCACCTCATCGGCTACCGGACCGAGACGAACGACGGGTTGCCGATGCGCTCGTCCAGCATCTTCTTCCACGCCGCCAGTGGTCGACCCGTCGCCTGCCTGTGCCTGAACACCGACGTGAGCGAAGTGGTGCGCGCGCAGGAGCTGCTGCGCAGCCTGAGCGCCATCACCACCATCGACCCGTCGCTGCGATCCGAGACGATGACCGCCGAGAAGTTCCCCGCCTCCGTCGAGGATCTCGCGCAGGGCATCCTCGCCGAGGCCGTCACCGAGACCGGCATCCCCGTCGAGGCCATGAAGAAGCGGCACAAGGTGGAGGTGGTCCGACAGCTGCGCGATCGCGGATTCTTCACCATGCGCGAGGCCGTGCCGATCGCCGCCCAGAACCTCGGGGTCGGTCGGCACACCATCTACAACTATCTGAACGAGATCGAGGAATCCGCGGACGCCTCGAACGAAGAGGAATAGGGATTCGTGGACGAACGACGCGTCATCCGCTCCGCCACCTGCAACGGACGCCCGATCGACTACGCGATGAGCCTCGAGCAGATCCCGTTGCGCACGGCCGACGGCACCCAGGTCGGCACGCTGTCGGCGTTCTCGTACATCGCCGAGACCGACGCCGAGACTCGTCGGCGCCGCCCCGTGCTGTTCCTCACCAATGGCGGCCCCGGCGCCGCGTCCAGCTACCTGCACCTGAGCGGCATCGGCCCGTTCCGCGCCCAGATCCCCGCCGACCTGGAGTCGGGTGTCCGCGCTCCGTACGGCATCGAGGAGAGCCCGTCGTCGCTGCTGGATGCCGCGGATCTGGTGTTCATCGACGCTCCGGGGACGGGTTTCGGCACGGTGGCAGAGGGCGCAGACCTCGCTCCCTTCTTCTCCATGGAGGGCGATGCCGAGGCGTTCGCCCGGGCCCTCACCGACTGGGTGGCCCGGCATCGACGCTGGGATTCTCCGAAGTACTTCCTCGGCGAGAGCTACGGCACCCACCGGGCCGCGTTCCTCGCGTCGAGCGCACACGGCATGTCGACGGTGCCGTTGGACGGCATCGCGCTGCTGGGCCAGGCGGTCAACATCCAAGAGACGGCCGAGCGCCCCGGCAACGTGCCCGGCGCCCTGGCGAACGTGCCGTACAAGGCCGCGGTCGCCTGGTACCACGGAGCAGGATCGCGCGAGCACGAGTCCGTCGAGGACGCCATCCATGCCGCGCTCGACTACGCCTGGGGCGACCTCGCCACCGCCATGCTGCAGGGGACGTCGCTGCCCGGCGCCGAGCTGCAGGCTGTGGCCGCCCGCCTGTCCGGCATGATCGGGATCCCCGCAGAAGAACTGGTCCGGTCCCGCCTCTGGATCTCCAAGACCGACTTCCGCACGCGACTGCTTCGAGATCGCGGGCTCGAGGTCGGCGTGAACGACAGCCGCTACACCTCCCCCGCGACCGATCCCGGCTTCGGCGAGCTCGGACTCGACGCCGCCGGCACGCATCTCTCCCCTCGCTACACCGCGGCGTTCGCGCAGCTCTTCGAGGAGCTCTTCGACGACACCCCCGGTATCCCCTATCTCGTCCACGATGCGAACGCCGCCAGGGAGTGGGAATGGGCGGATCAGGGCGGCGCCCTGTTCATGTCGATGGGCAAGCCGTCGCCGTTCCACACCTACCCGTACCCGGCACGCCTGAGCCGGTGGATGAAGCAGATGCCATCGGGGCGCCTGTTCATCGGCACCGGGATCTACGACTCCCTCACCACCATCGGCTCGGCGGATCATCTTCTTCGCCAGTGGGACCTGCCGCGGGAGCGCGTGACCTCGCACTGGTACGACGGCGGTCACATGATGTACAGCGAGAGAGACACGATCGTGAAGCTCAACGCCGACCTGCGTGACTTCGTGACGGGCGGCCACGAGTGACCGCCCCGGTCCGGAAGGCGCGCATCGGCGGCGCCGAGATCGAGTACCGCGGCACCGTCGGGGAGATCGACGTCTCCGACGGCGAAGACGGCCCCGGTGCGCGCTACGTCTTCACCGAGTACATCCGCACCGACCTGACCGACGACGAACGCGCCGCGCGCCCCGTGCTGTTCGCCTTCAACGGCGGCCCCGGCTCGTCATCGGTGTGGCTGCACCTGGGCCTCGGACCTCGGCGGGTGGCCGACGCCGACACGCTGCATCCGCGCATGGCTCCGCCGTTCGCCCTCGTCGACAACGAGGAATCGCCGCTCGACGTCGCCGACCTGGTGTTCATCGATCCGCCCGGCACCGGCTACAGCAGGATCCACCCGGATGCCGATCGTGAACGCTTCCACGGCGTGGAGCAGGATGCCCGCGCGACTCTGGAGTTCATCGGTCGCTGGGTGCGTCGGAACGGCCGGGAACAGTCGCCGCGCTTCGTGATGGGCGAGAGCTACGGCACACATCGGGCGGCGCGCATGTCGCGTCTCGCGAACGGCGGCCCGATGCGCGGAGGCACCACGAGGGCGACCTCGCTGAACGGTGCGATCGTGCTCGGGCCGGCGTTCGGACTCGGCGAGCCCGCCTGGTGCATCGACGTCCAGACAGCACTGGAGTTCCCCACGCTCGTTCACACCGCGCGCCACCACGGCGCCGTCTCCGACCTCTCCGATGACGACGTCTCGGACTTCGCCCGCACCGAGCTGCTCCCGGCGCTCGTCGCCGGAACACAGCTGGAGGATGCGGAGCGGGAGGGACTCGCGGCGCGCATGGGCGGGCTGCTCGGACTCCCCGCGCAGGTGCTCATCGAGCACGATCTGCGGATCAGCCCGGATGCCTTCGCCCGGCTCGCGTTGCGTGAGCAGGGTCGCCATCTCGGAATGTACGACAGCCGCTACACGCTCGCCGCCGACGGTGCCGGCTCCGACCCGGTCGCCGACGACCCGGCGATGGGCGCTTACGCTCCGCAGTTCACCGGAGCGATCCAGCACTATCTGCGCGAGGAACTCGGATACGCGAGCGACGACGAGTACCGTGCCATCGACTTCCGTCTCGCGATGGGCGGTTGGGACTGGGACGGGCACGACTCACCCCACAGCAACTGCTTCGGCGACTTCACCGAGGCGGTCCGTCGCGACGAGCGCTTCGAGCTGATGATCGGCGTGGGCGAGTACGACCTGGTCACGACCAGGGCGGCGACCGAGTTCACCTTCACCCGCTTCCGGTTCGATCGCTCACGCGTGCACCTGAAGGTCTACGGCTCTGGCCACATGCCCTATCTCGGCGAGGCGCCCCGGGTCGCGCTGGCTACGGACATTCGGGAGTTCGTCCGGGTGGGCGCTGCGAGGTAGCTCGACAGATCCCGCCGATGACGCCGCGGCTACGCTGAGATGTATGGCAGACGATGTTCGCAACGTGCTCGAAGCCCTCTCCACGATCGACGAGCACTGGCAGCCGCATCGGCTCACCAGCATCAACGACTACGACGTCAAGGTGGTCAAGCTGCAGGGCGAGTTCGTCTGGCACACCCACCCCGACACCGATGAGCTGTTCATGGTCGTCAGCGGTCAGCTGACGATCCAGCTCCGCGACCGCGATGTCGTTCTGAACCCGAACGACGTGTTCGTCGTGCCGCGCGGAGTCGAGCACTGCCCGAAGGCGACCGACGAGGTGCACGCGATCCTGTTCGAGCCGAAGGGCACGGTGAACACCGGAGACGCCGGCGGCGACATGACCTCAGACCTGCACGAATTCGACTGAGATCTGTCCGTCGCTCAGGCCCTCGGCCACTCGCTGGTCAGGTAGGCCTCGACGGCGCGGTGCCGGAAGCTGTAGGGCTTGCCCCTGTCGATGACGCCGCGCACGGTGTCCAGGCGTTGGGCTGTGGGCCCCACCTCGGTCACTTTCGAGAACCCCATCGCCTCGGCGATGCGGGTAGCTGTGCGCTCCGGGGCAGGCAGCGCTGACATCACCTGGAGGAACTGGCGCTCTCGGGCGGGGAGTCGTTCGAGGATCCGTTCCACGTGCGCGGTCGCTTCCCGTTGCGCGCCCTGCCAGCCGCGGCGGACCTGGTCCGCGGTGATCGTCGGAGTGGAATCTGCGTACCAGGACTGCTCACCGGCAAGCTGGAACAGGAACGGCTCTCCGCGGCAGACGTCGACGATGAGCGCTGCCGCGTCGGGGTCCATCCGCACGCGAGTGGATCCGCCGGCGCCGTCGGGAACTGCCCACCCCTCGAGGACGAACTCCTGGAGCGCTTGGGCAAGATCCTCGTCGTCGATGGCCGACAGAGTGGTGGTCTTGAAACGGCGGGCAAAGGTCGCCCCCATGCGGGCGCCAGCCATGTCTTCGAAATCCGGGAGGCCGGTGAGGTAGACGGCGATCGGCAACGAGCGGCTGACGCGTGCGCCACCGGGCACGGCGACCTCGACCTGGTGCGTGAGGGCGTCTCCGAGTGCGATGAGCAGCTGGGAAAGCGCCTTTTCATCGGTGATGTTCTGCACCTCGTCGATATGGATCAGCGCCATGGCACGGCCGTTGGCGATCGCGGCGAGACCGACTTCGATCAGTAGCTCGGTGAGAGCCGTGAAGGGCTCGGGCCCGTCGACACCGCGAAGCGTGAGGGAGATGCCGGAGACGGCGACGGCCTGCACGCGTGCGATGGCATCGCCGATGCGCTTCTCACGCGACGCGGAGAGTCCGGCGTCGGTCGCGAGCTTCAGCACGGCTCCGGCGACGAGCTTCAAAGGGTCAGCTCCGGTGGGGATGCGCAGCTGCGGGGTGACCCAGTCGCCGGCACGCGATGCCTCCTGGGCGATGCGTCGCACGAGCGTCGATTTCCCGAGCCCCGGCTCCCCGAGGATAGTTCTGCCGCGCTCCGGTAGGCCCGCGAGGCGGCGAGGACGCACAACGTCGCGCCAGTCACTCAACTGCGCGGTGCGTCCCGCCCACACCTCGGGGATGGTGTCAGAGCCAGGGCTGAAGGGGTTGTCGAGTGCATCACGCATGTTGATAACATTATCAACATGCCGCGGCCTTGATAAGGTTATCAGCCCAACGGGTCGCTCAGACCACGAGTGCCAGTACCGCAAGCACGATCGCCACGACCGACGAGACGGAGCGCACGCTGAGGTCGCTCCGGCTCAGCTGTCCTGCTCTTCGGCGATGACGGTTCCGGACTCGTCGGTCACGGTGAAGCCCCCGTGCGTGCCTTCGAGAACGCGGTTGATCGTGGTGCCGTCGTGCGGGAAGGTGGAGCACGCCTTGCCCGAGAAGTCGAAAGCCGCCTCGCCCTCACCGTGATAGACGGCGGTGACGTCGTAGCAGGTCTCCACGAACGTGCGCCCCTCGACATCGAGGACGCTCGTCGACGACGGGGAGAGCGCGATCTGCGAGACCCGCGCGGCGTCGTCCCGCACGAGGGGCGTCGTGAACGGGGTCACCGTCAGCCCGCCGGTCGAGCCGTTGTCGTTCCACTCGGACAGATAGCCCGCACGCCAGTCCTCGCCGATGAGGTCAGTGCTCTCGATCCATGCGGAGTAATCGTCGGCCGACAGCTCGATCGCCGGTCCGTCCAGGAAGTCGCCGACGACCCACTCCGCGCTCATCCGCTGCGACATCTCGATGGCCTCCGCGTCGAGAGCGGGTGCCTCGTCGCTCCATGTGATGCCGGTCTCAGATGCCCAGGTGCCGGCGCGGACATCCTCGAGGGGCGTGAATTCCACCTGAGCGAGATCGACCTCGAGATGGCAGTAGCCTCCCCGCTCGTCTGTGACGACCTCGGATGCCGCGGCAGCGCCGAGAGCGGACTCGTCCACGTCGCAGCCGGCCCCGGCGGGATCCGTGGTCGGCTTCTCCTGCACATCAGCGGACGGCGCGCACGCTGCGGCGAGGAAGGTGATGGCGGCGAGGGACACGCTCACAACGGCGGCGCGGCGAAAAGTCGTCATGCCCCGAAGCCTATTGGAGCGCGACGCCGCGACTCCGCATCCTCGCGCTCAGACCACGAGTGCCAGTACCGCGAGCACGATCGCCACGACCGACGAGAGGGAGCGCACGCCGTTCAGCGCGTTCCAGCGCCGTTCGAACGCCGCGCGCGCAGCCGTCGACGATGACGTCGAGCCGTCCAGGGCATTGTTCAACGGGACGTTGCCTGCACCTGTGACGACGATGACCCCGACGAAGAAGACGACGCCCGACGCGACCAGCATCCATCCGCGCGGGTCATCCAGATCGAGGAGCCCCGCCCACACGAGCGGGACCGGCGGCAGGAAGATCGGCAGCAGGAACAGCGGGTTCACGACAGCGCGGTTGATCGACCTCATCGAGGACACGAACGTGTCGTCATCCGTGCGGGCCAGGCCGGGCATCACGCCGGTCGAGAACGACCAGAACGTTCCGCCTCCGAGCGCGAGAAGGATGAGGCCGAGGGCGGCGAGGATGTCGGAGAGGTCCACGTCCTGCAATCTACACACCGGGCGACGGCGTGTGACCCGCGGCCGCACGATGAGCGCGCACCCGTCCGCGGGACGCGCATGCGGGGGCCGGGCACCAGCGTCGGCGTCCGGACGGATCCAAGAACACCCAACGGCAGTCGATCTCGTCACACTGCGTGAGGAATCTGCGGTCAGGCCCGCGAAGAGTCACGGCGACTTGTATCGCCAGTGCCGCCAGGCCGGAGCGCACGTCGACGCGCGGATCGGACGCCGTCAGGGCGGGGCTTCCGTGCGCGGCGATGTCGGAGAGCGGGCCGAAGTCCAGCTCGGCGGGCGAAGCTCCGCCCGCCGCTGACATCGCGAGTGCGCGCAACTCTTCGCGCAGGTGGATGGCGGCCTCCAGATCGCCCTCGGTGGGGGCCTGAGCGGGCGGCATCCCCATCAGCACGAGCCACCGGCGCAACGCCTCGGGGCTGTGGAGGCGCTCGATCGGGCGGGCGCCGAACGACTGCCCCTTCGTTGCGAGGAGGTTGAGCCAGGTCGCTCCGCCGTCCGTGCGGAACTCGGTGCTGTCGTCCATTCGATCGAGTGTAACGTATGAACCGTTACGAATGGAGAACACATGAACCCGCCGTTCGACGCGGCCGCGGGTGCCGCGACCCTTGCCGCCCTCCAAGATGCCGAGACCACCGCCGCCTGGCGAGCGACGGTCGACGCCACCGCTGCGGGCTTCGACGACTGGATCGTCGGCGCCGTCTTCGGAGGGACGTATCAGCGCTCCGGCCTCAGCCTCCGCGATCGGCAGCTTCTCAACCTCGGAGCCCTCGCGGCGTTGGGCGGTGTGGAGCCGCAGCTTCACGGCCAGATACTCTCGTCGATCAAGGTGGGAGTCTCTCGCGCCGAGGTTGCCGAGGCCTTCGTGCATCTCGTCGCCTACGTGGGGCTGCCCCGCACGATGGCCGCGCTGCGCACGCTCGATGCGGCCGTGGCGGAGGACACGGCACCGTGACGGCGGGCGTCGTCCGAGCGATCGCGGGCGACATCAGCGCCGGCGACCTGGGAGTCGTGAACTCCCACGACCATCTGTTCCTCTCGACGCCCGTTTTCGCCGGGCAGGAGCTCTCGGACCGAGAGTCCGCGACGCGCGAAGCAGAGCTCTTTCGCACCGCCGGAGGGCGCACCGTCGTTCAGTGGACTCCGCGGGGTCTGGCCCGCCGCCTGACCGACCTGCACGAGATATCTGTCCGGTCGCGGGTGCACGTCATCGCTGCGACAGGTCGACATCGCCGCGAGGTGTACCGGCACGACGACCCCCTGCTCGCCCTCCACGAAGACGCCCTCGCCGACCTCTTCATCTCCGACGTGCTCGACCTGCGGTGCGGACTGATCAAGATCGGGACCGGCTCCAGCGGGGTGACGCCGTTCGAACGCATCAGCCTGGATGCCGCCGCCACCGCTCATCATGCGACCGGCGCCCCCATCGCCATTCACCTCGAAAGGGGCAATGGGGCGTTCGAGGTCGTCGACGTCCTCCGCAGCCTCGACGTGCCAGCCCACGCGATCGTCCTCGGACACCTCGGGCGCAACACCGATCTCGACTACATCACGGATGCCGGCGCGACCGGCGCCTTCATCTGCATCGACGGCCCCTCGCCGGGCCACGCCGCCACCGACGAGGCGCTGCTCCCCGTCCTCGAGCGGGTGATCGACGCGGGCAAAGTCGAGGTTCTGCTCGTGGGCGGCGACACCACCACTCGCGCGGCCACGACCGGGGCCGGCGGCCGGGGAATGAGTGGGCTCCTCCGTCAGACGCGGCCCGCGATCACCCGCGCCTTCGGCGACGCCGTCACTCGCGCGATCTTCGTCTCCAACCCGGCACGCGCGTGGCAGCAGCGCAGCCACGCTGACGAGCGGGGTCAGTGAGCCCCGCTTCCGAGCTCGATGACCAACACGCCGATGGCGATCAGGACGATCCCCGCCACCATCCGCACCGTGAGGCGCTCCTTGAAGAACACCCGGGCACCGATCGCCGTGAGTGCGACGCCGCTCGCGGCCCAGATCCCATAGGCGATACCCACCGGCATCCCCTCGATCAGAGCGAGCGTCAGGAGCGAGAAGGCGACGACGTAGCTCACGGCGACCGGTGCGATCCACCGCTTCTTGCGCAACCCCTCCGACGCACGCAGCGACATGGTTGCCGTGACCTCGGTGAGGATTGCGCCCATGAGCAGCAGCCAGGTCACGCGCGGGCCTCCGCAGCATCCGCTCTCGACGCGTCCTCGGAGGGGGCATCCGGCTTCCCGTGGCCGGTCTCCACCAGCACCACCCCCGCGATCACGATCGCGATGCCGATGCCGATCGTCAGCGTGAACGGCTCAGCGAAGATCACCGAGGCGATCACGGCCGTCAGCGCGACGCCCGCCGCTGCCCAGATTCCGTACACGACGCCGATCGGTGCACCCATCCGGAGCAGCAGCGAAAGTGCGATGAACGCTCCGGCATACCCGGCGACCGCAAGGATCGCCCACCACAGATTGTCGATCGCGCCCCGCAGCGCCATGGTTGCGGTGACCTCCAGCGCGATGGCCCCGGCAAGGATGAGCCACTTCTTCATTCCGATCTCCCTTCGGTGAGCTCGATGAGCATCTGCATCAACGCGGCGCGCTGCTGCGAGTTCGGGGTGAGGACGCCGGTCGATTCCGCGACCCACATACCGTTCGCGGCGAGCCACACGAGCATCAGTGGGGTGGTGTCGGCGCCGTCCCCGAACCCGAACCACGTGCGCAGATAGTCCAACCAGGGCGACGAGAGTTCTGGTCGACGAACCGCTTCGGAGAACACGACGAATTCACCTAGCGTGACCCCGCCCTCACCCGCGAAAGCGGCGAAGGCGCGCACGCGCTGTTGCAACGTGGATTCTTCCAGCGGCACACCGAGCACCTCTTGCAGCTCTCGCTGCCACCGCTCGATGACGTGTTCGATCACCGCGATCATCATCGAGTCCCTCGTCGGGAAGTGGTACATCAGACCCGCCTTCGTCAGGCCGGCCTCCTCTGCAACGGATTGGTAGGTGATGTCGGCTCCGCCGACAGCAGTGACGACGCGCAGCGCAGCGTCGAGAATCTCGGATCGTGAGTTCGCCCTCATGCCCCCAACTTTACCGTACGTACGGTAAAGTTGGGCTGGGAGATTGCCGATCGAGGATTGCCTCGCGCCCTGTCAGTTCTTGGGGAGGGCGAAGGCCGCGATGAGCGCGTTCGTGAGAACCGCGCTCATCGTGCGGGCCACGGCCTCAGCCGCGGCTGCGGCACCCCAGTCGCCGCGCTCGATCGCCTTGGCGCGCGTGTAGACGTCGCCGCTCCACGGGATCTCTCTGTGGAACTGCGGCAGGGTTCCGCTCGCGGACAGGAGGGCGATGCTCGCGGCTGTGCGGATGTCGGGTGTCTCGCCGTCGGTCAGCACGGAGCGCACCCGCTCGATCAACACGGCGCGCCGGTCGCTTCCCAGGGCGAGCTTCGTCGTCGGGAAGATTCCGAGCGATCTGCCGTGTTCCCTCGTGAGATCGCCGCGCTCCACGAGGCGGTCGAGGACCGGTGCACGCAGGTTCGGGCCGATCGCCGCGAGCACCGTCTGCGCATCGCGCGGCTTCCGTTCGATGTACTCGAGCCCGGGCACGAGCAGCTCGTCGGGCGCGGTGTGAGCGTCGAGCGCGTGGATGCGACTCGTGAGCGCTCCCTCGTTGCGCATCTCGATCCGCTCCTGCAGCGCCAGGTCGCCCAGAGCAGCGCCGCCGAGCACGTAGAAGAGGATGTTCTCCCCGGCGATCGAGCCCGAATCGGGCTGGAAGAGCAGGAGCATCACGTCTTCGACGAGCAGGGGCTCACCGAGGTGCGGGTCGGGCGAATCGTTCGTGGAGCGGGCGTCGGGCTGGTCCGTCATCATCTCTGTCCTTCGTCTGATGCAGCGTCGTCGGGTGCAGCGTCGGTGCTCGGTGCGACGTTCGACCCGAACGCCTGCTCCCGGGCGAGCGCGGATGCTCGGCCGAGCACGTCGAGCTGCGCCTCGTTGTACAGCCCACCGACAGTCTCGAGGAATGCCTGCGCCGTGACGCGCGGCCCCTTCGACAGATGCTCGGTCGGCTCGCTGAGCCACGGGTAGTCGGTGAGGTGCTGTGCGATCACGGGCGCGAACATCTCTGCCACGCGCTGACGCGTCTCGTCATCCGCCTCCACGGTGAGCGCTTCGAACTCTGCACTGCCGTCGTCGGATTCCGTCTCGACCATCGTGCGCAGATCCGCCATCGCCTCCGTGTCATACAGCTGCTCGTAGACGAGCATGAGCGACCGCTCGGAAGTCGACAGTCTCCCCGCGACGTCCTCGAAACCGGCCGGCAGGTCGGTCGTCGATGCTCCGTCGACGATGGCGCGGATCTCGGCCCGTGCCCGCTGCAACCGCTCGATGCTCGCGGCGAGATCGGCATCGATCGCGAGCAGCGCCTCTTTCGTGGTGTCCCCCGCAGAGCCGACGGACTCGATCTGGGCCAACGGGACGCCGAGGTCGCGGAGCCGCCGGATCTGCAGCAGCCGGACGAGATGCCGAGCGCGGTACTGCTTGTAGCCGTTCGACATCCGCTCCGGCTCCTCGAGCAGGCCGGAGCGGTGGTAGTGACGCACCGTGTTCACGGTCGTCCCCGCAAGCTCGGCGAGTTCACTCGTACTCCAGGGCATCCGTCCATCCTTCTGTCGGCACTCAGGGCCGGGGTCTCGGTCATGGCGCTCAGCACCATTCAAGACCCTGTTCTCAGAACAGGGTCAAGACCCGACATCGATCTGCCGAGGTCGCTTGACCCTGTGGTGTGAACAGGGTCTGTACTTCTTCTCGTACCCCGCCTCGGCTTCCGGCCGCGCCTGAAGAGAAAGAGACACCGCCATGGTGGACAACCCGTACGAGTGGCTGCAGAACGCCATCGACCAGCTGCCGGAGTTCCTGCAGCCGCTTCTCGTCATGCTGGCGGGTGCGATCCCCTACATCGAGGGCGAAGGCGCCGCCGGCCTCGGCATCCTCGCAGGGATCAACCCGATCGTCGCCGCCGTCGCGGGCGCGGCGGGAAACATCCTGTGCGTCATCGGAGTGGTCTTCCTCGGTGCGCGCATGAGAGAGGGCGTCGTGTCGCGGAAGGCAGCCCGCACCGAGGCGATGCGCCTCGAGCCCTCCCTCGTCGGCGGATCTGGCACGGCGACGGATTCCGGCGGAACGTCGCCGAGCGACACTGATGCGGAGAAGCCGTCACGGAAGACGAAGGGGCGGGCCAAGCTCGGTCGCTGGCTCGTGCGCTTCGGCGTTCCCGGTGCGAGCATCCTGGCTCCGCTCGCCCTGCCCACGATGCTGACTGCGGCGTTCTTCGTCGCGTCCGGGGTGAGCAAGCGATGGGTGATCCTGTGGCAGGTCGTCGCGATCGTCTTGTGGACGAGCGTCATCGCAGCCGCGGCGACAGGCGCACTCGCCCTCCTCGGCTGGTGATCACTCCGACAGGGAGTGGCCGAGCACAGAGAAGGTCGCCACCTGAGCCGCGGTGGCACTCGCCCCTCGCCTGCTCACCAGCAGCCCCACGACCGACTCGGTGACGAGCATCAGCGCGGCGCGCGAGGTGTACAGCAGCTCATCGCGGAACGAGTCGTTGATCGGGGCGACGACCAGTGCCACATCGGCCATCTCGGCGACCGGCGAGCGCGGGAACGACGTGATCGCGAGCACGCGGGCGCCGCTCGCCCGTGCGGCCGTCATCACGTCGATCGATGCGCGGTTCACTCCCGACCCGGACACGACCAGGCAGGCGGAGCCGGCACCGAGCTGCGACGCGGTGATCTGCTGTCCGAGGGTGTCCGCCACGTATTCGGCGGGTCGTCCGGCCGAGGTCAGGCGCATCGAGAGATCTGCGCCGATCGGCGCGGAGAGACCGTTGGCCGCGACGAGCAGCCGCGTCGCACCGTCGAGCTCGCCGACGAAAGCCGCCAGGGTCTCCTCGGTGACGGCGGAGACCGTGTGGGCGAGGCGAGACGCGAAGCGGTCGACCGCACCGCGCAGGGCCCCGAGCATCGTGGCATCGGCCGCGGCATCCTGCGACGGTGCCGAACTCGCCCGCTCACGCGCGAGCGCGACCCGCAGCTGCGGGTAACCGTCGTAGCCGAGGGTCTGGGCGGTGCGCACCACGGTCGTGCGGCCGACCTCCACGGCATCCGCGATCTCCTGCGCCGTGCGCTCGATCGAGAGGTCGACGTCGGCGGCGATCGCCTCGGCCACACGGCGCTCGCTCGGCTGCATCGACGGAGCCAACATCGCGATGCGGGCCGTCGGCGGCGTCTCAGCGGGTCCCTGCCACATCGGCGCGCTCCTTCTTCGGTTCCACGATCGCCTTGACCCGCGGGCCGCGCATGATCCGGCGGCGGATCGCACCGGAGACCGCATCCATCAGCATCGTCGCGATAACGACCACGATCAGCAGCATCCCGACCGTATCCCACTCGCGGAAGTTCGTGTAGTTCGCGAGCATGCTGCCGATCCCACCCGCGCCGACGAGTCCGAGCACCGCCGAGGTGCGGATGTTGATCTCGAAACGGTAGAGCGCGAACGACAGCAGCGTCGGGGCCGCCGCGGGCCAGAGCGCCCACCGCGTCACCTGCGCCGTGTTGCCGCCTGCGGCCTTGACGGCCTCGGATGCACCCTCCTGAACCGACTCGACCGTCTCGTAGACCCACTTGGCCTGCGTGCCGATTCCGGCGATCGCCAGCGCCAGCGCACCCGTGAACGGCGTGAGCCCGGTGACGGTGAGCAGCAGCAGGGCGATGATGACTTCGGGCACGGCGCGGATCACGGCGAACACCCCGCGCAGCGGCAGACGCACCCAGACCGGTCCGACGTTGTTCGCGGCGAGCATGCCGAGCGGGATCGACACGATCACGCATCCGATCGCGCCGATCCAGGCCATCGAGATCGACCGCCACGTCTCGAACAGCGCCTGCGGCAGCTTCTCCCAATTCGGGTCGGCGAACATGAGCGTCAGGTAGTGCGCGATCTGTCCGGGCAGCGATCCGAGGTCGTTCCACGGGATCGGCAGTCCCGCTGCCGCGGCCAGGACCACGACACCGACGATGACCGCGACGACGGTCGGGACGAGACGGGAGGGATGCCGGGGCAGCTCGAGCCCGATGCCCCGTGCGGTGGTCGAGAGCGTCATACCAGTCTCCTCCGCAGGAAGTTCGAGAACACTTCGATCAGCACCACGACGACGAGGATCTCGAGCACGATCACCGCGACGTCGTCGTAGGCGTAGAACGCCCGCCGCTCGTCGAGGAGACGACCGATGCCGCCCGCGCCGACGATGCCGAGGATCGCCGAGATGCGCACGTTGAGCTCGAGGGTGTACAGCCACTGGTTCGCGAAGAGGGGCCAGGTCTGCGGCAGCACGACGCTGCGGTTGATCTGCGTCTGGCCGCCGCCGGTGGCGCGTCCGGCCTCGATGACCGGCAGATCGGTGGAGTCGATCGCCTCCGACACGAGCTTGACGATGATGCCGATGTCGAACAGGAGCAGGGTGAGCAGACCGGGCAGCGCGCCGACGCCGACCATCGCGACCAGGACGGTCGCATACACGAGATCGGGGACCGACCGGATGACGTTGATGACGGTCCGCACCGCGATGCGGGTCGGACTGTTCGGGTTGGTCGGGGCGGCGGCCCACAGCGTCAGCGGCACGGAGATCACCGCGGCGACCGCCGCGCCGACCACGGCCATCTGGAGCGTCTCGAGCATGGGCCCGAACGTGCGCGGCAGGAACGAGAAGTCCGGCTGCAGAAACTGCACGAGCAGCACGGATCCGTTGTCCCAGTTGCGGATGAGCGCGCCGAAGTCCAGCTCGATGCCGCCGATCGCCGGGATGCAGGTGGCGACGGTGAACGCGGCGAACGCCAGGACGACGAGGCTGGTGCGCAGTCTCGACGTGGGCTTGGGTGGCACGACGAGAGGGCGGGCTTCGGTGGTCATGCGCCGAGCACATCCCTCGGCTGGATCGGACGGCCGTAGATCTGCTCGAAGTCGTGATCTGCGGCATCCGCTGCCGGTCCGTCGTAGACGACCTCGCCGGCCCGCAGGCCGATCATCCGCGTCGTGTACTGACGTGCCAGATCCATGAGGTGGATGTTGACGAGCACGGTGAGGTGCTCTTCGACGTTGACGCGGCGCAGGTCGTGCATGACCGCGTGCGCGGTGGGCGGGTCGAGGCTGGCGACCGGCTCGTCGGCGAGCATGACGCTGGGCTGCTGCGTCAGAGCCCGGGCGATCGCGACGCGCTGCTTCTGGCCCCCGGAGAGCTGACCTGCGCGGCTCCAGACCTTCTCGAGCATGCCGACCGAGTCGAGTGCGCGAAGGGCGAGCTCGCGGTCGTGCGCGGTGCTCAGGCCGAGCACCGTCCGCCAGGTAGGGGTGTGGGCGAACCGACCGACCAGCACGTTGCGGTAGACGCTGGCCCGATCGGCGAGGTTGAACCCCTGGAAGATCATGCCGATGTGCCCTCGGGTCTCACGCAGGCGTCGTCCGCGCATGCCGGTGACCGCGTGCGGACCGACGGTGACCGTGCCGCTCGTCACCGGCACGAGACCGTTGATCGTGCGGATGAGCGTGGACTTGCCCGAGCCGGAGAGGCCGACCACCGAGACCATCTCTCCGGCGGCGATGTCGAGGGACACACCGCGGAGGGCGCGGGTGCCGTTGGGATAGGTGACCGAGACGTCGTCGAGACGGATCGACCACGACGCGGAGGCCGGGAGCAGGGCTCCGGCCTCCGCGCGCTGCAGATCAGTGTGCATGTTCTCAGTTCTGCGTGTCAGTTCGAGAACTCGGAGAGGATCTCGCCGTAGCGGGTGATCTCGTCCTGGGCGGTCTCGCTGGTCCAGTCCGAGAGCCCGACGAGGTCGAACATCACGGACGCCGCCTCTTCGGACGAGTCGGCGTAGCCGTCCAGCAGCTCGGTGAGCTCCGCGACGAGGTCGTCGGGAAGCGTCGAGGTGACCGCGACGCCGCCGTTGGGGATCATCTCGGTGTAGGCGAAGGCCACGACCTTCTCGGCGATGTCCGGGGCCTCCTCGGTCACGGTCGTGCGGGCATCCCAGTATGCGAACGAGACCTCGGCGTCGCCGTTGTAGACGGCGAGGACCGCGTTGTTGTTGCCTTCGACGGGCACCTGCGTGATGCCGGCATCCGTGTCGACACCCTGTTCGCGCATCGCGACGACGGGGTACTGGTAACCCGCCGGCGACGTGGCTGCCTGCAGGGCGACCTTCGTGCCGTCGCCGATCTCACCGAGCGCCTCGATGCCGGCGGGACCGGAGCCGGTCGCGTCGGCGGCGGCCTCTTCGATGCCGTTGCAGTACGAGAGCTCGATGCCGCTGGCCGCGTAGGTCGACATGACCGGCTCGTCCTCGCAGTACTTGTCGGGGTTGTTCGTGTACGCCACCGACGCGTACGAGGTGGCGCCGAAGCGCACATCGCGGAGGATGAGCTCGGCGTCGTAGCGCTCGGTCGCGTTGTACAGCGATCCGGCGTCGGTGATGATGACCTGTGCCTGGTCTGTGCCGAGCGCCTCGACCGTGGCCGCGTAGTCGGAGGCGACGACGCCCTTCACCTCGATGTCGAGGTTCTCGGACAGGTAGGTGGTGAGCGGGTCGAGGGCCTGGGCGAGGTCTTCACCCTCGACCGACGGGACCAGCGAAAGGGTGATGGAGGACGGCCATTCGGTCGTCTCGTCTGCCGTCTCGTCGGGTGCGCTGCTGCTGCAGCCGGCGAGCGCCAGGACGGCGACGGCGGCGATGCCCGTGGTGAGCAAGGACTTACGCATTCGGATCGTGCCTTTCGGTGAGGGTGGTGCTGCGGGGGGTACTGGAAGCCGCAGTCGCGGCCCAGGCTTCGATGTCGCCGTACAGGTCGGCGATGGTCCGGCCGCGCATCGTCACGGTGGCCGGGGAGCGTTCGGCGGTGGCGCCGACGAGCGCCGTGGCTGCGCCCTGCGCGGCGGCCGGTGCGAGGTCGAACTCGAAGATGTCGCCGACCGAGAGGACCTGCCCCTCGGCGATCGCCGCCTGGATGATGGGGATGAGCCCCGAGGGCTTGCCGACCGTGAAGTGCAGGTCGTCGAACAGGTGAGTGATGCCCCACCCGTCCAGGACGGGGCGGATGCCGGCACCGGGCGCATTGGTCGCGAGCACCAGCCGGACCTGCGGGTGGACACGGGTCAGGAAGTCGGCGAGCCCGGTCGGCGGCACGATCGCCGCGTGCGCAGAGCCCAGCAGCGCCCGCGACGACTGGTAGGCGGCCTCGAGCGCATCGGCGGTCACGCCCTGCCCGGCGGCGAGCGTGCTGATCACGTCGTAGCCGTCGCGGGCGTCGGTCTCGCCGCGTTCGAACGCGGCGAGGTCGGACATCGCGCGGTCGGCGAACGTCGGGTCGTCGGCGGATGTGGCGACGGCGCGGGCGAAGGCCTCGAGCGGCCCCGCGCCGAGCGCGATGGTGCCGTCGAAGTCGAGGACGATAGTGGGGAGCACGGTTCTCCTGGTCAGGATCGGGACGATGCGTCCATACTTACAGTCGTTTATGGACGATACGACCATCCTGTGTGAACAGTGCGTGAACTCCGATTCCGGTGCGGGCATCCGCGCCCGCTACGCTCATCGTCGTGATCGATCGAGTGGATGCGGCGGCCGCCGGGCACGATGCCGCAGACGTACTGTCGATGTTCGACTGGCTCGGTCCGGCAATCGACGACGATGCTCGGGACGACCGTTTCGCCCGCTGGGGCCGGTCCACCGCCGTGGACGAGAACGTCGGAGCCCCCGTGCTGTCGCGGTCGACCTTCGAGGCGCTGCACGACCGTGCGGGCCTGGAGTCGGCGTGGCCGGTCGGCAACGCCGGGATGCTGCACGTCTACGGCTATCTGCTCTCCACCACGCCCACGCCGTACGGCCTGAAGCGCGACCGCTGGCTCGGCGGCGAGCTGGCCCGCGCGTGCGGACTGACCCCCGAGGCCTTCGTCCCCTGGGCGGGTGAGCGCACGCTCCTCGACCGCGTGACCGAGACCGCCGAGACCCTGATAGCCGGCGTGCCCGTGCGGCGGCAACGAATCGGTGACCTGGAGGCCGTCGTCGCGGTCGCCGATCGGCAACCGCACCCCTCGGCACTCGCCTACGCGCTCGACTCACCCACGCAGGGCCGCCGGCTCATCACGATGTTCCCCGTCGCCGATCCGACCGCGCTGCTCGCCGACCTCGACGCCTCACCACCGCGCCTCCGGTGGAACGCCGTGGCGTGAGCGCCGTATCGTTCAGAGCTGATCGAGGACGAGCTCACCGCGCGAGTTCAACTGCTCCATCATGTGCGTGACCCGGTTGGCCTCGATCTTCGCCATCTTCGGCTGGTCAAACTCGAAGACCAGCGGGATGCTCGGGTGCACCCAGATCGTCAGCCGCCCCGACTGCACCTCGGGTGTCGGCAGCCAGGTCATCATGAAGCTCTCGTTGCGGCGCAGCTTCGTGCCGATCACGATCTTGAGGTGCGCCAGAGTCGTGTCGTCGATGTCGATCGCGGGTCGCGAGCTGTTGTACTCCAGAGTTCCCATGAGAAGAACTGTACGCGCGGTCTAGCCGAGCTCGTACTCCTGGCCCTCGGGTGCGTCGAGGGGCGGCCCCGACGGCGACTCGACACCGCGGGTGAGCGCCTGCAGACGACGGACCAGTTCGGGATCCTCCAGCTCAGGTCCGCTGCCGCTGATCGCCTTCGCCACGATCTGGCTGGCCGGACCGATCAGGAACTTCGCCGACACGACAGTGCCGTCCTGCTCCCGCACCGGTATCTCGACGATCTCCGCGCGCTCCTCCTCCCCCAGCGCGCGCCCGTACTCCAGCAGGGCGTCCGCGATGTCGTCACCGGTCAGGAACTCGTCGCCGCCATACAGGATCGATCGCATACTGCCGTTCTACGGCACGTCCGCCGTATCGCCGCGCCCCTTGCCCGCTCACCTGGTCGGTGCCAGCGGCGGTCAGGCGTCGACCGCGGCGAGCTCTTCGCGAAGAAGAGCGGCACCCGCGCTGAGTGCGCGCAGCTTGCCGCGGGCGACGTCGCGGGGCAACGGCGCCAGGCCGCAGTTCGTGCTCGGCACGAGCTTGTCCGCATCGACGAAACGGAGTGCGTTGCGGAGGGTGTCCGCGACTTCTTCCGGCGTCTCGATGGTCTCGCTGGCGACGTCGATGGCCCCGAGCATGACCTTCTTGCCCCGGATGAGTTCGATGAGGTCGAGAGGAACGTGGGAGTGGTGGCTCTCGAGCGAGATGGTGTCGATGCTCGAGCGCTGCAGCAGCGGGAACGACGTCTCGTACTGCCGCCACTCCGCCCCGAGGGTCGCCTTCCAGTCGGTGTTCGCTTTGATCCCGTAGCCGTAGCAGATGTGCACCACGGTCTCTGCGCGCAGCCCCTCGGCCGCCCTCTCGAGCGCCGCGACTCCCCAGTCCCGCACGTCGTCGAAGAACACATTGAACGCCGGCTCGTCGAACTGGATGATGTCGACCCCCGCCGCCTCGAGTTCTCTCGCCTCCTGATTGAGGATCGTCGCGAACTCCCAGGCCAGCTTCTCGCGGCTCTTGTAGTGACGGTCGTAGAGAGTGTCGATCATCGTCATCGGGCCGGGCAGCGCCCACTTGATCGGCTGATCGGTCTGCTGGCGGAGGAACTTCGCGTCCTCGACGAACACGGGCTTCTCGCGACCCACGGCGCCGACGACCGTCGGCACGCTGGCGTCGTAGCGGTCGCGAATGCGGACGGTCTCCCGCTGATCGAAGTCGACGCCGGAGAGGTGTTCGATGAAGGTCGTCACGAAGTGCTGGCGCGTCTGCTCACCGTCGCTGACGATGTCGAGGCCCGCGAGGCGCTGCTCCTGGACGGCGATGCGCAGCGCATCCTGCGTGCCCTCGACCAGCGCCTCCCCCTCCAGCTTCCAGGGAGACCAGAGGGTCTCCGGCTGCGCGAGCCAGGACGGCTTGGGCAGGCTGCCGACGATCGAGGTGGGAAGGAGCGTGTTCACGATCGGGGATTCTCCGGTCATCATCCGACGGAGACCAGGGCGGAGGCGGAGTTGCCGGCGGCCCACTGCTCGAGCAGCTCACCGTGCGGCTTCATCAGGTGCTCCTCCGTGTACTTCCCCTGCTCGGCCGCGAGCCGGCTGCGCTCGTCGCGGTCGTAGGCGATCTTCGTCACCGAGTAGTCCTGCTGCTCCAGGCTCGGCTGATAGACCTTCGCCGCGGCCGAGTTCGCGTTGTAGATCTCCGGTCGGTAGATCTTCTGGAACGTCTCCATGGTGCTGATCGTGCCGATGAGCTGCAGGTTCGTGTAGTCGCCGAGCAGGTCGCCGCGGAAGTAGAACGCCAGCGGCGCGACGCTGCCGCGCGGCATGAAGTACCGGACCGAGAGACCCATCTTCCCGAAGTACGCGTCGGTCAGCGACGGGTCCTTCTGCTCGTATTCGACGCCGAGGATCGGGTGGTGGTTCTCGGTGCGACGGTAGGCCTTGCTCGTCGAGACGCTGATGCAGATCACCGGCGACACCGCGAAGCGCTCCCGGTAGGCCTCCGAGTCGAGGAAGTGCTGGAAGAGCTTGCCGTGCAGGTCGCCGAAGTCCGCGGGAACAGTGAACCCCCCTGCGGCTGCCGTCGCCGCCGGAAGCCGCACACTGAAGTCGAAGTCGCGCACATAGGACGAGAAGTTGTTCCCCACGATCCCGTGGCTGCGCTTTCCGGTGAGGCGGTCGACGATCTGGATGTCGAGGACCTCGAGCAGCGGAAACTCCTGGTCCTCGCCCGCTGCGGCGAACTGGACCGCGACGGAGACGATCTCGAGTTCGACGGTGTAGCGGTCGCCGTTCGGGTTGTCCCAGTCCGCGAGATCGTTGAACCGACGGTCGATCATCGACAGGGCGTTGCGGAGGTTCTGCTGGCGGTGCTCACCGCGCGCCAGGTTGGCGAAGTTCGTGGTGATCCGGGAGTTGTCCGACGGCGAGTAGTCCTCGTCGAAGCGGGTCGTCGTGATGCGGAACGTGAAGTCGTGGGCCATGAGGTGCCAATCGGTGAGCTGATCGGCCGGGCTCGGCCTTGCGAAAGGGGGTACCTCCATGGTGCGGTGTGAGCGGCCCTATCGAGAAATGTCCTGTGGCTATGCCGTGGCATAGTCTGAGGCTATGGCCAAGCGTTCGAGCGGCATCACCCTGCAGCAGCTCACCTATTACATCGAGGTCGCCGCGGAAGGATCCATCAGCGCCGCCGCCGACCTGCTCTACGTCGCGCAGCCCACCATGTCGGCGGCGATGAAAGACCTCGAGAGCCGAGTGGGCCGTGTGCTCCTCCTCCGCTCCGCGCGCGGCGTGACACTCACCACCGATGGCGTGGAGTTCCTCGGCTACGCCCGGCAGGTGGTCGAGCAGGTCGCGCTCCTCGAGCAGCGCTACCTCGACCGGCCGCCGTCTCGACGCCTGCTCGGGGTGTCGACGCAGCACTACTCCTTCGCGGTCGACGCGATGGTGCGCATGGTGAAGGCGACCTCGGCGGCCGAGTACGAGTTCTCGCTGCGGGAGACGCGCACGTGGGACATCATCGAAGACGTCCGCACCCTCCGCAGCGAGTTGGGGATCCTCTACCGCAACGACTTCAACCGCAACGTCATCGACAAGCTGCTCCGCGATTCCGGGCTCGCGTTCCACCCGCTCTTCGTCGCGGAGCCGCACATCTTCATCTCCCGCAAGAATCCCCTCGCCTCGCGGGATCGCGTGACCCTCGACGACCTCGCCGAGGTGCCACGGCTCACCTTCGATCAGGGCGCGAACAACTCCTTCTACTTCGCTGAGGAGATCCTCTCCACCCTCTCGAGCCCGCAGGAGATCCGAGTCTCCGACCGCGCGACGATCTTCAACCTCATGATCGGGCTCGACGGGTACACCATCTCGACGGGCATCATCAGCGACGACCTCGACCCCGAGATCGTCGCCATCCCCCTCGACGTCGACGAGCGCATCGAGATCGGCTGGATCGGCCACTCCGCGATCCCGCTCACCGAGCAGGCGCAGCGCTACCTCGCCGAACTGCGGACCGTCGTGTCGGGATTCGGGGTGGAACTGCTCGGGTGAGCCTGTCCCTCGCTATGCGGGTTTCGGCGCACCGCGCTAGGTTGAGCAGTCGAACCACTCCCTGACCGGAAGGCAACAGCACATGCGCGTAACCCCTCGCGTCTGGATCGGCTTGGCGATCTACGTCGGTTACGTCGTCGTCATCTTCATCGTGTCGAAGCTGAGCGGGGTGGCATACACCGACATCGGAAAGTCTGCCGAGTTCACCTGGCGCGGCGCGGTGCTCGATCTTGCTGTCGGCGCTGTCCTTCTCGCGATCACCACCTGGGCTTTGGGGTGGTGGAAGCCAGCGCTGTTCGAGCGGAAGCGGTCACACCACAAGTGGCCGATCTTCGTTCCGGCGTTGATGTTCGTCGTCGCTGTGGTGAACCTGTTCAGCACCGACTGGTCCAAGTTCGACGCGTCATTCCTCCTGTCCCTGCTCGCCCTCGGAGTCGCCGTCGGATTCTGCGAAGAACTGATGTCGCGAGGCCTCCTGCTGACAGCGTTCCGCTCGCGCTTCTCCGAGGTCTGGGTCTGGCTGCTCACGTCGATCCTCTTCGGTGCGATGCACCTGCTCAACGCCGCCCTCGGCGCCCCGCTCCCGGGCACTCTCGGGCAAGTGGTGATCGCCGCCATGTCCGGCACCTGCTTCTACATCGTGCGACGGGTCACCGGCTCTCTCATCTGGGCCATGGCGCTGCACGGACTGTGGGACGTGTCCGTCTTCGCCGTCGGCTTCGCACCCCTCAACGGCGCCGGGGCGAGCATCCTGGCGCCCGTCATCGGCATCCTCGCTGTCGTCGTCGTCCACTGGGTGATCAAGGGAACAGACGAGAGGCCGGTCGAGGCCGAGACCACCGCGCCGGCACCCGCACAGGCCTAGCCCGCCAGCTCGAGCGTCAGAGGTACTGCTCCATCCGCGCGGTGAGGTTCGCACGATGTTCTTCGAGCCGTCGGCTGGTCTCGAGCGTGCTGATCCCCTCGCCTGCCGGAGTGAGGAGATCGAGATCGTCGCGCGCGAAAAGCACGTCGTAGAAGGGCGCGAGCTCCTCGTCGGAGTACTTGTGCAGCCCCGCGAGCGTCTGCAGCGGCGTGCCCCAGCGGGCAGCGTTGGCATTCACATCTGCCCCGCCCTCCAGTAGTCGCTCGACGAGCGGCACCTCGCCGGCGAAATCGTGGGAGGTCTGGGAGAAGAGGATGTGCAGCGTCGAATACCCTTCCGGCGCGACGATTGCTCCCGCATCAGCCCCGTCGTCGAGCAGCCGATTCGAGATCGCGATGCGGGCGTCGAGGTGGCGGTTTCCGAGCGCACGATGCAGCAGGGTCAGCCCGGTGGAGTCGACAGCGTGAGCGTCTCCGTCGTAGAGGGCGACGAAGTCCTCGTAGGAACCTGACTTCGCTGATCCGTATGCGCTCGGCATCATCCATCTCCTATCTGGCCGTGTTCTATCTGACCGTGTTTCCACCATAGGTCGAGGCTGCGACGACCCCTCAACTCGCGATGCGGCCACCCAGTGCGGGGCGACGGGCCCACTTCATCCGCAGCCGCTGCACGCCCGTCACCGCGTCGGCGCGCACGGCTGCGTACGTCGAGGATTCGACGAACCACGGCTCGATCGTGAACATGTCGCCCTGCCAGCGGAAGCCGAGGCCGGTCATCGAGAGGCCGAGGATCTGGGCGAACTCCGCGGCCGCGTCGTCCAGAGCCTGTCTCGACATGACGGCATCCGCGGGTCCGATGCGCTCGAGAACAGCGGTGAAGGCGGGCCAGAAGTCGTCGAATCCCCGCAGCCACACCGGGTCCGTGTGGAGTTCGCTCAGAAATCCACCAGCGGGGACGACGGCGTCCCGGGCGGCGGCATACGCGAGTCCGCGCCACCCGATCAGCACAGAACTCGTCACCTCGAACACCAGCCGGTCGACGGAGCGATGACCTTGGTACGTGGCGACAGCTGTATCGAGGTTGGCCTGCAGGTCGGCGATGACCGCGGCCGGCTCCCACACCGGCTCGCCACGGCGGAACTCTTCACCGACACTGATCTCTGCCCGGTACTCCTCGATGATCGCTGCAGCTCCGCCCACGAGATTGAGATCACGGAAGCTCGCGGTCGCATCAGGCTGGTAGACCTGTCGGTTCTGGTGCATGACGACGTGCTGCGTTTCGTGCAGGAGCACGCGCCTGGCGATCAGTTCGTTGACCTCGGTCTGGTCGCGGTCGAGATCATTGCGGAAGTAGTGCGCGTGGAGCAGCACGACGGCGCGGCCGTCCGGCAGCCGGATCGTCTTCCCTGCGGAGAGTCCCGCACCGTGCTCGACGGTATGGATTCCCGCGGTGTCCTTCTCGGGAGACCAGCGCGCCACCGAACCGGCCATGTATCCGGTCACCACCAACTGCACGCGTGAAGGATCCGGAACCGAACGGTCGAGGTGCGCCCAGCACCACGCGAGCGTCATCGGCACCGACGGAGGCTCGAGCGTGACATCGACCAGCTCGAGATCGACGCCCTCGATCAGCAGCTCGACCAGCGGCTGCGGCGTGCTGTCCGTCATCCGATCGCGCCGGTCACGGGGTGGCGAGCCAGCTTCGCCAGGGCGTTTCCGGGGAGATGTGCGCGGCGACGGCGTCGAGCATCCCCGCGAGTTTCTCCCACCGCGGCTGTGCGCCGAAGTACTCGTGGAGTCCGGTGACGAAGGCCTGTGCGCGGTCCAGCTGATCGTGCTGCAGATACCACGCGAAAACGCCCTCGAAAACGGAGAGCTTCTTCCCGGAGAGATAGTCGACGGCATCGGCCGTCGTCGTGAACTCGTTCATCCGGCCGAGCAACGCGTCGATACCGCGAACCCCCACCGCACCGATGTCGGCCGGGTCGGATTCCTGCGTGATGGTGATCGCCTCGGGGAGGCTCCGATCGACGTTGTGAGGGCGGAACATGAAATTACTCGGGCGTGGCCTGCTATCCACCCCGACCAGGAGTTCGTGGATTGCCGGCAGGTGGATGATGCCGTTGAGGTACACGAAGCCTTGCGCCCCGCCGACGCGACTGCGCTGAATCTCCACTGTCTGGACCGTCTCACCGACCGAACGTCGGAACTTGGTGGTTCCATCCGCCTCGAACCCCTTCTGCAGGAGATACGGCTTCAGGGTGTTTTTCACCGCGCTGGTGATGATGTCGGCGGGCCTCATGGTCCTCTCCCTACTCTTTCGCTGGGGTCTCGGGAGCCTGCTGGCCGCGCTCTGCGAGGTAGGCGGCCGCACGGCGCTTCAGGTCGGAACGATGCGGTTCGCGCATGAGCTGGATGCTCTCGTACACCGAGCGTCCATCCTTCGCCGTTGCCAGCAGATCGAGGTGCGGCTGTTCGAAGAACACGTCGTAGAACGGCGCCAGCGTGGCATCCGAGAGCTTCGCCTGACGGGCGATCGTGAGCAACGGGGTGCGGAACCGACCGGAGAAGTGATTGATGTCGGCACCCGCCTCGATGAGCCGGCGCAGCAACGGCACCTCCGCCGGCACGTCGTGGTCACCCCGGCCGAGCAGGGCGTGCAGCACGGTGTTCCGCTCGCCACCGACCCCGGAGAGGGCTGTGGCATCGGCCCCCTCGTCGAGCAGGAACGAACTGATCGCCACGCGTGCCGAGAGGTCACCGTTGGTCAGAGCGCGGTGCAGCAGGGTCTGCCCGTCACCGAAGTCACGCCCGGCGTCGCCCGGCTGGAATGCGGCGACGAACTCGTCGAACGAGGCGTTCGCCGCGAGGAACCACACGTCGGTGCTCACGAGGCACCGCCTTCGATCTGGCTGTGGGAGACACGGAAACGGGGATGCATGCGCACCACGCTAGCCGACCACCTCGAGGGCCCGAACCTCATCCCGTGGTTGGTGTTCGCATGAGCCGCGTTGGATACCGTGGAGTCATGAGCGATGCGAAGAAGACGACCGGCGTCATCGCGGGACGAGCAACGACAGGAGCGGCGGCGATCGCCGTCGCCGTGCTTCTGGCCGGCTGTTCTCCCTCGGCGCCGACCAGCGAAACCACCCCGACCGCGAGCGTCGAGGAGCGGTATCAGGAACAACTGGCCGAGCAGCGTCTCGAGTCTCTCGTCGACCCGATATCTCCGCTTCCGGCCGCGGCGCCGACGACGCCCGCCGGCACCACGCTCGGTGACGGCGAATGGGCTGTCGTCGGTCGGGAGTGGGCCTCGGACCAGACCACGATGACCGTCGGCGTCGTGCCCATCTCGGCGACGCCGGGCGACCTCGAGGCGGACTTCGCCTACGTCCCCGATGACGAGCGGGCGAAGCTCGGCGACGTCACGCCGCTGTACGTCGACTATCAATACGCGCTCCTCGAGGGCGAGCGCATGTATCCGGCGGTGACTGCGGTCCAGCTGGTCCTGTCCGATGGCTCCCTCGCCGACATCCCGATCATCGTCGGCGGCCTCGGCCCGTCGCAGACCGACGCGTTCTGCGCACGGGAACCGGCGGCGTCGGACTTCCCGCAGGAAGTCGGAGATGTCTACCAGGGGTGCAAGATCTTCCTCATCCCGAAGGGCCTCGATGCCGTCAGCGTGCAGTGGGGCGGCGAAGGGGTCTACACCACCGAAGGCGTGCGCTGGCCGATCCCGGCCGCATGATCCCTGATCTCATCCCGTGGTTGGTGTTCGCGTGATCCGGCGCGTTCTAGCGTCGGCTGCATGCACGCATCAGATCACGCGAACACCGTCGACAGCCAGGAACGGAAAGCACGCCTCCGTGCGACCGACCTGACCCATCACTATGGTTCGACGGTCGCGCTCGACCGGCTGTCGCTGACGATCCTCGACGGCGAAGCCGTGGCGATCATGGGGGCATCCGGATCGGGGAAGAGCACGCTGCTCCTCGCGCTGGCCGGGGTCATCCGCCCCGACTCCGGCACGGTGATGCTGCACACCGAACAGGGCGCGGTGGATGTGGCGGCGATGGCGGATCGTGAGCGCTCTGCCCTGCGATTGACGGAATTCGGTTTCGTCTTCCAGGACGGAATGCTCATTCCGGAGTTGACCGCCGCAGAGAATGTGTCTCTGCCTCTGCTGTTGAACGGCGCAGGTCGGGCGGATGCCGAGCGGACCGCCGAGAGTCTGCTCGCGGAGCTGGGCTTGGGCGGGTTGGGAGACCGCCGGATCGGCCAGCTCTCCGGCGGACAGGCGCAGCGGGTCGCCATCGCCCGCGCACGCGCGACGAACGCCCGCGTGATCTTCGCCGACGAACCGACCGGGGCGCTCGATTCGCGCACGGCGTCGGATGTTCTCGGGGTGCTTCTGGCGGCGACATCGGGGCAGGGGCGATCCCTGGTCGTGGTGACGCATGACGAGGATGTCGCCGCGCGGTGCGATCGGGTGGTGCGCCTCCGCGACGGACGAATCAATGCCGCCAAGGAGGCGTCCCGATGAGACTGCGGGCGCTGGCCGTGCTCGTGCGTCCCTCCCGCGGCGACGCTTCCGCCGTGACGCTGCCTGTGGTGGCCTTCGCGATCATCGGAGCGGTGACGTATCTGGCTGCAGCCCTGGCGAGGTTGTTCTGGATGGCGTCGGATGACGGTTTCGGCCAGTACAGCATCCTGGCGGTCGCCATGGTCGCTGTGCTGGTGGTGCCCGCCGGCACTCTGGGGACATCGGCAGCTCAGCTTTCCGCCCGTCGAAGGGAAGACCGTCTGGCAGTGCTGCGTCTGCTGGGCGCGTCATCGACGTGGGTCCGTGGGTTCGCCGTGATCGAGGCGTCTCTTCTCGCTGCGGCTGGGGCGATCGCCGGCCTGCTCGGCTATGCCGTTCTCGTCCCCGCGCTCAGCTTTGTGCCGATAGCCGGCGAGCGCCCCGCTCTCTCCGAGGTGTGGCTCCCGGCATGGACACTCGGCGTTCTGGCCTGCGCCCTCACAGCCGTGGCGGCGATCAGTGCCGCGGTCGGGCTGCGCCGCGTGATCATCTCGCCTCTGGGAGTTCGGATGCGGACGGATGCTCCGCGTCTCCACTGGGTCCGGTTGCTGACGGGCGCCGCCGTGCTCGCCGGTGGCGTCACTCTGATGCAGGTCACGTCGGTGAGCTGGGGCGCTGTGGGGATCACCGCGGCGATCGTGGTCGTGCTCGTGGGGGTGATGGCGGTCCTCAATCTCGTGGGGCCGTTCCTGATCGGCGGGGCCGCCCGGCGGAAGCTCGCTCGTGCCCGCACGGCCGAAGACCTGATCGCAGCTCGCGGCGTGCTGGAGTCTCCGGCGGCGGCGTGGCGATGGGTGTCCGGGGTGGGATTGGCGAGCTTCATCGCGGTTCCGGCAGGGTCGGTTCTGGGGTTCCTCGACATGGTGCAGAACGGCGACACCGTCCTCGCGGCGGACCAGCTGGTGTTCTTCGCAGACATCCGCACGGTCGTCATCGCCGCCGTGGCCGTGTCGTATCTGCTCGTGGCCTGCACCGTCGGCATCACTCAGGCGGCGTCCGTGCTGGAACGTCGCGCCCTCTACGTCAGTCTCGACCGGTTGGGCATGCCGCCACGGGTGATGAATCGCTCCCGACGTCTCGCCGTGGCCTCTCCGCTGCTCGTCGCGGCGGTCTTTCCGGCCATGGCCGCATGCGTCCTGTTCGCCCCGGTGGTCGCACTGTCGGTCTTCACCGCCCCTCTGTTCATCGCGACCGTCATCGTGTGCATCGCGCTCGGCGTTCTGCTCGTGCAGCTCGGGGTCGTCGCGACGGCTCCCCTGCTGCGGCGCGTCCTCGCTGAGCCCGACCGGGCTCTGTAGGCCCTCCTCCGGACGCCCCCATCCGTCGGTGGACCTCGAAGATCAACCCCTGGTTGGCGGGCGGGCGGAGTGCGAATTTCTAGCCTGGAAACAGGTCAGCGATGGACGCTGGATCGAAGGAGACGCAATGACGATCGAGGTTCAGAATCTCAGCAAACGGTACGGCGATCGCTATGCCGTGCGAGACGTGTCGTTCACGGTTCAGCCGGGTGCGGTCACGGGATTTCTCGGGCCGAACGGAGCGGGCAAGTCGACCACGATGCGCTCGATCGTCGGACTCGACCGCCCGTCTTCGGGGCAGGCACTGATCGACGGGAAGCAGTACGCCTCCTACCGAGCACCGTTGCAGCAGGTGGGCGCTCTGCTCGACGCGAGATCGGCCCACAAGTCCCGCACGGCCGTGAACTACCTGGCCTCGATCGCGGCCACCCATCACATCCCGACGGCCAGGGTCGATGAGGTGCTCGACGCGACCGGACTGACGTCGGTGGCGAAGAAGAAGGTGGGCGGGTTCTCGCTGGGCATGGGCCAGCGGCTCGGCATCGCCGCCGCACTGCTGGGCGACCCGTCGACGTTGATCCTCGATGAACCCGTGAACGGTCTCGACCCCGAAGGCGTCACCTGGGTGCGGACCCTGCTCGGTGATCTCGCCGCTGAGGGGCGCACCGTGTTCCTCTCGTCGCACCTGCTCAGCGAGCTCGCACTGATCGCGGACCACGTCATCATCATCGGACGCGGCGAGATCATCGCGGACTCACCGATCGACGCTCTCACGGCGGGCGGGCAGACCAGAGTGCGGGTGCGCACCACGGACACCGCCGCATTGAGCAACCGGATCGCGAACGCCGGCGTCACGGTCACCTCTTCGGAGCTGGAGCTCTTGGAGATCGACGGACTCACCGCGGAGGAGATCGCTCGGGCAGCGCACGAAGCCGGCATCCTCCTGACGGAGCTGACGCCTGTACGCCAGACCCTCGAAGACGCCTACAACGCGCTGACCAGAGAGGCCGTCGAGTATGCCTCGACCGGGCTCTGAGATCAGCACCGCAGAAAGGACCATGATGACCACTCTCACCGAGCCGGTGAAAGCCACCGGAAGAAATGCCGACCTCCCCGGCGCGATCCGTTCGGAATGGATCAAGTTCCGAGGCCTCACCTCGAACTTCGCCCTGGCCGGATTCACCCTGCTGCTGCTCATCGCGAACGGGATTGCGATGCCGTTGGCCTACGTGTTCCGTGACCGCGGTTCGCCCAAGGCCGACTACGAGGCCTACGCGGAGATGATCGTCGACAAGACCGGATACGTCGGCGTCGTCCTCGCGGTCCTCGCCGCCCTGATGGTGACCAACGAGTACCGCTCGGGTCAGATCAAGACGACGCTCCTGTCGGTCCCCCAGCGGGTTCCGGCGCTGGTGGCGAAGGCCACGATCATCGCCGCCGTGTCCTTCGTGATCGGCGTGGTCAGCTCGAGCATCGGATTCGCGATCGCGCCGACCATCCTCGCCGGCGGTGGTTACAGCTATCCGCTGGATACCGCTGATGCGATCCGCCTCATCCTCGGGTCGGGGCTCTACCTGGCGACGCTGAGCATCATCGGCATCGCCGTCGGCTCGCTCATCCGGAACGTGGTCGCGGCCGTCCTGACGACCATCGTGTTGCTGATTATCGTGCCGGTGATCCCGCAGATGTTCTCCGAGTACGGCACCGAGATCACCCGCTTCTTCCCGATCGAGTCCGGGTCGCTCCTTCTGGCACCCCTCGGAACCGACCCGATGGGGCCCTGGGGCGGCTATCTCGTACTCTTGGCCTGGAGCGTCGTCCTGTTCACCGCCGCCGCGATCGTGCTCAGACGCCGGGACGCATGACCGCATGCGGACGGCGGTCCGGGCTCCGGGCCGCCGCCCCGATGCCGCAGAAGGAACAGCACGCAGGACGGATGCTCGAGAAGATGCGCTGGTTCACATCACACCCGTTCGTCGTCGACGTGCTGGTGGTGATCGCCGCCGCCGCTCTGCAGGTTCTCGCCTTCGCCCTGGCCGGGCAGGGTCCGCTCTGGCCCGGTGCCCTGATCGCCGTCGTCTCATCCGCACCGCTGTTCTGGCGTCGCCGATCACCGTTGCTCACACTCTGCGCGACCGTGTGCGTCGGCGCCGCCGCCGTGTGGGTGCTCCCCGGCGTCGGGGCGCTGAGCATCCCGTTCGCGTTCGCGCTCTACACCGTCGCCGCCACTCGCCCCTTTCCGCGCGCCGCCCTCGGATACGCGATCGGCGTCTGCCTTCCTGCGCTGAGTGCCTTCGCGCTCTTCCTGACGAACGGGCAGACGTTCTCACCGCTGTTCCTCGACCCGCTCGCACTCGTCGCGCTGTCGCTGGGGCTCGCCGGGAAGAACCGCCGGCAACGTCAGGAGTCACACGCGGCGCTCGTGGAACAGCGACTGGAGAACGCGCGGGTCAGCGAACGGAACCGGATCACTGCCGAGATGCACGATGTCGTCGCCCACTCGATCTCGATCATGATCGCCCTCGCGGACGGCGCATCGACCGGGTGGCAGAAGCATCCCGACCGTTCCGCAACCGCGCTACGGAACCTGAGCGACGTCGGAAGAACCGCGCTCAGCGACATGCGCCGCATCCTTCACCTGCTCCGCGATGACGATGCAGGGCTCGCAGAAGCACTGCATCATTCCGGCCACAACCTTCCCGACCTGGAAGAACTCGTCGACGTCTTCCGCGCTGCGGGACTCCCCGTGCACCTGGTCCGCGTCGGAAGCGCCATCCCGCACGACCCCACCCTGGCGACCACCGTCTACCGAATAGTTCAAGAGGGCCTGACGAACGCGCTGCGCTATGCCGAAGGAGCCACCCGCGTCGAAGTGCGAGTCGAATCCGACGCGGCCAGGATCGCGCTCATGATCACCGACGACGGACACGCGCCGGCAGCCGGGGCGCCGAGCCAGGGCAGCGGCAGAGGGCTCCGCGGCGTCGCGGAACGCGCCGCCGCGTATTCGGGCACCAGCGCGAGCGGACGACTCCCCACCGGCGGGTGGCGAATGACCGCGACCCTGCACCTCGACGACGAAAGCCGAGCCGATCCCTCATGACTCCGCCACCGATCCGCGTCCTGGTCGTCGACGACCAGCCCCTCGTGCGCATGGGCAACGCGCTCGTGCTCGACAGTGCCGACGACATCGACGTCATCGCCGAAGTCGGCAGCGGCGAAGAGGCCGTCGCCCTGGCAGCGGAGCTGCGCCCCGACGTCGTGCTCATGGACGTGCGCATGCCCGGCATCGGCGGCATCGAAGCCACCCGACGGATCACGACCGAAGACTCCCGCATCAAGGTCATCGTCTTCACGACCTTCGACATCGACGAGTACGCCTTCGGCGGGCTCCATGCGGGCGCGAGTGCGTTCCTCCTCAAGAGCGCCACGCCGGAAACACTCACCGCGGCCGTCCGCACCGTCGCCGCGGGCGACAGTGTCGTCGAACCGCGCATCACGACACAACTCATCGACCACTACGTGAAGCGCGACGCGACTCCGGTCACCGGCAGCCCGCCCTCACCCCTCGACCGTCTCACTCCTCGCGAATACGACGTCTTCCTCGCGATCGCCACAGGGCTCTCCAATCCGGAGATCAGTGCGCGCCTGCACCTCACTCCGGCGACGGTGAAGACCCACGTCAACCGCGTCTTCGCCAAGCTCTACCTCAGAGACCGCGTGCACGCGGTCATCCTCGCGTACAAGCTCGAGGTGCTGTGAGACCGAACTGCACCGGTGGCGCCAGACGAGCGTTCACTCTGCGTGCTGGTGATCTCGAGGATCATGAGGACGCCGTCGCGCCCGAGTCGGCGGAGCCACACGGATCACACAGCGGACGATCCGAGGTCATCAGGACCTGACAGCCGACATCGAGAGCCTGTCGAGATCCACGACGCCGAAGTCCTTGATGTTCTCGGTGACGATCACACCGGCGCCAGCTGCGTGGGCTGCAGCGATGTGCGGCTGATCCTTCGGATCCGTATCGACCATGTCAGCGATCTCAGCCTCCGAAACGAGCACGTCCCAGCCGAAGCGGCGCCGGAGGTCGGAGATCTTCGCGGCACGCTCATGCTGGTGCCGTTGCGCCTCGGTCTCGCCGAACTCAGACCAGCAGACACGGTAGTCCGAGAACACAGCGCCGATGATCAGCAGGCCGCGCGTCACGGACGGGATGAGAACATTGGCGTCCAGGTAGACCAGGCTCTTCCGCGGCACTGCGACGCTCAGAAGTCGTCCGCGAATGCCTGGCCGAGCTCGCGGACATATCCGGCTCGGAATCGCTCGAAATCTGCGACCGCGATGATGTTGCGGTTACCCCGCTTCGAGGCTCGCAGCGCTCCCGAAGTGATCTTGCGCAGCACGGTCGTGCGGGAGAGACCGAGTTCCTGAGCGACCTGCTGCGGGGTCATCGTCGGCGTCTTCGCGTCGATGGTGATGACCTTCCCGGCATCGAGCTCCGCGACGATCGTCTTGAGCAGCTCCTCGCGCCACTTCACGCCGGCGGGCTTCTTCTCGAGCTTCATCAGGGTGCTCATGGCCATCCTCCACGGTCAGTTAGCCGCTCTATCTGACCATTGTGACACACAGAATCGAGGCCGCGAACCCCCTGCTCCGCGTCCGGCTATGCCCGCGCCACGTCATACGTGACTCGGACGAGACCGTCGTCCGGGGTGGAGTGGTGACCGCGAAGGGTGAGGAGGACGTCACGGTCGAGCTCTCCGAAGAGGCGACTTCCGCGACCGAGCAGTATCGGTGCGATGGAGACCGTGATCTCGTCGATGAGCCCTGCAGCGAGGAAGGATTGGATGGTCCGCCCACCATCGACGTAGACGCGCTTCGCGTCGATCGCCGCGAGCATGTCACTCGCGTGCTCCACGGAACGAGCGACCTGCGCGTGCGGGCTCGCATCGAGCGTCGAGCTGAGCACGATCACCGTCTTGCCCTCGAAAGGCCACTGCTCGAAACCCGACACGGTGTCGTATGTGGTGCGACCCATGACGATCGCGTCGACCGTCGGGAAGAAGGTCTCCCAGACGAGTGCCGGGTGTGCGCCCTCGTCGGCGATGTGTGCACGCCGGTCGGGCTCGGTGAGCCAGGTGAGGTCTCCGTCGGGTTTGGCGATGTAGCCGTCGAGGCTCACTCCGATGAACGCGCATCCGCGCCAGGTGCGGTCGAGGGTCATGTCCAGCCTTTCAAGAGGTGGTCGATGGTGTCTTCCGGCGAGGTGGGTTCGAGCGACACCGCCTGCCGGTAGAGACTGCCGTGCAGTGCATCGAGCAGGGTCAGGGCCGCCGTGCGCCGGTCGACGTCGCGGCGGAGCGGCAGGTGCCGGAACAGTGCCTCGAAGTAGCGGGCCTGACGATCCCACCCCTCACGGAGGAGGTCAGCCGCCTCGGGAGACCAGAGGTCGCGCATCAACTCTCCGAGTCCCGCGATCGCCGCCGATGACGAGGCCGTCGCGAAGTGCGCTTGACCGTAGGAGTGAAGCTCCGCCCGCGCATTCTCCGGGTCGATGGGCGCGACCGGGATCCCGTCGATCCAGTGCCGGGAGAGCGCATGGAGCAGGCGCTCCTTCGATCCGAACCGCTTGATCAGACCTGCCGCACTGATCCCCGCGGCGGGTGCGACGTCGCCGAGCCCCCACGGTTCGGTCGATGTGCGCAGACGCAGCGCGTCGTCTATACGCTCCAGCAGCTCGGCGTCGGAAGAACGAGGAGGGCGACTCATCCCATTAGTAAATCACAGTTCACTAATTGAGCTGTTCACGACTCCTGATCAGGATCCACGGCGGCACTCGCCTCGAGCTCGCGAAGGCGTTTCAGCTGCGCCCACGGCCAGAAGGCGATCCACCCGATCGAGACGATCGAGGCCCCCATGATCATCGAAGCGATATCCATGCGATCCACGCTACGGAAACCGGATGCTCGCGAGCATCCCCCGAGCGACGGACTTGAGGCCCTGGGTTCCTGCCAACCCGCGACGGCATGGATACTTCAGGCCACCCAGCGACAAATGCCTCACACCGCGTCGACGGGCCGTCTGTCTCCTCGAGTGTTCGGCGTGCTGATCACAAGGAATCGTGTCTCCGTGTTCCCCGGATTGAAGAACCGATGCGTGAGTCCGGGCGGGATATCGACGCCCTGTCTGGGGGAGAGTTCCACGACCCCTTCGGCCGTCTGCATCTGAGGCGTTCCCTCGAGCACGTAGAAGAACTGCATGGCGGTGTCGTGCACATGCCACTCTTCGCCGGCGCCGGCCGGCACTCGCTCCTCGATCACGGACAGTCCGGGGCTGTCGAGCAATCGCCACCCATCGGCGACCTCGCCCCACACATAGTGATCAGCGTTCGAGACGTCGACGGGTTCGCGCATCTTCCGATCCTCGCAGACACGCTCAGGCGACGGGGGCGGTCAACGGATCGGGCTCGAGCCGGCCGCGGCCGTTGTCGCTGACAGTGGACAGGCCCTCGCGGGCCCAGTACTCGAAACCGCCGATGAGCTCACGCACGTTCGAGTAGCCGAGGGTTGCCAGGGTGAGCGCTCCGCGCGTGCTCCCGTTGCAGCCCGGACCCCAGCAGTAGACGACGATCGGAGCGCCCTTGTCGGGGGCGAAATCAGCGATGCGCCCCTCGAGTTCCGCGTTCGGGATGTGCACCGCGCCGGGGATGCGACCCTGGCTCCAGGATGCGGCCGACCGGGTGTCGATGATGAGCGGTGCGGTCCCGGCCGCGCGGTCCGCTGCAAGGTCGGAGGGGTCGATCTCGAAGGCGAGTTTTGCGGCGAAGAAGTCGGCCGCAGAGAGGGAGAGGGTCATGGATCAATCGAAGCATCCAGGCCGCGGCAGGTGAAGAGACGTTCAACGGCGTATGCCCGTTGCAACGCTGTTTCCCACGGTAGAGTTCGTCGTATGCCTGCGAATTCACGGTTGGATCTGGATAAGACCGATCATGCCATCATCGCGACGTTGCAGGACGATGGACGGATGAGTGTCGCGCAGCTTGCGCGGGCAGTTGCCCTCTCACCCAGTGCAACCGCGGACCGCTTGCGCCGCCTCACCGACGCTGGTGTCATCACCGGCTACTCCATCACGGTGGACCCCGAAGCGCTCGGCTACACGATCACGGCATTCGTACGGCTCGCCTATCCCTCGGGTAACTACAAGCCGTTCCACGACCTCGTCGACAATCTCCCCGAGATCGTCGAGGCTCACCATGTCACGGGCGCCGACTGCTTCATCATCAAGGTCCTCGCCCGATCGATGCGAGACCTGGAGCGCATCACCGGCAGTCTCGCCACACTCGGCGGTGTGACGACCAATGTCGTCTACTCCAGCCCGGTTCCCTCGCGGCACATCATCCCCGCGTAACGGGCGCCCGGTTCACGGGCCCCGGCGCGTGCATCGCGAACAGGACAAAGGCCCCGCATCCCAGTTTTTCCAGGGAGTCGGGGCCTTCGTGGTGGCGGTGACGGTGGGATTTGAACCCATATCACTACCCAGAAAAGGTGCCGACCGTGATGAGGTTCACCGGAATCCTGGCCGTGTTGGTCACATCTGTTCACAGCTCGAAGCGCGTGGGCACACGCAATCCGTTACCGCTGCGTTACTGCTGGAACACCGATCGCCGTCACTCGCAAGGCCTCGGGGCAGCGCGCCGGGCTGGCCTACGTCGAACACTCCATTCTCGGCGCCGACTCACGGCGCGACGATGCGTCATATCCAGCGCCCTTGCCGCCGCGTACGCCAGACTCTGAAGAGGGGGATGCCGGCGCCGGCATCGGAACGGGGGATCGATGCCAACCACGGCCGACGGTGCAGGTGCTCCGGATGCGTTCTCATACTCGCAGGAGCGGTCAGAGAATCGTTGGCGCCTTCGACAGTATCTGGTGAACCACAACGAAATCCTTGCCTCTGCGCTTCCGATGGTCCCCGAGGATGTCATCGCAACTTGGCCGACAACCGTCCCCCTCACTGTTCAGCACGACGGCACTCCCGGCTTACGCCGCCCGCAGTACGGGGCCGTCCACTCACTACTCGGCTACTGGACCACTGACCCGCGATTGCCAGCGACGGTCGTCATGCCGACCGGCACAGGCAAGACGGACACCATGGTGGCGACACTCGTCGCTCAGAGGATTCCGCGGCTCCTGGTTCTAGTTCCGTCGGATGCGTTGCGCGACCAGCTCGCCGTGAAGTTCGAAGTTCTCGGCGTTCTGCCGGGACTGGGTTTCATTGACGACGCTGTGGCGCGGCCCGTCGTGGGCAGACTCTTCGGCCGCCTCGAAAGCAGCGAGGATGCACACGAATTGGCCACCGCATGCAATGTGGTCGTCGCGACGCCCAACGCACTCAACAACACCTCACCGGAAGCTCGGACCGCCTTCCTCTCAGAGTTCTCACACCTGTTCATTGATGAAGCTCATCACGTAGCCGCGCCCACATGGCAACGAATCCGAGACGAGTTCAGCCCGCGGCCGGTCGTCCAATTCACCGCCACGCCTCACCGCCAGGACGGACAACACCTTGGGGGCTCCCTCGTTTACGTATTTCCTCTCCGCGAGGCCCAGAGGGAGGGATACTTTTCGACGATCAGGTACAAGTCGGTGCTCAGTCTGCTGAACCCCGACCTTGAGATCGCCAAGACGGCTATCTCGTTTTTGAGAAGTGACATCCAGGACAACTTCGACCACATTCTCATGGCTCGAACACGTAGCGTCAGCCGCGCAGAGGAGGTGCTTGCGCTATATCAGGACTTAGCGCCCGACCTGCAGCCGGTCCTAATCCATAGCGCAATCCCGAAGAAGACACAGTCGGCCCTGCTGGCCGCAGTCAAGTCTCGAGGTTCCCGAATACTTGTCTGCGTCGACATGTTCGGCGAGGGATTCGATCTTCCGCAGTTGAAGATCGCGGCGCTCCACGATCCTCATCGAAGTCTAGGAATAACGCTCCAGTTCGTGGGGCGCTTCGCACGAGGCGGGGTGAGTGGACTCGGCACGGCAAGTGTTGTCGCTGCGCGGAGCGAAGTACGTCACGACGAAGCTCTGCGGCGCTTGTACGCAGAGGACGCCGATTGGAATCAGATCATCGAGGACCTGAGCGCCGACGCTGTGGACGAGCAGCAGGCGATCGACGAGTTTACAAAGGCCTTCAATACGCTGCCGGACGAGATCTCGATTCATTCCCTGAACCCCGCGCTGAGCACGGTCGTGTACCGTCCGGCGAACGTTGCTTGGCATCCTGACCGGATCGTCGATGCCATCGGTCGGACCAATCTCGTCACCTACCCGGTGCCGGTGAATACTCGCGACGGCGTTGCTTGGTTCGTCACGCGAAGCTCAACCGCACCAAGGTGGGGAGACGTCAGCGAAGGAGATGCGATCAGCTATGACCTGTACGTCATCTATTGGGATGCGGCGCGGGGGTTGCTCTACATAAACAGTTCGAACAACGACTCGGTATACGAAGAGCTCGCCGACGCCGTTATGGGCGAAGAAAACATGAAGCCGGTGCGCGGGGAGGCGATCTACCGGGTGTTTGACGGGGTCCAGCGGTTGACTCCCAACAACGTTGGTCTCCTAGACGCTCGCAACCGCAACAGGAGGTACACCAGCTACAACGGAACCGATGTAACCGATGCGCTTCCGGTTTCGCAGACACAAACGAAGACCCAAACGCACATCGCCGGGACAGGGTTCCTCAACGGTGCTCGGTACTCGATCGCAGGGTCCTTGAAAGGTCGAATCTGGAGTCACCGCACCGCCGACGGCCTCAAGCCTTGGATCGACTGGTGCGATGTCGTCGGGCCGAAGGTTGCTGACGCCTCCATCAGCGTCGACGACATCATGGCTGGCTTCATCCGGCCCGTCGACATCGACGCGTGGCCTGGCTTGCGGGCGCTTGGAGTCGAGATCACCGCGGAACTGGCTCAACTCCTTATTGATGCAGAGTTCGTGGCGAACGGGAAGTCTGCGCCATTTCACGACATCGAGCTGCGTGTGGCCGATCAGCCCACCACCTCGGTCCTCCCGATCGAGGTGATCTCGCCCGATTGGACGGTGGCCTACCAGCTCGTGCTCGAGAAGTCCGGACTTGCTATCAAACCCACCTCGACCACGGATGCCGTCATGGTCAAGCGCACGCGATCCGAGACTTCGCTGTCGCAGCTGCTGACACGATACGGCGTGCGAGTTCTCCTCGAGGCCGATTCCATCGTCGAGCCACCTGGAATACTCCTCCGCCCCAATCGAGAGCTCGAGCCGTTCGACCCGGACAGGTTGCAAGCGATCGCATGGGAGGACGTGAATATTCGTAGTGAGTCGTGGGGCCTTGCTCGCGACCCGCACACTGTGCAGGGGTTCATGATCGCACGCGTGCTGCGAGAAGAGTGGGACATCGTGATCGATGACGATGGTAGCGGGGAGGTCGCAGACATCGTTTGCCTTCGGGTTATCGACGGCGCACTGCTCATTCGATTGATCCACTGCAAGTACTCGCATGGAGATCAACCAGGATCTCGTCTAGCGGATCTGTACGAAGTTGCCGGTCAGGCCCAGCGGTCTGCAGCATGGAGGCGTAACACGGACTCGATGTTCACGAGACTGATTCGCCGCGAACGGACTCGGGCGAAAAAGGATCGAACCGGTTTTGTACTAGGCAACATCGAGCAGTTGCACACGATGTTTGAGCAGTCACCGAATCTAGCCCCGCGTATGCAGATCACGATCGCTCAGCCTGGTCTAAGCGCTGCATTGGTCTCCGCTGGGCAACTCGAGCTTCTTGCGAGCGTCGACACCTATTTGTCAGACACCGCTTTGTCACAGATCGAGGTGATCTGCAGTGTCTAGCCTTGAGCGAGCAACGAAGTTTCCTACTCTCTGCACGGCGCATCGTTCCCTGGCGCGTCTTCTTATCGAAGATGAGTGGTAGTTCACGCTGAGGCGAACGCGACCGGATCATCATCGAAGAGATACACGTGCAGCTAACGGCGATCGATCCGACCAGACCGACTAGACGGCTGACCGACGCACCTCAGCAGGTTCGCCGATCTCGACGTATACGCTGTCCGCGGTCGCTCTAACTCCTGATGACGTAATCTTCTTCCGCGTGCTGCCGGAGGCTACGAGCAGACTGCTCACAAACGACGTCGCAGCCGAGTCGATGATGCGCGCGGTGCAGAAGCGGTCTTGCACTAGGTTCACCCTTAGCTGGAGCTTGGGGTACGAGACCACACCAAGCTCTTCACCCGAATCGGGGTCCTCCACGACCACCTCTCGGAACAGCACTGCAACATCGCCGATCTCGACACCCGACTCCCTACCCACGTTCAAAGCGACTTCGTAATCGCTGATGACCGTGGCTACCTTCGCAACAACGACAACATTATCTTCAGCCATGTGAATCCTCCTCAGGCACTTCAAGCAAGTTGGATGGCGCGACGGACTTGCGGGAGATCTGCAGATGCTTGATTTCGGTGCCTGTCGGAACTGAGTTGTCAACCATTGCCCGTTGCTCGAGTTGCTCCCAGTAAGCGGGCACTGATCTACGCACACACAACAGCACTACGCGATTCTCCTCGGCAACAGTCCTGATCACTTCGACAACCCCACGGACCTCCGCCGTAGCCGCGGCAACAATCGAGTATCGAGCGCCAATCCTCGGTTCCGGCGTGCCCGTAGTCGCCAAAAAGCTGACGCCGCGCTCGGTCGTCACAACCTGAGTCAAGACCGGAATCGGCGAGATTATCCCGAGCGTCGCCCCCAAAGCTTCGTCAATGCCAGCTTCGTAGCCTAAGCCCCACACTCGTTCGGCAACGGAGTCAAGTCTCGCGGCCTGTGACCGAGCGTCGTCCAAGTCGCCTTGCAGTCTCCCGACTTTTTGAAGCAACTTGTCATAATTTCGAATCTTTGGAACGACTTTGATGAACCAAGGGACGATAGTCCAGAAGACTGCGCCTAGCGCGCAGAGCGCAACTATCAGCCAGAATACGATTTCCAGTTTGAGAGCCGCCGCGCCAAAGTACAGCCCAGCCACCGCAGCTGCCGATGCGAAGAGAATCCAGAACTTCTTGAGCGTGGACACGTGCCTCAGATCCTCGGCCAGTCGGTCGCCATTGAAACGGCTCTCTGCCGACGGCGCGTTTGGTCTGGAGAGCCCGCCAACTCACTGCTTTCCTCCCGGGCACTCTTAAGGGCGTCCAAAATAAGAAGCTGCCGACACGATCCGCACTCGCCGGAGCGGCCTGCAGAGGAGGGCGCGTGCTTGACGACACCGTGCACGACGGCCCTCGTCGCGTGCAAGCCGGCCCCAACGAGGTCGCAGCGTCCTTCGCTCGAATGCTCGCTCATCGGCGGAATAGCCGTGGCCGCTGCCGTCTGAAGGATTACAGACAGACTCATGGGTTCTGAGGCGGTGGTCGTCCACTGGCGCACCGTTGTTCCAGGCCGCAGGCGATCCGTCCCGTGAAGAACGGCCTTCCGATGGGAGCTCGCGGCGACGGGACTCATGACTAGAGAGTAGCCGACGTGAAATCACGACTCTGGCCCCGGTTTCTACGCCTGCGCGACAGCCCGGCATCGACAGCGCCGCCCATGATTCAAGTCAGAGCACCTATACGCGCCACGTTCAGCGCTACGGCGACATCATCGAGGTCGTCGTCGAAGAGGTCAGCGTATGTGTCGAGAGTCATCGCGGCGCTCGCGTGCCCGAGCATCCGCTGGACGGCCTTGACGTTTGCGCCGGCGCTGATCGCGAGCGAAGCGGCAGTGTGTCGAAGATCGTGTGGCGTCACACGCGGCATGACCGCACGAATCCCCTCGCCGCGCGCCCTGGAATCAGCAGCGTCAGCCGCGTCCTTGAGTCGGGCGCGCTTGCATGCGCCTGCGAACCACCCGGACTCCGAGTTGCCCGGCCGAAGGTAGCCCCCGCTCGCCGCCGGAAAGATCAGCTCGTCCGGACGCTTGTGCGTGATCGCTCGAGCCATCGCTGCGTCCAGGAAGGCTGGATAGACAACGGTACGACGTTCGTGCGTCTTCGGCGTCCCGACGATCACATGTCCGTTCACGATCACGGCGTTCGACGAGATGTTCAGCCGGCGTCGCGCCACATCGACATCTGCGACCGTGAGTCCCGTCGCTTCACCCCAACGAAGCCCTGTATAGGCGAGGAAGCGAACGACGTCGGGATAGAGCGACGCCGTTGCGAGCCGTTCGACCTGCTGATGCGTGAGGTATGCCCTCTTCTTCCGGACCTTGCGCGGGGTCTTCACCTCCCGCGCAGGATTTGACTGAAGCCGACGGTCACGAACCGCCCCATCAAGGATCGATGCGAGGACCCCATGGCAGCGTTTGACAGTCGTCGCTGAACGGTCGACGCTCAACTCTGCGATCCAAGCAGAGACCTCCGTGTGCCGGATGGCGCCAACACGGCGTCCGCCCCACGCAGGCTCGACGTGCACGCGCCATGCGCTCTCGTCACTGTGGAAAGTGGACGGCTTCACCGCGACGGCATGCGCGGTCAGCCAGGCAGCACCGAGTTCACCGACCGTGACTCGAGACTCCCCCGGGGCGATATACGCGCCTTGCAGCTTTGCGGACTCCACCGAGGTGATGTACGCCTCAGCGTCCCGCTTACGCGTGAATCCGCCTTTGCGAGCGGTCTTTCCGTCTGGTTTGCGATATCGCGCTTCCCAGCGTTTGCCGTTCTTTGTGTCGTACGAGTATGCGCTGCCCATCAGGCGGCTTCCTCCGATGTACTTGCATACTCCTGTGCGAGCAACCATTCGTCGACAGCCTCGGGACGGTAGCGGGGACTGCGGCCAATTCGGATGAACTTCGGCCCGCGGCCGGTGATGCGCCATTCGCTCAGACTGCGCTCGGTCGTCCCGAGGCGGGCGGCGAGCGTTTCTGGCGTGATCAACGAGTCCAGCAGGCTCGTGCTCACAGGGGTGGTAAAAGACATGGATCTCCCTTAGAAGTCAAACTTCCAAGAGGACCTTGTAGCCGAACCCGTTAGCGGTTGCTTGGCGTATCCACCGGTCGGACCCGCGTTGGCCCTACCCTTTTACTCTCATTCAGGCTTGCTCACGACTGTACACAGCACCGCGGACACTTCGACGCGCACGACGATGCCAACCGTCGATGTGTTGCCACTCGCGTTCGCCCCTCCGCTAGCGGCAAGCGGTGTGTACCTGGTGCGTACCTGCGGAATCAGGGCTTCCCGTTACACCACCAGTTACATCAAGATCGGCGTCTTTCTGCACCTCAAAGCTTCTCTTCCCCGGTGTGTACCTGGTGTAACTGGTCTAACTAGAAAAGGAGAAAGACATTGTCGTTGTCCACATCTCTATCTCGTCTGAGCCAGTAGGCCTCCTATATAGAGGTTTGCGTTCGAGGGCAGGCACACCAGGTACATTCGTGAAAATCGCAGATCAGATGCAAATAGCGCAGAAGCTGCGTCACCTCGTCTCAACGGCCCGAAAACCTCCCGCGAACTGGGATTTCTGCCCCTCGGCCATGTACCTGGCGTTGCAGGAACAGGTGCAGGTACACGCGCCACCAGCGGTCAACCCGTCCGCCGAGGACCCGCACATGGACTCCCGAGATCCTTGCAAAGTGACCTGACACTGAAACCTGCAGCGATCGGCACAGAAGTCACACCGGGCCACTCCCCGCAGCGAGATGACGTTGGACGCAGCTTGCGGAACTTCTGTCTGCGCGTCCTTCGACAAGTCAGAAGAGGAGCGTGTGGAGAGATCTCCAGCGTCAGCGGGACGAGCGAAGCGACAGCCAAGCGCCCCGGGAGGTGTCGGCTGCGCCGACCACCGGTCAAGTTTCTGCCGAGCGAAGCGAAGTGCGAAACGCAGCCCGGTGCCACCTCCCCTTATGCTCTTCCCTTCTTTTGGCCCCGAGGCCGAGCTTCAGCGAGGAATCGGGATCTGATCTGTTGCTTGATCGGGACTTTCACCTTGACTCAACCTCGTTGTTGACGCGCTGACTCAGGACGAAGGACGGAGCCAGCGTGTTAACAGGCATATCATTTTGCCCCGGAAAGTCGCGGATTCGCTGTTCACAGGCGTGCGAACGAAATGGCACCTTGTGAACAGCGAATCTGCGACGGGCTTTAGCGGAAGCAGCAGATCGATCTGAGCACAATTGTGTCCCCATCATCCATGTCCCCATGACTGAACCCGCAGGGCCCGCAGCGGGTCGTGGGGACATGGCGACGCTTTTGCCCCGGAAAGTCGCGGGTGGCTTGTCCCCATGGTTGAGGAGGGAGTGACACCGTGGGGACGAGGTGTTTCTCGACCGAGGCGGCGCGTGCTTGATGCACTCGCTTCATAAGCGTTGCAGTCGCTGCCACCGACCGGACGGCGGCCTATAGCTGCCCTATCGGTGGGATCAACTTCGCTGGCTTGTTTGCGAAGCACGAAGAGCCCTCGGTCTGGGGAAGATGAGATCGACCCGGAGCACGCACCTGTCCGAGTGTCGGCCCACCTGGCCACTGGCCGGCCCCTTGAGGCCATGTGATGACCATATAGTGGTCACTTGCTGGCCCCCAGTGGCCATCCGATTCGCACCAGCATAATGTGGCCGCCAAGTGGTCTTTTCATGACCACTTGGAGACCATCATCCGCCCACTTGACGTTGACCTTTCGATCGCCCCGAGCACCGGTGGTCACTATGTGGTCACCTGTTGGTCACTGGTGACCACCGAGGTTGGCGGGATCAACAGCACCGGAGAGCTTGCTCGACGCGCTGGGCGTCCTCGTGGCGGTGGGATCCGATCAGCCGCCGAGCAGCACGATCAACATCCCCGAACCGATTCCCTGGCCAGCCTGAGATTTTCCGGCCCGTCCAAGCGCCTACCTGCTACGTAGGTCCGGAACAGGGTCAGGCAGAAGCTCTTCGATCGGCACATGAAGCACCTGAGCGATCGCGAGGATCGAGCGCAACGCGGGATTGGCTGCTGTCCCCCGCCGCGATTCTCCAGTTTCATACTGGCGATAGATGAAGCGGCTTAGTCCCGCTCGGTGGGCGACCTCTTCTTGGCTGAGCCCGGCGTCCAGCCGGAGGCGACGTAACTGTACGGAGAGCTTCAGGACGAAGTCCTGCCACTCGGCATCCGCTTCATCTCCTCGACCAGGCACGGTCTCAAGGGTTGCGAGGATGGCTTCCTTGTATGGGCTTACCCGTAAGCCATAGTGTGTACACCGAGCGCATGGAGTTCTCAACGCAGATGCGTCTGGCCCGACTGGAAAGAGCACACCGAGGCAACTACGCACTCTGCGGGGATCATCGATCACCAGCGAAAGGATGGCGACGGACATGACGAGGACCGGATCCAGAGCGCCAGCACGCTGGTGGTTTCGGGCTGACCCAATTCCGTTGGCCTGGAGCACCCTATACGACGAGCTCACGGAGGGGGAATCCTCCAAGCAGTGGGGTCTGGCGGCCGGTCTGTTCATACTTCATCATCGACGTGATCACTCAGACGGACCGTCGTTTCGCACCCTGTTCAAACACTTGCTTCCAGAGACGCAAGGCGTACCGTCTCTGACGGCTGAAGAATGGACCCGCAACGAGCAGCAGATAGCTGGGCATTGGTTTCGACACTTCGTCAGCGTTGCCTGGCGCCGCTCCGGATATATCGAATACGAACCGAACGTCCCGAGCAGCCTGAGACCCGGTCACCGACTTCTCACGTTGGCGCAGAGACACGAGCGGATCCGCTCCTTAGCAGGTGAACCTGCGCCCCCTGAAGCCGAATCGATCTATCGGGCAGCAATGTCGGCGTCCTATACGCCGGCGGAAGTTGCAGTGCGGCTACGAATCACAGCAGAGGAGGTCGGTCGCGCGACGGCATCGGGATTCCTCCACGCAATGGCGGTCGGCGCCCACGACGTTCGCTACCCCTCTTGGCAGTTCACCGACGACCGGAATCAGCCCACCCTCGCGAGGGTAGACGTCATAGTCAGATCCATTCCGACCGATTGGACCCTTGCCAGGGTCCATCGAATCTTCACTTCTCCACACTTCAGCCTGACGATTGATCGGCGAGTCCACACGCCAGCCCAGTGGCTTCGCAGAGGGGGAGACCCGACGGCGGTCGCGATCATCCTTGAGGGGTATTCGTATGACGCCGGTTGACGAAAACGAGAGTCACACGATAGTCGACGCAGACTCGGAGGCAACCACTAATTTGAAGCACCCTGGACACCGACTCCGCCCCGAGTTGAGAGCTCGTACCTGCGCCATCAGCGATTCCCGCAGTCGCGGTGAGACAGCTAGCTTGGTGGGCATAGGGACGCGTCAGGTCAGACGGCAGGCCTCACACGACGAGCTGCGCTTTCTCGCCGTAGCAATGAGTCGCCATTACCCGGCCCGGCAGTTCGGTCGGCAGGTCGGGGCCTTGTCCTTCATAGCCGGTTCGAAAGTGGTCAGAATATCGGCGGAGAACCCATCGCGCCGCGAACGTGGCGGGCTATCGGTCCGAATCGGAGCGGATCGAGCGTCAATTCGCGACAGTGGGAGAACATTGGATAAGCAACCGTTGACACCGATGCAGATTCGGCAAGCACTCGCTGCAATCGAGAAAGGCCATCAACTTGAAGGGCAGCAACCGAGCGCAAGCGCGATGGACCGCGCGCGGCGCATTCTGACTGGGGAGCTCAGCCCGGAAGATGCTCGCCTCGAGATGCAGATTGCGATTCAGAAGGTGGTCGATCGTGAGAGAGACCAGTTGAGGTAGACGATCCGCGCCTGGACTTCCAACGTCGGAACACGAATGCAACGGCATGTACCGCCGATTCGGTTCACTGCTTGAACTCCAGTCCGCGCTGCAAAACCCCAGCTCAGATGGGCTAACGCAGGCGCGCGTCGACCGAGTCGCGGCCGTCGTGTAACCAGTCGCGTACCGGAGCTGATCCCGTCAATATTGTCGCTGACCTGCGATAAACGAGCTTTGTACCGTATGTACCACCGTTTCGGCAGAACTATATGCGTGTGCGTGCGCATGCGCGTACGTGTGGACTTCCTCGGATGTCGCGGTACATCGGTTACATATCTTCTTATTTCTCTCTGAAATCTTTGAAACATCAGGCGATGAGCCAGCAAACCCTGAACCGTATCTGGAAATGAGGGTTGCCAAATACGGTACGCGCTCCTCCTGCGAGAAACACATAAGCGCCTTCTGAACTGCGCTTTCCTCAGCACGCCTGTGTAACCGTTTCGAAACTCAAATACGGTACATCGCCCAAATTCCGAAGCTTTTGTTCGCTGGCGAGCACTCGACTTGGAGCTGATCATGCACGACAAGAACGACACCCTGACCCTGACCATCTCCCAGCTCCGATGTATCTCGCCTAGTGGCGACGCTGCTCTTCACGAGCTGCGAGCTCTCGCGATCGCTCAACTCAACATCGAGCACCTGCTGCACTCGCGCGTTCGACAACTTCGAGCGGACCTTGCAGCCAGGGCCTCCTGAGCTGCGATCGCCAAGACCCATCGGCTCTACGCCTGAGGATGCGCGAAAGCGATTCGCCCGACAAGGCACGCCGGCACCGCCGCCCCTCAAGGAGCAACAACGACCATCACCCGCATCCCGACCAGCCCCTCTCGCGCTGAGTTCGCAGAGATCGTGAACATGCTGCGGCCGGACGGTGTGTGCAGAGCCTGCGGTCGATGGCGGTGCGCCGTCTGCAGCGCGGAGCGCAGCATCCGCAATCGCTTCTACCGGATCCCCACCGGTGCTCATCGTGAAAGAGCCTCAACGGAGAGATGCTGCCCTCGCGGCATCCCGACGCCGTCGATCACTTCATCGGCTTGATCGCCATGACCGTTGACGACGAGTGTTCGCGCCGGCACCCTTTAGAAACCCCGGTTCCCGACGCCGCCGAACACCTCATCGCTCGCCCCGCTTGGGGAGGTGCTCGGAACCGGCTCCCAACAGTAGTCGCCGGCGCGGTGCAGGCGTAGGGTCACTCACGTGTGCGGCCGGTTCGCGAACGATGCCAAGATCGGCGAGCTCATCCGGGAGCATGTCGGCGATGTCGGCAGGCACGAGGGCTGGATCTCCGTAGGGTGAGCGCTCTGACGAACCGATAGGACATGATTGGGTTCGATGGCGGGCTGTAGTGCAACGACAGCCCTAGACCTGGAACTGCGAGGAGAGGGATGGAACACCAACCACTTACGCCGGAGCAGGCACGACAGGCACTTGCCTTGATCGAGAAAGGACAGCAGCTCGGAGGCCATCAGCCGGACGTGGAGTCGCTTGATCGGGCTCGGCGAATCCTGACTGGAGAACTCAGCCCTGAAAACGCGCGGATCGAGTTGGACGCGGCGCTCCACGCTCTTGTCGACCGCGAACGCGGCGGCTGAGCTATCCGCTGAACGAACCGTCGACGAGCGCCTGGGCAGCGCCAGCAACCTCGTCGAAGCGCCCTTCTCGAATCGCGGTTATGGGAGTACTGTCCCCCAGCCACGGATTGGCGCCGATGAACCACCGCCGGGCTATGTCAGGGCCATCGGCATCGCTAACTTTCCGCCACGCCGCTTCAGCGCACTCGAGTCGACGTATAGCGTCAGCATCCGGGTGAGGACCATCCTCAGTACCCCAGGCGATCGCGGCTTGCGTGTCTTTCGAGCCGGCCAACGTCGATACGAGCGTGGGGCCGAGGACACTCGTGAGATGGCGGACAAGGTCTGCGCGGCGGGACGGGGCCATGGTGCGATCCTATTCCGGACCAGACCAACCATCGTGCTCCTTAATCCAAGCGCAGCAGGTTTGCCAGCAGCTCAGGAACCCACGCCCGTGTGCACCGAACGCGCAGAAGTACACAAGGTTCACCGCGTACACAACTGTTCACAGCAAAAGTGACGGCAATGGAACTCGAGATTGCAGTCACCCCGCTCGAGACGCTCGTGTGGGCGGCGAGAACCGAGGAAGCTCGAGAGCTGCGCCACGAGCTCACAGAGTCCGACTACCTCGTGCGCGACGCTGACCCGTTCGAGATGACCAGCGCCGGTCTCATCCTGGAGGCCGAGCACTTCGAGTTCGATCCTGAACGGATATTCAACGTCGGCATCGGCCCGAACGTGAATGCGTCCCTGCATACGCTGACGGACTCCGGGCACTCGCTCGTCTGGCACCAATGGCAGACGAGGCTCCCACGGAAGGTCTGGGGCGTCCCCGTGGTGGTAACTCGTTCAGGGGTGCGATGTGCGTCGTAAGGCGATCAGCCCACTGATCTTCCCGGTACGTCGGGTCCGCCATCTGTGCCGGCATGGCATGACGTCGCAGCGTATTCCGGGCCACGGACGACCCTCGACCCATCAGTGATGTCGAACCCTCGCGCTACGGTCTATGAAACGGGAGGTCATGGTGGCGAAGAAGCCCCGAGTGCATGAGGTCGCGGCGGACTACGCCGTGGACTCGAAATACGCCCTGCAGGTGTTGAAAGAGATGGGCGAGTTCGTCAAGTCTCCGTCATCAACGCTTGAGGTCCCTGTGGCCAGGAAGCTCCGGGCGCATCTAAGAGAGCAGGGATACTCTCCTGCGGGCTTCGCAGCGCTTCGCGGTGACGGTGCGTCCCGCGCGGGGGTCTTGCTGCACCAGTTGCCGAAGGGGCTGCCCGCGCTCATCGAGCTGCTCCAATCACCATCCGAGTGGCCAGGGCCGTCTCTTCGAGCAGCGTTGGACGCGCGCTGCTTGTTCTACGTCTCGCTGCAGAGCTATCGGTCGTTAAGACAGCTGGCCGCAGAAGAAACCCAAGTGAGCTCGTTCGACCTCCGCAGTGCTGCGGGGTTGACCCTCATGCAAGTCTCTGCGTCGCGTGCTGAAGTCGTCGTATGGTCTCCCGTGAAAGCCGAGACTGTCTTCCATTCGTTCACGCTTGAGGTACTCGACGTTGGCACCGCGGGTACGACCGCGGCAGCACATGGGTTGCGCCGTCTGAATGTTCGACGTGATGCAGACCAGTTCGGCGGGAACGCCGAGCCGTTTCGACGCTTCGCGACGGCGATGAACTCGATCCCCACGCGTACGCGTCGGCAGCCCGACGTTGCGAGCCGCACAGGGAGAGAGAATCGGGCTGGGACCAGCGACTCCCCGGAGGACGTATCCCTCGTCTATGTGCGCAAAGCAGGAGCCAGCGCCGCGCCAGGGACGAGAGAAACTGGCGCCCATCTCACCACTCGTTCGTCGACGAAGAAGTGGTCTGTCTCGGGGCACTGGCGAAACCAGTGGTACCCGGGGCGCAAGGAGCACCAACGGATCTGGATTGAAGAGCACGCTGCCGGCGCAGCGGAAGGGGATGTCGTAGAGCGAGCCCGGGTGTACGTCGTCGTTCCCGAGGCTGCAGCCAGGGAGATTTGACTAAACCAGGGGGAGTACTCGGATCACTCTTGCTCGCCGAACGACGCCAGGTACTCGTTCCGCTCCACCATTTCGGCGTGCAGCGCTTCAGCCGATGTCTCGTATCCCTGGCAACTCGCTGTGGTATCAGGAGAGAGTTGGAGTTGGTAGCGAATCTCCTGCGACGACTTCGCCCCCTCCGGATCGTCGGACACAGGCTGGTTGTAGGCGTCCTCGAACGTCGCAGCATTGACCAAGGCGTTGAAAGTGCTGGCTTGGGTCATGCTCGCGTCGCGAACGTTGCTCAGATGTGCGTCGAGTCCGTCGGGCCAGGTGAAGTACGGGTCGTCGAGCAAGGCGATCTGCATTGTGTTCAGCCTCAGAACCTCAGCGGCAGCTGCCTTCACGGCCGCGACATCTGGGTTCCCCCCGTTGAGGTACTCCTCCTCCCCCGCTATGAATGCCTGATTCATTCGTTCGGTGGCGCCATTTCGCTGGCAGACGATGCCGAGGTAACGTTCACCAGCTTCTGCCGTTGATAGCTCGACGGGGCCGGGATCGATGGTTGGCGTGGGCGACGGAGACGGAGCTTGCGAGGCTTGGGTATCCGCGGTGTCAGTCGACGCAGGCGCCGTGCACCCGGTGAGGACCATGAGGGCGAGGACGCTCACGGCGCCGATCTGAGCAAGTCTCATGTGGCTCAGCGTAGTGGTACGCAAAGCACCATTCAGGGAAGGATGAAGGCAACGCTGACAGTAACTCTGGGGGAGATAGATGCTTATTCTCAGCGTTGACTGGCTTGCTACCAGTCAAAGATCAGGACGCTTTGGCGAGTTCCTTGATCCACTGGGGCGTCTCGACCTTTCGAGCACGATCGGCGGTGACGCGGATCCGAGCGGCGATGCGGCGCTCTGCGTCGCTCGGTACACGTCGACCCGGGTTCTGCGGTGACTCTTGATTCGTCATACCAACCTCCCGTCTCAACCCTCTCTTCGAGTATCCAGCATTCGCCTGAACTTTGTCCACAAGCCAACGACGGTGTTGTGCTTCTTGCCAACAACAACCGATCGCCCTGAATTCTGCCCGGATGCTCGGCTCAAATCGTCGTCCACGTCGCCATCACTGTCGAGATCCAAAGTGACTGCGGTCACGACTTCACCGAGAAACGCCTTCTCGTCCTTCTTCGCAAGCGCGCTCTTCTGTAGCGCCTCCAGCGCTGCAACCCCAGCCTCTCGCTCAGGGCCAGTAGCGTCAGGCTTCACATAGAGGTTGAGCGCCCACTCGACGCGTTGCCACCAAGCGTTCAAACGCGCCTGGTGTCGAGCACCGATGAACGCGAGTGATGCCGCAAGCACCGCTGCCGCGCCACCGAAGCCAGGGCTCAGGAGCCACACCGACAGCCACGGCCATCACTCTCCGTGCCACCAATCTCCGACGGTGATCCACCACGAGGGGGTATTGAGAAAGCCGACCGCGTTCAGCACGACCACTGCAAGCGCCAGAACGACCGCTCCAATGACGAGCAACGTGGGCAAGCGGTGTCGCTCCCACAGTCGAGCCACGCCGCCTTTGGAGGAGCTGCCCGGCTCTAGTTGTGCTCCCGTCATGGCGTCGATCGTATCGGCTGCGACTGCGACTGCGACTGCGGCTGCGCGTTCGAGAGCTTCCGCTGGACAGCAACCCGGGCATTACGATGGCGACTATGGACTCATGGGTCGAAAAAGCTGGAGAGTCCATCATTGTCCTGCTGGGGGCTGGCGCATCTGCTCCCCAACTCCCCGTCTCAACGGAACTAACAGAACTTGTCGTCGGCCACCTCGACACTGTTTACCCAGTGAGCGACGAGTCGAACATCGGTCGCACGTGGCACGAGGTTCGCCGCCGGTTGGCTGGGGTCACCAACATCGAGGAGTACTTCGCCGCCATCGATGCCCTCTCCAAGCGCGATACCTCTATCTCGAGATTCTGGGTCGACGAATGGGCCGAGTTCCCGTCGATGTCCACCGACCCGGCTCAGCCGCCGACTGTCCAGTACGCAGCCGTGCTCCTTGCGCACCAGGTTCGTCTGACCGTCATGCAGATTCTCACTGCCCGTTCTGGTGCAGCTGATGTGTCATACCTTCGTCCCCTCGTCTCTGCGCCTCTGCAGGGCATCATTTCGACGAACTACGACCTTTTGATCGAGCGCGCCGCCGACGCTTCCGGGGTGCAGTACTCGACGGGAGCTGCACTGTGGGACGGTGGCATCCGGTGGTTCAATGAACGGCACCCTGAGGGGGCGCTGAAGCTCCTGAAGGTACACGGGTCTCTCAACTGGCGAACCTCCCATGAGATCACCGGAAGCCCGCTCCCGATCCTCGGCATCGATGAATACTCCAACGGGCAACGGGCGCCGGCCAACGTGTTCGCTATGGACGTCTCCATTTTTGGCCTCGGCAACAAGCTGAGGTCAGACCGTGCATATCCAGCGCTGGTGCGTGAGATCGATGAGCTTCTCGTGGGTGCGAAGCTGCTGGTGGCGATCGGATCCTCATTCTCCGACGTCCACATCACAGAGCCGATCAGGCGCTGGGCTGCACTGAACCCCGGGGCGAGGATCATCATCGTCGATCCGTACCGCACGCACTCGCTCCAACCTCATACCCCGCTTGGCGAGTTGCAGCAGGGCCTCTGGGATGGGTCCGGATTCGGGGACGAGCCGGGAATGGTCAATCACGATCGGATCAACCGAATGCGCTTTGTTCTCAAGACCGCCTCAGAAGGCATCGCTGAGCTGTTCGGCTGACGCCGGCCAGCCAATGCCTTCTGCTCCGAGGGGGCGATACGGACTCTCTCTTGGGAGCGGCCTTTACTCCGGCAGTCGCGTCGTAGATTCGTTGTCATGACTCCCCCGCGAGAAGAAGAGGACTTGGCTCGCTTCGCCGTCTCGCGCGCCCTCGGGGTCGCCGTCGACGCATACGACGACGGCAGCGAACCGAGCATGCCCGATGCACTGATCCGGGCGGCCACAGGTGACGAGCCCCTGGAAGTGGTCACGGACACCGACAGTCACTATCTCAAGCTGCGAGACGCCTTGAAGAAGCACGGTCGGAAAATCGACACCGACCCAGGTTCGCCCGCCTGGGAGGTCACCCTCATCCACACCAAGGCGGACCTTCGCCGCGTTCGGCTCCTGCTGCCCCAGCTGATCCGCAAGTATGAATCAGAACTGTTGGCGGATCACCTCCCCGAAGAACTCGAGCACCTCGGCGTTGAGGACGCCCATGCGCTCCCCGGGCAGCGCGGCTTCATCCACTTTTCTGCCGCGGGTTGGAATAGCTGGGACTACATCAGCGAGTTCGGCGACTGGCTCGATGCCGTCTTCCGGCGGGAAGCCGACGTGGCCCGCAAGCTCGCCCACCACGGTGGAACGAGGCAGCACGCTTTCGTGTGGGTGACATCCCTGGTGTCCTGGAGCGCACTCGACCAGCTTGAGGTTGATGAGGAGAATATCCCGCAGCTGCCGAACCGTGAGCCCGATGTTCCCGACACGCTCACCGACATCTGGATCGCGAGCACCCTGGTTCGACCGTCACGCGGCATGCTGCATTGGCATCGTGGTCGGGGGTGGTCTTGGGCGCCCCTGGAGTTGTCGGAAGCGATCTGAAGACCAGTGCGCGGTGATCTGCTCGTCGAGCGCCCCGAGAGACGACGCCCTCATGCGTGAGCCCACACCTCTCGCTCCGAAGACCGTCCGCCACATCCGCACGATGGTCACCACAGACGCCACACCGTCTCGATCCCGCTCGAGCACTGGTCAACGCAGCTCACCTACTCAGCCCCATCTCACTTCAACGTCTGGCCCACTACCCCCGATAAGACCAGTTATCCCGACTATCGGCGCGAACCCCCTCTTCCGCGGGCGAACGCCGGAGGGCTTCGAGGCCATGTAGCTCACTTGCCCTCTTGCAGCTCCGAGCGGATGGGCTTCGAGTCATCGAGGTCCCGCAGGACTACGATCAGGGAGGTCTGATCCCACCGGCAGAAGGGAGCCGACGATGGATGGGCAACGGTTAACGCCGGCTCAGGTAAAGCACGCACTCGCGGCGATCGAGAAAGGACACCAACTCGAGGGCCAGCAACCGAGCGAGCGCGCCCTCGATCGTGCGCGGCGAATCCTGAGCGGTGAGCTCAGCGCGGACGCAGCGGAGATCGAGATGCAAGATGCGGTCACAGAAATCGTCGAACGTGAGAAAGGCCGATAGCCAGCCGCCCGAGGAGTCGTCGACCGAGGCCAGAGCAGCGGCAGCAACTTGCTCGACCGGGCTGACGGGTACCGGAGCTGCCCCTGCTCCTGCTGATGGTCATGGCTCGGTGGCGTGTTCGGTCTTCTCGAAGAGCTGCTCTCCCTCGACACGAAGCGTCGCCACCCAGTGGTCGAACTCTAGCGTCGGGATGCGCCAGATACCCGCCTAGCACCTTCTTACTTCCCTGTCTGGCCGTTTACCGACGATAAGACCACTTATCGCAGCTATCCGGCGCAGCACTGCGGGTGCCCTGGACCACGCACCTGCGCGCGCTACCCGGCCCGTCGCCGTCGCCGTCGCCGTCGCCGTCGCCGTCGCCGTCGAGGATGACGCGACTCAAGACCTGACCGCCGCTCCAAAATTCAAGACGTCCTCGAGCACGTCTTTCGCCGACCGATCGACAAGAGGACCGCCCAGCACATCCGAGCGCTCGTCATCACGCAGGACGACGCGCCGAAGGGTCCGCCCGGCGGTCGATGGCCGTTTACCGGCGAACCATGGTCGCACGGAATCGGGGCCGCTTGCCCTCCGGTGGGTGGCTCTGGTGGCCCATGGGCGCGGGGAGCATGTCATGGTCCGTGCATTCACCAACCCTGTACATGGCCGCGACGGAAGCAATTGTCCAGACCACCCTGAAAACGGACGAGCCACCTCTACTGTCCCCGCCAGGAGGGCAGACGAGGCGAGAACGACCCTTAACAACGCAGCGGGTCGTCCCGTCCCCCAATGAATAACGTCGGGTCTCTCTACCCGTGGACCGGAGCGACGAAGAACGCAGCGCTCAACCCTGTTCGGTGTTCACGCGTGTGAGGTCGCGGGATGGCCTCGCGAGATAAGCGCTCAAGGCGGCCACAACACGCACTGGGTGCGTGGCTCAGGGGTTGCACCCGGTGCGAGCGCAGGACTGGCGACTGCCAGGATGGCAGTGTGACATCTCTTTGGCGTTCGTTTGTCGGTTTTTTCGTGGTTGCGGGGATCTTGGCATCTACGACGGCCTGCTCCTCGCAGGTCACGAGGCTTGAGCCCGCGCCCGTGGAGACAGCGGAGCTTTCGTCGGGGAATGTCGAAGCGTGGTTGGACGCGGTGCTGCCGGCCGCTTTGGAGCGCGAAGGCGTGGTCGGTGCCACCGTCTCGGTCGTCGCGAATGGGGAGATCATCACCGCACGAGGATATGGGAGCGTCGGCTCGGCGGACGACGCTGCCCAGACCGTTGATGCCGAGTCATCGCTCTTCCGGATCGGTTCGATCTCGAAGGTGTTCACGGCGACCATCGTGATGCAGCTCGTCGAGGAAGGCGAACTGGACCTGGATGCTCCGGTGCAGGACGTCTTGGACTTCTCGCTGCCCACGAGTTTTGACGAGCCGATCACGATGCGTCATCTGTTGACGCACACGGCAGGCTTTGAGGACGAACTAGCCGGGCTCATCACCGCCCCCGGCGGTGAACCGGTATCCCTCCGTGATGCGGTGGCGATCGATCCACCCGCTCAGATCTTCGAACCTGGCTCGACCCCCGCGTACTCGAACTACTCCAACGGGCTTGCGGCGTATGTCGCTGAACGTGTGACGGGGGTCCCTTTCGAGGTCTTGGTGCAGGAGCGTATTTTCGACACGATCGGGATGACGACCGCGACCATGGCGCAGCCCCTTCCCGCGGATCTTCAAAGGAACATGTCTGCCGGATATCGCTTCGCGGGTTCTCCCGAGGTTCCGTTCGAGGTCGTCTCGCCGGCTCCCGCGGGAGCGATCTCAGCGACCGCCATCGACATGGGCCGATTCATGCTCGCCCAGCTTGGCGACCCAGACGCGGGTCTGATGGAGCCGCAGAGTCTGGCGCTGATGCATGAGCCCGCTCTGACGAGTGGAGACCTCGGAGGCCTCGCGAAGGGTCCGGTGATGACCCTCGGGTTCTTCGAGCGCGATCGAAACGGCCACCGTGTCCTCAGCCACGGCGGCGATCTCACCGCATTCCACGCACAACTGGAGATTTACCCCGACGATGGCGCCGGAATCTTCGTTTCGCTGAACAGCTCCGGTCTTCACCCGGATTCCTCCACAGTGATCCGAGACGAACTCACCAGAGACTTCGCCGATCGTTACTTCCCCGATGATCGACCGGATCAGAAACCGACCAGCACGACTGCTGCCCATGCGGAGGCGATTGAGGGAACCTACCAGCTCTCCCGTCGCGGGGAAACAACGTTCATCCGAGCGTTCTTCATCCTCTCGAGCATCGACATCACCGCGGACGGCTCCGGCGGCGTGACGATTTCTGCGATCGTCGACCGAACAGGGACACCAGTGCCTTTCGTCGAGACCGAGTCTTGGCTGTGGTCGGAAGTGGGGGGCCACCGGACCATTGCAGTGGACCAGCGAGATGGTGAAGTCATCGCGATCGGGTTCGATCCCGCGTTCACCTTGCAGCCCATGCCGGCAGAACGGAGAGCGTTGCCGATCGTCGCTGGCCTCTCACTCGTCATCCTTGTGACGTACCTCGTCGCGCACCCTGTCATCGCGCTCGTGCGCCGTCTCCGTCAGCGGCAGGACGACCAACCAACTGCGTGGAAACGTACGGGATGGGCGGCGTGGACAGGCGCACTCAGTTTGCTGCTGTCAGCCCTACCCTGGTCAGCAGTTGCCGGGGCACTGCTCACAGACGGCCCGGCTCCCGATACTCTCATCATCCGAACCGGGCAGGCCCTCCTCGCAGTCGCGGCGCTGGGGATCGTTCCCGCGGCCTGGCGCACCGTGTACTCCTTCAAACGACACCGACACCGCTGGCTGCACGTGATGGGAGCGATCAGCCTCACCGCTGCCTTCGCGGGTCTAATCTTCACGCTGCTCGTCGGTGGGATCCTGCAACCCAGCCTCAGCTACTGAGCTCCCACGCACTGACACCCCCTGCGCCGGCGCTGAGGGAGTGCTGCCTGGCACGCACGCGGATTCGCATGTGCTTGATGAGGCGGGACAGGACGCTCCATGCGACATCGCTCCGTTCGAACGCACCCTCGAGGACTTCACCTCCACCGGGGTGCTCCGGGCCGCGTGAGTGCTCGACGGCCACATCGGCTCCGGCGATACAGTTCTCACGGACCCTGTCGAAGGGGAGTCGAATCTGAGGGAGACACCAGATGAGCAGCGCCGGTCATGACGAACCTAGATCCGAATCACCCGATGTCGTGCAGATCCGCGGGGCACGGGTCCACAATCTCAAGAACATCGACGTCGACGTACCGCTGCGCGGTCTGGTGGCGATCGCCGGGGTGTCCGGCTCCGGCAAATCGTCGCTGGCGATGGGGGTGCTCTACGCGGAAGGCTCGCGCCGCTACATCGAAGCGCTCTCTACGTACACTCGACGGCGGATGTCCCAGGCAGCACGCGCGGATGTCGACTCGGTGCGCCATGTTCCCGCCGCGCTTGCCCTCCGCCAGCGACCCGGCATACCGGGAGTTCGGTCGACCTTCGGTACGTCTACAGAACTGCTGAATGTGATCCGCGTGATGTTCTCCCGGCTCGGCTCGCATGTGTGCCCGAACGGACATCGGCTGGAGCCGACCATCGATGTCGCCGCGAACCTCGACCTGGTCTGCCCCGAGTGCGGAGCGGTGTTCTACCCACCCGGCGCGGAATCCCTGGCGTTCAACTCGGAAGGCGCCTGCCCGACCTGCGCAGGAACAGGCATCGTACGTGCGGTCGATGACAGTTCTCTCGTGCCCGACACGTCGCTGACGATCAACTCGGGTGCAGTTGCGCCATGGGGAATGTTCGGCCTCACCGTGATGCCGCAGGTCGTCGCCGAGTTCGGCGTGCGCACCGATGTTCCCTATGCAGAGCTCTCCGACGCTGAGCGGGAGATCGTTCTGCACGGTCCGGAAGAAAAGAAGCACATCGCCGTGCGCTCCAAGAACGGCAAGCTCTTCGAGCTGGACTTCACCTACCGCAACGCGCGACTCGCGGTTCAGGAGGCGCTCAACAATGCGGAGAGCGAGAAGGGGCTGGCCCGAGTCAACAGGTTCATCACGTCGCAGACGTGCACGGCCTGCCAGGGCACGCGCCTGAGCGACGCGGCGAGACTCCCCCGCGTCGCCGGCAGGAATCTGGCCGAGGTGACCGCGATGTCTCTCGACGACGTCACGCCGTGGCTGCAGAGCATCCCCGCGACTCTCCCGCAGGAGATGCAGACGATGACCATGTCGATCATCGGCCAGTTCGCGCAGATGGCGACGCGACTGATCGAACTCGGTCTGGGTTACCTGAGCCTCAATCGCTCCAGCTCGAGCCTCTCGACAGGGGAACGGCAGCGAGTGCAACTGGCCAGAGCCGTGCGCAATGAGACCACGGGGGTCCTCTACGTCCTCGACGAGCCGTCCGTGGGACTCCATCCGGCGAACGTCGACGGCCTGATCGGAGTGATGCGCGATCTGCTGTCGAACGGCAACTCGGTGGTACTCGTCGACCACGACGTGCAGGTGCTCCGCGAGGCGGATTGGATGATCGAGATCGGCCCGGGGTCAGGGGCTGCCGGCGGCACTATCCTCGCCGCCGGCACTGTGGCAGACCTCGGCACACTGCCCGAATCGCTGATCGGCGGATTCCTCGCCGATCGTGAGCCGCTGCTGGTGCGCGACCGCGCCGAAGAGGGAGATGTCTTCGCTCATGGCCGCATGGAACTGCGCACGCGGGCTTTGCACACCGTGCACCCCCTCGACAGCGCGATACCTCGCGGTCGCCTGACCGCAGTGACGGGGATGTCAGGCTCGGGGAAGACCACCCTGGTTTTGGAGAGCCTGGTCCCGGCGCTGCAATCGCTCATCGGCGACACGAGCCGCCCTGCACATGTCCTAGACCTCATCGCACCGGGCATCGCGCACGTACACGTCGTGGATGCCGCGCCGATCGGCACGAACGTGCGCTCCACCATCGCCACGTACAGCGGAGCTCTGGACGATCTTCGCAAGGCCTATGCAGCGTCACCCGATGCTCAGTCACGCGGACTGAAGGCCGCCGACTTCTCCTACAACACCGGGTCTCTGCGCTGTTCACGTTGCGAGGGCACTGGCCAAGTCGTCCTGGATGTGCAGTTCCTTCCTGACGTGGACATCCCCTGCCCCGACTGCGCCGGCAGCAGGTACGGCACCGAGGGCCATGCGATCCGGCGAACCCCACCCGGTGCTCCCCCGATCTCGCTTCCCGCACTGCTCGAGCTCTCGGTTGCGCAGGCACTGCCCTACGTGACGGACCTTCCCAAGGTGCGGAAGAAGTTGCAGACCCTCCTCGACCTCGGACTCGGATATCTCACGCTCGGCGAAGACACCCCCGCGCTGTCCGGCGGAGAGGCGCAGCGGCTGAAACTCTCCACAGAACTCGGACGCGATCAGTCCGACTCGCTCTTCGTGCTGGACGAGCCCAGTGTCGGCCTGCATCCGCTGGACACGCGCGTGCTCCTGAGCGTGCTTGATCGGCTACTCGAACGCGGAGCAACGGTGATCGTGATCGAACATGACCTCGACGTGATCGCGAATGCCGACCACGTCATCGACATGGGTCCGGGCGGCGGCGTCGCCGGGGGACGCATCGTGGCCACCGGAACTCCCGAACGGATCGCCGCTGCCGCGGACAGCATGACCGGTCGCTATCTCGCCGCAGCGTTTGCGCGTCATACCGCCGGCACCTCTCAGGCATAGAGGCCATTGCTGCACGGAAAGCATCAAGTACAGATCACGCACTGAAGGCCGTATCCTGAGGCCATGAGATTCGATCATTGCTCGCTGCAGGAGTGCGGCGTCGCGCGGTTCCTCAGTCTGCTCGACGGCCCCTGGGCGACACTCATCGTGCGCGAGCTTCTCAAGAAGCCGCATCGGTTCAACGAGCTCCTCTCTGCTCTGCCGGGAATCAGTGCGCACACGCTCTCGAGCCGACTGCGCAAGTTCGAAGCGCACGAGCTGGTGACCCGCACCGCCTACGCCGAGATCCCTCCCCGCGTCGTCTATGAGCTGACGCCGGTGGGGATGCAGCTGCGCCCGGTGCTCGACGCCATGAACGCCTGGGCAATGACCGTCCCACCCCACCTCTTCGGCCTCGAGGAGGAGTCTGTGTCCCCGGTCACCGTCGACTGACCGGGGCCCGGTGACGGCGAACGGCGTCGTAGTTGCCGCACCTCGCCGAACAGTAAGAGCGCCGCCCATTGCGACTGGTGTCCACGTACACGACAGGGCAGCGATCCCGCTGGCAGGCGCCCAGCCGAGCCCCGTCCGACTCGACGATGAAGAGCGCGAGTCCGCCCGCGGTGACAGCACGCACCCGTGCGACGACATCCTGGGCATCAGGGGCGAAGTGCAGGTGCGGACGGAGTCCGTCGTGCGTCGTGAGATACGGACGAGATGCGCCGACCGCGAGAAGGCGATTGATGGCGCCGCAGCGTTCGTCGACGGTGACTGCGAGGAACACCGGGACGATCTGATCCGCCCATTCCCGCAGTTGCTCGCCGCCCCGTTCGTTCAGCTCTGCCCGCCGGATCTCGTGGGCGTCCAGGACTGCGGTCGCGGCGTCGACGTCCCACCCCCGCCGCACGAGGGTCACGAGATCCGCGGCGAGCAGTGGGCCGGTCATATTGTCATGGTTGAACTGCATTGACACATTGCATCACAGTGAGAGGATGGACGTCATCACCGCGGGGATCGCCCCGATCATCCTGCTCCTCGGGGGCGGCCTGATCCTTCGGCGACGCGTGCTGACAGACGTCGGATTCTGGTCGGGACTGTCGTGGGTGAGCTACTGGGTCTTCACTCCCGCGCTCTTCCTCACGTCGATCGGCGGCGCAGATCTCACGGCCGTGGCCGCGGGTCCACTTGCGCTCAGCGTCGGCATTCCCACACTGGTGGTGGCCGCACTGTCGTTCGGCGCGGCGCTCCTCACCCGGGCGGATGGCCCCCAGCTCACATCCCTGATCCAGGGATCCATCCGCATCAACACCTACGTCGGGCTGGTCTTCGCATCCGCGCTGCAGGGGCGAGAAGGAGTGGCGACGTTCGCACTCGCCAGCGCCGTCGTCGTGCCGCTGGTGAACGTGATCTGCGTCACGACGCTCTCGCTCTTCGGCCAGCACGACACCGAGCGACGGAGTTTCGCGCTGTGGAGAGACCTCGCATCGAATCCCCTCATCCTCTCCTGCCTGGCCGGAGTGGCGCTCAACCTGGGCGGCATCGCGATGCCTTCGCTCCTGCAGACGACGATCGAGATGATCGCGGCCCCCGCCCTCGTCGTCGGCACCATGGTCGCCGGTGCCGCACTGCGATTCACGTTCCGCCTGCGAGACCTGATCGATGTCGGCGCCGCTGCTGTCCTCAAGCTGGTCGTGCTGCCGCTCGCGGCATTGTCCATCGCGCTGGCGTTCGGAATCACCGGTGCGACTCTCACGAGCATCATTCTCATCACAGCGGTTCCGACTGCACCCAGCGCCACCGTCCTCGCATCGCGCATGGGCGGTGACACTCGGCTCATGGCGGCGATCACCGGCGTCCAGACCGTGCTCGCCATCGTGACGATCCCGCTCCTGCTTCTTCTCGCTGGCACCCTGTCCGCGTGATCTGATCACGCGGACGGGGTCGTCGTGCGGGGCGGGGTCAGCGCGCCCCGTAGCTCAGCCCATGCCCGTAGCGCAGCAGCGGATCGGCAGTGTCGAACGGCACATCGGAGCGCGAAGCCTCCACTGCCGCCATGCTGGACGGGAGATCGAAGGGGAGACGCCCACGTGGCTCATCGCGACCGAACAGCACGTCGAGCACCGCCCGCGGGTGAGCCCCGTAGTTGGCGACGACAGCATCCGCCGATTCCAGGATCGGGGTGAGGATCGCCGGACGATCGAGGAAGACATCGACGACCGTGGTTGTCGATGCGCTCAGCTGCGCGATGTGCGACACGGTCTCGTCATCCATCTCGAGCGAACCTGCGTGGAAGTAGTTCTCGAAGGCCGTGGACCGCTTCTCATACGGTGCATGGATACGCACGAGGGCGAGGTCCGCCTCGAGCGGATCGGCGACGACAGTGCCATACCCCGCAGCGATGTCCTCGGGAATGCCCTCGACGTACAAGCGCCGTCGCTCTGCGGCGGGCAAAGTGGAGCGCCCGCCCTCGGAACGGTTCGTGAGCAGCGTCAACGACGCACGCTGAGCCGCGAGGCCCGCGGCGATGAATGCTGGCGCACCGACCACACGAGAGGCCTCCGCCGGATCGACGTACGGGTCGTCGAAGAGACCGAGCACGAATTTCTCGGCGAGGAGCCTGCGCGCCGAGATATCGAGCCGAGCTTCCGAGATTTCACCCGCCTCGACCAACTCGACCAACATCTCGGGACATGCTTCTCCGCCGAACTGATCCACGCCCGCATCGACGGCCTTGCGCATCCGCTGCCGCGGAGTGAGGTCTTCCACACCCCAGGCCCGCGCAGGGAAGGGCTCGCCTTCCACCGTGGCGTCGTTGATCAAGCCCCAGTCCGTGCAGACGATTCCATCGAAACCGAGCTTCTCTCGCAACAGTTCCGTGATGATCGAGCGGTTGAACCCGAAGCCCACTTCTTCGTACTCCGTGCCGACCGGCATACCGTAGTACGGCATCATCTGCGATGCGCCTGCGGCGATTGCCGCACGGAACGGCGCCAGGTGCAGATCGAACCGACCACCGGGATACACCTGCTCGCGTCCGTAGGCGAAGTGCGGATCCTCGCCATCCTTCTGCGGCCCGCCGCCCGGGAAGTGCTTGGCCATCGTCGCGACCGAGTCCCGTCCGAGCGCCTCGCCCTGGAAGCCCTGGATGTACGCGACACCGAGCCGACTCGTCAGCTCGGCATCCTCACCGAACGTGTCGAGCTGGCGCGCCCAGCGCGGCTCAGTGGCGAGATCGATCTGCGGGTGCAGGGCAACACGGATGCCGACGGCGAGATATTCCTGGCGCGCGATGTCGGCGAATTCACGTACGACACCCTCATCGCGGATCGCCGCAAGCCCAAGTGCCTCCGGCCACACCGAGAACGCCCCGGCGAGGAGGCCGGCGAGCGGATTGTCGCTGTACGAGTTCCGGGGGTCGGTCGATACCGTCACCGGGATTCCGAGCCGCGTGGAGCGCGCCAGGTCTTGGATGTGATTGTTCCAGCGCGCCATCGCCTCCGGCGATCCTCCGGTGAGGAGGTTGAAGTGACTCATGTGCCGATGTGACACATATTCCGCGTTCGATGGGAGGTCGAACTCTTCATCACCATCGGAGAGAGCACCGTCCTCCCCCATCGAGATCATGGCGTGGAAGAACAGGCCGGCCTTCTCCTCCAGCGTCATCTGCGCGAGGAGTATCTCCACTCGCTCCTCGACCGGAAGACTGCTGTCGCGGAAGCGTACGTCGATGCTCTGATTGTCGGAATCCATGAGTGCGCCTTACTTCGTGCCCTTGACTCGGAAGATGAGAACTGCGCCCGCCAATGCGGCAGCCGCGCCGACCAGGTAGAACAACGAGTAGCCGCCGATCGCGGTCGCCGCGCCCAGCGCGATGACTCCCGGTGCGATGGCCGGAGCGATGGACTGCGGCAGCGCATTGGCGATGTTGATGACGCCGAGGTCCTTGGCCGTGTCTTCGACATCGGGGAGCACCTGCGTCGCCAGGGCGAGCGAGACCGAGAGGAAGGACCCGATGCCGAGTCCGATCAGTCCCTGACCGACGATCACCATCTCGACGGTCGGCGCGAAGGCGAGAACGACGAGCCCGGCCACCATGATGATGCCGGCGGCGAGGACGAACGGCTTCCGGCGCCCGAGCTTGTCGGAGAGGTACCCCGCGAGCGGCCCGGAGATCGCCTGCGCGCCGACTGCCGCGAGGTTGCAGATCAGGACGGCCGTGATGGCCTCCGCTTCCGTCAGAAGGAACTTGTCGGTCAGATAGAGCGGCAGATACGTGGCGATACCGGCGTAACCGAACATCACCAGGAATGTCGTGAGCCAGGTCCAGCCGAAGTCGGGGTTCTTGCGAGGGTTGAAGACGAAGGATCCGGCGAAGTCCTTCCAGCCGTAGCTCGTCGACGGCGGCGTGAGACGCACCCCATCCTTCAGCAGCATCGCGAACAGCACCGTCAACACCAGACCGATGAGCGCAGGTACCGCGAATCGCGAGAGATCCGAGTCGAGGAAGTTGACCGCGAACGTTCCGCCCAGGATGCCGAGCGACGTGGTGATCCCGATGATTCCTGACGCGAGGCCGCGCTTCCATACCGGCATGCGATCCGCGATGGTGGCGTTCAACGCTGCCAGCGTGCCATTGAGGGCGGCCTGCGCGACGCACCATCCCACGAGGACCATCCAGACCTCGCTCGCCAGACCGATCGTCACGAGAGCCGCGAATCCGACCACGGCACCGAGTATCAGCCAGGGGCGTCGCATACCGAAGCGCGACATGGTGCGGTCCGACAGACGCCCGACGAGCGGGTTGAAGATGATCGCGAAGAGCGTGCCGACGCCCATGACGAGGCTGAGCGCGGCGACCGACTCGCCGCGGTTCGCGGTGATGTGCTCGAGCTTGAAGGCCAATGAGACGAACACCGGCGTGAGTAGCGCCAAGTAGACGCCGAAGTTGGCAAGACCCAGCGTCGGCAAGTAGGCCGGAGAAACGGGGCCGGCCGGCACGGTCCGGGTGAGGGGTGTGGTGGTGGAGGGTTCAGTCATCGTCGACTCCTTGGTCGCGCCCGAAGGGGGTGGGCTCGGGCAAGAGTAGCGCAAAATCGAACATACCGTAAGTCAATATCGATCTATTTGTAGATTAAGTACGCGTGCGATCATGAGACGGTGAGATCCTCCGAGCACGCTTCGTCCCGCGCCGCATCGACCGCGCTGACGCGACGGCGGATTCTTGCCTCGGCCAGAGCGTTGATCGGCTCACGAGGCGGCGCACAGGTCTCACTCGAGGACGTCGCAGCCGCATCGGAGATCACACGCCCTGGCCTCCTCGGCCACTTCCGCTCGACGGATGCACTGATGACAGCAGTGGAAGCCGAGTTCTGCGTCGAGACCGGGCGGCAAATGCCCCTCGGTCCCGATTCGTGGGCGAACCTGATGGAGATTCCCGACTACTGCTCGATGTCTGTGCAGTTCTTGAGCCTCGCATTGACATCCGAATCTCCGCCACCTTCCAGCGCCTGCCACCATCGGCAACTCCTCGAATCGGCCGAGAGCATGGTCATCGACGACTCCAGTTCGACCGTACTGACCGCCCAGGGGCTGGTCGCCACGTGGGAGGGCTTGCTCGTGTTGCAGGCTTACTTCCCGTCGCTCGATCCCGCGCGAATCATCCAGGCGTGCCTCGATCCGGCGCACGCCCGGCCATCAGCGCCCTCCTCCCGCACTTCCCCTGTATCTCCGGCATCGCTGATACCCGCCGAGTTCGGTTATGCGCGTGGTCGCTCACGTCGGCGGCAGATCATCGAAGACGCCACCGTGCTCTTCGCCCGCAACGGATATCACGGGACCACCATCCGGCAGCTCGCATCCGAGGTGGGCATCTCCACGTCCACACTTCTCCACCACTTCGGACATAAGGCGGGTCTGCTCGCCGAGGTGCTTCGCCACAGAGACGAGCAGCTCGTTCATCGGCGAGGGCAGCGCGACATGGATGCGCGCACGGAACTCGCGGAGCTCGGCAATGAGGCCCGCCGAGATCTGGAGGTGGAGCGAGGGCTTGTAAACATGTACGCCGTCCTCTCCACCGAGGCCATTCACCCCGACCATCCGGCGCACGCCTACTTCACCGATCGCTTCTCCCGCACGATCGACTACTTTGAGGGCCTCATCGCAAGCAGCGACTCCGGGTCTCCGGATCCACGGCTCGATGCCGTGTGGCTCGTCGCACTGTGGGACGGACTGCAGTATCAACTGATCCTGAGTCCTGACGACATGGATCTCCCCGCACAGCTGGATCATCACATCCAGACATCCCTGGGAATCACTCCGGCGACGAGAAGCTCGATCCTTGACGAACCGTACACCCCGGACCAGCGCACATCCTCCACGGTGTAATACAGTAGCTACCAGGTTTGTAGAGTAATCCGTTTCGGACCTCATACCACAGTCGGAAGGAGGAGCCATGGCCGGAGAGAGAACTCGAGAGCGAGGCGAGCTCGAGGGCGAGGTCATGCGGCTGCTCTGGAAGCACGTGGATCCCATGAGCGCACGCGACCTGCAGGACCTCTTCACGGGACCGGTGCCCGCGTACACGACCCTTCTCACAGCGCTCACCCGTTTGGAGAAGAAGGGCCAGGTCATCCGCTCGGGAGACTCTCCCCGCAAGGTGCGCTTTCAGGCCGCGCGCTCGGGAGAAGATTTCACGAGCGATTCGATGCTCTCCGCCTTGGATCGCGCGGGAGACCGCCACGCGGCACTGCTCGCCTTCGCCGGAACGCTTGACGACGACGACGTCGCGCTGCTGAAATCCGCCTTCGGTCGGAAGTCGTCGAAGCGCTAGCACATGCTCTTCTGGGTTGTGCTGGCCTGCGGCATCGCATCGATCACGGTCGCACTCCTCGCACCCCTTCTGCTCACCGTGGGACGCTGGCAACTTCTGCACCCGCGTACAGCTCTCTCAGTGTGGTTCGGGGCTTTCTTCATAGGCATCGGACTGGCCCTCGCGGGACTGATCATCGGCGTTGCAGGTGCCGTCGCCGCCTCGCACACCCCAATCGGTTCAGAGACGCTGCTGATGACGATCCTCGGCTGGGCGGGCTTGGGAGCCTTCGGCGCGATCGCCGCTTTTGTCGCTGTGTCCGCCGAGCCGGTGCTCTCCTCCGAGACAGGGGCACTGCATTCACTGGCACCGATCGCCATCAGCCGCGAACAGCGACGCGGGTTCACTCTGGTCCGGTTCGAATCGGATCAGCCGATCGCCTTCGCCGCACCGGGCAGACCGCCCGAGATCCTGCTTTCGACGGGAATGGAGTCACTGCTCCCCTCCGCTCAGTTGCAAGCCGTCCTCGCTCACGAGTACGCGCACCTGAGGCAACACCATGCGTGGGCCACCCGAATCGCTCGCATCAACGCTCTCTGTCTCCCCAGAACGCACTCCGCGCGCGCGCTGCGAAGGGCAACCACACTTCTCGTCGAATTGGCGGCGGATGACCAGGCGGCACGTCTCGCCGGCCCCGCGCATCTGGCGAACGCGCTTTCGACGCTCGCGGCAGCATCGAACGACGCCGGTCTGGAGCTTCGCGCCGAGAGACTCGTGGACAAAAGGTGGCCCGGCGCCGTCAAGCGTCGCCGGCCTCCTGCGGCCTTCGCTCGCGATTCCTCGATTTGAGGTGGTGGCTCTCGGGACCGGTCCGGCTCGCGCCACCTCCGCTACGAAGTTACTCAGGCCCGAGGCTTCCATCCGCATACGCGGAGCACCCATGACCACGCCGAGCGCACCCTGCGTCGGATGCGATAGATGAGAAATCTCGCCTCGCCCCACTCCTCAGCGAGAGTGGACGGGTGGTCATCCTGATCCCGCGGGGGCGCGGTGAGTCCGATGACAAGAATCAGCACCAAGAGCGCCACCACATGCATGATGGCCGAGGTCATGCTCACTGCTCCGACTCCGCTCTCTGACTCACCTCTCCACTTCCGTCTCTCCGGGAACTGCGATACGGACCTCATCGAGATCCGAAGCAGGTAGTGTTAACGCTACATCCGGTAGTTATCTTCGCCTTCGCGGCGCGGTGTTAAAACTACACGATGTAGACTTGTTCCCAGCAAAACGAGTGGAGTGATAATGTCGCAGTTCACATTCGAGGTCACCGGAATGACGTGCGAGCACTGCGAGCATGCGGTGGGATCAGAGCTGTCCCGACTTCCCGGCGTCCAGAATGTCGCCGCTGATGCGGCAACGGGACGCGTGAGCGTCACCCACGATCTCCCGGTGGACCGGAGCTCTTGGGAAGCCGCGGTGAGTGAGGCCGGGTACAAAGTGGGTTCGTGGCCTGTAAGCCACGATGCGTGAAGAGCATGCGCCGAACGCACCCCGCGATCCCGCTCTGCTGCGCCCATCCCGTCATCTCCTGATCGCGGGCGGCCTGGCCACTGCCTTCCTCGGCGTCGGTCTCCCCGTCGGCATCACTGTCGCACTCAGGGACGCACCCTACAAGAAGCTCTTCCAGTCTTTCCCCGGCCTTGACGTCGGCGTGGTGACCACCGCTCTTTTGGTGGCGGCCGACACCGGGATTCTGCTCAGCATGGGCATCCTCACTCACCTGCTCTTCCTCCGTGCCACGCCTGCGAAGCGCGCGATACGTCTTGAGTACGGCTTCGAGCTCCGCACTCTCCGAGTAACCGCGTCGGTCTGGGCGGCGAGCGCCGCGGGGCTAGCCGTGTTCGAGGCTTTCGACACCAGCGGCGTGCCACTCTCCCGCATCCTCGAACCGGGAACGATCGCGTTCCTGTTCGAGGCGAGCTACCCGCCCGCCGCCTGGACGATCAGCTGTGCGGGAGCTCTCGTGGTGCTGTTCGCATCATTCTTCGTCGACCGCTGGACAGGGATGCTGATCCCTCTGTGGGGATCGTTCCTCGCCACGCTGGCTCCCGTCGTGTCGGGCCAGATCCTCGTCGGCCCCGATCACGACTTCGGTGGCGATGCCGCTGTTTTCCAATCGCTCGCGATCAATCTGCTCTTCGGCGTCGTCGCCGTCTACTGGCTGCGGGTGTGCTCCGGTCGATTCATCGACCCCGAGTCCCTTCGGCGACTCTTCCTCCTGGCGGCGGTCCTACTACCGGTCATCGCCGCCTCGGACGTCGTCATCACATTCTTCAAGCTCGCCGGAACGCCCCTTCTCGGATCGTTGACCGGCTGGCTGATCGTGGGGCGATGGGCGGCCCTCCTCATCGTCGCGCTCCCCCTGATCGCGCTTCGCTCGCTCTGGCGTCGCGCACGCGTTCGCGCGGCGCACATCGTCTCCTGCCTCTCGGTCGCATCCTTCGGGGTGATCGCATGGATCGGCGCCACAGCCGCGATGACCCGGCAGCCCCCGCCGCAGTACTTCGTGCCTACGAGCATCTCGCAGACGTTCATGGGTTTCGAGGTCGCTGATCCACCGAGCATCGAGGTGCTGTTCGGCCATTGGCGACCGAACGTGCTGTTCCTCACGATCGCGACGGCAGCCGTCGTCGTCTACCTCGTGGCAGTGCGCGCGCTTCACCGGCGCGGCGACCAATGGCCCCCCGGCAGAACCGTCGCCTGGCTGCTGGGCTGGGCGATCATCATCTTCGCCACCAGCTCAGGATTCGGCAAGTACTCCGCACCGGACTTCGGTATCCACATGATCGTCCATATGAGCCTCAATATGCTGGCACCCGGCATGCTCGTGCTGGGCGGGATCGTCACGCTGCTGCTGCGCGCCACGCGCTCAGTGCCCGGATCACCCGTGGGGCCGCACGACTGGATCACCTGGGTGCTGCACTGGCGGGTCCTCCAATTCCTCTACAACCCCCTGATCGTGTTCGTGGTGTTCATCGGCTCCTACTACGGGCTGTACCTCACGGGGATCTTCGGCGAGTACATGCGCTTCCACTGGGCGCATCAGCTGATGAATCTCCACTTTCTGATCGTCGGCTACCTGTACTACAGCCTCATCATCGGGGTCGATCGCCCACCCCGCCCGCTCCCCCACGTGGGAAAGCTGGGGTATGCGCTGGCCGCAATGCCCTTCCACGCGTTCTTCGGCATCATCCTGATGACTAGCACGACATTGATCGCCGAGAACTTCTACCTCTATCTCAAGCTCCCCTGGGCCGACCTCCCCGCACAGCAGTACCTCGCGGGCGGCGTCGCATGGGCCGGAGGAGAGATCCCGCTCCTTATCGTCATCATCGTGCTTCTGATCCAATGGGGTCGCCAGGATTCGAAGGAAGCACGACGCAAGGACCGGCACCTCGACACGGGGAGGGATGTGGAGTTCGACGCCTACAACGAAATGCTGCGTCAGCTCTCGGCCCGTTCCGCAGCGAGCGAAGAACTACGCCCGGGCCCGCAGCCCGAGAAGGAGCCACAGCGATGAACACTCAGACCGTGCAGCAGCTCGACCCCCCGCTCGAGCTCGACGTCTCAGGCATGACCTGCGCGGCGTGCGCCGGCCGTGTCGAACGCGCTCTGAACAAGCTCGACGGCGTCACGGCAACCGTCAACTACGCGACGGAGCGTGCCGTGTTGACCGGCATCTCGACCGAGGAGTCGGCACGCGCGATCGCGCAGATCGAGAGCGCGGGCTATGGCGCCCATCTGCGTGACGGATCGGATGATGCCTGGTCGCAGCGTGCCACCGAGTTCCGGATCTCCTCGCTCCGGAGACGGCTGGCCGTGGCCGCACTCCTGACCGTGCCGCTGATGGACATCACCTTGGTCCTGGCCCTCGTTCCCGGATGGCGATTCCCTGGCTGGGAGTGGGTCTGCGTGCTGCTCGCGCTGCCGATCGTCACTTGGGCCGCGTGGCCGTTCCACCGGGCCACCTTCCGCAACCTCCGCCACGGCATGGTGAGCATGGACACGCTGGTGTCGCTCGGCATCGCGGCTTCGTTCGGCTGGGCTGTGGCGACGCTGCTCTTCGGCGTGGGTGCCGGGTCGGAGGGCTACTGGCTCGGCTTCGGCTCCACGCCGGAAGGCGCCGACTCCATCTACCTCGATGTGGCCGCGGGCATGACCACCTTCCAGCTCGCGGGCAGATACTTCGAGACACGCTCCCGCCGGAAGGCCGGAGACGTGCTCGGCGCACTGAGCGCGCTCGCTGCCACGCATGTGCGAGTGCTGCGCGACGGGGTCGAGACGGTGGAGCCGGCCAGCCAGCTGCGCTCCGGTGACGTGTTCGTGCTCCTGCCTGGCGAGACCATCCCCGCAGACGGGATCGTGGTCAGCGGGAATGCGGCCGTCGACGCGAGCATGATGACGGGCGAGCCCATGCCCGTCTCTGTGGCGGGCGGCGACGCGGTCACCGGCGGAACCATCAGCACCGATGGGCGGCTCGAGGTGCGGGCGACCTCGGTGGGCGCCCATACTCAGCTCGCACAGATGGCGGCGCTGACCGAGCAGGCTCAGGCCCGCAAAGCCGACGTCCAGAAGCTGGTAGATCGAGTGGTCACCTGGTTCGTTCCCGTGGTGATCGGACTCGCCGTGATCGTCGGCATCGCCTGGGCCGTGAGCGGAGCCCCCGACGACAAGGCAATCGGCGTCGCCATCAGCGTGCTGATCATCGCCTGCCCGTGCGCACTTGGACTGGCCACACCCACTGCACTGATGGTCGGCATCGGACGCGCCGCGACGCTCGGCATCCTGATCAAGGGGCATGATGCGCTGGAGGCATCCGGTGCCGTGACCACCGTCGTTCTCGACAAGACCGGCACACTCACCACAGGCACGATGACAGTGCAGGGTTCCGAGGCCTTCGGAGTCCCCGCGCGCGATATGTGGATTCTGGTGGCGTCGGCCGAACGAGGGTCAGAGCATGCGATCGCTCGAGCGATCGAGAAGGCGGCCTCGCCCTACGTCGACGACCTGCGCCCGTTGACCGAGTTCACCGCGATGCCGGGATTGGGGGCGGTCGCCCTGATAGATGACACCCGCGTCATCGTCGGCAACGCGCGGCTGCTCGAAGGCGAAGGCGTGAGCATCCCCGCCGAAGCTCGAGCCGCGATGGAGCGCTTCGAGCGCGAGGGTCACACGACGATCATGGTCGCCGCCGACCATGATGTGATCGGCGTCCTCGCACTTTCAGACGCCCTCAAGTCACGCGCAGCTGAGGCTGTCACCGCTCTGCGAGCGCAGGGACTCGAGATCGTGCTGCTCACGGGCGATTCACCGGCCGCGGCCGCTCGCATCGCGTCGGAGCTGGGAGTCGACAGCGTGCACGCCGGCGTTCTTCCTGCGGAGAAGGCCGGCGTGGTCCGCTCCCTGCAGGCGGATGGCAAGCGGGTCGCGATGGTAGGCGACGGCGTCAATGACGCGGTCGCGCTGGCCACCGCCGACCTCGGCCTCGCGATCGTCACCGGCACGGACATCGCCCTCAAGGCGGCCGACATCATCCTGGTCCGGGATGACCTGCTCGTCATTCCCGACGCGATCGCGATCTCCCGTAAGACGCTGCGGACGATCAAGATGAACCTCGTCTGGGCGTTCGGCTACAACGTCGCGGCGATACCGATCGCCGCCGCGGGCCTGCTCAACCCGCTGATCGCCGCCGCCGCGATGTCACTGTCCTCGGTGTTCGTCGTCTACAACAGCCTCCGCATCCAGAAGGTGCGCGGCTCGCGCTGACGACCCTGTCTAACGCAGGTCGTACGCCTCTCGCGCCACGAGCACCTCTTCGATGTGACGCTCCGCCCACAGCCCCAGCGCGCTCAACGGCTCGCGAAGCGTAAGCCCGAGCGGAGTGAGCGCGTACTCGACGCGGGGCGGCATCTCGTCGTAGGCCGTGCGCGTCAGAAGACCATCGCGCTCCAGGTCGCGAAGCGTCTCCGAAAGCACCTTCGCGCTGATGCCGCCGACGCGGTCTCTGATCGTTCCGAACCGCGCCGGCCCGTCACTCAGGACGATCACGATCATGGCTGTCCACTTGTTGGCCACCCGTGCCAACGATGTGCGCGAAGGACACGTCGCCAGCATCACGTTCCAGACCGGATCAGACATTTCGGAAATCCACTCCCTTAGTTACGTTGAGGTAACAGGTTACCATATGTAACCATGGACACATACCATTCAGCTAAGGAGAGAATCATGACTGACACCACCCCCGCAGGCATCGCCACCACCTACTTCGACGCACTCGCCCAGGGAGACATTCCCACTGTGATGGCGCAGTTCAGCCCTGACGTCGTCTGGCACCAGCCCGGCGGACACCGGTTCTCAGGCCTGCATGCGGGCATCGACGGCGTCGGCGCCCTCCTCGGCGGCATGATGGAGGCGAGCGAAGGAAGCTTCGCCCTCGTCGTCACCGGTCCGGCGATGGTCAACGGCGAGATGGTCGCGCTTCCCGTGCGCTTCTCCGGTACCCGCACGGGCGCCTCGATGGACATGGCCGGCGTCGACCTGCTCACGGTCCGCGACGGGAAGATCATCGCCGTACACCTGTTCTCCGAAGACGGCGCCAGCGAAGACGCTTTCTGGGGTCAGGCCTGATCCCAGGCGACGCATCGATGCTGCTCGGCGACATCACCGCCGAGCAGCATCGTCATCTCCCAGCTCACACATTGATGCGGCTAGCATCCACGGGGTCGGACGCGCGATGCACAGCACTCAGCACTGACCCGTGAACGGATCTCGGCTCCGCGATCTCACTGAACCCGGCAGCCTCGAACAGTTGACGCAGGCTTGACGGAGGCCCCCCGGACGGCGGTGTGAAGGCGCAGACCACAGGAGCGCCGTCTCGCAATACTCGTCGCACCTCAGCCAGACCTGCAAGGGGGTCAGGCCAGAAGTGCAGGTTGTCGACGAAGATCGCGGCATCGAACTGCTCGTCCGGCAACGGGAGCGAGCCAGCTGTGCCCGCGAGCAGGTGCAGGCGTCCGCCTTCGATGGCTGTGGCGTTCCGCATCGCGGCATGCCGGTGGCTCACCTTCGAGGGGTCTACTCCGACGATCTCTCCCTGGGGGAAGGTGCTCAGCAACACCTCGAGTCCGACGCCGGGACCGAACCCGATCTCGAGCACCCGCGCCCGGGGGTCATCGACGCCCAGCAGCGCCACCGCCTCCAACGCCATTCCGCGCCCTGCCTGCGCCATTGTTCGCAGGCCTCTCTCACCCGCGGCACCAGCGGGCCGGACGAACATGTCTTTCATAAGACCAGTCTCGCGTGCCGACGGAGGTGCGGGGCCGCCGCCATCGAGATCCTCCGAACCTCTCCGTCGAATCGACGCATCATCCGTTCATCAGCACCAGCATCCATCCCATGCCGGCAGCCATGGCGACATGGCAGACAGAGTGGATGCGGTGATGCGTCGAACGGATTAGGCGCCAGATCCACCAGACGGTGGCCGCCGCGCACAGCGCGATGAAGCCGGCGTTCGCGATGTCCGCCCACGCCGGTGTCGTCTCGATCATGAGCCCGCCGCCGCCGTGGTGCCCCGCATGGGCACCACCGGCGTCTCCCGACATATCCATCCCCGCCATGAGGAGCGGCATCGCGGCGAGCATCCAGATCATGGCGACGTCGAGCACGATGTGGCCCATGAGATCGACGGCCTGTGCTCCCCTTGCGCCTCGGAACGACGGCACGAGGGCCAGGACCAGGATGACGAAGATGGCGACCTGCGCCCACGTCACCGCGTCCCACACGGTCCACCACGTCATCACGATCATGGCGACACTCATCACACCGTGAGTGATGTCGATCAGGTCCGAATCCGTCAAGGCGGAGTTCGTTCGCCCCTTTCGGGAGCGCCCGATCAGGCCGCTGAAGCAGATGACCGCAGTCATGACGAAGACGAAGGTGAGGAGGACATTCCACGGTGCGGCGATCACGGCTTCAGTTTAGTACTACATTATGTAGATATCTGATTCCGCCCATGGAAAGGTCGCGACGATGACCACGATCGACATCGAGTCGACTGGCACCCCGGACAAGACAGTGCCCACCCCCTCTCGGAAGATCAATTGGTTCGGCGCCTTCTGGCGCTGGCACTTCTACGGCGCACTCCTGGTCATCCCCGTACTTTTCGTGCTCGCCGTGACCGGTATGACGTACCTGTTCCGCGCGCAGATCGACGCGGCGATGCACCCGGGCGTCATCACGGTCGCCGTCCCGGACGGCGCGGATCGACTACCCCTGTCCTCCCAGCAAGAGGCGGTCGCAGCGGAGTTCCCCGACCGTTCGGTCGTCTCGCTGTTCGACAGCCTCGGTGACCGCTCGACGGTCTTCGTCACCGAGCTTGCCGACGGCACCACTCAGAACGTCTACGTGGACCCGTACAAGGGAGTCGTCACCGGATCGCTGACCGACGATCAGCTCATCTCCGACGTGTTCATCCGCATTCACGGCAACCTATTGGCCGGAGACTTCGGCGATCGGCTGATGGAGCTCGGCGCCAGCTGGGCCATCGTGCTGACGATCACCGGCTTCCTGATCTTCTTCCTCGGGCGCAGGCCGCGAAAGCTCGCCGCGCAGAAAAAGGCCAAGGGCGCACGGCTGCGCAGCGCTCACGCCCTCGTCGGCCTCCCTGTCGGCCTCGGGATCCTGATGCTCGTCACCTCCGGACTCCCCTGGACGGGACTGTGGGGCAGCGTGTCCGAAGAGGTCGCAGCGACCGGCGGGTCTTCCTTCTGGGGAGCCGATCCGGGCGCGGAGTCCACCATGAAAGACCTCATCGAGCAGACGGACGGATCCAGCGCGCCCGCAGGCTGGGCCGTGGGCATGGGCCCGACAGGACAGAGCGCGGGCCAGGGCGCAGGAGTCTCGATCGACGCTGCCATCGCGGCCGCAGAGGCCGAGGGCGCACCGAGCCCGTACTACGTGATCTACCCCGTGGACGAGGCAGGCGTCTTCAGCGTGATGAGCAGCCAGTGGTATCAGCAGGGAAATCCCGCGGAGTCCGATGTCACTCTCGAGCAGACGGTGCACGTGGATCAGTACTCGGGCGAGGTCGTCGCGCAGTATGGCTACGACGACTACAGCCCGCTCGCCCAGGTCGTCTCACATGGAATCGCAATCCACGAAGGGCGGCACTTCGGGCCGATCAACACGATCCTGACGACGCTCTTCTGCCTCGCCGTGATCTTCATGTGCGTCTCAGCTCCGATCATGTGGTGGCGTCGCCGCGGCACCGCGAGCGGCATGGCAGCGCCGCGCGCGCGACTCCCTCTGTTCGGCAACATCGCGCTGCTCGTCGGCGTGGTGTCCCTGGGCATCTTCCTGCCGATGTTCGGTCTGTCTGTGCTGGTGATCCTGGCTGTGGATCAGCTGCTCATCCGTCGCATCCCCGCCTGGCGAAAGTTCTTCGGCACCGTGTGAGTTCGGGGAGGGCACTCACGCCATAGGCCGACTGCCCTCCCCGGATCCCGCATTCAGGCTCAGACCGCGAGCTCACCCAGCCAGCTCTCGACGCTGCGCGGGGTGATTCCGAGAAGCTTCTGCGCCGAGCGCTCCTCGTCGATCACTTCACCGGGCATGGTCCAACGGAAGTGATAGGAATCGACCACCGGCCGCGCCCCGTCCGCGCCGAACAGCGGGATGATCAACTCCCCGTATGCCTCGGGATCCTGCGCCTCGAAGACGACAGGCGAGGCGAAGTAACGAGCGAAGCCCTGCGCGACATCCTCTCCGAGCAGCGGCGGGAGAGCACCGGCCGTGACGACGCCCGTCACGGAGTCATCCGTCAGCAGTCGGACCGCAATATCGGCCATGTCGAGGTGAGAGATCCACGAGACAGGGTAGTCATCACGGATCGGGTAGCGCAACACTCCATCTTCGCGCGCCGGACCGAGAGTGACCGGAAGCAGAAGATTCTCAAGGAAGACCTGGGGCGCGATGACCGCATACGACACGCCGGACGCGGCCAGGGATTCCGCCAACACCCCGTGCGCGGTCGGCGTTCCGTCAGGAAGCGCGGTCGGATATCCGCTGGTCGAGAACACGACTCGACCAGGACGTGCCTGAGAGACGGCCTGACTGATCGCCTGGGCGTAGGCGAGCTGCTGGTTGGGGCTGGCGAGCGGCAAGTGCACGAAGACCGCGTCCGCACCTGCGTAGGCCTGCACCAGCGAGTCGACCGAAGCGTTGTCGATGGAGAGTGAGGGGCCCGCAACCTTCGCACTGTCACGAATCGCCGCAGTCGGACTGTGACCTGCCGCGGCGAGGCCAGCAAGAACGGGGGAACCTTGTGCGCCGGTGGCGCCATGAACGATGATTGTCATAGCTCTATTAGTGCATATGATGCATCGGTTATGTCAACTGCACTAATGGAACCGAGCTAGCTCGGTCAACTAGATGTCGAGCGTCAGTTCGGCGGTGAGCGCACGCGAGCAGCACACATTGATCTGAGCGTGCGTGGCGTGTTCCCGCTCGCTCTGCACGTGGTCTCGATGATCAGGCACGCCCGCCAGCACCGGCACGATGCATGAACCGCAGATGCCCTGACCACAGGACCGGTACGTTTCGTAGCCGTTGCGCTCGAGCACGGAAGCGATCGACTCAGTGGCCTCCACCTTCATCTTCTGGCCTGTCGATGCGGCGACAACCGTGAATGCTTCATCGACAGGAGAGCCAGGCGCCGCGTCCGAGGAGAAGCGTTCCGTGACGAACTGGTCGTCGCGCCACCCCGACTCCAGTGCCCGTTCTCGCGCGAGCGCGATGAACCCGTCCGGCCCGCATGCGTAGATCATGCCGTCGACCGTCGGCTCGAGGAGACTCCGAGGCCCACTCACGCGGAAGGAGTCACCCTCGTCACTGAAGTGCGGCACGACCGATGCCGCATATGGGCGCGACCGCAGGTATTCGAGGAGTGGGAGGGACGCCGCACGTGCGGCGTACGCGTGCAGCTCGAAAGCACCCCCGTCGCGATGCAGAGACGATGCCATCGACACGAGCGGAGTGATACCGACTCCACCCGCGAGCAGTAGTGATGTCGCCGCTCCGGATGCCAGTGCGAAGGTGTTGCGCGGCGGAGAGATGTGCAGCCGATCCCCGACTCTCACGCTGTCGTGCACGTAGCGCGAAGCACCACGCCCCCGGTCCTCCTTCTGCACACACACCGAGATGACTCCCTCTTCAGGCGACGCGTCGACGAGAGAATACTGACGGATCAGGGTCTCCGTCAGATGAAGATCGACGTGCGCGCCCGGTTCGACCGTGATCACGTCATCAGCGCGCACGAGTCGAAGATGCAGCAGCACCGCACGGTCGGAGACAACCGTCCGTTGGGACACGACCACCTCAAGAGGCGAAGGCCGGAATCGGCCCACAGCCGCCGCCTGCGGTCGAGCGCGTCTACGCAGCGCATCCAAAAGACCCATCGCCTTCGCTCCCTCATTTGCTCAGCCGCGCGGGGTCCCCGCAGACCGCTGTCCACATGTGCCAGCAGACGACGACGGCGGACCGCGGTGACGACCAGGGCCCGCCGCCGTCTGTTCAGTTGTGGCGTTGACAACTCTACAATACGTAGCTTTAATTCTCACGCACGGCCGACACCCATGCATAGGGGAGGAACTTCCCGTCGATCGTCACGACCACATGATTCCCATGCCGGGTCCACTATCAGCGCTGCCCTGGGAACGGGCCGCGACGGATCATATCGGTGGCCCGAAACCATCGTTAAAACGCATTCACGCCAGTGGTCATCGGCTTCATCTTCGAGGATGCTGGAAGCTCACACCACACTTCCGTCTCCAGGAGGACACATGTCTACTCCCCGCCGCGCCCTGATCGTCATCGACCCCCAGCAGGAATACTTCACCGGCCTCCTATCCATCCAGTACCCGCCGCGCGATGAGTCGATCCAGCGCATCGCCGATGCCATCGACGCCGCCGAGCAAGCCGGAATCCCCGTCGTCATGGTGCAGCACACGGCCGGCGACAGCGCCCCGGTGTTCAACCCGACCAAGCCGGAGTTCCGACTGCACGAATCTCTGGAACAGCGCGACGGCAGCGCGTGGAAGCACGTCGTGAAGCAGTACAGCTCTGTCTTCCCCGAGACCGGCCTGCACGAGTGGCTGCGTGAGAAGGAGATCGACACCATCACGCTGGCGGGTTACATGACGAACAACTGCGTCGTCGCCACCGCCGCCGATGCCGAGACACGGGGCATCGCCGCGGAGGTTCTCGCCGATGCCACCGGCGCGATCGACATCACCAACGGCGCAGGATCCGTCGACGCCAAGACCGTGCACACCACGCTGATGGCGTTGCTGAACTCCAACTGGGCGGCCGTCGCGTCGACCGCTGCCTGGGTCGACGCCGTCGAGTCGGGTACGGCGCTCGACAAGAGCAACCTGGGTGAGTCGGCCGCTATGGGTGCCGCCGCACACGCCTGATTCGCATCATTCGGCCGGGCACCATTCGCACATGGTGCCCGGCCTCACTTTTGGAGGTCCCTCGTGTTTTACCCAGAGTCATTCGGAACTGCCCCGTTCGCCCTGTCGGTTCTCGACGGCGGCCTCACCGGCGTCGGCTCCTCCGCCTCCCTCGTGCTCGATGAGGTGATCGCCGCCGCGCGTATCGCGGATGCGCGGGGTTACGCACGGTTCTGGATGTCCGAACACCACGCGATGCCCGGAGCATCGATCGCGTCCCCTCCGCTCATGGCCGCGCGCCTGGTCAGCGAGACGCACCGGATTCGCCTCGGCGCGGGAGGAGTCATGCTGCCCAACCATGCACCGCTGGTGGTCGCCGAGCAGTTCGGCATGCTCGAAGCATTGGCTCCGGGGCGCATCGATCTCGGCGTGGGACGGGCACCCGGCACCGACCACACCACAGCCGCGGCGCTGCGGCGCCACAGCTCTGCCAACGAGGAATTCCCGCAGCAGGTGCAGGAATTGATCGCCTTGCTGAATGACGATTCCTCCGATGCGCCTGTGAACGTGCATGCGGTTCCGGGCCCGTGGCAGGAGCAGCAGAACGCCACCGATGCGCCGGCCCTGCCGCCCGAACTGTGGATTCTGGGATCGTCGCTCTACTCGGCGCAACTCGCCGCTGCACTCGGGCGTCCCTACGCCTTCGCGCTGCAGTTCGGCAGTCCCGACGTCGTCAACGCCCTCCGCATCTACCGCCAGCGCTTCCGGCCCTCCCGTGCGCTGAGCGAACCGTACGCCATCGTCAGCGTCGGCGCCATCGCTGAAGAAGACCCGGCGCGGGCCCGTCGAGAATCGACGACCAACGCGATGGGGATGATGCGGATGTTCCAGGGCGAGACGTTCGCGCTGCCTTCCCCGGATGCCGTGCGTGACCACCCGTCGTCCGCCGCACAACGACAGTTCCTCGATGACTGGACGGATCGCACGTTCCACGGCACTGCGGCAGAAGTTTCCGCTCAGCTGGAGGAACTCCACTCGATCACCGATGCCGACGAGTTGATGCTGGTCACCGGCAGCCACGGCGTGGGAGCCAGGTCCACCACCCTCGAGCTGATCGCCGATCACTACGGTGCGGGCGACTCCCGGCATTCCTGATCACGCCTGCCCGATGGTCGCGCCGGTATCCTTCACCGGCGCGACCATGGATCACCGGCCGAACAGACGCCCGAAGAACCCTGTCGCTGGAACCTTCTCGTGTCCGCTGCAACGCTGAGCGGACGGCACGTGACGCATGACATCCGCGACGTGCTGGCCGCAACCGGCCCAGGTCGTCTTGCCACAGGTCTTGCATGTGACTGCTCTACACATGAGCGAGGTCCTCTCATAGGGGGTGGGTGGGTGGACGAGGCGTCACGCGAGGCTGAGGAAGACCTTCTCGAGCTCATCCACGGTCGGCCCCTCGGCGTCGTCATCGCGCCCGACGCACTCCTGCAGCGCCGCCGCAACGATGACGAAGCCGGCCCTGTTGAGTGCGTGCGTCACCGCGGCCAACTGCGTCACGATGTCGCGGCACGACGCCTCCGTCTCCACCGCGGCGATCACGGCGTCCAGCTGCCCTCTTGCCCGGCGGAGCCGGTTGACGACGCGCCGCTGCGCGTCGAGATCTGCGCTATCCATCGGAATTTCTCTCCTTTTCTGGCAGTGGAACAGGAAGATCGGCCTGGCTCGTCAGCGGGTGCGCACTCGTCGGTGAATGCTCGGCCTGCTGCACCCAAGAGGAGGCGCAACGGCCCGTGGCCGCCATGGCCGCGACCGCGATCGCGATCAGTCCTGCCATGACCGCGACCACCGCCGAAGATGGGAACATCGACGCGGCGAACGCGGCGATGAAGACGGCAGCAGCGAGGTAGGCGAGCCGCTCGCCCCATGTCGCGCGGCAGACGACGCGCGTGGATCGATCAGACATCACGTGCCGGTCTCGGCCTTGTCAGCACCTGATCTGCTCGGTCCGCGAGCACCATGCGGAGCGTCGTCATTCCCCCGGAGAGCGATGCGGAATCGAACCCCGACTGAGCGAGGATCCGGTGCGCGATCGCCGATCGGACGCCGGATGCGCACAGCACCCGTACCGGCCTGCCGGCCGCGGCCAGGCGCACCTCCCCCAGACGCTCACGCAGCTGCGTATGCGGGATGTGAAGCGCTTCGGGGATCATGCCCTCCGCGACTTCGGTGTCACGTCTCACGTCAAGGACGAGAGACGTCTCCCGCACGAGGTCGAGATCCTGCGCATCCCACAGTCGCATCGTGCCGTCGAGAACGTTGGCGCCGAGCATGCCCGCGAGGTTCACAGGATCCTTCGCCTGACCGTACGGCGGGGAGTACGCAAGATCCAGATCGATCAGATCGTCCACCGTCATGCCTGCCCGAAGCGCTGTCGCCAGCACATCGATCCTCTTGTCGACGCCGTCGGTTCCGCACGCCTGCGCGCCGAGAATCCGCCCGTCCTCTTCGCTGAAGTGCACGTTCAGGTGGACCGGAACGGCTCCGGGAAAGTATCCGGCGTGCTGATTCGGATGCAGACTGAGCGTCCGAAAATCGATCCCCGAGCGAGACAGCGATGCGCGGCTCGCGCCGGTCAATGCGACCGTCAATCGGCCGACCCGGACGACGGCTGTTCCCAGCGGTGCTGGCATCGGCCTCGCACCTTCGGGGCGGAGGATGGCGTCGGCCACCAGGCGCCCCGCACGATTGGCTGGTCCGGCGAGCGCCACCGGTCGGCGGACGCCGGTCACGGGATCCTGGCTCAGCACGGCATCCCCCACAGCCCAGACCCACGGCACGGACGTGCGTCCGTGTTCATCGACGATCATCGCGCCGCGCTCGCAGGCGACCCCCGCAGCTTCGAAGACAGCGGTATCGGGCCTTACTCCGATCGAGAGCACGACGAGTTCGGCGCTCACCTCCGTGCCGTCCGACAGGGTGATGACGTCGGCATCCTCGCCGGCGAGGATCGCCTCGGCGGCGACCCCTGTTCGCACATCCACACCCAACCGGCGCAGCTCTTCCGCTGCCAGCCAGCCGAATTCGGTATCGACCGGCGTGAGCAACTGGTCGGCGAGCTGGATCAGAGTGGTCTCGACGCCCTGCAGCGCCAATGCCTCTGCCGCTTCGACGCCGATGAATCCGGCCCCGAGGACGACGGCTCGCCTTACGCCTGCCTCGACGTGTGCGCGCAGGTGCACTGCATCCTCGACGCTGCGCAGCGTCCGCACCCGCTGCGAGTCGATGCCGGAGATGTCCGGTCTCACTGCTCGCGCGCCCGGCGCCAGGACCAGGGCGTCATATCCGATGCGCTCCTCACCCGCGGAGGTGCGCACGACGAGCGTCTGCGCGTCTGCATCCACACCCACCACGTCGTGCCCCGTGCGCACATCGAGGTTCAACGACGCACGCAGCATCTCCGGCGTCTGCACCAGCAGCGAGCCCTCGTCCCCGATCTCACCTCCCACGAAATAGGGAAGTCCGCAGTTCGCGAACGACACATTCGCGCCGCGCTCGAGCACGACGATCTCCGCAGACTCGTCGAGACGACGGGCTCGCGCCGCGCAACTCATACCGCCTGCGACACCCCCGACGACGACGATCCTCACGCGGAGGCGTCTGACTGCGCGGCGATCTGCGCCCTCACATCATCCATGTCGAGTCCCTGGACCGCATCGACGACCTGCTGCAGACCGGCCGCCGGCAGCGCGCCCGGCTGCGAGAACACCAAGATTCCGTCACGGAATGCCATCAGCGTAGGAATGGAGGTGATCTGAAAACCGGAGGCGAGTTCTCGCTCCACCTCGGTGTCGACCTTGCCGAAAACGATGTCGGGGTGCTTCTCGGACGCAGCCTCGAAAATCGGCCCGAACATGCGACACGGACCGCACCACTCCGCCCAGAAGTCGAGCAGGACGATCCCCCCGCCGTCCAGGGTCTCATCGAAGTTCGTCGCGGTGATCGTTTGAGTAGCCATGTCCCGACAATATACCCCGTGGGGTATAGTGCGCCGTTGGCTCATGAGCCAATATACGATGAGAACGGGCCACCCGAGAGGAACAAGATGAGGATCGCGATCTACGCTTTCACCGGCGTGACGATGTTCCATCTCTCCGTGCCGCAGATGGTCTTCGACGAGGTCGCCCGGCTGGGTCTTGGCGAGTGGTCATCCGTCCTCTTCTCCGAGCGGGGCGGATCCATCCGCACCGCCGAGGGCTATTCGATCGGCGGCATTCAGGCGCTGTCCGCGGTGACGGATGCCGATCTGATCGTCATCCCGTCGTGGGTGGATGACGGGCGCTTGCCGAGTACCGCTCTTCGCAAAGCCGTCCTCGCCGCGCATGCCGACGGCACCGTCGTCGCCGGCCTCTGCCTTGGCGCGATCGCAGTCGCCGATATCGGCCTTCTTCGAGACCGAAGCGCGGTTACGCACTGGCATTCGCTGGGCAATCTCGCCGAGCGGCACCCGGAGATCGACATCGATGCCGATGTGCTCTACATCGATCACGGCGATGTTCTGACCTCGGCAGGTACCGCCTCGGGCCTCGACGCATGCCTGCATGTCGTCCGCCAGAGGCTCGGCTCGGAAGCAGCGAATCGTGTTGCTCGCAGCCTGGTGGTTGCACCCCACCGCGAGGGCGGGCAGGCCCAGTACATCGAACGTCCGATCGCAGTTCGCGAGGCGGATGATCCGATCGCGAAAGCACGTACTTGGGCTCTCGCGCACCTCGATGACGAGCTCACCGTCGAGAGACTCGCCGCCGCCGCGCACATGAGTCGCCGCTCCTTCGTGCGCGCCTTCCGCGATTCAACCGGCTCCACCCCCGCTGCGTGGGTCCGATCTCGACGGCTTGATGAAGCACGACGGCTCCTCGAGGTCACGAGCCTCTCGATCGATCAGATCGCGGCATCCTGCGGATTCGGAAGTCCCATCACGTTGCGTCAGAACTTCATGGCCGCATTCGGCAGCACACCGTCCAGTTACCGCCATCGCTTCGATGCGCGTACTTGAGTCAGCCGTCTCTCCACTTCGCACCTCCGCACACATGCGGGTCAACGCATCGGCGCAGTGAGCAGATGCGGCCGCCCGGTGATCGGATGCTCGATGAGTCGCGAGTCGACGGCGAAGACCTCTCGCGTCAGCTCCGATGTCAGTGTCTCGGACGGGATACCGGCCGCCTTGATGCGCCCCTCATGCATCACGATGATCCGATCGGCATGGGCGACCGCGTGATTGAGATCGTGCAGAACGACCACGCGCGTGAGATCGACGGATTCCAGAAGGCTCAGCAGATCGTGCTGCGCCGTGATGTCGAGGTGGTTCGTTGGCTCGTCGAGCATCAGAACCGGCGCATCCTGAGTGAGAGCCCGCGCGAGGAGCACCCGCTGCCGCTCACCCCCGGAGAGCGTGGCGTACTTGCGGTCGGCCATGTGCGCGGCCCCGCATCTCACCAGTGCGGCGTCAGCATGGTCGCGGTCAGCTTTCGTCTCACCGCGATACCAGGACTGGTGGGCATGACGCCCGGTCGCGACGATGTCGCGAACCAGCATGCTGTCATTGCTCGTCTGATGCTGCGTCACCACCGCGCGCAGCTGCGCAGCCCGCCGTGGCGCGACATCCCAGACGTTCACGCTCCCGATGAGGATGCAGCCGGCATCCGGCTTGAGCGCGCGATACATCGCGCGCAGGAGCGTGGACTTTCCCGAACCGTTCGGACCGACGATCGCGACGAATTCTCCCGAGGCGATCTCGAGCGCGAGGTCCTCGATGAAACGCGCACCTCCGACGCTGAGGTCAAGGTCCGTGATGGCGATCTTCATGTGCGGCCCTCCGGTGATCTCATCAGCCAAAGGAAGAACGGTCCTCCCACGAGCGCGGTGAAGATCGTCAGCGGATACTCGTTCGGGCTGCCCACGGTACGGGCCACCAGGTCGACGGCGATCAGGAAGATCGCCCCCGCGAGCGCGGCGACCGGAAGCAATCGCCGATAGTCCGCACCGACGATCATGCGCACAGCATGCGGAATGATCAGACCGACGAAGCCGACGCCGCCCGCGACCGCGACGGTCACGGCCGTGAGGAGTGCGGCGACGATGAGGAGTCCGAGTCGGAAGCGGCGCAGATTCACGCCGACCGCCACCGCGTCATCGTCGCCGAGCGCCAACGCGTTCAACCCTCGCGCCTGGCTCAGCAGCCAAGCTCCCGCAATGACCATGACGATGGTGGGCAGCAGAAGGCCTTCCCATCGCGCTCCCGCGACGCTCCCCATCATCCAGAAGAGGATCCCTCGCACCTGCCCCGGCTCGGCCTGCAGCTGAGCGAAGCTGGTTCCCGCCATCGCGACGTATCCGAGTGCCACGCCAGAGAGAACGAGTCGCATGTCGGTGAAGCTTCCCGATCGCTGCGCGAACGCGAAGACGAGAACGAGGATGACCAGTGCGCCGACGAACGCTGCCGCCGGAGTGGTGAGCCCGAAGAGCACACTCGAGCCGAAGGTCATCACCAGCACCGCGCCCAGCGATGCTCCTGACGAGACCCCGACGATGTACGGATCCGCCAGCGGATTCCGAAGCAGACCCTGCAGAGCTGCGCCGGCCAGCGCCAGCGCCGCGCCGACCACGCCCGCCATCAGCACCCGCGGGACGCGCAGCTCCCAGACGATCTTCTGATAGATCGAATCGACAGCGCTGGACTCGCCTGTCACGTTCGCCCACACCACTCCGATCACGCGATCGATGCCGACGTTGACGCTCCCGAAGCAGACAGCGACCACTGCAGTGACCAGAATCACCGCGCCCATAACCATCACCCACAGTGGCAACGACACCACTGCGGCGATACGAGGTCGGCGGCCTCGAACGGGTGCCGTCTTCGAGAGCGTCAAGAGCTCGTGGGCGGGACGAGCTCTCCGCCGGCGTCGTCCGCGGGTCTGCACACGAACGCGCTGAGAGCGACGGTCGCGAGGGAGATGAGCGCGGCGATCAGGAACGCCGCACGTGCTCCCGTCGCTCCCGCCGCTGCAGCGGTGAGGCCGTCACTCTCGCCCGCATGCAGGATCGATGAGTACGTCACCAGCAACACTGCGACTCCGGCCGCGCCGCCGACCTGCTGCAACGTGTTCAACACCGCGGTACCGTGCGAATACAGCCGGCGGGGAAGAGAGCCCAGCGAGGCGGAGAACAGCGGGGTGAACGACATCGCCAGCCCGACCGACATCGCCGCCTGCACGATGATCAGCACCCACCACACGGTGTGCTCACCGACGGTCGAATAGTAGAACAGCGCCGCGGACACGAGGATCGTGCCAGGGATGAGCAGCGGGCGCGTGCCTCGTGCGTCGTAGACGCGACCCATGATCGGACCGAGCAGACCCATCAGCAACGAGCCGGGGAGCAGGATCAGACCGGCCTGGAGCGGGTCGAGCCCTGCAACGTTCTGCAGATACTGCGGTAGCAGGGTCAGCGTGCCGAACATCGACAGCGCGAGGATCGTCATGATGATCACCGAGACGGTGAAGTTCCCCGAGCGGAACACGCGCAGGTCGAGCAGCGCGTCGTCCTTGCGCTGCAGCAGGAGCTGACGCCAGACGAACAGGCCGAGCGACACGCCACCGACGACGAGCGAGAGGATGCCGACCGTCTCGCCGGATCCGCCCTCGCCGCCGAACTGGCTGAGACCGAACACGATGCCGCCGAAGCCAAGCGCGGCGAGCGGGATCGAGAGCACGTCGAGCGGCACGTTGCGGGTCTCGCCGAGGTTCGTCATCCACTTCGCCCCCATCGCGAGAGCGATCAGCGCGATCGGGAGGATGATGGCGAAGAGTGCGCGCCAGTTGGCCAGCTCGAGTACCGCGCCGGCGAGCGTCGGGCCGATCGCGGGAGCGAGAGAGATCACCAGGCCGACACGGCCCATCATTCGTCCGCGCGACTGCGGCGGAACGACGTTCATGATGGTCGTCATCAGCAGCGGGATCATGACGCCGGTGCCGGCCGCCTGGATCACGCGTCCGACGAGCAGTGTCGCGAAGCCCGGAGCGACGAGCGCCACCAGCGTGCCCAGCGAGAACGCGATCATCGCGGCGATGAACACCTGACGGGTCGTGAAACGCTGGAGGATGAATCCGGTCGTCGGGATGACGACGGCCATGGTCAGCATGAAGGCGCTTGTCAGCCACTGACCCAGCTCGGGCGGGATGCCGAGATCGGTGTTGAGGTCAGGGATCGCGATCCCCATCGTGGTCTCGTTCAGGATCGAGACGAACGCGGCGACCAACAGCAGCCAGATCACGCGCATGTCAGAGCGCGGGATCATCCCTGACGTGGCGGCCGGAATCTTGATCGGACCGGTATCGACGGCAGACATGCGGCCTCCTGGGCCTGGAGAGAATGAGGCGGCGAACGGGAGACCGGGCCGTCAGGGCAAGTATGAGCGGCTCACGCTTGCCGACCGGAGGACGGGATCGGGATGCACGGCTCGGTCTTATTCTACGGTACGTAGAGTTAACAGGGCCATTCGAGCCTGCCGGGCGGATCCTTAACACTACCTATTGTAGAGTTAAGCCACTTGACACCCAGGAAGGTTCGTCCGATGCACATCACGAAATCCCGAGCTGCGACCGCGCTCACTTCACTCGTCGTTCTCAGCGTCCTGGCCGGATGCGCCGCCAGCCCGTCCGATGCGACCAAGACCGAATCGCCGACCGTCGATGGAACCGCCCTGATGGGCGGGAGCACCGAATACCCCCTCACGATCGACAACTGCGGCTTCGAGCAGACCTTCACGGAAAAGCCCGAGCGCGTAGTGCTCATGAATGGCGCGTCCGTCGCCGAGGTCGAGTCCCTTCTACTGCTCGGACTCGACGACACCATCCTCGCGAACATGCAGAACTACGGCATGTCCGATCAGCCAGAGCTGGTCGCGCAGATCGACGCGCTGCCCACAGGCGATCTGGACATGGCCGGGAGCTTCGAGATCCCCGCCGAGCAGTTGCTCGCCCTCAAGCCCGACCTGGTGATCGCGACGACGTCGGGCGGTTTCGACTCGGCCAACGGCCAAGCATCACGCGACGAACTCGCCGCCGAGGGCATCAACACGATCGTCAATCCGGCGAACTGCGCCATGGGCAAGGAAGACGCCACGGAAGAAGAGCTCTCCGCCTTCGACAACGCCACGGTCGAGTCGTCGTTCGGGTTCCTCAATCTCGTCGGCAACGTCTTCGATCGCCAGGACGAAGCTGAAGCGCTCGTCAACGACCTCCGCTCTCAGATCGACGCCGTATCGTCTGCGGTGGAGGGCCAGGAGACGCCGACCGGTCTCATCGTCTTCCCCAGCATGTCCATGATGACGACCAACGGCATGCCTGCGGTCTTCCTCGGCGGCATCTTCGATGATGTTCTGAACCGGGCCGGAGTCGTCGGGTCGTTCCAGGACAGCGACCTGACATTCACGTCAACCATTGACGCTGAGCACCTGGCCACGGCAGATGTCGACGTTCTTGTCGTCGGTGGGTTCATGCCGGGTGAGGATCTCGACGCCGAAGCCGCCGCGCTCTTCGCTGAGTACCCGCAGTGGGATGCCGCGAAGAACAACAACTACGTCACCGTCTCCGACGGCGTGTACGTCGGCCCGACGAATGCCGCCGCGATCGAGAAGATCGCGCGCGCAGCGCACCCCGACGCGTTCTGAACATACCTCGAAGGGTCCGGCGATCACACGATCGCCGGACCCTTCGGCACTCCGCGATCAGCGCTCCGGCCAGATCGGAAGCGCTCGACCCACGACGACCTTGTCGAGGGCGACGGCGCGCGTGCCAGCGCGTCGTGAGGAAGGGTTCCATCTCGCGCCAGCGGAGCAGCGACCCATCGTGCAGGCTTACTCCCCAGCGATGAGTTCGCCTCCGGCTGCACGCCAGTCGATGAGGCCCCGGCTCATGTTGACCGCGTCGTAGCCGAGCTCCACGAGCATGTTCGCCGCACCGCTCGACAACATGCCGCCCGTGCAGAACGTGATGAGCAGCCGGTCCTCGGGCAGTTCATCGGCACGTTCCTCGAGTTGCACCAACGGGATCAGCACCGACCTCGGGATGTGATGCCGCCGCCACTCCTGCGCACGCCGCACGTCGACGATGAGGGCACCGTTCTCCACGAGCGCCCGCGCCTCCAAAGCGCTGACCGCGCGTGGTCGGCGGAAGAAGTGCCGGGCAGGCGTCACCGCCGATTCTCCGTGCGCACGTTGATGAGCGTGAGGATGCCGCCGAGAACAGGGATCAGCGCCATCAGACGAGTCCGCAGCAGAAGATCGCGCCCGAACAGTGCCGTCACCCCGACTGCGAGGTAAAGCGCACCGTGAATCGGACCGATCGCCGGGGCCACCCCGTCGGCATGCACGAGGAACAGGTTGACAAGCAGAACGGCGATGCTCAGAAGCTCGAGCACGGAGAGCACGTCGAGGGCGCGCAGCAGGGGTCTCATTCTGCACCCGGCCGAACGATCATGAGCACGACGACAATGACCCACAGCAGGTTGAAGCCCCCCGCCATCACACGCAGATTCGTGAGTGCACGGCGATCGAGCGCGGAGCCGAGGGCATCACGCTGCGCGGGTACGATCCTCAGCACGAGCAGGGCGCCCGCGACGGCGGTGAGCACCATCGCGGCGGTGATCCATATCTCGCCGAGCCTTCCCTGCACGGCGGCAAGAGCCAGGCCGACCAGAGGAACGCTCAGCGCCAGAATGCCGTAGGTGCGCGTGACCCGATGTAGCAGCTTCGCCGCATCGAGCCCGCCTGCTGCACCATCCGCGGTCGATGCCGAGAGGGCGAACCGCGGAAAAAGACTCGTGGTGACGGCGACGGGACCGATGAAGAGGATACCCGCGACAACGTGCACGGACAGTAGGACATTTTCCACTCCTTTAGTTTACCTAAAGGTTGTCCGTTCCCGCAAACGTCGCGATCATGTGGGCGCGGAGAGCGTCGGTGAGTTGCGGATGCCTTGCAGCGAATATCTCGTCGAGCACGGCGATCCTCGCCGCGGCATCCTCCAGGAGCTGCCTACCCTGATCCGTGACCTCCAGATGCGAGGCAGCGCCGGCGCGGGCCGTGGCATCGTCGACCAATCCGGCATCCTTCAACGCGGCGACCGCGATGTGGGCGCTCGGCGCCGTGATGCGGGACCGACGTGCCAGCTCGCTGAAGGAGATGCCCGGAGTGACGCGGATGTGTCCGAGCAGCGCGTATTTTCGCGACGTCAGACCCAGCGGCTTCAACGCGTCAGCAAATGACTCCTGCCAACCCGCAGCGACGGCGAGCAACGCGATCGTGGGGCTGAAAGGCGGTATCTCGGGCATCCGCTCAGGCTACCCGCCCTCCCAGCCCCGATCACAGGCGTCAGAGCTGATCCGACGAGGTTTACCCACAGCAACGGATCCGACCATCGCCCCGAAACGTGGGAGCGGTGGCTGTCGCCACGAAGTACATGAACGCGACCGTGTGCAGCGACTTCCACACGACGAAATCGACGATGAAGGGCGTCGGGTCGGTGACAAACTCCGAGCATGAACTTGATCACGCTTTCCTAGGGATAGCAGAGCGAAAAACGGAACCGTGTGCCTGAGATATGCCCCCCCAAAGAAAAAAATCAAGAACAAGAGAGGGCCCCTGAGACTCCCTGCCACGGGAGCTTAGAGCGCGGTACCCAGGCCTTCCGGAGTCAAAACGGCTTGCGCCGAGCCCATCGACGACGCCGACATCATCCTCGACGATCGTCTCGTCACGGAGAGCGCCTCGTGTCGGTGCACGTATAGGTACAGCCACTGTCGAACAACTGCGTCGGCGCTCGAGGAACGAAGGCCGTGACAGTGCCTGGCGCCCACGCGCTATCGCGACGACGAGTCGCTACGGCTTGCGCTCAGTCGAGGGTCGGCGACGCTCCCACCCTTCGAGGATGTGATAGTGCCTCGCCGCCTCGGCACGCTCCCTGTCGCCGTCCCAGATAGCATCGAGCGCCCGCGCATGCTCTTCTAGCGCCGTGCGTTGTTCACTGGGTCGGCAGGAGGGCCAAGAAGCTCGACGAACAACGACTCGTGTCTCGAGAACTCGTTGGATTCCGGAGAGTACTCGCTGACGGGCCTTGCCCGCCACGCCTACTTCAGCAACCGCGCTAGTTGGAGCCTCTAAGTCCCAGGAGACGAACAACTCGACTAGCGGCTCCCGCTAGCGCGGCTCGAACCTCAGCCGGTAGCCACTCTGCGGAAATCGGAAAACTCCATGCCAGTGCGAGCCACAGCTCTTCGCGAGGCAGCTCTGGACAAGCAGCGACTGCCCCAGACTCCGCGAATATTCCGCAGATTCTCCGACAGCGCGTAGGGACTCTCGACAGACAAAAGAAGATCTGACCAGGAGAAGAGGCACGGCCAGGCATCCCGCAACAACCCCTGATAGCCCTCCACCGAAAATCGTGAGGTCCCAGTCTTGATCGATCACTGAGCCGGCACCCCACTACAACCACGATGCAACTCCCGTTACCGCTGCGTTACCGCAGCCAGAACTCCACGCATGACGAAGGCCCCGCATCCCAGTCTTTCGACGGGAGTCGGGGCCTTCGTGGTGGCGGTGACGGTGGGATTTGAACCCACGGTAGGGGGTTACCCTACACAACTTTTCGAGAGTTGCACCTTCGGCCGCTCGGACACGTCACCGCGGAATAGCTTACGCGACGCGGGGCGAGCGCGCGAATCGAGCGATGCGGGTCACCAGACGGCGGCGACCTCGGCGTGGGTGCGCAGGATGCCCTCGGTCGAGCCGGCGGGTGCGCGACCGATGCCGCACTCGGTCGCGACGCCGAACTCGCCCGCGTACGGGGTGGCTGCGGCGATGCGGCGCGCGGCCCCTTCCGCGCCGTCCTCGCGGTGCACGAGCCCGAGATACAGCTCGTTCACGGGGGCGAGGCCGGCGAGCGGTGCGAAGTACGCCGCATCGTCGTGAGCGATCGGCACGGGCAGGTGCAGCCAGGTCAGCGAGCGAGCGGATGCCGCAGCCACGGCGTTCGCGTAGCGCACCAGGTTCGCAGCATCCGTCGGCTCGAAGAAGTGCTTCTCCCCCGCGTCGCCGTAGCAGAGGTGCACGCCCACCTCGACGTCGGCGGGCACGGCGTCGACCAGCGCGGCAAGGCGCGAGACGAGACCGTCGAACGGGTCGCCGGGCCACCACGCCTCCATGACCGCGCCGTAACCTGCCGCGCGCTCGATGATGCCCATCTCAGTCGCGACGTCCCACTGCACGGCGAGGTCTTCGTGCGGGATCGCGGCGAGGATCTCGTCGAGCTCGCGGAGGATGGCCGCCGTGTACACGGGCTCGATCGCGGCCCGGTCGTCGCCGTGGAAGAACGAGGAGATCACGGCCAGCGGCGTCGGCAGCGACACCTGGAATCGGATGCCGGCGGGCACAGCCCCCTCGGCGCGGAGGCGCGTGAATACGGCATACGACTCGATCGCCGCGGCAGCGTAGCCGAGCGGCGGCAGCACGATGCTCGCCGCATCCACTCCCTCGCCGATGCGCAGGCCACGCGCGTCGATACCGGCCGGGAACGGGATGGGCTCGTCGCCGATGCGCTCGATGCCGTCGGCCCGGCCGATCACGTCGGGCTGGAACATGATCCAGTGGAACCGCTTGCCGACCTCGCCGTCCGGGATGCGGCGGAGCCGATCGCCGAGCAGTTCCGCCGCGGTGCGCATCGTGGTCTCGGCGTCGTCGAAGTTCACACTGCCCACGAGGAGGGCGCCCTGCGGCTGAGTCATGCCCTCAGAATATCGGCGCGCAGGACCGGCGCCCTCGCGCTTTTGCACGGCAGCATCCCTCCACGAGAGCGGCCGAACCGGGTTAGGATTGCCTAAGAACCCGCCGCCTGTGGGGGCAGCGATGACGGGAAGGGTTACTCATCATGGGCTTCATCACGTCCGAGGCACTGGCCGAGACGGGCTACGTCGTCCTCGACGACCACACGTCGCCCGCCGATCCGGCCGAATGGCTCGATCTGGAGTACGTCGGTTGGCGCTCCTCGGGCATCACGCGCTTCGCCCCGCTCACCAGCTACGCGGGCGACGTCGACTGCAACGGCTTCTGGAACCACACCCCGCCGCGGGCCGACAAAGACGGCGTCTGGGTCGAGTCGCAGATCGCGATCGCCCCCACGCTCCAGCGCCGGGCACAGGAGCCGGGCTCCGGCATCGGCCGCTGCCGCGTGATCGAGCTGCAGCCCAACGAGTACGCCGACGCGATCTACAACCTGCATCAAGACGACAACAACCGCCTCAACGAAGAGGGCACCGGCTGGGTGGTCCGCGGATTCTTCAACCTCTCCGACGACACCGAGTCGATGCTGATCCTGCGCTCAGACCGCTTCGACCCGGCCACCGAGATTCGCCTGCCGCTGCGCGCGGGCTCGCGCATCATCGTCGACACCCAGCGCTTCTGGCACGCGGTCTGGCACCGCGGCACCGCACCTCGCTACGCCCTCATCACGTCGTGGACGAGCGGACCCGAGCTCGACGCGTACATCGCCGCGAACCACGGCGACCCGCATCCGCCGACCGTCGATCTCGACCCGCAGTTCGTCGACGACGCGCAGGTCGAGCTGCACCGCCGCATCGAGGAGCGCCGCCGTGCCTTCGAGGCGCAGGGCATCGTGATGGAACCGCCCGTCGACATGAGCGTCTGACCGCTCGTGTCCGGAACGCCCGACGCTACCCTCGGCCTATGACCTCCGCCGCCGTGCTCACCGTGTCCGACCGCGGAGCAGCAGGCACCCGCCCCGACACGGCCGGGCCCCTCGCCGTCACCGCACTTCGCGACGCGGGGTTCGACTGCGCCGATCCTGTGATCATCCCCGACGGAGCGGATGCCGTCGAGCAGGCGCTGCGCGGACTCCTCGCCCGCGGCGTGCGGCTCATCGTCACCACCGGCGGCACCGGCATCTCCCCGCGCGACGAGACCCCCGAGGGCACCGCGCGCGTGCTCGATCGACAGCTCCCGGGAATCTCGGAGGAGCTGCGGCGGCAGGGGGCCGCGAAGTTCCCCGCCGCGCTGCTCAGCCGCGGCCTCGCCGGCACCGCGCAGGGCGCGCTGATCGTGAACCTCCCCGGTTCGCCCGGCGGTGTCGCCGACGGCATGCCGGTCATCCTGTCGGTCACCCCGCATGTGATCGCCCAGCTCGACGGAGAGGACCACCGATGACCGTCACCCTGGCCGCGATCAGCGACACCGAACTGTCTCTCGACGCGCACCTCGCCGCTGTCGACGACGACCGCGCGGGCGCGGTCACGACATTCCTCGGACGCGTCCGCGACCACGACCCGGATGCCGCCGGAGAGGTCGTCGCCCTCGAGTACTCCTCGCACCCGGATGCCGAGCGGATCCTCCGCGACCTCGCGGAGAAGGCCGTCGCCACGGGCGTGAGCCGAGAGGCGATCATCGCCGTGAGCCACCGCATCGGTCGACTTCCGGTCGGCTCGGCCGCTGTCGTCGTCGCGGTCGCCGCCGCGCATCGCGACGAGGCCTTCGTGGTGTGCCGCGAGATGATCGAGGCCATCAAGCGCGAGCTCCCGGTCTGGAAGCGTCAGGTCGAGGCCGACGGCACCACGGCGTGGAAGGGCATCGGCGGCTGAACCTCAGCCTCCGGCGAACGGAGGCAGCACGTCGACGGTCCCCACCCCCGCCAGCGCGAAGTCGTCGTCCACCCTGGCGCCGTCGACGAGCAGCGCACAGCGGTCGAGGATCGCTCCGAGCGCCGGATGGGTCTCCACGAGCTCGGCCCGCAGCGCGCCGAGAGTCACGGCATCCGAGGGCTCCGTCGCCCGGCCCGCCGCATCCTCCGCGGCCGCGAAGTAACGCACCGTGGCCATCAGCTCGGCTCCTGAGCCGCATGCGCGTTCGCGAGCTCGACGATCGCGGCCACCGCCGCACGCACGTCGTCGGGCGAGCCACCCGCGCGACCGGCGACCAGACCGGCCACGAAGGCGCTGAACGGCGCCGCCGGGCGCGCGACCCCGTTCGCGACGTCTCGGGCGAGGTCGAGGATCAGCCCGACCGGCGCATCCTCCTCGCCCAGGTCGAATCTTTCACGCAGCTCGGCCGCCCAGGCGTCGAGCGCCTCCGGAGGAAGGGTGCGACTGTTCTCGGTCATGGCGTCTCCTCGAGTTCCTGTCGTGCGCGAGCCAGGTCGGCGGGCGAGTCGATGTCGGCGGTAATCCCCTCCTGGTCGACGACCCACTCGATGGCGAGGCCACCGAGGAGTGCGCGGACGGAGGCATTCCGGTCGGTCTCGATCCCGTCGAGCGCGCGGCGGACCGATTCCGTGCGGTAGAGGCCGGCCAGCCACTGCGGCTGCCCGTCTGCAGAGAACACGACTCCCTCGACGGATGCCGGGGCCGCGGCATCGTCGGAGCGGTGGGCGAGTAATCCCTGCACGACGGCGTCCGGTCGCGCGAGATCACCGGCGAGGATCAGCACCCCGTCGGCCGCGATCTGCGCGAGTCCGGCCGCGATCCCCGCGACCGGGCCACCCAGCGGCGGCTCCTCCCACGTCCAAACCACGTCGCCCGACTCCTCGAGCACCGGACCGACCGCCACGATCGGGCCCACACCCGCATCGACCACCGCATCCACGGTGCGCGCCAGCAGCGATCGCCCCTCCAGCACGAGAAGAGGCTTCGCGATGCCGCCCATCCGATGCCCCTCGCCGCCCACGAGCAGCACGGCGCCGACCTCGGCGTGCGACGACGTGGTCACTCCCCCGGCCTCCGCCAGGAACCGCTGCGCCCACCCTCCTTGGCGACGATGCGCACGTTCTCGATCGTCACCGCGCGGTCCACACCCTTGATCATGTCGACCACGGCGAGCGCGGCGACCGAGACGGCGGTGAGCGCCTCCATCTCGACCCCGGTGCGGTCGGCCGTGCGCACGGTCGCGCTGATCCGGATCCCGGTGTCTTCGATGTCGAGGTAGACGACCGCGCCGTGCACGCCGATGACGTGCGCGAGTGGCAGCAGCTCCGGCGTGCGCTTCGCCGCCTGGATGCCGGCGATGCGGGCCACTGCGAGCACATCACCCTTGGGCACCGTGCCGTCGCGGAGCAGGGCGACCGTTTCCGGCGCGCAGCGCACGAAGCCCGCGGCGGTCGCGGCCCGCACGGTCGGTTGCTTCTCGGTCACATCGACCATGCGCGCGTGGCCGGCCGAATCCAGGTGAGTGAAGGTCATGACAGCTCCAGCACGTCGATGAGGTCGCCGGCCTCGACCTGGTCGGTCTCGGCGGCGACGATGGCATAGGCGGTGGCGACCCCGAGGCCGACCGCGAGGTGCGAACCGGATCCCCCGCGGGTCGCCGGGTGCACGCGACCGTCCGCGTCGATCACGGCGGGCAGATACTGACGACGACCGGGAGGGGTGCGCCACCCGGTGCCCGCGGCGAGACGCCGGAGCGGGCGATGGATCTCCCGACGGCCCTGCAGACGCAGCAGCGCGGGACGCACCAGCACCTCGAAAGAGACGGCCACGCTCACCGGATTGCCGGGCAGCCCGAACAGCAGCATGCCCGCGTCCGTCGCTCCGAACCCCTGGGGCTTGCCCGGCTGCATCGCGACCTTCACGAACTCCATCGCGTCGCTCAGACCCTGCCGCACCGGCTCGTATGCGCCGGCGCTCACACCCCCGGAGAAGATCACGGCATCGAGCCCGAGTGCGCTCGCACGCGCCACAGCGTCGGCCGGGCCGGCACCATCGTCGCCGACGACCTCGCGGAACACGACCTCGGCGCCAGCCTCGACCACGAGCCCGGCGAGCAGAAGGCCGTTCGACTCGGGAATCTGCCCTCGGGCCAGAGGCTCCCCCGGAGGCACGAGTTCGGCGCCGGTCGAGACGATCGCCACTCGCGGCCGCGGGGCGACGGCGACCCGCGCGATGCCGACGGATGCCAGTGCGGCCAGCTGCCGGGCGCCGAGCAGCGCGCCCTGGTCGAGCACGACGGCGCCGACCGCGGCATCCGCCCCCGCCCGACGCACATGCGCGCCCTCCGCCGCCGGCGCGCGAACGATCCGGATCTCGCCCAGGGAATCGGCGAGGCCACCGGCGGTGTCTTCGAAAGGCACGATCGTGTCGGCCGCAGCCGGCACCGGGGCGCCGGTCATGATGCGGGCGGCCGTGCCCCGAGCGAGTGGTGGATCCTCCGCGCTGCCCGCCGGGACGTCCGCCACGACGCGCAGCACCGCCGGATGCGCGTCGGATGCCGTGGCGACGTCGGCGAAACGCACCGCGAAGCCGTCCATCGCAGAGTTGTCGAAAACGGGGACGGGGTTCTGCGCGCGAGCAGGGTCCGTCAGCGTGAAGCCGATCGCCTCGCCCAGAGCCCGGGTGACCGCCGGACGGGTCCGTACGGCGGCGAGCACCACGGCGAGCTGCTCTTCGACCGTGCGCATGCCGCTCATCGCGCGCTCCAGGCGTCCATGCCGCCGGTCAGCACCACGGCATCGGCCCCGGCGCTCCGCAGCGCGGCCGCCGCGCGCACCGCCCGCACCCCGCGTCGGCACACCACCACGACCCGGCCCTCTGCGGCGAATACCTCGGGACGACCGAGCACTTCCGCCAGCGGAGCGTGCCGGGATCCGGGGATCGCCCCGAAGGCGATCTCATCCGCCTCGCGCACATCGAGCACGAACGCTCCGGCGGCGATCTCGTCGTCGAGTGCACCCGCGGCGATGTGAGGCACGGCGGCGCGAGCCGGAACCGAGGTTGCCGCGCTGGTCGCCTCCGCGCGCCCCCGCAGCGGAACCTCGCTCATCCGGCCCCGCAACGCGTCGATCAGCAGCACCCGACCGAACAGCGGCTCGCCGATGCCGGCGATGAGTTTGATGGCCTCCATCGCGAGCACCGATCCGACCTGCAGGCAGAGCGCCCCGAGCACTCCCACCGCCGCGCAGCTCGGCAGCTCGCCGACCCCCTCGGGCGGGTACAGGTCGCTCAGTACGACGGGCGGCACTCCGGCGGGTGGTGCCGACCAGAACACCGTCACCTGTGCGGCGAACTCCTGCACGACACCCCACACCAGCGGTACCCCGAGCCGCTCGCACGCGGCAGCCACCAGCGTGCGGGTCTCGAACGTGTCGGAGCCGTCGATCACGAGGTCGGCACCGGCCAGCAGCACCTCGGCGTTCGTCGCGGTCAGTCGTTCGCGCACGGGAAGCACGGTCGTCTCGGGTGCGAGATCCGCCGCGACGCGCACCGCGCTGTCGACCTTAGGCGCATCGACGTCGGCGAGCCGGTGCAGCACCTGCCGCTGCAGGTTCGAGAGCTCGACGACGTCATCATCGATGACCGTGAGAGTGCCGACGCCGGCTGCGGCGAGCGCGAGCACGACAGGGGATCCGAGCCCGCCCGCGCCGACGACGGCGACGTGAGCTGCGCGCAACCGTCGCTGGCCGAGTTCCCCCAGGTCGGCGAGGACGAGGTGCCGCGCGGTCCGCTGGGCTTCGGCGGCGCTGAGTGCTGCGACGGGCTCGACGAGCGGAGGCAGCGGCATGCGCTCAGGCTACCCCGGGACGCGTGGCGGCGGCCCCTTCGAGCGCCGGAGAAATCCCCCGCCGAGGGACCGATGATGCGACAGATCTCCGCGGATGCGGAATATGCACGGCAGAGGGCCTGGATCTGCGGAATCCGCCGCTCTAGGCTCGGGCTGTGACCACCTATCGCATCGCCGAAGCCGCACGGTTGCTCGGCGTGAGCGACGACACCGTCCGGCGGTGGATCGACCAGGACGCATTGCCGGTCACCGCCGACAGTCCCGCCCGCATCCCCGGCGAGGCTCTCGCCCAGCACGCGGTCGCCCTCGCCGCCGCGCCACCCACTCCGGGCGATGTGCTCTCCAGCGCGCGCAACCGCTTCACGGGACTCGTCACCCGCGTGCAGATCGACGGCGTCATGGCGCAGGTCGACATCCAGGCGGGTCCGCATCGATTCGTATCGCTGCTCTCGGCCGAGGCCGTTCGCGAGCTCGATCTGCAGCCGGGGTCTCTCGCCGTCGCGGTGATCAAGGCGACCACCGTGATCGTGGAGACGCCGCGGTGAACCACCGGCTCCTCACTGGGTCGGCAGCGCTGGTCCTCGCCCTGCTGCTGGGCGGATGCTCTGCAGCCCCCTCCGCAGACCCGTCACCCTCTGCCGCCGATGGCGAGCTCACCGGCGAGGTGACCGTCTTCGCCGCGGCTTCCTTGAGCCCGGTCTTCGACGAGATCGCGGCGGCGTTCACCGCGGAACATCCGGCGGTCGAGGTCGCCCCGATCGTCTACGACGGGTCGAGCGTGCTCGTGACGCAGCTCACCGAGGGCGCACAGGCCGACGTGCTCGCCACGGCCGACGAGCGCACGATGCAGACGCTCGTCGACACCGGACTCGCCGAAGACCCGGAGTCGTTCGCGACGAACACCCTCGTGGTCGCGGTGCCCGCAGGAAACCCCGCCGGCATCACCTCACTCGCCGACCTCGCGGAAGCGACCACCGTGCTGTGCGCGCCCGAGGTGCCCTGCGGAGCGGCGTCGCAGACGCTCCTCCGCACCGCCGGCGTCTCGGTCACGGCGGCGAGCCTTGAGCAGAACGTCTCCGCGGTCCTGCAGAAGATCGTCGCCGGCGAAGCGGACGCCGGTCTGGTCTACGCGACCGACGTGGTGGGCGAAGACGTCGAGAGCTTCGCGCCGGAGGGCAGCGACGAGGTCGTGAACCGCTACCCGATCGTCGCACTCGACGGCGCCACGGAAGCCGGAAGAGCATTCACTGAGTTCGTGCGGGGTCCGGTCGGCCGCCAGATCCTCGCCGACCACGGCTTCGGTACGCCGTGATCGGGGATCGGCCCGCGAGGCGGAGCATGACGAGGACGAGCACGACGAGGATGCGACGGGTCGACACGGGAGCGGCACCCCCCTTCCTCCTCGTCGCGCCCGCCGTGCTCGGCATCCTCCTGCTCGCGCTGCCGCTGGTCGCCCTGCTCACGCGCGCATCCTGGTCGACCTTCTGGACCGACATCACCTCGACGGTGGCACTGGATGCCCTCCGCCTCTCACTCACCACCGGACTCGCCGCCACCGCGCTGTGCATCGTGCTCGGCCTGCCGCTCGCCCTTCTCATCGCCCGCTCGGGGCCGCGCACCTCCGCCCTGCTGCGGGCTCTCGTCGCGGTGCCGCTCGTGCTCCCGCCGATGGTGGGCGGGGTGGCTCTGCTGTTCCTCCTCGGCCGCTCCAGTCCGCTCGGGGGCCTCATCGCCGCGTGGTTCGGCACCGGCATCCCGTTCACGCCGGCGGCCGTGGTGCTCGCGCAGGCGTTCGTGGCGCTGCCGTTCCTGGTGCTCGCGGTCGAGGGGACGATCCGCAGCACGGGAAGCCGATACGAGCGCACGGCTGCCACGCTCGGGGCCTCGCCGAGCACGGTGCTGTGGCGGGTGACGCTGCCCCTCGCCGCGCCCGGCATCGTGGTCGGGGTGATCCTCTGCTTCGCCCGCGCCATCGGCGAGTTCGGGGCCACGGCCCTGTTCGCCGGCAACGCCCCCGGAGTGACGCAGACGATGCCGCTCGCGATCTATACCGCCTTCAACGGCGCCGGTGCGGGCCGCGAGACGGCGGTGGCCCTGTCGATCCTGCTGCTGGGGACTGCCGTCGCCGTGCTGCTGCTCGTGCGGGCGTGGCGGCCGGGGGCCCTCCGATGACCGGCGACGTCGGCTCCGAGGCCGCATCCCTCGACGCTCACGTCGTCGTGCGACATGCGGGGCTCGATGCCGCACTCCGCGTCGCCGCGGGCGAGTTCGTCGCGATCATGGGCCCGAGCGGTGCCGGCAAGACCTCTCTCCTCGAGGCGATCGCGGGACTCGTGCGGCTCGACGCGGGGCACGTCGACCTCGACGGGCTCCGCCTCTCCGGGCCGCGGCAGCACACGCCGCCGTCGCGCCGCGCGATCGGCCTGCTCGGGCAGGACGCCCTGCTGTTTCCGCACATGACCGCTGCGCAGAACATCGCCTTCGCCGCCCGGGCCGCCGGACGCACCCGAGAGGAGTCCACCCGGCGCGCCACCGAGTGGCTGGGCCGCATCGGCCTCGCCGGGTATGGCGATCGGCGGCCCGATGAGCTCTCCGGCGGGCAGCGCCAGCGCATCGCCCTCGCGCGAGCCCTCGCCGCCTCGCCGCGACTGCTGCTGCTCGATGAGCCGTTCACCTCGCTCGACGTCGAGGCCGCGGCCCAGCTGCGCGAGGTCGTGCGCGAACAGCGCGGAGCCACCACGACGATCCTCGTCTCGCACGGCATCCTCGACGCCCAGGCTCTCGCGGAGCGGCTGGTGATCGTGCAGGCCGGGCGCATCGTTCAGGATGCCGCCGTCGCTGAAGTGCTCACCTCCCCGGCGACCCCTTTCGCCGCGGCCGTCGCCGATTCGGCACGCTGAGCGTCCGGCCGATCCGGGCTCCCCCTCAGGCGATCAGCCGCCGATCGCGTTCATCCCGCGTGCGGGCTGCAGGAATGAGGGGTCGTTGATGGCGTGACCGGGCAGCTTCGCCCACACGCATCCGCGGAGCACGGCATCGATCGCCGCATCGGAGTCGCCGTCCGAGAGTCGATCCCCACGCAGCACCGGGAGGAGGTCGAACTCATCGGCGGAGAACAGGCAGTTGCGCAACTGTCCGTCGGCCGTGAGCCGCAGGCGGTCGCAGTCTCCGCAGAACGGAGCGGTGACCGACGCGATCACGCCGACCGTGTGCTCGCCGTCCAGCAGCCACCGCTCGGCCGGCGCACCCCCTCGGCCCGGCATCTCGGACAGCTGCCACCGCTGCGCGAGCGCGGCGAGGATCTCGTCTCGCGTCACCATCGTGCCGCGATCCCACTCATGCCCCGCGTCGAGTGGCATCTGCTCGATGAAGCGCATCTCGGCACCGTGCGCGATCGCGAAGTCGACCAGGTCGCAGAGCTCGTCGTCGTTCACACCGCGCATGGCGACCGCGTTCAACTTGAGAGGGCGCAGGTCCGATGCGGCGGCCGCTTCGATGCCGCGGCGCACATCCTCGAATCGATCTCGTCGGGTCAGTGCGGCGAACCGCTCCGGCCGCACGGTGTCGATCGAGATGTTGAGGCGGTGCAGCCCCGCCGCGATCAGGTCGTCCAGCGCGTCGTCGAGACGGATGCCGTTCGTCGTCATCGCCACCTGCACCGGCCCGTCGATCGACTCGATCGCGCTGAGGCGTCGCACGACCTCGACGATGTCGCGTCGAAGCAACGGCTCCCCACCCGTGAGGCGGAACGTGGTGATACCGGCAGCGGCGGCGACGCGGGCGACCTGCACGATCTCGTCGACCGAGAGGATCGACTCCCGTGCGAGCCATTCGTTCCCCTGCTCGGGCATGCAGTAGGTGCAGCGCAACGAACAGCGATCGGTGAGCGAGATCCGGAGGTCGCGGTGGACGCGGCCATGCGTGTCGACCAGGGGGCCATCGGCGCGCATCTCGGGCGCGACGGGAACGCGACGGCCGATCTGCACCGGGATCGCGCTCATGCCCGCTCCTTTCCTGGATGGACTGATCGTGTTCCGAGAGTACGCCGACTCATCCGGCGAGTTCCCCGGACTCGAGTCGGCCCGCGAGCTGCGGGGCATGAGTGTGCAGCATCCGCCACACCGTCAGGTGCATCCACACCGCGCATGCCGCGGTCAAGACGAAGAGGATGGCGAAGGTGCTGGTCGGAAGCCCCGTCAGGGCCAGCGTGTAGGCGAAGACCGGCGGAAGGACGAACCCGCCGAGCCCACCGAGCATGCCCACGAGCCCGCCGACGGAGCCGACATCGGCGGGGAAGTAGTCGGGAATGTGCTTGTACACGGCGGCCTTGCCCACCCCCATCGCGCATCCGAGCACGAAGACCAACGACGCGAAGGCCGCAAGCGGCATCGTGAACGGCAGCGCCGTCGCCGACCCGTCGACGGTCTGCACGACCAGGTGCCCCGAGGGCAGCGACAGAAAGAAGAGCACCGCCAGCATCACGGTGAAGGTCGCGTACATGACCCGCCGCGCCCCGAAGCGATCGGAGAACCAGCCGCCCAGCGGACGAAGCAAGGATGCCGGGAAGATGAAGCTCGCCGTCAGGAGTGCCGCCACCGCCAGATCCAGCCCGTAGTTGTCGACGTAGTACAGCGGAAGCCAGGCCGAGAGGGCGACGTACGCGCCGAAGACGACCACGTAGTAGAGGCTGAAGCGCCAGACGCGCAGATGCTTCAGCGGTCGCAGTTGCGAGCGCAGCGACCGCCCTTGCCCTGGGAGCAGATCGGGACGGGGCGCGAGGAACCACACCAGCACCGCCATGATCACCAGGAGCGCGGCGTACAGCACGGGCACGAGACGCCATCCGCCGACGATCCAGCCGAGGTAGGTGGAGCCGGCCGTCGCCGCGATGAGCCCCGGGCCGATGAGCTTCGTCGCCGACGCCCCGACGTTGCCGGCACCGAACACGCCGAGGGCGAAGCCCTTTCGCGCATCGGGCCACCAGGCGTTGTTCCACGAGACGCCGGCACTGAACGAATTCCCCGCGATGCCGACGAAGAACGCGAGCACGAGGAGCACCCCGTAGTCGTGTGCGAATGAGACGAGGAACGTCGGCACCGCGGCCATCAGCAGCATGACGGCGAAGACACGACGCCCACCGAACCGGTCGGTGATGATGCCCGCGGGCAGCCGCCAGATCGACCCGTTGAGCACCGCGACCGCGGTGAGCCACGAGAGCTGCACATCGGACAGCCCGAACTCGTCTCGGATCGGGATGCCGAGGATGCCGAACATCAGCCAGACGGCGAACATCAGCGTGAACGCGATGGTGGAGAGCGTCAGGACGCTCCCAGCACCCGGACGCGGGGCAACAGACACAGCGGTGATCCCTTCCGAGGCCTAGAGCTTGCGGAGCTTGTCGGGATCCGGTGCCTGCACGGGGTCCCAGCCGCGGCGCACCTGCCGCGCACCGCGCTGATCGTCGCGGGACCGGTACACGATGTAGGGGCGGAACAGGTACCCGACCGGCGCCGAGAACACGTGCACGAGACGCGTGAACGGCCAGAGAGCGAAGAGCGCGAAAGCCGTGACGACGTGGATCTGGAAGAGCAGGGGCACGTCGGCCATGAGTTCCGGCTGAGGCTGGAAGAAGAGGATCGACCGAATCCAGGGCGAGATCGTCTCGCGATAGTGGAAGCCGGAGCCGAACACCTGGAACACCACCGTCGCGAGGGTGCCGAAGCCGAGCGTCGCCCCGAGGAACACGTACATCACCTTGTCCATCGCCGTGGTGGCGAGGAAGACGGGCCCGACGGTCCGCCGCCGGTAGATGAGGATCGCGAGCCCGGCGAGAGTCAGGATCGCGGCGATCGTTCCGAGCGACGTCGCGCCGAGGTGGTAGATCTCCTCGGAGATGCCGATCGCGTAGAGCCATTCGCGCGGGACGAGAAGACCGACGACGTGTCCCGCGATGACCATGAGGATGCCCAGGTGGAACATCGGAGATCCCCAGCGGAGAAGCCGGTTCTCGTAGGTCTGGCTCGAACGCGTCGTCCAGCCGAACTTGTCGTACCGGTACCGCCAGATATGGCCGACGATGAAGACGGCGATCGCGGCGTACGGGATCGCCACCCACAGGATGAAGCCGGCCGCGTTCATGACTCTCCTCGCTGCGACACCGGAGCGAACGGTGCGAGGTTGCCGAGGAAGCTCAGCCCGACGGTCTCGGTGGGAGGCCCTTCGCTCACGAGCGCGAGGAATCGCTCCCGGGTGCGGGCGTCGACGGGAGGAAGCGAGAGCGTGATCGCACGCACCACCGCTGCCCACTCGCTGTCCATCGCCTCGAGGGCGGCCCGCAGCACTTCGATCCCCTCCCGGTGCGAGGCGATCAGCGCCTCCGCGATCGGTGAGTCGCTCAGGGCCGAGAACTCCAGCACGGCCGGCAGATAGTCCGGCAGCTCCTGCGCGTCGAATTCCCACCCCGCCGCGCGGTAGGCCTCGAGGAAGGTCACGAGTGCCGTCCCCCGCTTGCGGGTGTCCCCCGTGGCGTAGTAGCTCAGGTAGAGGCTGCACTTGCGTTTGAGGTCGAACGTGACGACATACCGTCGCTGCCACTCGGTCGTCCCCGCGGTCGTCGCGGCCGCGATGAATCCCGTCAGCGCTTCCGCGATCGGCCCGGGTAGATCGGCCGCACGCTCCTGGAGGAGCGGAAGCCGGGCGTACCAGGCGTCGTCGGGGTAGTCGAGCAGCAGCGAGGCGATCATGTGCGCGGCCGCGCGCCGGTCGGCGGAGAGCACCAGCGGATCGAGTTCCGTCGGCAGCTCACGTCGCGGAGTCACCCGCGGCAGGATCGTGCTCATGAATCGTCCCCCTGGGGATCTGTCGGGCCCGTCGTCCGCACCGGCCCTGTCGACTGCGGAGGGAACAGCCCATCCGTGCCGCCGTTGCCGTCCCAGTTGAGGAGGTTGACGCGGCCGGGCGTCGACGGCCGGTCCGCACTCTGCCGATCGGCCAGCATGTGGAAGTTCTCCACGGCGACCGGAACGGATTGCCCGCTGGAGAGTCCGAACGGCCCTGCCCCGCCCATGCCGGGGCCACCGTCGAAGTCGAGCGAGCAGGCCATCTCCTCGAGCGAGTGCGCCTGCTCCGCATGGGCCGAGGGGATGACGTATCGATCCTCGTACTTCGCGATTGCCAGCAGGCGGTACATGGCCTCGACCTCTTCGCCCGTCATCCCGACCGCCTTGGCGATGCGCTCATCGCGCACATCGTCGATGCTGACCCCGCGCATGTAGGAGCGCATCGCCGCGAGCCGACGGAGCGCATGCTCGACTGGCCCCCTCTCCCCCGCGCTGAAGAGCTCGGCGAGGTAGCCGAGCGGGATCCGGAGCTTGTCGATCGCCGCGAACAGGGTGCGCGCGTCTTCACCGTCGTTGCCGGAACCCGAGATCACGTCCACGACGGGCGAGAGCGGCGGGATGTACCAGACCATCGGCATCGTGCGGTACTCGGGGTGCAGCGGCAGCGCCACCTCGTACTCCTGGATCAGCCGCCAGATCGGACTGCGCTGGGCGGCCTCGATCCAGTCCTCCTGAATGCCGTCTCGCCGCGCCTGCTCGATCACGGCCGGATCGTTCGGGTCGAGAAGGATGCTGCGCTGCGCCGCGAGGAGCGCCTTGTCGTCTTCCACGCTCGCCGCCTCCGCCACGCGGTCGGCGTCGTAGAGCACCAAGCCGAGGTATCGAAGCCGTCCCACGCAGGTCTCGGAGCACACGGTGGGCAAACCGACCTCGATGCGCGGGTAGCACATCGTGCATTTCTCGGCCTTGCCCGTCTTGTGGTTGAAGTAGACCTTCTTGTACGGGCAACCGGACACGCACATGCGCCATCCGCGGCACTGGTCCTGGTCGACGAGGACGATCCCGTCTTCCGCACGCTTGTACATCGCGCCCGAGGGGCAGGAGGCGACGCACGATGGGTTGAGGCAGTGCTCGCAGATACGCGGCAGGTAGAACATGAACGCCTTGGAGAACTCCGCCTCGACCTGCTCGCTCATCTTCTGGAGGATCGGGTCGTCCTGCATGGTCTCCATCGAGCCACCGAGGTCGTCGTCCCAGTTCGCCGACCACGAGATCTTCATGTTCTCGCCGGTGAGGAGGCTCTTCGGCCGAGCGACCGGCACCTGCGCACCCTTCGGCGCGTTGATGAGCATGTCGTAGTCGTAGGTCCACGGCTCGTAGTAGTCGTGGATCTCGGGGAGCTTCGGGTTGGAGAAGATGCGAGCCAGCTTCGCCAGACGCCCGCCGCTGCGCAGCTTGAGCCGCCCGCGCTTAGTGCGCGTCCATCCGCCACCCCAGCGCTCCTGATCCTCGTAGCTGCGCGGGTAGCCGACGCCGGGACGGGTCTCGACGTTGTTGAACCAGACGTATTCCACACCGGTGCGATTGGTCCAGGCCTGCTTGCACGTGACCGAGCAGGTGTGACATCCGATGCACTTGTCGAGGTTCATCACCATCGACATCTGCGCCATGACCTTCATCAGTACTCGACCTCCTGGTCACGACGGCGGATCGTCGTGATCTCGTCTCGCTGGTTCCCCGTCGGGCCGAGGTAGTTGAACGCCCAGGCCAACTGCGCGTAGCCCCCGATCAGATGGCTGGGCTTGAGCAGAATTCGCGTGAGGGAGTTGTGGATCCCTCCGCGCTGGCCGCTCGTCTCGGCGATCGGCACATCCACCGTGCGGTCCTTCGCGTGGTACATGTACACCGTGCCCTCCGGCATCCGGTGCGAGACGTTCGCCCGCGCGACGACAACGCCGTTGCGGTTGTACGACTCGATCCAGTCGTTGTCGCGCACGCCGATCTTGTCGGCATCCTGCGGACTCATCCAGATGGTGGGTCCGCCGCGCGACAGCGACAGCATGAAGAGGTTGTCCTGGTACTCCGAGTGGATGGACCACTTGGAGTGCGGAGTCAGATACCGCACCGCGACCTCGGCCTGGCCCGTTGCACCTCGTTGGGTGCTGGGCCCGGTCGCGCCGACCTTCGGATCGTCGAACAGCCGGTGCATGTCCAGCGGAGGACGGAACGTCGGCAGGTTCTCTCCGAGCTCCTCCATCCAGTCGTGATCGAGATAGAAGTGCTGGCGCCCGGTCAGGGTGTGCCACGGCTTCAGATGCTCGACGTTGATCGCGAAGGCCGTGTAGCGCCGCCCGCCGTGCTCCGATCCGGACCACTCCGGCGAGGTGATCACGCTCCGTGGCTGCACCTGCACGTCGGCGAAGGTGATGCGCTTGCCCTCTTCTTCTTCGGCGAGGAAGGCCATCTGCTGGCCGGTGCGCTTCTCGAGTTCGCGGAACCCCTGCACCGCCAGCCGGCCGTTGCTCGTTCCGGAGAACGCCAGGATCATCTCGCACACGCGCTTATCCGTGTCGAGCCTCACACGTCCGGCGGCCGGCCCGGACGGGAACACCCCGTTGGACTGCGCCAGTGACGCGATCTCCTTGTCGGGCCGATAGGTGATCGCCTTCGTCGTCATGCCCAGCTTGGCCGTGAGCGGGCCGAGCGATTTCCAGCGCGCCGCGAGGGCGGGGTAGTCGCGTTCGACGGGGATGAGCTTCGTCATCGTCACGCCGGGGACGAGAGGCGCGTCCTGCGGGACCACGCCGTGCGCGTACGCCATCACGTCGGGGGTGTCGTGCTGCAGCGGGGAGGCCACGATGTCGCGCCGCACACCCAGATGCCCCTCACAGAGCTCACTGAATCGCTCGGCGAGCTCGCCGAACAGGTCGTAGTCCGTCTTCGTCTGCCACGGCGGGTTGATGGCCGGGTTGAACGAGTGCAGGAACGGGTGCATGTCGGTCGACGACAGGTCGTACTTCTCATACCAGGTCGCCGCGGGGAAGACGAGGTCGGAGAACAGCGTCGTCGAGGTCATGCGGAAGTCGGCCGTCATGAGCAGATCGAGCTTGCCGACCGGTGCGTCCTCCCGCCACACGATGTCGCGCGGACGAGAGCCTTCCTCCGTCTCGGAAGCACGGATGGCCGAGTCCGTTCCGAGCAGGTGCTTGAGGAAGTACTCATTGCCCTTGCCCGACGACCCGAGGATGTTGGCCCGCCACACCGATACGACGCGGGGGAAGTTCTCCGGTGCGTCCGGGTCTTCGACGGCGTAGTGCAGTGATCCGTCGGTCAGCGAGTCGACGATGTGCTGCGCGGGCTCCTTGCCCGCGGCTTCGGCCTCGTCGCACAGGTCGAGCGGATTGCGGGAGAAGGTCGGGTAGCTCGGCATCCATCCGCGCTTGACCGACTCGACCAGGCAGTCGGCGGTCGTGCGGCCGGCGAAAGCCCCGCGGGCGAGCGGCGAGGAGAGCTGATCCGCGGGCAGTCCGTCGTAGCGCCACTGATCGGTCGCCAGGTACCAGAAGGCCGTGCCGATCATCTGACGCGGCGGACGGTTCCAGTCACCGGCGGTCGCGTACTGCGAGTACCCCGTGATCGGCCGCACCTTCTCCTGACCGACGTAGTGCGCCCATCCCCCGCCGTTGACACCCTGACAGCCCGTCATCGTCGTCAGCGCCAGGAACGTGCGGTAGATCGTGTCGGAGTGGAACCAGTGGTTCGTCCCGGCACCCATCAGGATCATGGATCGGCCGCCGGAGCGCTCGGCGTTGTCGGCGAATTCCCGACCGATGCGCATCGCCTGCTCGGCGGGCACCGCGGTGATCTCCTCCTGCCATGCCGGCGTACCCGGCGACGTCGGGTCGTCGTAGCCCGTGGGCCACTGGCCGGGGATGCCTTCGCGACCGACACCGTACTGCGCGAGCATGAGGTCGAACACGGTCGTCACGAGCGTGCCGGCGACTTCGCGGGTCGGCACGCCCCGGACCACGACGCCGGAACCGCCGGCGTGCTCGGCGCCGGCCTCGGGCGGGAGGTCGAACCGAGGAAGGGCGACCTCGGCGGCCGCTCCATCCCACGACGCGAGGTCGGCGATGGAGAGCGGAGGTTCGACGCCCTCGAGGTCGAGGTTCCACTTGCCCTCGTCCTCGGGCGTGAACCGGTGTCCGAGCGACCCGTTCGGCACGACGGCGTCGCCGTGCTCGTCGAGGAGCACGGTCTTGAAGTCCGCGCGAACGGCGGCGGCTTCCGCGCCACCCAGGTCGCTCGCGGTCAGGAACTTGCCCGCGACGAGACGGTCGCCGTGGCGCTCGAGCGTCACCAGATACGGAGCATCCGTGAACCGGCGCATGTAGTCCTCGAAGCGTTCGGTGCGCTTCTGCACGAAGTGCTCGGTCAGGATGACATGCCCCATCGCGAGCGCCAATGCCGCATCCGTGCCGGGGTGCGGAGCGACCCACTCGTCGGCGAACTTGGTGTTGTCGGTGTAGTCGGGCGAGACGGTGACGACCTTCTGGCCGCGGTAGCGGGCCTCGGCCATGAAGTGCGCATCCGGCGTTCGCGTGACCGGCACGTTCGAACCCCACATGATCAGGTAGCCCGCGTTCCACCAGTCGGCGGACTCGGGCACGTCGGTCTGGTCGCCGAAGACCTGGGGGCTCGCGACGGGCAGATCCGCGTACCAGTCGTAGAACGAGAGGATGGACCCGCCGAGCAGATTGAGGAAACGGGCTCCGGCGCCGTGCGACACCATCGACATCGCCGGAATCGGCGAGAAACCCGCGACCCGGTCGGGGCCGTAGGTCTTGACGGTGTGCACATGGGCCGCCGCCGCGATCTCGAGCGCCTCGTCCCAGGTGGTGCGCACCAGTCCGCCCTTGCCGCGCGCGCTCTTGTACGAGCGCGCGGCTTCGGGGTCTTCGACGATCGACGCCCACGCCGTCACGGGGTCGCCGTGCTGCGCCTTCGCCGCCCGATACAGTTCGGCGAGCGTGTCGCGGATGTAGGGATAGCGCACGCGGGTCGGCGAGTAGGTGTACCAGCTGAAGGCCGCGCCGCGCGGACAGCCCCGCGGCTCGTACTCCGGCGAATCGGGGCCGACCGAGGGGTAGTCGGTCTGCTGCGCCTCCCACGTGATGATGCCGTCTTTGACGTACACCTTCCACGAGCAGGAGCCGGTGCAGTTGACACCGTGGGTGGAGCGGACCACCTTGTCGTGCGCCCACCGGTCGCGGTAGAACACGTCGCCGGAGCGGCCGCCCTCGAGGAAGAGCGACCGGAGGTCTTGCGAGACCTCGCCGCGTCGGAGGAAGCGCCCCATGCCGAGCAGCGCGTCGGCGAGGGGACCATCGGTGGCCGGATGGATGTCATGCGTGGTCGGTGTCATGGCGCAACTCTCAGATCGTGCGGTCAGCTCTTGGCGGGCGCGCCCGGACGCGCGTAGTAGTACCAGGTCAGCGCCGTGCAGAACAGGCACCAGACCCCGCAGATCACGAAGAACGCGAACGGGGCGACGGCCGACAACGACATCCCGACGATGAACGGTCCGAAGGCCGCGACCGCGGAGGTGAAGCCGACGACGCCGCCCGCCTGACGTTTCGGGAACAGCATCGGCATCTGCTTGAACGTTCCCGCATTGCCCAGACCGGCGAAGAAGAAGATCGTGATCATTCCGGCCATGAATCCCCAGAACCCGTTCACGTCCGTCGGCGCGAGGAAGAACAGCGTGATGATGGTCCCGGCGGTCATGCCGATGCCCGAGATGAACGTGAACGGCGCCCCGCCGAATCGGTCGCACAGTGGGCCGGCGACCGCGCGCACGAGGGCCCCGAGTGCCGGACCGATCCACATGTAGGCGAGCGGATCGGGGGCGTTCTCGAACCCGCCGTAGACGTTGACGATGATGAGCCCCATCTGCGCCGCGAGCCCCGCATAGGCACCGAAGGTCATCATGTAGATCGCGGTCATGATCCACGTGTGCTTCAGGCGGAAGATGTCGAGCTGCTCCCGGAAGTTCGCCTGCACGGGGACGCGCCGGAGGAAGACGAAGGCGAGGATGCTCGCCAGCACCGCCCACGGGATCAGGACGAGACCGCCGTTGTGCAGCCACATGTTCGCGCCGCCGTCGACCGTCGACTGCGGGTCGAGGAACCAGGTGCCGAGGAGCCCGAAACCGATCACCCACGGCACCAGCACCTGGACGACGCCGATGCCGAAGTTGCCGATGCCGGCCTGAAGACCGAGCGCCGTGCCCTGCATCCGCTTCGGGAAGAAGTAGCTGGTCGACGGCATGTAGCCCGAGAAGACGCCGCCGCCGATCCCCGCTGCGAAGGCCAATGCCAGGAGCACGGCATAGGGAGTCGACGTGTCGCGCACCGCGAGCGTCCACCCGAGCATGGGGAGGGCGAGAAGGAGCGAGCTCCATCCCACGAGCGCCCTGGTGCCCACGATGGGCGGGAGGAACATGAAAGCGAAGCGGAGGAGACCGCCGGCCAGACCGGGGATCGCCGCCAGCCAGTAGAGCTGCCCCTGGTCGAGGTCGAAGCCGATGGCGTTCAGCCGCGGGGCGATCGCGCTGACCAGGTACCAGGTCGCGAAGCCGAGCAACAGCGAGTAGGTCGTGATCCAGAGGGTGCGCCAGGCGAGGGATCTGTCCCACGTGGCGTCGTCTTCCGGATTCCAGTTGGACAGGTCCTTGGCGAGTGCTTCCCCGGATTTCACGTGCACGATCCCTTCAGAACACGCATGTAACGTGTTACATCCAGTATCGCGGATGGCGTCGGATCAGGTCGCGGACCGAACCGTTTTAATTCGGGGTCTCGTCACGCCGAGACGACCCGCATCGGTCGTCACGTCGGCGTCTCGACTCAGACCGTGCGGCCGCCGTCGAGGCGCACCACGCGGTCGACCGTTCCTGCGGGCGGGGCCACGTGCGAGATCAACAGCACCGACTGCTCCCCCGCCGCCTCGAGCAGGTCGCGCAGCAGCGCATCGGAAGCATCAGGGTCGACCCCCGCGGTCGGCTCGTCGAGCACCAGCACGGGGAACCCACGCAGCAGGGCGCGGGCGAGGGCGATGCGCTGCGCCTGACCGCCCGACACGAGCGCGCCCCGGTCGCCGACCCGGGCGTCGAGACCGCCGCGCTCCCGCGCCCACTCACCGAGACCGACCCGGTCGAGCACGGCGTACAGTTCATCGTCGGTCGCCGTGTCGCGCGCGAAGAGCAGGTTTTGGCGGATGTCCTCATCGAACAGCTGGGGGCTCTGCTCGCAGAGGCCGACGGTTCGACGCAGCGCCGGCCCCGACATCTCCGCTGCGTCCTGCCCGTCGATCAGGTACTCGCCCTGCACGCGGAGGAAGCCGACGAGGACGGCCGCCAGCGAGCTCTTCCCCGCCCCACTCGGCCCTGCCACCAGCACCCGCTCTCCTGGCTGCAGATCGAGGTCGACCCCCGTGAGCGCAGGGTCACCGCCGGGCCAGTTCGCGCGAACGCCGCGCATCCGGATCGTCGGCGTGCCGGCGAGCTCGACGTCGTCGCCCGCGTCGGGCCGCAGCTCATCGGGCATCCGCTCCGGCAGCGTGTCGACGATGCGCTCCGCGCTCGAGCGGACGCTCCGCCACGACGCCGCGGCCACCGGAACCGCGCCGAAGATCTCGAACACCACCATCGGCACGAGCACCGCCACGGCCAACCAGGGTCCGTCGATCGAACCGTCGGTCAGCCCGGGCGCGGCAGCGGCGAGCGCCCAGACGGATGACGCCCCGGCGACCGCGGAGACGACGCCGGCGGCGATGGCCTGCGCGAACGAGGCACGGTCGACGACGCGTCGCAATGCGGCGTCGGCTGCCGCGATCCGCTCGCGCGCCTTCGCCTCGGCGCCGTAAGCCAGGAGCACGTCGAGGCTGCCGAAGTAGTCGACGAGCGCGGCCGAGAGCTCGGCCCGTCGCACGGACACGAGCTGTTCGGCACGCGAGCCGAACACCCAGCCGAGTCCGATCGCCGCAGCCGCAGCGGCCACCAGGCACACCGCCAGCGTGAGGGCGGCCGGCGGCGAGACGAATGCGATGAAGCCCACGGCCCCGACCGCCACGACCGCGGCGACCCCGAGCGGCTGCACCACACGCAGCGGCAGGTTCTGCAGGTTCTCGACATCGTCCACGAGCGCCGTGAGCATCTGTCCGCGATCCGTCGAGCCGAGACCGGCCGGAGAGAGCGGTGTCAGTCTCCGCACCATGTCGGCCCGCGTCGAGGCGAGTTGGCGCAGCGCCGCATCGTGGCCGCTCAGCCGCTCGAGATAGCGGGTGACGGCGCGGGACACCGCGAAGAACCGCACGCCGACGACCGCGATCGACAGCGGGACGAGCGAGTCGACGATGGAGGCGCTCACGATGAGCCAGCCGCTGACCGCCAGCAGGCTCACAGCGGCGGCAGCCGACAGCACTCCCCAGACCAGTCCGGGGAGGAAGCGTCCGATCGGCGGCTGCGCGAGCTTCAGGACGCCGCGGATCCGTTCGCGACGTGTCGACCCGCTCATGCGTTCACCCCCAGCGTCACGATGTGATCGGCGATGTCCCGCGCGGTCCGACGGTGCGACACCAGGAGGACGGTCGCCCCGGCATCCGCTCGCGCGCGCAGCGACCGCCAGAGCCGCCCCTCGGTGTCGGGGTCGAGAGCACTCGAGGGCTCATCGAGTGCGAGCACCCGGCTCGGGTCGGACGACTGCCGGTAGAGCGCTCTGGCGACAGCGATCCGCTGCGCCTGGCCTCCCGACAGACCACTGCCCTGCACGCCGAGCTCGAGGGCGGGGTCGATGCCCTCGGCGCAGGCGGCGTCGAGCGCCACACGGACGCGGTCGGCATCCGGTTCCGCGTCGCCGAGCGCGACGTTCGCGGCGACCGTCCCCCGCATCAGCCCCGGAGTCTGCCCAGCCCAGGCGAGCCACGCCGCCGGGGAGAGCTCGCGAACGTCGCTCCCGGCGAAGGCGGCCGCCCCGTCGAAGTCGGCTGCTCCCCGGAGAGCCGCGAGCAGCGACGACTTCCCCACGCCGCTCTGCCCCTCGATCAGCGTGATCGTCCCCGGCGCGGCGGTGAACGACACCGGCGGCAGACCCCGCACGCGCAGCCCTTCGACCACGAGGGCTCCCGCATCCGCCGGTCCCGCTGCTCCCGCCGGTCCCACTTGCAGGATCGATTCACGGATGTCGGGCGATTCTTCGGCGATTCCTCCTGCATCCGTGGAACCGTCCTGCATCTGCACCCGGGCCCGCGCCGCGTCGAGCACCTCGAACACGTCCTCTGTCGCCGCCACACCCTCGGCGGCCGCGTGGAACTGCACCCCCACCTGTCGGATCGGCAGGAACGCCTCGGGTGCGAGCAGCAGCACGAACAGCCCGACCTCGAGCGTCAGGTCGCCGGACAGCAGCCGGAACCCGACCGACACCGCGATGAGCGCGACCGCGAGCGAGGCCAGCAGCTCCATCGCGAAGCCGGACAGGAACGAGAACCGCAGCACCTTCATGGTCTCGCGGCGATACTCGTCGGCGGTGACCTCGATGCGGTCGGCAGCGCGTCGCTCACGCCCGAACAGCCGCAGCGTCGACAGTCCCTGCACCGTGTCGGCGAAGCGGGCGGCGAGGCGCTGCAGCGTCTGCCACTGCCGGGTCTGCACCGTGCGGGTCGCCATCCCGATCAGGATGAGGAACAGCGGGATCAGCGGCAGGGTGATGATCGCGGTCAGCCCGCTCGGCCAGTCCTGCCACCACATCACCGCGACCAGCACCGGCGTCGCGATCACGGTCAGCACGAGCTGCGGGATGTAGCGGGCGAAGTACCCGTCGAGGGCTTCCAGTCCATGCCCCGCGGTCACGGCGAGCTCGGTCTGGTTCCGCTGTGCGAGCCACCCCGGTCCCAGTCGCCCGACCGCCGAGATCAGGGCCGAGCGCAGTTGCATCCCCGTCTTCGCGGCAGCCCGCGTCCCCGCGGCATCCGAGGCGGCGATCAGCAGCCCGCGCAGCAGTGCCGTGAGCAGCAGCCAGAGCAGGGATGCCGAGACATCACGCCCCGCGATCGCCCCGGTGACGGCATCCGTCAGCAGCCAGGCGAAGACGATCACGACCGCCGTCTGGACGACGCCGATCAACGCGGATGCCGCGAGGAACCCCCTCGCGGCACCCGCGTATCGCAGCAGTCTCGGATCGACGGGTTTCACGCGTGCGCCGGAGCCCCCTCGATGGACTTGCGGGTGACGCGCTTGCGGAACACCCAGTACGTCCACGCCTGGTACGCGAGCACGAGCGGCATCGCGATCAAGGCGGTCCAGCTCATGATCTGCAGCGTATACGGAGTGCTCGACGCATTCGCGATCGTGAGGCTGTAGGCCGGGTCGATCGTCGACGGCATCACGAACGGGAACAGGGCGGCGAACAGCATCACCACGGCGAACAGCACCGTGAGCATGCCGGAGAAGAACGCCCAGCCGTCGCGCCGAGCGAGCGAGAACCCGACTGCTGCGATGAGACTGACCGCCGCGAGCGCACCGGCGCCGATGACGAGCCAGAGCAGCGGAGCCTCGCGCCCCATCGCGATCATGACCGTCCAGATCACCGTGGCCGCCGCGACGAGGATCGTGGGGATGGCCGCCCTCTTCGCCAGGCGCCGCGCGTCTTCATGCACCTGACCGTCGGTCTTGAGTGCGACGAACAGCACGCCGTGCAGGAAGAACAGCAGCAGCGTGGTGACGCCGACCAGCAGGGCGTACGGGTTCAGCAGCGCGAAGAAGCCTCCGACGTAGATGTGGTTCTCGTCGATCGCGACGCCCTGCACGATGTTGCCGAAGGCGACGCCCCACAGCAGCGCCGGGACGACCGAGCCGATCACGATCATCCGGTCGAAGCCCGCTTTCCACTTCGCGCTGTCGCGCTGGTGCCGGTACTCGAACGAGACGCCGCGCAGGATCAGCGCGAGCAGGATCAGCAGCAGCGGCAGGTAGAAGCCGCTGAACAACGTCGCGTACCACTCGGGGAACGACGCGAACAGCACGGCGCCGGCGACGATGACCCAGGTCTCGTTGAGATCCCAGACCGGGCCGATCGTATTGATGACCTGGCGGCGCGAGACGTCGTCCTTGCCGAGGAACGGCAGCGACATGCCCACACCGAAGTCGAACCCGTCGAGTACGAAGTAGCCCACGAAGAAGAAGGCGACGATGAAGAACCAGAGTGTTGCGAGATCCATGATGCTCCTCCCTCTCAGTAGACGACCGACGGCAGCTGGGCCGTCTCCTCGTGCGGTTGCTCGTCGGTGTCCGGTCCCTTCTGCGCGGCCCGGATGATGAGGCGGATCTCGACGACGGCGAGCGCCGCGTAGATCGCCGTGAACGAGATCAGCGAGATCAGCACCTCGAGGCCGCTGACTCCCGGCGAGACACCGTCCTGGGTGGTCATCAACCCGAACACGATCCAGGGCTGTCTGCCCATCTCGGTGAAGACCCAGCCCATGATGTTGGCGGCGAGCGCGAGCGGGAACGACCAGATCGCGAGCTTCCACATCCACTGCGCCGGGGGCTTCTTGGCGCCCTTGCGGGTGAGCCACAGGCCGACGACGGCGACGAGCGCGGCGGCGATGCCGAGGCCGATCATCCAGCGGAACGCCCAGTACGTGATCCACAGGACCGGGGCGAAGTCCTCGAGTCCCGTGGCGGCGTACGTCTGGGCGTACTCGGCATTCAGGTCGTTGATGCCGTGCACGCAGGCGTCGAGGGTGTGCGTCGACAGCAGCGACAGCAGATACGGCACTCGGATCGAGAACAGTTCGGAGCTGCCGTCCGGTGTGCCGAGCGTGAAGAGGCTGAACGAGGCGTCCGGTCCGCAGACCGTGTTGAACGTCGCCTCCGCTGCCGCCATCTTCATCGGCTGCGCGGCGTACATCGCGAGTCCGAGCTGGTCTCCCGTGAGCACGACGCCCGCGGTGGAGACGATCATCGCCCACAGCCCGAACTTGAGCGAGATGCGCATGGTGTCGAAGTGCTGGCCGCGCGAGAGGTGCCAGGCCGAGACCGAGATGACGACACCGGCGGCGAACATGAACGCGCCGAAGATCGTGTGCGGGAAGGCGGCGAGAGCGACGGGGTTGGTCAGCAGCGCCCAGAAGTCGGTCAGCTCGGCGCGGTTGGTCGCCTCGTTGAAGGTGTAGCCGACGGGGTTCTGCATGAACGCGTTGGCCGCGATGATGAAGTACGCCGAGAGGATGCTGCCGATCGAGACGCACCAGATCGTGGCGAGGTGGAGCTTCTGCGGGAGCTTGTCCCAGCCGAAGATCCACAGTCCGATGAACGTCGCCTCGAAGAAGAACGCGAGCAGGCCCTCGAACGCGAGCGGGGCGCCGAACACGTCGCCGACGAAGCGGGAGTAGTCCGACCAGTTCATGCCGAACTGGAACTCCTGCACGATGCCGGTGACGACGCCCATGGCGAAGTTGATCAGGAAGATCTTGCCGAAGAAGCGGGTCAGGTGCAGGTACTGGACCTTGCCGGTGCGCACCCACGCGGTCTGGAAGATCGCGGCCACCAGGGCCATGCCGATCGTCAGCGGAACGAACAGGTAGTGGTAGACGGTCGTCAGCCCGAATTGCCATCGGGCGAGAGCGAGCGGATCAAGCCATTCCATGCGCTACTCCTGTTCTGTGAGGCTGTTGCCCCGTGCCGGGACGCCGCAGCGTCGTTCCCTCGGCCATCCGCGCCGTGGCGTCGCGCAGCTGGACGGTGCAGTCCGATGCGAGGACGGCGTCGCGGACGCACTCGGCTTCGAGTGGTCCGCCGGCCTCGTTCAGCACGCTCTGCATGAGCTCGAGATGCACGCGGCACAGCATCGGGCGGTCCTCGGACCGGCTGGCCGCATGCGGACACGGGCTGAGGTCGATCGTGAGGCTGCCGTCGTCGATCAGGGGCTCGAAGCCGCTCTCCTCCAGGTGCTCCACGAGCGCGTCGAGCTGATACGTGGCATCGCGGCCGAGCCCTGACCCGGCGTCGGGGATCATGCTGCGCATCAGGTCGCCCCGACGTGCAGCCGCCTTCGCCTTGTCGCGCGCCACCGGGCTGGATGCCCCCGGCGCGCCTGTGGCGGCCCGGTAGAGGGTGCGCGGTCGCCCCCGCGTCGTGCGGTGCTCGACGGTCGGGATGACGTGGCCGCCTTCGATCAGCCGCTGCAGGTGCTCGCGGACCGTGTTGGGATGCAGACCCGTGGCCTCGCACAGCTCAGCGATGCTGAGTTCGGCGCGCGCCTTCGCGCTTCCCGCTTCGAAGAGCAGGTGCAGGATCTGCACCCGGGAGTAGCTCGATATCGGCCCGCAGACGGACCCGCCGTTGGCCATGATCCCAGTATCCCGTGATACCGGCCGGTTGCACCGGTGTCCGGCCGTGAATAAACACCTGGTCGATAGGGATGTCCGATCCCGGCGATAGCCTGGCAGCATGGCCACCCGAAAACCCGCTCCTCCAGCCTACGTATGCACAGAATGCGGGTGGACCACCGCCAAGTGGGTCGGCCGCTGCGGCGAATGCCAGCAGTGGGGCACGGTCCAGGAGCAGGCAGCGCAGACCGGCATCCTCCGACGCGTCGGCCCCGTCGCTCCGACGGCGGATCGCGCGGCACGACCCATCACGCAGATCACGACGCAGGATGCTCCGCGGCGCTCGAGCGGTGTCGGGGAGTTCGATCGGGTGCTCGGCGGGGGCATCGTGCCGGGTGCCGCGATCCTGCTCAGCGGTGAGCCGGGCGTCGGCAAATCGACCCTGCTGCTCGAGGTCGCGGCCCAGGCGGCTCGCGGTGGACGCCGCGTCCTGTACGCGAGTGCTGAGGAATCCCCCGGCCAGGTGCGTCTGCGCGCGGAGCGCACCGGTGCCCTGCACGACGAGCTGTATCTGGCGAGCGAGACCGACCTGGCGACCATCCTCGGCCACATCGACGAGGTCAAACCGCAGCTCGTGATCGTCGACTCGGTGCAGACCGTCTCGTCGTCGCTGATCGACGGTGCCGCCGGGCAGCCGAGCCAGGTGCGCGAGGTCGCGGCGACCCTGATCCGCATCGCGAAGGACCGCGATCTGCCGATCATCATCGTGGGTCACGTGACGAAAGACGGCCAGGTCGCAGGCCCCCGCGTGCTCGAGCACCTGGTCGACGTGGTGTGCCACTTCGAGGGCGACCGGCAGACGTCGCTGCGCTTCATCCGCGCGCTCAAGAACCGCTTCGGCCCCACCGACGAGGTCGGCTGCTTCGAGATGACCGGCGACGGGATCGCCGAGGTCCCCGACCCTTCGGGCCTCTTCCTCTCGCAGGGGGCCACCGAGCCCGGCACGTGCGTCGCGATCTCGCTCGAGGGGCGCCGCGCGCTTCCCGTCGAGGTGCAGGCGCTCACGGTTCCCAGCAACGCCCCGAACCCCCGCCGCATCGTGCACGGAGTCGACTCGTCGCGCGTGGCGATGGTTCTGGCGATCCTCGAGCGGCGCGCGAACATCACGACGAGCACGCTCGACGTCTACGTGTCGACCGTGGGCGGGGTGCGCTTCACCGAACCGGCAGCCGACCTCGCGATCGCCATCGCGGTGGCCGGCTCCATCCAGCAGTTCTCGGTGCCGCGCACGGTCGCCGCCGTGGGCGAGCTCAGCCTCGCCGGCGAGATCCGTCCGGTCACCCAGGCGGCGCAGCGTCGGTCCGAGGCCGCCCGGCTCGGCTACGAGCAGGTCGTCGACGACCGGTCGAAGACGCTCCGCGCCGCGCTCGGCGATGTGCGCGCGCGCAACACGTCACGCCGTTCCGATCGCGACGTCCCGCCGTTCTGATCGGGAGCCCCTCGGCTCCCTGAGATCGGCGTACGTCCGCCTCAGGCGTCGAGCGCTTTGAGCAGCTCGATCGGGTCGGCCTGCATCGGATGCGGGCCCGCGATGTCGAGGAAGACGGTCGTGATCGGGTGCGCCGCCAGGAACTTCCGGAGCCAGTCGGACGTGTAGATGCCCACGCCGGGCGGGAGGTTGGCGGGCTTGTTCTTCGCGTCGCTGAACAACAGCAGCGCGAGGTCGCCGGTGTTCGGGTCGCGGTAGGTCCACACCTCGCCGCTGTCGAGCGGATTGTCGCGGGCTCCGGGCGTGATCAGCGGCACGACCGTGGTGCCGTTGCGCAAGGCGAGCGCGACCGCGGCGACATCCTGCTTCTCGAGCGCCAGAGCCAGAGCCTCCGACCGGAAGTCCTCGGGGGCGGGCTTCTTCTTCCCGGGTTTCGCCTTCTTCGCTGCCATGCATCCAGCTTATGCAGGCGGCGAGGCGCAGCGCGCGGAATCGACCGCGGAGACGTAAAGGGGCCCTCTCGAGTCCTCCATTGGGGACTGGGGTACTCGAGAGGGCCCTCGGACTCTCGGTGCGGCGATGTCGAAGCGCTGGGGACGCTGTAGTTCGACGCCACTGGGGATGGCATGTTGCCGCATGATGCGGAGAGTCACCTCAATGGTATCCCAAAGATCCGCGCCTGTCTGCCTCAGACAGCGAAGGCTCCCGAGGTCGCGTCTTTCCGCACGGGAAGTCGCTCGACGCGACGCATTTCGAAGGCGTTGCGGCGCGTTCCCTTCGAACTGCGAATGCGGATCAGTACAGGAGGATCTGGGTGGTCGTGAAGCTCGTGAACCCGCCGATGGAGACCTCGACGTGGTACGAGGCTCCCCCGCCGGGCGCACGCTGACGGTTCTCCTGGTCGCAGGTCTCGACGCTCGAACGGGTGCGATCCCAGGTCACCGGGTCTTTGCTGGTGACCGTCGTGCCGGCGGTGAGCGTCGCGATCATGCTGCTCGGGTTCTCCTGGCAGTCCGTCGATCGCCACCAGACGTCGGCGCCGCTGGAGATCGTGAAGACCTGCGTCGTCGATCCGACGTCGAGCGTGCAGTCCTTCGTGCCCTTGTTGGTCAACGAGATGGAGAGCTTCGGCAGGACGCCCGCGGCATAGGTCTCCGCGTCCGTGACCGCCGAGACCTCGACGTCTTTCGCCTCACACGCGACGATCGCCGGCGTCTGCTCGGCCGAGGGGCTCGGCGACGGCGACTCGGCATCGGTCGTCGGAGTCGTGGAGGGTGTCTGCGACGACGAGGACGTCGGCTTCGGAAAGGCATCCGCCGCGGCCCACGGCTTCGCGATCAGGAGCCAGATCCCGATGCCGATGGCGGCGACGAGCAGGATGAGCCCGATCACCACGACCAGGCGCCGACGACGATAGACGGCAGCGGAAGGACGGGGCATGGTTCCAGGTTAAGCGATCGTGCCCGTGGAGCCTGGGAGGCCGCGGCGGTGGTCTGCCGTGCGTCCTCAGAGCACCTTGAGCATGCGCGTGTTGCCGAGCGTGTTCGGCTTCACGTGCGCGAGATCGAGGAACTCCTCGACACCCGCGTCACCGCTGCGCAGCAGCTGGGAGTACACGTCGGGGTCGACGACCTGCTCACCGATCGGAGTGAAGCCGCGGCGGCTGAAGAATTCGACCTCGAACGTGAGGCAGAACAGGCGCGAAAGCCCGAGCGTGCGCGCATTCTCCTCGAGACGATCGACGATGGCCCGGCCGATACCGTGGTGCAGCCAGTCATCCTGCACGAGCAGGGTGCGCACCTCGCCGAGGTCTTCCCAGAACACGTGCAGCGCGCCGCATCCGATCAGCACCCCGTCAGCCTCGGCGACGACGAACTCCTGCACCGCGCCGTAGAGCACCGCCAGGTCTTTGCCGAGCAGGATGCGCTGCTCCACGAGGGGCTGCAGCAGGTTGCGGATGCCGACGATGTCGGCACTGCGCGCCGGTCGGACGATGTACTCGCTCACGGGACAAGCCTAGAACCCACGACCCGTCGCCGCCTGTGCCGGACACAGGAAAGGGGCGGATGCCGCAGCATCCGCCCCTTTCCTGATTCAGCCTTCGTGATTCAGCCGGAGGTCACTCCCCGCTGGCGACCGCCAGGTCGGGGGTGCCGGCGATCGCGCCGCCGCCGGTGTTGGCACCGACCGCGACCTTCTCGCCGCGCGGGCCGTGCTCGAACAGGAACTCCCCGTCCTTCGCGTCGACCTTCACGTGGTCGCCCGAGTTGAGCTCGCCGTGCAGGATCTTCTCCGACAGGCGGTCCTCGACCTCGTGCTGCATCGCGCGGCGCAGCGGTCGGGCGCCGAGCGCCGGGTCGAAGCCGATCTCGATGAGACGCTCCTTGGCGGCCTGCGACAGCTCGATCGTCATGTCACGGTCCAGCAGACGCTCGCCGAGGCGCTTGGCGAACAGATCGACGATCTGCACCAGCTCGGTCTTGGACAGCTGCGGGAACACGATGATGTCGTCGACACGGTTGAGGAACTCAGGCTTGAAGTGCCGCTTGAGCTCTTCGTTCACCTTGCCCTTCATCCGGTCGTAGCTGGTCGAGTCGTTGCCCTCGATCTGGAAGCCGACGGGACCGCCCGCGATGTCACGCGCACCGAGGTTGGTGGTCATGATGATGACCGTGTTCTTGAAGTCCACGATCCGACCCTGGCCGTCGGTGAGTCGACCCTCTTCGAGGATCTGCAGCAGTGAGTTGAAGATGTCGGGGTGAGCCTTCTCGATCTCGTCGAACAGCACCACGCTGAACGGCTTGCGGCGCACCTTCTCGGTGAGCTGGCCACCCTCTTCGAATCCGACGAATCCGGGAGGGGCACCGAACAGACGCGAGACCGTGTGCTTCTCACCGAACTCGCTCATGTCGAGCGAGATGAGAGCCGCCTCGTCGTCGAACAGGAACTCGGCGAGAGCCTTGGCGAGCTCGGTCTTTCCGACACCCGTGGGGCCGGCGAAGATGAACGAGCCCGAGGGGCGCTTCGGGTCCTTGAGACCGGCACGCTGACGACGGATGGTCTTGGAGAGGGCGGCGATCGCCTCTTCCTGACCGACGACGCGCTGGTGCAGAGCCTTCTCCATGAAGACGAGTCGGCTGGACTCCTCTTCCGTGAGCTTGAAGACGGGGATGCCGGTGGCCTGTGCGAGCACCTCGGCGATCAGACCCTCGTCGACGACCGCAGAGGTCGCGACGTCGCCCGCACGCCACTGCTTCTCGAGACGCAGACGCTCGGCGAGGAGGCTCTTCTCCTCGTCGCGGAGGGATGCGGCCTTCTCGAAGTCCTGCTCCTCGGAGGCGACTTCCTTCTGCTCGCGCACCGTGGCGATCTTCTCGTCGAACTCACGCAGCTCGGGCGGGCTCGACAGGATCGACAGACGCAGGCGTGCGCCGGCCTCGTCGATCAGGTCGATGGCCTTGTCCGGAAGGAACCGGTCGGAGACGTAGCGGTCGGCGAGGTTCGCCGCGGCCACGATGGCACCGTCCGTGATCTGCACCTTGTGGTGCGCCTCGTACCGGTCGCGCAGCCCCTTGAGGATGTTGATGGTGTGCGGCAGCGTCGGCTCGTTGACCTGCACCGGCTGGAAGCGGCGCTCGAGCGCAGCATCCTTCTCGAAGTGCTTGCGGTACTCGTCGAGCGTGGTGGCACCGATCGTCTGGAGCTCACCACGGGCGAGCAGCGGCTTCAGGATGCTGGCCGCGTCGATCGCGCCCTCGGCGGCACCCGCACCCACGAGGGTGTGGATCTCGTCGATGAAGACGATGATGTCGCCGCGCGTGCGGATCTCCTTGGTGACCTTCTTCAGGCGCTCCTCGAAGTCACCGCGGTAGCGGGAACCGGCGATGAGAGAGCCGAGGTCGAGCGAGTAGAGCTGCTTGTCCTTCAGCGTCTCGGGCACATCGCCCTTGACGATCGCCTGGGCCAGACCCTCGACGACGGCGGTCTTGCCGACGCCGGGCTCGCCGATCAGGACGGGGTTGTTCTTGGAGCGGCGGGAGAGGATCTGCATGACCCGCTCCGCCTCCTTCTCGCGCCCGATCACCGGGTCGAGCTTGTTGTCGCGGGCGGCCTGGGTGAGGTTGCGACCGAACTGGTCGAGCACCGCGGAACCACCCTGGGTGCCGGCAGGCGAGTCGTTGGTCTGCGCACCGACGGATGCCGGCTCGCGGCCAGGGGCTCCGGAGAGCAACTGGATGACCTGCTGGCGGACCTTGTTGAGGTCGGCGCCGAGCTTGACGAGCACCTGAGCGGCGACGCCCTCACCCTCGCGGATGAGGCCGAGCAGGATGTGCTCGGTGCCGATGTAGTTGTGGCCGAGCTGCAGAGCCTCGCGGAGGCTGAGCTCGAGCACCTTCTTGGCGCGCGGCGTGAACGGGATGTGCCCGGTCGGCTGCTGCTGACCCTGGCCGATGATGTCCTGCACCTGTTCGCGCACGGCGTCGAGGGAGATGCCGAGGCTCTCGAGGGCCTTGGCGGCGACGCCTTCGCCCTCGTGGATGAGACCGAGCAGGATGTGCTCGGTGCCGATGTAGTTGTGGTTGAGCATCTTCGCCTCTTCTTGGGCGAGGACGACCACTCGACGGGCTCGGTCCGTGAATCTCTCGAACATGCTGTGACTCCTTATTCGCACGGGGCGAAGCGCTGACACCTATGGCGTTCTCTGCGCCTGTACATCGAGAGTAACCACCGCGCAGGGCAGGTATGCCCGTGTTCGCCGTGGGCATACCGGGGGTTGACCGAGTTATCGACAGTCGTTATGTTAACGACAGTCGATAACAACCGAACTCAAGGAGGCAGCGATGCGCACCAGAGAAGGACGCCCCTCACTCGTCGACGGGATCGCTCTCGGACTCATCGCCACCGGCGCCGTCAGCGTCGGGATCGGCGCGATCGTCGCCGTCACCTCGGCCGCATCCGAGATCTTCGGCACCGCGCCGACCGTGTCGATGCCCGTGCACGACGTCGACCTGACCGCGCTGGACGGAGTCTCCGGTGTGAGCGCGGCGACGGTCGACACCGCGCTCGTCACGGTTCCGGCGATGCCTTCGGGCGCCCGCTGGATGCTGCTCCTCGAGACGCTGCTCCCCGCCCTCGCGACCGTGGCGCTGTGCGCCGGCGTCTGGTGGCTCGGCGTCTCCCTCATCCGCTCGCGACCGTTCCGCTCCTCACTCAGCTGGATGTTCGGCGTCGCCGCCTCTCTGATGATCGCCGGATCGCTGTTCGGACAGTTCGCCGGCGGCATCGGTCGAGCCATGATCGTGCAGGACCTCGCCACCACCGATCCGCAGGTCGAGGACGTGCTGTGGACGCTCCTCGTGCAGTTCGACCTCGCGCCGGTGGGCTGGGCGTTCGCCCTCGCCCTCGTCGCCGGCCTGTTCGAGATCGGCCGAAGACTGCAGCGCGAAACGGAAGGACTCGTCTGATGACCACGACCAACACGACCACCAGGGCCACCCGATCCGAGACGGCGGATGCCATCACCGTGATCCTCTACGCCGCCGCGGCGCTGGTCACGGTCGCGTTCGCCACGATCCTGCGCGTCGCGAGAACGTTCCGTGAGACCGGAATCGCCTGGACGATCCCGATCGACCAGCAGCCGATCTCGGCGACGACCGACTCGGGCGCCATCTCGATCGAAGGGTTCGCCGACGAGGCGATGATCATCGCGAGCGGCGTGGATACGGTATCGATCGTCGCGATCATCGCCGCGATCGCGCTGTGGGCTCTCGCCGCGCTCCTGGTGATCGCGAGCGTGACCCTGGTCGCCTGGAACTTCCTGCGCGGCCGGTTCTTCGTCCGCGCGAACGTCTGGGCGTTCAACATCATCGGCTGGACGCTCGTGGGAGCGCCGATCCTGATCGTGATGCTGGAGACCATGGGGCGCAACGGCGTGACGAGCGCCCTCGGTCTCGGCGACGGTGAGCCCGTACATCTGGTCGAGTTCTGGACGATCGCGCCGTTCTTCGCCACCGGGGTGACGGTCGGCCTGGTGGCCGTCGCATTCCGCCGCGGCATCCGCCTGCAGCACGAGAAGGCGGCGCTCGAGAAGGAGACGGAGGGACTCGTCTGATGCTCACCTTCGGATCTGACGAGCTCGGACAATCCCTGCTCTTCATCGGGATCGGGCTCGCGGTGATCGCCCTGATCGTGGCGGTCGTCGTCTGGAACAGTCGCCGCCGCGGGAGCCGCACCGTCGCCCTCGATGCCGCCCTCACCCTCTCAGCGTGGTGGATCCTGCTCTCGGCCGTGGGCGCAGTGATCGTCATCGCGAAAGCGTTCACCGTCGACTGGGCCGAGCTCCACGGCGAGACGAACGTCTGGGTGGCATGGCCGGCGGACCTTCCGTGCTCCGAATTCGGCGACAGCGCGACGACCATGCTCACCTGCAGCGGGTCGTCGCTCGCGGATTTCACGGTCGGGAACGCCTCCCTCGGGCTTCGCCTCCTCGCGGCAGCGGCACAGCTGAGCACCCTCGCCCTGACGACCATGCCCGCCGTGATCCTCGCGGTCATCTGCTTCCACACGCTGCGCGGACGCGTGTTCTCGCGCACGGTCACGCGGGCTCTCGTGGGTGGCGCCATCGCGGTCCTCGTGTTCGGCGTCGCGGCCGACCTGCTGAGCGGCATCGCCGCGACCACCGGCCTGCGCGAGGTGTTCCCGCCCGACAGCGAGTGGTACCCCTCGGCCTATCAGCTCACCGTCACCCCTCTCCCCTTCGGAGCCGCGCTCGCCCTCGTCGCCCTCGCCGCCGTCTTCCGCCAGGGATCGCGGCTCGAGCAGGACAGGGCTCGCCTGCAGGAGGAGACCGAGCGTCTGCAGAAGGACACGGAGGGACTGGTGTGACCCCGGCCGAGAGCGACGACGAGCTCACCGGCATCCACTGCCGGCTCGACGAGCTGCTCGCCGACCGGGGGATGACGCTCACGGAGCTCAGCGCCACGGTGGGGGTGAGCATCGTGAACCTGTCGGTGCTGAAGAACGACCGCGCCCGCGCCATCCGGTACTCGACACTTCGCGCGATCTGCGAGGCGCTCGACTGCGAGGTGGGCGAGCTGCTCGTGCTGGCCCCGCGCTGACGCAACACCCGCGTCATCGTTCGTCACATCCGCCCAGGGAATTCTCAGGCAGACGTAGCGTTGGGCCTCAGGGCGCGCACTCGGCGCGCCGTGATTCTGGAGTCCCCACCCTCATGAGCACCACCGCACGCGCCCAGAAGGCGCCTGACACCCGCGGGCCGGTCCGGAAGCTGCTGACCTCGTTCGGCTTCCAGATCCTCGCAGCCCTCGTCCTCGGCGTCGCCGCCGGCCTGATCGGCCGCCAGCTCGGAGCCACGGCAGAGAACCCGAACGGCCTGTCGGCGACCCTCGACACCATCGGCAACTCGTACGTCACGCTGCTGCGCGCCGCCGTCGTCCCGCTGATCTTCACGGCCATCGTCGCCAGCATCTCGAACCTGCGTCGCGTGCAGAACGCCGCACGCCTGGCCGGCCAGACGATCCTGTGGTTCGCGATCACCGCGTTCATCGCGGTCATCATCGGCATCGTCCTCGGCCTCGTGATTCAGCCGGGCAACCGCGCCGGCGAGGGTCTCGAGACCGGCGAGCCGTACACGGTGGGCACCTGGTGGAACTTCCTGCTGGGCCTGATCCCGCAGAACTTCCTCGGCCTGACGGTCAACACCTCGCCGGGTGAGGTCGACGGCACCTTCTCGTCGAGCGTCGGATTCAACATCCTCCAGGTCATCGTGGTCGCGGCCGTCATCGGCATCGCGGCCCTCAAGGCCGGCAAGAAGGCCGAGCCCTTCCTCGTCTTCACCGAGTCGCTGCTGAAGGTCATCCAGCGCGTGCTGTGGTGGATCATCCGCATCGCCCCGCTCGGCACGTTCGGCCTCATCGGCTCGGCCGTGATCAAGTACGGCTGGGAGAAGCTCGCCTCCCTGGGCTGGTTCGCGGCCGCCGTCTACATCGGCCTCGCGCTCGTGCTGTTCGTCGTGTACCCGATCCTGGTGCGCACGCACGGCCTGTCGATCAAGCAGTACTTCTCGGGTGTGTGGCCCGCCGTGCAGCTGGCCTTCGTCAGCCGCTCCTCGATCGGCACACTGCCCCTCACCGAGCGCGTCACCGAGCGCAACCTCGGTGTGCCGCGCTCTTACGCGTCGTTCGCCGTGCCGCTCGGCGCCACCACCAAGATGGACGGCTGCGCCGCGATCTACCCGGCCATCGCGGCGATCTTCGTGGCCCAGTTCTTCGGCATCGAGCTGAACTTCGTGCAGTACCTGCTGATCGTGATCGTCTCGGTCGTCGGCTCCGCCGCCACCGCCGGCACCACCGGCGCGGTCGTCATGCTCACGCTGACGCTGTCGACCCTGGGCCTGCCGCTCGAGGGCGTCGGACTGCTGCTCGCGATCGACCCGATCCTCGACATGGGCCGCACCGCGGTCAACGTCGCGGGCCAGGCACTGATCCCGACCATCGTCGCCAAGCGTGAGGGCATCCTGAACGAGGAGCTCTACAACGCGCCGCGCGAGGGCCTGCCCTTCGCCGACGACTCCGGCGACGACGAGGCACCCGAAGCGGATGCCGCCTCGGACAAGGAGCCGGTCAGCGCCCGCTGAACCCATTCCCGCCTCGCACAGAGCGCCCCGCCCCTTCTCGGGACGGGGCGCTCTGCCGTTTCAGGTCATGCCCGGCTCTGCTGACGGGTCGCGCCACGGGTGTCGAGCGCGAGCTCCTCGGCATCCATCGCGGCGATCAGCTCGCGCATCACCTCTTCGTCGAGGTTGCCGGCATCACGCTCGGCGAGGAGGATCTCGCGCCGCACCTGCAGCCATCCCCGGGACAGGGCGACGAGGTCTTCGTACGACGGGCGGCTCGCGGCATCCTCCACCTTCTGCGCCTCGTCGGTGTCTTTCTCGACCCGGGTCATGCGCTTCGTGAACGCGTCGAACACACTCAGATCGACCTCCCCGTACTTCGCCTCCCACTCGACCCGCTTCTCGGCCAGGAACTCCTTGCCGGCCTCGCGGCTCTTCGCCCTGACGTCGGCGAGCGCCGCTTCGTCTTCCTTCTCATCGGCGTCGCTGGCGATCCCGAGGCTCCGGATGAGCAGCGGCAGTGTGAGCCCCTGCAGCAGCAGCGTGCCGACGGTGACGATGAACGCGACCACGACGATCGCGTGCGAGGCCTCGCTGTCGAGCGTCGCGAGGTCGGCGGCGGCCACCGCGATCGCGAGGGTGACCACGCCGCGCATGCCCGCCCAGGAGATGACGGCGCTGTCCTTCCAGGTGAGCTTGAGCCCCGCCATCCGGTCGCGCACGATCTGGCTGCGCAGCTCGTCGGCGGTGTAGTCCCCCCAGCGTCGGGACTTGCGGTGCCGCTTCGCGAACTCGCCGCTCTGCACGCCGCGATCCCACCGTTCGAGCTTCCTGCGGTCCTGGAAGTTCGCCCAGGCGCTCGTCGGATAGATGTAGAGCGGCCGCACGATCAGGACGACCAGCAGCACGGCCCCCGAGAGCAGGAGGATGTGCCCGACCGACTCGCTGCCGAGATCGCGGAGCACCCGCGGGAACTGCAGTCCGATGTAGGCGAACACGAAGCTCTCCAGCAGCAGGTCGGCCGAGAGCCAGAGCGGCTTCTCCTGCTGACGGGTCGTGTAGTCGGTGCGCGGGGAGTTGTAGCCGACGTAGAGACCCATCGCGACGACGGCGAGAACGCCGGAGCCCAGCAGATGCTCGGCGATCGCGTAGGCGCCGAACGGAGCGAGGAGCCCGAACGTGCCGATCACGACCGCATCGCTGATGCGCATCCGCAGCTGGTGCAGGACGATGCCGAACACGAGGCCGATGCCGACCCCGATCACGACGGCGAGCAGGAACTGCCCGATCCCACCCCAGACCGAGACCGTGGCGCCGGCGAGGATCGCCGCGAACACCCGGTACAGCGTGAGCGAGGTGGCGTCGTTGATGAGACTCTCGCCGGAGAGGACGGTCATGATCCGGCGGGGCAGACCGAGTCGGCGACCGATCGCCGCGGCGGACACCGCATCGGGCGGGGCGACGATCGCACCGAGCAGCAGCGCGCCGGGGAGGGTGAGCGCGGGGAAGATCCACCAGGCCACGAATCCGACGGCGAGGGCGGTGATCAGCACGAGCCAGATGCCGAGTCGCCGGATCTGCGGGAGGCTGCGCTTGAACCCGACGAAGGACACGTCGAGCGCCGCCGAGTACAACAGCGGCGGCAGCACCAGGCTGAGGAGCAGGTGCCCGTCGATGTCGATGTCGGGGACGAACGGGAGGAAGGAGACGGCGAGCGCCACGACCGTCACCAGCAGCGGCGCCGGCCACCCTCGTGAGCGCGCGAACGCCGCCACCGCGACCGAGCCGACGAGGACGTAGAAGATACCCGCTTCCATGAGGGAAGCGTATCGCCGCCCCGCAGGGCAATGCGTCGATCAGACGCGGCGCGAGGCGGGCCCGACGGGTTCGGTGACGGACTCCGCGCTGTCGGCGAGCGATTCGCGCAGGTCGGCGTTTTCGTCCTGCAACTCGAGCACCCGGGCGATCCCGACGATGTTGAGGCCGTCGTCTCGCAGCTGCGCCGCGCGCCGAAGCCGGTCGATGTCGTCGTCGCTGTACCGCCGAGTGCCGCCCTCGCTCCGCGCCGGCAGGAGCAGGCCCTTGCTCTCGAACAGCCGCAGCGTCGCTTCGGGAAGGTCGACGAGCTGGGCCGCCACGGCGATGCCGTAGAGCGGTGTGCGTGAGTCGCGGTGCGTCATCCTGAAAAGTCCCTCAGCTCGAGTTGCGAGTTTTACGAAGTTGTTCTATAAAAAATCTACAGCAAGAGATGCAGATAACCTGCATCGAAACCTCGCCCGAATGGGCCGCACGAAAGGAGACACCCATGGCACTCACCTTCGATCCCTTCAGTCAGCTCGATCGCTTCGCCGCGAGCGTGCTGGACTCCGTTCGCGCACCCCGGCTGATGCCGGTGGACCTGTACCGCGACGGCGACCGGTATATCCTGCACGCCGACCTGCCGGGAGTCGATCCCGGATCGATCGACGTCGACCTCGACGGCGGCCAGCTGACCCTCCGGGCGCAGCGCACGGCCGACAGCCGAGAAGGCGTGCGCTGGCTCGCCCGCGAGCGCGGCGCAGGTTCGTTCCTGCGGCAGTTCTCACTCGGCGAGGGCGTCGACCTCGACGGCATCAGCGCCTCGTACGACAGCGGCGTGCTCTCGGTGATCATCCCCGTGAGCGAACGCGCCAAGCCGCGCAAGATCACCGTGGAGTCCACCGAGCAGCGCCAGGCCATCGACGCCTGACCCTCCGGGGGCGGCGCCGCGTGCGCCGCCCCCTCGCCTCGCTCCCCGAGCAGAGCTACAGCGCCGCCTGGCACATCCGCTGCCGACTCGCGCGCCGGACTCTCCAGGAAGCTTTGACCCCCGCCACGCCGCTCGCGGCCTGATCGGGGAATGCCGGAGGGCGGCGGCGGGTTGTCCCTCGGGATGAATGACGTCGCCCTCTCCGTCCTCGACCTCGTCCCGGTGCGCACCGGCCAGACCAGTGCCGAGGCCATCGCCGCCTCCCTGTCCCTCGCCCAGATCGCCGATCGGCTCGGCTACCGCCGGTACTGGTTCGCCGAGCACCACAACATGCCGTCGGTGGCATCCACCACACCTCCGGTACTGATCGCGGCGGCCGCCACCCGCACCTCCCGCATGCGCCTGGGCTCCGGCGGCGTGATGCTGCCCAACCACGCCCCGCTCATCGTCGCCGAGCAGTTCGCGGCGCTCGAGGCGATCGCGCCCGGACGCATCGACCTGGGTCTCGGCCGCGCCCCCGGCAGTGACCCCGTCATCACCCAGCTGCTGCGCGGCTCGGGCACCACGAGCGACGTCGAGCAGTTCCCCCGCCACGTGCAGGACATCGCAGCCCTCCTCTCCGCCGACGGTGCCGCGCTGCGTTTCACCTCGGGCGGCGAGTACACCGTGCGCGCGACACCCGCCGCGACCGGCACCCCCGAGGTGTGGCTGCTCGGTTCGAGCGACTACTCGGCGCAGCTGGCCGCCTCGCACGGCCTGCCCTACGTCTTCGCGAACCACTTCTCGGGTCAGGGCCTCGAGCGCGCGCTCGACCTGTACCGCACCGGCTACCGTCCGAGCGAGGAGCACCCGGAGCCGCGCACCTTCCTCACGGTGAACGCGGTCGCCGCACCCACGCAGGAGGAGGCGGAGGCACGCGCCCTCCCGCAGCTGCGCATGATGGCGCGACTGCGCCTGAATCAGCCGCTCGCCGCGCTCGAGACCGTCGAGCAGGCGGCCGCCGCCGAGACCGACGCCGCGACCGACGAGGTCGTGCAGGCCGCCCGCTCGCGCTGGTTCGTGGGTACGGGCGAGAGTGTGGCCGCGGAGATCGGCGCCTTCGCCGAACGATACGGCGTCGACGAGGTCATGCTGTCTCCGGTCGCCGGCGCCTACGACGCCGAGCCGAACGACGCACCGACCGGTCGCGCACAGACACTCGAGCTCATCGCCGCAGCACGCTGATCACCTGTCAAGCCCTGGTTTTCCCGCCGGTTCAGGCGTAGCGTCACGAACAGTGCCGTCGACAGGGGCGCAGCCCCTTCGGCGATCGCACTGTCGGCAGCAGCAGAAGGAGTTCGATGATGAGCACCACCAAGACTCTCGCCCTCTGGGTCGCCTATGGCCGCAACGGCGTCGTCGGCAGCATCCGCCACGATGACGACGGCTACACGGTGACGATGGTCGGCTCCGACGAGGTGACCGGGACGTACCCGAACCTCGCGTCGGCCAAGGGTGCCCTGCATTCCCATATGGCTCCGGGCAGCGACTGGCCGCGTTTCCAGGAGCACTGAACCACGGCATCCGCCTGACCGTGCTGGGCGGTCGGGCGGGTGGCGTCAGACGTCGGGCTCGCCGGAGAGGATTCCGCGCAGCCAGTCGCGCGCCTCGATGAAGATGTCGTCGGAGTAGCGCTCGGGGTAGTGCACGATCTGCCGGTCGGCGCGCGGGTACGAACCGAGAAACACCACGCGAGGGCTGAACCGCCGGATGCCGAGCAGCGCATCGGCCATGCGCTCGTGCTCGATGTGCCCGTCGGCGTCGATGACGAACCGGTAGCGGCCGAGTTCGTCGCCGATCGGCCGCGATTCGATGAGCGACAGGTTTATGCCGCGGGTCGAGAACTGCTCGAGCATCTCGAGGAGCGAGCCGGGGTGGTCGTGCGGGAGCTCGACGATCAGTGAGGTCTTGTCCGCCCCGGTCGGCTCGGGTGAACGGGTCGTGCGGGTGACGAGCACGAAGCGGGTCACGGCCTGGGCGTTGTCGCCGATGCCCTCTGCGAGCACGTCGACGTCGTAGTGGTTCACGATGCCCGGTGCCGCGATGGCTGCCTGCGCGGGCAGCGTGCCGTCGAGGACGCCGATCGCGGATGCGACGTTGCTCGATGCGGGCACGTGCGAGTGCGAGGGGAGGTGTGCGCCGAGCCAACCGTGGCACTGGGCATAGGCGACCGGATGCGCCGCGATCACCTCGACCTGGTCGAGCGTCGTCCCCCGCGGCGCGACCAGCACGAAGTTGACCCGCACCAGGTATTCGCCGACGATGCGCAGGCCGGGGAGCGTCGCGAGGGCATCTTGCGTGGTGGAGACGCCGCCCTCGATCGAGTTCTCGATCGCGATCATCGCGGCGTCGCTGCGGCCCTCGAGCACGTCGGCCAGAGCTTCACCGACGTTGTGCACGGAGCGCCACTGCTGACCGCGGGCCTCGGCCACCTGCTCCAGCGCCGCCTCCGTGAAGGTTCCGGCAGGGCCCAGATAGCTGTAGGTACGGCGTTCAGTCACGGGTTTCACCTTATCCCTCTGCCGGGAGAGCGATATGCGGATGACTTCGCGGATGCGAACCGGGCGATCAGGGGGCAGACTGAAGAGATGACCAGCCGTGCCGGCCTCCCCGCGGAGGAAAGTGACCTGATCGATGTCGACGAGCTGATCGCCGCGTACTACGACCGCACGCCGAACCCAGAAGTCGCCGCCGAGAGGGTCGTGTTCGGCACGAGCGGCCACCGCGGTTCGTCGCTGTCGAACAGCTTCAACGAGAACCACATCCTCGCCACGACTCAGGCGATCGTGGACTACCGGGCGGCCCAGGGCATCGCCGGTCCGCTGTTCCTCGGCCGCGACACGCATGCACTCTCGCTGCCCGCCGAGCGCAGCGCGATCGAGGTGCTGCTCGCCAACGGTGTGGATGTGCGCGTCGACTCCCGCGACTCGTGGGTGCCGACGCCGGCGCTCAGCCACGCGATCCTCACCTACAACCGCGGACGCGCGGCGGACGACCCGGGCCGCGCCGACGGCATCGTCGTGACCCCGTCGCACAACCCTCCGCGTGACGGCGGCTTCAAGTACAACCCGCCGCACGGCGGACCCGCCGACACCGATGCCACCGGCTGGATCGCCGACCGGGCGAACGCGCTGATCGCCGCGGGGCTCGAGGGCGTCAAGTCGGTGCGGTTCGCCGACGTCGACTGGGATGCGCTCAACGGCTACGACTTCCGCGACGCCTACGTGCGTGACCTGCCCTCGATCATCGACATCGATGCGATCCGCACCGCCGGGGTCAGCATCGGCGCCGACCCCCTGGGCGGAGCATCCGTCGAGTACTGGTCGCTGATCGCCGAGATGCACGATCTCGACCTCACCGTCGTGAATCCCGAGGTCGACCCGACCTGGCGCTTCATGACCCTGGACTGGGACGAGAAGATCCGGATGGACCCGTCGTCGCCCTCGGCGATGGCCTCGTTGGTCGCGAAGAAGGGTTCCTACGACGTCCTCACCGGGAATGACGCCGACGCCGACCGGCACGGCATCGTCACCCCGGATGCCGGGCTGATGAACCCGAACCACTACCTGGCCGTCGCGATCGACTACCTCTTCTCGCACCGGCAGGACTGGCCGCGGGATGCCGCGATCGGCAAGACGCTCGTGTCGTCGATGATCATCGACCGCGTCGCCGAGTCGCTCGGCCGGCGCCTGCTGGAGGTGCCCGTCGGGTTCAAGTGGTTCGTGCCCGGCCTGCTCGACGGCTCGGTCGCGTTCGGCGGCGAGGAGTCTGCCGGAGCATCCTTCCTCCGCCGAGACGGCTCGGTCTGGTCGACCGACAAGGACGGCATCCTGCTGTGCCTGTTGGCCGCCGAGATCATCGCCGTCACCGGCAAGACGCCGTCGGAGCGCTACCGCGAGCTGGAGGCTGCCTTCGGCGCATCCGCCTATCAGCGCGTCGATGCTCCCGCGACGCCCGAGCAGAAGGCGACGCTCGCGAAGCTCGCTCCCGAGGCCGTGACGGCGACGACTCTGGCCGGCGAAGACATCTCGGCGAAGCTCTCGCACGCACCGGGCAACGGCGCGGCGATCGGTGGCCTCAAGGTGCAGACCGAGCACGCCTGGTTCGCCGCCCGGCCGTCGGGCACCGAAGACGTCTACAAGTTGTACGCCGAGAGTCTGCGCGGCCCGGAGCACCTCGCCGAGGTGCAGGCCGAGGCGCGCGCCGTGGTGTCGGCTGCGCTCGAGGGCTGACCCGAGCGCTTCTGCGCCGCAGAGGGTCGAGGGAGCGACCGGGTCGCTCCCTCGACCCTCTGTCGTCAGCGCTTGACGTAGGTCTCGGCCTGCTTCTTGACCGCCTCGGTCACCACACCCGTGCCACCGAGGATGACGATCTTCTGGGGCTTCAGACGCGCCAGCTCCTGAGCGACCACCGGCGGCAGCGCCCCCGGCTCCGTCAGGAGCACCGGACCACCGAAGTGCCCCGCCGCGGCCGCACCGGCCAACGCATCCGGGAAGTCCCGCCCGTTCGCGAGATACACCACCGGCACGCCAGCTGTCGGGAATGACGCCACCGAGACCGCTACCGCCGTCTCATACCGACCAGGACCCGACTGACGGGAAACACCGCCCGTCGTGTACGCACCCGCCTGCTTCTTGACCGCCTCGGTCACCACACCAGTGCCACCGAGGATCACGATCCGCTGCGGCTTCAGACGCGCCAGCTCCGCCGCCACCACCGGCGGCAACGCGCCCGGCTCCGTCAACAGCACCGGACCACCGAAGTGTCCCGCCGCCGCCGCACCGGCCAACGCATCCGGGAAGCCTCGCCCGTTCGCGAGATACACCACCGGCACACCGGCCGTCGGGAACGACGCCACCGAGACCGCCACCGCCGTCTCATACCGCCCCGGACCCGACTGCCGAGTCACGCCGCCTGTCGTGTAGGCACCCGCCTGCTTCTTGACCGCCTCGGACACCACACCCGTGCCACCGAGGATCACGATCTTCTGCGGCTTCAGACGCGCCAGCTCCGCGGCCACGACGGGTGGCAACGCGCCCGGCTCCGTCAACAGCACCGGACCACCGAAGTGCCCCGCCGCCGCTGCGCCCGCCAACGCATCCGGGAAGTCCCGCCCGTTCGCGAGATACACCACCGGCACACCTGCCGTCGGGAACGACGCCACCGACACCGCCACCGCCGTCTCATACCGACCAGGACCCGACTGACGGGAAACCGCGGCGACGGCAGCCTTCGGCGTGACGGCGGCGGATGCGGCAGAGGCCGCAGAGGAGCCGACCGCGTTCGTCGCCTTCACCGTGAACGTGTATGCCGTCCCGTTCGCGAGGCCCGTGACCGTGGCCGTCGTGGCACCCGTGGTCGTGGCGGTCTTGCCGCCGGGCTGCGCCGTCACCGTGTAGCCCGTGATCGCGGACCCGCCGTTCGACCCCGACGCCGTCCACGACACCGTCGCCTGGGCGTTGCCGGCCACCGCCGACACCGCGGTCGGGGCCACCGGAGCGGTCGGGGCGGTCGTCGGCGTCACGGCCGCGGAGGCGGCAGACGCGACAGACGTGCCGATCGCATTCTTCGCCGTGACCGTGAACGTGTAGGCCGTTCCGTTCGTGAGCCCGGTGACCGTCGCGGTCGTCGCACCCGTCGTCGTCACCTTGGCACCGCCCGGCGACGCCGTCACGGTGTAACCCGTGATCGCAGACCCGCCGTTCGAGGTCGGGGCCTTCCACGACACCGTCGCCTGCCCGTTGCCGGCCACCGCCGACACCGCGGTCGGGGCGCCGGGAGCCTTCGGTGCGGCCACAGGGGTGACCGCGTCCGAGACGGCCGATGCCACGGACGTCCCGACGGCGTTCGTCGCCGTGACGATGAACTTGTACGCGGTGCCGTTCGTGAGTCCGGTGACCGTCCCGGTCGTCGCACCCGTCGTCGTCACCTTGGCACCGCCCGGCGACGCCGTCACGGTGTAACCCGTGATCGCAGACCCGCCGTTCGAGGTCGGCGCCTTCCACGACACCACGGCCTGCCCGTCGCCGGGAACGGCCGACACCGCGGTCGGAGCGGTCGGCACCGTCAGGGGCTTGAGCGTGGTGAACGAGACCCGCGGCGATTCCACACCGCTGCCGACCGCGTTCACCGCGGTCACAGACGCCGCATAGGTCGTCTGCGCGGTGAGCCCGGTGAGCGAGAAGGACGCACCGGTGACGGCGATCTCTCGGACGAGCGCTCCCCCGGTGTAGATCCGCACCGAGTACCCGGTGATCGGAGATCCTCCCGAGGCGGGCGCCGTCCAGTCGAGCTGTGCGGCCGTGTCCTGCAGCTTCGACACGACGGGCACCGTCGGAGCCTTCGGCACCGACGGCTTCGCCTTCACGGTCAGCGTCGCGATGTCCGTCGTCTTCGTCGATCCTCCAGACGTGAAGACGGCGCGCACCGCTGTGCCGGAGTCGGCCAGCGTTCCGGTCAGCGCGAGCGTCGTGTCGGTCGCACCCGCGATCGTCGTGAACGTCGCGGCTCCCTGCTTGCGCTTCTCCCACCGGATCGTCGGGGCCGTCGCGCCCGATGCGGCGGCACGGAAGGTCGCCGTCTCACCGTCGGTCACGGTCACGTCGGCGGGCTGTCGCTGAATCGTGAACTCATCGCTGATGGACTGCTCGGGCGTGCGCGGCTCCTCCCCCGAGGCGAGCGCACGCAGCTGCGGCGAGACGCTCACAGTCCCTCCGGCGGACACCTCCACGGCATCCGCCTCGCGCAACGTCTTCTTGCCGTCGAACCACGTCGTGCCCGTCGTCGGCGAGTACACGTACAACCCGTACGATCCCGCCTCAACCGGAGGCAGGGTGTAGGTGCCATGCTCATCCGTTGTGGTCTCGACGTCGAGGATCGTTCCCCCTGGCGTGGCACCAAACATCTGAGTCAGCGGTGCGAAGAACGCCCCGATCCCCGTGTCCGGCATCGACGCGAGGCCGACCGTGGCCCCGGCGAGCGGGTTGCCGTCGGCGTCGAGCACCGACCCGATGATGACGCCGCCGAGACGCATGGAGGCGTCGACGGCCGTGACCGGCTTGCCCGCGACGCTGATCTTCGTCGCGGTTCCCGAGGTCGTGGCATCCTTCCACCACTCCTCGACGTACAGTCCGTTCCAGTTCACGAAGCGCACGGTGTAGGTGCCGTCGGCCAGGGCGGGAGTGCGATAGGTGCCATCGCCGGAGGTGGTCGCCGAGGCGACGATCTCCCCCGCGGCGTTCCAGACATCGACCTGGATGCCGGGCAGCGGATTCGTCGTGTTCTCGCCGGTCGCCCGGCCGCTCACGCGCTGCCCCTTGGCGAGCGCGAACGTGATGTCCTTGAGATCCGTGCCGGCGACGGTGACGCGTCGTGTCGCGGCCGAGTAGGTGGCAGAACCCTCCGCCGCGACGACGTCCCAGGCGCCGGGGGCCCCGACCACGACGCGGTAGGTCCCGTCGGACTGGGTCATGCCGTAGGCGGTCGAGTAGGTGACGAGCGACTGCGCCCGCACGGATGCCCCGGACACCGGCTCACCCGTCGCCGCATCGGTCAGGCGTCCGCTGACCGCCCAGCCCCGCTGCGTCGCGATGTCGAGCACGGTCGGCTTGCCGGCGACGACGGTGAACGGCGTCGTCGTCTCGCGCAGCGCGTCGCCGTTCGGGGAGAATCCGGAGGTGCGCACACGGTAGACGCCCGGTTCCACGGAGAACCCGAACTGCGCACCGGTCGGGTACGACGAGTCCACGTAGTTCCACCACTCGCCGTCCTGGCGCTCGATCGTCACGTCGACGCGCGCGATCTGCGATCCGTCGGTCGTCCGCAACGCCCCCGTGACGTTCAGGTTCTTGCGCAGATCGAAGTCGACGCCGCCGAAGACCTTTCCGGGCAGGACCGTGATCGGCGTGACACCATCGGGAGACTCGGAGCCGTTCCAGTAGACGCCGTTGACCGAGACGATCCACGTGCCCGTCAGTCCGGAGACCTCCCACTTCACGGCCGAGCCGTCGGTGGTCGGCACCGCGATGGAGCGCTGATCGGAGCCGTCCTGCTTGCTCAACGAGACCCAGTACGACTGACCTGCGATGCTCGGCGTGAGGCTTCCGCTGATCGTGCCGCCGAGGACGGCGGTGACGTCGGCGCGGAACGTCGCGTCGAGGCCGAGCTCGATCACCGTGGCAGCCGGATCGTTCGCGGTGGCTCCGTACCAGACATCGACCACGCCGCTCGTGCCGGAGGTGACCTTGACGACGTAGTTCTCGCGGTTCAGACCCTTGACCGTGTATCGGCCCTGCGCATCCGTGGTCGCCGTGGCGACCGGCTGGAAGGTGTTGTGCGCCGCGAACACGGAGATCGTGGCGCCCTTCACCGCGGCACCGCCCGCGAAGGAGACGGTGCCGGCGATCGAGCCGCCCTTCACCGCGACGAAGTCGATGCCGTCGTAGACCGTGCCATCCGTCGTCGCACGCACGAGATCCGCCTCGGCCGCGCTCCTCTTGCCGTCGTACCACTGCTGCGGCGCTCCCGTGGAGCCCGCCTGGCTCAGACCGACGGTGTACTCCCCCGCCGCCAGCGGGTAGGACGAGTACGAGCCGTCGGCAGCGGTCACGGTGGACCCGACGTCGTTGCCCGCCAGACGGAACCAGACCGTGTCGCCTTCTCGAGGCGTCCCGTCGGGGTCGGTCGACGTGCCGGAGATGCGCACACCGGCCGTCACCGTGGCGTCGCGGCCGGTCAGCGAACCGGAGGCCGCCGTGACGGTGATGGTCCCGGCATCCTCCCAGCTGCCGACGCCGGGCCAGTACGTGGGCGGTCCGGAACTGGAGAAGCTCAGGTCATAGGTACCGGGAACGACGTTGATGAGGGTGTACGTGCCGTTGGCCGCAGTGGACGCGGACCGGGAGAGGCTCCCCGCCACCCACGGGCGAGGGTTCAGCGTGACACCGGCGCCTTCGACGGGGTTCCCCTTGAGATCGCGGACCGTGCCCGAGATGGTCCGGGAGCTCACCGTCACGCCGATCCCGATGTTCGCCACCGCACCGTTCACGACGATCAGCTTCGCCGTTTCGTACGAGGTTCCTCCGTGGTACGCGTCGATACCCAGGCCGTACGCGCTCACCGATGCGCGATACGTACCCTTGGGGACGGTCACCGACCAGGGCGTCGAGCCCGTCTGGATCGAGAGGGGCAGATCGAACTGCATGCCGTCCGCCGACAGCTGGAGCCGCGCCTCGGTGAGCGACAGGGGGCCCGTGACCGCCACGGTTCCCGACACCTGCTGTCCCGCGACGAGCGCGACATCGCCCAGCGTCGAGACGGCCGCGACCGGCTCGAGGACCCACTGATCCTCCGCCCAGTTGCCGGGAAGGATCTTGCGGTCCGTGCCGAGCGTTCCGGCGACATAGCCCGCCCCCGGGGTCACCAGGAGATAGAACGGACGCGCCGTGTCGACGTGCATCGTGAAGGTGCCGTCTGCGCCGGTGGTGACCTGAGCCAACAGGCCGGGACCATCGCCGTAGATGGCCTCCGCGCGGAGGTTCACTCCCCTGACGGCTGCTCCGGCGGGGGTCACGAAGCGTCCGGAGACGGTGACCCTCACCACCTCGCCGTAGCTCGATTCCGGCGGGCCCGCCTCGGTCGCTGCCGCACCGGCGATGCGCGACTGCGTCGACGGGGCATCCTGGGTCGGCGGTACGGCGTCGGAAGAGGCGTCGTCGGAAGAAGCATCGTCGGAAGAAGCATCGCGGGATGAGACGTCACCGAGTTCGGTGCTGATCTGCGCTCCGTGGGCCGCGGAGACCACGGCGGGGTCGTCGCTGACCAGATCCGGTGCCGCTGCGGTGACGATCGTCGGGGTCGCGGGTGCGATCTCGCCGGCGACGGCGGGCACTGCGGAGGAGGCGATCAGCGCGAGTGCGGTGAGCAGGACTCCGCCGGTGCGGAGCATGCGGGACCCCAGCCCCCGGTGGGATTCGGACAGCGCAGCGCGACGGCGCGAACGGACAGGACTCACGGACAATCTCCCCTAGATCGAGCGAAGCCGGCTCAGTCCATTCGATCGAACAACCGGTATTCTGCGCTGATCGTAGCAGAGGGCGAACCCTACGTCGGATGAACAATTTCCGACGGAGACAACGCCGTGTCACGGCCGCATCCGAGGCCTCAGGCCCGCCTGCAGGGCCTGAGTCAGGACGCCGCGGCGCGGGCCAGCACGGCGCCGGCCTCCCGCAGCCAGTGCGCGGGGTCGGCGAGAGCTGCGTCGGAGGATCCGGCAAGATCGGTGAGAGACACGGATACCGTGAACAGCGCGGTGTCGGCATCCGCGGTGATGCGTCCGGCGGCGAGTAACGCGCGGGTGCCCGCCGCAGCGGCGAGGCCGGCGAGGAACGAGGGCACCTTGCCGTCGCCGGACTGTCCGTCGTAGGAGCCCTCACCGGTGATGACGATGTCGGCGTCGGCGATCGCGTCGGCGAGGCCGATGAGCTCGGCCACCTCGGCGGCGCCGGGAGCGAGCACGCCGCCCCACACGACGAGCGCGGCACCGGTGCCGCCCGCCGCGCCGTTGCCCTCCCCCGCCGGGTCGATGCCCAGCAGCTCGGCGAGGCGGCGCAGACCGTCGTCGACGAGCGCGATGTCCGCCATCGCGCGCAGCCCCTTCTGCGGGCCGAACACCGCGGCCGCACCCCGTGGGCCGGTGAGCGGGTTGGTGACGTCGGTCAGCACGCGCACCTCGGGCGCCGCTCGCAACCCCGTCAGGTCGACCGCGGCGATCTCGGCGAGCCCTCGGGCACCGCGGGCCACGGGCACGCCGGACGCGTCGAGGAACCGCGCACCCAGCGCGGTGAGCATCCCGGTGCCGCCGTCGGTCGAGGCGCTCGACCCGATGCCGACCACGAGACACGAGACGCCGTGGTCGAGGGCTGCGGCCATGGCCTGGCCGAGACCCCTCGTGTCGGCATCCCAGGGCCGCAGCTCGTCGAGGAGCTCGATTCCGGAGGTCAAGCCGAGGTCGACCACCGCGGTTCCCGCGGGCGCATCCTCGCTCGGCGGCAGCAGCAGCCACGAAGTGTCGACGCGCGTTCCGGAAGGACCGTCGACGACGACCGGCATCCGGACCGCGCCAGGGACCGCGGCCTCGAATGCGGCGACCGTGCCCTCCCCGCCGTCTGCCATCGGCCGATGCACGAACTCGGCGGCGGGATCCACCGCGGCCCAGCCCTCGGCGAGCGCGGCCGCGGCATCGGCCGCCGTGATCGTGCCCTTGAAGCTGTCGGGCGCCAGCACCACGCGGGTCATCGGGTGATCGCGGGAGTGCTCGCCCGCACGACGACCTCGACAGGGAGCGGCGACTGTTCCCAGTCGGCGTCGACCGTCGCACGGAACGCCTGGTAGCCCACCTCGGTCAGCGGCACGCGGACGGTCGTCAGAGCCGGTGACACATCGCTCGCGGCCGGCACGTCGTCGAAGCCGCAGACCGCGATGTCCGCACCGATCTCACGACCGGCATCGCGGATGGCCGACATCGCGCCGATCGCGACGACGTCGCTGATCGCGAAGACGAGGGTTCCCGCCGGCACCCCGTCGGCGAGCGCGGCTGCCATGCCCGCACTCCCCGATTCACGTCGGAAGTCGCCCCGCCGCACGCTCTCCACCACGCCTCCGGAGGCCTCGAACCCGGCGCGGAAGCCGGCCAGGCGATCGTCGGAGGTACGCACGCCCTCGGCGGCGCCCAGGATGATCGCCGAGCGGTAACCGAGCTCAGCCATTCGCCGCGCCAGCGTCTCGGCACCGGAACGGTTGTCGATCTCGATGCGGCGGTCGGCATCGCCGTCCGGCCCGAAGGCGACGACCGTGCCGCCCAGGCGGGCGAACTCGGCGAGCTCGTGCGCGGTGTCGACCTCCATCGGCTCCTGCGTGCGAGAAGCCGCGAGGATCAGCCCGCGCGGCCGCTGACCGCGCAGGGCACGCACGATCCGCGCCTCCCGCGCCTGGTCGCGTTCGGTGATCGCGATCGTCACGACCAGCCCGTGCTCATCGGCACCACGCGCGACGCCGGACGCGATCAGACCGAAGTAGGGGTCGGCGATGTCGGCGACGAGCAGGGCGATGACGGGGGACGTTCCCCGGGCGATCGCCTGGGCGGAGACGTTGGCCGTGTAGCCGAGCTTCGCGGCCGCGGCTTCGACGCGTTCGCGGAACGACTCGGCCACCTTGCGCTCCGAGCCGTTGAGCGCGCGCGAGGCCGTCGCCAGGGAGACACCGGCTTCCCGCGCCACATCGTGCAGCGTGGGCGCGGGGCCGCGGGGATGACGCGAGGCGCGCTCCGACGCCGGCCGCTCCGCGGGCGATGCGGGGTTGGTCATGTCTCCGAGCCTACTTCCCGACTCTTCGTCACTCGGGCCTCTCGAGATAGTCGCGCAGCGCTGCCGCTTCGCGTGCGAGCAGGGCCGGATCGTCGCCGGGTATGAACTCGAGAAGCGCATCCCGTGGGGGCGCTGCGGCCGACGTCGCCGCCGCGAAGAACCGCGTCCACAGCGCATCCCGCGCCCGCAGCGGCAGCCGCTCGTCCTGCGGCCACCAGGAGAAGACATGCGCCGCGCTCGTGTGCGCGGCGAGCGCGAGGTACTCCTCCAGCACGGTGTCGACCGAGGCTCCGACCGTCGGCTGCCAGTACGTCGAGAGCGCGGGGCTTCCGACCTCGTCGAGCAGCCGCAGTGTGGTCGGCGCCGTGTCGGCGAGCGTGCGGGAATGGAACTCGAGGGCGAGCGTGATGCCGCGGCCTGCCGCCTCCGCTGTCGCGGCCTGCACCCGGTCGACCACCGCGCTCCAGTCGCCGGCGGTCGCGGCATCCGAGCCGATCCTGCCCGCCCAGATGCGCACCCGGTCGGCGCCGAGCGCCTCGGCGCTGTCGAGCACCGGCGTCAGGGGCTCGTCCGCTCCGGCACGGAAGTACGACCCATACGACGCGACCGCGAGGCCCGCGTCGGCAGTGAGGCGGGCGACCTCCCCGGCTCGGACGATGTCTCCCGACGGCACGTGCACGTCGCCGCCCCACTCGATCGCCTCGAGCCCGGCATCCGCTGCGAGCTCGACGATCCGCTCGGGCGCGAGCTCGCGGAACGTCACCGAGCACAGTCCGGGGCGGGTGCGGGTCATGGCGTCATCCTCTCAGTCCCGAGCGGCGACCGGCGCGCGTCATCCGAGGTGCGGGGAGACGGCCGCGGCGAAGGTCTCGGCGGTGCGGCGCACGACGTTCTCGGGGGCATCCGCCCAGATGTCGGCGTTGAAGATCTCGACCTCGATGTCGCGGTCGTACCCGGTCGCGATGACAGCTCGGGTGAGCGAACCGAAGTCGATCACCCCGTCGCCCGTGTAGTGCCGCGAGAGCAGCACGTCGGCGGGGAGGGGAGTCTTCCAGTCGCACACCTGGTAGGTGGCGATGCGGCCTTCGCGACCCGCACGGGCGATCTGCTCGAGCACCTGCGGATCCCACCAGATGTGGAACGTGTCGACCGCGGCACCGACCACGGCGGGCTCGAAGTCGGCGGCGATGTCGAGCGCCTGACCGAGCGTCGAGACGACGGCACGATCGGAGGCGTACATCGGATGCAGCGGCTCGATCGCGAGCGTGACCCCCGCGGCCTTCGCCTCGGGAGCGAGAACGCCGATCGCATCGCGGACGCGCTCGCGCGCCCCGATCAGGTCGCGCGACCCCTCAGGCAGGCCACCCGCGACGAGCACGAGCACCGCGGTCGAGCCCTCGGCACCGGCGGCGGCCAGGGTCGCGGTCTCCTCGATGGCCCGACGGTTGTCGTCGAGGGCGGCCTCCCGCTCGGCCCCGGCGGGCAGCGTGAAGAAGCCGCCGCGGCAGTGGGTCGTGAAGCGCAGCCCCGAGTCGGACAGCATCCGTGCCGCGACGTCGAGGCCGACCTCGTTGACGGGCTCGCGCCACAGTCCGATCGCCTGGATGCCGGCGTCGGCGGTGACCCGCAGGGCCGTGGCCAGGTCGGCGTATTTGACGGTGGCCTGGTTGATCGACAGGCGCGGATCCACGGCGCTCACGCGTCCGCCCCGTTCAGGCGCAGCATCCCGTGCCAGCGTTCGCGGGCGAGGTCGGGCTGCTCGAGCGCGAGCGAGGCGTTGGCGAGCTCGACGATGCGGCTCAGATGCGGCAGGCTGCGCGCGGAGTGCAGGCCTCCCACCATCTGGAACGCGGGCTGGTGGCCGTTGAGCCAGGCCAGGAAGGCGACACCGGTCTTGTAATAGAAGGTCGGTGCCGCGAAGACCTGTCGGCTGAGTTCCTCGGTCGGACCGAGGATGCGCAGGTACGCCTCCGGGTCTCCGGCATCCAGCGCCTGGATCGCCGCTGACGCCACCGGGGTGATCGCCGCGAACGCCCCCAGCAGCGCGTCGGAGTGCCCCGCGCCGTCGCCGACGGTGTCGCCACCGATCAGACTCACGTAGTTGAAGTCGTCGCCGGTGAACATGCGCACCCCCTCGGGGAGCCGCTCCCGCACGGAGATCTCGGACTCGGCGTTCAACAGGCTCATCTTGACGCCCGCGACCTTGTCGGGGTTCTCCGCGATCACATCGAGCAGCACTGCGGATGCCGTCTGCCAGTCGTCGGCGCCGAAGTATCCGGCCAGCTCGGGGTCGAAGGCCGTGCCGAGCCAGTGCAGCACCACGGGCACGGTCGCGCGCGACAGCACCTCACGGTAGACGCGACGGTAGTCGTCGGCGCCCGTCGCGACACGGGCGAGGTGGCGGGAGGCCATGAGCACGGGGCCGGCCCCCTGCTCCTCGGTGAAGTGCAGCTGCTCGAGGTAGGCGGCGATCACCTGGTCGATCGAGATGTGCGTCTCGGCGACATGGTCGGTGTTGACGCCGACCACGACCGAGCCGCCCTCCTCGCGGGCGACCTCGGCACTGCGGGAGATCAACTCCCGGGTGGCCGCGGCATCCAGCCCCATGTTCCGCTGCGCGGTGTCCATGGCGTCGGCGACGCCGAGTCCCCACGAGTACACGTTGCGCCGGAACGCGAGCGTGGCGTCCCAGTCGATGTCGGCCGGCTGCCCCGGGGTGTTGTCGGCGTGGACCTTCGGCACCACGTGCGCGGCGGCATAGGCGACGCGGCTCTGCAGCGGGACGGTCGGACGGGTGTATGCGCCCGAGTCGTTGAGGGAGACATCGGCGGTCTCACCGGTCGCACGGAGGAGTCGGAGGGTGCTCATGCGCGTCTCAGCCCAGCGTCAGCGGCGAGAGGGCGATCTTGCGACCCTCGGCACTCGAGGTCAGACCGGCCTCGGCGAACTGCACGCCGCGGGCACCGGCGAGCAGGTCGAACGGATACTCGGTGCCCTCGACGTAGGAGACCAGGTACTCCTCCCACTGCTGACGGAACCCATTGAGGAAGACCTCGTTGGTCGGCACGTTCTGCCAGTCGGCGTCGTAGTCGCGGGTGTCTTCCAGGTCGGGGTTCCACACCGGCTTGGGGGTGGCGTTGCGGGGCTGGATCTTCGCGCCGAACAGCCCGACGACGGCCGAGCCGTGCGTGCCGTCGACCTGGAACTCGACGAGCTCGTCGCGATTCACGCGCACGGTCCACGAGGAGTTGATCTCGGCGATCACGCCGCCCTCGATCTCGAAGATGCCGTAGGCCGCGTCCTCGGCCGTGGCCGTGTAGTGCTCGCCCTTCTCGTCCCAGCGGTCGGCGATGTGCACGGCCGCCTGCGCGTAGACGCTCTTGACCTCGCCGAAGAGGTTCTCGAGCACGTAGTTCCAGTGCGGGAACATGTCGGTGATGATGCCGCCGCCGTCTTCGGTGCGGTAGTTCCAGCTCGGGCGCTGGGCCGGCTGCCAGTCGCCCTCGAACACCCAGTAGCCGAACTCGCCGCGCACTGAGAGGATGCGACCGAAGAAGCCGGAGTCGATCAGACGCTTGAGCTTCTGCAGGCCCGGCAGGTAGAGCTTGTCGTGCACGACGCCGGTCTTGACGCCGGCGTCCTTCGCGAGGCGGGCGAGTTCGAGCGCCTCCTCGAGCGACTCGGCGGTCGGCTTCTCGGTGTAGATTGCCTTGCCCGCGGCGATGGCCTTGCGGATCGCGGTGGCGCGGGCCTTGGTCACCAGGAAGTCGGCGTAGATCTCCCACTGGGGGTCGGCGAGGGCGGCGTCGAGGTCGGTCGTCCAGTCTTCGATGCCGTGTTTCGCGGCGAGCTCGGCGAGCTTGGCCTCGCTGCGACCGACGAGAATCGGCTTCACCGTGATGCGGGAACCGTCGGGCAGCTCGATGCCGCCCTCTTCGCGGATCGCGAGGATCGAGCGCACCAGGTGCTGCCGGTATCCCATGCGTCCGGAGACGCCGTTCATGATGATGCCGATCTCGCGGGTGTTCGCCTGGGCCATGGTGTTCCGTTTCTTTCGCGGGAAGCTGTCGGTGCTTCCTCTCGACCGTGAGTGGAAAGCGCTTTCCGAGATCATGCCACGAGACGAGAGTCGAACGCAACCGAAGCGCTTTCGCGCCGGAGGTCAGCCCGCGCTGTCGCGCTCGACGAGCTCGGTCGGGATGACGGCGGAGCCCTCGGGTTGCGGGGCACCCTCGATCGCATCCACCAGCGCCGAGACCGCGCGGTGGGCGAGGGCGGCGAAGTCCTGCCGGATCGTGGTGAGCGGCGGGCGGTAGTTCGCCGCATCGGGCACGTCGTCGAAGCCGATGACCGCGACATCCTCGGGCACGCGGCGGCTGGACTCGGCCAGGGCGCGCATCAGCCCGAGCGCCATCTGGTCGTTGGCGCAGAAGACCGCGGATGCCCCAGCGAGGGCTCCCCCCGCCGAATATCCCGAGTCGGCGCTCCAGTCGCCCCGGACCACGGCGGATGGACGGATGCCGGCGGAGTCCAGGGTCTCGCGCCATCCCCGCTCGCGCTCGACGGCCGCGAAGGAATCTTCGGGGCCGGCGAGGTGGTGCACGGTGTCGTGCCCGAGGGTGAGGAGCCGCGCCGTGGCGAGTGCCGCTCCGCCGGCGTGATCGCTGTGCACGGAGGTGAATCCCGCGTCGGTCGGCGCGTCGACCACGACCAGGCGCAAACCCGCGGGGGGCTGCGTCGCCGGGACGAGTGCCGATGCCTCGTTGAGCACGATCGCGCCGTCGACCTCCTGCTCGGCGAGCCGCTCGAACGCCTCGGCGACGCCGTCGGTCGCGGTCACGAGCGTCAGGGCGTATCCGCGTTCCGCCGCCGCTTCGGCCGTGGCCTGCAGCATCCGCGAGTTGCCGACCGTGGCGAGCGTGGTGACGACGAGGCCGATGGTCTGCGAGCGACCGGTGCGCAGGGCGCGGGCCGCACGGTGCGGGCGGTACCCGAGCTCGGCCATCGCTCCCTCGACGCGGGCGCGGGTGCCGGGGTCGACGCGCGGGCTGCCGTTGACAACACGCGACACGGTCTGACCAGAGACGCCGGCGCGGGCGGCGACCATGGCCATCGACACGCGACCGGACGCCGATCGAGGCCGTCCGGAGCCCAATTCCCCGACCAGGTCGTGTTCACTTCCCACGCACATTCTCCGTTCGCCACCTGTGCACAACTCCGCAATGTTGACGTTATCACGGCTCTATGGCTACCATGTTTACGTGAACACGCACGATATTCCTGAGTTGCGCACCGAGACCCTCGGCGCCGGCGTCGTCAAACGCGCCATCACCCTCGCCGACGGCCGCGACCTCATCTACTACGACGATCCGGGCACCGCGCTCGGAGCCGAACGCGCGGTCGATGCCCGCACGCTCGACCCGCGCCCCGACACCGCCACGATGCGCCTCGACGTGCTCACGGGCGACTGGATCACGGTCGCCGCCAACCGGCAGAACCGCGTCATGATGCCCAGCGCCCACGCGGATCCGCTCGCTCCGCAGACCCCGGGCAACCCCTCCGAGGTGCCGTCCCGCTACGACGTCGCGGTGTTCGAGAACCGCTCTCCTGCGTTCGGCCCCGCCCTCGCCGAGGCCGTCGGCACCGCGCCGCAGGCATCGAACGCGCCGCGCGGTCTCGACGACCTCGCCGCCCTGGGCCTCGGCCGCACCCGCACCTCGGTCGGGCGCTGCGAGGTGGTCTGCTTCAGTCCCGACCATTCCGGCTCGTTCGGCACGCAGTCCGTCACCCGCGCCCGCACCGTCATCGAGGCCTGGGCCGACCGCACCGCCGCGATCTCGAAGCTGCCCGGCATCCAGCAGATCTTCCCGTTCGAGAACCGCGGCGAGGCGATCGGGGTCACCCTGCCGCACCCGCACGGCCAGATCTACGCCTACCCCTACGTGACGCCGCGCACCACCCGGCTGCTCGAGTCGATCGACCGCACCGCGCCCGACCTGTTCCAGCACATCCTCGAGTCCGAGCAGGCCTCCGAACGCGTGGTGTTCCGCGGCGAGCACTGGACGGCCTTCGTGCCGTTCGCCGCCCGCTGGCCCCTCGAGGTGCACCTGATGCCGCACCGCCACGTGCCCGACTTCGCCGAGACGACCGAGGCCGAGCGCGACGAGCTCGCCCCGCTCTACCTGCGCCTGCTCCGCGGCGTCGATGCCCTCTACGACACCCCGACCCCGTACATCGCCGCCTGGCACCAGGCCCCCGTGCACGTCGGTCGCGACACCGTGCGCCTGCACCTGCAGCTGACGAGCCCGCGCCGGGCCGCCGACAAGCTGAAGTTCCTCGCCGGGTCTGAGGCCGCGATGGGGGCATGGGCGGCCGAGGTCCCGCCGGAGGTCGGCGCCGCACGCCTCCGCGAGGCGATCGAACGCTCCTCGCAGAACCCGACCGCGAACCCGACCTCGACCTCGACCTCCGACGGAGCATCCGCATGACCGCCGCCCACGACGACGCCCGCGCCCTGTTCGCCGAGCTCACCGGTCGCGAGCCCGACGGCCTCTGGTCGGCACCCGGACGCGTCAACCTGATCGGCGAGCACACCGACTACAACGACGGCTTCGTGCTGCCGTTCGCCATCCCCCAGCGCACGGTCGCCGCGGTGGGGCTGCGCGACGACGACCGCGGCCGGGTCCTGGTCGGCTCGACCTTCGCGGATGAGCCGGTCGAGGTCGGTCTCGACGAGCTCGACGGACTCTTCCCGACCGCGCCAGGCACACACCCCGCCGTCCCGGAGTGGGCCGCGTACCCGCTGGGCGTGGCCTGGGCGCTGCGGCACGCGACCGCCGAAGACGGCCCGTTCCGCGGCCTCGACATCGCGATCGCCTCCGACGTGCCGGTGGGGGCCGGGCTCTCCTCGTCCGCCGCGATCGAGGGGGCGACGGCATCCGCCCTGAACGAGCTCTGGGGCACCGGCCTCGACGCCACGGCGCTGGCCCGCGTCGGACGCCGTGCCGAGAACGAGGCCGTCGGAGCTCCCACCGGGATCATGGACCAGATGGCGTCGATGCTCGGTCAGCCCGACACCGCGATCTTCCTCGACTGCCGCTCGCTCGAGGCCCGGCCGGTGCCGCTCGGCATCGCCGAAGCCGGACTCGCGATTCTCGTGATCGACACCCGCGTCAAGCACGCCCACTCCACGGGCGGCTATCGCGAACGCCGGGCATCGTGCGAACTCGGAGCATCGCTCATGGGCGTGCCTGCCCTGCGCGACGTGTCGATCGCCGAGCTCCCGCGCGCTCAGGAGTTGATGGACGACGTGACCTTCCGCCGCGTGCGTCACATCGTCACCGAGAACCAGCGCGTGCTCGACACCGTCCAGGTGCTGCAGGAGCAGGGTGCCAGGGCCATCGGCGACCTCCTCGTGGCATCGCACGTGTCAATGCGTGACGACTTCGAGATCTCGACCGTCGAGCTCGACACCGCCGTCGACACCGCACTGGCCGCCGGCGCTCTCGGCGCCCGCATGACCGGTGGGGGTTTCGGGGGAGCCGCGATCGCGCTGATCGAGCAGGATGCCGTCGGCACCGTGTCGGATGCCGTGACCGCCGCGTTCGCCGCCTCGGGATTCGGCGCACCGCACCTGTTCACGGTCACCCCATCCGCAGGTCCGCTCCGCGACGCCTGAGAGAATGATCGATCGAGCCGCGATCACTCCGCGGCAGGAGAGGAACGCAATGTCCTGGATCGTCACCGGCGGCGCCGGCTACATCGGAGCCCACGTCGTGCGGGCCCTCGCAGAAGCCGGGCTCACCCCGGTCGTGCTCGACGACCTCTCCAGCGGCGTCGCGTCGTTCGTGCCGGAGGGCGTGCCGTTCGTACAGGGCAGCATCCTCGACCGCGCGCTCGTCGAGAAGACGCTGCGCGACCACGACGCCCAGGGCGTCATCCACGTCGCGGGATACAAGTACGCCGGTGTCTCGGTGCAGCGCCCGCTGCACACCTACGCGCAGAACGTCGAGGGCACCCGGATCATCCTCGAGGCGATGGAAGCCGCGGGCGTCTCGAACATCGTGTTCTCCTCCTCGGCCGCCGTGTTCGGCACCCCCGATGTCGCGCTCGTCGTCGAGGACACCGCCAAGAAGCCGGCCAGTCCCTACGGGGAGTCGAAGCTCATCGGCGAGTGGCTGCTGCGCGACCAGGCGATCGCGACAGCCGACTCCGAGCGCCCGCTGCGGCACACCTCGCTGCGGTACTTCAACGTGGTGGGCTCCGCCGATCCGACGGTCTATGACGTGAGCCCGCACAACCTCTTCCCGATCGTGTTCGAGGCGCTGCTCGCGGGCAAGACCCCGAAGATCTTCGGTGACGACTACGACACCGCAGACGGCACGAACGTGCGCGACTACGTGCACGTGGGTGACATCGCCGCCGCCCATGTCGCCGCCGCCCAGCGCCTCGCCGACGGAAGCCCCATCGAGGCGGCGTACAACCTCGGCTCCGGCGACGGACTCAGCGTGAAGCAGATCATGGATGCCGTCGCCCGCGTGACCGGCATCGACTTCACCCCCGAGATCGGTCCCCGCCGCCCCGGCGATCCCGACCGCATCGTCGCCACCGGAGAGCTCGCCGCCCGCGACCTCGACTGGACCATGCGGTACACGGTCGACGAGATGGTGCGCACGGGGTGGGAGGCGCGGCAGGCTGCATCGGTCTGAGTCTTCGACTTGTGGGGACGGGCTCCGGGTCGCGCCGCTGCTCGCAGAGCGGGGCGCCCCTCCCCGCAAGCGGGGCCCCTCCCCGATGCTCGCATCGGCGCGACCCTGCGCCCTCGGGCAGGACGGTCGACTCTGTCGCACGGGGGGCGTCGCGCCTCCTCCGTGCTGAGTATGAGAGATGGCCTCAGATGTCGCGGGTGCGGATGGGGTAGAGCCAGAAGCACAGCCACGCGAGGGCAGTGAACACGAGCGGGATCACCGCGAGCATCAGACGGATGCCGCCGTCGACGCTCTCGGGCTGCGCGTCGCCGAGCGTGGCGTCGAAGCCGGATGCCGTCAACACCACCGCGGCGACGACGGCCTGCAGCACGACCGATCCGCGCACCACGAAGCCGTTGACGCCGAAGTAGGCGCCCTCGCGGCGGTGCCCGGTGCGCGCGGCATCCTCATCGATGATCTGCGCCAGCATGACCTCGAGCAGCTGCAGCAGGCCGCCGACGCCCACGCCGACCGCGACGCCGACCAGCACCGCCCCGAGCACGTTCGACGGCGCCAGGTAGCCGAGCACGGCGACTCCGAACACCGTCACGCTCCACAGCACCGCCGTGCGCGGCGAGGTGCGTCGGACGACCGCGCTCCAGAGCACGATCGACGGGATCGCGGTGACGAAGATCGCGCCGAGCAGCAGACTGCCCTCCCCCTCGGCAGCCCCGAGCGAGTACCGCACGTAGAAGGGGATCGCGGCGAGGATCACCGCGATCGAGGTCTGCACGAACAGCGACCCGAGCACGTAGGGGACGAAGGCCCGATTGCGGAAGGTGTACTTCAGTTGGTCACCCCACCGCATCGCTTCCGCTGCCGCTTCCGGAACCCGGCGCTCGATCATCCCGCCGAAGAACGACCACACGAGCAGCACGAGGCACACGGCGCCCAACACCAGGGCCATCCCCGGCCACCCGAGCGCGCTGTACAGGGCGGGCGCGCCGGCCGTGCCCAGTACCATGCCGAGGATCGCGAAGATCTGCCGCGGCACGTTGCCGCGCGCCCGCTCCTCGGTCGTGCGGAAGATCTCGGGGAACAGCGCCGAGATGTTCAGCACCACGACGACGAACGCGATGTCGTACACGGCGACGACCACGAGGAACCACACGATGAGACCGGCGGCCGGGAGCTCGGGCGGCATCCACACCAGCGCGAAGGCGACCACGAGCGGCACGATGCCCAGACCGATCCAGGGGATGCGCCGACCCCAAGGGGTGCGCATCCGGTCGGAGATCGTGCCGACGACCGGATTCAGCACCGCGTTCAGGATGCCGTGGGCGATCATCGCCGCAGCCACCCATCCGGCCGGCACGGCGAGGTGCGAGACGTAGAAGTAGACGATGAAGGCCGAGAAGGTCTGCGCCATGAGCTGGGTCGGGAACCCGGATGCTCCGAACGCGATCGTCTGCGCCCTGGTCGGCGCCGCATCCAGCCGTCGATCGCGCAGGCGTTCGCCCAGAACGGTCATCGGTCGCCGGCCCGCTGCAGGTCGCGCAGGTCGCGCCAGCCGATGCGCACGAGCGCCTCGTCTTCGATGGCCTGCAGCACGGCGGGGTCGGTGAGCAGACGCAGCTCGTAACCGCGCTTCGCCGCGCTGAAGTCGACCGCGGCCCGGAGCTCGTCGTCGTCGATCATCGGATGCAGGTAGATCTCGGTGACGCCGGCGGGAACGGCGCGCAGCAACGCGATGAAGCCGTCACGCACCTGCTCGTAGGTCTCCTCGTCGGGCTCGCCCTCGCGGAGGAGCTCGAAGGGGTGCGACCACAGGCGATCGATGATCACGACGCCCATCGCATCGGCGGCGGCCGCCGCGTCGTCGAGCTTGGCCTGCAGCGCGGCATCCTCCTCCACCCCGTCCATGCGACGCGGCAGTCGGAACGGGAGGCCGTTGCGGGCGGCGAGATCGAACACCGGGCGCAGGAAGTCATGGCCGGTGACGAGGCCGTAGACCGAGCCCATGTGGTTGTCGAGGTGCGTCACATCGACACCGGCGTCGAGCGCGGCCTGCAGCTGGGCGGCGAGCTCGGCGGCGACGTCGTCGTCGGTCGCGGTCCGCTCGACGGACGCGACATCGACGGGGAAGAACCCGTCGGCATCGACGAGGCTCGTCCCCGTGCCGGTCAGCGGGCGCCAACGGTAGCGTCGCCATTCGCTGGTGAGCACCAGGTGCACGCCCACGTCGAGATCGGTGCGGGACGCCGCGAAGGCCAGCGCTTCGGGCGACCACGAGCACGGCACCATCACGGTCGTCGAGTCGATGCGCCCGGCAGTGAGCAGATCGACGATCGCGGTGTTCGCCGCATGGCACATGCCGAAGTCGTCGGCGTTGAGGATGATCGCCCGCGCGCCGGGAGCGAGGCCGAGGCGGTCGGCGAGGTCGGAGGGAGCGGTCATCGGGGATCCTGTCGGGTAGGGACGGGCGATCGAGGGCGGCGATCGGGGCGGTGCTCAGCGGCCGGTCTTCGCAGCCGGGGTCAGGATGCGGGTGAACAGCATGCTCCGGAGGGCGGATGCCGCTTCGTCGACGGCGCCGACCAGCGGGGCCTCCGGGCCGAATGAAGAGACCAGGAACCGCAGCGGGAGCTGGGGCGCGTACTCGTCGGCGACGCGCTGGATCGCCTCGACCAGCACGGGATGGGCGGCTTTGCCGCTGAGGATGAACGCCTCGGGGTCGAGCACGAGACCGACGCTGCCGGCGACGAGCACGATGCGCTTGCCGATCTCGGCGACGACGCGGCTCGCGGCCTCGTCGCCGCGACCGGCCGCCTCGAGGTGCTCCTCCAGCCCGGCATCGGCGTCCCGCCCCACCCCGAGCGCGAGGTCTCCGACGACGACGTCACTCACGATGGGTGCCCCGATCGGGAGCGGCGTCTGCGGCAGATACATGACCTCACCGGCGACTCCGGAGAACCCGCGATGAAGCGCGCCGTCGATCACGATGCCGGCTCCGATCCCGTCGTCGAGGAGCAGCAGGGCGAAACTGGCGAGGTCGCCGCCCGCGCCCGCCGTGAGCTCGGCGAGGGCGGCGAGGTTGACGTCGTTCTCGATGCGCACGGGGCAACCGAGCGACGCGGTCAGCGCGGACCGGAAAGCACCGCCGTCCGGACCGAGATCGTCGCGGATGCCGCCGTCGGCGGTGACGATCCCGGGAATGCCGACGACCGCGAGGTGGATCGCGCCCTTCGCCGCCTTCACCGCGAGACGGCATCGGTCGACGAGGGCGACGATGTGCTCGACGCGATCCTCCTGCAGCGGTAGCACCGCGTGCTCCTCTGCGTGCACGACTCCGCGGGCGTCGACGAGCACCACGTGCGCGGCATGGTGGTCGATGTGCACGGCGGCGGCGAACCCGAGCCGTGGATGCAGGGTCACACGACCGGCGGCAGGCCCCCGCGTCTCGCGGTCGACCCCCGCGGCAGCGACGGCTCCCGCCGCTTCCAGCATCCGCAGCACCTGGGTGACGGCCGTGCGGGAGAGACCCGTCGCCGACATCAGCTCCGTGCGGGTCTGCGGGCCGCTGCGCGCGAGCGCCTCCAGGATCGCGCGACCGTTGAGCGTGCGTAGCAGGCCCTGCGGTCCCGCGAGTGGTCTGGACATGTGTTCCGGCGTCTGCCTCTCGATTCACGTACGGCCCCAGAAACGGGGCCCGGCGCAATGCCCGCAAGCATGCCACATCGTGTCGCACAGGTCGACAGTTCACGCCGAGACGGTCGAGGCCACTCATGCTCTGAGCACTGTCGAGCGGCAGGCCGCGGGTGCGGGTCGCGACGTCGTTGGTCTTGCTGCCGTCGTCCGTGGCGTCGTTGTTCGCGGCGTCGTCGGTCTTGCTGCCGTCGTCCGTGGCGTCGCGGGTCGTGGTGTCGCGGGTCGTGGTGTCGCGGGTTGTGGTGTGCGCCAGCGTCTGGCGGGGTCCCACCAGGCGGGTCCGCGGACGTGGGGTGTGCCGTGGTGCATCCGGTTCTCCCATCCGCTGGTGTCGAGGGTGCGGTGGTGGTGCCAGCAGAGGGCGACGCCGTTGTCGGTGTGGGTGGGGCCGCCGTGGGCGTGTTCGGTGACGTGGTGGATCTCGCACCAGGTCGCGGGGACATGGCAGCCGGGGATGAGGCATTCGCGGTCGCGGAGGGTGATCGCGCGGCGTTGATGGACGGTGAAGATCCGGTCGGTGGTGCTGATGCCGATGATCCGCCCGTGCGGGTCGAACAGCACCCGTTGCACCCCGCCCGCGCACGCGGTGTGCGCGGCGACACGGGTGGAGACGGGGGTGTCGATGCCCTCGACGTGCGCCCAGCCGCGACCGGACGTGTAGTCGTCTGCGGTGATGGACACGATCAGGGTGGGTGCACCGCCGCCCAGGCGTGGGGTGTCGTCGTGGCGGGCGGCGATGCCGAGGATCGCGGCGAGGGTGTCGTGCTGCTTCTGCGCCCGTGAGCGCGGGTCGACCATCCGTCCCGGGTCGCCGGACGGGAGGACATCGTCATCTATCCCCGCACCGTCGTCGGCGACCTCCGGTGTCTTGGCTTCCGTCTCCCCCGTCGGCCGGAACGCCACTCCGGGGACGGGTGGTCCGTCGACTTTGGGATTCAGGTACGCGTCGAACAGGCGCTGCAACTGTCCCGCGACCTCGGGCAGCAGCCTGCCCCGGATCGGGATGACCCCGTCTTTCGCGCGCCCGAGCGTCAGCCCCCGCACCCGCATCGCGATATCGTCCGCGGGTTCCGCGCCATCGGGGTCGAGATACTGCACGATCATCTGCGCCAACAACCGCAGATCCTCCGGCGTCGCCGCCGGAGCAACATCCCCGCCCGCATCGGCATCCGGTTCCGCATCCGGGTCCGCGACCGCGAATCCCCGCGCGTACGCGGCCAACTCCGCATCCGCCCGCAACCGGTCGCCCGTCCCGATCCGGGCCCCGGCCTGCTCGATCGGCCCGATCGCGGCCAGCAGCCCGGCGACCCCGATCGTCCCGTCCACCAACGCCTCCCGCAGCGCCGGCCACCGTGCCGGCAACCACGCCCCCGACGACAACCCCACCTCCCGCCGCACCGCCTTCGCGGCCTTCACCAC